>NZ_WSEM01000003.1:0-230930 GCF_009757995.1 Paenibacillus anseongensis
CTAGCTAATGCGCCGCAGGCCCATCTATAAGCCACAGATTGCTCCGTGTTTCATGATTCCCTCATGCGAGAAAACCAGTTATCCGGTCTTAGCTATCGTTTCCGATAGTTATCCCAGTCTTATAGGCAGGTTGCCTACGTGTTACTCACCCGTCCGCCGCTAAGCACCGAAGTGCTCCGCTCGACTTGCATGTATTAGGCACGCCGCCAGCGTTCGTCCTGAGCCAGGATCAAACTCTCCATAATAGAAAAGCTGAATAGCTCAATTGACTTGCTAGCGAGATTTCACAATCTCATTTATAGTCGATTACTCGACTGTGCTTACTCACTCGTTGTTCAGTTTTCAAAGATCAATTTCTTTCGTTCACTACCGCGTTGCCGAAGCAGCGAGAAGTAATATACCATGTAAGAATTTCAATTGCAAGTGTTTTTTTTCGAGCCATTCTTAAAGTTTTCAACATGTTATTTAATTGATTTGTCTGACTACTTCATGTCTATTCTTTAAATGAAGCCAAATGAATTACTCACGTTATTCATCCGCGTTGAATGGCGGATTTGCAATATACCACGGATTTAAAACTATTACAACCTTTTAGTCTAAAAACTTTTTTCATACATCGAGCCCTAGTCTCCAGTCATTACACTGCATGAAGTTCCCCGGAGGGTATTCAAACTCGCAGTCACTGATTAGTTGAAAGCCAAGCTTCTCGCAAACTGCGTTCGATGCAGGGTTATGAATAGATGGGAAAGCGTGAATATACTTATGTTTCTTCTCCATAATGGCGTTCCCGACAGCCTCTATTACCGCTGAGGTCGCTATACCTCTCCCTTGATAGGAAGGCAGGACGCTCCAACCAATCTCATAGATACTCTCTTCTTTCCACTTGCTATCCCAGTAACCAATGCTGCCTACCGTCTCATTGTCTGGAAGCAGTATAATGCTATACATGCGACCTGATCCCTTGTCGCCGATCTCGAGATATCGTTGGTGGCGCTTTAGCAACTGCTCCTCCGTTTCAGAGCCACCTAGGTGTTCCATCATCTCAGGGGCATTGATTTTACGAAGCAAATCAAGATTAGATTCCGACCAAGATATTAATTTGACATGTGGTGTTTTCATAGATAAAATATTAACAGAACACATGTTCTGTGTCAAATAAGTCTCGTTCCCACGATAACCGTAGCATCTAATTCTTCGAATCTGGACACGGTCGGAATCAACCCGCTCCGAACAAAAATCTCTACGGCTTGCAGCGCCTGCCGCTCGCTGACCTCAACCAACAGGTGTCCGCCAGGCACCAGCCAAAGCGGAGCTTCAAGCGCAACACGCCGCAGCACATCAAGTCCGTCCTCTCCCCCATCAAGCGCCAGGCGTGCCTCATGGATACGGGCTTCTGAGGGAAGCAGCTCAATTGCTTCGGTTGGTACGTAAGGTACGTTTGCCAGTAGAATATCAATACGGTTACGTAATGTCACGGGTAGGGGTTCAAAGATGTCTCCTTCGAATACATGACCTCCCACGGCTTTAATGTTTCTGCGGGCGCACTGCACTGCTTTAGGATCGATATCCACGGCATATAGCTCAATGTCTTTCATCTCTGCAGCCAAAACCGCCCCCAATGCGCCTGTTCCACAGCATAGATCAACGACGACGTCTCCTGTTTTGGCAATTTCGGTGGCCCGCCGAACAAGAAACTCTGTACGTTGACGGGGAATGAAGACGCCAGGGTCCACCTCGATCCGAAGACCGCAGAACTCCATCCAACCAATTACGTGTTCTAGCGGATGACCTAAAGCTCGTTGATCCGCCATTTCGGCTAACTCGATCGGCGACCTAGCTGCCGAAATGAGCATTTGAGCCTCATCTTCTGCGAAAACACAACCCGCAGCACGAAGTCCAGCGACAAGACGATCATAAGTAATAATCTCCATAAAAACTCACCACGTTTCTCATTAGCGATAAACTCATTTTATCCTTTGTGCCGTTTGCCGCACAGGTAGAAATCTTTTATAAAGAACTTTTCTTCCGCTCATTCCCTTAATTCGTCCAAGCATACTGGGCAGCAAAAAAGGCCCCGTGCTAACAGGACCTTTTCATTGTATAGTCTTACAAGAGAACAAACAGCAAGGCGATTACAGCCGGCAAACCTTGCACGAGTAAAATCGACCTTTTTGCGGTTGCCCCGCCATACAAGGCAGCAACAATCACACAACAAAGGAAAAAAAGTTGAATGGAGCGCCCGATCAATGGATCTGGATGAACAAATCCCCAAATGAGCCCAGCCGCCAAAAATCCATTGTATAATCCTTGATTGGCAGCCAGCGATTTGGTGGCCACTGCCTGCTCCTTCGTCATACCAAAAGCTTTCATCCCGCGAGGACTAGTCCATAAAAACATTTCCAGAACAAGAATGTACACATGTTCTACTGCCACTATGCCCACGAGAATTGACGCAATTATCGCAATAATAAGCTTATCCTCCTAAACCTTATTGGGTACCCCCTAGTACGTTTATTATATTTTATTAACTTAAATTTCGATAGTAAAAAGAAGCCTCCACGATGGAAGCTCCTTTCATCCCTTAGGCTTTCATTCTTGCAATCTGTTCCCGAACCCGCGGTGCGACTTCCGTTCCCAGCAGTTCAATGGCTTTCAGAACTTCATCATGCGGCATAGTGCCGACGGGTAAATGCAAGAAGAACCGCGAGAAGCCTAATCGCTTACTCATATAAACAATTTTATTAGCCACCGTTTCGGGATCGCCTACATATAGCGCACCTTCCAGGCTGCGAGAAGCATCGAACTGTGCACGGCTATAATGCCCCCATCCGCGCTCTTTACCAAACATATTCATGGATGCCTGAGTAGGTGGAAAATACCTGTCGACGGCAAGCGAGGTGCTTTCGGCAACGAAACCGAGCGAGTGTACAGCTACCGGTAATTTTGACGCATCATGTCCTGCACGCGTAGCTGCTTCCTTATAGAGCTTCACGATGGGAGCAAATTGCACTGGGCTCCCGCCAATGATCGCCAAAACAAGCGGCAATCCCAATACGCCTGCGCGTATGGCTGATTCCGGGTTCCCCCCGCTGCCAATCCATACGGGGAGAGGGCTCTGAACCGGACGCGGATAAACACCTAAATTCGTAAAGGCGGGGCGGTGCCCTCCTTTCCAGGATACTTTCTCCGAGTCCCTCAGTTTCAGTAATAGCTCCAATTTCTGCTCGAAAAGCTCTTCATAGTCGTTCAGATCGTAACCAAACAAAGGAAACGCATCGACCATAGAGCCTCGACCCACAATGATTTCTGCACGTCCATTGGAAATGCCATCGAGCGTTGCAAACTCCTGAAATACACGGACTGGATCGGCCGCCGAGAGCACGGTAACCGAACTGGTTAAACGTATATTTTTGGTCACAGCCGCCCCGGCTGCCAAGACTACAACACTAGCGGAATCCCCAAATTCCTTACGGTGGTGCTCGCCGACTCCGAATATATCGAGCCCAACCTGATCGGCAAGCGCGATTTCTTCGACAACCTCACGCAATCTCTCCGCATGACTTATCGTTTTGCCAGTATGAACATCCGGCGTTGTTTCCACAAATGTATCTACACCTATTTCCACTTTAAAAGTCCCCCCATTATGATCTATCTTCTTACCCATAATATTATTTATCCTAACATTAGGAATTATATTATTATTAAATCGAAATCGTCAACCATGTGTAAGAATTTGGTTTAGCAATACCCGCCAATTCCACTAGGCATTATCAGCTAAACTATCAGAACTATGCCTGATTGACAGCGTTTACTTTCAGTGGTATGGTCAGAGGAATACGCAAGGCATTCCACGTCTAAATCGGAATGTCTTGTTGTATTTCGTCCTTTTTTACATTTCATGTATTTATTAATGAAAGGAGGTTTTGAAAGTGATTCAAGTGAAAGAATTTTTAGACACGGATTCATCCTACGCAGAGTCGAGAGCTAACCAATTTCTGACTGAGCTATCGGATGATCAGGTGATTAACGTATGCTACGGCTCTATCTTTAAGACAGGGAAACATGATGCTGGACTCCAACGAAGTTCCATCCTTGTTGTTTACAGGACAAAAGAATAAATGCCGATTTTCCTGCGTTTATCAACTATTAAAGAGGTACGGATATGAAATCAAGAGTTGAAACTTTCCTTAAGTTAATCTCATTGGTCTCAACACTTTTTCTCGCAGGAGTATTGGTATATGTCATCTTACGCAATATCTGAATTCCCGGTAAAGGATGCCACGAAGAGGTATTAAGAGCATAGGCTTTACTTTTTAAAAGCAGGGAGGTTCGCAATATGAACATGTATTGGCATTGTCGTCTGATCATTTCCGGAGGAATTTACGATGAACCATAGAGTACTGTGATGTAACGACAACATCGCAAAGAAAAAAGGGGCAATCCGTTTAGCAAATAACTTCGCTAAATGAATTGCCCTTATTTTAATATTCGGTTTACTTGCTCTGTACTCAACATCATCAAAACAATAAAAGCCAGCACAATAAAAGGGAACAAATTGATGGTCATCTGTGAAGCGAGCAAGCCAAAGAGCGGTGGTAAAAACGTGGATCCCGTATACGCGACTGCCATCTGAAATCCCATTAGCTTGGCGGAATTTTCGCGACCAAAGCGTGCAGGCGTTTCATGCAGCAGGCCAGGGTAGATGGGAGCAAGCCCGATGCCAATCAGAATAAGTCCAACCAAGAAAATTTGAGGCAGCGGAAGCAACAGCATCCCCCCACCGGCAATGGCAATGATCTGACCGCACCGGATCAACACACGATTGTGGACTTTCATAGTAATAAACCCTGTAATCAGTCTTCCAATCGTTATTCCGCCATAGTATAAAGAGATCCACCCAGCCGCTGTCTCGGCTGTCATATTTCTTGCACCAACCAGATAGCTGGCTCCCCATAATCCTGCCGTAGATTCTACCCCGCAATAGAACAAAAAAGCGATAAGTGTCGGTTTAACACCTTTGATCTGAAGCACACTAGCTTTGGAAATAGCCGCCGGTTGTATCTGCTCTCCGACCTGGTCTTGTGGATTCTCACTGTTTGGACCCTCAGTCTCCTTAATAGCAGCTACACGTTTCCATAAAGGGAGCGTAACAAGCAATACAATGGCGAGTGTGAACTGTATCATAGATACCGTTGAATAACCATCTCTCCAGGAGTTGTGCTCAGCAATGTAAAAGGACATGATAATAGGTCCGAGAGTTGCGCCTACACCCCAAAAACAGTGCAGCCAGTTCATGTGATGGGCTTTATAATTTTCAGCTACATAATGATTTAGCGCCGCGTCAATCGCACCTCCGCCCAGACCAAGAGGAACGGCTAAAAAGATAAGCCAAATCATTGAAGGCGCCATTGAGAACCCCAGCAGCGCTCCTGCAGTAAGGCAGCAACTGATCAGGGTAATTTTGCCCGTCCCCACTCGCTGAACCAAACGCCCGCTTGCCAGACTGGATACGATGGTTCCTCCTGCCACAATCATCGACAAGATCCCCGCGAAGCCAAATGAAGCGCCGATGTCGGGTCGTATCACGGGCCACGCCGATCCCAGCAATGAGTCTGGAATTCCCAGGCTAATAAATGCCAAATAGATAACAACTAAAAACATGGTTGCCATCGTGCCACCCCTTCTCCTTCGATCATAAGCATCGCCTGTATCGAGGATATCACTACAGCGCCAATACTTATTAAATTATTTTAATAAGTCCAGATCATCTTAGCAGAAGTTGCATGTAAGGGCAATATAAGATTTAGTTGTTCTCGGTGGCACTGACCGTTGCTAACGCAAAAAATTGCCGCTTCTCCAGCTCTGAGGCTAGATAGCGACAATTTTTATAGATATATGCTTATGCTTTATCAGCTTTCCATAGTTGTTCAAGCAAAATCACAATCATCGTGCCTACAAGCAGTCCATTGCTGAATACATATTGCAAGATCGATGGAAGTCCTTGGAATGCTGTTGGCGGCAGAAACATAAGCCCAATGCTAATCAATAGCGTGATGCCTAGAATCGTCAGTCGGCGTTGATCCAGCGTTTCCCTTAGAATAGACTGGAACGCGATCCCGATCATTTGAACAAAAGATGCCAGTAATGCCGCCGTAGCGATCGGTCCTGGGAGCAGCGCCAAGAAATTCACGATAACCGGAACCAGGGATATCCCCGACAAGGCCAAACAAGCCACAAGAAACGGGCGAACCCGGGTCTGTTCGGTTAGTCGAATAAAGCCCGCGGATACCGGTAAGGGAACGACGCCAATTGTCGAAAATACAGCACACAAGAAGTGAGAAATTCCGCCGGCTATTCCGCCGCGATTCAACATTTCTTTTAATTTCCTCGGAGCTTCCGGTACGACTTGACTGACAGCCGAAACCGCAGCGATCGTATTGGAGACTAAAATAAACGTAAACAGAATGGCCGTGATCACGATTCCGGCATTAAAATGCGGATTTCCCCATGCGAACAACTCCGGCAGCTTAACCCAAGATTCGTTCGTACTAACGGAAGCCGAACTTTTGCCGAGCAGCGTATATAGCAGCCACCCGGATAAGATTCCGATTAGCACGGCATAGTTTTTGATCCATCCTTTTCCTTTGACCGAAAGAAGGATGACGAGAATAAAAACGCAAAACGATATAGCTGCAGTTCCATAATCGGGCAAGGATGATTCTCCTTGTAACGCGATCATTCCTTTCATGAAAACACCGCTAAGCTGAAGCGCTAAGATCAAAAGAAAAGAACCGGTAACCAGAGGGGTGAACAGGAACAGCAATCGGTGGAAATATCCGCTCAAGCCAAGGATAAGGAGGAGTAGACCCGCAATAAGGAATCCACCCTCCAAAATTTGCAGCGTTTCCTTCAAGCTTTGCCCCTGTCTGACTGCTACGTCTGCTAATATCACAAACACACTGACCCATGAACCTGCAGGACCGTCTGCGATCGGATACCGATGCCCTAACCATCCTTGGATGAAGGAACTCAAGCCAACGACCAAAAATGTTCTCTGCATCAACGCCGAAACTTCCTCTATTGATAAGTGAAAAATGCCACCGATGACGATAGGCAGTGCGACAGAATTGGCCAGCAGGAAAATAAACCATTGAAATGTGCTTAAGCTGCCGTAGAACCGGCGATTTTGTGTTTCCATTGTACCTCCCTTACTTTACGGTAACATCGTTTAACATCAGATATCCGATTGGACTCAACGAGAATCCTTTGACATTTTTAGCTGTTACGGCTACGTGATCAATAGTGCGAATTGGAATTAACGGACTGTCTTTCATCTCGATATCTTGTACTTTCGCGTAAATCTCTTTACGTTTCTCCACATCTTTCTCACGACGGCCGTCTTCAATTAGCTTATCCACTTCCGCGTTGGTATAGAAAGCCAGATTGCCTTTGCTTCCATGGGAGGAGCTGTGAAACACATTATACTGATTATAATCCGCATCCCCGGTCGCATTGCCCCAACCACCGATAAACAGATTGTGTTCGCCTTTACCAGTAATATCTAGGTAAGCACCATACTCCATCACTTTGATTTCGAGGTCGATGCCAATCCCTTTCAACTGAGATTGAACCACTTCCGCCAGGTTGATGCGCTCTTTTCTATCGTCAGTTACAATAGATGTTTTAAATCCATTTGGAAAACCAGCCTCAGCAAGCAATTCTTTCGCTTTGTTGATGTTGTACGTATATTCGGCCAAATTGGCGTTAAATCCGATCATCTTAGGAGAAAGAGCGGAGATCGCTTTGCTGCCCACGCCGTTATAAACGCCTTTGATAATGGAGTCCTTTTCAATGGCATAGGAGAATGCTTGACGAACGCGCGGGTCATCGAACGGTTTTTTCTTTGTGTTAAAACCGATGTATTCTACCCCAAGCCCTTCAGTGCGAGCCAGCGTCATGGAAGAAGAATTTTTCACGCGGTCTAATTCGGTTACAGGCAATTGATCGCTAATCTGAACTTCGCCAGATTCCACCATGGCGACACGCGTAGTATCCTCTGGAACTACTTTGTAAACAACTTTATCTACTTTCGGAATCTCGCCCCAGTAGGTATCATTTTTGACAAGAACCATCTCTTGTCCTGGTGTCCAAGACTGGAATTTGAATGGACCTGTTCCAATTGGATTTTTGGAAAGCTTGTCCGCTTGTTCCGCAATAGCTTTCGGGCTAAGGATACTGCCTTCGGTGCTAGCAAGAATGGACAGAATAGGAGCATACGGATAAGACAAAATGAATTGAACCCTGTAGTCGTCCACAACCTTCACTTCTTTGACCATGGAGAAATTGCTTGCTCTTGGTGAATTAACTTTTGGATCCAAAGCACGTTCCATAGTCTTCTTAACCGCATCTGCCGTAAATGGCGTGCCATCGTGGAACTTCACACCCTGACGCAGCTTGAACTCCCAAGTTAAGTCATCGACCTGTTTCCATTCTGATGCCAGAGAAGGCTTGTACTCCATATTTTTATCTGTCATGAGCAGACCTTCGTAAACTTTACCATAAATGTAGTTCGCTGAAGGAATGTTTGTAATAAACTGCGGATCCAGGTTGTTCGCATCTGCTTTTCTTGCGATGGTCAGCGTACCGCCCGCTTGGGACGCTTCAGCCGCTTTCCCGCTATCTGTTGTCGAATCTGGTGAAGAGGAGCATCCGGCCAACACGGACATACCTACAAGGGATATCGCGAGAAAGCCGCCGAGAATAAGTTTTCTTTTCATTGTATAAACCCTCCTATTTCTATCGTTTATCTACTACTTTAAAATGGCTTATTAGCATTATAGAAAAAAATAGCTTTAGAACATTGCACATTCTTTACGTCTATTTACAATATCTTTACTATTTTTAATATGCAAACAAGCTACGACCAAGAAAGCGCTAACATTGTATCTTTCATGCAAAATCCCCTTTACGAATGAATGGTCTTCTTATTTAGATAATAAATAATTTTCAGATTATTTAGTTTCACAATCTTTACTTGTATTTATATAATCTTTACTTCTTTTTCTTAAAAAAATAATAAAACCGCCAAGTCCACCTTACCTTGACAGTTTTATTAGGTTTGACGAGTATTCGTTATGATAATAAATACCAGTGCTGATTGTGGCCGCCATTATCATACCATTGAATGGCTTGCCCTCCATCGGATGTCGATTGGCCCGACATATCCAACAATTTACCGCTGCCTCGGTTTTTAATTTTCACCGGATCATTTTCACCTGTTCCGATAATTTCCCACTGTTGATTCCACCCGTTATTGTCTGGCCATTGAATGACAATGGCCCCATCATAGGAAGATACTCCGCTAACATCCAATAAATATCCACTGCCTACGTTTCTGATATGATAATATCCGTTTCCTAAATATTCGAGATACCATTTCTGATAATCCCCTTCTACATTCGGAAATTGTTGAATTAGCGCACCTTCCGCTTGTTTATCCCATCCGCTGACGGATAGCGCCTTTAAGCTGCGTTCATTAATAAGTCTCAGAGCAAATTGTGTTCCCGATGCGTACGACGTCGAAGTTCCTGCGAATGGCGAGATGGATGCAACTAACACAAGCACCAATATCGTTATCCATCCGTACCTAATTAGACATTGTTTCATGAAAGTGCACTCCCTTTTTAATTGATTAACTTACGCCAGTGATATTTAAGAACGAGTTTTATGTATTACACTTTAATCACCTCCTAAATCAGTCAGGCAATCAAATTCTCATTAAATTCTTTATTTGGGATTAATTTCAATTCCATCCTACACTACTGGCAGCACTCTTTTCATTGATATTTTCGGTGTATTCCTGACTAGTTCCTCACCAGCATGACAAATATGATCAAGGATTTGAGAAACACACAATAAAAAAAAGGCATAGCCCTCTCCCGAATGAGAGAAAACTATGCCTTTGGTGATTACAACGAACCGGAAACGACATTCCCGCGATATAACACCGCTTGACGCTCGGCTCTCCGCGCTACCGCTTCCGCCGAACAACTCGCGTGAACAAGCACCGCGCTTGCTTCGTCGCCAACAGCTGGCCAGACGCGGGCACCTTCCGCAGAAAGCGGAAGCTTGTCGCCTGTAATAAAGCCGAGCGCCTGCGCTAGCGAGCGCTCATCACTCCATCGGAATCGCTCCGCCAGACGGCCGACTCTTTCCAAACTGTCTCCTTGGCCGAAAGGGGACCAATGATCTGTAATGCTATCGTCGCCAAGCGAGACGGATACGCCTTTTTGCTTGAGCAGCGGAATCGGTATCGTCGCTCGGTTAATTGGCACGGTCGAGGTGATCGCGATGCCCAGCTGAGCAAACAACTCGGCCACTTCGCTTTGCAGCTCGACCGGAACGTCAGCAAATCCTAGCGCATGACTGACGGTTACGCGCCCCTGCCAACCCGCTTCCTCGGTTAGTGCGGCAAGCCTTTTGAATGTGAAGATACCTAAATGACCCGGATCATGGATGTGAACGTCCACGTCAGCATCAGCCTCTACAGCCAATTCCATAATCGTATTCAACGATTTCTCAATGTTCTGATCGACCGAAGCCGGGTCTACGCCACCCATGGATGTCGCTCCCATTCGCAGCGCCTCGCGCGCCATCTCCACAACGTTGCTGCGCAGCAGCCCGTGCTGCGGGAAGGCTACAATTTCGCCAGACAGCTTGCCCGAATAAGTTTCAAAAGCTTGCAGAGTGGCTTCAAGATTTTTCAAGCCAATATAGGGATCGATATTGCAATGGCTGCGGACGTGGGTCGTCCCGTTTTTCAGCAACAGTCCAAGCATTGCTTCCGCTCGTTCCCTGGCCGTTGGGAGCAGCTCTGTCAGCAGCGTCTCTTCTTCCTTTAAACGAGTAAAAATGTTCACGGGCGGGGAACAAGCTTTCCACGGCCCTCCGTAATACGTTTTATCGATGTGAATATGCATATCGCGGAACGCTGGAAGCAGAAGCAGCTTCTTCGCGTCTTGCTTAGGCAGATCGCTGTCTAAGCTTGCGTCAGCAGACACGATTTGCGCAATCTTCCCATCTTCAATAAGGAGGTGGCAAATCTCCGTTTCTGTGCCTGCAATTCTTCCATTTTCATAGCGATAGCCGCTCTCCAAACAAACGTTAGTTAGCCAATAAGTCGTTGTCATACTCATGTTGGTTACACCCTTTCTCCCTGTCAAATTTGTAATCTCTTACAGCAACTCAGGATCAAAACGTTTCTCATCCACATAAGCTCTTGAGTGACCCCAGAAATATTTGGTCGGTTCCATATATTTCTGCAGTCCGGCACGCTCAATCGTCCGCTTCGCTTCTTCATTCGCTTCATCAAGTGCCGAAAATTCATCAACGGTTAGCACTTTGCGATCTTCCATCACGATTTTCCCATTCACGATAACGTTGTCTACGTCGCTCCCCACGGCCTGATGGACCAAACGGTGCACATACATATACTCAGGTGTCAAATGGGGCTGGCGCATGTTGACCGTAATCACATCCGCTTTTTTCCCAGCTTCCAAAGAGCCTAGTTCATCATCCCAGCCTACACAGCGGGCGGCATCAATGGTCACCATCTCCAGCAGCTTGCCGGCCGGCAAATAATAGTAATCTTTGAGAGCTGCTTGATGAATCATCTGCGTCTTGCGCATCGCTTGAAACATGTCAAAGCTGGCTGCAGGTGAGGTACCGTCCGTGGAAATCGCCACCGTTGCGCCCATCTCCATCAGTTCCGTAATGGGCGTTCGCGCATTCACTTGTCCGAATCCTGGCGCTGAGCTCACATTGGTTCCTGTTTCAGCCAAAATTCGCGCTTCATCAAACGAAATGCCGCGGCAATGCTGCAGATGCACATCTGGACCAAGCAGAGCGTTTTCCTTATCTTGAATCGCCAGATGAATCATGCCTCCGAAGGCATCCGAGTGAATCCGAGTGTTATATTTCCGAGCGATCTCGCGAATTTTTTTCGCTTGATAACGATCATGATCGGTTAAGCCATATAACTGATCCGGCGGCGTCGGGGCTGACGGGTTCACGGAAGTAACGATTACAAAAGGCGTGATGAAAGCACGAATATGATCGTCGTGCGCATGATGCAAAGCTTCAATGACCGACTCGGCACCTTGCAGCACTTCTTCGTAAGTCACTTCTCTGGTTACCCGCTTCCCATCCACCCAGCGGCTGAACGAATGCGGCCACGGCGGATTGCAAGGGCCCGTACAAACGATCTCCCGAATGCCAACTTCGGAGTAAGCTTTGGCATGATTAAGCGCAAAGATCGGATCGTCGGAGCGAGGCATCGAACCAAGCACACAGGCGCCTGTCGTGATCCCTGCTTTTAAACGTTCAAGCGCGTTCAGCTTACCTTCGTAATACCAGAACTCATCCGTTACAAAGTGCTTATACGTATGCGTCATGATTGGCATCCAAAAACTGATATTGTCCATGGCGATTGTCTTGAACATGGAATGGCCGCCGTGACCATGGACATCGATCAAGCCAGGCAGAACACAGTGGTGATTGCAATCGATTGTTTTCTTCGCCTCATACTTCGCAAGTAATTGCTCGGTGTCAGCAACCTCCAGAATTCTCCCATCGTGGATCGCGACAGCCCCATTCTCGAGAATGCGACGATCTTGATCCATGGTAATCACGACGCCATGAACGAGTAATAAATCGATCATGGCTGGAGTCCTCCTGCCACCAATGTCCCGCGGTAGAAGACGGCCTTGCGTTCAGCTCTTCTCGCGACAGCCTCCGCCGTGGAAGTAGCCTCCACCAGAACCACGCTAGCCTCATCTCCGACATTAGGCCATGCACGTTTGCCGTCTCGATCCAGCGGCGTCTTTCCTCCAGTAATGAAACCGAGCGATTGCGACAAGGAATATTCGTCAATCCAACGGAAGCGTTCGGCTAAGCGGCCTGCCCGTTCCAAAATGTCTCCGTTCCCGAAAGGCTGCCAAGTATCAAAAATATTATCGCAGCCTGCCGCAACAGCCACCCCTTTCTCATGCAAAAGCGGTACCGGCGGCAGCGTTCTGCTGTGGGGTGCGCTTGTGATGATCGTAATGCCGGCCTCGGCTAAAATAGCGGACAATTCCGCCGCTTCACCGGCAGGCACTTCGCCAAGAGCGAACGCGTGGCTGATCGCCACTCTTCCTTGCAAACCCGCTTCCATCGTAAGCGCTGCCAACCGTCTCATGGTAAAAGTGCCCAAATAATCCGGATCGTGCAGATGCAAATCGACGCCCGCATTAGCCTCAACAGCCAGCTCCATCATCTGCTGCAAAGAGGCTTCAACGTCCCCGTCCACCATGGCGGGATCGACGCCGCCGATCAGCGTAGCGCCTTCACGAAGGGCTGCTCTAACCAGCTCTTTGGACCCGGATCGCAATAAGCCATGCTGTGGAAAAGCTACTATTTCATAAGAAAGTTTCCCCTCATAAGTATCCAACGCCTTCTGCACGGCTTCCAAGTTATGCAGTCCTGCTTCCGGATAAATATCCACATGCGTCCGCACTTCAGTTGAACCAGCACTTAATAGCGTAGCCAGCAAGTTTTCTGCTCGCTCCTGGGTCGAAGTCGGCAGTGAAGGAAGAATCCGTTTCTCCACTTCGAAGCGTCCCATGATATTAGCTACAGGGGTGACTGCACGCCACGTATCCCCAATTAACGTCTTATCCAAATGAACATGTTTTTCAATAAATGATGGCAACAACAGCAGGTTCTTTCCGTCTTGCTTCGGAAGATCTGTTTCTAGCGGTTTATCCGCTGTAACGATTTCATGGATGACACCACCCTCTATACGCAGATGGCAGATTTCAGTATCTGTCCCGGAGATCACGCCATTTTCATACAAATAGCCGCTCTCCAGACGAACATTGGTTAACCAATAAGATGAACTCACGAATTGCTCACCCTTCCTTCCTTTTCCCAAAATTCGGTGTGATTTGCTCGTACTCCCTCAATTATAAAGAATATTCTGTGTTTTATTTTCACAATCTTTACTTCTATTTAAGGTATCTTTACGAGTTGCCCAAAGCTTATTTACTTCGCCTTGTTTTCTGATAACTTTAATTAAACAAAGGAGGACTGCTAGATGAATGTTGAATATGCTGGACAAAAGCAAGCGCTACCAAAACAGGCTCTCTCCGCTCGTCCTGGCAAGTGGAGAACATTTTATTTAAAGCTTCGGAAAAATAAGTTAGCGATGTTGGGTGGGTACGTAATTCTTTTTTACTTCCTTGTCGCAATCTTCGCTCCGCTGCTAGCACCATACGATCCCTATCATATTGATTTAGTGAACAAACTAAAACCTCCCTCAATCGAACATTGGATGGGGACGGACGATAAGGGTCGCGACGTGCTTAGCCGGTTGATTGTCGGGACACGCCTCTCACTATCTGTAGGGTTCGTAGCCGTATTTATCGGAGCCTTCTTTGGAATCGTTCTCGGGTTATTTGCCGGCTATTACGGAAAATGGGTGGATACGATCATCATGCGTGTGATTGACGTTTTGCTTGCTTTCCCGGGCATTTTGCTCGCCCTCGCCATCGTAAGCGCCTTAGGCCCAAGTCTAATCAATGTCATGATCGCCATTGGCGTATTTTCCATTCCGATGTTCGCCCGGATTGTTCGTGGTTCGACCTTGTCGGTTAAAAAATTGGAATACATCGACGCCATTCGCTCATTAGGAGCCAGCGATATGCGGATCATCTTCGTGCACATTTTCCCGAACATCCTGTCACCGATTATCGTTCAAGCGACTCTAAGGCTCGCAACGGCTATCCTCTCTGCCGCAGGCTTATCTTTCTTGGGACTAGGCGCTCAACCGCCTTTGCCGGAGTGGGGTGCCATGCTGAGCAATGGCCGCGACTTTTTATTCACAGTCCCTTATTTGGCTCTATTTCCGGGACTAGCTATCTCTACATTAGTTATTGGTTTTAACGTATTTGGAGACGGGTTAAGAGACGCTCTGGATCCAAGAATGAAACAGTAAGCTCGTTTTCCTAACCGAAAACTTAAGCGTATGCTTTCGAAGCCAGTCTTCCTAAAAGGAAGACTTTAAGGGGGATATCCATGTTCGTATACATCATTCGCCGGCTGCTCCAGATGATCCCGGTACTGCTCGGCGTCATTCTAGTCGTGTTCCTGATTATGCAGCTCGTACCGGGCGATCCGGCCGTTCTGCTTGCAGGAGAAGGGGCTTCCGCTGAGACCGTAGAACGCATCCGGCATCAATTGGGGCTGGATCAGCCATTATTTATTCAATATGTCCAGTACGTCTTTGACGTGGTTCAAGGAGATTTCGGGACTTCACTACGTTCCAATCTGCCTGTTTTTAAAGAAATCATGATTCGTTTGCCGATCACTATTGAACTTGCTGTGGCCAGTATCTTCATCACCATTGTTTTGGGGATGCTTGCCGGCATCATATCCGCAACGAAGCAATATACGGTATCGGATATTACGATCATGATCATCGCTTTGCTCGGTGTATCTTTGCCCAGCTTCTGCCTCGGGCTCTCGCTGATTTACTTTTTCTCCGTGAAAATGCACATCTTTCCTGTCGCAGGTTGGGGAACTTGGAAACATGTTGTGCTCCCGGCCATTACGCTAGGCGCTTCAGGTGCCGCCATTGTCGCCCGGATGACGCGTTCGACCATGCTGGATGTCATTCGCCAGGATTATATTCGAACAGCCAAAGCCAAAGGTTTGAAATTACGCATTATTATCTATAAGCACGCCCTGAAGAACGCGCTAATCCCTGTCATTACCGTGGTTGGTCTACAATTCGGCGTACTGCTCGGCGGTACGGTATTGGTAGAGTCTGTCTTTGCTATCAACGGACTTGGACGGCTGATTGTAGATGCCATCCGTATGCGTGACCTGCCTGTGGTTCAAGGCGGCGTACTGGTCGCGTCCATGATTTTCGTCTTGGTTAACCTTGCAGTCGACGTACTGTATCGCAACTTCAACAAACGTATCGAGCTGGATTAAAAGGAGGGAATGAGATGCTTAAACAACAAGAAAAGGTTCTGGAAGTAAGCAATCTTCAGACACACTTCTTTACCAATGAAGGCGTAAGCCGAGCTGTTGACGGGATTGATTTTACACTCCATAAAGGGGAAACACTCGGGCTTGTAGGCGAATCGGGCTGCGGTAAAAGTATCACATCGCTTTCCATCCTCAGGCTGATCGCAAGTCCCCCAGGACGCATCCTTAACGGGGAAATCCTGTTCAAAGGGCAAGATTTATTGAAGAAAACGGATAAAGAAATGGGTGCCATCCGAGGCAATGAAATTTCGATGATTTTCCAAGAGCCTATGACTTCATTAAATCCCGTGTACACAGTTGGAGAACAAATAGCGGAAGTGTTTCGCCATCACCAGAAGATGAGCCGAAAGGAAGCTTGGGAGAAAGCCGTCGACATGCTGCGTCTTGTCGGTATTCCGTCCCCGGAGAAACGCGCCAAACAAGAGCCTTATGAACTGAGCGGAGGCATGCGGCAGCGCGTGATGATCGCGATGGCGATGGCCTGCAACCCGGAAATACTAATTGCGGATGAGCCGACAACGGCTCTTGATGTTACGATTCAAGCTCAAATTCTCGATTTAATGAAGCTGCTGCAAAAGCAACTGGGCATGAGTATCATCATGATCACGCATGATCTAGGCGTCGTTTCGGAAACATGTGACCGCGTCGCTGTCATGTATGCCGGCAAAATCGTCGAATATACCGATGCCAGCGAATTGTTTGCCAATCCGAAACATCCTTACACGATCGGGTTACTTAACTCTCTGCCTCGCGCGGACCAAGACCAAGAAGAGCTTCAAGCGATCAAAGGAAGTGTCCCAAGTCCGTACAACATGCCGGAGGGGTGCCGTTTTGCTCCTCGTTGTCCTCACGCCAGAGAGTTATGTCAAACAACGATGCCGGAGCTAATTGACGTCGGTAACGACAGTCAAGTTCGCTGCTGGATGTATACACCAGAATGGGACGCACAGCCTGATGCGCGTAGGAAAGCGGGGGATTCCATCCAATGACCATACCTGTGGAACGTGACGTGGAGAAGAACGTTTTAGTTGAAATCAACCATTTGAAACAATACTTTCCGATCAAAGGCGGCATCTTGGGACGAACCGTCAACCATGTAAAAGCTGTGGACGACATCAGCTTCAGCATCCATGAGGGTGAAACGCTTAGCATTGTAGGTGAGTCAGGCTGTGGCAAATCAACCACAGGACGAGCCTTGCTGCGCCTGGATGAACCGACCGGAGGAGATATTCGTTTTCAGGATAAAGATGTCCTGGGCCTGAATAAAAGCGAGCTCAGAAAGCTGCGCAAGGACATGCAAGTCATTTTCCAGGATCCTTTCGCATCGCTGAATCCAAGGCAAACCGTCCGCCAAATTCTCGGTGAAGCGCTGGCCATACAAGATGTCATTCCGAAGGAAAAGCGGACAGAACGTATTAAGGAACTGCTCGACAATGTCGGGTTACGACCGGACCATATCGATCGGTACCCGCATGAATTCAGCGGTGGTCAACGCCAACGTATCGGCATCGCGCGCGCACTCGCTGTGGAGCCGAAGCTTATCATCTGCGATGAAGCCGTATCCGCCCTGGATGTGTCGATTCAGGCACAAGTGCTGAACCTCTTGAAGAAGCTGCAGAAACAGTATAAACTGACTTATCTGTTTATCTCTCATGATCTAGGCGTGGTACGCCACATCTCCGACCGAGTGATGGTCATGTATCTGGGCAAAATCGTAGAAATTGCTGATAAAAGATCGCTTTTCGATAACCCGCAGCATCCTTATACCAAAGCACTCCTTTCCGCCATTCCTGTACCCAATCAGAAGGAAAAGAAGGAGCGAATCTTGTTGACCGGCGATGTTCCCTCTCCGATCAATCCGCCGCAAGGATGCCGTTTTCATACACGCTGCCCGTTCGCCGTCGAAGCGTGCAAATCGCAAGAGCCCGAGCTGCGCTACACCAGTGAAGGACATCAAGTCGCTTGCCACTTGATTGCTTCAGGTAATTATTGACTTCATTCGCTTTATCATGACGAATAATTTAAACTGGTAGAGAAACCATATATTAAAACGTATGCAGAAGGGATCTCATGCTTAGCTTTGAGGGTTTTACCTTACTCATTTTATTGTTCATTCTAGCTCCAATTATTGGAGCTATTACTTTATTATTTTTGTTCGTTTTCGAGAAGCGCATTGATCTCTTGGAAAACAAAACAAAAAAGATCGAGCTGGAAAAGGAGCTTCAGCAATCTCTTTACAACCAATTGAATCAGCAAATTCAGCCCCATTTTTTATTCAATTCGTTGAATGTGATTCTAACCCTGGCGCGATTGGAACGGACGGAAGAGTTGGTCAGAGCCCTTGAGGTTTTCTCCCAATTCCTTAAGTTTAAATATAAAACCACGGAACCTGTCATTCCCCTTCGGGAGGAGATTCGTTACACAGAGTACTACATCGAGATTCAAAAGCTGCGTTTCGGCGCTCGCCTGACGGTCACGCTAACGTGTGAGGAAGACATTCAGGAAGCCTATATTCCGCCTTTTGTTTTGCAAACCATCGTTGAGAATGCGTTTAAACATGGGCTGGAGAGGAAAATTGGCGCCGTGAACCTGGACATCCATTTTTTCCTCGAGCAAGAGATGGCTAACCTTACGGTCTTCGATAATGGCACGATGGAGCAAGTGGAAGCGGACATTGAGGAGAAAAGCGGGCATGGCTTAGACAACATCAGACGCCGTCTGCATCTCTACTTCAACGATCACGCCAGCTTGCAGATTCAATCGATCCCAGAGACAGGTACGAAAGTGCAGGTCAAATGGCCTTTCATCCTAGAACCTAACTTATAAAGAGGTGACTTAATGAACGTATTACTCGTGGATGACGAGCCCCTTGAGCTGGAGCAGCTTGAGTATCTGATTCACCCGCTTTTTCCTTATTGGAATTTGTACAAAGCATCCGATAGCAGCCAGGCTGCCGCCGTCAGCCAAAAGGTGAAAATTCATCTGGCCTTTCTGGATATCAATTTACCAGGCAAATCAGGACTGGAGCTTGGCGAAGAGCTGCGTCAGCACAATCAGGATATGGAATTCATTATCGTCACCGCTTACCAAAACTTCCATTATGCCAAACAGTCCATCCGACTAGGCGTAGTGGATTACATGACAAAGCCGGTCATTCAAAGCGAATTAGTGGATATTCTAAGCAAATACCGCAACAAAATGCCGCAATCCAAGTACTCCCACGTCATTCATGACGCGCTTACTATCATCCATGAAAAATATGCAGACAAGCTCGCGCTTGCCGACCTTGCCGCAGAAGTTCATATTAACCCAACCTATTTAAGTCGGCGTTTCCATGACGAGGTTGGTGTGTCGTTCTCTGAATACTTGATGCAGTACCGCATCCAGATTTCTAAAAAGTATCTCATCGCCCATCCCGAGTGGAGTATTTCTACCGTATCAGAGAAAAGCGGCTTTAACAGCCAGCATTACTTCTGCACCATTTTCCGCAAAAGCACCAACCAAACACCGAAAGAATTTCGCGAGAAGGAGAAATAATCTTGCAGTACCAATCATTTCGTGAATATGCGCAGGGAGCAGCCAAGATTGGCATTGGCCTCGGGGTCATAGCGATCTTAGCCAGATGGGTAACCGGAATTACCATCTTCGCTTCTCCCGAAGCACTCGTCAAATACGGCATCTTTGGTGGAATTGGCTATGCGTTAATGGGAGCTATCGCGCTAATGGCTTTCGGATGGCTTGGAAAAAAGGTGCGTAGAGAGTACGGCGACGGCTTAACTATTGGGGATTTTTTTCAAAATAAATTGCACGGCGTCGGCTATTGGATGATGATTGTGATTCTGCTTATCACCAGCATTGAGGGCTTGTTTACCCAAGGAATGGCTGCCGGCGTGCTTGTTAACATTCTGCTGGGCGTTCCGATTTCGATCGGCATGCTTTGTTTTTTCCTGCTTTGCGTGATCTATGTCGGCTTTGGCGGCATGGCGCTTATCCAGCGCTTGGCATTCGTTCAAGTCATCCTGATGTTTGCCGCAGCGATCTTGATCCCGCTTTATTTCTTCATTGCTAAAGGGGTTGAAAACGTCTATCAAGGCATTCGCCTCTATCATCCTTATTTGCTTGTGCTGAACAATCATGAAGGCTTATTTTTTATGTGCACAGGCCTATTAATTGGCTTCGGGCAAATTTTCGTCGACCAAGCAACGTGGCAGCGTCTGTACATGATCGAAGGCAAAAAAATCGTGCCTACCTTCCTGCTCTCCGGGCTCATCTGGGCAACCGTTCCGCTGGCTTTTTCATCGTTAATCATGGTTGTCATCTTTACAGGCAGTTTTAATAACATTTATTCGCTCCTGTTTGATCTTATCCGTAAGATTGACACAATCTTCCTACTGGTTTTGTTCGTTCTCTGTTCATTCGGCGCTGTGACCTCCGCTTTCGGGGCAGGTCTGCACTCCATGATCAGTCTTATTGCGGGCAACGTATATCCGCTCTTGAAGCCTGACGCCAATGAGAAGCAGAAAATGCGCATGGGATATATGCTGGCGATAGCGATCGGCGTTCTATCGTTTGCGCTTACTTATTTTTATACCCCTACACTTCTGGACCTGCTCTTTTTCTTTGGCATCATCTACGCGGCTCTCATTGTCCCTCTTCTGTTCATCGTTTTCAGCAAAGGCAAAGTGGACAATTTCATTCCGCTCTGCGCATTGATCGGACTGGTCGCGGGCTATTCAAGCCGATACACACTAGGAAATTTAGAGGCCGTCTGGGTGAGTATGATGGTGTCGAGCCTGCTCGTGATTGTGTATTGGTGCGGTAAGTTGATGAAGAAACACCTTGGAAATCATTGAGAGGAATTCACTTACATGCTTCGTTCCTACTTGTTGTTAATCTTTTGCGTGACCGTTTGGGGGAGCAACTTTGTCTTTGGCAACATCCTTGTCCAACAATTCTCCCCCTTATTTATTGCCATGGCTCGCTTGCTCTTCATATCCTTATTTCTAATTGGCTATACATGGATCTGGCACCGCTTCCTTCCCATTAGCAAACAGGAGTGGAAGCTGCTTATCCTGCTAGGCATCATCGGTGTGTTTATTAACCAGTGGTCATTTTATCAAGGTTTAGAAACGGCCGACCCTACCACCTCGGCGCTTATTCTTGCGCTAACCCCTATTACGACAGCCCTTTTGGCAGCCCTATTTTTAAAAGAAGCTTTATCGATAAGTATGCTGGTCGGCTCATTAATGGCCATCTTGGGTATATTTCTCGTTGTTTTCAACGGCTCCCGATTGGAGTTTCATATCGGTCACCTATGGATTTTTATTACGATGATTACGTTTGCTATCTCCATCGTCTTAGTACGTCTGCTGGCTCGCAGGCTGCCGCCTATCATCATCACCGTGTATTCGACCCTGGTCGGATTCGGCACGATGGTACCGATTGTGCTCGCGGGCGGGACTGGCTGGAACATCAGTCATGAAGCATGGGCATGGATTTTGCTCATTGTCACGGCTATCCTGATGCACGGCATCGTCACCCTCGTTTGGAACAGCCAGCTGCAAAAGGTTGGAGCAGCAAAGGCCGCCATGTTTTCGAATCTGGAACCGTTTGTCGCGATGATTTTTGGCTATTTGGTCCTCGGCCAGCTCGTTACTTCACAGCAAATGTTTGGTTCCGTGTTTATCGTGGGCGGCGTTACGTTGGCATCTTTGACTTTTACTAAAAGGAAATCTCAGCAGGTGCTTTCGCAGTGAGCGGATTCATGGACAAACAAATTTTTTTCAGGACAACTGCAACCTTTTCGAACCGACTTCCGTTTGATGAATTGTCGACATAAATCAACCTACATTTCAAAAACCGGAAGGAGCTTTATCATATGAAAAAGAAACTAACTGTAATATTAACTTTGGCTGGAATCCTTGGTACAACGGCGGCAGTCGGGGCTGAAGGAATCGTGGAGAAAGTAACAGGTTACCTGCAAAAGGATGTAAAAATTATTGTTAATGGACAAGACAGCGCACTTACACCTGTTTACATTGATGGAAAAGCCTATCTCCCAGTACGCGATGCTGCAACTCAGCTTGGATATACTGTAAAATATGACGAAGCTAACAAAGAAATCGAGCTCGACGAAGCGGCTGACTTGATGCGTGCAACCGGTGTCGTTGTAAGCGTACAAGCTAAAGAAGACGGGAGCGCTCGCATCGAGCTGCTTGGCAGCACTTGGGTCATTTTAAACGTAGATTCATCCACTGTTATTAAAGGCTTAGACGGTAAAACGTTAACTGCAGCCGATCTGAAAGTAGGAACTCAAATTGATGCCGGATTCGGACCAGCGATGGCGATGAGCTATCCAGGTCAAGCACAAGCTGTAAACATTAACGTTTATGCAGACCGTTTGGTCAAAGAAGATGCCATTAAAGAAGTCAAACATACAGATGACGGCTGGCAAGTTCAATTAGATGGTTTAGTACTGAACGCAGGTAAAGAAACTCGCGTTATGACATCCCAAGGTGAATCCGTGAATTGGGAAGATTTGAAAGCCGGCACGAAAGTTAAAGCTTACTACGGTCCGATGGAGACTAAGAGCCTTCCTCCTCAAAGCCCAGTTTACTTGCTCGTTGTTCAAGCTCAATCCCCTGTAATTGGCACTCCGAAAATGTCGCCAGAGGCAGCTCAAGAGTACCGCAACTTGGCGTGGGCGCAAGTGAAAGAACAAGCGTCTCATATTACAACGAAACAAGACGAAGCTGCTGTTCAAATCGTTTCTGCTAAAGAAGCAGGCGTATTGGCTTCCACAGATGAGCAAAAGAAATTGCTAGCTGAAGTTCAAGCTGCTAACGGCAATTTCGTGACGGTTACTTACAACACAGATCAAGACGAGCTTCTTGGACCGTTGACAGCTGTGTTCGATTTCAACACAAAAGCTTTTGTTGGCTTCAACGCTAGAAGATAATCATTTTGATAAAAAAGAGGCTGCCCCAAGTCATATGAATGACGAGGGGTGAGCCTCTTTTTCCATCCTACTTGAACTCCGCCGGATGCCGTCTCTTAAGCTCAGGAATCGCATACGCTCTCCCCGTCTGTTCCAACCAACTGATGTACCCTTGCAGATGACCCTTCGCGTGGTAAGGCCCACCTTCCTTCATAACCGTCCATAGCGGATCGTTATCGAACTCCATCGAGTCCATCATCTCGTCATGCCATTCATTCAGGTAGTACACCGCATCTTTGCATAGATTCCTCTCCGCTTGTGCAAGATTGTGCTGTTCATGCGGATCTTCCTTCAGATTGAAGAGCATTTCCTTATCAAACAAATGATAGCCGTCATGATAAGTCCGCATGTACAAATAATCGCCGAAGCGGACACTACGTTGGCAGACATGCGCGCATTGCGACACCACCAAATAGTCCCGGCCGCAGGCCTCACCTGTCTGCAGCGCCGCCGCATAGCTGGTGCCATCCCAAGACGGAGCCGGTGACTTGCCCAGCAGCTCGGCGATCGTCGGCAAAATATCCAGATGATAATGCAAGCCCTCATCCAAGTGGTTCTTCATCATGCCCGGCCACCGGATAATCATCGGAATTCGGCAGGTGCCTTGATCGGCGGTACCGTGTTCTCCGTAGATCCCGAGCTCCCCAATATTCTCACCATGGTCAGCAGTAATGATTACGACGAGGTCTTCCATCACACCTTGACGCTCCAACTCAAGAAATAACATACCGATATGATCGTCCATATGGCGAATGCCGCAGTCATAACCGTCGATGACACGGCGCAATCCCTCACGGTCCGTGAAATCTCCCGGGTGGCGTGGAAACTTCGGATTCGTTTTATTATCAAACATGCTGATCTCACGGGCGCTATGCGGGCCAACCTTCCGTGTCGTATGTTCCTTCAGTACCTCATCCGTAATCCACGCGGGCAGAGGGTCATCAGCGAACGGATTACCGAACTCCTCCGGTGCGCGGTACGGGGTATGCGGATCCCAATAATTGACATACAGGAACCAATCGTCTTGCTTCGCATTTTGCTCAATCCAATTCAAAACGAGCGGAGTGACCTCCTCGGCGGACTCCATGCCGCCTTTTCCTGTATTATGAATTTCGTTAAACCCGGCATAAAATGTCCAAGCAGAATGTCTTTCGCCGAAAGGGCTGATGAGAGCCGTTTTCATACCGGCGGAGCGAAATAAGGCAGGGAAACATTCGCTCGTTAAGCGACTGCGGAACTGACGGTCCTCTCCTTCATGCCGAACGTCAGCAGCTGTACCCCCATGTCCAACAACTCCGTTATGAATGCCAAATCGTCCGGTCATGAGCGCTGTCCGTGAAGGAAAGCAGGGTGCGTCCGACGTATAATAATTCGAAAATCTGACGCCTTCCTCCGCGATTTTGTCAATATTTGGTGACGTATTTCGTTCGTAACCGTAGCACCCTAAGTGATCGGGTCTGGTGGAGTCCAAATCAAGCAGCAAGATTCTCATCTTTTAAAATCTCCTTCTCGTATGATTTAAGATGTCACTTTGAAAACGCTCTCCTTATTGTGAATAGTACTAAACCCACTGGTGGATCGTCCATGCATATTATATGGATCATGTGTACAATTCTCTTCTAACTTTTTAGTCAAAAAGCTCATTCATAAAAGGATTATTGAATATTTTCATGTATACTGCTAATGTCTAGTTATACTGCCTGAAAGGAATTTTCCTATGCTGTCCCTTCGTTCCGTACATTTTGATAATCGCATTCCGAACTGGCGTACTAACTTAATGTTGTTAAACCATAATGTGCTGGTGCTTATGATTGAGGGTAAAATCAAATACACGATCAACGATCGTACGGTGATTGGGGAAAAGGGAGAATTGCTGTTCCTACCGATTAATACCTTGCGTGCAGGTGAGAACCATGAAGGTGAGCATCAGAAATTCACCGTTTTATTTAATCACGGCGAAGAGGATTCAGAGGAGCTTCCCATTTTCAGAAAAGGACAGTTCATCAAATGCAAAATTCGTAATTTTGAGTATTTCAAGCACCGATTCGAAAAACTGTATCTTGAAGTCGTTGGAGACGGCAAATTCAATCGCTATTTGGTCAGCGGAATTTTACAGGAAGTAGTCGGAATGGCCGCACGTGAATTTGAACTTGTGGAAGCAGCTCCGATCAAGCTGAAGCTCGCGAACGAATTGCAGAAATACATGGTCGCTCACTACAGGCAACCCGTTCAGATCGATGAACTTGCCTCCCTCATACACCGCTCGTCCAACTATACCATCTCCATGTTTCGCGAAGTTATGGGCATCTCCCCCATTCAGTACATTCACTTATTGCGCATGAAAGAGGCATGCAATCTGTTGACGAACTCCGACCTTTCGATAACCGAGATCTCCGATTATTTGGGTTATTACGATCATTCGTATTTCTTCCGCATTTTCAAAAAGTACACGTCTATGTCTCCGACAGCCTATAAGCATTCGGGATTGGACCCTCCATCGCTGCAGCTTTTTTAACCGAACTAAGATACGAGGATAAACGACTTCGTCATCCTTTTAGGACGAGCGCGTTTGTCAAGGTAGATGCGAAGAAGTATAACACTTATACTCTCTTATCTACTGAAAAAGCGCCTCCCGTTCCGGGTGGCGCTTTTTGCGATTCGATTTTATGCCGATACCGCTAGAATCAATGATTAATGGTGGCCTTCCTGCCCCCAGTCAAAGTTTTGAACCAGAAATACATGCCCATACCGAATAAAGTCAGCATACCGCCTAAAAACTGAAATAAGGAAATGGCCTCCCCTAATAATAAATAAGCAAGAATAATAGCAAGAACGGGTTCACCGATAATGCCTACTGAGACTGTCGTTGCCCCCACCGACTTCAATAATAGATTAAAAATATATTGTCCGAATAGGGTCGGAATGAGGGCAAGCAACAAGAAATACGTCCATTCGGATGAGTCATAACCCGTAAGCGGGATGTGATTCATTACATTGTAGAGAAGCAAGACGGTTCCGCCAATGAAAAAGACGATAATGCTGTATACATTCGCATCTATTTTATGGCTTATTTTCTGCCCCGCCAATAAATACACGGAAACAAATAACGTTCCTGCTAACGATAAGCCGTCTCCAATCAGTGCTGCTTTCGAAATCCCTATATCTCCCCAAGCGATAAGAATTGAACCCAGAAGCGCAACGACTAAGCAACCGGCCATTAGCCGATTTACTTGTTCTTTGAATAATAAATAAGAACCGATCATGACAAACAGTGGCTGCAGCGACAAAATGACCATAGAGCTTGCTACTGAAGTATAGACCAGAGATTCCATCCAGAATAGAAAATGCAGCCCAAGAAAAAGGCCGGCCAAAAGCACGATCCCCCACTCTTTTCTATCCATCCGTAAGGAGCGAATCCTTCTCCATGGGACAATAGCGAGCATTAGAATGACAGAAATAAACAATCTGTACATTCCGGCCACGGACGTCGGCGAATCCAAAAATTTGATCATGATGGATGAGATCGAGACGGATAAAATGCTGATGGCTAGTAAAATAAACGGATGTGATTGCAAGGCAGATTTCATTAATCTATCCATAATTCCTCCACGCTGTTCAACAACTCCTGTGCACAGAATTGTAAAGGTTAGCCGAAGCTGGATATAATAATACCATCATCATTGCAGATTTTGTGCAATTATATCCCTTATTTATATAGATATATCGTCAAAAAGGAGAATCCCTTGAAAAAACAATTATATGAAGCCATTCAATATCCTGACGAAGCCTTTCCCTATATCATGTACACCCATACGAATCATGGATCTGTTCCTCTAGGCCGAGGAGTTAACGACTTACACTGGCACGAAGAATTACAAATGACTTTGGTAACCAAAGGAAAACTGACGATTCAAATCAATGGCATTGATTATGATTTAAGTGCAGGGCAGGCTATTTTTATCAACAAAAGCGTTCTGCACATTGTGACTCGCCTTTCGCATGACGGGGAATATGTGAGCTTTAATTTTCCGGAGAAGCTGCTCGCCTTTTATTCAGATAGTGCCATGGAGAGAAATTATGTACTTCCTTATACCAACTCCTACTTACTGTCGCTAGAAATCAAAGGAGACGCAGCGTGGGAACATGAAATCCTTCAAATCCTTTACGATATGAAAAAAGAGTTTGAATGGAAAAAAAACTGGGGATGGCAGTATGAAATTTCGATCAAAACGGTCAAGTTATGGTTAATCCTCATCTCGAACATTTCGTTACCTTCAGAGGAAGCCTCTAAACATAGCAGACTACAACAAGAAAGATTGCAATTGATGCTTAGCTTTATTCATCAGAACTATACAAATAATTTAACGTTAAAGGAAATTGCTGATGCGGCTCATTTGAGTGTATCGGAGTGCACCCGCGGCTTTAAAAAAAGCATCCATATTACCCCTTACGACTATTTGATCAAGTACCGCATTAAGAAGAGTTGTGAACTATTGGCATCGACGGAATATGCGATAACCGAAATTGCCAGAAGAGTTGGTTTCAATCACGTCAATCATTTTATCCAATCATTTAAAAAACATCGCGGCCTTACGCCCAAAGAATTCCGCTCTTCTTCCTCCTCTATTTTCTGAAACATATGTAAAAAGCTGTTCCGGGTCGTCCGCCAAGACGGATCCGGGACAGCTTAAACATTAGGCCAGCTTACGTCTTTTCTTTACAGGGCGACGTAACGTATCCTTCTTCATAAATCTCATTTTTGCAATGATTCTGGCGTTTAGTTTTTTCATCGACGTCAGATTGTTTTTAATAATTCTGCCTCGGCTGTTCGAAGCGTTCTGCAGCACAATTTTACTTTGTCTGGCGGTGCTGCACTGTGACGATACAATCTGCGGATTCTCGTTCGGAATCGTTGGAAACATGAGATTTTGCGGATTGTTGCTGTGATCGCTGCCAGGATTGGATGGATCGTTAATCGTAAAGCTGTTCTGGTTGCTGTTCAAAAACCGGCCGAATAAACAGTGCCCGGCTTCATGTGCAAGCCCGTACGAATTTAGTGCTCCGTCGCTCATGACGATATGACCATACAGACCATAATCGGTAGTGCTGTTAAAAAATTTGAAGCGCGGTCCACCCATGCCAATGACGTTGCCGGAACTGGTGAGGAATTCCCCACTTACATAGATGACATAAAGTGCAGTAGCATTGTTCGTTTGTCTTTTGGCCATATCGAATAAGGCGACGAGTCTTGGATCATCTAAACTAGTAACGGATCTGCTATTAATTGTAGTAGGTGTGTTAAAGCGGCCTGCTGCAGTAAACGTCATACCACATCTTACTCCAGGGGAGAAGCCGCTTCCCCATGCCAGGTTCGAACTTGAAATGTCATTTCCTTGCCGGGCTTGCCGCTCTTGGGAAGTACCTCCAGAAGCTGAACCCGCTGTGAAAATAGAAACCACAGGAACCGTAAAGGCCATCTCTACCACCACTCTCAAAAAAATTAAGAATTCCTATATATGAAATGAGAAATAGAGTGATTTGGTATGGACGGATGCAGCGGGACAAGATCATCAATTTATATAGAAGCGTCTGCAAGATTGAAGAGGATGATAGAGGCATTATTAAAATATACTGCTCGGTTAATTTTTTTTACCGAAAAAAAGCAAACCAGAACCCTTAAATTTCTCCATTGTTTTGACGTCGCCAAACAGGTAGGCTATCAGAATGCAAGTCATTTTCAGTATAAATATAAGAGGTTACGAGGTGATCCTATGTACTATTGCATTCGGTGTAAAGAACTCCACCTGCTTTCTAAATCGAAACATATCCTAATTTTTAGTTCAGGGTTCTATTATAATAATTCAACTCTTTATCATGCGGGAGTTTGCCGCATTGAAAAAAAGTGATCTCGTAGTGCTTTTTAAGAAGTGTGCTTAAAGATCTTTAACTCTTTTTGAGCTGAGTAACAATTAGTTTTTCTACAAGATGAAATAATATTCCAGCGATTATTCCTACTACCAATCCTGTAAAAATGTACGTTCCTAAAAACTTTTGACTAGACCCTGGCACTCCTCCGATTAAAAGTCCGAAAAAGAAACCAGTAAGTTTATACTCACTTGAACGACCTTTGCGCACTATAACATCGTAATTATAGGCATGCCAGATAGCAAAGCTATAAACGGCTGGGAAAAATATGGATGGGTTCTCTGCAAAAATCGAATTTGCCTTTTGAAAATCTCCTGCAAAGGCATAAAAAATAGCGTTATTCAGCTCTGAG
This sequence comes from Paenibacillus anseongensis, assembly GCF_009757995.1. Taxonomy (NCBI): domain Bacteria; kingdom Bacillati; phylum Bacillota; class Bacilli; order Caryophanales; family Paenibacillaceae; genus Paenibacillus; species Paenibacillus anseongensis. Next base: position 29,367 of record NZ_WSEM01000003.1, read on the forward strand.
AAAATCATGAATATGCCAGTATAGGCCATAAACAATATTCCTATAACTTTGTTACCTAAATAAAGATGACCTAAGCCTGGCATAGCAATAGACCAAATCAATGCAAAAATACTACTTTTATATGTAGCCTGTTCATTGGGTTCATTGATCATTTGAGTTCCCTCAGTCTTTCTTTTTAAGTATTTTAGCTATCCCTACATCAGTTATTCCTATACTTACATCGATCTCCCCTAAAGACTCAGGCTTTAAAGGTAAAGACCCATTTTTAACGAGTCGGTGCCATTCCTTCGGATTGGAGCGGTAGAGTGAATCAGAAAGACCTAGAAGGTCTGCCTCTGATTTAAGGCCGACCAAGTAGGTTTTTTGAATCTGCTTCCGTATTTCCTTCTCAGCCAGTTCTTTCAGATCACTCTCCTTTGCCGGCTTTTCTTGCTCCGTTACTGATCCTTCCATTTGGACTTTAATGTGAAAGGTTAGTTTGCCGTTCGATAGCTTAGGTTCGATGGAGGGTTCAATCTTTTTAACAACCATCATTGCGATTGGTTTATTGTCTACCTGAAGCATCAAAGGAGTGCGCACCGTTTCTTTCTCCATCCATCGCAGACCCATAATTTCGTCAATCTTAAAGCACCCCAGCAATTGTTTATTTTGTATGGCACATACCCCATCTTGTTGAAGCTGTGGTGCCGGCTTCTTGTTCTCTATCCAGCTAGCTTCATTGACGCTTAATTCGGGAAGCAACAGGATTTGGCTATTTTCATCCCATTTCCAAATAAATTTGTACAAATATAATGGAGCAACAAGCGAACTTTGGGAATAACGGTCACGCGGGTTATTTAATTGTGAGTAAAGCGTCGACATGTTTTGGGTTGGGCTTGTGCTAAATATATCCTCGATCGAGCCATGAGTTGCCATCGTCCATATGGTATACCGGAACTCATAATACCTGTCCATTTGGTCCAAAACGCCATGAATGACATCCTCCCGCAGCGCCGCTTCCGTAAATGCCAAAGTCTTCACATGACTCCAGGCCAATCTTTGCTGTGACGTCTTGTATAGATCAAAGATAGCTTCATCCACGGTTCTACCTTCACCTTTGCCAATGGAAACCACTTCCTTGCTCATCCCGGCTCCCGCTTCTTTCTTGGCAATATTATTAAAACTGATCATTTGGGTATAAAACACCACTTTGCCTTTTACATAATCAATACCAATCGAATTAACATAGGCTAGATGCTCAATCTCCCTTACCCCCCAGCAACCGGTAAGCACTAGAGGGAGAATGCCAATCACCAATAAAAGTGGTATGAACCTCACGTTTGATCATCTCCGGTTTTTCTTATGAAGTCAGGCATACCTTCCTTCTTCCCCCAAGGCATACGGAATAAAATTTTTAATAGATCGCGGAAATTAATTGGTGCCACCGGACTTAGATATTTGATTCCAAACGATTGCAAATTAACCATATAGATAGCAATGGCTAACATACAAATCAATAATCCAAACAAACCTAGTACACCGCTTACAATCAGTACGATCAATCTTATCAGACTGACGAAGCCCACCATATTTTGATTCACCATGGTAAACGACGCTAATACGGAGATGGCTACGACAACAAGAATACCTGGTGCCGTCATACCTGCGCTGATGGCTGCCTGTCCGACAATTAATCCGCCAACAACAGAGATGGTTTGTCCGAATGAAGATGGCAAGCGCATCCCCGCTTCCCGAAATAATTCAAATAGAAGAATCATCACAACGGCTTCGAGAGGAGCCGGCAGCGGAACACCTTGTCTGGAAATGAGCAGAGTACCCAGCAAAGTAAATGGGAGCTGATCCTGATGATAAGTAAGCAGTGCGATCCAAAATCCAGGAAGAAACACAGAAAGAAATATGCCACACAACCTCATCAATCGGGTAAACATGACAAACCAATTAAGTGTATAAGCATCTTCCGAAGTATTAAACAAAAAGGTAAAGTTAACAGGCCCAATGATTGCAGTTGGGGAACCATCAACCACAATGACAAACCTGCCATGCATGAGGGAATTCACCGCAAAATCCGGCCTGCCGGTATAGACAAACTTTGAAAAAAACTTATTACTATCTAGTCCCTCCTCCAGTTGAGAACTGCTGATCACCCCTTTGAGTTTCAAGCTGGCCAATCGGGATGTGACCTCCTCAACAATCGTTGGTTTAATCGCATCTTTCAGATAAAGAAGTAATGTCTTGGTTTGCGTCTGCGTCCCAAGCGTATATTCTTCTATGGCTAAAGCATTTGTTTTTAATCTTTTTCTTATTAACGCGACATTGACCTTCGCATCTTCAATAAAGCCGTCACGAGGTCCTCTTACCGAAATCTCGGCATTCGATTCCTCCGTTTTTCTCTGCGGGGCATTGGCTATATCCCATGTGTACAGAGAGGCATTTTCTTGGAAATATGCCAACAACTCTCCATTAAAAACCTTATTTATGATGATTTCGTCATCCCAGCCTTCCGGGATCGGGTTGAGCTGAAAGGGGAGGTGCTGCTGTAGTTCCCCGTCGTTCGATATGACATGTTCTTTAAACATTTCAATCAGGTGAGGAATAAAAAATTGATGAATTCGGTGTGTATCGCACAACCCCTCGCAATAAACAAACAGTAACAAAAATGAGGATCCATCTTGTTGGGTGAGATTCAGTTTGTTAATATGCACATCACTGCAGTCTTTGAACAACCGCTGAAATGAACCATATGGCTCTTCCTCCGCTGATCCCAACGATTCCACCCTATTTTTCATGATTTCACTCTTCTCCATCTGTGTCCAAAATGAATTAAACCAATAATAATTAAGAAATAGCCCGACATCCCCCAAAATATAGCTGGTAACAGAACATCAGTAATCAGGTTAATAAATTTAGGATCGCTAATTGGCAAGCATATCGCTAGGATTTGAATAGAACATATAAGGAAGAGGGATAATGTCTTACCCCTTTTTTTCTCAATACCCAGAATATCGTTAATCAAAAAAAGAGTCAGTGAAATTCTCAGAAAGGCCCCACTGAACCACTGATATATACTTAAAAAATCCATGTGCTCAATAAAGTGGCCTATTGTCACTAACCTCCACTCTTCATAAGCAGGGAACCTTAAATGGGAGGCTTGCTTGGGACCGAACTCGATAATTGCGCCGACTAAAGGACCAAATGTTAGTAAGATCAGAATCAAGGTCAGTGCCACAAGGGACATGAACGAAATACGAGTACGGATATGATGCTTTATAAATAACAGCAGCGATAATTCGAGTAATCCTGCCTCAACATAGATGACCCCATGCCAGACAGGCTTCATGCCAAATTCCAGAAAAGGCTTTAACAAGGAGTATTCCTTATTCGGATAATTAGCAGTCATCACATAAAAGCCTAATATGACGACAAACGGTAAAAAGATAGCCGCTGTATTGGCTATCGATTCGATACCTTTATAAGCATTAATTGAACAAACGATCAGCAAGGCAGAGGCTAAAACAATGATGGGGGTATTCGTTGAGAAGGCAAGATGAATCCATGTAACGGTATCTTTTAAAGTAATCGTTGATAAAGTAAATATGTAAATGCACGCTAATCCTGCCAGCAAGTAGGATACCATTGCGCCGTATTTTAGCTTAAGCCATTGGAATAGAGGCATATCCCGATTCTTACCAATAACCGAATAAAGTAAAACAACCCAAATCATAAAAAACGAGCCCGCAAGCAGAACGGAGATCCAGCTGTCGCGGTGTGCTTTTTGTAACAACATCGGAATGATAATGACATGGTTTAACAACCCAATAGAAAGCATTAGCATCATGCTTGTTTGCAAAAAGGTGATTGAGCCGTTTTTCATCAGCATCCTCCGATTCCTAATTTAGTAAATTGTTCCTGTAGTATGCTGCATTTTCATGAATTTATACGATACAGGTTAAATCAAAGAGGCTGACTAGTTGCGTTGAAAGCCGCATAAATAACAAAAGAGCACCTATATTAGGCGCCCTTTTACTGTAGTGATAAAGGAGTCAATGATACAATGTGTTGAATCTACAGTGGAATTTAATTGGGGAACAAATAACGTACCAATAAAGAACTTATGTTCAGGTATTTCTATAATTCTTGGATTACCTACTGGATCTGTTCCTACAATTTTTAACCCGCTATCATGAATTTGTTTTTCATACTCGGAACTTAGTCCATAACTACACCTAAATTGTTCGTTTGTAGTCTCGGTCTTATAAATGTCAAAGGTTTTCGAAGGTTTCCTGATGATAACTTCACCTTTCTGACCAACTAAGGAGCAGGCCAGTTTACTAATGATTAATTGTGAAGCATCGGGGTCGCGTTCTTCGTGGGCTGCATGTTCCAACATCAATTTATGTTTGGCATATTCCATAATGATGTATTGAAACCCGCCGCATGTCCCCAGCAAAGGTATATCGTTTTCACGTGCAAATTGAATAATGCTTAGTACCCCATCGATTGAATCTGGATAACCTGGGCCAATCCAAAAACCATTGTAAGTCCGCTTGATGGCTTCCAGTTGTTTAGTTATTGTTGCTGTTGCAATCCACTCAAACTCAATAGAAATCCCTAATTTACCTAGAGTGTGCCTAAGCGCATTGTTAGTAGCGATCTGTGACGGGTATTCTGGGCTAAAGTCACCTACAATGCCAATTTTCATTTTTTATGTGAGCCTCGCTTTTGGTAGATCTAGATTCCACAATGAAACAAATAAAATGAGCCTTCAGATAATATATTTGCAAACGTGACAATTTTATCAAATTGCTTCAAAACTTCATTTCTGTTGAGAAATAACTTTTCATAGTGACCAGAATCGATCTGGTCTACAATCGTCATGTACTCTCCCGTTAATTTTAAAACCTCAGGTGAATTCTCAAATAAGTGCTTCCAAAAACTAAACACATTACCTAAGATTGTTGCAGACTCCTCGTCAAAAAGAGTAACGCCATGGTAGTTAATCCCTGCCCCTCTCGGAGTTCCTCTTAAAGTAGGGTTTTTACTTGGAATCCACTTTAAAGTGTCGCTAATGTATAAAGAAATAATGTCGTCATGAATATCCACACGATCAACAATTTCTGGCCGATTCTGTATCCCCATCCAAAAATGCTGCACGTCAATTGTACTTGGCACAAGATAGAACTCATGGGTTAACGCGATATTCAATCACCTTCCTCCAGATATTGTTATGTTTTCTACGTTGCCTGTTATTTCAACGGACAACGGCAGCCGATTCTATGTGTCGGCTGCCGCGGTTGTCGTTGTTTAACTATATTTTCCAGGGTAACCATACCATCATCTTTTCGAACTATTTACATCTTTAATCTATTCTTTAACAGATTGGCTTTTCCCTTTTTTTTGTAACTAAAGCTGTTTTTCTATTCCCGCTTCATTATTGTTATAATTGGAAAAGGAATACAATAGAAGTCAAGGAGGCTATAATGATGGCTTGGTCTGAACTGAAAATGATACCGAACGAATACAATGATGAAGTCAAGGCAATTGACGAATCCCTTATCCGACTGCTAACTGAACGCAAAGCATTATCTAAAGGTAGGCGACTCATTCCCTCTAGAGAACTTGTACAAGAATGGTCGAACCAATATGGTCTAGACATTCCACAAATCAATTGGTTGCTTAACAGTATTAATTCAAGCAACACTCCAATTATGCTTAACGAATCCGGGGAACTTTTAAACGTGCTACCTATTATGAAAAAATCCATAGTTAATGGTTTTGAATATTCCCTGACACATTCCATGCAACATGAAAACAGCAGCATTGTATTCGTTGAAATACAGCAACTTCAAAACGACGCAAGCACTGGTTACATACGCCCCCAACTGTTGCTTGATATTAGTGGTAGTCAACAATACAACGTCCACAGGAATGGTTCTCATGGCGGTGGTGGGCATACTCAAATAACCTTTTTAATTACTCCACGCTTACCTGACAATATGAATGAAGTCCGTTTCGCTTTGATCCCTTATGCTCCACCAATGGAAAGTCCACCGAAAGAAGTTATTTTGGATCAAAATGTTCAATTTGAATAAGACATCTACCCTCACTACTTTAAAGGGTATACAAGTTGTATATCCTTATTTCCAACCAAACCTTCATATATCGCATGATTATGGTCTGCACCCACGATACATAAGATTCGTTTCCCTAGATGTTTATTAATTGCGTTATTTATTCGTTGAATCATTATTAGATGTCTACACTCCCATCGAAATATATGTGACTCAGGGTTAATTTGCTCTAACCATTTGTACTTTTGTTTTGTTATATCGTCGTATTCTAATGAATTGAAAGGAATAGCACTGGAATTCCAAGTGGAAAGTTGTCTCTGAAACCATTGCTCTGATGCAGCAATCAAAGCACTTCGTTGCAACTCACTATGATTCTTGAATGGGTCAAAATCCATCCAAACATCAAGTTCCACCCAATCAATAGGTACAAAATCAACTTTGAATTCTTCGCATAACGGAAAAATTAGATCCCAGTACTCGCTCGCTGGTTCGCCCCAATATCCTCGATGTGTGGGATCAGTTTTGTATTTCTCCCAACTGTCGGGAAGTACTTCACCGCATATTACATCTGGATTAAATTCTAGAATTAACTCTTTTATTATTTCCAAAGTTAAATGGTACCTCTTCCGTAATTTATTGTCATGAACTACTCCTAAGATTCCTACCGTTGACATGAGTTCCCCCAATCTAGTCCACGAATCGTTGACTGTAAAGGCTTATAATTATGTGACTAAACATACTGCTTTCGATAAAAGTACCCAGATTAATTTACTATTCGTCTAATTAGATTAATATCTAATTAGAAAATACTGGAATACCTTGATTTTGTCAACCGCTTTTCACACTCTCCAAACTGTTTTGTAACCTAAAAAGGCTGCCGATTGTGGGCAACCTCTTCCTGGATGTGTATGGAGCTATTGTTATCGAATAGCTAGATGAAATTTTACCATTTCACTATATATCCAGATCTTTTAAGATAATGCTTTGTAAAAGGATTCAAATTCTCTATTGGTTCTTCCAAAGAAAAATATCTAAGTTCATGGCTTTCATTGTCATTTACTTTAGGATTACCCTGTACATTCTGGGCTTCATAAATTGCCATAACATTATAGATTTCATCACCATGAGGATATTTATAGTACATATCCTTCCCGGATAAAACCGTGATGAATTTGAAGGATTCCGCAATCAATCCTGCTTCTTCAAAAAGTTCCCGAGCCGCTGCTTCTTCTAATGATTCTCCTAGTTCTAATGAGCCTCCAATGGTTCCCCAATCATTACTATCGGTTCTCCTTTGGAGTAATAATTGCCCTGCTTGATTAAAAATTAGTACACATGATCCAACCATTATTAGCGGGCTTGAGCCAACAAAGTTTCTTAAGTCCATTATGTATCCCATGAATTGGTCTCCTTTGTCTTTTACCGTTCGTTAAGTTCATCTAACATAATCATGTATTCACGAAGACGAATTCGATATCCTGCTTGGTATCATGAAAAAGGTTGCCGTTTTTGGTTGTCTGATTAATTTGTATGGATTGCATGAATTGAGCTCTCGTTATCCGTTAGCTCAATCCTTACTGTAAATTATACTGAACTCCGCCCAAAAAAGTAGATTTCTTCTCCTCCCCAAAATACTCTAACGTATGCTGATTACAGTGAATTACATTACTTTTAAAATTAAAAGTATTTGATACTTTATCGAAGCTTCTGATTTCAGACCTGTCAAATGAAAACTTATTATATTTCATAATCTTGATTGTTTCGGTATGACTTATGCCAAATGTAATACCATTACCAATCGGGAAGGTTATAGGACTGGTTTCAAATCTAAAATCCATTCCCTGTAAGTTTAGTGAAGTAGTGATTTCAAGCATTGAGCGGTACACATACACGTTTAAGGCGAATTCACCAATTTCTCCATACTCAATCCTATCAAGATTTTCTATGTTGAACTGTCTTTCCGTAAAGCCAATAAATATCCTTCACCCATGTAGTAGAGGGGACGGTCTTTTATCTTTAATTCTGGGGCTTTCCATTCGTTAAATACTTGTTCCATTGGGCAGAAACGAACAATACTGCATAGCGAGCTCCACTCCATCTGATATCTCACCCACGTTCATATAAACTAATAATACTACCATAAATTATATCGGAAATCGTTGAAGTAATCTGCCCTTTACCTTAATGGCCACGGCCATCTTTCCATTGAACATTTACATAACTACTATGTAGAGTTAGATTTGATTTTAATACAAGCCAGCCTAGAGCCTGTTTTTTTGTTGTATACTAGCAACAGGAGGAGAATGTAAACTCAATTTGCTCAAATAGCACAAAATAAAGGAGAAAAATATGAATCTTTATTATACGGGAATTTGCCAGCTACTAGACGGAAATAAAGCTTTAAAAGGTGAAGGTTACTATGTCAAAACTGATGATAACCGTCTGTTGTACACAGAGTCAGCACCACTAGAAACTAAAGTAGTAACCTTCCAAAATCTAGAAGATGCATTATTTGAAGGATGTAAAAGAATTATAAATAATTTCTCTATCTCCAAGAACAATATTGATGTCTATGCATTCAATTTATATGCTGACGAATACAACAGTTTCTACGTCTACATGAATACAATTGCTGGCTTAGAGAACATAGTGAAGAAACACTATCCAAACTACTCTGATACACAGATACAAAGTTTGAAATACAACCAAGGGGATTTTGCTTTTCAATTCTATCCAAGCGATATGGGAGAAGTAGCAAGTACAATTGAAGGGTTTGAAAGAATGGCTTCAGATTTGTCGTATGAGGATGAAGAAGCTGAGGAGTTTTTAAGCGATGATGTTCCAGTTGTAGCATATGAGAAGAAAATATTTAAAGACGGTCACTACTTAGCTGCACTAAATGTAGTTAAACGGCTTGCTAAAGCAGATGCGTTCTCCAATTTAAACAAAACTGAGGATTTCATATATTACGCAGCTACGGGACATGATTACAATGATTACAGTCTGGTGATGAGAAAAACAATTGATCCTGAACTGTTTTATCAATGTTTTCCTGATCTGAGAGTTAAGGATGAAGAGTTTAAGTCAATTTTAGTTCAGCAAGCTAACAACACTGTTGAAGAGTGCCTTGACTACTGGGTAGAAGCATTCAAGAGTGAATTTAATAAAAAGTCTCCTTATCAATATACGAAAACGGAATACGATGTATTTTTGAGTCTAGAGAGATATAGCCGCGAACTAGCTAAGGAATGTGTAAGTAGACTACATCAGAAACTAGGTAATGGCTTAGAAGATAACCTAGACCTAGATGAAATCTTTATTTATGTCAAAGCTCTGGAATTTGTTGTACATAATTCTGATGATGAAATAATTAATAGTTGCAAGCTAATATTAGAGACTTTAGATAATGAATCAGATGAAATTTCAGTTTCAATAAGCAAAGATATTAAAGAGATCTTGAATGTTGCATAGTTCAACAGTAGCCAGCCTAGAGGCTGGTTTTTTAGAGCTAAATCATCTTCCCAATCCATAACTCTTCACGCATTTCCTTCTTAATATCAAGAAGCTTTTCAATAGCCAATTAGCAACCTCCACCAATACGTTTTCAAACATATTCGAGTTGTTCAATAAAAACACCTCTTGTGCAGCATTACTGCCAGTTTGCATAGTAAGGCTGCCGATCTAACCGGCAGCCTGCTAATTTTATGGAGTAATTACTTCTTATATAGTTGATACATGTTAACTAGTTTATACCTGCTTTGTTTTGGTCATTTATTTAGTCTAGTGCGACCATCATGCCATACTGACAGAAAGCAGAGATTCCAATAAAAATTGGAGGCAGTAGAAGTAATAAAACACTATCGACGTATTTTTTACAAAGCACATACAGTAGCGGACTAAGAAAAGCTAAATTTAGTAATAACATCCCTGCAGCAGCCAATAGTGGACCTAAACCAGCAAGAAATCCATGAATATAGTACTCATGAAAATAATCATCATATATCTGATACAGCAGAAATGGAAGAGCAATTGAAACCATGATTTGTAGACATACAACGATAGCTTTTCTATAAGACATAGTCTCACCCTTTCCACACAGAATCGAGTTTATGTATGGATTAAGTGTAGATTATCTTTATTGAATAATCACAGTCGTATCTTTTTATAGTACCTTTCTCTCTGCAAAAAACTCAGTTTAAACAACTCGCTGCCACTATTGGACTAATGTTCTTGCGTTAGTTTAAACTTGATCAATGGTTTGGATTCTGAAAGTTATTCGTTACTAGCGTATCCCAATACCTTTCCCTTGACATTGGCGAAAGGCAAAGAACCAAAAATTTGACTGTCAATACTTCTCCACCACGTATCCACCATTACAAAGAGATGCCCTTCAGGCACTCTAACCTTATCCATTTCCATGCTAAAGTATTCTTTCATGGTTTTTTGGCATGATTCATCGCATATAGCTGCGCCTGGTTTGTTAACTGTCTTAAAATACTCTTCTTCTTCGAGCCCCCAACTTAGGGCCTTACCATAAAAGGTATCTAACCTTTTATCATTAACATAAACCTGACCATTCTTTATTTCAATCTCTTCGCCTGGAAGAGCAATAACCCTTGATATGTTAAACTCAGGCGGATTTAGCCTTGGATATTTGTTTATATTAATTGCAGGAGTTTTATAATAAATTACATCACCGCGATTATATTCATTCTCCTTGAAATAATTCGGGTCAACAGCTATCTTCCCTTTGTCTTTGGAGATGTATTCTAAGTTGTGACGCGCCATTCCATCGTTATGATTTTCAACAGCAATTAGGCCCTGTTTCATTTCAACTATCTTTGGTGACTCTAGAGTGCTTGAGTCAGTAATGCTTTGTTCACTGCATCCGAGAACAAACAGAAAAAAGAAAACAATGACTAATGACTTCTTCATGGGTATCCCCCCTATTTTAGATAATACTCAATTTCGGAAGGATTTCTCCAAAAAAATCCAACGTTATTATGAAATTTCACTCATAATCAATGTTTACGTTAAAGGCTGCCATTTATATCGGCAGCCTGGTGTCGTTGTTCTATAGTTCTGCATTAGCGGAATGACCCATCTTTGAAGTTGTACCATAAATTTAGTGGTTTTCTTCAGATCCCATTGCAATTGCTTTGGTTTCATGAACTGTACCATATGGATGCTGAGGTGGTGCATAGATAACGTAAATTTTAAGTGGTTTATTACCTGTATTCGTTACATTGTGCCATTTTCCAGCAGGTATCATAATTGCATAGTCATCAAAGGCCATTTCTTGAAAATCCAAATTTTCTTTGCTATCACCCATTTGAACAAGGCCCTGACCTTCTTCAATACGTATGAATTGATCCGTTGTGGGATGAACTTCTAAACCAATGTCATCTCCAACATTAATACTCATTAGGGTCACTTGATAGTGTTTCCCTGTCCATAAAGCGGTTCGGTAATTATCGTTTTGCTTAGTAGCTTGGTCAATATTCACTACAAATGGTCTTGGTCCATAATCTGTCAATTTAATGTTTTCATAACGATTCCAGTTGGTATTGTTCCAATTGTAATAATGAGGATACCAATTATAATTCCATCTTAGGTTATTCCAGCTGCAATGCATAGGATTATGCCATTGATAGTAATAGTACGAATTACGGTACATATTCATGTTCCTCCAATAATTTCATTGTTTACCTTTTATCCTATGCGGTTGCCTAATTAAAGGATTGAAAAATGAGCAAAAGCCTATATCGTTATCTGCCCGTTAGCGTGGAATAATTTGCAAGAAGTAAAGCGATACGTTATACTCATACCTAGATAACCGATGCATGTATTACATAGAAAGGAGTACTTATGAAAATTAGTAAAGAACTCATGAAAGGTAGTACTGTCATCCTTATACTAACGCTTTTGAACCGTAAGGATATGTACGGATATGAGATGACCAAGGAAATGGAAGCGCACACGGATGGTGTTTTTACTTTGAAAGAGGGGACGCTGTACCCTATTCTTCACACACTTGAATCAGATAAATTCGTTGAATCCTACTGGAATGAGAAAGATGGCCGCAAACGAAAATATTATCGTATTACCAAAAGCGGTAAAGCTGAACTAGGAATCAAAATGGAGGAATGGACGCTGTTTCGCAGCACTGTCGACCGCATTATAGGGGCAGGTGAAGTTGGGTGAATACGATTCGAAATGAGGAAGATGTCAAACAGTTCCTAAAGCAGGTATGCTCACATATTCGAGCCAAAGAAGTTCATCAAGCAGTAAAGTTGGAGCTGGAGGGGCATTTACAGGATATCATCGAAGAGAAATTAGAACGAGGGTTTGCATTACATACCGCCATAAAGGAAGCTATTAACCAGATGGGTGCTCCCGAACTTATCGGTGCTGAATTTCATAAGGTACATCGCCCACGAACGGATTGGAAGTTGCTTGGGCTTCTGACCTTCTTCATCCTGTTCGGGCTTGTCGCGGTTTTTAATGCTCAGGTTTCACTTGTTCAAAGATTAGGTTCTTCCTCAATTGGATTACAACAAGTCATCTATATTTGTGTTGGTGGATTACTTATGGTTGGAATCCGTTTGTTTGATTATCAGAAAATAGCCCGCTATTCCTGGATCATATATTTTAGTACGCTCGGCTTACTGGTCTACTCCATAACCACAGGTTCCGGAATAAACGGTGTTAATAACTATTTGCAGCTGGGTAGATTCGTCGTGAATGTTATTTCCATTTCCCCTTATTTGTTTATCTTGTCGTTAGCGGGAATATGGTCGGCTAGACCTACTCCTCAATTAAATGAATCACAGATGAAATTGATTCTGAGGTCATTATGGTTGAACTTTGGTGTTCTTTTAATACCTTGTGTATTTTTCCTAAAGGCACACTCACTTACTGATTTTATATTGTTTTTCTTAGGGTCAGCATCCGTTCTTCTTACCCTAAAGAGAAAACGAAACATACTAATATCACACGTGAGCTTGATATTCGGTTCGGTCATCTTCTTTTTGTTAACCTCACGCCACCAGACTCATTCAATTTATCGATGGATATCTTTTTTAAAACCCCAAGAAGATATACAAGGGTTTAATTATATACTGACACAATCCAAAAAAGCCATCTCATCCGCTAGCTGGTGGGGACATGGCTATGGTACTCCCTTAACTACGTTACCTGAACTTCATTCTAATATGATGTTCGCCTTTTTAATCTATTGCTTCGGGTGGATTGCCGGTATTCTCATTTTCGTGATGGTTATCTTTTTTATCATCCATTCCTTACAAATCGGTTTAAAAATCCGAGATACTTATGGAAAATCCCTTCTTAAAGGATTATTTACGTTATTCGTAATTCAATTTCTTTGGTCTATGCTCATGTCGGTCGGTTGGGCGCCTCTAAGTGCTTTTTCGCTTCCCTTTATTAGTTTTAACGGACAAGTTGTCATTTTTCAGTTTGCAGCGATCGGCCTAATTCTTAGCGTGTATCGGCGTAAAGATTTAATTGGTCTATAAATAAATACATAGGATTTATGAGGGAAAATTTATAATTCTTTTTTTTGAAAAATAGATCCCTCTAACTGCCATTTGTATAATTAGACGAAGGAACACCCCAAATATTTCTTATAATGGTAAAATATACATTTAAATTTCCTGCTTACAATTTAGACATATGTACAAATCTTTATAGTTTGTGAAGATGTCAAAAGGAGCTGCCTTGGCAGCTCCTTGATCGTGTTTGTATAGAATCCTTTATAGAACTATAGATCCCAGATAGCTTAACAGCAACCACTATTAAATGCTGTTAGGAGTGCTCCCCACATCTTGCAACACTTTCTCGAGGATGTGACTGTGCTTTACCTGATAAAAGTTTCATCAAATATCCGCCTACCTATTGTTTGGCAGCATCTTTGAAAGTTTGCAAAAAAAACATCGATTCGCTGCATACCTTGGATGAGGTGCTTTCAATAACAGACCCTGTTATTCATCGGATGAGCCAAGCGCTTTGTTCAGTTCTTTAAACCTCTCGTTATGTGACGATACATAAGCCATTCTCGGTGCCTCTGGATCCATGTACCGTTTGGCGCTGTTAAGCGCTACGGCAGCATCCGTGAACGCCCCTGCAATGAGGTTAAGCTTGCTTTCGTAATTGGCGAAGTCACCAGCCCCGAAGATGCCCGGCAAGTTTGTTTCAAGTCTCGGGCTGACGAATATGTTCCAGTCGTCCATATCCAGTCCCCATTCCTTGATACCTGTAAAATCGGACTTCAACCCGTGGTTAACAATAACCTCGTCTATTTCTAGCTCGCGCAAGTCCCCTGATTCGATATGGGTAATCGTCACCCGTTCAATCGTCTTTCCGTTGCCGCTGTATAACTGCGTGACTTCATATGGCGTAAGCACATCGACAGAAGATTCCTTCATTCGAACAATGTTTTTCTCATGTCCGCCGAAGTGATCGCGCCTATGCACGACTGTGACCTGAGCAGCAATGGGAACCAACTCGTTCGCCCAATCGACAGCGGAGTTTCCTCCACCCGAAATAAGTACTCGTTTCCCCCTAAAAGGCTCCAGCTCCTGCACCGTATAGTGCAGATTGGACACTTCATAGCGCTCAGCCCCTTCCAGCTCCAGCTTCGCCATTCGCAAAATGCCGCGGCCGATAGCTAGAATGACCGTTCGTGTCCAATGCTTCTCCCCCGTTGCCGCCTCCAGCATGTACGTCGAATCCGCTTGTTTCTCTAATCCGATAATGTGCTGGCCAAATACAATTGTCGGGTCGAACGTCTTCGCCTGCTCTGACAATTGGGCAATTAACTTCTCGCATAGGATCGGCGCAACCCCTCCAACATCCCAAATCATTTTCTCAGGATAAATAAGCATCCGCCCGCCAAGCTCGTTTTTCGCTTCTATTAGCTTCGTCTTTAAATCGCGCATTCCACTATAAAAAGCAGTATACATTCCCGCAGGACCACCGCCGATAATCGTCACATCGTATAATTCAAGCTGCTCAGTCAATCCATGTCCCCCTCCAGCCGGCTCATGTAACGTCCATGCTATGATAATCATTATCAACATAATTGTAACTTCGGCAACGTGACAATAACAATGGACAAAATCGACGGTTACTTTATACAAAATGGAGGATGCAGACCTTTCAGTCGTAAGCAAAAATCAAATCAAGCTAATGATCGCAGGATATCATCGATTTTTTTGCCGTTGGAAATAATTCCGTTATTCATCCAAGTTAGAAAATCAACCTCGTAAACGCGGCTGTTTCGTACAGCGGGCAGTTCAAGCCACTCTGGCTGCTCCAGCAGTTCCCTCTCCTTTCCTTCTGCCTGGCTATGCCACTTATCGAAAGTAATGAACAGATGATCCGCGTTTAACGTACGTAGGTCTTCTACAGAGAGATTGAACATGCCTGGCCTATTCGCTTTTGAAGCGACACCTACTGCGGAGTGAGAGCGCAAGCCAACATCGCCATAGAGAACAGTCGAAACAAAGCCCTGCCCTTCTTCCGTATATTGGATAATATGGTCCGCCGAGATACGCAAAAAAGCGACCGTTTCACCTTTCATAACCTGACTCAGCGTATGACTCGCGCTCCGTGCTTTGAAAGTATACTTCGCGATAGCATTGTCGGCCAACTCCCTCCGACCGAAATAATCGGCGACGGTACGCAGCAGCGTACGCCAATTATTGGTCTGCTCACGCAGAATGCACGTGTTGGAAATGCGTCGGCACTGAGAATATTGCTGTTGATCGTAACGATCCATAAGCAATATCAAATCCGGCTTATAACCGGAAAGAGTGTCAAAGTTGCCACCGTTCTCGTCGAACGTCGGAATATGGTTTAAACCTAGATAGTCTTGTTTTCCCCATTTCGCATGCCAATACTGGGCAATAGGCTGCATATCTAGCGCGACTATGAAATCCTCCAAATATGGCGCTACTACTCTAAGCTGTCCCTTGCGGCTGCGACGATATTGTCCGGGCGATATGCCTACCGTCTGCTTGAAACGACGATTGAAATAATATTCATTGTTGAAACCTACATTCAGCGCAATATCGAGCAGCTTGTCATCTGCGCTTGCCAGCCATTTCTTGGCTTGATTAATCCGTACTTCATTCAAATACTGGAGCGGTACTTGACCCGTAGCCTCTTTGAACAGACCGGTATACTTCCAACGATCAATGCCTGCGAGGGAGGCCAACTCCTCCACAGTTAGAAGCTCACGATAATACTGATGAATATGCTGTATGCTAAGCTCTACCCCATGCCACTCAATATCCGTTCCCTTATCCTCGGCAGCAGGTGCATTTTGGCGGAATAGAAAAAGCAGCAGCTCTTGAAATCTCACAAATCGTTGGAACAGCTCGAGCTCGCCACTCGCTCCACGGAGTCCATATAACTCGTCAAGTAATTCTATCGTCTTCGCGAAGGGTGCGCAGGCAAGCTCTTGCTTATCCGGCAGCAAGTTCGAAGCTGCATCATCGCCGCTAATTACGAAGCACAATCGGTAATAGCTGCAGTTCATAACCTCTTGATCAACAGATAAAGAGCTTCCAGGCCCCTGCAAATAGCATTTTCCTTGTCTCGTCCCGCTCATTATGATGAGCAGTTCAAAGCTTTCCGTATCCTTTCTATCGCTCCCGTCGAGATCACTCATTTCTGCTTGCTCGCCCGCAACGATTAAGCGGATCGATCGCAGCACATATTGGACTAAAGGAGCGTTCCCAGCTTGTTTGCGCTGTTCAATATTCATCGTTACTATCAACCGCCTTCTAATTGATATTCATTCTCAATACAATTAGTGTAAATCAAAACGAGCCGCCCATCAACCTTCGTTGAAAAGCGGCTCTTTTCCAATTATGGCGATGAGTCCCGCCATTGAACTTAATCACTCTTATTTCCTGCTATGAAGCCAGCAATCGAAGTAAATCATCCATCTTCAACCCGTTGGCCGTAATAGCTCCCGTCTGCCAATACGATCTCTCTACCGGATATACATGGCCGTTCTTAAATGCAGGAACGGTCTGCCATAACGGATCTGCCTTCATTTCCTCAAGCGCTTGAGCGGTACTCTTTTCATCCCACCTACCGTTGGACGGAAGCAAAATAATATGGTCCGCGTCAAGCTCCGGAATGACCTCCTTCGACAAGACGATATTGCCCTCCGTCATCGCCTCGGCGAACTTCGGCGCTTTCAGCCCAAGATCCTCATACAAGATTTGTCCGACAAATGTGTTATGAATGCCGAAAATATTAATCGATTTGTCCGCGACGTTCATCCGCAGAACAACAACCTTCTCATCGCCGATCGCCGCTTTCAGCTTCGCCTTCACATCAGCAATACGGGCTTCGTAATCGGCAAGAACCTGATTCGCCTTGTCGCTGAGACCAAGCAATTCAGCGATTAAGGTCAATGTTTTGCGCGAATCCGCAAGTACGTCGTCCGGCAAGCGAAACGTCGGCGCAACCTTGGAATAGAGCGCGTATTGTGCTGCATCGACCTCTCCGGCGCCGATAACCAAGTCCGGCTCGGACGCAAGCAAAGCTTCGATGTTACCGGTCACGTCAAACAACGGCACTTCCAGCTTCAAATAATCCTGCTTTCCCCACATCGGGTTATAATATTGCACAATAGGCGTTACCCCAAGCGCAACCAAATAATCTTCACGATAAAGAGCTGAGATTCGCTTCGGATTTTTCGGAATCTCTACCTTTCCGAAGCCATCGGTTACAACGCGTGTTTCTGTCTGAGGCGGAGCTTCGCTTGGCGCTGCCTGTGCTGGCTGATCGGTAGTTACCGTGGCCACAGCTTGATCGCCTGTCGAGCCGCAACCTGTCACCGTAATCATTGCTGTCGTTATAAGCGATATCCATCCTATTTTCATAAATCCCGATCTTGCCATGATTAAATTCACTCCCATAAGTTTTATGTTTTGTAGCAAACATTTCATTTATAATGATAATCATTATCATTTAGTAGATTGTACTCCAAATTGGACTGCATGCTCAATACACATTTTCTACGATCGGCTTTATACAAACTCGGCATTCGGAACAATACCTATCCTGTAGAATACTTGTGCTGTATTATAAAGTCTCACTAATCTAGAAAATAATATAGACACGCGAAACGGGGAGAACCCTTGTAACTTAAGGATTCTCCCCTAATTTTCACCAAAAAGTATACGTTCATTTGTGGTATGGTTCATGCGAATAATCTTTAACTATGCTGCCCGTTAGCGTAATGCTTGATCAGCATGTTGCAATAAAAAACCCACCCGAACGGTAAACGTTTTGGTGGGTTCATTAATCGTGTCACATCATATCAAAGATTATGATTATTAAGCGTTTCAAATATTTCTTTGTCGATTATATTCCCCCAGTTCGTAGAAAGCGATTCAAAATACAAATTTTGAATATGGTTTTATATTACAGGATATGTAATATACAATTAAAAAATCTCGAAGTGTCTGAGGAAACTTAAAATGATTCTTTACTTCGTCTTGCCTTAAAGATTCAATTACTGTTGAGATATCCAACCATTCAAATCCTACTGACTTAACTAACTTAACTAAAATCTACAGATAATTTATTTGCCACGAGACTCCAAATCGGTCATTCAGCCAGCCAAACTTTTTACTGAACCCATAGTTACCTAATGGCATTAGAGCCTGTCCCCCTTCATTAAGTTTCCCATAAAGCTCATCAATTTCTTCCTCCCTATTGCAAACAACATAAATCGAAAACGAAGGCGTAAAGGAAAATGCATGTTTAACATGACTGTCAATACACATAAACTCCTGCCCTTTTAATGTAAAAGTGGCCTGCATGATGGTTCCTTCATCTCCAGCTTCATTAGGACCATACCTAACAATCCTTGTAATTTCAGAATCCTCAATGAGCGAAGTATAAAAACTCATCGCTTCTTCCGCCTTGCCATCTTGAAACATTAAGAAAGGTATTACTTTCTCCATTTCATACTCCTCCTTTAAACTATTGCATCATATTATATCCAATATTCAACTTAACTCCCGTTACTTCAATTCCTGGGCGCGCGGTGTCGCCGACGCATGGCGGCGATCAACACCCCACGCACGAGGACTGCCGTCATGTCGTAATTCAACAACAAATCTTTTGCATTTCTTACCATCATACGTTACTATTTTTATATCGACAAATTTGCAGGTCTATACTAGGAGGTTAACACGTTATGTCCCCCCGTACCAAAGAACAAAATGAGCTCATACGTATACAGCGCAAAGAACAGATCCTGGACGTCGCCGCGCTCTCCTACTTTCGCACGGGCGGAAGCTTTGATATTCGCGACGTCGCCCGCGAGGCAGACCTTGGTTATGGCACAGTATACCATTATTACCCCAACCGGCATTTATTAATAGAAGATGTGTTAGAAAGCGGGTTCGAGCGATGCGAGCAAGTTATCGCAAAATGGGCGAACACCAGCGGTAGCCCCCCGGATGACCAGCAGTTATTGGCTTATTGTAAAGCACTGCTCCAGCTGTGGCAGTCGGAAGCCCGCGCATATCTCGTCTACAAAATGGCAGCGGAACATTATGCAGGTTTGCCTGAAAGGGATCGACAACACGCCAAAAGAAAATTTATGGAACGGCTGTATGTTCCACTCCAATCAATCGCCCAGTGCGAAGACAACAACATAGACCATATGCTTGCCGTGCTTGTCGGTTGCTGTGGACTGCACTACTATGCAGGCAATTCCGACCTGGACGTCGATCGAATCGCCCGACTCGCTATGCAAGCTATTACGAAGGAGCTCTGATACGAACATGGTCATTTTAAAAAGCAAGCATGAAATTGAGGCTATCCGTAAAGCATGCCAAGTGGTGGCTGAATGCCATCGTACAATCGCCCCACTTATCAAACCGGGTATCACTACCTACGAGATTGATCGCATCTTCGAAGACATTATGTTCAAGCACGGTGCAAAGCCATACCAAAAGGGCTATAAGGGCTATCCCTATGCGACCTGTGCTTCCGCCAACGATGTGATCGCACATGGATTCCCTAGTAATAAGCCACTTGTGGAAGGCGATATCGTGACGATCGACACTGTCGCTGAGCTAGATGGCTGGTTAGGCGATTCGGCCTGGAGTTACGCGGTTGGGCAGATCTCGCCGACGGCCAAGAAGTTGATGCGCGTCACGAAGGAATGTCTTGATCTGGGCATCAAACAGGCGCGCCCCGGCAATAGACTCGGCGACGTGACGAGCGCGATTCAGCGCCATGCGGAATCACACGGTTTCGGCGTCGTGCGCGACCTTCTCGCGCATGGTATCGGCCGCGATCTGCACGAAGAGCCGACTTATATGCATGTCGGCAAGCCTGGAAAAGGCCTCCGTATCAAGGAGGGTATGGTGTTTACGATTGAGCCCATGATCACCGAAGGTAGCTACTTCATGACAATCGATCCGGACGGTTGGACCGCACGGACGATAGACAACAAGCTGGCCGCTCAATACGAGCATACAATCGCCATCACGGCTGAAGGTCCACAAATTTTGACCGCGCAATAAATATGAAAACAGGGAGCAGCTGCCACGGCAATCTGCTCCCTGTTTATTTTGCTATCGTTTAGTTCAGTGCCGTCGCGTCTTCGTTTATTTGACTTCCTCATCGGCCGAGGGACCGTACATTCCCGGCACTGGAATATCGAGAAGCCGCAAATAAACGCCGAGCTGCGCCCGGTGGTGAACCATATGGCTTATTCCGAAGGTGCGAAGCGCAATCGCCCGTGGTTGGCGCAGGATGACATGGTCGCCGTTCCGCAAGGTCCATTCCTCGCCGAGCGTTAACTCGTCACATTCGGCTAACAGATTCTCAAGCTTGACGACGTTCGCGTCGAATTCCTCCAGCATGTCATCGCGTCTTTCCAAAGGTTCGCGCCGAAGCGGAACAGTCGAAAGATCGAATTCTGGGTAAAGAAAAATAGCCACTTGCCAGTTCAGCAGGTTGATTAAGTGCGTGGCCAGCCCGCTTAGTGTCATCGATTTTACATGAGGCTTCCACGCCATTTGCTCCTCGGGCAAACGCTCCAGGATGCGGCGCGTAGTGGCTAGCTCATGCATGAAGTCGCCGACAATCAATCGTTTCATCATAGATTCTCTCTCCTTCATATGAAATGTACTTAATTCTATACTAGCATATATTGTAAACAATGTAACATTACTTCATCGAACAACGACAACCAAGCGTGCTCCTTCAGCCGTCACCCATAGCAAAAACCCTCACCGCTAATTGGCAAGGGTTTTGCTCGCTGCGTCTGATAATTTCCAGTCCGTGAAGGGGAAGCTGTGTTATCCTCTCCAATGAGTTCCTGGATCGCTCGACTTTAAGTAAAGCATGGTAACCATTCCCCCTACCCTTTAGTCCCGCCTTGAAGGCCAAAACCTTTGGACATAAATTGCTGAGAGAGAATATACATGATAACGGACGGAATGGCATAGAGCGTAGAAAACGCTGCTAATTTCCCATAACTCACCATGCCGTACTGCCCAAAGAATTGATACAGCTTAAGCGCTGCCGGGAACTTCTCAGGCGTACTCAAGAGAATGTAGGGAACGAAAAAGTTCCCCCAGCTACCGGAGAAGGTAAAGATAGCAACCGTGCATATGCCCGGAATCATCAAAGGAGTGACGATCCTGCGGATGCCTGCTAGAATGGACGCACCGTCCACCCATGCCGCTTCTTCTAACTCGTTCGGTACGGAATCCATGAAATTTTTGAGCATCCAGATGCCATAAGGCATGGCCGACGCGACTTTAAAAAGAATGACGCCGAAGATATTGTCATAAAGCTTTAAAGTCAAAAACAACTGATACACAGGGACCATAACGGCTGTGATCGGCAGTGAGGTCATGAATAAGATGGTTAACATGAACGGCTTTTTATACTTCAATTGATATCTCGACAGTGGATAAGCCGCTAGCAGACCTATTATAACGACAATCAAAGCTTGACCGAGCGAAATGAAGAGTCCTATTAGAAATGCGCGCTGATTCGCGCGACTAGTGATCACATCGATATAGTTGCCTGCTGTCAAAGAGCTGGGAACCTTGAGCGATTGCATCGCGTTAGGATCCACGGAGGCAACTAGCACCCATAAGAGTGGTAGCAGGAAACAAATGCCGATAAAGGTGAGGGCTGCGTAGGGCAAGGTGCGATAAACGACTTTACGGTAGATCTCAGTCATACCAACTCTCCTTGTGGTTTTACTCTTTTAAAGTGCGGATATAGAACAAACTCAACACAATACCCAGAAGCAAGAGTAATAATGAAATGGCCGTGCCGTAACCGAGCTGATAGTTAATGAACGCCTGGTTGTACATAAAGATAGGTAAGGTCGTCGTTGCCGTGCCTGGCCCCCCGCCGGTCATCGCATAGATGAGGCCAAAAACGCCCAGGGTCTGCAAAGTGACCAGCATCGCATTGGTAGTAATCGTTCCTTTAATATAAGGAAGGATAATGGAAGTTAAAATCTTCCAACGTGATGCTCCGTCGACAAGCGCCGCTTCCTCGATTTCTTTCGGCACATCGTCAAGT
Source organism: Paenibacillus anseongensis (assembly GCF_009757995.1). Lineage (NCBI taxonomy): Bacteria > Bacillati > Bacillota > Bacilli > Caryophanales > Paenibacillaceae > Paenibacillus > Paenibacillus anseongensis. The sequence continues at coordinate 52,046 of NZ_WSEM01000003.1, forward strand.
GCTGCTTGAAAGACAAGCATAGAGAAGGCTGTTCCATGCCAGACGTTGGCTAAAATAATCGTGAGCATCGGAACGGTGTATAGCCATGTGACCGTGGGAATGCCTACTGTACTTAGAATGGCGTTTAACGTACCCTCGTCGCCGAAAAAGCTGTAAAGACATAATGCGCAGACAATTTCTGGTGTGACCCAGCCGGCGAGAACGACAGTTCCAATCACACGGCGGAACGTTTTATTCTTACGTTTCATCAAGATTGCGATTAGAAATCCCAGCACTTGTTGACCGATGACAGCTGAGCCGATCAGGAAAACTAACGTGTTCCAGATACTGACTCTAACGGTTGGATCCGCAAACATGCGGACATAGTTGTCAAAACCAACAAATTTCAGCTGTTTGGCCGATTCTCCGGTCAATGCCAAGTTCGTAAATGAGTAGAAAAACGTTAGCAAGATCGGATAAATGAAGAAAACCAGCATAACGGCCAACGAAGGAAATAAAAAATACAACCATGTGTACGTCTTTCTAGAGGTTATCGGGATTGCCGAACTGCTCATCATAGTTCTCTCCTTTCTCCCTGGTGATGTAGGGCAAACCGAGCTTGCCCTGACCCCCGTCTGAAATAGGGCGCCAGGGCAAGGTGTTGCTATTACTTCACGCTGACTTTATCCTCTCCAACAATGCGGGTTACGTCTTGCTGATACTTCTTCATCGCATCGGCAGGTGAGGTGCCTGTCGCCACAGACTCAACCATAGCCTGTATTTGTGTGGATACTTCTGGATATTTATCACGAGCAGGTCGGAACTCCGCATTTTTCAAATAATCCGTAGCAATGGAATTAAACGGCATTTGCGTATAGCCCGGATCTTTGGCAACGTCGGCCCGAACCGTAATGTTACCGCCTGCAATTACAAGTTTTTGCGAGTTTTCTTTGTTAAGCGCATATTTGATAAAGTCCCAAGCCTCGTCTTTATGTTGAGCATTAGTAGGAACAGACAGCGCCCATCCGCCAGCTAATGTAATGGAACCTGGAGCTTGACCTTTACTTGTCGGCATTGGAGCAAAGCCCAAAACGTCTTTATACTCCGGCCATGGAGCTGCACCATTCGGCAGATAGTTGCCCGCAATCCAGGAACCGTCCAAGGAGATGCCGAGTTTGCCTTTTGGCAAATATTCACGAGCAGAGGAGTTGCCCGCTTGGCCGTTCAATACTTTGGAAAGAGGTGGGCCAAGTTTCTCTTTGTTAATGGTATCGACAAATGTAAGCGCATCCACAATACCTTGACTTTTAACAGTCCATTTCGAAGTCGCGTCATCATAAAGTCTTTCGCCTGTCCCGTAAAGCAGCATTTCGTAAGTTTGCATGGAAGTCGCTTCGCCAGTTGCTTTACCCATGTTCATCCAGAAAGGTACAACATCCTTGGCTGCTTTTTCCTTGATTGTTCTTGCTGCGCTCAAGACTTCATCCCAAGTTTTTGGTTTCCAATCTTCAGGCAATCCGGCTTGTTTGAAAATTTGCTTGTTGTACCAGAGTCCCCGGGAGTCCGTGTTATACGGTACGCCGTAAATTTTACCGTCGGCGGCTGTTACCCCTTTTTTCATCGCTTCGATGAAGGAACCATTTGTCCAGTCGGCCCAGGTTTTTACTTTGTCATCCAAAGGAGACAAGAGGCCGGCGCTGGCATCGGAGTTTAACATGAAGGTGTCTTCTGTAACGATATCCGGTGCTGTGTCTTTGGATTTGAGGGCTAGCGCAATCTTCGCGAAGTAATCGCCTTCAGAAGCCTGGATCGGCGTCTGCTTGATGATGACATCTTTGTTCGGATAGCTGGCAGCCGCATCTTTAAACCATTTGAAGAGCGTTCCGTTCTCACCAGTACCATCGTCTCTATATGTGATGGTGATGGTTTTTTTTGCAGCATCGGGTGCTTTCGTTTCCTTTGCTGCAGCTGTAGCTGCACTAGTTGCTGCCGGGGCCGTTGTACTGGCTGTGGTGTTTGTCGTTTCAGTCCCCTTCGAACAGCCGAATAACACAGTTGCACACAAGACACAGGTGGAGATGGATAACATTTTTTTATTACTCCGATACATACTGTTACCTCCTCAGAAAAGTAAGAATAGTATGACACTTCCTGATACAAACAAGCCGGTAAATGTGTTTGTATACTAAGTATAATAATATGGGCAAATCTACCATGTCCACTACGATTTTGCGACATGCATGTACAAAATTTTACTGTTTCGACGGTAGTAGACAGCGATAGAGAAATTAGAAAAAACAAAAACCATGGAATTTGTATTCCACGGTTTCTCTGTTCATAAATTTACTTGCTATTCTTTCACAATCATTCTATGTTCGACAATTCTCTGTTCTGTGACAACTTCTCCATATAACTGCGAGACCAACAAATCCACCGCTTCTTCGCCCATCCGTTTCTCATCTTGCCTAATGTGAGTGAAAATTGGTTTTCCCAAAAAATCGTTTAAGGAGTCGAAGCACACGATATCGTAGGTCTCCAACCTCTTTCCTTGTGAATCAATGGCTTGAGCCAACATGGTGGCGACCAAATATTCCGAAACAACAAATGCTTTTACATGGATGTTTTGTTCCAAAAAACTTTTGAGCGTCTCTAAATCCTCTGCCCATGAACCTGAACGGGTCCCTGTAATATTCGTTAAACAATAATCCTGATCCAACTTCAGTCCTTCCCGGGTAAAAGCCAGTGTATATCCCAAAAGCCTATCTTCCAGCGCTGACGTATTTTCGACCGGTGGAGATAAATAGCCGATGTTTTGATGGCCTTTCTCGATGAGATGAAGCGTAAGTTCTTCCGCAGCTTTTCTATTATCCGTGTAAACGGAACATACCGGAATGCCTTTCAAATACCGATCGACCAATACAACAGGAAACTTGCCCCAGACCAGACGAATGAGTTCCGCATTATAATGCGTGCCATGGACGGGGGTCACGATTAATCCTTTGACACCTAATCTGACAAAAAGTTGGATCGCCTGCTCTTCATCCTCTTTGCTGCCGCCAGTCCTCTTGATGATTAAATCGCACCCATGCCGCGCGCTCTGCTTTTCCATGGATTGAAGAAGCTTCAAACCATATTCATCCGAAAAACCTGGAATAATTAATCCAATGAGTGGCCTTTCTTGAGCAGGGATCTCCGCATTCGTTCTTTCCTCCGATTGGCGCATTTGCTCCAAACTCGAAGTATAACCATTCGCCACAAACGACCCTTTTCCCTGGATACGTTTGATAACACCCGCTTCTGCCAACCTTTCGAGCGCCTTTTTAGAAGTAATGCGGCTAACACCAAATTGTTCGGCCAATTCTTTTTCGGATGAAACACGATCCCCAGTCTTTAATTTACCCTGTTGAATCTCATGCACGATATGCGTATACAACTGTTTGTATAAATGCGTCTCCATTTTATTCACCCTAACGCTTTATGTTGATATACTTAATATATCATTTCAGGGATGAATATCAATTCTAATCTATTATCCAACGGTCAATGCAAAAAAACAGCTGAACATCATCAGCTGCCTTGTCTAGAAAGATTCTCCCTGCCGGTCAGAAAGATTTTTGTCATATTAGCCACGCGTGTACCTAAAGATTCACCTAATAAGATCCCCTTCTCGTAAAGGGAATGACTAAGCTCATCATCGGTATCCTCATCAGGCGAGGTAACCCCTATTCCATAATAGCTGCCGTAAAATGCATTCCCCGGAATACTAGCGGGTAATCCGACAACCATCATGCCTTGATGCAACATCGGTGTAATCAAGTTAAGCAAAGTCGCCTCGATGCCACCATGTACGGTTGCTGTTGTACAGAAGACTGCACCGATTTTATCAACTAGATTTCCTTCCGCCCATAACGAACCGAGCTTATCAATCCAAGCTTTTAAGCCCGAACTAATCGTGCCGAAGTGTCCGGGGCATCCCCAGATAATTGCATCCATCTGAGCAAGATCCCTGACATTTGCGTTATTGACATGATGGATAAAAACCTCTGTCCCTTCCACATTTTTAGCGCCTTTTGCAATGGATCGAGCAAGCTTTTCTGTATGCCCAACCTCGCTATCATAAACGATATAAATCTTCATCGTATACCCTCCTACATACAGTAGTTTTATCACTATTTCACAATAGCCCATCTCTTATAAACTTAAAGTTGGTCTGACTCTTCTTTCAGTTTTTTAAGCGCATCTCGATAGGCTTTATCGTCAATGACAACCGCATCACTCGTATCCTTCTCATTTCCCTTTAACCCGTGAAGAGCCTTCCTGTAATCACTATCGTTAAAAAGCATATCTTTTTTTGGAGAGTTAGATTTGTTTGAAAAACCTTTTATTGCATTACGAAATTCATTATCAGCAGCCGTGTGCTGAGCCGCATATTTAATTTCTCCAAGTCGTTCTGTGGGTTTATATGCAGGCTTTATTTCACTTTCTTGAAGTGATGGAACTTCATCGGTACCTTGTTTTACTTTTTTGATAAAGAAGGAAAGCACCAGACCAACAACACCAATAGCAACAATAACAAGATAGGCATCGTTAATTCCTTCTATGGTTGCATTTGTTATAATTTGAGCCTGTGTTGCGCCTGCAGCTGCTCCACCATTAGCCATCATATCCTGAAGATGCGTTTTTGTTCGATCGCTCATGACAGTTACAAGCAGAGAGGTGCCGATAGCTCCCGCTACTTGACGCATGGTATTTGAGATTGCTGTCCCATGAGGGTTCAATCTTGCTGGCAATTGATTCAAACCTGCGGTTTGAATTGGCATCAGTAATAAAGCCATGCCAATTCGCCGTGCAGTAGACATGAGCACCAAATAGGTGTATGTCGTTGAGTCTGTTAATTCAACAAAACCAAGCGTTGTTCCAATCGTAATGAGCAATCCAATGATTGCCAACCATTTTGCACCAAATCGATCGAACATTTTACCGGTTACAGGCATTAGGAAACCCATCACGAGAGCTCCAGGAAGCAACAAAAGTCCGGACTCCAGAGCGGTATATCCTCGTGCATTTTGCAAATAAAGCGGCAGCAGCATCATATCTGCATACATAATCATCGTCACCGCGATACCGATGATCGTCGTCAAGGAAAACATACTGTAACTGAATGCCCGCAAATCGAGCAGAGGAGTCTTCGATGTCAACTGAAGCCAGGAGAAAATAACAAGCGAAACAACACCAACAGCGATTGTTACAAGAACCTCCGTACTCGACCAACCCAAGCTTCCTGCTCTGCTAAAGCCATACAGCAGGGAGCCAAATCCGATGGTAGAGAAAGTGACGCTAAGGATATCGAAGCGAGCGTTGATTCGTTCTGATACATTTTTCAAAAAAGTGAACCCGCAGGCGATAACAATAACAGCAAATGGAATCATGCCATAAAACATGACCTCCCATTTGTAGTGTTCCAAAATATAACCCGCTAGTGTGGGTCCAATGGCTGGAGCAAAAATGATGGCAAGTCCCATCATGCCCATTGCAGCCCCTCTTTTTTCGGGCTCGAATAACGTTAAAATAACCATTGAGAGGAGGGGCATAACAATGCCTGCACCAGCTGCTTGAATCATTCGACCCGTAAGAAGAGTTGGGAAGTCGTCTGCAATTGCAGCAACTACAGTACCAAGAAGGAAAATGATCATCGAAGCCTGAAACAGCTGTCTTGTACTGAATCGCTGCATGAGGTACGCGGTAATAGGGATTAGTACTCCGTTAACCAACAGGTAACCGGTTGTCAGCCATTGGGCAGTTGTGGCCGTGATACCAAAGTCCTTCATGAGTTCAGGGGTTGCAACGCTCATAACCGTTTGATTCAATGTGGCCAAGAAGGCCCCCAAAATCATAACAAACAAAATAGGCCCTTTTCTGATTGAACTGCTTGCTGTTTCCTTATTTGCAACACTCAATGCTATCGATCCTCTCCAAATACTTTAGATTAACTGCCATAAAAAATATTGATTTTAGTATGTTTAGAATGGCAGGTTTGTATCCAAACGCGGGTCAAAACATATCTGACACATGTCCCAAAAGCACAATCATTCATTTATCATTTTGTAAGGTTTCGAAACTGCTATATGAAGCAAAAAACCTTATCCGAACAAAAGACCTGCAAACAGTCTTCTCGTTCTCGGATAAGGTTTTCATTAGTGATCTACTACATCTCGATGTATACGTTCCCCTGCTCTACCGACAAGTCAAACTTTTCTACGAAAACCTCGTAAGTTTTCGTGCGGACTTTATGATCGACAACTAGACCGCCGGTTTTAATGTCAAATTCCCAATGGTGCCAGGGACAACGAACGATCTCCCCTTCTTGTTCATATACAAATTGCCCAGGCAACGGGGATGTGACCCATGACGTAACCGGTCCTTTGCATAAACTGGCCCCCTGATGTGGACAGTAATTAAGAATGGCATGAAGCTTTCCAGATATTTTATAAATGCCTACACTCCGCCCTTTTACATCAACAATTTTAGGTTCGCCGTCCGAGAATTCATCCCATGTTCCTACATAATGTTGCGCCATCGCTATTCCTCCGCTCTGTCCGGCATAGGCAGACCATAGTACCTGGCAGCATTGTTGTAAAAGACATTATCCGTCGTTTCTTTGTCCATCTTGGGGAAAACGAGCTTCGGCGAGTCGAAATCCCAATGCGGATAATCGCTGCAGAAGAGCAGCCTTTCCTTGGCGTGCATAGCCTCGAACAACGTATCGAACGCTTGACGGTTCGGCGTTTCCTCAATCGGTTGAGAACCGATGTACATGTTGGTGAGTAAATATTCGCTAGGCTTCTTCTTCACCCAAGGCGTCTGTTCGCGCAGTGCTTTCCAATCCTGGTCGAGACGCCACAAGTAAGGAGCGACCCAGAAGACGCCGCCTTCGATAAACGCCACCTGCAGCTCAGGAAATATTTCGAAAACGCCTTCAAAGATAAAGCTGGCCATATGAGCCATGTAAGCCTGCGTACGGGCCGCGCGGTATTCAATATAGTAAGATGGATAACCGACATTCGTAGCGGGAGCGTTCATCCCATCGCCGATAGCTCCTACATGCATGGTGAAATTGATGCCATGCTTCAAGCAAGCCTCATAGATCGGATGATACATTTTATTCCCATAAGGATGAGGCGAACCCGACGGAACATACGCCTGAACCATTCCGGGATGGGAGCCGAGCCGTTCGATCTCCCGAACCGATGCCGCTACATCGTGAATCGGCAGGTAGATGGAGCCTCTGAACCGGGGTTCCTTGTCGAGCCAATGCTCAATCGTATAGTCGTTGAAAGCGGAACACAACGCAGCCGAATAATACGTATCCGCAGTGTTCGTGGCCGCTATAAATTCACCGGTCAAAATCCCGTAGCGGATGTCGAATGGATTCAGAAGCTGCTCGACCATGAAATCCAGATCCGAGCCAGCTGGACCGCCATTTGGAGGGAAAGAATCGGCTCTTTTTCCGATATTGCCTCCGTTCAACGTACCCGGTCCCCCGCCAAGACTCGGTCCCCACAGTTCAATACGCTCTCTGTATTTTCGCGGCAAGTAAGGGAACAGCTGCTTGATGTCCTGAAACGTATGATGGATATCGCTATCAATAACGCCAATGCCTTTGCGTTGCTTTGTCTTGTTCGGCGTCGCTTCTATTAAACTCATGTTTTCATCTCCCCATCTTTTTTACCTCCCTATCATAAAACCTGAATGCCCCGTCCGAAAATGGTATTTCGCAATTTCAGTTTGGCATTTTGTAAGGTCAATGTTATACTTGACCCTACTGTCAACAGGCTGATTTCAGGAAGTGGGGACGAAGACATGAGCAAGCGGCAGCATCCTGACGAATATGAAGAATCACGCAATTATGTTGTAGATGAGCTAGCCTTGAACGGCGGCTTATGGCCAGTCCGGATGGGACGTCTCAAAGCAGGCCCGGATTATCGTTTCCCGCAGCGGATGATCGACTATTACGCATTGCATTTTGTTATAAACGGAAAGGTTCGTCATCGCTTTGGAGATCAGCACATCGAGTTAACCAAGGGCGATGTTTTTTGCGCATACCCAGGTATCGTCTACCACCATTTCATTGTTCCGTCCGGCCAGCCGTTGGAAATGATTTGGGTTTCCATCGATGGCGGGCAAACGCCGCTGCTGCTCGAAAAAGCCGGCTTCCATCCCTCTGTCCCTTATATCTCGGGTGTGATTGGGAAAGAACTTGAAACATCGCTCATCCATCTATTCAGTCAACAGGAAGATAACAGCAGTCGGCGACAAGTCGATTTGATTGCGGCAATCTACCGCATATTCGGACTTATGATCCCGCAAAAAAACACCGAAGAACCAGATGCAGGTCCTGCCGGCTGGATTCCTCGGAGCATAGAGTATATGAATATGCATTACACCGAAAATATTAACGTGCAAGATGTCGCCGCGTATATTTCAGTTCACCGGGCTTACTTCTCCAAAATATTCGCCGAGCAGATCGGAATGACGCCTATCCAATATTTGCAAAAGCTCCGCATGGAGAGAGCCCTTCAACTTCTGCAGCAAACGCGGCATTCGGTCTCGGAAATCGCCATGACGCTCGGTTATCCCGATTTATATTCTTTCAGCCGGGCGTTTGGCAAATATTACGCAGCCTCTCCGAGTAAAGTGCGCGAAAACGCAGCAAAATCAGACGGTTTGCTTCTTCATCCTGATTGACGGTATTGATTTGGCGTCATGTTGACGAACCTCTTAAATATTTTTATAAAATAATTGTCATTTTCGAATCCTACTCGTTCACCAACCTCAGTGATCGATAGCAGGGTATCTTTCAATAGCAGCTTGGCCTGCTCCACTCTGTATTGTTGGATATAGTTCGTAATGGTTGTCCCTTTTTTCTTTTTGAATAATGCGCTTACATAATGAGGATCAAACGATACGTACTCTGCCAAGCTTTTAAGCGTGATTTCCTCGCTGTAATGAAGATGAATATAATCTATGATTTTATTTACATCTCGATTCGATGTATACGCTGCAGATGCTGCCCGCTTTAAAGTCAAACAATTTTCTAGTGTCTCGTCCAACATTCGTAACAATTCAGCATGGGTTGATGCTTTATAGACGATTTCTTGGTCTACTGAAGCTTCTGAAAATTGTTTTTGATACATGCCTATAATGACTAGTCCCGCTTTTTTTACATCATGGTAATCGGTTCGTGACCTGGCATAAAGTCCCCATCTGTCAGCAAGCACTCTACGGAATTCATTCCACTTGCCATGATCCAGCAGAAGGAGCAGTGCCTTCTCCTCCTCCCAACGAAGGTCAGCAAGCGCACTGTCCGATTCGATATATGGAATCTCTCCTGCATACCATGCCTCGAGCAGGGCTCCTCTCAACTTTTTCCATGCCTGTTCCCACTCCATGGTTGGTACAAGATTGCTGCTAACCAAATGTGGGTAGCTCGTTGCACTTGCTAGCTGCACAGGTTCCCGCTGCCAGTAAAACCTGCTCTCCTGAAACTCATCCAAAAATCGATGAATCTCTACATCATCAGCAGCAACCGGGAACTCAGCTTGCCTCGAAGCGCTTGCCCAAATTTGCACGTAAGGATAGACCCGCTCTATATCAAGATCTAACGTTCTGTCTGTCACTTCTTTACCGCTGACGATGTTCCTCCAAACCTTCTGATACACAGATTGAACAACTGCTTTATGTTCCTGCTCCTTGATTTTATTATATTGTTCCTTCTCGTCCAGTTCGACACGTAGTTTCACAAGCTTTTGCTCCAACTCCGGAATACTCATAGACAGCTTTAAAATATAGCTCGATGCACCGAATTCAATCGCTTGGCGTGCATATTCAAAATCATTCATGCAGGTAAGCATGATAAATTTGGAGTCCAGCCCTTCTTCACGCGCTCGTTTTAAAAGTTCGGTCCCGTTCATCTCCGGCATCATGATGTCGGTGATAACAATGTCAGGCTTTCGAGAAAGAAGCATGTCAAGCGCTTCTCGCCCGTTGCCACTCTCACCAATCACTTGGCAACCGATAGCTTCCCAATTCACTTGCTTTAGCAGTGTACGTCTGACAAAAGGTTCATCCTCCACCAGAATTACCGTTCTCATCATAGACCTTCTCCTTGATAAGGATTTGAAATTAATAGTGGAAATTCAATTCTGACAAGCATCCCTGGTTGAAGCGGAATAAGCTCAAGCTTCCCTTCTTGACGGAACAACAATTCCAAACGTTCCTTCAAGTTAGCCAGCCCAATTCCTTTTCGCTTTCTGCCATTTTGTTCCGATGATACGTTTGGATTCAATCCATTATCCGAAACCTCCACGATGAGGTTGTTCTCTCTGCAGAAAATAGAAATTTTAATAATCCCCCCACTGCTCCTGTACATCATGCCATGCAATATGGAGTTTTCTACTAACGGCTGCAGCGTCAATTGAGGAATAAGCACGTAGTCCAACTGTGACTCTACCTCTAGCTGAATGGCAAACATATCTTCATAACGTATAGATTGAATATAGATATAGGCATTAAGCAGTTCCAACTCGTCTTTGAGGAAAATAAGCTCCTTTTCTGAACAGAGGCTTTGTTCCAGGAGTTTCCCCAGTGCTACGCAAACTTCACTAATTTCTTTTTGATCTTTATCTATTGCCTGAAACTTAATCATATTTAACGTATTTAATAAAAAGTGAGGGTTCATTTGAGATACGAGCATCTGGAAACGAACGGCTTCCTTCTGACGCTCTTCCACTCTCAGACGCTGAATCAACGATCGAATATCCTTGACCAGGTTGTTAAACGTCTTAACCAATTCAAGCGATTCCCCTACATATTTCTGCTCGGGAAGCAGCGTATTAAAGTTTTTACGAACCATTTCACTCATTTTCATCTGAAGAACTTGCAGCGGTCTAGTCATAGCGGAGGAAATCACAAACGTCATCACAATAAAAATGAGAACGAATAGGCCGAAAGTGACAAAAATCGAACGTTTAATTGTGCTGATGTCCCCTATATAGGATTCCATGGAGACCATACTAATCATGGTCCATTGCAGACTGGGGATTTGAATGGAATTGATAATTTTCATATCTTCCGTTGTATGCATAGTGGAGTCATCTCGTATAATACTATCTTTTATATCTGGAGGGAGCTGCATGCCCTGGTTTGTTTGAACCACAATATCGCCCGATGAATCAATAATGAAAGCTTCTCCTTGTATCAGTAAGTTCTTAATCGAACGTTGGAGCCAGGCCTCTATATCAAAGGTTAGCCGTATTCTGGCATACGGGTCACCGGACCGCGTTTGAAGAATGGCGTATAGAGAGAGAGTCCCTCCTCTAAAGCCGATTGAATTAGCCTTCCATGTGGATAACATACCGTTTTGCTCAAGGTCAGCGAAAACAGAAGGCATCTCCAGATCCCGCTCCTGCTAGAGATTTGACAAAGGGAATTTGAAAGATTCCCCCTTCCAATCTTGCAGCGTATAACTGACAAACTCATTCTGCGGCACCAGTTTGCTGCTGCTTGCAGCGATCCGCTCCATAATTTTCTCATCCCGTTCCGGGTTTAAATCAGCCAAAGTTAACAAGTGCGTCAATTCCTCATCCTTCTCCAACTCCAAATAGCGTTGAAGCATGGCAAAGCGTATATCCTCCAAATTACTTTTCAACAGATTAACCTGTGTCTGATTCTGTTTATGAAGTCGGGTTATAATCGTATTTTCCATTTTGTTGTAATTGTAAATTTGTAAGAATGTAAACGGTATCACAATGAGCAATAGAAAGGCAAAGAATAGCCGATATTTCAATTTATGCGGTACCCACTGTTGTAGGCGGAACATTGGCTCTTCACTCCCTCCTCATTTCATCTATATAATAGCATACAATTTATACATTTTATCTCAATAAAGAAAACTAAGCATGCCAGTTTTGTACTGACGGGCTTAGTTCATGAATTTTAATTCGAAACGTTTGTCCTATAGGTATAGCAGCCTTGCTCGTTCAGTTGGAACTCTACAAGGTCATTTCCTGACCGCAGCTTCCCGCACTTGCCAGACTTACCGTAAAGATTAGCGTGAATCCGTCTGCCTCCCTGCTCCCATCTTAGATCAACGGTATAACCGCCTTTGGCTCTTAGGCCGCTCACGTAACCACTTTCCCAAACATCCGGTAGGGCAGGAAGCAGATCAATACAGCCTTCGTACTCACTTTGCAGAAGCATTTCCGCTATCCCTGCGGTCAGACCGAAGTTGCCATCCATTTGAAATGGCGGATGAACATTGAACAAATTATCAAATGTCAACTCTTCCAGTGTTCCTCGCAACAGCTTATACGCACGATTGCCATCCTGAAGCCGGCTCCATAGATTCACTTTCCAGGCCCTGCTCCATCCCGTTCCTTGATCACCTCGGCAATTCAAAACAACCTTGGCACCTTCAGCCAGCTCATGCGTTCGATTTGGTGAGATCAGAGATGCAGGATGCAATCCAAATAACTGTGAAACATGCCGGTGCTGATCCTCCGGGTCGTCCCAGTCGTGTTCCCACTCTTGGATTTGTCCATAACGCCCCAGACGAACCGGAGCCACCTTCGGTAAAGCGCGTTCCAACTCCGCTCTGAATTCGTCATGGATGCCGAGAATATCGCAAGCTTTCAAACAGTTGTGAAACAAGCTCTCCACAATCCGATGATCCATCTCGCATCCGTCACTTACCGTGCAGCGCTGTCCGTTAACAACAAACGCATTCTCAGGCGAAGTGGAAGGCGAGGAAACCAGCTGCCCTTCTTCGTTCTCCGTCAAATAGTCGAGGTAAAACTCAGCGCTCTCCTTCATAATCGGATATGCGGTTTCAACCAAATACGCATGGTCCAGGTTAAAGCAGTATACCTGCCAAACATCTTCGCATAGCCAACCTGCACCGCCGATAAAAAGCCCGTTTACAGCGGCAGCATAGGGCTGCGTAAAACCCCAGATGTCAGATTTTTTGGCCGCAAACCAGCCTCTGGCATTAAAAAATTTCTTCGCGGATAGTCTGCCACTTGGCCGCAAGCGGTCAATGAAATCGATCATAGGGGCATGACATTCCGCCAGATTCGTTGATTCGGCATGCCAATAATTCATATTGAAATTAATGTTGTAACAGAACATCGAACCCCACATCGGGTTATTGCTATTGTTCCATATCCCTTGCAGGTTTGCGGGCAAATTGCCAGGACGTGAAGAGCTTATCAACAAATAGCGCCCGTATTGAAAAAGAAGCGACTCAAGTCCAACGTCGTGCTCGCCCTCTCGATACCGTTGCAAACGCTCATCCGTTGGCAAGTGATCGTTGTCCAGTCCATCAATCTTTAACTCGACCCTTTTAAACAGTTGTTGATAGTCGACTACGTGAGCTGCAAGCAGGTTATGGAACGACTTTTCTGCAGCTTGATCTAGAACAGACCGATTCAATGTCGTATAATCCTTGCCACGGAATGACTCCCGGCTTGCATCGTAATCCGTTGCGGCGCTGAGCAGCAGCATGACTTCATCAGCTTCACGAATGAATAAAGCGTCATGATGCGCCTCGATTGTGCCGCCCTTAGTCATAATACGAATCTGTGCTTCATATGCCAGATTCGTAATGCTCCCGTTCATTGTCACTCGAGAACCTGCCTGATCGTAAGAAATTATCGCCCCCGCCTGCGCACTGACCAACTGTAATTTCATAGTTAAGGCATTCGGCTTGCTGCAGCGAAAACGCATGACCATGACATTATCCGGGCAACTGGAGAAATATTCACGATAAAACTTCTGATCCTCACACCGATAACTAACGCGAGCAATCGCCTCATCAAGATCAAGCTCTCTGAGATAATCGCTTACTTTTCCATCAGGATGTTCCATCTCTACGAAGATATCGCCAAAATTTTGGTACATCCCAAAGTCGCTTTCATCCCCGTATGAGGCTGGCTTCAGAAACGCTGTTTCCGCATGCCTTTGAGCCGCCACATACTGTTTATGCTTCAAATGTTCTCTGATAGGATTGAACTCCTGATAGGGGGCGCCTTCTATTAGAGCAGGCCGCCCCGTAAAGAGCGACTCTTCATTAAATTGAATACGTTCACATTCAATCCCGCCGAATACCATTCCTCCTAATCTCCCGTTGCCAATGGGAAGAGCATGCTCTTCCCAAAGCTCAGCGGGCTGTCGGAACCAGATTCTGTTCATCTGACTAACCTCCATTGCTTATTTCAAGGTACCATTTTCCTTCAATTGCTTGTTGGCCTGATCGACAAGCAGCGTATACTTGAATGTTTTTTCCAATGTTTGAAGGAATTTATCATAATCGTCTAAACTTGATTTTCCGTATTCAAATTTAAGGAATTCTTCCTCAATATAACGCCGAACATCAGCTGCCTGAAAACCTTCTGGCAGGTCTATGAATCCATTTAAAATGGTAATACGGGGAAGCTCAACACTTTTCTTTATCACAGCAGCAGATGCGGGGAATTTAGTAGCCAAATATTGCTGTTCGGGGCGACCAACGAATTGGTAGATCCAGGAATACGATGCCTCTGTTGCTTTATCCGTTAATGTAATTTTATCGCCATCCTGTGTGAAGTGCCTATCTTTAACGCCAAACTGTACTAAATTCGAGCCTTCTCCTTTGGAGGTGTAGCTTAGTAATTTAAAGATCGCGTCCAGCTTCTCAGGGCTTTTGGCAAGTGTTGCAGGTATGGCAACATATTGGGAGACTGCTCCCGCATCAACAATACCGACTTGTCCGCCAAGTGGGCTCTTTAAATTGTCAATGAGTACCCATTCCGCATTTGGATTTGCTGCTTTGATTTTAGTAAGCGAATCCACACGGGCAAAATTAGTCCAATTGTTATAGATAATCCCGGCTTTACCTTGGTATGCCTTCGTCGTCGAATCAGCCGGTTTGGCACTTGTCGCATCAGGATCGACAACATTGGCAGCGATTAGCTTCTGAATATAGGCAAGTGCTTGTTTCGTATTGGGATCATAGAGAGAATTGATCAATTTCCCATCCCTTAAATAAAAGCCTCCTGGCATAGGAATGTTCGGTCCACCTGCTGTAGCAGAGTTGACTGTGCCGAACAATGTGAATATGCCATTGAATACCGTGCTGGCGTCACCCGTAATACCATACGTATCTTTTTTTCCATTCCCATCGGGGTCGTTCTCTGTGAACGCTTTCGCTACGTTAAAAAGCTCATCTGGTGTTGTAGGTTGCTTCAGCCCCAGCTTATCCAACCAATCCTTGCGAATCCAGTAAGCTTCGACAAAGAGATTTGGTTTCAGTGTAAAGCCGAACTGCTTACCATTAACCACACTTTTCTTAAAATTCTCCTCGCCAAGCACAGACTTAACATCCTTCAACTTGTCTAAATAAGGTGCCAAATCCAAGAGTAATCCGTTTTTGGCAAATTCCTGATACTGAACCTTCTCTAGGTACATCAGGTCAGGCAGCGAATTCGATGCCGCTCTAACGTTCAGTTGAGCCTTATAATCATCGGCATTCAATCCGGAAGTTACCTTTAGATTAAGGCCGAGCTTCTCATCCAATGTTTTCTTTTCAAAATCATCTTCTGGAATCTTCACCCCCCAACCGTTAATTGAGGTTTCAATAGCAACCGGCCCCGTTGATTTGGTGGCAGTATCGCTCACTGCTGGTGTCGGGGAAGTCGCTGGAGATGTGCTCGTGCAGCCGGTTAACACACTACTTAACAATAGGACAGATAGGACAGAAAGCTTAATATTTCTTCTCAAAGTTACCCCTTCTCTCTTGTTCAAATTCCTTACACTATTAAATTAGCAATTTCAATTGACAACTGGAATGAACAAATATGTGATCTTCATAGAACAAAATGGTTATCCTTTCAACGAACCCATGAGCATGCCTTTCATAAAATGCTTCTGAATAAACGGATAGACAGCAATAATTGGCACACTTGAAACAACAACGGCAGCCATGTTAAGTGTCATTGTTGGCACAACGACTTCATTAATCATATTAGCTAGAGTAGATGATGTAATAATATTTCGAACAATCACTTGAAGCGGATACAGCTTGGCATCGGTTACATACATAACGGCATTGAAGAACATGTTCCACTGAGTGACCGCATAAAATAAGCCGATGGTTAGCAGCGAAGGAACGGAAAGCGGAAGCACGATTTGCCAGAGCACGCGATTCTCTTTGGCACCGTCCATTCTAGCGGATTCAAAAATCTCCTCTGGAATAGATTCCATGAAACTCTTCATGAGCAAAATATTAAAAGCCGTCAAAGCATTGGGAATCATCATAGCCCATACCGTATTCAGTAAGCCCAAATCTTGAACAACGAGATAGGTGGGGATTATCCCCCCATTAAACAACATGGTAAACACCACATACAGAAGAAAGAAAGATCGCAGCTTCAGTTTCTTCCGGCTAAGCGGATAAGCCATGAGTACAGTAAGAAAGGTAGAAATTAAGGTACCGCCAACCGTGATAATGAGACTGATACGGAATGATCTCGGGATCGCATCATCATTAAATAACGTTTTGTATGCCTCAAAATCAATTTTTGTTGGAAATATCATATAGCCGCCATGCTTAAGCACTTCCGTGTACGGTGTGAGCGATACGGATATGACATACAAGAGCGGGAACACAAATACCACGCACAAGATCAACATTGTTGCATAAATGAATATATCGAACATCCTGTCCGCATGTCCTCTTACCATACGCTCCCCTCCCAACGTTTGGCACATTGATTCGCGATAAGAATAAGTACAAAACCAATGATTGACTTGAATAGTCCCACTGCTGTTGCGACACTGAAATTCATCTGTTCAAGACCTACCCGAAACACCCAGGTATCAATAATGTCCGCTACATCATATACTTTAACATTGTACATGATATAGATTTGCTCGAAACCTGCATCCATAATCGTACCTAGCTTAAGCAGCAGCATCAAAATAATGATATTGCGAATCGATGGCAAGGTGACATGCCAGATTAAGCGCAGCCGACTTGCGCCATCAATCTTGGCGGCCTCGAAAAGTGTTGGATCAATGGCGGACATGGCCGCCAAATAAATAATCGCCCCCCACCCCAAGTCTTTCCAAATATCTGAAGCAATAAGTACGCTTCTAAACCATTCGGTTGAGCTTAGAAATGGAATTTTCCTGTCTAGCAGAGATTGCAGCCAATCGTTGAACAAACCGGAGCTTTCGGAAAGCAGCGCCATGCAGATACCATAAATAATTACCCATGACAAGAAATGAGGCATATAGCTAATCGTTTGCATCCACCGTTTCAACACGACATTGCGGCACTCATACAATAAAATAGCAAAGAGGATTGCAGGGGCCATGCCGAAAAGCAATTTGTACATACTTATCAAAAGAGTGTTTGAGAGTAATTGCGTAAAATACGGCGATTCGTAAAAATAAGCAAAATGCTTGTACCATGGGTTTGCCCAAGGGCTATCAACAATTCCCTTCAATATATTATAATTCTTGAATGCAATTGAGGCGCCATACATAGGGATGTACTTAAATATAAAGAACCAGGCTAGCCCTGGTAACAACATGACGTACCACGACTTGGTCCGCCAAATCTCTCGCATCCAACTCTGGAAGTTGCTTAGTCTACGTGCCATTGTTTCCATTCCTTCCTTATCTGTTTCTATTTCTTCTCTATCTCCACTATACCGAGTGCATAGGAGAGCAACAATGAACGAAAGGATGCACTTCATAGAACAAATTCATACTCATCGGTTGAATCCAAGTGTCCTCATTCACCCCTTAGTACGATTCACTGCCAAGCGCAAAAAAGCCTACCCGCCGCACGCAGGTAAGCTCCTTCACATGGAAAAATGTATCACTTCTCTCAATATCCTAAATGTCGAACACGGCTATTCCAAGATTTTCAGAGCAATGAACGTAAGATCCTCGATATCAATTCTACCATCGTCATTGACGTCCGCTGCTTTCACTTGCGCCCAATCTTCGCTAGCTGTATTTTTGCCATAATGGGCAGCGACCATGGACAAATCTCCAATGCTTACTTTGCCGTCCAGCGTAATGTCGCCCGGAATAGCGATCGGATTTGTCCGCACTTCGATGCTTTTGACAGCCTCTGCCGCCGTAATCTCATTGCCATTGCTCTCGCCAAGTTTAGCGCTCGTAACCGTTACATTGCCTGCAGCCGATTGTTGAATATTTTTGGCTTTGAAAATGAGCTCAATCAGCGGCGTATCTCCGGTGACCGCCCCCGCTGTCCCTGTGCTTGCAAGAATTAACCGCAGAGTACCTGGCGTACTCACAACCATTTTTACGATATTGACGCCATTCTTCACTGCGTTTGCCGAAACGAATTCGAACAAATTTGCGTCATAGCTCATTGCAATATCTTGCGCGTAAACTGCAGTAGAAAGACTGTTAATGCCAAGGGTAACAGACACGTTCTGTCCAACCTGAACGGCGGAAGGCCCCGTCAATACCATGGCAGGTTGTCCCCCTTGGTTGGCCGACACGACGGTTACCGTACATTGCGCTGTGGCGATGCCGTTTGCGAGCGTAACCGTAATCACTGCCGTTCCGGCAGCAAGCGGCGTTACCTCGCCATTGCTGTTGACCGTCGCCACCGCGGGATTAGACGATGTCCACACAGGTGTGTACGTGGAGTTCGTTACCGTGGCATTCAGCTTCACAACTGCATCTCCCGCCGTCAGCGACAGCGCTGTTTGGTCTATCGCAATGCCCGGAATCGGTGTGGAGTCGACGACTAGCGGGCTCACGATAACATCGTCGAATGTACTGGTGTTCTTGTACACATGCAGACCGATCTTGCCCGAATCGATGCTATTATCTGTTACCGAAAGTAATGTGATAAAGCCGCTGCCGCTGTCCACCTGTAAGCTTATGTTGTTACCTTTTAGCACGGCTCTTACGTTGTATTCCGTATTTGCACTAAACGAAAAAACATCACTTTGCCCCAATAATGTTAAGCCACCGGGAAGTTTTTTCCAAATAAGCCACTTTTCATACCCATCGTTATAGCTGAACCTATAGAAATTGTTAATGTCCTTGTAGCGGGCTACCAGAGAAGCCGACCCGCCCGGAGTTATATTAGGAGTTTTCACCTTAGCCTGTATGCTATAATCCGACCAATCTTGTCCGGCAGTTACTATCGTCTCGGAAGAATTGCTGAGCTGATAACGAGGCGTTCCGTCATTGACAATCGACGTGCTCGAAACCGAGCCTGCTACCACATTCCAACCTGCCGCGTCTCCGTCGTTAAAATTGTCGCTGAACAGTGGCAAAGCAACAGTAACAGGCGCTGTAGATGTTTTACCCAAGTACGTAGCGGTGATGTTGGCCGAGCCAGTGGAAATTCCAGTTACAACACCGGTTGTAGCGTTAACTTGAGCAACATTAGGGTTCGACGAAGCATACGCAACGCCGCTGCTCAAGGTACTTGTCGTGTTATCGGAGTAATTGGCATAGACATTCGTGTTCACGGTTGTCCCCACTGCAACGACGTAGTTCGCCGGGTTGAGGCTGATGCTAACCGGCGTGGGCGGAGGAGTAACCGTCACGGCAGCTGTAGCTGTTTTCCCTTGGTACGTAGCGGTGATGTTTGCCGAACCGGCAGAAATCCCCCTTATCCTACCCGTTTCCGGATTCACCTCAGCAACACCAGGATTCGACGAGGAATACGTGGCGCCTCCCGTCAAGACAGTCGTCGTGTTGTCGGAGAGGGTTGCATTTACAACCGGATTCACGGTCGAACCTGCTATAACACTGTAACTTGTCGGGTTGAAGCCGATATTGTTGACAATAGGACTTACGATAACGTCGTCATACGTATTAATGCTCTTGTAAGTAAGAAGACCGACCAAGCCTGTAGTTAAGCTATTGTCTGTAACCGAACATACCGTAACAAAGCCGCTTCCGCTGTCCACCTGCAAGCTTAAATTGTTGCCATTCAGCACAGCTCGTACAGTGTATTCCGTATTCAGACTGTACGAGAAAGGTACGCTTTTCACCAATAATGTGTAGGCGACGGAACTTTTCTTCCAAATATTCCACGTACCAGTCGATTGGCTGTAACCGAATCTGTAGAAATTATTAAGATCCTTGTAACGGGCTATTAGAGAGACAGATCCGCCCGCAGCAATGACGGAAGACTTCACTCTGGCCTGCAAGTTTATATTTGACCAGTCTTGCCCGGAAGTTATCATAGCGTCGCCGTCAGGGGCGCTGCCCTGATAACGAGGCGTTCCATCATTGACAATTGTCCAGTTCGCAGCTGGGCCTACTGCCGTATTCCAACCAGTCGCATTTCCATCGTTAAAATCGTCGCTAAACAACGTCAGAACTGACGGTGCTGGCGCAGGCACGGAATACGTAATGCCGGCTCCGTTGTATGCGCCGCGGTTCGGCGCAGCCGACGCGGATACAGGGTTGCCCCAGTAGTCCTTGCCGCCGTTACTTGCGATCAATACGCCGGAATTCAATGCCGGGGAACCTGCTTTCAACAAGTAGCCGTCCACTGTATCCCGATCCAGCGCCGTTCCCGGATTGGCCATTAAAGGATCAGAAGTTAACTTGTGCGGGTCGGATGGTTCGGTTGCAGGATGGTTGCCGTAAAACAGATTGTAATCAAACTTCGTATTCGTGCTGTCTGAGAATTTATATCCGCCGGAACCGTGATTGACAATGATATTGTTAAAATACTGGGTATTATCCGGAAAGCCGCCCCAATCGCCATGGAGGATTATTTTTGGATTTAACCCGGGCCTTACGTAAATCGTATTGTTATAAATTTTTGCATTCTGCACGGGTCCCGGGACGTTAATGACACGCTCCAGATCGTTCTGGCTAATGTTGTACCGGACTATGCCGTTCGTGTTGGTTTTGGAGCCATCGGTGCAGATCAGCACAAAGCCGCCTTCATTATCATGGCTGTAGTTGTACTGGATAATGGTGCCGTCCTGAGCAAAGTCAATATCAAAACCTTGCCCATCATTCGTATTTTGCGTCGCATAAGCTTCGTTATATTGGATAATGGTATTGTCTGCATTCCAAGCCCAGATTCCTGCGTTGGTCAAGCCCAAATCATTGGAATTGGCATAACTATTGACATTGTATTCGATCAAGGCATTCATCGTGTTGGTGACAAGAATCCCGTCTCCGAACGTCAGATGAACCGCATTATTTCTTACGACTACGTTCGTCCAGGCAGAGAAGGCTCCGTTCCCGTTGGTGACGCCGGGACGTTTGCGCCATGTCGAATAAGTGACAATACCTGTTCGAGAAACGTCTTCAACGCGGTTGCCTTCGATCAGCACATCGTTAAATTTCGTTGATACTGAACTTCCCAAGGCGCGGACGGCAATGCCTCCCAAATATTTGTTTTGCCCTTCGTACCCGCCACGCACCTCATGCACATAGTTGTTCAAGATTTTAATGGAGTTCAATGTGCCGAAGTCCGTAGCCTCCACTAGAATACCGGCAATGCCGTCAACCATTGTGTCGCTTTTGTTCGTGACCTCCAGATTCTGAATGACCATATACTCCTGATTATTCAAATATACCGCGCCACCGATCAGACCGCCCCCTTGAATGAGTGGTTTGCTTCCCGTACCGTATTGATCAATCGTAATGGGATTGCCGGCGGTCCCCGATCCTTTGGGATATAATTGACCTGTCCATACGCCTCCCGCTTTCAATAAAATTCGATCGCCTGGCATAAACACCGTGCCGTTGATTTTGCTCAAACTTTTCCAAGCAGTTGCGCTGCTCAGACCGTTGTTGCCATCCGATCCGTTGACTGCGTCCACGTAGTAGGAAGTACCTGCCGCATGGGCTATCTCTGAATTCCCACCAAGAGTAGCAACAAATAGCATTATGAAAATCAAAGCCGGACTGCACCATTTCTTTGTGAATTTGATCATTATGTACACCTCCCGGTTTAAAATTCAAATTGATAATAAGATGAGGTCAGTTCTACCTTGGCCTCCTTCGCCTTGTCACTAACCCATTGATTCAATTTTTGTTCCATGATGGAGGATTTTACGGCATCTCTTACTTCTTCCAGCGGTTTATCCCCTCCATTGATTCGTTCCGTCAGCTGAATAATTTGCAAGGAATCGCGTTCTTCCCAAATATCGCTAACTTCCCCTTCGCTTAAACTTTGCAGAAGCTTTAAAAAGCCCTCATCATCAAGTCCAGGTTCCATAATCTTACGGGGATTAAACGATCCATGCTCTACTTCCCCGGAGACATTGTAGGCTTGTGCCACCTGATTAAACGGCTTGCCCTTAGTCAGCTCCTCCCTAGCTTTCTCTGCTTTCTTGTACGTTTCTTGTCGATCATGAAGAGGGAATATAATTTTGTCGAAACTGTACAGATCCGGCTGGTGAAATGCGGTTGTCCGGTTCGCTTCATAATAGGCTTGAATCTCCCTGTCGTTTGGACTCCAGGCTGAATCGTCAGAAAGATATTGCATGGTTTGCAGCTTTAAATTTGACAGCCAGTACTCGTAAAAAGCGGCCTCTTCATATTGAACAGGTCCATAAATAGGATCTTTATTTTTGACCGCATTCTCTCTTCGCATATTTTCCTTTTGTAACCGAATGGCAAAATCGGAATAGTCGATTTTATCAATTAAACCATTCTCTTTGGCCAATAACTGAATGACTTTCGCTACTGTCGCTTCTTTTAATGCCATTTGCTTCAAATACTCCTGTGGAGTCCCTCCTTCTCCGTAGCTTGTGTTCCAGAAGTCTTTGCCATACTGCGCACCGTATTCCTTTATAAAGGTTTGAATGACGCCGGAACGCAATTTTTGTGCAAGCAAACGGAATTCACCGATTTGAAGGGGAGCCCCATTCACCGTTGCAATTGGCAAATTTGAATTGCCTTTTGCGGGAGGTGTATGAGCACTGCACCCCGTAACCGTAAAAATTCCGCATATACAAAGCAACAGGAACAATTGGCGGAAATGGGCAGAAGTCGGCTTCATCAGGTGGATACGCTCCTTCCATTTGCATCATACTCGTGTTTCGATTTAGTAAGCGCTTTCTAAATTTAAAATAAGAACAGTTAATTACACTACTTTCGCTGTCTCATTTTGATCTTAACCTGAGATCCCTCCCCTCCAAATTAATAATTGACTTTCGTCAATCTACCTCCACTATACCCAGCGCCAAGGAAGGCAACAATGAACAAAAAGGTGCACTTCATAGAATAAATTCATACTCATAGATTGAAGTGTGAACGCGTTTAACAATAGGGTTTACGGCTCGTATTGTGAATTCTATATTCGGACTCTACGAGCCTTGCCTGCTCCCACTTTAGAGTAGAATCCTATCAAACTGAAAACAAAGTTGAATACAGTTTGAAAAGAACCACGGGTTCGTTTTATTAACCTAATAATCCGGGCAATTTCAGCTTTTAAAATTTGCCCGGATATTTGTCAATTTCCCATCAGACGAGAGCCAACTTACTGGTTTGTACATTCTTAACCCAGACGCCTCCAATTAGTTCATGTCCTGCGGTGGTAGGGTGTACGCCGTCCGAAGCCCAAAATGACGCGTCCGCACGTGTGCAAGCTTCATCAAGCGAGTTCTGTAACGGTACGAACAAGGCCTCATACTCATCGGCTAAATTACGCACTATAGCCTGATATTCGGAAATTAAAGACTTCCAGTGTTCCCAGCGCTGTGTAACGACTCCACAGTTTAGGATAAAGGGCTCGCATATAATTAATCCTGTATTTGGTAAGTACTGTTTGGTAATATCCAACAGATGCCGGTAGGAGCTCTCAAAACGGTTTGCCGCACCTTCCGGCAATTCATTCACGATTCTCCAAGCGTCATTCACACCGATCAATAAGCTGAGCCGCTTCGGTTGCAAGTAGATGGCATCCTCGTTCCAGCGCGCATATAAATCGGATACCCGGTTGCCACTCACTCCCCGGTTCACAAGAACCGGTCTTGACTCTGTCAGTTCATGGCTAAGTTTCACGGATATTTGCTTTGCATAGCCTTCCCCCATACTTCCCACGTCTGAACGGTTACGTCCTGCGTCGGTAATTGAATCTCCTTGAATTAACAAATCAATCGGTTTACCCTGTATCAACATTGCCATTTCCCCTTTCTTCATAGAGAGTGAGACCGTTGGTAAAGATCGCCTTGTTTATTTGGGGCGCATGTCAGAGCACTCTTAACGCTAAAGCTGCCATCCTCAAGTTTCGCCGGAACAGTTGTTGGGTTGTTAGGCAGCCAATACCAATTAAGCGTTGCAGTCGTATCACGCGTAACATCTTACTTCATAAATTGCAGCGGAAGGATCCCCATTGGTCGCGTCGACGACAACTCGCAATTTGGAGGTAAGAACACTTTCGTCAAGCTGATGGCGAACATGCCGTTGATAATTGCCTTTCACGCTGATAACATCCTGCCACTCGTCACCGATATAGGCTTGTACTCGGTAATCTTTGGCACATTGCGGATCACGGTAGAAAGAAGCATAAGCATGATATTCTCGAATTAAATGGCCGGGGAAAGTAATTTCAACCGTTCTAATGAATTGCGATTTCTCCCAAGCCAGTTGAACCCATTGAGGTAACGGCAGCGCAGGGTCTGATTTCCATAAGTTCGTATATTGATACGGTCGTGTCACACCACTAATTACGTTTGATGCACCGTACACAGACTGAGCTGGCGATATGAGATAACTCATCGTTACACCACGATCAAACCGACGCATCCGGCCTTTGCCCATTTCAAAAGCAGATACGTGGCCAGTAATAATGGAGCCAGCTGCATGCCAAGTAATATGAGGATGGGCGTCCAACTCCAATCTGACATAGCTTTGAGCTTTTAATCCGTCTTGCGGCCCCAGGTCTGCTTGCCATTTCACCCACTGACGTCCTCCTGGCGGTACAATGAGTAAGGTAGAGCTGATAAATCCATTCTTAGGTTCCATTCGATAATCCCAGATATGATCGACGTTCACCAGCGCTGCACGTATTTGCTGCGGTTCATCGGAATGATTCGTCAAGCAAACAGACAACGATTCGATTTCCGGAGATGCAATGGCAATCCATTGCCCACGCCGATTTCTTAAAGACTCATTGGAGCCTGTTTGAGGTTCGTTCCATTCCTGTAGCTTTGGCAGTTGATCCTGTGTTTCTGGACCTGCGCCATTCAGCAGCATTTCGCTGCTCGCGGTGATAACGGCTTGGCGGGCAAGATCTCCTGGATGTTCATTGACAACATTCGGTAAAAAACAACCGTCGCGCAGCAGGTTCTGCTGTACCTCTTTCATCGCTTTTGTCGTCACTTCCTTCATAGAAATTCCGTTCTTTAAAGCAATTGCAGCGGAAGTACCTGCTGCTTGACCCATAAGTGCCGTTGTCGCCATGACGCGAACCGTACCTAATGCCGCATGAGTAACGCTCACGTTGCGCCCTGCCATCATGAGATTATCCATGTCTTTCGCGAGTAAAATGCGCAACGGAATGCCATAAGGTCCGCAATAGCTTTTAATTGCATAGTCACTTGTCTCGCTATAGCCTTCAGCACTGGCCGGCTCACTTGTTGGCGCCAGCAATCCACCTGGTGTGTGAAGGTCAAGAAACCAACCGCCATAAGCGATTTCGTCTTCAAACACGGTTCTATTTATCGGGTCGTGCTCCGTCATGAAATATTCGCCCATAATACGGCGGCTTTCCCGTTTACCCGGTACTTGCCCCACCCAGTCGAGGGCATAATTGGCTGCTAATTCCTTCGTTTTCGGGTCTTTATTTTTGATCCAGTCCCAAATTCCCAACGTATGGCGGGTTAGTTCGTGACGAATATCCTCGGATTCATAAATCGTATGCCAAGGCACTCCGATCTCAATCCACCAGTATCCACCTCGGATATCGTACGTATGTCTGCCTTGATCATAGAAAAAGCTTGGATCTTCATGCTTTACTGCCCAGTCTGGAGCTTCGAAAGGCACGGGACGCCCCATATTCACCGTTTTAAAATGAATCGAGTTCCCCATCGTATCTCCACTGGCTGTTTCGGGAGCATGCGGTTCACCGAACTCATCGCGACCCTCCGAACCCATTCGCCATTCACAACCAGCCCAATCCGCCACAACGCCGTCACCCGTGCAATCTATAAAAATATCACCGAAAACTTTAATTTCTGTTTCAGCATTAGCGACACGGACAAGTAAGGATTGAATCTTTTTGTCACCATCTTTGACAACGGCTTGAACCGAAGTGTTTAAGTGGAATGATAAGTTAGGCGTTTTCATGGCCATATCATACATCGTTAAATCCCAAACGCTATTCGTCCATCCATTCTCGAAAATCTCTTCGTGATTACGTGCTCTCTCCTCTATTAGCAACTCAGAAAGAATGCCTGTTTCTCTAGCGTATGCATGAAAATTAGCTGCTCCATGAGGGGTAACGCGTATTTCGGATGAGCTATTTCCTCCAAAAACAGGTCTATCCTGAATCAAACATGTTTGCGCACCATGACGAGCAGCAGCAACAGCTGCACAAAAGCCAGCAAGTCCTCCACCAGCCACTACGACTTGATATTTCTCCGATGTCTTCTTCAATGCTTCCTCTCCATTCAAAGATATTTTTTTGAAGAAATGATAGCGTCCCGCTTGCTTTCCCACCTACTATACCCCCTCAGGATTTCGCCAACAATTAACAATACATTGTATTTAATAGAACGAAATCATACAAAAAATCATCATGGAGATAGAATAAAAAAGTTCGTGTAGATGATGTTGGTGGAGGGCAACAAAACAAAAAAACACGATGCCAATTTGGCTCGTGTTTTCGGACAACAATTATCCTAAGTTCCCTTAAATTATAGATAACACTTTTTCTAAATCAGCCCAGATATTTGCAAAATTCTCTGAATCATTGTAGCAACCTCAGCCCTAGTCATATAATTCTTCGGTGCAAGCTCACTACCGCTTCTTCCTGCTACAAGGCCAGCCTGCACATTATCCGCGACGCTGCTCAGCGCCCATGAGGATACTTCTGCCGTATCTCCAAAGGCACGAAGGATTACATCTGTCGATTGAACGGAAAGCTTGGCTTTCAAACTAGTGATCGTCATCGCTTTGGAGAGGATAACCATGGCCTGTTCCCGCGTGATCCGGTCCATTGGACGGAAAGTGCCGTCTTCAAAACCACCGATCAAGTGGTACGCATAAGCAGTAGCGACAACACTGCTATACCAATCTGTCATTTTCACATCCGAAAATTCTGATGTTACATGCTCCAGTTTGAGGCCCAATCCACGAACAATGATGGCTGCAAACTCAGCGCGGGTAATCTCGCGGTCTGGACTAAACATACCATTGCCAGTACCATCGATAACCATCCGCGATCCCATATCGCCCACTGCTTGTTTAGCCCAATGATTCACTACATCACTAAATTCAATCGGATGCCAGACGATAGCATACGTGCTATTCGTTAAGCTGTTGATTTGAACATAATATTTACCATCAATTACAACAATCTTGGTTGGAACATGGCGAACGGTTCCGTCGGTCTCAACAACAACCCCTGTTGTAATCTTGCTGGGATCAACACCATCTGGGAGCGCAATAGTTCGTTCTATGTAAGCATTGAACTTCGATACTTCGATACTTTTATCTCCGTAGATGCCTCTAACTGTAAAGTTAAGCGGTGGTGCAACAAGCGTGAACGTTCCTTTGGCTGCCGCATTCTCAACAACTTTCACTGTATCTATTGCTGGTACAGCGATTTCGATTTGTACCTTGATGTCTTGCAAAGCTACTGACTTGCCTACTTGTTCGGATATGGTGTTAATATTGATTTGTTGCGCTGGAATGGTATAGGTCGCACGATCAGTTATAATTTTAAGGACTGCTTGCTTGTCCTCCATGCTTTTCACCATCTGACCGTTCAGTTCGCCAATGACCACATCCGATTTATAGTTTACTGGAATCGCAACCACTGCATGTTGACCTTCCGATGCGAGCTTGTCCTCCAGCCTTTTCTGATCAACTGCCACCGTTGTTACGGATTGACCGTTTTGTTGGATTGTCGTTGCGGTTCCTGCATTCTCCACTTTACCGTTGACAAGTATATCCACACTAGTTTTATTGTTCACCGGTGTCGTTGGAGTATTAGGCGCAGATGGCGCACCGCTATCGCTATGGTCGTCACGGGATGAAGCTTGCGGAATGACCGCATTCGACTCAGCGGAGGGCACACTTTTCCCTACATGACTGATCGCTTTCACCGTAAACGTATAGCTCATTCCATTCACCAAACCCGTAATGACAATCGGGCTAGATGGGCCTGTTACGGTTATATTCCCTAATGAAGCTGTTACTTCATACCCCGTAATCGCACTTCCTCCATTGTCAGTTGGAGCCGTAAAGGATACGGTCGCTTCTCCGTTTCCAGCTACTGCCGAAACATTCGTTGGTGCTGCCGGAACCGTTGCCGGAGTGGCCGGAGTAGCGTTGGCCTGATTCGACTCTCCACTCAAGCCTCCAGAGTTACCTGCTTTCACTGTAAAGTAATAGGTCGTGCCGTTTAGCAAGTTTTGTACATTGTAGGTAGAAGAAGTGACGGTAGCAACTGAAGCGTTACTAAATTGACCTGAAACTGTCGCCATATAAATGTTGTAATACGTCGCTCCCGTTACCGTACTCCAATTTAGTGTAATATTACGGTCTCCTCCGGTAGCTACAAGATTTTGTGGATTCGCAGGAGAGTTCAGCAAGTTGACAGCTTGTGTGACTGTAAACGTCACATCCGTCATATGGGTCGCCGATAACGTTACCGTTGCGGTATATGTGCCGGCTGGCAATCCGTCTTTCACTTTAACCGTAAAGCTTGTTGCGGCCGCTCCGCTCATTAACGTCTCACTTGGTTGGGTAATCACAAAATCGTTGGCATGGTCGCCGCTAACCGCTGCCGACAGATTCAACAAATCACTCGTGCCTGTATTTGTTATATCAATGGTTTTTGTCTCTTGGGTACCCGAAATGTAACCTTGAGTAAGTTCAGTTAACGTTTGATTAGTAATAGCAGCAATCGTATACGTAGGTGCAATGTTCACCGTAACCGCTGCAACGCTGCTCGTTGCCGTTGCCGTCTTCGTGCCGCTCACGTTGTTGTTCGTATTAGTCACGACAACGTAGTAGTACGTCGTGCCTACCGTTGCCGTCGATGCGGCATAGGTTGAGCTTGTTTCACTGCTGATCGCTGTGCCGCCGCTCGTGCTGTTCGTCGTATTGCTGTACCATTGATATGTCAGCAATCCGCCGTCGCTTACGCTGGCCGCTACGCTCAAAGTCGGGCTGCTTGCACCTTCGTTGACCGCTGCGCCCGTTGGCTGCGTATCGATGCCCGGCGTTGCCGCGTTGGTCAACGCGTTCACCGTGACCGCTGCGACGCTGCTCGTTGCCGTCGCCATCTTCGAACCGCTCACGTTGTCGTTCGTGTTGGTCACGACCACATAGTAGTAGGTCGTACCTACCGTTGCCGTCGGTGCGGCATAAGTTGGGCTGGTTGCGCTGCTGATCGCTGTGCCGCCGCTCGTGCTGTTCGTCGTATTGCTGTACCATTGATATGTCAGCAATCCGCCGTCGCTAACACTGGCCGCTACGCTCAAAGTCGGGCTGCTCGCGCCTTCGTTGACCGCTGCGCCCGTTGGCTGCGTATCGATGCCCGGCGTTGCCGCGTTGGTCAGCGCATTCACCGTGACCGCTGCGACGCTGCTCGTTGCCGTCGCTGTCTTCGTGCCGCTCACGCTGCTGTTCGTGTTGGTCACGACCACATAATAGTAGGTCGTACCTACCGTTGCCGTCGATGCGGCATAGGTTGGGCTTGTTGCACTGCTGATCGCTGTGCCGCCGCTCGTGCTGTTCGTCGTATTGCTGTACCATTGATAGCTCAGCAATCCGCCGTCGCTTACGCTAGCTGCTACGCTCAAAGTCGGGCTGCTATCGCCTTCATTCACCGCTGCGCCCGTTGGCTGCGTATCAAAGCCCGGCGTTGCCGCGTTGGTCAGCGCATTCACCGTGACCGCTGCGACGCTGCTCGTCGCCGTTGCGGTCTTCGTGCCGCTCACGTTGTTGTTCGTATTAGTCACGACAACGTAGTAGTACGTCGTGCCTGGCGTTGCCGTCGGTGCGGCATACGTTGGGCTTGTTGAACTGCTGATCGCTGTGCCGCCGCTCGTGCTGTTCGTCGTATTGCTGTACCACTGGTACGTCAGCAATCCGCCGTCGCTTGCGCTAGCCGCTACGCTCAAAGTCGGGCTGCTTGCGCCTACGTTTACCGCTGCGCCCGTTGGCTGCGTATCGATGCCCGGCGTTGCCGCGTTGGTCAGCGCATCTACGGTTGGCGATTGCAAAATCATTCCACTTGCCCCCGCCACCACATACTTGCCGTTGGCGAAGGTAACACCATATAAACCATTCGAGGTGCCCGACGAATGGTCCGCCCAACTCGTTACGTCACTCGAACTCAAAATTGTTCCGCCTAGCCCTACCACCAGATAGGTGCCATTGCCGTAGCCTACACCACGAAGTTCATTCGAAGTGCTCGGTGTTTGGCTCGTCCAGCTCGCCCCGTCACTGGAGGTCAAGATCGTTCCACCTGCACCCACTGCCACATACTTGCCGTTACCGTAACCGATACCGTAAAGAATGTTCGTGGTGCCCGACGTTTGGCTCGTCCAACTCGTTCCGTCAATGGAGGTCAAGATCATACCATTTGCTCCAACTGCCACATAAATGCCATTGCTGAAGGTAATATTCCATAGGTCATACGCAATACCCGACGTACTGCCCGTCCAATTCACTCCGTCACTCGAAGTTACAATCGTTCCACTTGCCCCCACCGCTACATACGTGCCGCTGGCGTAGCTGACACTGTACAGATGATTCCCAGTGCCAGACAGTTGGCTCATCCAGTTCGCTCCGTCACTCGAGGTATAAATCCTACCACCATACCCCACCGCCACATACTTGCCGTTGCCATAGATAACGCCGTACAGAGGAAACGTAGTGCCCGACGAACGGCTCGTCCAGCTCGCTCCGTCACTCGAGGTCAAGATTCTTCCATTATATTCCACTGCCATATATGTGCCATTGGCGTAGATGATGTTATAAATAGGATTCGAGGTAACACCCAACAGAGAGCTCGTCCAGTTCGCTCCGTCACTCGAGGTCAGTATCGTTCCACCATTCCCCGACGCCACAAACTTACCGTTAACGTAACTGATGCCAGCAAAATTATTCGTAGTGCCCGACGTGCTGGCAATCCAGCTCACGCCATCACTGGAGGTTATAATCGTTCCACTTATCCCCACCGCCACATACGTGCCGTTACTGTAGGTAAGACCATTTAGTCCATTCGTAGTGATCGACGTGCGGGGCATCCAGTTTACTCCGTCACTGGAGGTAAATACCTTTCCACTTTGCCCCACAACCACATACGTGCCGTTGGAGTAGCTGACACCATATAAGCCATTCGTCGTGCCCGATGCGCGGCTTGTCCAGGTTGCTCCGTCGCTTGAAATCAAAATCGTGCCAACTGCCCCTACTACTATATAATTGCCATTGAAGTAGCTGACGGCATAAAGATATTGCGTAGTGCCCGATGAGCGGCTCGTCCAGCTCATTCCGTCGTTGGAGGTCAATATCGTTCCATTTTGCCCCACCGCCACAAACGCGCCGTTGCCGTAATTGACTGTACGAAGATCATACGTGGTGCTCGACGTGCGAGGCATCCAGCTCACACCATCGCTGGAGGTCAAGATTATTCCAGCTGCCCCCACCGCCACATACGTGCCGTTGAAGTAGCTGACGCCATAAAGAGCATTCGTAATGCCCGATTTACGGGGCATCCAATTCACTCCGTCGCTGGAAGTCAAGATCGTTCCACTTGTACCCACCGCCACATATATACCGTTGCCATAGGTGACGCCAACCATAGTTTGTCCCGTGGATCGGATGTACCAGTTATCAAGGGAATTCGTTACTGGTTCTGCATTTGCAGCTTTCCCAGGATTGATCCACATAAATGCGCTAAACAGCAGCAATAATGATAATTTCAGTCGAATGATTTTATGAGCCATTTGCTTCCAAGCAGAGAGATTCGCATTCATTTCTCTTGCTGTTTTTCCTTTATTCGACAACTTTCATCTTCCTTCCCCAAATTTCATGCTTTTGCTCGTTTAACCTTATCACATCGTTCTAAGCAAATTCTGAGCAAAAAAAAAACGGCTTACGCCTTCGACTCATCGTCGGCGTTGCCGCTGTACAGCTCGGAAAATAATCGAACCGTAGATTTTAATGGAAGAGTTCCAAGTTCATCTTGCAGTAGCTTCGTAAACCGTTCATAATGCCTTATCATGGACAACCGGTCACCCAACTTCGCGTACACCAGCAATACCCTTTCATTGACATCGTCAAGATAAGGATTTTGGCGAAGGGCGCTATGCAAACATTGTGCCGCCGCACGGAACTCATTTACAGATAGATAGTAATCCGACATTCTTCTCATTAACTCAATATAATCGCTTTTATATTTCTCCTGCGCTTCCTGAGCCCAAACAAAACCATCTTCCTCCATATAATTGCCTTTATAAAGGTTTGCTATCTTCTCGAATTCCCCGATAGAATCTGGAGTTATGACCATTTCACCGCCAGTAACCCGCTCAAATCCGGCAGCATCACATTCAACACCACGTATCTCCAAACGATAGCAGTTGTTATGAAACTCCAACTTATAGTTGTCGCCGGCGCTCGCTATTTTTTTCCTTATGCTATAGATACAGGTGTGCAAAAATGCGGTAACTTGCTCCAAATTTGCATTAGGCCAAATATCCTCCAGAATTTTTTCTTTCGTAATTAACGTATTCCGGTGATGAACAAGATACGCCATCAGTTCGCGTTCCTTGGATGTTCTCCATTTTACCGGAGACGCTGTTTCCGCTTTCTCATTGCGCATCCATTCAAAGCGGCCAAAACAGATAAACGTGGACTTGCTTGTTTGCGCCGCATTCTCTTGCTTACTGGCGCTTTGTTTTGACATGGTCCGCGCGATAGTTTTCCTTAACCGTTCTACTGTGGTCGGTTTCAGCACGTAATCGATGGCATTCAGCTCAAAGGCCTCGACGGCATAATGATGATAGGCCGTCACAAATACCACGTCGATTCCGGGGTCAATCGCCATGATGTGTTCAGCCGCTTCAATCCCGTTCAGGCCAGGCATTTCAATATCCAAAAACACGACATCCATGCGCTCCTGCAATAACATACTTATCGCTTCGCCCGGTTTCGTAAACGTCCCGACAATCTCGATGTTGCCGATCGTGATCAACAATTTTTCAAGCAAATCCAGTGCGGGCTGCTCATCGTCGATTAATATTGCTCGCAGCATAAGTCACCTCACCCCATCGAATTCGGAATGCGAATCATAACTTCCGTACCTTCTCCAGATACACTATCGATCTTTAGACCCGTTCCGTAGAGTGTCCTTAAGCGCCCTTCGATATTGGCGAGTCCAACTCCTCTCGTTCCGCTTCTTCCTTGGAACAAAGACGCTTTCGTTTCATCTGAAATTCCCGGTCCATTATCCGATACGACAATAACAAGGCAGTCTTGGTCCACTTTCACGGAAACTCGCACGACTCCGCCTTCTGGCCGCTTCATCACGCCATGCCGAATGGCATTTTCCACAATTGGCTGAATAATAAGTGGCGGAATACGGCAGCGAGTATCCTCATCGATGTCATAGATGACTTGCAGTCGCTGACCAAAGCGCGCTTTCTCGATGAACAGATAAGACTCTAAGAGTTCCAGCTCTTTTTGGATCGAGACAAGTTGTTCCCGGTTTTGGAAATCGAAGCTGCTTCTCAAGTACAAGCTCAATTCAACAAGTAAATCCTGAGCTTTGCTTACGTCTGTATGACTTACCGAAATTACCGTATTGAGCGTATTGAACAGGAAGTGGGGCTTAATTTGGGCCCGCAAAAAAGCCATCTCGCTATAGATTAAATCGCTAACGGATTTTTTCAATTCAAGCAGTGTCCGGATGCGGGCTTTTAATTCGCCAGCCTCAATCGGTTTGCCGAGAAAGTCGTTCGCACCTGAGTCAAAAGCTGTCACGATATCCTCCGGACGATTTCTAGCTGTTAGCAGCAACACCGGGAGTTCCGACAAAGAGTATCTTTCGCGAATATTCCGGCACACTTCGTAGCCTGACATTCCGGGCATCATCAGATCGATAATCGCCAAGTCGATACGCCTATTCATCTCAATTTCGCGAATCGCATCCATCCCGCTGGGAACAGCAATGACCGTATATTTCTCTACGGACAGCAGATTGAGCAGCACCTGCCGATTGGCAGCATCGTCATCGGCAATCAGGATCGTATAGATGCTTTCCCCTTCCAATCGAACTTTGCTCGAAGACGCCATTTGGGGCGCAGCCAACTCCTGCAAAGCGTTCGTCCAATTCACTCCCGGTTCGGTCCGTTTCTCGTCTTCCTGATTTGCGGATGGCACCGTAAAGGTAAACACGGCCCCTTTTCCCTGTTCCGATTCGACCCAAATGCTGCCTCCGTGCAATTCCACCAATCGTTTGGTAACGCTGAGTCCGAGCCCCATGCCGCCGTACTCCATCGCAACCGCCTTCCCAGCCTGCTCAAACGATTCGAAGATGACTTCCAGCTTGTCTTGCGGAATACCGATGCCGGTATCCGAAACCGAAATCACAAGCCAGCCATCATTCTCCCTTGCGGATACGGCAATCTGACCTGAATCCGTAAACTTAAGCGCATTACCGACCAGATTGTTCAGAATTTGGACTAGCCTGTCTTCATCCACATAAACATAGTGACGATCGTTCAGGAAATCAACGAATTGCACCGGTTTATCCCCTGCCATATGGCGAAACATCTCAAAAATGAGGCGAACGATCGGTTGCAAAGCTACTGCTTTCCGCTTCAAAACAAGCTCTCCATTCTTCAATTTGGAGAAATCAAGCAAATCGCCTAACAGGTTGGCCATCCTCCTGCCGGTATCTTTGATCATGGCTACATTCGTCTTCTGATGCGGCGACATTGGACCTGCCGCGCCTTCAAGCAGCGATCCGGCAATATTGATGATGGCGTGAAGTGGCGTTTTCATTTCATGGGATGTATTGGCAAGAAATTCGTCCTTCAATCGGTCCATATATCGGAGCCGCTCTGAAAGAGTCTCCACTTTCTTGAACGTATTCACAAACTGTTTTGACAGAAACAACCCTTGGGCAACGGCAAAACTTATCCAAGCGGCAGTCTGAAGGGACAGGACGGATACAATCCCCAAAATGTCCAATGCGGAAGCGACTTCAATGATTAGAAGCGACAACGCACTGATCAGCATCAACAACGAGCCTTCCCTCCGTCGCATCATGCCGGCAGACATTCCATAAGCGACATATAGGATCTCGAAAAATGCCAGCACCAGTCCCACGCTGCCCATTTTACTGAAGACCGGTGCGGGTGTAAGCAAAATAAGCAGAAATCTCACGACAAGAGTCAATCCAAACCCTTTCATCACGACTTTTTTAAATAATCCCGGAAAAGCTTGCATGGCGTAGAGCAGGAGAAATAATTCGGATGCTGCACCGGAGATCGTTTGTATTTTCAAAAAAAGCTCAAAAGGAATCCCCGGCGCAAACATCGCCGCAATTTTTTCGCCGTGAGTCGCCAAATATACGCAGACCGCTATACAGCACAGACCAAAATAGAGCCAGGAACGCTCTCGTCCTCTCATCAAGAAAAGAACAATGAAATATGCGCCTATTAACAAAAAGCAGGAGGTGGCTAATAAATCCTCCACCACCGCAAACTCCCGCATCGACAGGATGTCTCCCTGATACCCTAAATAAATCGGATGGGTGATTCCTCCCTGAAAGTACTGAAAATTAGCTACTTGAACGATGATGTCAGCACGATTTCCGTCAATTTGCAAAAATTGAACGTAGGGTGTATTGACGGAAAGAGTCGTCTGCCTGTCCGTCCCAGGATTACCCCCGGAACCGATCTCCCTGCCGTTTACGAACAGTTTGTGGGCTGTTTTAATGTTAATCTGCCTGATTCCGTAGATCTGCCCAGAGTTGCCCTGCAAATTAACATGTAACCGGAATGTCGCATATCCATTCGAAGACCCGCTCAAGCCCCCGACTGCATACTTCTCCCACCTATCTGGCACATGAACGAACCCCGTCATCTCCGGTAGCTTGCCGTTATGTCTCAGCGGGTCGAAATCGTCCGGAGTGAGCAATTGATTTCGATAATATTCCCATTCCCCATCCAAACGGGTAGACCCGTTATTGGCAAAGTTCCATTGCGTTAAATCCAACACGCCTTTTACTGCCTCCGGATAAATCGGGGTTGCCCAAAATTTAATGAGAAACCCAAAGAAACCAACAATGATACAAATAATCGTTATTATGACCTTGCCATTTTTAAGCATCCACTTCGCCTTTTTTGTCAAATGTTATAATAAAAGAGTATTCGACAAAAATTTACAAATCCCTTTGAGAATCGAGTCGCTATTTGACGAGTAATCTACCATTAAATGCTTAATCACGAAAATAAGGTTGAGCTTTCGCTTAACTCAAGACATATAAATTCTTTTGAAAAAGGGCCTATTTCAATGAAATAGTACCCAGTAGTTCCTCGTTGAGGAGAAAGGAATCATTGGAGGAGTTAATTTCCCTCCGTAGTTTAGCTTGTTAAGAGCCCAGTGGGAGCGAATTTTGACGGTGAAGAACACCCAACCCCAGCTACTAATTCAGCGTTACTGAGATATTTGGGGGAGGAGGCATCCTCATAGGAGAGGTAAGCTGGCTGGCCACTTAGAGGAACTACAGGGCGCTATTCTAACAAATTAAGCCCGTTTCCGCGTTCAGCGGAACTGCAGGGCCTTATTTGACCGCCTAACCCGATTTCTTCAAGAAAACGGACAAATAGAGGACGTCAGTTCCCCTCCACGTGAAGAGGAGCCTATATCGATGAAATAAGGCCCTGTAGTTCCCCTCAGGGAGGAATCGCTGGAGCGAAGCAGCGACTGTGACAGCTATGTTGTATTTTGTGCAGTCATTTGGCCATAAAGGGGCCTCACTTCGCCTCTATATTGCACTTTATACAACGATTGTTGCATTTAAACCGCTTACAATTCACCTTTTGCAACAAATGGTTGTATGATGTGCAACGAAAGACCGAAATCGCAGTCTGACCACACCATTACGTTGTATGTAATGCAACGTAGCCCTTCAACTTTGCTGCACAGCCGTCTTTACAACGAAAAATATTTGTTTGAGTAGAATCGATTCCATACTTAGATTTTAACAAAAAAAAAATTAAATTAAGGTTAAGCTTTCGCTCAACCCAAAACATATAAATTATCTTTTAAAAAATCAAATTTCATCAAACGTTACTTTGGTTCCTGTGCGTGCTGATAGATACAAACCTTCAAGTATGATGGCAAGTGCGATGCCTTCCTGCGTTCCGTTCAGAGCTGGCTCCACTTCGCCATCCATCGCCTTGATCCAGCGGTGAATGGAGGGTTCCCCCGGCATAGGCGGAAGTAAACTCATTGGATTGGGGTGCGTCTGCTGATCCTGGGTAAACAAATGTACCGTCACGTCTTCCTGCTTCAGCAGCTTGTGATGAACCCCGTTCATGCCGTTTGCACGGAAGCTGCCCATAGTGCCGTACATTTCCATAGAAAACGGCGAATTGTTGGCGACATGGCTCGTATCGCAGATGGCGATTGTGCCGTTTTCGAATTCGAAGATGCTGGCTGCATTATCTTCGCCAATGGTCTCCGTACGGCGAGTCCCAATCGCAGTCACCGCGAGCGGCATTCCCAGCAGCCACAGCATCAAATACAGGCAATGCGCGCCAAGATCGGCAAATACACCGTAGGTGCTTTGTCGGAACTGAGGCGGCCATTGCTGGCCAAGCCCTCCGAGCGCCCCAGAGTGGGCGTTGCGCACCCGCAAACTGGTGACCGATCCGATTCTGCCGGACTCCAGCACTTGCTTGGCGGCAAGATGAATCGGCCAACGCTTGAGCGACATGTCGAGGGCAAAAATAATGCCCGCCTTCTCAATGGCTTCCTTCGCGATCAGCGCCTCTTTCCTTGACATCGCCAGCACTTGATCGGCCATGACATGCTTGCCGGCTTGAGCCGCTTTGATAATAAGCGAAGCTGCTTGTTCCGGCGCGGTGTCGATAACGACGCCATCCAGATCTGGCCGAGCTAACAATGCTTCCAAATCGGGTTCGAATGGAACGCCGAATTCCTCCGCATATTTTTTTCCGCGATACGGCTCGTCATCCCATACTGCAACAATCTCAACATCAGGCAAATCAGCCAGCTCTCTGACAAAGCTTTGGGCATGGAAATGATTCCAGCAGCTTAGCAGGCATACTTTTCTTTTCATCCTAGACCCTCCATTTTTCCCAAACCCCATGTTTCTGCAAAAGCATTAAACGCTCACGGCAATCATCGCCGCTATTCCTACGATAATACCCACCCATCCTCTCGAAGACAGATATTCCTTGTATAAGAACCGGGAAACGACAACAAGACCGATGATGATACCTCCGTTAACTGTAGGAAATAAGTAAGATCCGGGGAGCTTGCCCGAAAGCCACACGACGATCCAATTGCCGATCCCGGTCGTTAAAGCAAGTCCTACGATAGAGGGCCAATACTTTACGAAAGTTGCAAGGTTTTGCAAGACCGTCTTGGCACCAGGCTCGTTGGTTTCCAACTTATTTTTACGGCCAATTCGAGATGAAATAACTGAGCCTATTACACAGAACAAGCAACCCGCCAAGAAAGCTATCGTCATAAAAACGGAAGTTTCATCTCGCTCCGTCATCGTTTGCTGGAGCTTGGAGAGTACGGAAAGATTACCGTTCAGCAGAAAGGATAACCCCGCGTACCCATACCATTGCCTTGTGATTCGCTTGGTTTTCTGTTTTTTTCCATAGACAAGAATGAAATAGAAGGAAACCATAAACATTCCAACACCGAGCCATTTCATAAACCCGAAGCTTTCCTGCCAAAATAAAGCGCTAGCCGCAATAGGAAGCAGCATGCTGGCAGAAAAGCAAAAAGAAGTCGTCGAAAGCGGACCTGTGCGGATCGCGAGCGAATACACAGTCATTGTTAAGGCAAAATCTGCGCCATAAACAATAGCAATCCAAAAGGTGGATAAGCTTACCGTGAATGGCCATGCCGTTAGCATTGTCCATGTCATAAATCCGACCGCAATCATCAGCATGTAGGAAGCATGAAGGAGCAAAGGCTCTCCCTGATGCTCCCCTACCTTCTTGAACTGTTTCAAACAAAGCGACTGCACCACAAACAATGCCGCAGCAACGTACGGCACTACCAACAGCAAAGCACATCCTCCTTCATCATTAACGCAATCCGAGCTCGCTCAAGGTTGTTCGCAGATAATGGCCAGCGAAACCTAATCGCTCGTCACGCTGTTCGGCATACGCCGGTTGCTCGTAAATGGCTGGATGTGGAAGGCTTCCCTCCGCTACGCGTTGTTCACATATCCGGGCTAATCTGACCAACTCGGCAATGTCACTTAGACTCATATCCGGATGGCTGTTCCGCCACTGTTCGACGAAAATGTCGATATTCATGTAACCCTTGTGATCTTCAATCTGCATATGCAGATCAGGTTGATACGGGGCGATAATCGAGAATATTTGGCGATAATCGACGATGCCCTGCCCGACCGGCTTAACCTGACGGATAAGTCCGGTGTCCGAGAAGAACAGAATGCAATCCTTGGCATGCATCTGATGAACGTAAGGCGCGGTTCGCGTCGCTACCGCGACCGGATCCTCACCGCGGGCGAACACATTCGCGGTATCGAATGCGACGCCGAGAACATCGTCGCCGACCTCTTCAATCAATCGGACGATTTCATGCGAGGTAATCTCCTCGTGCGTTTCCAGATTGATTCGGGTGCCTGTGTCGAGCAGCACAGGCTTAAGGCTTTTCAGGAAATTGGCTGTGGCGCGAAGCTGCTCCTCCCAAGTAACATCTGTGCGGAATCGATCATATACATGGTAGCCCTTATGCTCGCCTTTCCAACCGGCTGTGACCCCAATCAACTCTTTTGCCCCTATGCTAGCTGCTGCGTAGAGCATCTTCTCTACAGCCAGCTTGTAATCGCCATCGCCTAGCTGCCACACCTCCGGGGTTTCATTGGTATTGAACGGGTTAACGCGCCCAATGCCCAGATCAATGTATAATCCGAGTTCCTTAGCGGTATCGGCTGCTTCTTTAAGTTCCACAGGATCAAGCGTTTTGGAGGCTACCATTGGGGACTTGCCGTATACGCCGTCATATCCTTCTTGTTTCGCCTTTTCAAGCGCCACCGTGAACGGGACTTCTTCCTGAAGAAAGCCGTGATGCAGATCGATTCCAATCTTCATAGCCATATTTACACCTCTATTTTTCCAATCTCTATAATGGATTAAATGAGATATTCATTTCCATCATCCCAGCATCGGGAACCACTTTTTGAGCTCTGCGTCATCCACTTTTCGGCCGTAATTGGCGATTTCAAATGGCTCAGCGTAGGTAATCTGCGCGGCTCTCTCCGCTCCATACCATTTCTCCAATCCCGCCTTCATCTCATCAGAGACATAGAAAAATGGCGCCCAATATTTCAGCAGGTATTCCCGCTTCTCTTCCCAGGTCTGAGGTACTTCGCGGTCCTCATTTTTGCCGCTGAATTCATAGAATTGAGAAGCATGTGCATCGCAAGCTAGCAGCTTCTTCTCTAGCACGGCTTCAATATCGATCACCACGTCCGCTTGATAGCGATCCTTCATGGAGTAGTCCGGCATGAGCAGTACAACCGGCGTACGCTCCAAAGCCGGAACGTCGATTACCGCATTTTTAAGCGCTGAGAACGGAACAGCATCGCTCACAACGTGTCCGGCGTATCGGTTATCGGGATGCGTGCCCCCAGCCGGATGGAACGTGATGACCACATCGGCTTGCCAGCGTCGGATGTGCCGAATGACCTCATTGCGCGTAGCCACATCGGGAAATAATTCACCGTCATGCGTGCTCAGCACTTCGTATTCGACAATGCCCAGCCTCTTGGCTGCTTCATCCGCTTCCTTTTTCCTGCGTGTAACCAGCTCTGGTCCAGGTAACTCATAATGGCCGCCGCAGCCGTCAGTCAAAGAAAGAAATTTCACTTTGTGCCCCAAAGCGGCGAATAACGCCGCAGTACCGCCTGCATAAATATCCGGCTCATCGGGATGTGCCCCTATCACGATCACTCGAATCTCTTGTTTCATTGTCTTTTCCACCTCTCCAAAATTCAGTTATTATTTCGCTAATGAATCGTTATAGATTTTCTTTAATTTCGTTACGCCGCGTGCGTCCATGTCCTTCACATAGTTGTTCCATTCCGTATCAATGTTGACTTTGTTATACACAAACTGCTCGTGCGTCTTGGCAAATAAATCGTTCACGGTCGTAACGAGCATGTTCTCCTCTTCCTTCTGCTCCGCTTTCAGCTTTGGTACCTTGGTAATGGCTGGGAACCAGTTTTTGGCCTTGGCTTCCTCGGTGAGCGTGCCAACTAACGGATTGTTCAACACCTTAATAAACCAGTCATACGGATAAAGCATGGCATAATTGGTGTTCGCAGCTCCGATATCCCATAGTGACTTCTGAATGCTGCTGCTGTTTTTGACTGCGTCGCTGAAATCCTTTTTGCCATTCACTTCGACATAAGTCTGATCTTTGATTCCCCAAGTGAACGGGACATTACCTTCATCGCTGTATAACCAATCCACGAACGCAAGGAGCTTGTCAAAATAAGGTTTTTTTGCTGCGCTGGCGGGAATGACGAGACCGTCTTTGATTCGGGTCGTACTAGCCGCCTTGACTCCGCCCGGACCTGCGATCGGAGGTAATGGCGTCAGTTCAAAGTCGGGACCGACGTTCTTTTTTCCATCCGCATTCAGCTGGGCAAGTTCACTAATCCAGGTGTACGTGAATGTGCTTTTGCCAGTCGCCATTTTCTGCTTCCAGGAATCCAGGCTCGACGTATACAACTCCGGATCGGCCAGTTTCTCGGTGATCAGCTTGTTCAAGTACTTCACATATTGCTTGTAATTGTCACTGGTATAGGCATAAGTGAACGAGTTCGAAGCGCTGTCATACATGAACCCGTTATACGAAGGATCAATCCCCCAAGCAGCACCCGAGATACTCCGAAGGGTATTGGCACCTATCAAATTCGCCATTGGATAGCTTGCAGGGTCCTTCTCCTTGAATACCTTCAATACGTTATACAACTCATCCATCGTCTTCGGAACTTGCAAGCCGTATTTCTTCAGCAGGTCCGTACGAATAACAGGTGCCGTATTGTACAAAGCTGCTTCGTTCATTTGCGGTAAAATATACAGTTTGCCGTCCTTCGTCTCCCAATTCTCAAGCTCATCGTCAATCTTGTATTCTTTCACTCTTTTTTGAAAATTCGGCAGCTTATCGAGATAGTCGTTGATGTTTAACAGGACACCGGTCTCGGCTACGCTCATCAAGCTGGGATGATCCACGGAGCTGATCAAATCCGGCAGCGTGCCCGAGCTGGTCACAATTTTAAACTTATTGGCGTAATCCTTATCCGGTACCGCTTGCACATCTAACTTCACGTTCTTAAGCGTTTGCATCTGCTTGAGCGCAGGCCACTCTTTATTGAAGGGATAAGCGGCGCTGTCGGAGTACATCATCGAGAAAGTGGTCGTTTTCTCTGAACTATTTTCGCCACTCACGTTAGTTCCCGCACCCTTATTGGAGCTGGAGCAAGCGGTTAAAGGTACGGTGATCACCATCAAAGCAGTGACGAATAAAAACCCTCTTTTCATGGATCGTCTCATCGGATTTCCTCCTAAATGCTTTCTTCTGTGAAAGCTGGCAACTACAAAATTCAAGCCCCTCTTACGATCAACCTTTAACCGCACCCAACATAACGCCTTGCGCAAAATGCTTCTGAGCAAAAGGAAACAGGATAACCACCGGCAGTGTTGTGACCATAATGGCCGCCGATTTTAAGGATGCCGCCGAAAGGCTCGTGACCTCGCTTTGGCCGCCATTGGACGCCAGATCTGCTCCAGCTACAATATTGCGCACGATCATCATGACGGGAAGCTTCTCCGTGCTGTTCAAATAAATCATTGCGTTAAACCAATTATTCCAATAATAAATTGCGAGAAAAAGCGTGATAGCAGCTAACACCGGCTTGGAGAGCGGAATGACGATGCGCCACAGAATCTGGATTGGATTCAAGCCATCGATCATAGCCGACTCTTCAAGGCTTTCGGGAATGGATTGGAAATACGTCATGACTAGCAGTAAGTAATACGGTGTAATGCAGAAGGGCAGCACAATGGCCCAGATCGTATCGATTAAACCGAGACTTTTTACCACCAGATAAGTAGGTATCAAGCCTCCACTGAAAAACATAGTAAACATGATAAACAGAATGAAGAGTTTTCTGCCTTTCAAAAAGGTTTTGGATAATGGATAAGCACAAATCGTCAGCATAAACAATCCGATTGCCGTGCCAAGCCCCGTCTGAAGAAAGGAATTGT
The DNA here is from genome assembly GCF_009757995.1 of Paenibacillus anseongensis. Classification (NCBI taxonomy): domain Bacteria; kingdom Bacillati; phylum Bacillota; class Bacilli; order Caryophanales; family Paenibacillaceae; genus Paenibacillus; species Paenibacillus anseongensis. Next base: position 95,797 of record NZ_WSEM01000003.1, read on the forward strand.
AGAAGCCTGACTTGATGCTCGGATGCTGAAAAATGCGGAAATAAGCGTCCAGGTTAAAACCTATGGGAAATAACCCCACTTTACCGCCTACAATTGCCCAAGATTCACTAAGTGAAATCGCTAATAAATTTAGAAACGGGATGATTATAGCTGCCAGAACGGCAAGCATGATGAGTGCATTCACCACTCTGAACAGTTGATAGCTCCAAGTTCGCCGATAGAGCATGCTCCACCTCCTTAATACAAGGATATGCCGGAAATTTTGCGGGACATGTAGTTGGCTCCCGATACGAGGAAGAGACCGATCAAACCGCCGAACATGCCGACTGCCGTTGCGTAGCTGTAATTGCTGTTCTCAAGACCCATCCGGAACACAAATGTATCGATAATATCACTGGTGGCGGAATTGCTCGGCGTATAGAGCAGCAGTGCCTTCTCAAATCCAATGCTAAGAATGGAACCAAGAGAAAGAATAAACACAACCGAAATCGTCGGGAGCATTTGCGGAATGGTGACATGAATCGTTTGCTTCAGCCGGCTTGCGCCATCAAGCTCTGCCGCCTCATACAACTGCGAATCTACCGAGGCCAGAACAGCGCAGTAAATGATCGCATTCCACCCCATATACTGCCATATATCCGAGGTGATATAGATGGTTCGAAACCACCCTGGTTCATTGACGAAAAAAATCGGATCCATCCCAAAATGAATCAGCAGCTGGTTGAACCAACCTGTCGTGGGCGAGAGCAGCTCCTTGATCATGCCTACGACCACAACAATGGAAACAAAATTCGGAAAATAAGAAACAGTCTGAATGAACTTCTTGACTCGCGGGCTTACGATCTCATTGATTAGCAAAGCGAACAGAATCGGCAACGGAAATGTAATCGCCAGATTCAGAATGCTCAGCACCAACGTGTTTTTAAAGGCTACCCAAAAGTTCGGATCGTTCATGAACAGCTTGAAGTAGCGAAGACCTACCCATTCCGTTCCATACACAGGCCCCCCCGGTACATATTTGCGAAAGGCCAGCACGTTCCCTGCAATCGGCCCATACCTGAATATGAGGAAGTAGGCGAGTGGCAAGATGAGTAGAATGTAGTAATAACTGTAACGCTTCCAATATGACCTAGCGCGATGATGAGATGTGCGCACAGTCGCTATTTCCATAGCGTAACCTCCTTTCCTGTGTGATGTGGTGCTGAAACTATCAAATCACATTTCTCGTGGAGATGAATACAGCCAGTTCGGGATCGATGTCATCGATTTCGCCTATTGTGTACAACGATTTATCGCCTATGTCACGCTTTTCCTTTCCATCGCAAGTTCGATTATTCCACCATGTAACACTTTTCTACCTAATCCTTTTATATCGATGTAACAAAGTTGACTTGCTCCCTCATTGCTAACTATAATTTGATCAAATCATAACAACATAAGGATGTGAGGACAGCGATATGCCTGCGATAATATCCAAATGGAAGAAGCTTGGTTTCCGAAGCATCCTTTTCCGATTCATCCTGTTGTTTCTCTCCATTACAATGTTTTTGCAACTTATTAACTTCTTATCGTATAACGTCCTGCTGAGCAAATTTGAAAACCAGATCGAACATAATTATGACCGCTCAGTCGCCAATATCGCTTCCTCCTTGAACAATCTGTTCGAAGGCATTTATCAAACCAACTATTTGCTAGCGCTTGATCCAAATGTGCTACGCATTTTTTCCGCTAACTATACCATCGACGATGTGTCCAAATATGCCGATATTACCGAAGCCATTCGTTCCTTGTCTCGCATTAAATCAAGCAGCAATTACATTGACAACGCTTACATATATAAGCGCAGTGAAAAGCTAATCATCAGCGATGAAGGTACGTATGCATCCGATTTTTATTACGACAAAGTGTACCGTAGCGGACTGTATCCGAAGGATTTTTGGCAGGCGTATCAAGCGAGTCACCACTTGTTTACGATTCTCCCTCCATCCGACATTTCCGGAACCATCCGAAACCACGGTAAAACGAGCATTCCTGTCGTGCAGTCGATGATCGGAGGTTATTGGTCGAACGATTTGTACGTGATCAATCTGGACGTGCAACCGATTATACAACTTCTTCGCAGTTTTAAAATAACGCCTAACAGTATGCTTCTCGTCTCCAATCAAGACAATCAACTGCTTTTTTCAACGGAAGAAAATAACGCAGACATGTCAGAGATATTAGAAAAAGCTGTGGGAGAGACGGCCAATCGCTTTAAGATGACGTTTCGCAATCAAGAAATGCTCATTATCAAATTCAACACTAGCTTCTTCTTCCAGCAGGCCAATATGATCGTTAGCGTTCCTATAACGGACATCAAGGCAAATTTTAACAATTTCAGTAATTGGAATATTATTGTTACAGCAATCGCACTGCTGGTCGGGCTACTTATGTCTATCCTGTTCACCAAAATGCTATACTCGCCCATCCGGGCTCTCGTCCGTACGTTGCAGGATGGTCGGAGTATGCAGCGAAGCAGCGATTCGTTCAAAGAATTTGAATACATTAATAATGAAATTGACCGAATGAAAAGCAATGTCGCCCATCTGAATGAGACGTTGTCCTATACGCTCCCACTGGTGATCGATCAATTTCTGGTGAAGATGCTTAAGAGTAATAGCCAGATGGACCACAGTAGGATCGACGATTTCCTGGCGAATTGCAAATTCAGCTTTATGCACGATTCCTTCTGGGTCGGGCTGATTCAGTGCAATTTCAAGAAGCCATTCTATGATTCGTTCTCAGAAGAGTTCCAGAATCAAGCTTCTCAACGGCTTCTCAAGCTGATGAAATCGATGATTCCACCAAGCTCTTCGGTCTATTTGCTGGAGATGGACACCAATCTGTTCGCAATACTGGTGAATCTGCCCCATGACGCCGACGCTGATACCTGGGCCTATCATGAGTATCTGCAGCAAATTGACGATCTGTTTCAGACCGACAAGGCGTTCGTGCACATTCATATCGGCATCGGCAGGAAATATATAGGCTATCAAGGCATGCAACGCTCCTACGTCGAGGCAATGAAGGCGCTCTGGCGGGTCTCCCCGTTCGATACCAAAAGGATCAGCATTTATAACGAGAATAATCAGGACGAGTCCGGATATTTGCTAAGCAAAACAGATGAAAACAAACTCTTTAACCTGCTGCTCTCCAACAAGCAAGAGGATTTGCAGCAACTGCTGAAGACAATTATTAATGCCAATATGAACAGCGCCATGACCGATATGAGCAGTAGACAGTTGTATATGCATCTGTATCTGATCGGTACACAAGCGTTGAAGCAGCTTGATAAAACGATGGACGAATCCATCTTCAAAAACTACAGCGAGTTCGTCATGTCCATCAGTACCCACTCAATTGGGGATATGGCAGACTTCATCGTGTCGTTTTACGATAGTGTTCTAGAAGCATGCACCCCTGTCCAGCCAGGGTTTGATATTAAGTTGTTTAAGCAATACATTGATGACTATTATCACGAAGACATTAGTCTGGACATGCTTGCCGACAAATACAACACCTCACCCAAGTACATGTCCAAACTGTTGAAAAAGGAACTAGGCATGACGTTTCAGAGGTATCTGCAAGAGCTGCGAATCGCGAAAGCCAAGGAGATGCTGCAGCATACATCCAAGCCGATTCAGAAAATATTGGAAGAGATCGGATTTAACAACCGTAACTCGTTTATCCGAACGTTTAGAAATTTGGAGGGGATATCTCCGACAGAGTATCGGATTCAGCGGCAGGTGCGGAAAGGGTAGGTGGTGGGGGCGTACGAATAAATTGTTTCTCCATACAATTAGAAAATAAACAGGTGTGTACGCAATGAGTTCACGCCTGTTTAACTTTAGACCTATGCAAACTGTGCTCCTCAATCAATGAGACTTTCCTTCCTTATTCTCGAAAACTCCGTTCCATAATACGCCATCGCGATGGTCGGTAAGGCGATTCCGATCAGCAGTGCCGCTTTCCAGCCCCCCGCTGCATAAGCCCAACCCCCTGCCGCTGAGCCGATAGCGCCCCCCAAAAAGAAAATGGCCATATACAAACCGTTAAGCCTACTGCGAAATTCCGCTCCTAAAGAGAAAATCACCCGCTGTCCGAGAACCATGTTGGCGGAAACCCCCAAGTCAAGTAGAATCGCCGCAACTACGAGAATCGGGACTGCGAGTGCAGAACTTGATGGAACCAGCAAGGGAAGCAGCCCGGAAAAGATAACGATGGCCAATGCCCATCCCGTAGCCGGGCGAACCCATCCACGGTCTGCCATACGGCCAGCCGCTGGCGCCACAATTGCCCCCATTACCCCGACTAATGCGAACAGAGCGACCTCCTTCTGAGTGAAAAGGAACGGCGGACTTGTCAATACCAACGGAACTGTAGTCCAAAACAAACTGAACGTTCCGAATACACAAGCATGATAAATTGCCCTTCGGCGCAATGCCGGTGTCGCCTTCAGCAGATGCAGCATGGAGTGCAGCAGCGCCGGGTAGGCTGTAGTGGCCGAAGGCTTCCTTGAGGGTAGTGTCTTTGCCAATACAAGAGCCAGCGTGAAAATCAATGCTGCGGAGAAGAAATATATGGCGCGCCAGCCCATATACTCCGCTACCAAGCTCGAAATGGGACGCGCGAACATAATCCCCAGTAGCAGCCCGCTCATGACGTTGCCCACGTTGCGACCGCGCACGGCTTCAGGCGAAAGATGGGCCGCATACGGCACAAGGATTTGTGCTGCTACGGAACCTATTCCGATCACGAGTGAAGCGGTGAGGAACAGGATGGCGCTTTTAATTACAGCGGCAATTGTCAAAACGGCGGCTGTAAAGAGCAATGATGAAAGGATCAACTTACGATTTTCCAGGATGTCTCCGAGCGGTACGATAAATAACAAGCCGATCCCGTAGCCGACTTGAGTCAACGTAACGATGAGTGCGGCAGCACCGGAGGAGAGCCCGATTGTCGAGCTGATCGAGCCTATCAATGGTTGAGCATAATAAAGATTTGCCGCTATGATACCGCAAGCGGCCGCCAGGATAAAAATCAGCGATGGCGAAACCGACTTTTCCGTTGGAATGGAAGCTGAATGCATAAAAGGTCCCCTTTGTTCATCAGAAATTTTCTGGAACATTCGTTCCGGAATTGATAAAAAAAATATGTTTTATAGCATTTCCATCACCGTGTCTATCATCTGCTGCATCTTGCTGCGGTCACCCTGCACCTTCGCAACTATATTTATACTATGATTCAGGTTTGAAAGCAGATAAGATAAAGTCTTGATATCTTTCTCAGGCATGATTTCGCCCGTCCCCTGACCTTTGCGCAGCAGCTCGTAGAAGGATTTCTCCAACTCGTCAAACCGCTCCCTGATCAACGCATTCAGTTGCTCATCTGGCGAATCCATGCCGACTGCTGCATTAGTAATGAGACAGCCCTTCGGCGACTCGTCGTCCAAGGCGGAATCGATGTGTATCTCGAAGTACTGCCGGATTCCCGATTTTGCGGATGTCGCATTGATGAGGATGTCCCGTTTGGCTTGCCTCCACTTCTTGTACCAGTTGATCGCCTCGATATAAAGCGTTTGTTTGTCCCCGAACGTTTCGTACAGACTTGATCTGCTAAGATCCATAGCTTCCAGCAAATCGGGAATGCTTGCCGCTTCGTAGCCCTTCTTCCAAAAAACGAGCATCGCTTTATGAAGCACCGCTTCTTTATCAAACTCTTTGTAGCGTCCCATGGTTCTTCCTCCGTTTCCGTAGGTACAGTATAAACTTTTTCGGAACGATAAGTCCAGTATTTTCTGCAGATATGAAAGTTAGCTTAGCCACTCACTCACTGTTGGGTGACTAATAAGTTTTGAAGTGCAAGAAGCCAGCAAACATAAGGGTTTGCTGGCCTTTCTTATAAAATAGGTTTACAAATTTAATTTTGAAGTGATGCATTTTAATAATTCTTTCATCAAAAATCCGCCCTGTATGAGCTGCCTTCAATGAAGTCTGTCTTTAATCTGTTAAATTGTTAGCATGGTAGCATGGTAGTATAACTCCTTGAGAAGTTATGAAGGCCGTGTTTAAATGTAACAATAGCACGAAATGACACGATAGGCTTGCGTCATGGCTTAGTACCATAGCGAGAAAGAAGGCTTTAGAAGTGAAAAGAACATTCATAGATTTGTTATTTATAACAGTTGGTGCACTAGCTTTTGCGTTGGGCATTAATGTGTTTGTCATCCCTCACGAATTGGGCGAGGGTGGTGTAGTTGGCATTACTATCATTTTATATTATTTGCTGGAATGGTCTCCAGGTTGGACAAGCTTAATTATTAATCTGTTACTGTTGGCAATTGGATGCCGTTTGTTAACAAGAAAGACCGTATTATATACACTCGCTGCCGTTTCTCTCCATTCGTTGTTTCTTCATCTGACTCAGGGTTGGCATATTGCTTCAAACGATTTAATTGTGAATTCCATTTTCGGAGGGGCTCTGGTTGGATTTGGCATCGGACTTATTGTTAGGGTAGGAGGTACGACCGCTGGCACTGTTATTATAGCCAAGTTAATGAACAAGTTCTGGGACTGGAATATCAGTTTTGCGTTGTTGTTGTGCGATGTTATTGTAGCAATGTCCTCTTACTTTATCATTGGCGCCGAAAGACTGATGTTCACCATTATTATGCTTTTCGTAGCTACCAAAGTAATGGAGTTCGTGATAGACGGATTGAACCCAACGAAATCTATAACGATTATTTCCAAAAAACAAGACCAGATCGCTCAACAAGTAAACACTCTTATGGATCGAGGTGTTACGGTCTTAAGCGGTCATGGTTATTATACGAAGACTTCCATGAATATTCTCTATATTATAGTCAAGAAACAGGAGGTTGCCCTGCTGAAGAACATCGTAAAATCCGCGGATCACGAAGCCTTCATGACAGTTCAAAATGTGCAGGATGTGTTTGGTAAAGGTTTTGTCGAACTTCAAAATTCCTAAAAATTTTGTTTGTAGATGGAGTAATCCAAAGTTTGGGTACAGGACCAACGCTTGTTGAAAGCAAGAAGTTGCCTCTTCAAATTTGGATTGCTATGCGAGTTTTATACCTTCACGGTTTAGTTGCGTTGCTTTTTTTTGAAAGTCCATTCCTCGACTCACTCCGTCTCCTTTTTTTTACTGCGCGTTAATGCAATCACGGCTGCTTTGTGGCAGCCGTTCAACTGTCATTCCTCGTCGTAATATCAATTGCTATTAGGTCGACTGCCAATAAGTAACATATTACCTTCTGGATCGTAGACATGGCAGCGCGCCTCGACATCACTCAACCTTAGGCAAAGCATTACCTTGTATTTCTTTTATGATTTCCAAGAATTGCTCAACTTCCTTGGACGGATGTAATGGATATATCAAACCATATGGAACTGCGAAATCTAAATTACTAGGGATCGTCACCAAGGATGGATGAATATCTGCCCACGACTCCAATGTTAGCATAACCGTATTACTTTCCTCGCAGCGATTAAACACATCAAGATCATAGAGGCGCGGAACATCCTTAATTCGTATTTGAGGATGATTCATTATCAGGAAATCACGTATGTCATGAATGACGGCACTTCCCCCACCATTCACTACAGCCAATTTTTCCCCATACAAATCTTTGACAGAAAGTGTTTTTCTTGAAGCCAGCCTATGCTGCCGAGATACGGCAAAGCAAACGCGGTAACTCCCCAGTTCAAGCACACGGTAGTAATCCTTCAAGTTATCTGTAAGAAATGGCCCCGCAATGATATCGAGTGATTGGCCAATCATGCGGTAAGTGGTTGGGAGTGTATGTGCGTCATCTTCGAAATGAACGATGTTTATTCCGAATTGCGGGTATAGGTCGCTAATTCCATTCCACAAATCAATCAAAACCTTACAGGGGTTAAGCATAGAAGTGCCCGCTCGAACAATATGCCGATTTACCTGTGCGGACTGATGCATGCGGATAAGAGATTCTTGAAAATACTGCAGCATAAATTTCGCATCTTTGATAAAACTTATTCCTGCCTTTGTGAGCCTGACACCGTGGTTGGTACGGATAAAAAGCGGGATTCCGGCTTGCTTTTCCAACAAATTCATTTGCTTCATCACAGCAGTTGAAGAAATAAAAAGCTTTTCGGCTGCCTTAGAGAAGCTTCCGGACTCCGCCACTTGAACAAACGTCTTCAGTTGCTCAATCATTCAGGGAGGCCCCTCCTTTTGCATAAACCATAAGTTAATACCATGCTAACTTATTTGAAATTCCGTATCAAGCTACTAAACCGTAACATTAGAGAAGAACGAAAGAGAAAACAGAAGCTTTAAAATACTACAACAGGAAATGTATTGGAGGAGAATTCTATGGAAAACAAAGTCTGGTTCATTACAGGAGCCTCTCGCGGATTAGGGCGCATTTGGGCCGAGGCCGCACTCTCTCGCGGGGATAAGGTTGCCGCGACCGCTCGCACACCGGAAAGCATCGTCGACCTTAAGGAACGTTTCGGAGACGCTGTTCTCCCCCTAGCGCTCGATGTAACGGATTCCCGGCAGGTCGAGCATGTCGTTCAGCAGGCTCATGCGCATTTCGGCAGGCTGGACGTCGTCCTAAACAATGCCGGTTACACGCTGGTTGGCACGACTGAGGAGGCTGACGAATCCGCCGTCCGCGAACTATTTGACGCCAATTACTTTGGTACGCTTCGTGTCATCCAAGCTGCCCTACCTCTGCTTCGACAACAGGGCAGCGGGCACATTCTCGGCGTCTCAAGCGCCATGGGTCTTGTTGCGGCGCCGCTCATTGGCTTCTATTGCGCCTCCAAATGGGCAGTCGAAGCACTTCACGACAGCCTCGCTCAAGAGGTTAAAGGCTTCGGCATTAAGGTCACGTTGCTCGAGCCGGGCGCCTTTGCCACCGACTTTGGAAGCCCCTTGTCCATGAAGACATCACAGGTACTGGGAGTTTACGCTGAACTTCGAACTCGGGTTTCCATTCGATTATCGACCGAAGAACGAGGCGATCCGAAGGCAACCGCCGAAGCGATTCTTGAAATCGTAGACGCCGAGGACCCACCTCTGCGGTTTGCGGTCGGCGCTGGGGTCTTGCCTTTGGTGCGCGGAACCTATGCCGATCGTTTAGCCACTTGGGAGACATGGGAAGCTGTTTCGAACGGAGCGCAAGGTAAACCGATAAGCCATCGTTAGAATTCGAATTAGCAGACAGTAAAGAAACAGGGATCAGCTGCCAAGGCAGTCTGTTCCCTGTTTTTGCAATGCTTCCAACAGATCCTAGACTGCACACCGCATCCCCTTCATTATCGAGGAACAACGTATGGTTTACTGCCCATTAGCGTGGAAAAGGCAGCCGATCGTCATGACCGACTGTCGCTATGTCTTTATTAGGCTATAGTCCTCCGTTAGTTCAATTTAGACTGATGTTGATCTTGTTCATTGACAAGCCATTCCGAGTTTAAACCGAAGAATTTCTCCAAAGGGTTGATGTGCTCACGAATATCTCTCATGCCTTTCGAACAGAAGGTGAGTAAAATACGTCAGCATGCATATGCTGAATTTTGTCCCAGTTAGCGGGATTGGTCGTGTCTGGAGTGCGGTGCTCCAGAATGGCCTGATATAGGGCGGTTTTTTGTTCTAAATGGGCAACATGCCGTTTGGCTTCTTCGAGCTGAATGAGTGCCACTTCTTTATGCTCCATCATGAGTGCGCAGCGTTGCGGAATGGTCGAGTCCCCTTCGAGACAGAGATCTACATACTTTTTTATGACTTCAATCGGCATCCCAGATTGCTTAAGGCATTTGACGCCATGCAGCCAGTTGATCGATTCTTCATCGAACATCCGGATGTTGTTTTGATTGCGCTGTACGCTTGGCACCAGGCCTTTATCCGTATAAAAGCGCACGGCGTGCTCGGTGAGTCCCGTTATCAAGGACGCTTCTTTGACCGTATGCATTTGAAATCCTCCTTGGAAAATAAATTTTCAAATGTGGCTTGCCTTCGTGTAACACGAAGGTAATAAGCTTACTGTAACGCAAATCAGCCGTGAAGGGAATCCTCGCTGCAATGCCCGATTCCCGGGATACGCGCCGTTTGTTGTATTACATTTGAAATAATGGGAGGAATCACAATGCAAACCGTAACATTGAACAACGGAATAAAAATGCCGATTATCGGCTTCGGTGTCTACCAAATTCCCGATGCTAATGAATGCGAGAATGCGGTATATGAGGCGCTGATGGCCGGTTACCGCCTGATCGACACCGCTGCTGGTTATCTGAACGAGGAAGCGGTCGGACGCGCGATCAAGCGCAGCGGCATACCGCGCGAGGAGTTATTCATCACGACCAAGCTTTGGATTCAGGATGCTGGCTACGAAAGTGCTAAGCTGGCGTTTGCCAAGTCTCTCAAGAAGCTACAGCTCGACTATCTCGATTTATACCTTATTCACCAGCCGTTTGGCGATTACTACAGTGCTTGGCGCGCGATGGAAGACCTTTACCGTGAAGGCAAGATCAAGGCGATCGGTGTTAGCAACTTCCTGCCCGACCGTCTGATGGACCTTATTGTGCATAACGAAATCGTGCCCGCCGTCAACCAAGTCGAAACACACCCGTTCTACCAGCAGACAGAGAGTGCAGCCTTTATGAAGGAGCAAGGAGTAAAGCACCAGTCGTGGGCGCCGTTCGCTGAAGGGCTCAACAACATGTTCGGCAACGAAGTGCTGGTTTCGATCGCAGAAAAACACAATAAGTCCGTCGCCCAGGTCGTTTTGCGCTGGCTAGTTCAGCGTGAAGTCGTTGTAATTCCAAAATCGGTGAGAAAAGAGCGTATCGTCGAAAATTTCGATATTTTCGATTTTGAGTTGAGCGCGGACGATATCGAACAAATTTCCACTCTCGATACACAGAAAAGTCTTTTCCTATCCTACCACGATCCGAAATTCGCCAAGATGCTAGGCACCTTGAGAGTCGATCTTTAAATCTTGATCTAGCCGTAAACTCATCACGCTTTATCCTCATCTATTAAAAAAGGACAGGTCGCCCCTGTCCTTACTTTACTTGAATTCCAAATTCTACGAATAGCAAAACTGCTTCCGATGTAACAAAATCTATATTCACACCAATGCAGGAAACACACAGAACCACCAAGACCTCCTGAATTATCTGCCCTCTATGGGGAAACACTTTGCTGCCCTATAGCTTAATCCCCTCTACTGTTAAATGTTAATCATATTCGTTCGATGTTGGGTGACAAATAAGTGTTGAAGTGCAAGAAGCCAGCAAACATAAGGGTTTGCTGGCTTTTCTTATAAAAAATTGATTTACAAATTAAGTTTTGAAGTGGTGGATTGGAGTGAATAACCCAATTTACAAATAAGATTTGAAGTACTTCTAACAAATAATTGCCTACCATCTCATTAAACTAACGTGTCCCGTTTAGCTTAATGGGTCGCTTCTCGAACTATGACTCATTCTTTAGATTCTCAAATTCAATTTCATATTTTTTCAACTTATCTATATTACATATCGGGCAAAGCATTTTATTATTCTCTATTCCTGTTAATTTCACTTTATATGAATCACACTTCTTACACTTTGAATAATTTACTGAACGATATGCCTTAAAATATGCACATTCTACTTTCGGTAATTTCAGTGACAATTTTGCAAAATCCCTAACTGAAAATGTATTGTCAGTCTCAAAGACTTCTAAATTATTTAGTTTTTCAAGTGGAGATAATCCGTGATTAAGCACTCTAGCTTTCATTAATACAAGTTTCTTTAGATTTGTCAGTGAACTTAAAAAATTCAAGTTATCAAAAATTAAAGTCTTTCCTGATGAATCCCAACTAGGTAAAGACTCGAGTGATAATTCGGTTAAATTCTCTAAGTTAGTCAATTCTTCAAGTGAATGAATTTGAGGCAGATGGATTATTCTAAGCTTTTCTAAGTTCTTCAATTCCTTGAGATTATTTAATGTTCCAGTTTCGAATGAAAAAATCTCTAACTCCCGTAGGTTGGTCAGAGTGTTTAGTTTTGAATAGTCCTTAATTTTACAATTCCATATTTTCAAAGTTTCAATGGATTTGTCTAATAACATTTCATCAAATTCACTCTGTGTTTGTTTAATCAACTCTGCTTTTTTCATCTTATATACCTCGCACTTGGGCTTGTTCATCTTCGTAAACTCCATTATTCGCCATATTTTAAGGTATTCGCAAGATAATCGCGCTTTCCTGCCCGTTAATGTAATAAAGGCTGCTTAGCAGCAGCCTTTATACTATCGTCTCTCGTTAGCTCAATAACGTCTCATCACTTACCCGCATTTTTCGTATCCTTGTCCTTAAATCTTTTAAGATATTTCATTATATGTTTCTTGAAACTAAAGTAGTTAGAAATAATCAGAATACTGCAAATCAATATAGACATAATGAGTGATTCAATAATTCCTTTTTTGGAAAAGAAATAATAACAACAAAATATTAATGCAAAAAAAACACTTCTCCAACAATTGTTTTAAATTTAAAGTACCTCTTCAGGAAGTTATAATGTTTAATCACTCTTGGAAACATAGATTTCTTACCTCACATAAAGAAATTTTAAATCCGGCCTAACCAAATCTCAACAAATGATTAAACATCGTTCATTGATTTCATCGGTCACAGTAATCCATCTAATGTCCATTAATTTCTATAATTGATTGTCATTATCCTGCCCGTTACTTCAATGAAACAAGGGACAGCTGCCTATCGCGTCAATCTGTCCCTTGTTTTTGCACTATCGTTTCCCGCTCAAGGGTTCAGTGCTTGATTTATACACTAATTGTCCCTTTAATCCAGCCCTTTATGAAACTTGATAGAGAAGAGCTTATCCACGTTCTACTATCATCTTCATGGTTCCAAACATAAATATCTTTTTTTACAATCTTCCCGCGTAGCTGATACCATCCGCAAATATATGAAATATATTGGAATTTGTTTACGTCACTGCCAAATACGAAGATAGGCTGCCGACATGAATCAGCAGCCTAGTCTTAGTCAGTTCGTCCAACTTCATTAGTTATCCTCCATTAAAACTATTCAGAAACCGTGATACCGTCAACAAGATAACTACGCAAACGGCGAACGTCCCGGACTGGCGGTAATCCAAACATCCGCGCATATTCCCGGCTAAAATGCGATGGGCTCTCGTAACCGACTTGAAACGCTGCTTCTGCCGCATTGATCGATCGGGAGAAGATCAGGCGACGCGCCTCTTGCAATCGGATATGCTTTTGAAACTGGATCGGACTCATCCCCGTGACTTCCTTAAAATAGTCGTACAAAGATGAGGCGCTCATACGAGCCTCTGCTGCCAATTCGTCAATCCGTAGCGGTTGGGCAAAGTCGCGGTTAAGCCTCTCGACTACTCCCGCGATTCGTTGCGCATGACTTCCGATGACGGCAAATTGCTTCAAAGACGCGTTGTTTTCGTTCTGAAGCACCCGATATATGATTTCTCGAATAACATACGGCGCAAGCACTGGGATATCCTGCGGTGTCTCGATCAGTTTCACAAGCCGCAGCACCGCATCCAACAGAGTGTCTTGCATCCGGCTTACCTTCAAACCCCGACTAGCTTCAGATTTTGCTCGTATAGCCTCTCCAGATGCCTGCATGATATCAAGAATCTGGTTCATATCGAATAGGATCTGCAGGCTTAAATACGGTGTTTCTCTCGAAGCCTCCATCACTTGTCCTGTAATCGGTAAATGTGCCGAAGCGGTTAAATAGCTGCTTGGATCATAGTGGTACACCTCTTGCCCCAACATAACCACTTTAGAACCTTGCGCCACGATGCACAGGGAAGGTTCGTAGACGGAGTAAACCGGCTCGGATAACTCGGAAGTCCGAATCAAACGTAAACCGGGAACTTGCGTGTCGTGCGTCCCGTCTTCCAGTGTGAATTTCTCGATAATTTGCAGTAGTTCTCTCCTTTGTTTTTCGAACCAATCACCCATCCTCTTCGTCCCCCCTCTTATCCACGAACAACTTAACTTTATCTTCTTCTGGAGGATTAGGCAATCATCTCGTATGATCCTGCTACCGCTCAGCTTACCGCTGGTATGATAATGGACATGTAACAAATGTGTTGCAAAGTACGAAGTTTCTTAGCATGGAAGGAGATGATTCTCAATGAGTACGCTAAACGATAAACCCCATCCTTATGTCGGAATGTGGGTGACAAAAGATGGTTTCATCCGGCATGAATTGCTACCGAACGGCCGGTATGACGAAGCGCGCAGAAAACGGAAGAGCGCTTACCAAGGACGATATACCATCGTAGATGACCATATCGAATATGTGGATGATACAGGGTTTACAGCTGACGGCGATTTCCGCGATTCGGTGCTTTATCACGCCGGCATGGTTCTTCATCGTGAGAAATAACAGAAAAATTAAAGCAACAAAAGGAGAAATGTACAATGTCCGAAATCAATGGAAAAGTAATTGTGATTACAGGAGCAAGTAGCGGGATCGGCGAAGCAACGGCGAAGCTATTAGCTAGTCAGGGCGCCCATGTCGTCATAGGCGCCAGGCGCGTGGATAGACTGGAAACGCTGGCTTCGCTCATTGAGTCTGAAGGAGGTTCCGTAGCTTATCAACAGCTGGACGTTACAAATATTGGCCAAATGCAGGCGATCGTTCGCTTAGCTCAGAACCGGTTCGGCCGTGTTGATGTCATCGTGAACAACGCTGGTGTGATGCCCCTCTCTCCCTTGGAAGCCCTTAAAGTCGACGAATGGAACCGAATGATCGACGTCAATATCCGCGGGGTTCTGCATGGCATTGCTGCAGGTCTCCCTGTTATGAAAGCACAGCATTCTGGTCACGTGATTAACGTAGCTTCAATCGGTGCTTACGCGGTTTCGCCGACGGCAGCGGTATACTGTGCGACCAAATATGCCGTTCGCGCCATCACCGAAGGTTTACGGCAGGAGGTTGGCGGCGACATTCGGGTAACACTCGTCTCTCCTGGTGTGACGGAGTCTGAGCTCGCTGAGAGCATTTCAGATAATGAAGCAAGGGAACTGATGAAATCGTACAGACGTGACGCCCTTCCGGCTTCTGCCATCGCGCGTGCCATTGCTTATGCGATTGAGCAGCCGATAGACGTCGATGTGAACGAGCTGGTCGTCCGGCCTACAGCCCAGCTTGCCTGATGTCACCTAATATATTCTTGGTGAATATATCTAACCAGTCACTGTAACATTTCCCAATCCGTTCTCAGTCATGTACACAGTCGCATCGACGGCGAACCGCTCCATCGCCTGAGCGAAACGCTGCTCTTGCGCTTTACGGTGTGCCTCAAGCTCATAATTGCCGCGTTCGCCCGTCAAAAGCGGCCATGCCATCGTGATTGACTGACTGCCGTCGTGTCATGATTGAACTAACGAGATCCGTTAGTTTAACAAAATTGTATTGGAACTGCTCTGTCGGGAATGACATCAAGCTCTTGTCAAAATCGGAAAAGACACCAAGTTCTTGTCATTGGTTCGTGATCAAGAACTTGATGTCATAAATAAAAAAGCCACGATATACTTTGTTCTTGTCAACCGACATCTATTTATTTCTCGGACGACTAGAACTTCTATACATACTTGTTAACACAATGAAGCTGCCGGTTATGCCGACAGTTTCGTTTCATTGAGCTAAGATTTTGCATCTTTTTCCCTTCCATCATGTGGTGAGCTACCATACTGTCTTTGCTGAGCTAAATTCCCCGTTTTGTTTAAAGAGATCAGCTGCAGGTTGCCGCACATGAAGCCCAACTTCTTAGCCCTGGATCAACGTGACCTTAAACACGCTTCCCGATTCGGAGCTCGACTCCAGTTCAACGGTTCCCTGGAAGATTGCAAGCAAATGGCGAACAATCGACAGACCTAGGCCAGCCCCTCCATGACTACGTGCCCGTGACGAGTCAAGTCGGTAAAACCGCTCGAAAATCAGCTCCCTTGATGGAGGAGATACTCCCTTTCCTGTGTCCGAAACCCGAACCACAACCCGTCCATCTTCCTGCGATATCTGCAGCGTAACGTTCCCATTTGGCCGATTATACCGTATGGCGTTATCCAATAGATTTCGAAAGACCAGGAATAAGAAGCTTTCTTCCCCCTTAACCAAAGCATCGCAGGGCTCTATCAAATGAAGTGTCACCCCGTATTTGACTGCCATCGGTTCCATAAATGATTTTGCATCTGCGAGAATGTTGGCCAGCTCTACAACCTTGTGCTCACTATGCGTCTGATCGTACGTGCCGTCAGCCAGCAGCAGCAAATCCTCCGTTAATGACTCTAGTCGTGAAAGCGTTCGCTCCGTTGTCGCCCTGTAATCTATCCAATCGCTTGGATCAATGCCATCGCCGTCTCCGGCCACTTCAAGATTCGTGCGCAGGATGGAAAGCGGCGTTCTTAATTCATGCGCGGCCGCGGAAACGAAACGGGCCTGTTGTTTAAAAGAGTGTTCCAGCCCATCCATCATCGTATTAAATACGACCCCGAGCTTCTTCAATTCGTCATGTAGTTGGTCAATTTCGAGACGTTTGTGCAGGGTGGTTGCCGTTATTCCAGCGGCTGTTTCGCTCATCCGTTTCACAGGCTTCAGGATAATCACGGCGAGCCAATGCGAACTGAGAATCATGCCTGTTAGAACGACAACCAAGCTTATGATTCGCCCCTGCAACTCGGATACAATTTTAAAAACAGAGAAAAAAGACTCTATAGCCACATATAAAGTAATCAATATCGCCAAAAAAAGAATAGAAAACAGCGTCACTCTTGCACGCAGCGAAAGCCGGTTCCATGGTCTCATTTCGTTTCCTCTTTCTTTGCAGTTGTGCTCAGAGTCCACTTATACCCATAACCTTGAACGGTCTGAATATAACTTTCTCCTGCCTCTGGCTCATGATGCGAGAGCTTTCTGCGCAAAGAATTGATGTGAACCCGGACTGTTGAGGAAAGGGGATCCGCATGGATATCCCAAACATGTTCGAGAAGCCGTTCTGACGAAATGACCTCGCCGGGATGCAGCATCAGATATTCGAGCAATCCGAATTCTTTTTTCGTCAATGAAATTAGAGCATTCTCGAACCAGACTTCTCTTGTCTTCGAATCAAGGGTGAGCTGATCGAATTGCAGGACATTGCTTTTCACCGACGAGCTCCGGCGAAGGAGCGCCCGGATGCGGGCAAGCAATTCATTAAACACAAAGGGTTTACGGAGGTAGTCATCCGCACCCGAATCGAGCCCTTCTTCCACTTCGTCCGGATGGCTGCGCGCTGTCAACATGAGAATAAAAACATCGTTGTTGTGCGAGGATTGGCGAATTCGTTGACAAAGTGAAATGCCATCCAGCTCCGGAAGATTGATATCAAGGAGAATCACATCATAATCATTGGTATCCGCGAGCTCCCACCCTGTTACACCGTCAACAGCGATGTCCACTGCATAACCTTCTCTCCTTAAACCTTTGGCTAATGCGCGTGAAAGGTCCTCCTCATCTTCGATAATGAGGATTCGCATATAACCACTCCTTCCTGCCATGACAATGACATTAGAATATCACACATTTTTTCATGAAACGAGGAAAATCATGCAGTCTTTCGGCGTTTCACTGACTTAACAAGGATTTAACAGTTCGACCATTATAATAAAAGCAAATCTTCCTTTTGCATGGAGGATGTTTATCAGAATGGAAAGAAGGAGGAGTTCTTTTGTTAATCGAGGTTGTAACAGCTGGACCGGGTTGTTCCATTTGTCAAAAAGCAATAAAGGTAGTTAAGCAAGTATCGACGGAATTTCCGCAAATCGAGTTTCAGGAGTTACATGTGGTCGATCAGTTTGAACGTCTTCAGGAACTGAATATTTTCAGCGCCGGAGCGATTCTCATCAATGGGAAAGTGGAATTTGCCATTTTGCCCTCACTACCTAAGCTTCGTGAACGTGTGTACGAATTGTTTAATCAATAAATCCACTAGATTAGAAGGAGAAGCAAATGGAAGATTTATATCATTTTACGATTACAGGCGGAATTTCCGCCTCTACCTACATACTTGTGTGCATCGTCGGAATCGTGAGCGCGGTATTAGCATGTTATTTGCCCGTGCTTGCAATGTTTGCGAATTATGTACAGAAAGGAGCTGCTGGCGATAAAAGAAAAGCCATTCGGATCGCTCTCAACTTTATCTTGGGTATGGTTGTCACTTCGGTGTTGACTGGTTGGATTATCGCGCTGATCGGCCAACAGCTCCTGCCCTTTGTTGAGAAATACAATTTACTAACCTGGGTTCCACCCGTCTTTGACATTTTGGCTGGGCTTCAGTTACTTGGTGTCATTTCATTCGCAATGCCTACTTTCCAAAAGTCGTTGAACCAGTTACAACTCCCGCAAAGCAAGTTTGACGCCTTCAAGCTAGGGATTCCTTATGGACTTGTTATTTCGCCCTGCGCGATTCCCATCTTTTTTGCATTGATTAGTTATATCGCGCTTCAGGGAAGTCCGCTACACGGAGCGTTGCTTATGACGACCTATTCGTTAGGAAAAGGTGTGATACTCGTGGCCGTCGCAGTCTTTTCCATTTCCATTCTAAGCAAATTAGCAAGATGGGGTGGCCCTGTTAGAAAAGTTGCCGGCTACCTCTCCATCGCGATTGGCATCATTTTTCTGGTTATTGGGTTTATAAAAACGGATCATTAGTTATTAGTTAAAACGATGGCAATGTCCGAATTTGCAGGAAATCTCAGAGCGAGTGGAAGAATACAACATTGTGTTTGGGCCAATCTTCGCTCACGAGATGCCCACACAATTCTCGCTTCAATCACATTATGACGAAAAAAAACAAAATTTAAAGGAGAATGACGATGACCTTAAATCAGGAATTAGCACAGATGAAGAAGACGTTTGATCCTCATACGCCGTTGGAAGCGCAGGCCGCTCTGTCTCGGCTAATCCGAGAGCAACAGGAATCTGCTGACCCGTTTGGTCTACAGATTGGACAGAAAGCCAAGGATTTCACCTTGCAGGATGCACTCGGTCGGGCTGTGAATTTATATGATTTGTTAGCCAGAGGACCGGTCGTTTTAACCTTTTACCGTGGAGGTTGGTGCCCTTACTGCAGCAGACAGCTCAAGTCCTATCAGCAAGTTCTACCTGAGATAGAAAAGCTAGGTGCTCAACTAATCGCGATCAGTCCGCAAAGCCCAGATGCTACACTCTCTCAAACGGAGAAGGACGAGCTGCGCTTCCATGTGCTCAGCGACCGGAACGGTTTGGTTGCGGCGATGTATCGTATACTTTACGACGTTCCAGACTACATACAGGACGTATTTCAGCAAGGCTTTGGTCTCAATCTAGCAGAATACAACGCCACAAGCCGATGGATTCTGCCGGTGCCCTCAACATTCCTGATTGACGAGAGTGGCTCCATCCGTTCGGTATACGTTAATCCAGACTTCATGAAACGGTTTGAGCCTGAAGATATCTTATTTGAATTGCGCAAGTTGTAACCACGGCTAAAGATAAGCTAAATTTTTCTAAGCAATTTATGGTAAAGGACGCAGTGACAGCTCACGAAAATTAACCCAGCCATAGGAGTTGATTTTTTCTGTTCCGAGCAGGCTCGGATGGTAAAAGGCAGCATGCCGCAAATGGTAAAGAAAATGAAGAGCATCATGACGCAGCAGCAAAGTTTCCAATTCCTGCAAAAGTACGGATCGAGCAGTAGAATCCGTTTCATAGGCGATGGCAGCATATCTTTGATCAAGCTCGATTAACAATACCGGATCAACGAAGCGATGAACCCCATAGTTTTCATGGAGCAGTACATGCAGCAGCGACCACTCCCGATTATTCGTTGTAATAGCGTTAAGCAGCACAATATCCGCAGCATCTATCGCTCCAGGTCGACTGAAATGTTCATAAGGCAGAACGTGAATGTGTACAGTGATGCTTGCGGATGCACACCGTTGCTGAATCCACTGAGCCGTCTGCTCAAGCGAATTGTTCAAGATGGAGTGCGTGTACAGCTGAAGCAAGTTTTGATAACCATCGGTTTGTAAAGAAACCATCGTATCTACTGTAGCCACTTCCTGCTCTGTCTCTTCGTTCTCGGTCTCATACTCTAGCGATAGATGAGCCGCTATAGCAGCACTCCAATCCGGAAAAAAGCTGTAAGCCGCTCCGACACGATTACCTCCAAGTTCCGCCACACACTGTTCGGGCTGCAAAAGTTTACGCAGCCTGTGCCGCATAGCAGGATCCTGTAATGGTCCTTGCTTGCGGCTGTTCATGATCATGAACGCGCAGCCTCCCTCCGTCTGCTCCCTAATCGTAGTCCCCGTTGGAGCAGCAGCATGAATTTGGAATGGGTGTGTGTAGAGAATAGGTTGTCCACCTAAATCACCATCGGCCATTTTTTGTGTGAGCAGCTCCTTCAATATCCAAATTTCAACCTTATCCAGCTGTGCCCTCTCCCGGTAGTAGTCCTCGAATGCCTCCAGAACCACCATCTCCGCGTCGTTACGTAATAGCTTAAACGGTCCGGTTCCAATCGGTAACCGCTCATTATTTTCGTGAGTCTGACATGGAGTAATAGATGCCTTCGGTGCAGCTAGATAATGCAGCAGTAAAGAGCTCGGTGCATCCAGTTGAATACGCAATGCATACCGATGTGTGGCTTCTATATTTCGAATATGAAGTACCTTCCATTCACAGCACAGATTATCCCGTTCCTGATTTGCGCAATCCGAATCCAACTTGCTTAGGCGCATGAACGTATGATAGACATCTGCAGAGGTCATCTCTTTTTTATTATGAAAAAGAACGCCTTTGCGCAAATAAAACATCCATACGGTTCCATCCCTATTCTGCTCCCAGTGCACAGCAAGCCGGGGTACAAAAACTGCCTGTGAACAATCCCATTCAACAAGTGTGTCAAAAAGCTGACCGATCATATGTAGCTCTGTCCTGAGGGTTGCGTTGACCGGATCCAGTAAAGGCATTTCCCGGTAAAAAGGAAGCCGCAGCAAATCGATGTGCCCCTTCTTATATGGCGTGGTTTGGAGGCCAAATTGCTTATAGATCGATTCTGTTATTTGTTGTTGAATAGGTAAGCTCGGATCATACTTGCGCATAAGCTCCATCGCTTGCGAGTACTGACCTTTGTCTATTTTGGTCTGGGCCCATGAGCTTATTACATTATTCGATTCCATGTTAAATGTAATGATGGAACGATTCCCCCTACCCCGACCAGGCTGCCACTCGATCCACCCTAGCTCCTGACATTGCTTTACAATCAGCTTCACGTTACGCGGTGTACAGCACAACACTTCTGCAAGCTGCTCCAGTGAAACCTCTACAGGCTCTTTTTCTGCATAGCCATAAAACTCCCTTAACTTCAAGTAGTGATAAGCAATTTGCATACAGATCTCCTTAAACATCTAAATTTATTAAAAATACTACTCTTTTTAACCCCTTTTCACAAGTTTACTATAGAGTTACCAACAGCCTTGTTAGAGAAGGGAAGTAACTATTATGGATGCAGAAAAGAAAGTTAAGAACAACCGCAACATACAGGTACTATCGATGATTCGTGCGCTTTCGATTACAGCAGCCGTCTTCGTAACGCTATTGTGGTCCTCCTCTTACATTTTGAATCAATATGCTTTTTTTGAGGGCGTAGGTCCCTTTACCCTTGCAGGCATGCGCTATAGTGCAGCAGCATTTACCATATGGGTGGTGCTACGGCTTCGTGATCAAAAGCACGCTCAGCGAAAAAGAGGACATGAGGTTCAAAGCATTAACAGAAAAGTATCACAAAGGAAATGGAAGCTGACCTGGAAAGACAATTTGTTTCTCGGAATTACTGGGTTTATTTTGGCACAAGGACTTCAGTATGCAGGTCAGTTTTATTTGACCCCTATGCAATCCAACATGTTCTTATCGGTAGGAAATATGCTGTTCCTGCTCGTTATTGACGCGTTTTGGCTGCGTGAGTTGAAGGGCCGTGCCACCTTCCTGGCTGTTCTCGCTGCTATGGCCGGCATTGTCATTTACTATTATCCATGGCATTTAGTCCAAAGCAGTCTGATCGGCATCTTCTTGATCCTGATATCCTGTGTTGGTAACGTTGTGCACTTGGCCTATTCCCGTTATTTGCTTACCCGAAAACAAACAGCCCCTTCTGCACTCGTTCTTACACCAATGCTAATCGGGGCTGCAGGTATGCTATTAGCTGGATTCATACTAGAGGGTACCCCGCCTTACTCTTTAAAGCTGATCCTCATTCTGTTTTGGCTTGGACCCATCAATGGAGCACTAGCCTTTACACTTTGGGCTTGGTCCCAAAAGCAGCTGCGCGCCTATGAAAGTAGCCTCATTAATAATTTAATGCTGCTGGAAGTTGCCCTGATGGATATTTTATTTCTCGGACGCAGTATTAACTATTTACAAGCAGGCTCGTTATGTATCACCGGAACGGCCATAATTGCTGTGCAGCTTGCGCCGTTGTTGAAAAAGCCTAAACCATTACCAGTTGAATTCGATAAATAGAAACTGGTGTTTAGCAGAGAGTTCTTGTTTTCATCGTGGAGATTGAGTGGTGACGTGATATCCTAAGCAATCTGCAGTCTGATCACTGGGTATTGAACACTTTGATTTGATCGTACATGTAGCGTTACAGGAATATGGAATTAATAGTTAAGTTTGAAAAGTAGTATTCAATTCAGTTGTAATAGAGGCGAGTGATTTTAGACCCGTTGGTCAGTTTTTTGTCAAGCTAAGAGAGCGCTTTAACTAAGTGCTTTCAGTCCTTTATCCGAACTTTCTGCCGATACCGAACTCTCAACAGTTTAATCCCTTCCCTCCTCCGCAGACATAACGTATAACTAGCTTGCTTATTTAATATTACACAAAATGTAATAAGCGTTCATCCAGTTGGTTGGGTGAACGCTTACTAATTTACTTTAAAACATTAATGTACATGGAGATCATCTCTGAAGATGTCTCTTCGTGTTGGATGACAAATTGGTTTTGAAATGAAGAAAGCCAGCAACCACAAGGGTTTGCTGGCTTTTTCGGGAAAATCATAATGACAAATAAAGTTTTGAAATAGATTTCAGATTAAATTGTCTGAATTACAAATTAGTTTTGAAATACTTCTGACAAACTTCAAAGGTTCCTCTAAATAATGATGTGGGTCTATGAACCGTGTTATTACATCCTCGTTTTGCACAACAACCGACCCACAGGCCATTGGACCCTTAATGATTTTTAAAGAGTATTCCGGCTCTGTTTCATACCATTCATCTTTAATCATGTTTACTATTGATCTGTAGTCTTTATTTAGTATTTCGATCAAAATACTTTGGGTCAGGTTTAAATAAGTATGTTCCGACCTCACCTTCGTATTGATCATCCTCACTAGCTATTTTTCCACTACCATAATCCCACACCTCAGTTGGTATAATTATGTCCCCATAATTCCCTTCGCCGCGTTTCCCCGCTGCAATACCTACCATTGACATATATTTAGGTTTAAAATTTTTAATCAGCTTTGTTGTTAGTCCACTAGTATTTATTTCTAATTTCAATGGCTTCCTCAACCCATTTTTCCAGATTTTCTTTAATATGATCATAAACATAAGTGCTAGTTTTATAAGGAGGATCATATGCTTTTACGACACCAGACAGACTCTTCTTCTTTCCATCAACTGTAATTGTAAAATCATCGAATGGATTTTTCCCTTTTGTAGACTGATTTCCATCCTTGTCTTTTAGATTATGAATATAGATCCCAACTACCCCTTTATTCAAATTCCAAGACTTTTCAATTTCATACTTAATCCATTTTCGACCAGCCGTTTTTTCACCAATCAGTATAACCGCACACGATTTCCCTTTTATCTGAGTATCAATCCAATCTTGTATTGCTTTGTCTCCACCCTTTTTGACTTCTTCCCAGTCATTATCCGAAACAGGAGCATTTCCTTCTACAACACCAATATTTCTTACTTGTCCCGCCCTCCAGTTGTCTGGAACATAATGAAAACTAAAGAAAACTTTTCTAGACATGTTTTACTCCTCCATTAGATTGTCCCAAATAGGATATGGCGACACTTCTTGTTTTGTTTGAATTACACACACACCAAATGTGTTGTTATTTCGATCACAATAAACGTACGTTCGTTTTCCGATTTAAATTCCTAAAGAATCCAGTATTTTATTTGCTAATACAGCATAATCGGGACTAACCATTAGCTCTTGATTAAATTCTACTGGGAAATGATTAGGCATACTCTGCCATCCTGCGCTTTGAAGTCCTGATGCAATTTCTGCCGTTCTTCCCCCGACCGATCCTATTAGAAATACTGGAAGATTACGGGTTCTTGCTAGTTCAATTTCCTCATCAACACCTGGTGGGATACCGGGTCTTTGAGTTTTTCCACCTAATACGACCATGCATGCCGCATTTTCGTGATTGATCATTGCTTTCCTCATTGCCGTTAAGCTCTTTCCACGATCATTATCCACTTGATCTGTTCCAGTGACAGTTGCATATGAAGTGTTTTCTTCTATTGTTGCTTGAGTTACGAAATGTTTTGATATGAACATATGAACAGCTTTTTTATAATCCTCTGGTCTTCTCAACTTAGCAATATCAAATATTACTTGTTGAAATGTAGGGTGGGCTCCAAAGATAACTGTACCACTTCTATCAACTATAGCTTGTACAAAGGCACAAAGTGCGTTCCATAAAGCCTGTTGGTATTCGGGCTCACAGTCTGGAAATGCTCCAGATATAATTACTCCATTTTTCTGAGTGAATGATGGTTGTTGGCCTCTAGAGTAAAGTTCTAAGCTTGCCACATACTCATCACACGAATCAACAAAGTGAGGATCTTCAACTAAATCCTGATTGTTTTGTGATGCCATCGGAGCGAGTATAATAGCAGCATCATAAATATGGCCTAAACGAGGGTGTTTGGAATAACCATGTTCTATAATGGAATCATTAAAAATAACCCGATCATCATATTTAGGTATCCTTCCATAGAAACTAACAACATGCGTCATTGGTCGTTGAACATAACGAAACCCGTTTCGTGGAATTTTGACCTGATACAAGTAAGATTGTTCACTTAAAGTTTCAATTGCTATCTTCCCATTTCGATCCAGTTCACGCATCCGTTGTATGTGTCCAAATATACTCATGGCTTTTTCACGTGAAATCTCAAATGCTTTATGAATAACAGAATCAACTAGATTTTGTTCGACTTGTCGCAAGCCTAAATCTACTGAAGGTTCTGAAAAATGGGGTGAATCAGCTGGTTTTATTCTCAAATTTACTCTATTTGTCTCTTCGCCGAGTTTGACCCATACAATAGGCAAATTCATAGACAATGCCATTTTGAGTTCTAACTCAATCCATGGAGATTCACCACTTTGGGGGGTGTCTAGAAAAATTACAGCGTCACTCTTACGAAGATTATTTTCAATAACCTCTTGTGCGCTTTCTCCAACAAGAACATCACTTAAATCTCGGAACCGGTTTTGAGCCCTAAGGCACATCGCATCATAAAATCCACCAGCAATCTCCTCACCATCGGATCTACGGTGACTTAAAAAGAGAGCCATGTTTCTCCTTGTTAACGTAGGTTGCAGGATTGAAACAGCATCTCTCGCTACTGCAATCGCAATTGTCTTAATCTGCAAATTAGTTAGCTTTCTTCGTTCAAGAGCATCTTTAACATCATAGCTCTGTGGGTCAGGAATACATTTAGGTGGTATACGGTGATCAGATGTGATCGAAATCGGATAGAACTTCGTACCAACATGAACTGCCTCTCTAAGAAATGTCACAAAAGAAGCAGAATAATTGTTATCCATCCGATTAAAAAAAATTATTATATCTTTATCTGTTGATTGAGCCATAGATTGATGTAGAATCATTTCGTTTTGGATAGGCTTTGTATCTGTATGTCTTAATAATTCATTAAGACATACTTGATAAAACTCATCTGCTTGATCATCTTTCCCTAATGTAATTGACGGATCAACTATAAACGTTCGCAATCAAAACACTCCTACTTCTTAAAATTACCAATAGACTTTAGTTACCGATAGAAAGATACAATCAGAGTATTCCTCAGATTCACTTCTAATTTTAGACTTCTCTGCTGATTTTATATTGATCAATATTGTCTTTAATATCTAAAGATTTCTGAATATAAGCATCAACATCTTTAATGAAGTCGCTCCATTTAATTGAAGGGATGTATGAAAACTCCCCGGTATAGATAGGGTTATCAGAACTGTGATTACTACAACCATTAAATGTTGGTGCCTTTTTGTTAAACATATTCTCTCTTAGAATTTTAAATAATGTATTTGTCTTATAAATCCTGCAGTTGCATTTTGTACAAGTACCATCCACTAAATAATATTCGTAGCTATTATATTCGTCCGGAAGCACTACTGCCAGCATAGCATTAGTTCCACTCGTTCTTCCATTTCTCGATATTTCTTTAAGTGAATATGAAATTTCCCATGGTATCCACTGGTCTTCTTCATTTGAAACTAAATTTTTCATATTTCTAGATATAAAAACAACAGTGATGCTGCTATCAAAAATTCTATCTTTCAATTTTGTCCAAATTGTTTCATCTTTAAAAGAACTTAGATTCTCACCGTCAGCTTCACCTTTATTTATGTGATCATCTTCTTTTAACGTGCGTTGAAACTCATCTACATAATGTCTTACAGTCGTTTCGTAGTTATTGTTAAGTGGATAAACACTGCTATCGGAATATTTATAGGAGATGAAAATTTTTCTTCCCATCCTTTAAGTCCTCCTTTGTTATTAAATTAAATATCCTATCTTCCATCCCTTAAAGTGCTAATAATTTTTAATACTCGTTTGATTATTTCATGATGATTCTTACTTGCATCCCCGATAAATTCGAAGTCGGATTTTAATGCTGGAAAATCACTATAATATTTATCGAAATTAGAAATTACTTCATTCCATAAAGTCTTACTCATATAACCGGTAGCGCCAACAGGGATAACCTTTACCCCTTGTGAAACAGCAATATCGAACTCTTTTCTTACTCCATCTGAATCTACAACTTGACCATCTACTGTTTTATTACCAAATAAAAACACTGCACAACCAACATCTGAAATAAAATCTCGTCTGTAATGATCCAATAACTCTTTTAGCTCTATGTCCATTGTGGAGAATTGAGGGAAGGGTCTTAGCATTAAATAATCACTAATTTTTCGTTTGTTTGTGGAGTACACATAATCTAAGGCTCCGTTTATAACAGAGCTCCCAACTCCCCAGCCAAATCCGGAAGCAATTTTAAAGCCTTCTTTTACTATCTCCCCACTTAGTTTATGAATAAACATTTGGGCAACTGACTCATCTTTTTCAAACTGGCTATATTCTGCTGCGCTCCCTGATAAGAATATGTTTGACCTGCGATATCGAATTAAAACAGTTGTTAAAATTTCGGTGATATCTTCATATTCATCAACTAAAATAGATTTAATATGATACCTTTCTAAATCAGCGCATTTTAGCTCCTGCTTAATAGAATCATATCTAAACTCTTCATCGCCTCTTTCTTGGGGAAGATGTATATACTGGTTTCGATTGACCTTTCTAAAAAAACAGTAATGATTCCTTCCGTCCTGTCCCATTAAGACGCGGATTCGGCTTAAAATATACTCTAAATCAGGATCTTCAAAACTATAACCTATGAATAAAAAAGTTTTTGAAATCAAATCACCCTTAAGCCCAATTGAAAACAATTGGTTTTTTTCATGAAACATTTCGTATTCATCTTTTATTAAAACTGTTTCATCAGCTCTTTCAATATCTCCATGCATCTTGTATATTATTGCATCCCTTTTAGGCTTTAAAAGGGCAAAATCATTTTGTCTTATTTTAACATCTGGATTTCTACCTGCCTCAGTTAGTGACCTCTCAATTAATCTATCGTAATTTGTTGTCCAATAAGTATCTATTGGGAGCTGCGCTAGAATTCGGTGGTTTTCAGTTATTTTCGCCTGCGCTGAGAAATTATCAATAACTAACTGCGAAAGTCTTTGTCTACCATTTTTGTTAAAGAAATACTGGGCCAATGAAATCAAGTCGGTTTCTTTTTCAATATCGAGTTGCAACTCCTCAGCCGCCTCTTTTAACAACCCTTTCCAATTAACAAATCCTGATGCAGCAGATAAACCAGCCCCCGCAAAAATAGCTGCATTATCTTCATGGAGTGCTTTCAAGTATTCTCGTATTAAAACTTCTTTCCCAGTTGTCATCGATATTCCCTCCAAATAAATAGGCATAGCTAAACAAGAGTTCATGTTAGCTATGCCAAGATGTATTAGTATCTTTATCCGCATTTCTTTAAAAGTATTTTAGCTGTAGTCCGCTGTGAACAAGAAAATTCTCTTGAAGAGTCCAGTCGACCTTAATATTGTTTTTGATAGCCTGGGTCTACTCGTGAGCGTTCTGCTTGAGAACTAGATCTCCCATCAGGTTTTGCAGTCTCATTATCTTCCTTAATAAGCTTAGGATGATCGCCGTGTTTACAGCATTCATTTCCTTGGCCATCTGGACAATCTCTTCAATGACCTGTGTCGTCTCAATAGTGCGATTATTATATTTATTAATAATAGCTTCTTCAATCATTTCAGAGAATTTCACCTTCCCACAATTCGACAGCGTGGTTCTTCTGCTTTAATTCTCGAACATGCTCAAGGAATTCATTCGAAAAATCGCGATGTTCAATTTCTGTAATCCAACTTCTGCGAGAATATCGATAACTTCATCTGACATGACCGACTTGGAAATCAACTGATTCAGTTCAGCGTTCAGTTGGTTCGTCGTTTTCTTCTTGTTTTCAGTCGTAATAATTTTGAAGATGCTAGGTTGTCGGTCTCCGCAGCTTCGGTCGTATTTAATTTACATTTATTAGTTATGCTTAATTTTGCCCAATATGAGTAATTACTTTTGAAATTCTTAATCACCCATTTGCAGGTCAATGGGTGAATTATCTATTTTTATCTTTAGGAGGATTAGGGTCATTACCATAACTGTTAGATTTACCAATCTTGCCATCTTTGTTATGAATGCGGTGTTCGGTTTGATCCTTAACTGCTTGATCTCTGCCGAGCTTCTGAGCCTCCGCTTTGGTATCAGCATGGCTTTTGACTTTGCCGCCTTGCTTGTTGTCCCATCCGCCAATTGGGTTAGGAACTGTGTGAACTCCTGGTTTTTTAGGTGGGTTGTTTGGCATAGTAAAATCAGCTCCTTTCAGTAGTTCCATCGATAATTTTACTCTCGTAATCTACTTTGTTGGAAGAGAACAGTAGATTAACTTTGGATAAAGAATATCTTAGAATATCAAACAAAAGTTTGACCAGAACAAGTACTTGTGAGATCGAGCACCAGACATGTCACGAAAACTGCTGATTTAAAACGAATATAGACGAATATGAAAAGCAATTATGACTAACAATAGCCCAAGTAAGGCGTTGCTAAGCGCCAAATATTTATCACATTCTCTCACTTTTTATCGAAATAGTTCATCCGCCTTTATCCCCCTATTAAACCGACCAAGGTTTCTCGCCCCATGATCTGCTTCATTTTAATGAAGCAGATTTTTATTTAATTTCATATCTGTTATTTCTTTTAGTTAACGGTAGCTGCAGGTTCAGAAACGTTTTTAATACTTCGGTTAATTCATCACTATCACCCTATACTTCTGCTTCTTAATCTGCGATCCAGCTTTAGATCCTAAAATATCGTTAGAATCTTCTTGACCCTCCAGCCTTTTTTATAATCCTCATAATCAATATTAGTCCATTCACGGAATGCATCCATTGCAGACCTCTCAGCTTCCATCTCGCCAAAAAAAGTTTTCACATCCATCACTGCATCGTTTTCCATGTGTACTACTACAAAAGCAGCCAGCAAATCTTTCTAGTGCAGCCTAGAGTTTTATGGAAGCAACTCATTAAACTCATTTTTACTTACGCTCGATGTTCGTGCATTCCCATCTGGAACAGCTTCTAAAGTTACTGAGTATGTGCTATATGAAGTTCCATCCTTTTCTTTGATTTCTTGAAAGTTTAACTTTTTATCAAATTCAGAAGTAAAAGCATCATAAAAGCTAAAATGAGTTGGTTCATAGTCATCTCCCAAAGCAAAAAATAAAGAGTATTCCCCATCTGGAATTTCAGTTAGTTTTGCATTGTTGTGAGAGGAAATGTATACAATACGTATAGCTTTTCTATCTACTACTAATTTTGCAATAGCATCTTTTTGGGTACCATTACTAATTGTCAATTCTCCTAATCCACTTCTATTCGATTTGATAAGTTCAGTATCATTGTTTGGTTTGGGATAGGAAGGATGGCTTGATACTGTTGGACTAGGTTTGGGTGATGAATTACTATTACTATTTGAATTTGTTGTCTGAGATTTTGACTCAAATATAGAAAAGTATATGATGGGAAAAATTATTGCCATAAGAAAAATTAAACTAATGAATTTAGTTGAATTTTTAGAATTTTTATTTTCAAATATATGCTTATTAGAAAGTTTATAATTACTTACCTTCTTTTCTTCAACTATAAAAGTTGAGGAACAGTTTAAACAGCGAATCCTTACACCTATATGTTCTTTCTCTACGTCAAAATTAATTCCACACATAGGACAAAAAATATTAACCATTAACAAACACCTTCCTCATTAAACAGTGTCATAGACTTCATATTCAATAACCTTCAATATTTACTTCTTCTGGTACCCCTTTTTTATCCTGTAGGAGCATAGAAACAGTATCTAAAAATCTAGGGGGATGCTCATCTCACTGCTTAACAGTCATCGATTTAACATCAAGCAATATCTAATACTAACTTTAACTTCTTTATTTGATTTTGGTTTGAAAATTAATGAAATTCAATGACTTATGAAAAATTAAATACAACAATATAACCCATTAGGACGTAAAGATCCTATTGGGTATATTGTTGGTTTCTTATTATTAACAAGATATTCCACAGCAAAATTGACTCTGCCTAAATTAAAAGTTAGATAATTTTTAAAAACATCCAATTACAAATCAATGCAGAGGTTTTTCTTTATTTTCAGCCAGCCAGTATTCGTAATAAGGATTTGTCCATTTGGAGCCATCATAATAGTCAACTTCTTTTACGACAGCAAGCACAGTTTTAATGCCATGAGATTCATCAACTTCCCATCCGTTTCCTTTTCCAAAAGTTCCCTTCGAAATAATATTAATGTTTTCTGCTGTCCGAATAAATTCGAATGACTCTGATCCATATTTTCGTTTGATTTTAACTGGATACCCATTCGAGTCATATCCCAACATTGATACTTTCATACTCTTTACAGTTTTTTCTGTTGTG
Source organism: Paenibacillus anseongensis (assembly GCF_009757995.1). NCBI lineage: Bacteria > Bacillati > Bacillota > Bacilli > Caryophanales > Paenibacillaceae > Paenibacillus > Paenibacillus anseongensis. The sequence continues at coordinate 127,343 of NZ_WSEM01000003.1, forward strand.
TTACGAACAATTACTTGAATCATATCTGGCCATTGGGCTTTATACTCCGTGGATTGAATAGCAATGCCAGCACTTTCTGCTACAACTTCTTGGCTATTTTTAAATTCTTCCATCTTCTTTTTTCTTTCAACAGCCTTCTTTTCTTCATTTAGTTTTTCATAACTTGCTTTTTTCGCGGAAACGTCCGAATCATTTGGTAATATTACTAATGCATCATTTAAAATGCTAATCGCCTTATCATAATCGGTACTGGTGGATAACTGCTCGGCATCTTTTAATGCAGTTGCCTTGTATTCAGTGGTATGTGTTGAGATCAATTCTTGCGCTTTCGCATAATTTTCGTCGTCTGTAATTACTTTTTTAAACTCACTAATTGCATCTTTTAGACTTTTATTAACAATAAATTCTTGACCTTTTTTAAACGCAGTTCTTGAATCATTGAGTTTATTAATATTATTTGTTGCTGCTTCTACTTCTGATTTTAGTAATTCTAATTTTTTGATGGTGTCTAATGAAGTTGTTGCTTTTTGATAATCAATTTTATTGCTCTTGAAATCCTGATTTGCAACTAAATCCCTCCTGAGGCACCAATTATTTCTATATTTTTATATTACTATAAAATAGGACTATAAGACCAGTAAATTATTTAGAAATTTAATTTAAAAGTCACAATACTTTAATAATAATAGTTCAAATGTCACATAACTTATTCAAGAGTGATTACGATTATCAGGAAATCCTATAGTTGGTAAATCAATTAAACATAACATTACCGTAATTAATTAGAACAAGCAGTAGACTGCCCCTAAAGTTAAGTAATCTCCATTAGGACTGGATTAGTCATTGAATAGCCAAAAGAGCCGCGGTTACAGTTGCGGCTCTTTCTATTAATACAGCAATTTTACGATTGGAATATATCTTTTTAGCTATCTAGGGTTGAATAATACTATTTTTTCTATAGCATGAGAATTCAATATCTCCATATTGATGAATAACAGTATCCCCTTGGCAATATTGTTCAAGCTGAAGCATGAAGTGTAGTCCTTCAGCAAAAGATTCATTTGCTAAAATCTCTAAAGTCGGCTTGAGAAGCTGACGAGACAAAAATAGTATCGTCTTAGATCGTGCACGAGTAATAGCTACATTCAAGCGATTCATACTATAGATGAACTGTCCTTCTTGCAATGCCAGCTCAGGGTCAGCAACCCCATAGCTGATAATGGCCACTTGACTCTCCTGTCCTTGCATTTTGTCTACAGTGCCAACAAAGAAAGGAGGACGCAATCCTCTTTCTTCAATTTTCCGACGTATTGCACGTATTTGGGCATGGTGTGGAGAGATAATAAATAGTCCCTCCTGCCAAAATAACTGGTCCCCTTGCTCATCATCCTTAAACGTTGCCCCACTAGAGTGCTCCAAATGATTTCGTAGCTCGTACGTTAGATCCGCAACCATACCAGCCTCAATGACATTCTCTTGTCCCTCTAATGCATTTTCCGTAACGCAAAGAACTAGGGGATATGCGGGGTCAAGAACATGGTCAATCCACTCTGGTCGTTGTCCGTATGCCTTAAGAAGAATTTGTTGACTCCCGATATCCTGATTAAAAGCTGTATATGCCGGGCCATATATACGACTGGCTGGATAATTACATAACGTCTCGTTCATTCTAAAGTTATCTGATAGTTGTTTCGTGTAGTTCTTATTTAGATCTAGATCAACCAACATTTTAAAAATGGAGTCATACAGACTACCATTCTCTTTTACTTCCGTATACTTACCTTTAATAATTGGTGGGAGTTGATAATGATCACCTACAATGAGTAGCCTTCCTTCTGTATTCACATGGCTCATCGCAAGTAAAGATTCCGGTACACGAATCTGAGAAGCCTCATCCAACACAACTACGTCAAACTCGTTACGAATAAATTTTTTATCAAATGCTTTTTGAGTCTGATAAAGCGTTGCTCCAATAATACAGGAATCGTTAGAGGCCATTAGTTTTTTTACCACTTGATCATTTGCCTCATCAATACGTCCTTTTGCATTTTCCGTTTGATTTTGGCCATATTTAACAATACTGATCTCTTGTTTGCCTCGTAGACTTAACAATTTCAATAAGCAGTTCTCAATAGCCGCATGTGAAAAGGCAGAAACTAAGATCTTCAGTGGACGGGCGGATACTTTGGCTTGCTCGATTAGCAAAAGCAGAGCCTTTGCGATAAAATGTGTTTTCCCTGTTCCTGGAGGTCCCCAAAGTAGCGTAAGTTTTTGCTCAGTCAAATGTCTAAAAGCTTCTTTTTGACTTGATGTAAATCCTGATTTCTCAAGCATAATTTCAAGTTCTGAATCGTTAACAGAGTAACTGGTCAGGCTACTCGCCCAAGAAGCAGGTGCAGTAAGAAAATGCGAACACCAGTGGTGTTCCTCATCTAAGGAGCGAATCGTTTTTAAAACACGTTCCGTGGTCCAGTCAGTGAATCTAGTGTTTAAAGTGTAACTTCTCCCGGTATCAAGCGTAAATTTTCGGTCACCAGTGATTTCTAGCTGGACGAGCCACCCATAATCGTCTTGCCATATATTTTGAATTGACGCGTAGTAAAGTGAAGCATTTTTCGGGACAAAAAACTTATCTTTGTACTTGTAATCGTAAAATCCATTATGTGCGAGCTCGCCTTGGAAGTAATCCTCGGATAACAACCAAGAACCGCCCTTTTGAATCTCTTCCGCAATGGATACGTTTTGAAGGCGAAAAAGATTCTCCTCAATATTTGTTAGACAAAGCGTAGTTCCGGCATCTTCCCGTTCATCACGGTGTTTAGTTCGTTTGTTCCGAACTTCTAAGTAACCAAGAATAGACTCGTAACGTGCCATAAAAGCGAGTCTTGAGAAAACAGGATATTGTAAATTAAGACTAGTTGTAAAAGAAAACTTTTGCGGCCATGCAAAAAGAATGGACTCTTCATTTTCATTTTTAGCTTGAGCTCGTATTCCCCTAATAATGCTTTCCGCTGCCCATAAACGACGACTAAGTTCAGACTGAATCCACTCAAGCTTATCTGATTCTTGATGATTCCACACCAAGTGAATGAGGTCGGATTTCATTACGTTAGTGAGTCGAAACGACAAATAGTCTTTTGGCTCATATATAAAAGGTTCTCCAGATTCTGGTCGTAGATATCGGGATAAATCTTCAAGCCGATACGCAACCTGAGCAGGTAAAGCGAAAAGTCGGCTAACGACAGACGTAAGTACCACAACAGGGAAAGGGAAATAGTCCTGAGGGTGATCATCTGAATCAGCCAATAGTTCACATTGAAAATGAAACAAGAGTGACAATACCATTTCAGCAAATTCAGGTACCAGAAGATACTCTTCGAGCATGCCTAGTATGTTATTCCATTCGTAGTTGTCCGTAACGTAGGTTTGAACCGTTTTTTGCTCGAGCCATTCCGTTTGTCGCTGGTTATATTCATGTATTGTCATGAGAACAGAATAAGTATGCCGGATAAAGTTTTGCGATATAATATCTGCTTCTTCCGGGCTTTGCGCAATTGCTTGGAATATATCACGTCGTGAACCAAATAAATCCTCTCCACCAATACGTAGCAGCGCAACGGCAAAAAGTTTTCCAGAAAGCGAATCTCTTTGAGCGGTTAGAATAATTCTTATGTTCTCACCTTTTGGCATCTCAGCTGAGAAGCTCCCGTAACTAATAAGACGCCCCTCTGTTATTGCTTGAAGTTGTGCGGGCAAACGCAACAGGCGGTTTCTGAAGGAAGTACTTTTCGATAGTAGTTTTCTGTTTTCCTTATCTTGTATAAACGATACCATCTCTGGCAAAGACAACGGAAGTCCCTTCTCGCGTAAAAAGCTAGCTCCATGACGCGTTAAATATGGCAGGAGCGAAATATGGGAAGATTCAACAGCTTTTTCTTTACAATAGTCGTAAAACGGGCACCACTCACAGCGATAATCTAAATGCCAGGCAAGTTCGTCAATCTGCTTCTCAACAACATCCGTCAAGGTTGATGAAAAAAATTGTTCGACGTGCGGGAATATAAACGACATTTCAAACCATTCCGGCTCGACTTGCTCATAAAGCCAAACGCCTCCATGGGTAAGGTCTACGTCAGCGTCGATCTTGTATTCCTCAAGGATAGCGTTTAGCATCAATGCGTAAATCACAACTTGAACTTTATGTGAGATTTTTAGTGCTTCCGACGACTTAACATCAATGATCCGAAAGATTGTACGTCCATCCACTTCTAGTCTTTCGATTAAATCTGGATGACAGCTTGGTAACGTAACTTGAGAGAGATCAATACCATATCGTTTGTAAAAGGATTCTGGAAGCACAAATGTAGCTTGATAAATAAATCGGTGTAACGGGTTCCTAAGAGCCTCCAAGGTTTCCTTCTCCGTAAGCTTACGGTCCGATATACGGTTGCCATCCCCCTCGCCCATAAGCACCTGACCAGATAGCATGTCCGTGACGACTCGTTCTTCCCACATAAGGCCGCCTTCCATAATAGCAGCTGTAACTGGGTTACTCTCGAACATAACACTTGGTATATCCAACCTCTCCCGTGTATCTTTGGAAGCAGATTGAAACACCAAGTGCCGCTCGCATTCATGATAAAAATAACGGGCTACTTTCGATGGAGAAACGTATAGCATGTAGTCACCCTCATATTGGTAAATTTATTGTTGGTAAGGGATCTTCATAAGTGTCCCATATATCTTCTACTTTATGTGCAAGCAGTCTCCATAATTCAGCGGAAAAATGGAACGTTCGAGCGAGCCTTACCGGATTCGGAATAGGGATGACACGGTAATGGCCACTGCTTCGTTTTTCAACAACATATAGCCAATATTCACCGTCCTCCTCGAAAAACGTCTTTACCTGCATAGCGCTTAGCGTAACGATTTCATCGTTCTCCCAAGCAAGTCTTCTGCCTTTGACTTCAATTCGTCGAACAAGTTGTCCATCAGCATCATAACTTTCGATATCAAACCCGGCTTGATTTGCCGCCATCAATCGTGGCTCTCGTCCATTCTTTCTTTCATAGACAATTACCGCGTCACGATATTCATGATCCATAAAAACGGTATGCTCAGTAGCCATATCAGTTAATTCCGGCAACACTTCAGCAGTTAAGTTTTGTCTTACCAGATCTGCAATCCGCCGTTGTTTTCCAGCAATTCGCTTTTTATTAAAGCTCCCTGTAGATACGGACACGGGCCTCTCTTTACTTGTCGCAAGCCACTTTGAAATCCTTTTTCCCCTTGAAGGAATCGTTATTTCTAAGGCTGGTATAGGACGTGGAGACGGTTTTAAACCCTTATAGGAGTCTGCAGCTGCGACCTCAGAAAATGCGCTATCTGAATCCCTTACTATTTCTTCTCTCACTGGTTGAGTTGCCCTAGTATCAAAGTGATTCCCTTGAAGCGTACTTGTGCCCTCGTTTGAAGCTTTGATCTCTTGTTCTTGCTCTTGTTCTTGCTCTTGTTCTTGCTCTTGTTCTTGTTCTTTAAATGGTTCTGCTACTTGCCGTTCCAATACCCCTTCAAGTGGGGCAGTTACTGGTACCACTTTATATGATTCTTCTCCGCTAAGTGAAAACTCTTGCCTTAGACGACGCAGGACTTTCAAATAGGGCGCATCCTGGTTGATTACGTTAAAACAAGTACAGATTTTTGCAGATAAAGTCTTTAACTTCCCGTGGATATCGGTTCTGTTCCGTATTCCGAAAAAAGTAAAAATTTCATCCGTTAAATCCGGAGCAAACTCAAAAGGATCTCCGCTAATTAAACAAACGTGGCTTTGCAGAATTGCTTGTCGTTCTTTTCGTTTGATCACACCTTGATTCTTGGACCTCACCTGGATATAAAGCTCCTGATAAAGCTCAAGGCTCGGAAGTGAATCTGCTGAGAAACTTGGAATCTCTTCATCCTCTTCATGGTCCATGCGATGGAGAATTTCATGTATGGTACTACTAATTTGAATAAACCGATCTTTCCACTTTTCTGGAACTGTTTGCTTTTTAAAGGCTTCATGCTCAACAGAAAGCTGTTCGGATAATAATCGCAAACCTAAAAATCTTGCGATTTCCAATTGAGACTCTGCGTCCAAGCCGAAAAATGAAGGAGTCGCAATTTTAAAACCTTCTTTAAGTTGATCATCAAGGGTTCTCATATCATCAAAATATACACCATTAATGTGGACCCAACCTTCAGGTCTCACGTAAACACGTGCCTCTTCCATCATCTCTTTAACCAAAAAGGATTCATCTTTTAGTACCTCTTCGTTAAGGTACGAGTAAGCCATAGGCATGGTACGGCGGGCTTGATCAAGGGGGAACTCTCCATTCCAACACTTCTGTAGATACCGATAGGCTATACTTCCGTTAACTGTTTCTGGGAATGGATACAGTTCGGCCAACTTGATGTATAAAGTCTCAAGTTCGTTTCCTTCTCCAAAATCTTTAGCAGAAACTATAAGGTGGCCAAAATCGCTTCGATCACCCTTCTTTTGTACCACCCATGTAAGCAACGTGCGTTCACGGGTATTACGTGGTAGAATTGGCTTCTCCTCAAGTAAGTCTCTAAGTTTTCCCTTAATTAACTCATTCTCTCTAGCACTTTCAATCGCCTCAAGAAGTGTCTCAATTAGTTGCTCTAGTCCAAGTACATGACCTTCTTTTTCCAGACGTAGTAAAGCTGGAGCATTCGGTAATTCAGTTCCAAAGCTAATGCCTATTCCTTCTAGTGCTAACAGAAAAGATGAATCCAGATCGGCAACAGGAGCATCAGGACGAAGGTTATCATAACGTGCTAACACTTCGGATGGTCTTGCAGTCTTACCAGGACGATCCTTGATGGGCACCCAAGACGCTGTGCGGAGTGTGTTCTTCCAGCGTGCTTCCTTATTGGGACGATGTTCAGCTATATAACCGTTACCTGATGGAACATAAAGAACCAATATACGTTGATTCATCCAGTGATATGATTGGCTCATCCACTTAATAGCAGCATTCAACTCGCTACCTTGAATAGCAAGCTTCCAGTTGTCGGGCAGGTCAAAATCTACAACAACGTATTCTCGATTACGTACCTTGATTAGCTCATGCAATTTTTTGTAATACTCCGTGTATGCAGATGCCCGTGTACTATATGTAATTAACTCGCCAGTAGTCTCTACAATACCCGGCCGATCGTATTCATTTATTGCAGTTGATATTATCTTCAACTCAAAATTTCCCTTAGGCTGTGTCTTAAAAGATAGGAAAAATGCCTTCCATTCGTTAGCCTCAAGGTCATTTGTTGTTTCTAAATAACCCTTCCATATTGGGGGCTCTGAAAATAACCTTTTTTGGAACCCATCCGTGTATGGGTCGGCAAGTGTGGTTTCGTTTATCGGTAGTAATTCAAGTTCTCCATTCTTGTGCTCAGCCAAGACTAGTTCAATTAATGCCCAGCGTAGCTTTAAGTTTTTTGCAATATGTAAAGTAAACCGGCGAATAGCTTCGATATCCATTTCTTTTATTTGCTTTTGATTTACCCACCATCTATGAATGAGCTCATCAGTTTTATATTTAGTCAAATCATTCATAAAAAAATAAAAAGAATTATCCAATGAATCTTTGCGCCTTGCTTCCCCGTATCGAGTAAGTTGTTGCTGCAATTCAATCTGCATCAGAAAACGTGGGTCTCCGGCGCTTACTAAGAGCATTGACTGCACCCATTCTTCCCGGGCAAAGGTAGTCCAATATTCATCATTTAATAGCTTAACACGGGAGGAATCTTCCCACGTCCCTGCTTCTGTTAGAATGCAAGGTAAACGAGAAACATTCCAATTTTCATCTCGCGTCAACCTCTGTAAAACACTATATAGAAGAAATAAAGCAGGAACTTGATTCTCCTGTGGTAAGGAAGAAAACCAACACTTCACGTCTGTCTCAGACCATAACTCACTCGCTTGTTCTTTTGGATAATAACGAACTAAGCCTAAGGATTGCATGGATTCTAGTGTAATCGACGGTATAAAGCTTCTAGCAATACACTTACTAGACAAGAGCTTCCAAGGCGAAAGATGCTCCTCTTTTTCTATCATATATAGAATTTTCGGTAGTAAAAAGGCATCTTCACATTTTACTAGCGTCATTTTCCCCTCCTGACTTACCACAGGGAGAAGCCGCTCATCCTTAAGGATTTCTGGTAACTTTGCTTTGAAATGATTACGCATCCACACATGTACAGGATCGGTGTCCTCGTGACGAACATCAGGAATTAATCCATACACGTTTAGGTAATCTTCTTGATTATGTGCATAAGAGAAAAAGTATCTAAGCATATCCCGATTCAAACTCGGAATGTACGATAGAATTTCCTCATGCCATTGCTTGTTTTCAGCATCCATCATTTGAGTCCGACTAGTCATTAACAGCCAATCTGCTTGCACATGAAAACGGACTGGCAGTTGGATATCTGTGGGTAATGTCGCATACGCAAAGCCACGTTTCGGGAGAATAGGAAGCCCCCGTTGATCAACGCGACAAAACAAAGATAGATTGCGTTTCTTTTTAAGCTCACTTTCTATTCGCTCAATTTCTTCCTGCCCTGAGATAAGGAGATTTCTGTGCGAAATGAAATCCCTTTTTGCTTCATCGCTCGGCACATACTCAGTTTGGAATAAAACCCATTCCTCGACTTCATTCGAACCCTGCTTACTCGCTTTAAGATGAAAGCCCTGGGACTGGCCATCAATTTTCCTTCGATTAAAGTTCCAATGTACCCCGTTATATTCAAAGGATTTCAAACCAGCCATAATTAACATTGGAAAGAGACTCCGATCCGATGAAGACAAGAGTTCCATATGTTGTTTTGGTGTCTTTGCTGCTAAGCTATCCGATAACTTTATACGTGTCGTCATACCTGGTGTAGGGGGTGCAATCTGTGAGTCCCAAACAGGCAATACGGAACCCACCCAATCAATATTTTGTACGCTCCCAACCATAGGACGAGGTACATTAAGGTGGAAAGTATAATCGTTGGATACTATAGTTGCTTGTTTATAGCTAACAAACACGGATTTAAAACCAATTCCCATGAATCCAATTGTGAGAAGTCCTTTAGAAGATAACCCGACTGAACATAGTCCTTCGACGTTTCTTTTTTCAAATGGCTTCCCATTATGCTCAAATATAAATGTGTCCTCGGTACATTCAATGCGAATTGCCGTCGTTGATTCGACATCAAGCGCATTCTGAATAAGCTCGAATATATACAGCCATTCGTGCGGAAAGTTTCGCCCAATCCCTCGGAGCATTGCTTTTCCACGAGGATCTTCGTAGTAATTGCGGTTTGTATCAAATATGCTGCGAATTTCAGATTCAGCGTGCTTCAATTGGATAACGTCCTTCCCCAAGTGAGTTCAAAGTAGATAATAACTAATTCACCATAAAGACCTATATACCTCCTAGTAATTGGAATAGGATCCGGTTTTTTAGGTCTTTTGAATTAGTCTCTCTGATTCAAGTAAGAAAGGTTAAAATTAATGTACCTGCCTAAACGAAATAAGAGTTCGCTTAGCGAACTCTTTTATAGCGTAACAATGATAAGTATACCGAGTCATAATGCCCTCATGCTCTGTGCTGTAAATGCATCAGAGTAGCTCTTATTTCAACTCATATTAACACCAATAGATTGGAAGAAATTTTTTGTCTCTTCAAACCTTGTATTCTTAGGGATATAGATGAACAACCCTAATCTTCCTCGAGAAAGTAAAACTCGATAAATATTCCTTACAGTCCTATCCTTATCCTCATATTTCTTTGTAGGCCTCACTACCCAATTGCCATTTTCCATCAAGAAGTCACCACCAAAATAGAGGAGGGGTATATTAAGCTCCAGCCCTTGGCAGACAAACTCTGTTGCGACTGCATCTAATTTGGATGAATCTTTGAAGTACCACTTTCCGATAACTTCTTGTGAGTCTGTTTGTTGCATCATTCTAGCATTGCCTAAATACGTTTGATGATCCATTAATCGAATATTAGATGATGAAATTAACCCATAGAATTTATCTCCCGTTTCTCGTGCATGAGCCTCTAAATAACTCTTAGCACTTTCCAGGTTATCGACAATATGGATGAAATAACCCTGCTCTCGAAGCTTTCTATTTTCCTCTCTTGCTACGTTAATATCTGCAGCTAAAACCGCTTCAATAAATGGAGTTGTATTTATAAAGTTGGAACGTATTGTTGTATCTAAATGCAAGTCATCTACGTAAGTAACATTAGACAAATGACTCAACTTATTTTTTAACGTAGCAGGTGCATAGATCTCCCAGTCAGAGTATTCTTCTTTTTCAATCACTCTAACCCACGTTTCAAATTCGTTTTCTTCACCTTTATAAATGCTTTGACCAAAACCGATGGATGCCACAACATTTGTATAACCACGTTTATCAAAGGCAGCATCTTGAACCTTTAAAATCAATTCTGGTTCACTCATCCCGTACAATGCGCCCATTTTCTCTTCATCCCACGCCCTCTGAGCTTCATCAAAGAAGATGGTTGCCAAAAACTTAGCATTGGTAAATGGTTGTTTATTATAACGATCAAAATATGCCTTCTTGTATGCCAATACTCCTTTGATTAAAGAGTCTCCTTCAGCACCAGTAGAAGCATTGGTTAAGAGATACGATAGAACCTTTTCTAAAGGGCCATTCCCTGTTAAAAACACAGCATTAAAGCCTTCTTGATTTAATTTATAAAGCGTATGGAGCAAGGCTAACGTCTTTCCTGCACCAGGTACGCCTGTTAAAAAAACTAACCGTTTCTTATTGTGTTTTTCCACAGTTATTTCATATAACACTTTTAATATATTCCGTAACTCGTGTTCAGAAATGTTTTTAATCATAGATAGATCATTTGACTTAAACATACTATACGTTGCTTTTAATATATTTTTAGATGGTTCATAGGCAGAATTAGCCCATGTTAAAGATCTACCTTCATCTAGACATCTCCTTAGTAGTAATTCCTCAATTAAATGGATTAATCCATTTCCTTTTACTAGCGTGTACCCATCACAATGTTGTACTAAATTGTCCGTGCTAGTTGTTAGAATAAGCGCACCTTTTACATCGAGACCCATCTTCTGTGTTTCATCATGGTAACGTCGAAGGAAGTTTAAATAGCCGCGGAGCTGATCGACATCTTGTGTTAAACTATTATCTTTTCTTTTAAACTCTAATACCAATACAGTTCCCTCAAAAAGCATAATTACGTCAGGACGACGATAGTTTGTAAACGGCAAACAATACTCGAATAACAAAATGCTTTCATCATATTTTGTTATATGCTTAAATTCAGTTTTTAAATAGTCGTAGCAATCTCCCCAGGATTTTTTCTGAGTAGTAGTATATTTTAAATCTAGACTTGTCGTAAATGTTCCTAGCTCGTTTACAAAACTATCTCTTAACATCCCTTTCAATTGGCTAAGCGTGTATCCAACAAACTCTTTTCGCATTTGTAGTATCCTCTTCTGGGAGTTATTTTGTTTATTTTAGTTGTTGATCTACTGAAGTTCTTCAGCATACTTTACCTCTCTATGTTGCTTATAACAAATGAAATGAGAAAGAAGCTTTACCAATTGAACTCATGGAAAGCTTCTAGTTTAAACCCAAATTCAACTTAGCGGCAAAGTATATCTAAGGTCGGAATATCTGCTGGCGCCCATCGCAAATCTCTAAGATTATTAAATTGTATCCAAGCAAGTTTCTCATGTTCAGTTGCTATCGGCTCCCCTGAGATAATTTTTGCTTTATAAGTAATTAGTCTAACTTTAATATTTGGATACTCATGTACATTATCTGTGATAAACTCACCTACTTCAATATCACACAGGAGTTCTTCCTTAATTTCCCTAATCAATGCAGTCTTTTGATCTTCACCTTGCTCAATTTTTCCGCCAGGGAACTCCCAGTATCCAGGAAGAGACATCTCCATTGATCGAAGAGCGCAAAGAACCTCATCTCTTCCATTAATCAGTACCGCTCCGACAACATCAACTTGCTTCATAAAACATTCCTTTCGTTATCATTATTAATAAGAAAATTTTGAATATATGATGTAATACCATTCTATAATGAAAAATCCTCCAAATATATGAATTAATTAAAAAGAACCCTAATAAACCTGGGTTCTTTAACTAAAGTGTATAATTCACTTTCAGTGAAGATACTCTATTCAAGAATATATTTTTTGAAGCGTCTGGTGCTAGCTCACCGTGACAAGGAGGGGACTTTCACTTTCAATAATTCTTCCTTACTTATTTATATAATAATTCTAGGACTTAAAATCAATTTTATATACCCCATTAACCAATCTAAATGGCGCAACTCCCGCATCCATAAGAGCATCTGTCTCTTGTAAAAGATCCCCATGATGCGAAAACGTATACTCTCTCAGTCTTCTCCTTAACTCCGCCTCTGGAGCTGATCCCCCAAACTCCTTACGAATTATATACGTAATGAAATCCGTATTCGATTCGATAAAAGAAGGATTCTTTCTCTTCAAGACAATATGTCCCTTTGAGCCTAACAGAAGAAATCTTTCGTCCCTCTTCAGACAATCTAATAGCAAATCCCGCGACCATTGTAAATCATTCGTTAGTTCAGGCATGAATTCTAATTTAAGTCCGCCTTCAATGATGACAAATGGTTTCACGAATGACATATAAGCCCTATCCAACAACTCATTAACACTCAGATGGAGTCGTTCTTTAAACGAATTATTCCAACCTAATACATCCTCATGTATATACTCCCCTAGCTGTCCTCGGGTGTAATAGAAGATCTTCGTTGACTCACTAAGTGCCATCTCTAATTTCAAAGAAGAGGTTCCAATCTCTTCAGTTAGCCAATATAACATTTCTTCCCTGGAAACAACCTCACCCCGATCCAGAAGATAGTTTTCAATCAGGTATGTGAAGGAAATCCCTTCTTCCTCCATCCCTTTCAGAACAATATGCGGCGCCCTTGGACAAGAGAACTGTTCTTGGCAATGCTCCCTAATTAGACTATAGAGTAAATACGGGTTGTTGATCTGCAAGGATCTACATTCAGACTCCATCTCATCAAATGCTCTTTTCACATCAATGGAAGTATTGAAGGCAAGCAATTTTTCGATTCTATTACTAATTGGTTTTAACGATGCTTCATCAAGATGATTAAAGGATTCTATTAGTCCATATATACCGTGGTCAACTTGAATAATCTCATCATCGTTCGATAAATTAATTTCCAACGTAAATGACTTCCATCCTTTATTCACCACAAACTCCGCAAGTAGCTGTTTTCGCGTCACCTGTGGTCCCTTCTCACGGATGTACTCCTTAATCAAATCACTGTTTCTAATACTTCCTGTGTCTCCAAATCGTGTAATTTTCGGATATTTAGGCACAGTAAAGTAGGTAGAGAACCGTATTCTCAGTAAAGTATAGAGGGCATATTCGTTCGGAATGTTCCTCTCTTTCAACTCCGCTTCGAAAATCCCGTAAACCCCTCCAACAGAAATGGTTCGTTGATTTTCCAATTGCAGGGCAATTTCTTTCGCCACTTTCTCTAATATCTCGATATCAGGATGCACGAAGGAATGATGAATATATACACCGCGGCCCCATAAGTAAAATTTGTCTGAATGTTCTTCCCTAGTTATAACGGAATAAAAGTCACGATCCTTCTGGAATGAATGGGGAACTATCTGATTTCCTTTAACTAAGAGTTCAGCAGCATTTTTATAAGCTTCCACGCCTTCTGGATATTGCAACATAACTAGAGTTACAAGGTCAACTTTCGAATAGTTTGCCAGAATAAACTGCCCCGAGGCTATTTGCGTAAAATACTGTTGAACCATAAAACGAAAAACTTCAACGGAGATCCCTGTTTCATTAGATCGTATGGATAACATTTCGTTTAGCTGCGTTTCATCAAGGAGTCTTCCGACACATTGGTTATCCAACCAACTACCGAGTTCTTTCTCAAGAACAGCTATTTCTGCTTTACTAACCGTAGAGAAGACATAGTTGTCGTACTTCAGGTAAATTCCCTCATTCTCCAAAGCCTCAATAATCAAATGATCACTAAAGTTCTCACTCTTGAGAAATTGGTTTATCACTAGTCCCTTTTGCTCCTTTAATCGTACTTTCAACAACAATATCCAATTGTTTCCTTTTTGGCTAATTTTAGAGACTGCTTTTTTAATAATCTGGCGGATACGCTCACGCGTCAACCCATACTTTTGACCACATTCTTCTAATGTGAATCGCTTCCCATTATGAATACTCTGGAATCTTTCCAGAAGTATGTCTACTGTCCTGGGCTCAATATCCAATTGCTGGCATAGTGTATCGGATGTAATCATGTCTTGTATTGTTGTAGAAAACTGCTGAAAATAGTGGCGTTCAAGTTCATCTGGTGGAATGAGGCTGGTTCTTTCTAATTCTAACTGCTCCTCGCGCCATCTCTCTAACTTGAGCTTCAGATGCTCATAAAATTTGGAAACTACTCCCTTACCGACAGAGGGTATTTGTGTTAACTCAACAAGATTACCTGGTAATTGTCCGTAGGTTTCTACCTTTTTTAATGCCATTTTGGAGATCAGCAACGGACAGGTTACGAAGTCCTTCACATCAAATTTCACATTTAAAATCGATTTAGGTAAATCTATATTTTGATGCTCATAACTGATTCTTTTTCCCTCACTAAGCTCAGTTGTATCTTTCTCTATTCCTTTCTTGATGGAAAGACTGGCACCCACCTCACCATCAGCTACTAAACGTATCAATTCACTAAAAAACTTACGCAGATAGGTATTGCCTATCCCTTTCATTTCTTCGAATTGGTGAAGCTCTGCAGGCAAATCTCCGATTGTTTCCATCCCGTTTTTTTGTAAATACCAAACTAATTTGTTGCAACCCTTAAAGTTTTCATAGTTGATAGGGAACTCTGATAACTTCGGTGTAATAACGACACATTCTCCAGAAAAACAAACTTGTTTCATCGCTTCTTCTGCCGTAGCACTGTTTACTTGTTTTTGATTATGTTCTTTTTCTTTTTCTTGCTTTTGTTCTTGCTCTTGCTCTTGTTCTGCTCCTAACTCTGCTTCAACTTCTTTTACTTGTTCTTCCTGATAGAACCAGGGTTTAAGTATAACGAGCACTTCTTCATAATGCGTATTCATTAACCACTGTAAAGATGGAACTGGAATATGATTTAATTGCGATAGGTGATGAATGCCATAATGGAGGAATCTTTCCGCCATACTCACAGGCAAAATCTCCCGAATCTCACCACTCAATGGCTTGACTGTATGTAAAGTTATTGTGTTTTCTTCATGATTTAGTGTAAGCAACCCTGCAAGCTTTCCTATGAACCGAGATCCTAGAAACCACAAATGCGTAATGATATCATAAAATTTTTGTTGATCTTTCGCGTATATCGCTCTTAAATGTTCATCATTGATTTCTTTAAAATAATGAATGCCTAATAGTCCAATTAACTCAGACACAGGTCCAGGAGAATATACCTCGAGCTTTGTTTGCATAAGATAAGCTGGCATTATAATTTGAGACTCTACAACTTCATCTATTTGCTTGATTTCATTAGATTCATTTTCAATTGAGGCTTCTTTTTTACCTAATAAAAACCAGCCAGGTTTTTTCTTCGTGGCCCCACTTCCTTTTGGGGTGAATTTAAAGTAAATCCCGCGTTCTTTTAACGGAAAAAGAATTTTATTTAGACCCCAACCCCCGACAATCCAAAGAGCGCCACCGGCATCTCGCTTATCAATAGACTCAACTGAATTTTCCTTAAGATATTCCAATAGATCGAAATCTTCTGTCTTTATTTTTTTAGGTACTTCCACTTCAATTGGTTTCGTATTCTTAGCTTCTTGGACAATTCCTTTCATATCCTCCAATTGCATCACAGAGCTTGCAATAGAAGAAAGCATGACCTCTTCTTGCATTTGACGAATCGTGCTTTGAATAGAAGGCATTAGTGTATTCTCTAGCGTACTCTTCAGCACTTGAGAGATTAAGGCACTCATTTCATCTTTATCGATGCTCCCTGATCTTTCCATAATAGGAAGTCTGTACGCTGGAGGTTTAAACACTAAATCTCCATAAACTTCAAAGAGCCATGAGGATAATTCGTAAAGAATTTTATGTGCTTTCAATGATAGTTCAACAGTTCCATATTCGGTTTCGTGAGCAGCTTTATTCCCTTGTAGTCTCAACCAATCCAAACTATTCCGAATGTCCTCGTTAATAACTTGTAATCGAGCTAACTTATGAATTCGATCTACCTGTTTGACATCGAATACTTCGTTGATATTCTCTTGCTTCATAACTAGCTTCGCGAACTTTTCTCCAAATAGTCTTGCTTTTACAAGAACAACATGGGGATCCGCATAAACACTTCGCTCAATACTTGCCGCTAACTCAGCAAGATCTTGATATTCGATTTGCAAAAAAGAAAATAACTCTTCTTTCGCTTTCATGTTGTCCTCACACTTCTTCTCATTATCTAGATTAAATCTATTATCCAATTACGACTCTGACATCGAGATGTCAGAAAACAAATGTTGCTATCGACAAAAAGGACACGAATGTCCTATATGACGCTCGTGTCTCAATTTTATATCAGACATTCTTCAATGACTGAAGAACTACTTATTTGGATATTATTCGACAAAAATGTAAGTAATCCTCTTTTTAATGATATTAATGTAGTGCCAATTTAGCACTGTTTCCTTCTTCCAGTTACTTCAGGCTGGACATTCTGCCAGTAATGATGTCCATATTCAATGCATGTATCCTTACTGCACGACTGAACAGATCCTTCATAGTCTCATTGCATATACTTTTGACATAGCTATCCTGTCCATCTAGGTAACGATCAACCTTATCCTGTTTCAGTGTAGCTGGGAGACGTATGAACTCAGATCTAACTTTCTTAGTTCTGGTATAACAAAAGAGGGCTTACTTCCAAAACGACCAGAACCGCCAAATCAGAAATGAAGGCCTGCGGAAAGCAAAATTAAAACGTCGAGAAGTACAGCCAGGACATAATTGGACAGAGTGGATTGAACTCCTGAAAAAACATGATAACAAATGTTTCTATTGCGGCGAAAAGATGACCAAAAACGCAGGATTAAAGCAGAGAACAAGAGATCACTTGATTCCGCTATCACGTGGCGTAAGCGACTATATCGAAAACATCGTACCAGCCTGCCGTTCCTGCAATTCTTTTAAAGGCACGAAAACAGTTGATGAGTTTTTATTTAGTAAAAAATAACATTTGGAAGGGCAGGAATCAAGATTTTCTTAACCCCTGCATCATTCTACAGCTCCCTAACAATCTCGCTATCAAGAATTGCTTTACGCTTCTCCCAATCAGGCATCAATGAGTAGAGCATTTGGTAAAAGTTATCACTATGATCGTTGTATCTGAAGTGAATCAGCTCGTGTAATACAACATAATCAATGCAATGTTTAGGAGCCTTAATCAATTCAGCATTAAGCAGAACTGTATTCGAATCGATAAGAGCAGAACCCCATCGTGCCTTCATTAAACGCTGTTCAATCTTCGGTCTTTGAATCCCGTACTTTTGTACCAATAGGTACTGCTTGTCTAATGATTCTTCGAATATTTTGAGTGCCTTTTCTCGATACCAATCATCCATCAATTTTGCTTTTCGAGCATGGTTATTCGAATCCTTAACCGTTAGGACAATGAATCCTTGATAATACTTAACCTGTTCTTCTTCAGAAGTTACTTTCAACCGCAAACGATATTGCTTACCTAAATATTTGTACGATTCGCCGCTGACATACTCCCGTTCACTTTGTTTGTATGGCTGAACCTGTTCGAAGGTCTTTACATTTTTCAAGATCCATCCAGCTTTACTCTTTACAAAATCATAAATAAAGCTAAGTGGAACCTTTTCTGAAGCAGATACCATAATTGTCATGTCAGGTTTAATGTTTAGGTTCACATTCTTTACATTTTTACGTTCAATGACAAATTCGATTATTCGATTGGCATACTCAATCTGATGTTTATCCATGCTGTCACAACCTTAATAACGTCGTAAAGCTACTGTCTTTATTTGTTCAATAATCTTATCCACTTGATCGAATCCCAGACTGACTTTATGTTCTTTTGTGAAATCAAAAATGAGATCATCTAACTCCTGCGCAATCCGATTATGAACTTCCATGTTATCATGCCAATCAACTTTGGTATAGGATCGAATGATGTCCTCCATTTGCAAGGCTAATTCAGCTAGCAACTCATCACTCATCTTCTGCTCTTGCATGATGTCTTTAGCTACACCATAGAAAGCCTGAGCATTAGAGTTTTTCTTGATGCTGTCAGGGTATGCCTCAACAGGTTCGCCATGTTGATATTCCTTTTTCAGATCATTCATTCTCTGTAAATATTCAGCTTCCGAAATTCGCTGTTGTTTATATGCATCAATAGCTTCTTTGATCCGTTCAGAGAACTTCTTATAATAGGCAGGATTCTCATCCCATTTCGTACTAATGCTTTTTGTGAGTCTAGTGCGAATCGCATCTGCTTTGGCACGTTTAGATTCTAATCGCTCCAATTCCTCTTCAAATGCCTTTTCATTAAGAATATCAACAGGATTCGTGATCCGAATAATCTGTTCTGCCGAAATGTAATGATCCATTAAGTTTTGCATCTTTGCTTCATACTCTCTATGATCTATGGAATCCGAATACCGTAGCTTTACTGCCTTTCGAAGCTCTTGATAAAACTTCAAGTCTCTCTTATATTTCTTCAGTTCTTCTGCTGGCAATGCGTTATAGATTTTCTCTGACTCTAACGCAATACCCAGGTTTTGACCAAACTTAGAGAGAACCCCATAAAACTCTTGCCTACGCTCCTCATCTTCCAGCCATACCTCATACTCTTCAGTATCCGCTTTATTTTTGATCGGAGCAAAGATTTGAAGCAAGTCGGAGTAATATTGCCTCAGTGAACCAACGATACTGATCACATCATAAATGGCTCCCTGTAAGTCTTTTGGATCGAAGTTTTCCAGACCTGCACCAGAGTACATCTCAAGTGCTTGATCGAGTCGATCCAGTAACCCTCTGTAATCAATAATCAATCCATAATCCTTACCATCATATAAACGGTTAACCCTGGCAATTGCCTGCAATAAAGTATGTTCTTTCATCGGCTTATCAATATATAATACAGTTGCCCGTGGTGCATCAAAACCTGTAAGAAGCTTATCAACGACAATTAGTAACTCAATCTCATCGCCATCGATGAAGTCCTCTTTAATGGCATCTTCATAAGAATCATCGTCACCATACTTATTCATCATTCGATTCCAAAAATTGAGCACCTTATCTCTCGAAACTTCGTCAACGACTTCATGCCCTTCACGCTGATCGGGTGGGGAAATAACGACTGCACAAGTAAGATCGCCAAACTCCTCAAATGCCTCCAAATATCGGATCGCTTCGATCTTACTATTAGTCGCAAGCATCGCCTTGAACTGGCTTCCCTGTGTTTTGTAGTTATCCAAAAAGTGTTGGTTAATATCAAAGGCAATCATGCTGATCCGTTGATTAGAGGATGCAATTCGTTCGAATTGACTCCACTTTTTCATGACCTCATCTTTTTGCTTGTCATTCAAATTTCGTGTAATCATTTCCAAGCGTGTATCAATTGCCTTTTGATTGACGGTCTGATCAACCATCTTTCCTTCGTATAACAGTGGAACTATTGCTTTATCTCTTACACCGTCTGCTATCGTATATGTATGAATTAATTTACCGAACTTTATCATCGTGCTCTTTTCTTTCTTCATGAGCGGCGTACCTGTGAAACCCAAATAACAGGCGTTCGGGAAGACTTTTTTCATTTTGATGTGAAGTTCACCGTATTGTGTACGATGCGATTCATCGACCAATATGAAAATGTCTCTGGATTCAATAGGCTTTTGCTTCGCTGAAGCAGTATCAAACTTATGTACGAGTGTCGTTACAATATCTGTATTGTTGTCGTTAATGAGATCCACCAAATGTGAACCCGTTGTTGCTCTACTCGCCTTTAACCTGGTATGCTTAAATGTCTTATGTATTTGTTTGTCTAGCTCCACCCGATCCGTTACGACAACCACTTTCGGATTATGTTCGTTCATTTCAGAGAGAATATATTTCGCCAGCATCACCATTGTTAAGCTTTTGCCTGAGCCTTGCGTATGCCAAATAACACCTGACTGACGATTTCCGTTTTCATCTCGTTCTTGGATGGTCTTGATGATCTCCTTGATTGCAAAATACTGTTGGTATCGAGTGACCTTTTTCACGTCTTTATCGAACAATGTGAAGAAGTGAGTCAGCTCCAATAGCCGCTCTGGATGAAACAGTGAAATAATGTTTTTATCCTGCATCGTCGGCAAGCGACCTTCAACTGTTTCATCCAATAACGCCTGCAACCATTCTTTCTTTTCCTCTTTCCACACTGACCAGAACTTTTTTGGCGTGTTACATGTTGCATACTTGGTTTCATTTTTGTTGGTTGACATGACGACTTGAACATACTTAAAAAGCTGAGGAGCGTAGTCTTTCCCCTGATTGCGAATCATCTGGCTAATGCCTTGCTCCATGGAAATCGATGCCTTCTTGCATTCAATAACCACAAATGGAATCCCATTCACGAACAGCACAATATCAGGTCGTACCTTCCCACGCCCATCCATACGCTCTACGGCGAACTCTTCAACTACATGAAAAACATTATTCTCGAAGTTCTCCCAATCGATATATTGGATTGTAAATGACTTCTTCGAACCATCGGGCAAAAACTCTGTATAGCTCCGTCCCAACATCAGCGTCTCGAAGATCTTCTCATTCGTCTTCACAAGCCCATCTGTCAATGGCTCATCCAGATCCCGAACTGCCTGGTGAATATTATTCTGACTGAATTTATATGTAACACCTTTGTACTCGTACGAATTGAACTCTTTCAACTTCTCTTCCAATATCGTTTTCAACAAAACATCATAGAGAGTGCCTCGCATTGATTCAGCTTGTTCGGGGGCAAGAAGTCGATAATTCAATCCTTGCAACAACTCAAGTGCAGGCTGTTGACTAATGTATTGCTCATCATAGCTATTTGGTCGCTCCACATTCACACCTCCAGAGTAGAGATTAATAAAAGAGGGCAAAGGTTAAACCTTTACCCGCACTTTCCCTGTAAGTAAGGATTCCATTATCCCCTTTTTCTGCTGTTTGAAACATTCGAGTTCACTTTCCAAAAGTTCAATATGATGATTCATGCAGAGTAAAATTTCTGCAATCGCCTTTTGTTCCCTTATATCTTGCGGTACTGTCACTTTGATTAACTTTAAATTTTCATATTTCAGATTCAAGGTATCATCAACCAACCCCTGAGAGTATCTTCTAAATAGGTTGACTATGTTGGGAGCCTTGAATAGAAAACCTATAAAATTTGAATCTACTTTGTTAGTAGGCTTTAAAATTGTATACGCAGGACTTACTATCCCCTCATACTTTGAAACACTT
Source organism: Paenibacillus anseongensis (assembly GCF_009757995.1). Taxonomy (NCBI): domain Bacteria; kingdom Bacillati; phylum Bacillota; class Bacilli; order Caryophanales; family Paenibacillaceae; genus Paenibacillus; species Paenibacillus anseongensis. The sequence continues at coordinate 148,985 of NZ_WSEM01000003.1, forward strand.
GAAACACCTTGCCACATTCGCATAGTGTTATAACCAATGTCCAAAGGCATTATCCGTTTATATTTCGATTTATCTTCACTTGAATTATCTTTTATATCGACTTCAGAACGTCGCACTATCCCTTTCTGAGAAGTAATAGCTAATAATTCAAGATCATTATAACCAATTTCTTTTCTTTCTTTTAATAAATCCCCTAACTTTGACTCTATCCATTCTCCATTAAACCCTGCAACTCTGACTTTCCCTGTCAACAACCTCTGCATTAACCCTTTTTTCTGCTCTTTTTTTAGCTCGATAAGTTTTTCTTTGAGTTCAATTGCATTATCCCAGGTGGAGAGAATAGAAGCGATTTTATGTTGCTCTTCTATTTTGGGGACTATATGATAAAAATCTCTTTGTAAGGTAATTGGAATCTGATTTCGAGTAGATTGTTTCATCACTCTCTCATACTGTCTAACAAAGTAAACCGACTGCATAAATTGAACTAAATATTCAGGAATGAGTTCTTGCACATTACATCTGTAATACGTAAGGGTCGTACTCAAAATTACAAATTCATAATCATTTTTTAGTATAGCAACAGGTCCTACAGTTGCGTTGTGAGCAAAAAGAATATCTCTCTCAATAGCGATACCTTTCTTGAATTTCGTAGCTCTTTCAAAAGTCAAGAATTTAGACTTATCATACTTTATGATTCCACTTTCAATTGTATTAGCACTTAAATACGGAACTCCTGAATCGACGAACTCGTCAGATTTTGGATATAATTCTCCATGGTTGCCATCCAAGTGTCCAATGATCAATCCTCGTTCTATCATTTCATTTAATTGAATAACCATCCAATCAGAAGGAACTTTTCCAAACTTGGTGTCTTTGAATTCTGTAAATTGTTCCATCACTATTTTTGCATCAGTCACAATCTCACCTACAGTCCAATTTCTTTAAGGTATTTGTTCATCTGCAGTTCAACCTCTTGAAGTTCCTGCTTAATATTTGAGATATTTTCTTGCACTTGCTCCATATTTACTTGTTCTTCTTCCTCAAACGTATCCACATACCTTGGAATGTTCAGGTTGAAGTCGTTATTTTTGATCTCGTCCAGCGTGGCAACATATGAATATTTCTCAATAGTTTCATACTTTTCATACGTTTCAACGATTCTTTGTAGATCTTCTTCACGTAATTTGTTCTGATTCTTACCCTTTTCATAATTACCTTCACCTGAAGCATCAACGAACAGCACATCTTTGCGCTTGCGATCCTTCTTGAAAACCATAATACAAGCTGGGATTGCTGTACCGAAAAAAAGTCCTTCGGATAGACCAATAACGGCATCCAATAGATTCATTTCAATGATTTGCTGGCGAATTTTCTCTTCACTTGCTCCCCGAAACAAAACGCCGTGCGGCAGAATTGTAGCCATGCGACCATTTTCAGCTAATGAATAAAGCATATGTTGAACAAACGCATAATCACCTTTAGATGTCGGCGGTACGCCCCACTCAAATCGTCTATGCTGATCCAAGCTTGCTTCCATCTTGAACTTCTCATCCGTGTTACCTTCACCTGCAAAACCCATTGCCCATTTATCAAGTGAAAATGGCGGGTTCGCTACAATTGCCTGAAACTTCATCAACTTGCCATCTTCCAAGTGAAGTGGATTAGACAGCGTATCTCCCCACTCTATCTTTGCATCATCAATACCATGCAAATACATGTTCATGAGAGCTAAGGAATGGGTTTGTCCATTCCGTTCCTGCCCATAGATCGCAACTTTCTTGCTCTGCACTTGATTCGCTACTTTAATCAGCAAGGAACCAGATCCACATGTTGGGTCATAAATGCGATCATTTTCTTTTGGCTTAACCAATCGAGCCAGCAGTTCCGACACCATCGAAGGCGTAAAAAATTCTCCTCCTTTTTTTCCAGCATCCGAAGCAAATCGTTCGATCATAAACTGATAAGCATCGCCAATGACATCTTCGCTACCAACAACCGATGGCTTCAATGTTAGCTTATTGAAATCCTCTAACAATGCACGGAGCATCGCATTTCTTTCTTTCGCTTTGCCGAGCGTTGCTTCGCTGTTAAAGTCGATATTACGGAATACGCCACGTAGTTTCCCTGTATTCTCATTCTCCAAACGTTCCAAAGCCTTGTTGATTATTTCACCAATCTCAATATCCGTCCGTTTGCTATATAAATAATCGAAAGTGGTTAGCTCATCTAAAACAAATCGCTCTCTGGATAACGCACGTTGAATGCGTTGTTGATCCCCGTCATAGCGTTTCGTATATTCTTCAACGTGCTCTTTGTAAGCATCGCTCAGGTACTTGATAAACAGCATCGTCAGGATGTAATCCTTATATGTACTGGAATCGATTTTCCCCCGAAATGTATCCGCCGCTTGCCATAAAACTGCATTTATTTGCTGTGAAGTAACTTGTTCACTCATCATTGTTCCTCCTATGAACTTATCCTCTATTTCCAAAGCCCTGCTCTTCTATTATACATGATAGGAAGGGAAGCGAGTATGCCTTCACCCTCCCTACAATTATCGGGATTAATCAATCTTTGAATAAGAATTAGAAATACCCATCAATTGATAGCTATCCGTGTAGCTTTTCTCATGCTTACCCTTGGCTTCTTCCATCGCCTTTTGGTACAATTCATCTGCATGAAGCAACATCTGAGCAACTTCTCGCTGGTGATCAAATGTAAGTTTCGGCAACTTTATCGAAGCAACATCCTTATGACTAAGTACCGTGACTGTCGTACCTCTCTGATAAGCTTGTAAATAATACTGCCCGATTGGACTTTCCATGAATGCCTTAATAAAATTTGGTTCATACTTTGATCGATCTGAAACCCGAATCCGAAGAAAATTCTGTGAAAATACAAGTGCTTTCTCTTGGATGTCTTCTGGTTTCACAACAGTCATTTTAAGCAACGTTCCTCGACTTGATAGCAATACATCGCCTGCTTCAAGTTCATAATCTCTTGCTCGTCTTGGACTCAAGGTGATTCCCTTCAATCCCTCCGCAATGATTCGATCATCCTGAACGTTGACAAGATTAACCAGGTAATACGTTGCCTCTGACTCCTCGCTTTCATCTTGGGTTGGATTAATTCCTCGTTCAACATCAGCAATTTCACCAAGCAGGACCTTTGGAAGCTCCGACTGCTCGTATTTCTTTCGGTTAATATTTGCATTCCCGATCTTTGTGGATACCTCTGCTTTTTCAAAGTACCTCTTTGGATGCAGGCTCCAATCGTTATCGGTAAGCTCGTTAATCGAAACAATTCGACTATAGCCCTCAATCTGCTTATAGTTTTGATAAGCATTGATTAGTGACTCATCAATAATGTTAGTCTTTCAGTAATCTGATTAATTGAACTTGTTATTTCTTGTAAATCGATAAATATTACATCAACCTCCACTTTATCATTACTTGAAAATGATAAGCCTAGCTGTTCTTGAAGAAATATTCCCTCATGCCAAGGGTATAACAGATAAATTTTTCGAGCGTTATACTTCTTAGAATAGGCATACATTTGATACATATCAGCTTGGGAAATTCCGTAATTTGGGTATATATGACTAAGCAACTTCCATTTCGTATCCATTATCACTATGGAATCGCCAATTTGTAGAACTATATCTGGTTGTAGGTTAAATTGTTTTGGTTTATCAAACAAGTAATATTTTTTATCTTGAAGTGTAACTTTATGGCTAGTTCCGAAGTGTTTACTTATGACATTCCCCACGTAAGATTCAAAAACTTTGTCCATTGGAAACAAGAGAGCAAATGCTAAATTTGAGCCAGCAAATGTTGTAAAACTCTTGTTCATTAAGAAGAGTTTACACCAAGAAAGTGGTAGTTCATATCCCTTCATACTTCTATCTGTCTTTATACTAGCAAAATCCTTTTCATAATTAGTTGACGCTTCCACTAATTCGAAAGCAATAAGCAACTGCTCAATATCTTTAATATTCCGAGAGTCGTTTGATAATTTTAAAAGCTTCATTAGAGTCGCTTTTATCAATTTGTTTTCAGGCCTGTTCACATTAAATACATCATAAGCTACATAGAACCGCTCTTTGTGAACAATATTTTTCTTTATGTGTTCACCAAAGATTAATTTCCCCTTATAAAACTTTTCATTATCTTCGTGTTGTATATAACTCGAGCGTAAACCCCTCTTTGTTAACTCACGTGTCTCGTCAATAAACATTTTTATGAAGATCTCATATAAAGTGTGTTTGGTTACACCAAGACTCGAGTTATTGAAAGTTTTAAAAGGGAAATCCTTTAAAGATTTAAGCATCTTTAAGAAAACTTTTCGTGTTTGAGTATCAGACTGCGTCTTATCTTTAAAATAAATCTTTGGAAGTATTTCTATTTGGGTACCATCATTCATTTGAATAAGTCCAACATAATTTTTCGCACTAATAACCTTACCAATACCTCTTTTACTTGAGATAGACATGAGCTCCAATGCATCTGCCCTGGAGTCATCTTTTTGGGAAATAATAAAACTCTCGAGCTCATCAAACGATTTTTCTGGAAGGGGTACATAATTTGAAGGAAGCCCTGTCAGATTTCCTCTCACAATGGAGTCGTATTCCTTGATAACATAGTAATTTTTCAAGATGATCACCAATTTTTATAAGTCATAGATTTGCGTGTAAGAATTAATATTATAAAAAGCATCTTGGTTGATCTGGAATATATCTTTGTCGTCTATATCTGTTTCCAAACTAGCACCAAAGAGGTTCGGATCAATCTTAATACTTCTAATGAACTTCAATTCATCCGTCTTATTTACATCTCCAAGAATTAGCTGAATCTTTTTGTAATCTTCATAAAAATATTCCTGTAACAAAGGAATAATCGAATTTTTAAATATACTTGCAAGCCGCTCGATCGATGGATCCTCCTTCAGTTCAATAAAATACGCGTGCCCGATCATATGCTCTCTGTCATAGAGTACTTCAATTCTCTTATTCATTTTTTCAAGCAGTTTGCTTATTTCAATATCATGAACAAATACATCGTCGAGCACAAGACTCTGTGGCATCATTTCAATGAACTTAAACCGTCTTCGAAGTGCAGTATCTAATAATGCGATTGATCTGTCCGCGGTATTCATCGTTCCAAGGATATAAACATTATCCGGAACACCGAATTTCTTCTTCGAGTAAGGTAGGATAGCTGTTAACTCTTCGTCTTTACCTAGTCGCTTCGATGTCTCAATTAGAGTAATTAACTCACCAAAAATCTTTGAAATATTACCTCTGTTGATTTCATCAATAATAAAAACGTAATTATTAAATTCACGCTCTACACTGATGGAATTTGAACTAGAATTTGAACTAATTTCTGGGTACTTTTCAATTATCTCCATGAGATCTGACGAATTAATTCTGTTTAGTTTATATAGAGTTCGAAGGGTTAAGTTTGTATTTCCATTAAGGGCGTAGATGTTTTCTCTAATATTGGTCGCAAGCCATTTTACAGCTCTTTTTCTCTTATACTCAACTAAACTATCGTCAAAGTCATAGTCTCCGATGACAATCCCGATTGCATCAATAGTAGTCTTATTGAACAGCGAAAGTACGATATCCCCTATACTCATGGTATCTTGGAAGTCTATCAGCATATCTCGAACAGTACTTGTATCACAAGTTGTATCAAATTCAATGTGCTTAGGTAAATGATCCCAACCAATTCTTATACAGTTATTCCTGAAGCAGTCTGTTTTCGTAGGATTTTCTCCTGCTCCTTCTAAGGAAATCTTCCAGACCGTAGGATTACCAGATATCAAGTCAGCATCGTTGCTCGTAACCACTTTTAGTTTTGAAGCAGAATCACAAAAGGCTTTAAACACTCCAGGTTCCAACGCATACTTGATTTCACCTGTATTTTCATCGTCAACAACTGGCTTGATACCTTCAATAAATTCCTCATACCCAAAAGATTGGTGGAATGTGGTAAATGCAATCTGCCCCTTATCTTTATACTCTTTATATCTTAAAAAGACATGCTCATAACCTGCCCCATCGACTTCTTCTTCAATTTGCTCAAAGCTTTTATTTTCAATGATAGCCAAAGCATACTTCACAGTATTATACGTTTTTCCTGTACCCGGAGGGCCGTACAAAATTATATTCTTATCGTTCATGACATTACCTCCAATTAAAGAAGCTCTATTTGAATTAATTCCATGATCTTCCGTTCCGTCCTCTACAGCCCTATTATAATAGAGCTGTAACTCTTCAACTGCATCTTCAATCGATTTTAATAAGCGATCGCTACTCATTTCTAAAACGTCATTGTAACTAAAACTTCTACCTATCTGTAGTTTGTGATATTCTCTTTTCTTTGCCTTTTCAATCGTGGATGCAATTTCATTTTTTTCAACTTCTTTTAAAGCTGAATTTCCATTTACTGAAACAAAGTATTCAAAATTTGTATGGGCTGAATCAAGTATATCCATATACTTATTATGTCTATTAAATACATCTATCTCGCTGTCTTTGTCTTTAATTTCTAATGAAACTCTAAATCTAATTTGACTATTTACCCTCTCAGCGAAAATGGAAATACTTGTAGAATACGATCTCTTCAATGGATTCTTTAGCTCTATCCATAAATAGTCGCGAATTGCTCTCCTACTACCATCTAACCATTGTGAAGCTGTTTTTTCATACATATATCCTTTAGAACTAAAGTAATTTGCAACCTTTAAAAACTCTTTAACTCTTTCTCTGCCAAGCTCTTTAAGTGCTATCATTTCTTGTTTTTGATCTTTATCTTCAATTTTATTGGAATCCTTATAGTACCTCTTACCATAATCTCGAAGAAAGTCTAGGATTTCGATAAATTTAATCTGTGGCTTCATATCTAAAATTGATCCCTTCCTGATAAATTCAGCGTACTCATTATTAACAAATCGAATCAATTCGTATATGGTTATTGACCCCTTATCTGTTTACACGAATACATCATGATCTAAGGTATCTGGTACTTCCTTCACGCCATTAAATTCATTTCCATAAGTTAACCTTCGTAGTGACCCTTGAGCGATCAAAAAGTTATGTGTACTTGCTTCATGGTGAGCATGCATTGTACCACTGCGATGTTCTTGCATTCTGAACATCATTATTACATATATTTTTTGCTTCTTTTAGAATGTCAGGCTGTTTGAAATAAAAGTTAGCCACAGATAACGATTTGCTACGGATGCCGCGAAGATACTCGTTATAAGCCATAATTGCCGTTGCGGTCCATACTGCATCCGTAACATTGTCGAAATTCATTTTGAACCTCCGTTATATATTACTTTTTTCATATCATCATGGGGAATATTACCTACCCTTTACTCCATATTAACTGGTCTTATAAAAAAGGAAAGCTTTTCTTCACGAAGAAGTATTTACTAAAGGTGTTTGGATGTTGGATGAAGAAGAATAGCAGCAAAAAGTAGACGATAAAAGTCGATAACTCCACTGTATCCGAGCAAATGAGACGGCCAGAGCTGTTTCTGATCTTGTAGGGATATACCTTAATTTACAGTAATGGAGGATGTGTATGAATCAACCTAAAGCATTTGGAACGTTTACTAAACGAGGTAGTCATTCATTTCGAACATCAGCTTATATCCAGTGGGGGATTTCAATAAAGTCTATTGGAGCAGCATTACTGTTGAACCCTGGATCAGCCAATTTCGATAAATTGAGTTCTGAGCTAACTACTGCACTTCATACCTTAGGCAATGTAGAAGGCGAAATCTACACGGATCCGACAATGAAATTATTAATTAAAATAATAGAAGGTATATATGCAGCAGAACATCTTGACGGACGATTTCAAATCTACAACCTTTTTAACTTACAAAACACCGATAACAAGCATGCCATTGATCAGTTTGAGAGCCTAGTCGAGTCCGGAGAGTATGACATTATGGAATCTTTGGTCACCCATAATGAATTAATCACTCATCCTTGGATTTATCTTGGATGGGGTGTAGAACAGAAAAGTAAGTGGAAGAGTATTGGATTAGTAAAAGAAAGCTGGTTGAATTTAATATCTAATTCAGGGGTACCTACGTTTGGTAAAAAACATAGTAAAACAAACGATTACTATCATCCCTCTTATGCTATCTATCGTCCTACTATGATAAATGAACTCATCAATTTGTATAATCAAAAATTTAAAATTAAAAAACAACGTTTTTCACAATATGCAACTAAACCAAATTTACTTATCGACCATACACCAGTTGAACAATGGGTTGAATCTGATTTTGGCTGGTTTATATCTCCGTCCAATCCTGAAACAATTGTAAGCGGCTTTTCACATCTGCATATTAAAGAAGGTTACAAACTGCGGGCTTATCAGTATACTCATGGGGCAAATGGTAATGGTATTGTTTGGGCTATACCTGAAGATACAGAACTACCAGACCCTAACGAGTGCACTCAAGTAAACGAACATATTATATCGACACCGAAACCAGTATTTGCGTTAGACGACTTTATGCAGATCATTGACGGAGATAAGTCCCCTATGTCTTATTTGCAAGCATCAATTATATTTCACGATCTACATGAATTTGGAGCTGTTTGGCACGGTACTCAATGGGGACAGGATGTCATTCTACCGCTTAATGAAGATTACAGTCTAGGCAATCACGATTGGGAAATGATCGAGGATATACCTGAAGTAATCGAACCTCATTTCTACTATTGCGATGAAGGTAATCCAACTGTTGTATTCCATACGATAAATGATATTGGTACTGTTACAATGAATCGATATGTCCATACTTTTAGCAAATCAGACTATACACTTAAATTTGAACGATTCATTATCGCTACTGCTGGTGGAGAAATCATCTTTTAATTGTAGTCACAAAATAGTTTTAGTTTTTAAGGAGAAGGAGTAGCGCCGAACACACCGCAGAACTGATGGCTGTAGTCAATACTCGGCTAGTCTATAAGCAAAACAAAGTAAATTTATCAATGTTAATTGGTAATGTGAATATTAAAAGTCACTTAATTTAACGATATCCATTTTATTTCGATCACAACAAAAAACGTGTACTTCTAGTTCTTTTAATATTTCATTTAAATATTCTCTTTCTTTCATTTGAATGTCTTTCATTTCGCTATGCTGAGTAGAGCCTTTCATAATAAGTATTGCTTTCTTTATATCCTTCTCAGTTAACTGTCCAATTTCTTTTGAATAACTAGTGATAAATTTAGATTTTGATATAACTTGATAATATGTAGCAATTTCAAGGATACATCTGAGCAACGATTCCTTATTATCTTCGATCTTCAACTCGATTAAATAGATACTATCATCTGTCTTTGAGATTAAATCAATCTTGCCTACTTTGTCTTTGTTGTTATTTTTAAGGGGGATTTGATAATTAATAACTCTACCAATACCCCCAAATGTTTTTCCGATTAGTTCCTTAGCAAAATTTTCTTCTTTTCGATTTGATGTCGTACTAATAACAGTTTCAACTCGTTTTTCTACTCTATAGCCTTTTTCACGGTTAATTTCATCTAAATTATTCAGTCTACATTTAATATTTTGATTAAGTAATTCTTGAGAAATGATCTCTGTATATAATACTTTTAAATCCTTTGTTTTACCTTATAATTAATAATTTTGCAATTGTAAAGTTGATCTATGTTGTTGAGACAAACACTCAATTCATTCAGAATTTCATCCCGTGAATAGCTGTACATAGATTATCTCCTAAATTGTGGGTTAGAAATCGATATGGGAATCGCCCTTTTTTACATAGTCGAATTTTTATCCTTCAACATCTTCTCTAAAAGAATAAACTGATCCACCGTTAACGGGAAGAAACTCATATCCTTATGAGGCTGAAACATTGGAGCGATTCTTTGTATTTCTTTAATGTGAAGTCCTTGTCCCTCTTTAGGAACTTCATAATCCATAACTACCGGTAACTTAATAGGATAACCTGGTCTGGATTCAAAAAACTCACCATCTCTCCAGGTTCCCCTATAGGAGAGTGGATATTTTTATGCTTGCCAGCAAACCCCATTCTTTTATCCCTATACTCATCAACTACCCAGTCTGGATAAACAAGTTTAATTGTGTAATCGAGCTTTGACATTGATAATCCCATCCTTATCCTATAAGCTGTTTACAGTGACCACACTCAATTAACTTGAGCTTTCCTTTATGGTTTATTTCATAAATATCTAATGCTTCTTCTTTTGATAGAAAGCTTTTCCAACCACCGGTTCCTTGCTGCTTCTTCCACCCCTGTTTTGATTTCTGCTTCATTTCCAGTACATATGGATATTCCTCATGATCTAGATGGACTGTATAGGTTTTTAACGGAGTGTCAATGTTAACCCAAGACTTCATTATTTCTCCACCGCCTTTGATCGATTTTTTTATGGTTGATCCAAGTGATTGTGCCGTGCATAGTTTCGTGATTAAGATCAACATCAAACCCAAACTTCCGATAAAAGTGCTCCGACCGTTCAATGTGATCCCAGTCTACACTTGAGATCCATCCAGTGATGCATTTGATACCGAGCTCATCGACAATTTTTATTATTGCCTGCATAATTAACGAGCCATAGCCTCGATTAACTCGGTCACCCTCTACACGAATATCAGCAATCCGCATATGGAGGTTTTCATGATCGACTATTAAGAAAGCCATCGAATCCGGGACAATTACCCCTTTTTCGTTAATAACTCTGACCCTTAGAGTAATGTCCTCTTCGTCCATACCATCACCGTAATACAATCTGGTTACCAATATCGTTTCTCCATGTTGATTTTGCGAAATCAAGAGAATCTTATGTCCCTCATTCTCGAAATCAGATGATTGCTGTTGAACTTCATAAGCAATATCATCACGTTTTTTAAGTGGGACAAACTTATTCTTTCGTTTCAAATCAAACATAGGATCACTTTTACTAAATAGGCCTTTTAATACTTCAGATATTCCTACAGAATTCTCCTCGTTATTTTCCAATGTCAAAGATTCCTCCATTACACTTCTTGCTAACAGCAGCATCGCCTTGGGAAATTTTATAAACCAAGATTTCAAAAAAACTACAGCGTCAATTCTCGAGTTCTTCGTAAATCTACTTTCCAATCAAACTAAAGAAAAATATTCGTTCGAATAATCACTATTATAATTCTAAGCTCTTGTTATTTTTGAGGTGGCGATCAAAGTCTGCAAAGGACTCCAGTTTTAAAGAATGTCCAAACACCAAGTTAAACTTCTCCAGAGCTAGCACAGTATCTACAAATCGTCCATTCTCCAACCCTTTGTCCATCTCCTTAAAGCATTGTTTGAACTCACGTCTATTATTAGTAAGACGCTCGGCAATCATTGTCTCGAACATCTCACGTTGCTTACGCATTTCCTCTTCCGCATCAATACATAAAGCTGTAATACGATCAGCCTCAATTTCTGAAAGCTTCGCATCCTTGAGGATGGCCATTGCAGATTGATACACTCCTGAGGAAACCATATATCCTGCTATCGAACCAATTAATGCTCCAGCAGGTCCAAAAACAGCTCCAGCTGCAGCACCTGCATATATACTGGATACAGTTGTAATTCCTGTACCACCAATTTTCTCCGCTACTTCTGCTCCACTAATCTCACCTTTAACATAGCGCAGAAGAGTAATTCCAGAGTCCACAACGCCAGCTGCAATGGAGGTAGCTACATTCGACTTAGTAAGTGCTTGTACTCCCATTTTTGAAGCTCCTGAACGAATCCCCGCACCAATGAAACCGATGGCACCACTTTTAGCTCCGGATTTTCCAGCATCTTTCATAACTTCTTTTGTTGCTTCATTAACACTCTTCATACCTCTTGATACTTCAATTCCATTCTTTGCGATAGAAATAGCTGCACCGATAATTCCTCCAGCAGCAGCAGCATTTGCCCCTGTATACAGCATTTCTTTCCCAACTTGTGTCACTTCGAACCCAGCTGCATATCGCCTTGAGTGCTCAGCCGCTTTTATTGCCTCCGTATGCGTTGTTCCCTTCGTGTGCACACTTCCATCTAACTCCAACCCACCACGTATATTTTGTACGGTATCTCTATGTTCATCACTAAATAAACCATTCATATCCGCACGTTTACCAGCAATACGCTTTACCGTGTCTATATGCTCCGGATTGGTGACTTTTTGCATACCGTTATATTTTGCTTCTCGAAACATTCTAGTAGCACTGACTGCACTATTTGTCGATTTTGTTTGTACCTCTCGAACGATCTTATCACCATCTCGAATAATAATATCTGCAGCTGCGTGAGGATTTCCCTCTAACGCAGTTACTCCAGCACGAATATTATCTAATCCTTTAGAAGCAGCATCCATATTAAACTTGGTTGCTTCAATGATTTCAAATAAATTCCCTTGTTTCTTCTCAGTACCAACATTAACTAATCTACGGGCCATCTCCCGTAGCATCCCCATGCCCTTGATTGCTTCGTCGGTCGCCTGTGCCTGATACCTAGAGGCGTGAGCCCCTAATTGAGAAGAAGCGAACGATATATTGTCGTCGTTCGTTTTTTTCTTTGATTTAATTTTTAAAAAGGCCATAATTGTCACCCCGTATTAGAAATGAATTCACATTAAACTTCCTATCCTTAACTTTCCAACATGAGTTGTCGAGAACTATCCAGAACAGCTACGCAGGAATCATCAAGTGAACCACTTTTATCAAGTAATGGAGTTTCCAGTAGCTTCTTAAGAGTTTGTGCATAAGTATAGGTAAGATGCAGCAACTGTTGGTGCTCCAAACTTAAATCACGGTAATGCATTGGAAACTCCTTCTTTCCAATAAATCTATTTATGAAATGACGCACTTTAAATTTAAAAGTTTGTTTACGATTGGTTTCCGTCTCTTGTAAAGCGTACTCAAAGCAATTAAGAACCGTTGTCATACGATCATTTATCTCCAAAATAGCCTCAGAGAATTGCTCTGCTATGTCGGCTATTGCTGTCAGCATGCTGCTCGCAGAATTGAGCTCTTCCACTGCTTTCTTCGCTTTGGCATAATTCGCTTTTGCTTCAGCTAAATTTTTACGAGATTTGGCTTCCATCAAGATACCACCTATCGCAAGAACGGGGCCAGCCACGATACCTCCAAGTACAGCCGCTCCTCCGGCAATACCAAGTCCTCCTGCGGCCAGAGATCCTCCACCAAGCCAAGCTAACGTAGCATTCGTCGCTGCTACCCCAGTGAGTGCCGAGATCGCGGTACCCGTACTCGCAGAAGCGAACATCATTGCTCCGCCGTAGGAAGCGACACCTGCTAACGCACCTGCACCCATAGATTGTAATCCTCCAGCAACAACTTCCTTGGCCTTCATAGACACACCATGCATCTCCAGTAGTTCTTCTTTTCCGATTAATACCTGGTTATTATATTTAACTGTTGTAGCAGGTCCAGTTAAGTTAACATGAGTGACCTTACGAGCTAACACAATAAATCTACCAATTTGTTCATCCCAAGAGCGCAGCTTAATTTCACCAAGCTGTGTTAATGTTGCTGTTGTTTTTATTTTACACCTTTCTAGATGTTCCTTCGCATTATCGAACACTTCTTGTGATCTCTCATTCAAATCTCTAGCCTCGTTATTATTTGAAACGGATTTACTTCCCTTAACTATACCAACGACACCTGCAATTGCAGCTGCACCGGCCAATATGAATGGTATTGGCATTTGATTTCCTCCTATATAATTAAGTTAGCCGATAACTAGATTTGTTTCTCTACGGGTAACCCAGCTTGAATTTGAAGTTGTTTGCAAACACTTAGATTTATAGTAAAAAACTCTTCTCTGCTTATTTCCTTCTTAAATACGGACTCATACATCTTTTCAACATTACAAATAAGAGGTCTTGTTGCGTAAATCGCACATAAATTGTCTACGAAATGAATGCAGGTTCCATCACCTCTATCAAGCTCGGACAACTCCGGTACACGATCCAACATCCTACAACAAAGACCACATGAATTACAGGGGAAAACTTCCATTATTAACATGATACCTTTCCTGCTACATCTCACTTTTTATTTAATCCAAATTTAGCAATCTTCAAATTTTCCTAAGTCAACATAAAACGCGTTACGAATCTCTTTCCCTTTGTGAACTAGGCAGATTTATAGTTCTTATGGCCCACACTTTCGTTAGTGTAATACAAATAATACGTCAAAAATCAAGAGCTGTCGACTAGATTTTTCCACGAAAAGCATAATCTGCTCTTTCATAAAAACGAAACGTAATGCCCATATGTATGAGATGCATCGTGGAATTCTACTTCAAGTTTAGGTAGTTGATTCGAAGTTTTAATGGCACTAACAAAAATTCATGACTTTCGCTATTGTAGGTATAGAGGTTAAAGGGTAACAGCATAATCAGAAAATACTGCAATACATATATTTCAAAAAAAGGCTTAAACCCTCTTGAATAAGGTTTAAGCCTTTTAAATTTTTTTATAGGTGCTTCCATTGCTTGGAAACTCGACCTTTTTATTAAACATCTCAGATACCCAGCCCAGTTTGCGATTGTGTCTGCTGGTTCTTTAATGGTTTTATACAGAATATCTTCTCTCTCTTCCCAGAAGTATCCTATTACAGTGTTACGATGCCTAAAGTAGTATGCTTTAAAATGGACTGATATTTCTTTCATATTCACTTTGAAATTGTTGTATTCGGTGATTACAAATTGCATTAAATTATCACCATTAATACTTATCGGCGCGATAATTTTGAACTGACAGAATCAAATGATCATAAGTAGCATTACTTAGGAATGCATCAAATGTTAGATTTCCATTTAGTGATGCCATTTTTATAATAACTCCATCGTGCCTTACTTCAAACTTATAATCAGTACTTACATTTGAATGTAATGGCTCTTCCTTAGTTGCTTGCAATTTTAGAGAATCTGGATACCTTTCGTAGTGCTCTTTAAGTGCATCTCTATGATCAAAATCAATGTTCTCTTTATCAAGTATAAGTTCAACACGACCGGGTATAAACTCGTCGCGCATCCATGCATTTAAAATGGTTTGATGAAATGAAACATTCCGATCAATCTGGGTGTAAGGAATAGTATCTTCCTTAACCATCTTACGGAGCATGTATTTTGATATTCCTAGATATTCCGCGGCTTCTCTAGAATTCATATAACCGTTATACCATTTCTTTGCTTCTTCCTCCCCCAAAATTACATAACCAATCATCGGAGTTCCCTCTTTTGTGCTTTGTTAAATTCACGATCAATCTCATCAAGAGCAAGGATGAGTGCATGATAACGTCGCTGAGCATACATCCTGCGCTTTTCCAGATCTTCAGGTCTGTCTTTATAATAAATGCTCTTTGTTGCGCTCTCCTCAAATACTTCATCCAAATGTTTCTTAATATCGGTCTCTTGTATTTCAAGAGCCATTTGAATTAAACGAATGGTTTCTGCAGTTAAATGCATTTCATAACGAGTACCAACTGAAACATCGTCTGATTCGTTCTCCTTTAAAGATAATGATGTATATAATGGACCTCTCGGAGTGACATTCGCAGCCCCCATCCATTCGTTTAATACATCCTCATGAAAAATCACTCGACTACCAACTTTAATATGTGGAATCTGCTTCTTTCTTGCCATTTCATAGATTTTATCGCTAGAAACGCCAAGAATTTCAGCCACTTCTTTTACTGTGAGCGTTACCTTCTTCTTAACCAAGATATCCACCCCTTTGGGCAATCAAATTTCTTACTCCATTCGACATCTTACTTTGAACTCCTGCGTTCCATGCATTCAAAGTTACAAAAACACTCTACATCTATAGTACAATAAGGAAAAAACATAAGGGGAAGCCATTAATGACCGTATTTGAAATTATAGGAACTCTAACTACCGGCAAAGAAGTACACGAGTCTATCGAGGCCGATTCGGAGAAAAAGGCTATGGGGATTTTTAGAAAAAGACAGGGTTACCTAAAGAAAGGCAAGTATCAGATATACATACAAGGTCAACTACCTAATCTGGATGATTACCCGTATCTCTCCCCCAAGCAGCGACTATTCCAAACCGAAACCGTCGATACGATTATTAAGCTTGCGGAAAGAATCAGAAATAATACAGGTACCTCTGAGGACTACTTAACACTCAAGCGTTACTTCTCAGCAACAATCAGAACTAGCATTAAAGAAAAATGGATAGGTATGACTAAGATATCACCTAAAGACATGGAAGACGAACTACTAACCGCCATCATAACAAAATATATACCGCAATACGATAGAGCCCGCGGCAAATTCCTTTTTTTCATCAGGATGAAAATCAACGGGTATCTGATGAAACAATGGAATCAAGAGACATATGTAAATCCCGATAAAGATAAAAGTAGGCCGCGATATAAAGAAGAGCAGTACGCAGCTATGCTCATACAAACTACACCTGAGATCGATTATGAAGAAGATGAAGAAACACGTTTGATAACATACGCCAAAGGAATTCAAAAGAGAAGTCAAGACTTGTCTAAGGATTCAATGGAGAAGGATTTAATGAAGTATTTCTACAATCGTATTGTTGCTCTCGGACTACATAAACGATTCTTAAAATTCCCTAAACAAATACTTACGATGGAACTGTACTATGGAAGTTATTCCAACAAAGAGAGAGAAATTGCATTTAAGCGAGACCGAAAACAACAGACAATACATAAGACTAAAAAACGAGCTGAGCAAAACATTCTAACGTATATTAATAAAAATTTTTAGTTGAATTAAAAAACGTCTGTTTTTTGTGCGAGTGGCTGGTGAACCTAAAAGGGTAATCACAAATTACAATGAATAAGGTTAATGGTTATCTATATACAACTTGTTACTTTTATAATTTAAACTTATATTCCATTAGTTATTAAAATTATATATTGATTAATTTATTTGTAATATCCAATATAGGAATCTGATTCTTACACTTAATAAGCTTTGTTCAATAGCCTCAGCTATAGGATAAGGCTTTTTATTATTTAAGTTTACTTCTCCAATAATATTCATAATTAAAGGCCCTATGCGAACAGCCAGTTTAGGCTGACGTATAGGGCCTTTTTTTGTTTTCCGACCAATTTTATCTTTGATTTTCATAAAAATTGTTTTTCCATCAGCCCAAGTGCAAGCCGTCCGTCCGGCTGTACTTGGGCCTTTTTTTGTTTTCGCAAAATTTGCGGCAAGCGCTGGAGCAATCCAGCGCTTTTTTATTTTACTTAAGGAGCGACGGACATGAAAAATGTACAACCTGATTGGCGTAACATTCCTGCTTCACAATACCCTCACTTAAAGACACTAAAGCGTACGAACAAGCGATGGAAAAACGAGGTTATCTATTTTGACGAAGTAAAAAAAGTTTATTTCCACAAAGACCCTTTGCACGGTGAAATTGAAACGTACGACAAACGCGGCACACATACCGGCGTTCTGAACCCGGACGGTACAATTCATAATACGAAAGGGGCAGTAAAAGGAAGAACAATTAAAGACATTCTTTAGCTCAAAATAGCTACTATTAATTAAATTCCTTGTCCTACCATAAGATGCAATGAAAAAAGCCCAGGGATTCTTTCCCTTGGGCTCTTTTTGTCCGGTGCTTCCGGTACAAATTTATAATACCACATAATGCCATAAAAGTATATTGTTATTTCTATGCTGCCGGCTGTGGCTCACGGCTATCTGCTCCCTGATTGTTCAACTATAGTTCCCCGTTAGCGTGGAACTCTAACCCTCCGGAGCTATTCTATCTCGAACGAATTCACAAGTTCGGTAGAAGTTATGGAATACCCCCACAATTTCTCAATTTGTTCAACAGCTACTTTTGTGCGCCACAACCCTTTTAACGTTTCAGCCGACTCATATGTTGTCGTGCAATCTCGAACGATATTTGTCATGTATCCATAAGAATGCATGTTTCGAATACCGTAATTGCTGTTTATAATGCACTCGTCCGTCTCGAATCCCATATAAAAAAGAACTCTAATACCAAGACTCCGGAGAAGGCTGTCGAATTGTTCTTTAGAATAAATGAGCAGATCTCCTTCTTTCGGTTCTATTTCGTTAGGTATCTTGATTTGATCATAGACCTTACCTTGCACACTCATCCAGGAACCATTAAACACATTGTCACTATGTCTGGATCTCCAAGTTTCAACCCACTCTGATTCTGGAAATGGATTACCTGTCTCTTCCATACGTACCTCAGAAAATTCTTGAGGGTTTGCCAAATGATACCTTTCTTCCTCGCTCGTCGATGTGAGCCACTGAGGATAAGAACTTAAAAACTGAGAATGATTACAATGAAATATTTGGATGCCATGTTTTCGCAGTGAAGTTACTGCTGGCGTTATTTTGTTCAGAATGATCTCTTTCTTCCTAAATGCGTGGGAGCTACCTCTCTCAGTGCTTAACTCAAAACCTAAGGAATCAACGACTGGGCCATCCTCCCAACCAAAGTTCCACAAGTCAACAAGGACAACTCCAATTTCTTCACTTCGAAATGTGATCCGGGAAGATGAACGTTTAAAGGATGATTCCGTATAAGGGACACCAGGACGTGGTGATCTCGGGGTGAAATCTAAATCTAATGTAACCTCCATAATAAACACCTCCTGTAACGTTTTTCGTCACAAAAGTGGAAAATCCTTCAACTTAGACTTATCACTCCATCACGCTAATCTGCCTCGTTAATTAAAAAAGGGAACAGTTGCCTGCCGCGGCAATCTGCTCCCTGTTATCCAACTATCGTTCGTCGTAGCGTAATTCGAAATCACTCGATTTGAAAAACGATTTCAAACCCTGTCGATGTATCTTTCAATGGAGAATTGAACTCTCTAAAGACAAAATTCATGCCAGAAATATCATCTGGTAATGCAGGCGATATGACATAGTTAATAGATAAATGCCCTGAACTACCTCCACCACTATCCATTCGACAATGGTATGCTTCCCCTAGATATAATTCAAAATGTTTTGTTTTAGTTGACTTTACATACAGGTCACTCATTACATCCCAATCAATATTAAAGGTTATTAAGCTTGCGTTACTATACTGCCGCATAGAGGTCACGGTATAGAAAAACTCTTCGTGTTCCTTATATTTCAGAATAGGGATATTTTTTCTGAATCCACAAGGTTCGACTATCGGTTTATAATGCTCTTCATTTCTCAGAACATGGAAAACCGATTTCAAATAATCCTCATAGAGCTTAAAGGAAATTGCCCACTTCTCAATATACTCAAACTTCGGGTAACCTGGATTATTGCTCGAAATATCTTTGCGTTGTTTAACAATTCGCAGATTTGCTTATCAATAGGAAAGATTCGCTCGTCATAATGATCCGTTGGACGTTCAAATGGCATCCGCTTCATCATTGTCCTCCTAATGGTTTTTCTTTCATCATTATTCCCAACTAAATATTAACACATATTGGAAGTATCCTGCCCGATAGCGGGGAAAAGGCGGTCTCTAGCTCTCGGCTTCCTGAGTTGATAGCGATACTGTGGCGGAGAAAAAGAACACCACCTCACTATAGTTCGTCGCAAGGTGGTCAATGATAAACATGCACCAAATATTATTTCGATGGTAGCAGTCCTTTAATAAACTCAGAAAAACTTTCAGAAAGAAGATAAAGATATTTGTAAGATGGTCCTATTTCGTTTTCATTCAAGTTCCAATAGTAAACCGACCCAGTATCACTACTTCCTACAGAGATACAAATTAAATTTCTTAAAGGATCTTCTCCAATAGGAACTATATTCACAGGAAGTCTACCGCTTTTTGTGAACATCAAGTAATGCTCCACTACACTCTTTCCCTCTTTCTCCATAAGAGGGAATAATAGCATTAATGAACTTATTATTTTTCCATCCTTTGAAGCAAATCTTCTTTTACTTGGCTTCCCTCCATTGAATTGCAACAGAAATTCTCTGTAGTCCTCTGGAAAGTTCACCTCATATCTTCGCTCAACATATTTGATTTTTTCAACAAGAATTACTGGGAAGCTAATCTCCATCTCAATTTGCATAAAATGCTCCTCTTTCGTAGGCCACTATTCACCAGTCAAACTGCTCCATGATGGGTTGAACTAAAGTTCTTCGTTAGCAGAACACATCAAAGCACTTTATAAGTGTTTCCCGTTATTGTGGTTTAAGTTTGTTTTCAATAACAAAGAAATGATTAAAGACTCCTATTACCCTTATTTTATTGTTCTCGTCTCCGAAGATTTGGGTTTTTGCCATCATGAAAAATGGCAAGGAACGAATATGTTCAGACATTAAATCGAGGTTTGTATGAATGCATTTATCGCTAGCCCTTTCACAATTCAATCCATGTTCTGCTTGAAGATATGCATGATAGTCTTTTGAGCTTGGCTTTGTAGCTACCAGTATAATAAGTAGCGCAATAACGGGTAGGATAATAAACCTTTTCTTCATTACGTCCCTCCCTCTAAGGTTTTATGCAACGGAAAGAAAATAAAGGGGAAAATTACCTTATAAAAAGATACGCGTCATGGAAGGTGTTGTTGCGCTAATCTGCCCTTTAGTTGAGAAAACAGCAGCCTTTCACAGCTGCCGTTTCTTTTTGGGTTTTGACCTATAGTTCCTCATTAGTTGAATCATTTAGAGTCCATAATTTCATCGAACCGAGTAGCTAACTCAATAAACTTTTCACTCCAACCACTATCAATGGATATTTCTTGGAATGAACCCGTTGGAGCGAATAAGATTTTAAGTTCAGATATTACTTTATTATCTCCAAGTTCGATCCGCCTTTTGAGCGTATCCAATGTATTTAGCACTTCCTCAACGGAATCGAATTGTGACCATATGACATTAGTATTTTGCGAATCAATTAAAATCCTCATCTCAACTAACAAACCTAAGAAATCATTGATATTTCGCAATTTGAACCACTCCAATAATAGAATAGTTTGGTATTTGAATATTTCTATAGATAATAGACCTGTTCTGCCCTTTATTTTAAAGAGGCTGCCGATCATCATTTTTGGCAGCCTACTAGTGGAGTTTATAGAGCTTTCGTACCCAATAGCTCAGAATTTATGAAAATTTATACCTTTTGGGAGCCGGAATTTGCGGTGTGCTGGACGAACCAGTCTAGTGCGCCGTTCAACATGCTATCTGTAAATTGATGAGCGGCATCGAATTCGGTAATCTCGAAACGTTCTGGGCATGCCGCATAATGGTACAACACCGCCGCCCTAAATCTATGCGCTCCGTCGGGAGGCACATGACCATCTTTCGCCCCGTTCAGGAAGCGAATCGCGG
Organism: Paenibacillus anseongensis; assembly: GCF_009757995.1. Lineage (NCBI taxonomy): Bacteria > Bacillati > Bacillota > Bacilli > Caryophanales > Paenibacillaceae > Paenibacillus > Paenibacillus anseongensis. Next base: position 170,368 of record NZ_WSEM01000003.1, read on the forward strand.
GAGCATGTTCATATTTGCTCGTATTCGAGAGTGGATTGCAGCGGTGATAACAATTCCAGGCGTACGTATCCGGATGGCTCTCTTCTTCATCCGTACCCGGACGTAACCAATCCGGCGTTGAGATACAGGCAGCGACCGCGGTGATCCGATTGTCCAGCCCTGTTGCTACCAAGGCGATGTCGCCGCCCATCGAGATGCCCCCGGCCATCACGCTGCCGGTCAGCCCAAATCGTTCAACCGCCCAGTCGATCACTCGCGGATATTCCTCCGCCGTCATTGCTATCATCGGCCAGAAATAACGGCGCTTGTTACTTCTTAGTTTACCGATAAACAGCTCGCGGCTCTCCCTCATCCGCTCTCCGTGTTCGTAAGGATCGTACGATAAAGCTATGAAGCCAGCGTCAGCGAACATCCGCAGATGCGTGCGTAGTTCGTCCTTGCCGCCGGTCAGCCCCGGAAGCCAGATGACTAGGTGCCCGTTTCGCTCTCCATCCGGCTCCTCCCAGATAATCGGGATATGATCCACTATTTCATGATTGAGCTTATTTGTTTCTGTCGCACCCATCGACTACCTTCCTCCCAATTACGATCATATTGTGCGCTTGCGGCCTTCTCTTCATTATATAAAGGGAATCAATGGGAATCACTATTTTGGGTTCTTGTGCCCATAAACTGGACAAGCTCCCTTGATGTAGGCGCCTGGTTTCGTTGTGCTATCGTTTTCCGTTAGTTCAATCATCGTTATTTTATTTGTATAACATCATCTTTCAAATTCAACATATCCCAAAGGTCTATCTCTTCTAAGTCTGAACATCCAATAGTGATGTTATATTGACTATTTGTTTCACTGATTTCAGTTATTACGCCGGTTACATCCAAAAACTTATTAAGGGGGATATGGATTTCCATTTCTTTATCTATCTGCCCTTCTAACAAAAAACCTTGTATGATAAAAGCATTATCTGTCTTCAATGTTTGGGTTACTTGGAACTGTGCCATAAATTCCTCCGCAATCTTACGACTTAAAGCTTAAAGCTATTTATTCGGTGAACTGGTGGAACTACGTTATTTGAATGATAAGTGCCTATTTTTTTTCTCTTATCCAAAGGCTATCTCTTTTATCTCTCCATGCAACCCAACCTAGTGGGAGATCAGATAATTGGATCAAGCTCGGGTCAATGTTAATTATTTGCTTTAATGATATTATGCGTGCCTCTTCCTCTTTTACTTCTCCATCATCGAGAAACTGCCACATTCCATCGTCCTCGTCATGTGTTACGTATTGAATAGGTCTTTCACGATTCATGATTTTATTTGTGGTTATGACTGCTACATTTTCCGGATCATCAAATGGCCATGGCTGTAACATCCCTTTTTAACTCACCACTTTTAATAATCTATCGCTCGCCGTTAGCACAATCATAAACTTTTAATGCTGTAAAAAAAAATAGTGTCCTCATGTGTAAATGCGGTAAGCCAACTATACGATAAGTCGAATAAATACGCATCTATCTCTAACCATGGCTCTATATTTTCAAAAAATATCTTAATATCAGCTGTTTTTGCCTTAAACATTTCCTTTTGTCTTTCCAAATAAAAAATTAGTTCTCCCTGTTCATTCCAGTTTATCGCGTTCTCAAAGGTTACTATTTGCGGCTTATTTCTTAATGAGTTCCATATCAAATGGCCTCGCTGTATTTTTTCTTCTACAGCTAATTCCCTAATGAGCTTTTTTAATACGATACTGGCATCGGAATGGTTCATTTTTTCCATACGTTTGCCCCCGTTAATTAAAAATTGAGCAGGCTACCGGCGATGCTGAAATCTGTTCATAAGTTTGCTAATGTACCTTTTAACTCAACTATCGTTCTCCGTTAGTTGAACTGAACCCTGATTAGCTTCTACCCAATGCTCTATCAGCCTCTAATTGAAGTTGCATGGTTTTAGGTCCCATATATTCTTCCGCAACCCCCAAAGTTGTTTTGTCGTTACCCAATGATTCCAATACTGTAACTGAAAAAACGTTAATTAAGTGCATATCTTTACAATTAGATACTTCTTCGAAATAATCAAAAATACTCTCTAACAGCTTGATGTTTCTATTCTCGCTTAATAGCTTAATAATTTCAGGCATGAAGATATTCTCAATGATGACAGTTTCTAATACCTCACCGTAATGCTCAATTGATTTTTCATAATCATTAACTGTTGAAGGTAAGAACTCTAACATAATTCTAAAAAACTCCTCCAATTTTTTGCTCATGACAACCAACTCCATCGTCTTTTTTACGAACTTTTTAAATTCGCCACGACTTAAATTATTCGCAACTTGATTCGACTATCCTCCAGTTACTTCAACGGACAACGGCAGCCGATCGTGCCGGCTGCCGTCATGTAGTGAGTGATTGAACTATCGTGTCCCGTTACCATAACAAAGAACCCATCAGCTTTTATATTCACTGTCCTTCTTAATACCTTTATAGAGGCTTATTGGCAGGGCGATTATTAAGAAAATTAATGTCGGGATCATTAACCATAATATTGCGCCTCCTTCAGCTAATAGGCTAAACCAGAACCCAAAGTAAATATTCACTAGAATTAATGGATAATTAAAGCTCCTCAAAAAAGTGGTCTTTCGCACAAAAATGGCAACAAACAGAATATATCCAATTAAGATTGGGATACACAAAAGGCTATACTTAATAGCTTCTTCATTAGTCGGCGTTTCGTTCTCATTAAAAAAGCCTTTTTTATTTGCATATGGCACAATAAAAAAGAACAAGTATAAACCAACGAACAAAGATACACATAACACAAGAAAATTTAATTTGTGGTTTAATACAATTGACTTTATTTTACTAGTTGAAAAAATAATCATAAACCTCCAATGCTCCCAAGAGTAATCTCTTAAAAGTTCTCTTTGCACCAGTTGTTCAAGGGTGCATTTAACAATTACTCATTTTAAATTCTACAGTTAATGGAAGTATCCTGCCCATTAGTTGAGTGGTTCATTTTAACTTGTCGGCATTCGGACAATGTTTGTGTCATCCGACACTTAAGCCTGGCATAAGATTTAGAAGCTTGTTTTTTCCCAATCAGTCTTACATTTTTTATCGTATGTTATAAAACCCTTAGTCGAAAACCTTTTTTCAAGCATCCTACTAGCGTCGTATTTACTACAATTCCTTTTGACATAAATTTCATCGTATAAAAATAATATAAGGAGAGAACTAGATGCATCGTTATTCGACAAATAGAAGCCTAGTAATTCATTGTATTGAGTGCTAAAAAACAAACCTATATACTCTACTTTGAGTATAATATTTTCCTCAAATTCAGTTAATCCTTCATAACTAGCAAATAAATTAAAATCATCTAAATCGAAAATTCTATTCACTGAGATTAACGGATTCATGCCTCTTATATACAGACCTATAACCTTACCGTCATCTTTCTCAAGAAAAAGAACATGGTCTAATCTCTCATTATCATCCTGATCATGTAAATAAATAATGTTTGAGATTTCTTTTTGCTTGAAATGAAAATCAAACTTTTTTGTAAAAGATAATATATAATTATTCATATTCAACCTCACTCTTTAATCAAACTAATTCGGACATCAACCTATTCCTCTAAAATCCTGTGCAACATAGGTGCCCCAGATATTACTTTTGTGATTTAATTTCTTGGTTCGTTCTCTAACAAAAAGAATCATACCGACGACAGTATCCTTACTAAATGCACCTAAAATTTATACAATATATTGGAATTGATCTGCCCATTACTTTAACGAAGCCAGGGAGCAGCTGCCGCGTGGCGAGTTGCTCCCTGGTTATTATGCTATCGTTCGCCGTTAACTCAATGCCGTGGCACATAAATACGGTCAGTATCGGTATCAATTACAACATCAGGCCTAACACCCATCCCGCACGAAGAAGGCAGACGCTCAAATTGAAACATCCTACAAAAGATATCTGTGAACTCATTTATGTTAGTACAATGAGATTTGGCTGTTTCATATTTGTTTCTTATTTCCGAAATAGAACATGTCTTGCCAATAAGATATGCATTTTCGAAATAACCATCGATTTCGACTATCAAATTCATCACCGCTGGTTGCTAACCAGCCTGTAAGCTTAAAGGTAATGTAACATAGTAAACGAAAATTCTTTGTTAAACTAAAGTTCCCGTTAGAGTTTAACTTCCAAGCAAGGCTGCATGCCGAATGGCCCGATGCGCGAATATGGTGTTATATGAAGGAACACTCTTCTTTAACTACTCTCACCATTCAGCTTGTTTAAATATTTCAGGGTTGTCTTCAATTATATTAGTAAGATTTAACTCTTCTAAAAACATCTTCATCCATGTAATCCAATTTGTATCGCATGTATCATCTGCCATTTCTATTGCCTGAATAATATAGGGAGTTAAATCTTCAACTTTCATCTTAAGCATTAAATTATATGCTTCGCTTGCTCCTGGCCAATTCATATCTTTAAGAAGAAAAAGCATTTGGGGAATCATTCTTACTTGGTCATGATATTCCATTTCGTTAATGATTTTCATGCAATTATCCCATTGATCTTTACTTGTTTGTGTAATTAATCCTTCAAAGAACTCTTTAAGATTGATTAATTTCTCAACTGCCATAGATTGTTCTTCAATTGGACGATTCCAACTTAATGAAGAAAGCAATTTTCTAACATTCTCTTCCATGAAATCACCTCCAAAAAGACACTTCTGTTCTTTCATATAACGTCTAATCTGCGAACTTCGCAAATTCTCCATACTTGAAATATTCGCGAAGTGATTAAACTATCCTGCCCGTTAGCTTAACGCCTCCAACAGACACCCGTATCCAAGTCCAGCTCTCTGTAGTAGTCATTCACAATAGCTTCACTTATATTCGCATTGCTCTATCAGTAAATCACCAAGTTGCTAACAGATCCAGCTATTGACAGAAACCTTAGCCCTTGGATATTCTAGACGTTCGCCAGCCCCTGTTCGGGACTTCTCCCTAGAGAAGACTCCCATCCTCGGCGTATATGAAAGAAAGCCGGAGACATTGCCTCCGACTACCTCCTAATATTAATCAACGACCTGAAGATTAAACACTGTATCAATATAATACTTTTTTACATTATATAAATAATACTTTTAAACCCATTACTTCATCCGTATCCCTTATCTACACTTTAAAATAAAGGTGGGATACTAATGTCAACGTTACTTATTCGTTTAGGTGAAACTATACGTAATTTAAGGAAATTAAAAGGACTCTCACAAGAAGAATTAGGTGAAATGTCTGGATTCCATTTTACCTACATTGGTGGATTAGAAAGAGGAGAACGAAATATTTCATTAACTAACTTAGAAAAGGTCGCGGCTTGTTTATCTGTCACATTATCGGATTTATTTAGCTCCGCTGAATCCAATGATGAAAAAACATACACTTCGATACACGAATCAGCTACACTTGAAATTACAAGCACACTGCAAAGGCTTAATGATAGTGAAATCACTATGTTTCGGAATATTCTTCGAGAAGTATTAAAAACCTATAAATAGCATCACCAACACTAATTCAACTACAGTTATTGTTATTACTTAAAATAACCCTACGTTGAATTTTTCTTTTTTTATGCAATCTATAATCATGCTTTAGTAATTGGATATTATTATGATACTCCTGAATTTCTTCTGGAGTCATTCTAGAATCTGGTTGAATCAAGTTTGCATAGCAATACTTCCATCCTTCTAATTTAACTAAAATTTTATCCGACATTAGTGGCTCGTAAAGCACCTCCACTTTCTTTTCCTCGTCTGTCCAGTTTTCTGGATCGAATAATCTTTGTTTTAAAGCCATTTGGCACGAGTAGTAGTTCCCCTTGAATAAGAATCCCTTTGGTGTAATAGTTGCTTCATCGCAAAGCAAGTAGTCAATTTGTTCCACACTAGTAACCTCCCTATTAAACTATGATATTTATAGTATTAGCGAGAAACAGTAAAATAATACTTTATTACACTATATAAATAATACATAAACATAAAAAACTGTATCCTCAATACTGGGAACACAGTTTAGACGTTTATTCACAATTTATTTTTATCGCTTTGGTATTCTTCAATTTTTTGTAATACCCACTCTTTAATTTCGGGGGAAGCGTTTAGATAGCCATGATGTAGTTGGTTAATAATCAACGGCCAAGTAAGAGTTTTATTTTGAGGAGAGTTTTCAAACCTCTTCAATACCACTGGAAATACTCTTTTTAGATAACTATCCCGTTGTTCAATTAATCCCTCTAATAATTGGTTTGTCTTGGAAAAACAGTCAACTTTATTTCTTATCCTACTATATAATAACTTGCTTGTACGATTTAAAATTAATGTTTTTGAAATCCTTCGATTAGGGTTCTCGATGAGCAATTGCTCATAAGCTTTTTTTACCGACTCGTACGATTCTATATCCAATTGACGATAGTCACGATACTTAGATGATTTTTTTTTAGGTAGCAGATTTTCCATCCATTCTCTTTCAGTTTTCATTAAATTATTGAACTTTTGTAGACCAAACTGATTTCTAACTTCACACCTTGATGTAAAATTTCCTATGTGCATTAAGTTTATAAACTCGTCTTTAAGTGGTTCAATGTTTTTTGGCATCAATGATCTATTAGTATTTAGAATATTAAGTTTGAATTTTTTTACTGTCGCTTTGGCCGATCCTATTTTTTTTGAAATATAAACTATTGGCATGTTTTCGGAAAGCATCTTAGTAACTGTTTCCCTCCAAAGGAAGCCAAAATCCACCAACAAAACCTTTTTGGCCGAATTATCTATAAAGGATTCAAATCGCTGTATATAGGAATAACCACAAATAGAGCATGTAAACTGCCCACTAATACGCTTTTTAACGATTCTAATACACCCAGTTATCACAGGTAAATTATATGACGGGCAGATTCTATTCTTACATAACCATGGCCCCTTGTCGAACGGTAACCTCGTTGAATATTCAAGATCACACAATATAAGTTTTTTAAAATCACCGATCAGAAATTTAACAAGAAACAAATACAAATAAATATTGGTATGTAAGTTATTTGGAGTAAATAGCTTTACTATGACAGTTTGTTCTAACAGTATCTTCTCATTTAGTCCATATTTATGTAATAATTTTGTACCAAAGAAAGCTATCATATCCTCTATTACTTTTCTCTTTAGGATCGCTCCCTTAATTCCAATATATCCTGATTTTGCCAAAATAGGAATAAATTTTTCAATTAACTTTTCTGCATCAATTTCTGTATAATGATCGATCATCAGCCTTAAACTCTCGACCATCCAGATCTCAAAAGGATCAAGTTCTCCTGGATGTAAACCATTCCGAGGCACCATATGTCCAGATGAACATCTTGGAACTAAAGCTAAATTAAGGGGAAGGTCGCCTTTTAAAGAATAATCTTTAGAACACAAGTTACAGCTTGTAATTAAGCTACATTCATGAATTGCACATATGTTGATATAACGAAATTGATGCTCCCTATGAGGGTAACAGATCCCATATTTAATAGCATCTGAGTGCATGCACTCAGGGCAATACTTAATTTTATCATCAAACATTCTCCAAGCACTTTTGAAAGTAAAAGGCTTTTTTATTAAAGTCTCCCATTTTGAACGTTTAATAAAGGGCATTACAAAAGGAAGATATGTATGCTCCCTGATAAAGCTTTTTCTGCGTTCTTCATCTTTATAGTGTAATTCTAAAAAAAGATCTAACTTAGTGTATATTCTATGCTTAACAATTTCAACGGAGTATAACTCTGTTAGGGTCTTATAAAAACTCTCATTACCGCTCTCAATGTGGTACCTAAATACAAGGCTACGGATGTCTTCATCTGGGAAAAGAATTGGCGAATTTAATATAAAAACCCCTCCATATTATATTTAAAAGGGGCTATTACACGATTAGTTTATTGAATTTAAATAATCCCCCCTCTATAACAAGTATTGGAAGTAGTTTGATTATTATACAAAGTGTCGAAAATCAATACTCTAACGTATTAACATTAAATATGTTATCCTTATTGGATTTCTAAGCAGCCTCAGAAACTTCATTATAAAAGTTAGAAATTGATCCATATAGAAACCGAATAAATAATATATGTTTAATAGGATGATATATATGTTTTTTTCTGTTAAAAAAATGTTGTAACCAATTGATATTTGATAACTCACACTCAAGTAATTTAAGAGTAGACCTGGTGTAGAAGCTTATAAAATCATTAGCAAGGGCTCTTTGGTTTAACCTCCCCGTCAAAGAGAAGTATTTGGTTTTGCTTATGCGATCTCTGTATAGCTGTTGCCACTGATGCCCCGTAAAAACATTTGCACTAAAAACGTATGCAATGTCTTGGCTTATATTTATCAACTCTAATTGAGCTCTGTATTCGTCTAAGGACACAACTTGGTTAGCTATATCGCATGAAAAATCATGCCCACACCTGCAAAAGCGCTTAATAACCAAAAAATTATTTTGTGTCTCAAATCTGAAATTACAACCTGGACAACTCCTTTTTAATCTTTTGCAATGCTTAGGACAATATAAGATCCCAGGCACTTGATGCAGTCTATGCCAGTAGGGAAACCCATAATTCAAATCATCCTCTTTAACACAATCTGAACAAAAATTTAATACTTGTCCCCATAAATTATTTTTGATCCCTAAAATAAAATGCGGTCGGTATTTTAATGTTCCATTAATCATTTGAAGAATTACATCAGATTCTTTATAATCTAAAAACGATCGAAAAATCGGGTATATTGTGTGATTCATAAGAATGTCATTACTACAAATCCTGCCCCACTTACAATTATATCTCTTGATAAAATTGTTGAGATGCGAAGGTAACATACACTTCATTTTGAAACTTGGATTCCCAAAAAGTTCTTTCATGGTTTGACTATTAGTTTCATTCCCACTTTCAATATGATAGCGTGTGCAACAGCTGTAAAAAAGCTCATCTGGAAGCATTTCTGGAAATGAGATCATATTCTCACCTTACCTATAAAAGATTGAACTCTAACGGGTCTTTAATCAAATCAGCATCAAGCAACGACTCTTCAATCGACATTTTTTTTTGCTCGCCAGCTTTAACTATATAACGAATATCAGATATATCCATGAGAGGAAGCTCTCCCTTGTTTTTTTTCAATTTAGGGAACTGTGCTACCTTATTTTTCGTCTGACTACGAGTGCTAGTTTCTTGCGATTCCATTACCAATTTTGCAACATGCTGGTACATAGAGTTTAAATCTCCCATACCATTACTTGACTCAAAAACTCTCTGAGCAATAGACTCAGCTTCTTCAATACTTTTTGACATCTTACTGGTAAACGCAATCAGATCTTCTAATATACTCATTCGATTCTTTTGTTGAATTGCACGTTCATGTTCTTGAGCAAGTTTACCATGAACATAAACTCGGTGAGCAGCCTCTTTAAAGTACTCATTAAACTCTGTCCAATGTATGTCCTTATTCTCGAATTCAATTAATACTGCTGATTCTCCTCTACGTACTCTTTCAAACATTGGCTGAAGCAGTTTTAGACTTTTACTTGCCACAGAGTTAATTAAATTCTGTGTAATTCGCTCGTCACCTCCGTTTACAATCGCTTGGCACTGTACATGCATAAATAATTTAACTGCTATATCTGGAATACCAATACAGTGATAATACATTTGCGACTTGAATTCTTCTGTCAAAGGCACTCTTGAAAGGGTATATTGAAACTCCCATAATGCTTCAATAAAATCATCCCATTCTGTTATCGCTTTTTCTCCGTTCGTATTTAATTCTCCTTCGACCATTCGATCCGTAATATTCTCCACGTAGCTATCTGGTATAGCTCTTCTTGAGTTAGCTAGTGAGCTTTTGAATAAGTATAAGGACTTCAGATTTCCCACAATAACGACAGGAATGCCAATAGTATTCGTTAGCTCTGTAATAAATTCAATCATTCTCTCATCACCGCCTGAATGCGCGCGGTGCACTTTTTGGATTTCATCTATAAGTAAAACCCCAAGATTAATTTGGTTAGCAACTTTAACCATTCTCTGTGCAAGAACTTCAATTGTCCCGGCCTTTTCTCCGAATTTTTCAAAAAAGTTGGATCCAGAACCTAATGCTTTATCTACCGCGGCGAAAAAGTTCCTGCTTAATTGAGAAACAGATTTACTACTCGGGCACTCTACATGGAGCCAAACAACCTGGGCTTTTGTTAATTGTCTCCCCTTGTATGACTTATGATGGATAACCTGAGGAAATAACTGTAGAATCCTCTTATTCGTTACACTCTTCCCCATACCACTTAGGCCAATATCTGCGAACCCTTCAGCTGTATGATTCACTCCTGCAATATTTCTGCCTTCTTCATCTACCCCAGAATTAAACACTTTATCCAAACCTAGAGCGTATTGCCTGTTATAGCTTGGTGAGTATGGATTTCTAGATTGATATCCTATTTTTATCATATTGTAATACTGTCGATACCGGTAAAAGTGTCCGGATAATGGGAGCCAAAAACTTTTACGAATTTGTTGAACCAAAGCCAATCGATCTTCAATATCTAGCTTTGATACATCACCTTTAAAACGGGGAGCACTATAGAGTGCCTCATATAGTTTATGAGCATTTAAACGATCAGGTATCGCTTCAATAAAAGCGTTCCCTTGATTTTCTGGGATTACTTGCTTTTTATATACTGCATCACAGTGGTAGCCTGTAAGATATTCTTCGTCATCAAGATTATTCATGCATGTAAAGTCCCTTTCTTTTCCTTATGCTTGTTTCTTAAGAAATCACTTAATTTATTCGTGGAAGACAGTTGTAAACTAGTTGCAGCTCTGATAATTTCAACTTCGTCCTGAATAACCTCTTGTCGTTGTTCTTCCCATTGTTTCGTAAAGGCATCGACACGATCTCGAAATTCCGCCTCTTTAGCTGTAGCTTCCCTTTTTCCTGATGGTTTTTCTTCATTCGAATATGTTTTTGCTGCTTTTTTTGCTGCGACGTCAGCTTTAAGGTGTGATGCTGCCAGTGCACGTCTTTCAGCCTTCGCTTGCATATTACTACTAGATAGTTTAGTGTACTCTTGCTTTTTAAAATCGAAAATTGCTTTAGCATCTTCAAAATTTAACCCTTTGTATTCGTTAAATCTTTCTGTCAAACTGCACGGTATTAATTTACCGGAATCTAACCGGATTAATATTGCACTGCAGTCCCGTGGATCATAGGAAACCTCAATTTCTTTTTTACCATCAAGTATTTCACTTATGAACCAGCCTGCATCTTCTCCTTCCTTACATGCATAGCATAATTTTGTATTTCCTTTTAACTCCAAACCGAAGCGAGTAACTTTCGCAGTCATTTTTGGAAGTAGTGTATAATGAATTAAATTCTTAGGGCGTTCATGAAGTAAGTTTTTATTAGCACCCCATTCCCAAAGTCCATTTGGCGTAAGGTCAACATGATCTTTAAACATCTCTGGACTTACTACAAACTCACGAGGCAGCGACATTTTATTAAATGAAATAATATGTGCAATCATAAATACATTAAATGTATCTAATGTTATTGTTTCATTAGGTGGGGAATCCCCCCGCTCGCGTATATCTTTTAAAATCGCTCCGTGATTACGAAAAAAATCTCTGATAATTTTATTTGTAATATGAAAGTGCTGCTCAACAACACCTTTTAAATCTGGCCGATATGAGGGGGTATTTGCAATATCGACCCCAATCCCAACTAGACCATTGGGATATTTACTTTTCATTTCACCACGATCTGAAACAATGTGACGCGGCAGATGAAAACAATCCCAATCTTCGGGATCTATCTCAACTCCATATCTTCTACAAAACTCAACTTTATTAGCGGTTGCATTTTCAAGAGCCATCATTGCCCCTTCAAGCCAACTTGCATGGTGGACACTAAGGTGATATCCAACAACTTTACGTGAAAAAACATCTTTTACAATAAACAAAGTTGCTCTATTAATTGGCGTTTTATGATCCATTGCTAGTAGAGTAACATCTGCAGGAGTAGAATCAATTTGATAAAGATAGCCTGGGCCTTCAATATACATACTATTGCTGCCTAATAATGCTCTAAACTCTTTCTTCATTTTCCGTAGGCCGTAGGTATGCCCTTTTCTTTCCCTATCTGAGTAGTTTTTTTCATACCAGTATCGTAACTGCTTCACTGAAGGAGTTTTGCTTCCATCAATTAGTGGTACTAATTCTCCACTTTTTCTTCTATAATGCGAACCTGCATAATATTGCTCACACATCTTCTGGTGAGTTTCTATCAAGTCTAATTTTTCCTCAATACGGAATTTATCTATCGATTTTTTAAAAATTTCAAAATCTTTATCATCTAATGTTTTAATATATTCCCCTTTTCGGCCAGGTCTTGTTTTATATTTTCTATCTCTTCCTTCAGCACCGGAGTCAAAATAGTTTGGTAGTAAACCGTTTATGCATTTCCCATAAAACCAGTATCGCTTTATGAGGTCATAAAGGACATTAAACTCTACGCCTGTTTTATCTTTTATGCTCTCGAAAAGCCTCATTCGTTCAGTTGAAATGTATATTTCTGGTTCCACAGCTACGATATTCTTAATTAGATTCCATTTATCATTTAACTTTTTTGAGTACTTCTCTAGGTATTCATCAGAAGGATTAATAATACGTAAATCTAGTTCATACTCGACTTTTTCTGCTCTAGACTCCTTCAAATCGTTAATTAAATCCTCCATTTTCATGGGATAAGGCAATCCCATTTTTTTAGAATTTGTAATATTAGTAACAAAAATATCTTCTGAATTTGGAGAAATCCAGCATACTCGAATATAATTAATGCTTTCACCTAGCCCAGCTAAAAGTCGAATGACAGAGTTTACATATATCACTTTATAACCCCCTTACTTATAAATAGTGGCTTAACATTTCTAATTAATTTTTGCATATCTGTATGAATCACTTTATTGGCTAACATGTGTTTTAGAATAAACAGGCAAGAACCCGATTCTAAACCATATTTATTATCCGCTCGTAAACAAAGTTTCTGAATGGGAGTCGCAGTCGCATCATCAATGAGGTATTGAATAAATGAATTCTTGATATGCTCTACCAATTCAATGTCTAATCCTTCACGACTATCTAAGAACCTTCCGTCAAAGATCCAATCAATATTCATAATTATAGTAGAGGGTAATCTTGATTCAAGAATAATCCCCCAATCTAAACCTTGTTCTTCAAAATAACGTCTCTCTATTTCGAATAATTCTAGTGTTCTTGATGTTAAGTCAGTTACCACCTTAACTGTTCTCACTACATCCCTAATTCCATTGGATGTTTCAATGGAAATCATAAAATCAGTAGTTTGATAAACCGGCACATTATTTATATGTGCATGAGGTATATGTAACTGCTCAGCTATCTCTAGTGTTCTTTCGATTTGAAGTGGGTACTGTTCTCTAATGTCCACTACAATATCCATCCAGCTTAATAGCATTAGATAGTTGTACTCTACTCTGGAAAGGGTGTGGTGAATTCTTTCTGTTTTCCAACCGAGTGATCGAGTGAGGTAACCATCTCCTGGAGTCTTGTTATCACTCGCTTGAATAAAAGGGACATAGTCTTTGCCATATCCTTGACCTCGTCCGTCCTTGATTCTATTTTCTTGAGATTTTCTTACTGAGTTGCCTCTATTCATATTTCACTCTCCCCCTAAAATAATAAAAAAGAGCCCGACCATATTGTTGGTCAGGCTCTAGTTGTAACAAAGCGGTTTACTATCATCTTTTCCAGAATAATTGCTAGACAAACCATATTTCAAAACTTTATTTGTCATTTCAAGACTTTATTTGTTATTTCAAAACTTTATTGTCAATTTCAAAACCAATTTGTCATCCAACACTTCGATTTCCAACCGCCCATTGACTTTCCATCTTCCACGTAATAAAATATTTTTACGTAACATATTAATTGTACTGGAGGCATCCTCTCCATGCTAAACGATATTCAGGAAAGGTATTACATCGAATCACCCGAGCAAGCTACAGTACTGCTTAACCCCATCCGCGGGGAGATTATTGCACAGCTCCTCGAACCTGGCTCTGCAGCTGAAGTTGCTCGAACTCTTGGTGAGACTGCGCAGCGGATCAACTATCACTTGAAAGCTTTGGAAAAAGCGGGTCTAGTGCAACGAGTCGGCACGCGTCAAGTGCGCAATCTGGTCGAAGTCCTGTACAGATCCATTGCCAAAACCTTCGTGCTAGCTGACAGTTTGAGCATGAAGCCTGAGACCGTACAAAAGCTGAAGGACCAAAGCTCGCTCGCCCATCTTGTCACAACGTCAGAGCGAATAAGGCGTGATGCCTTGCTGCTCATGGAGCAATCTGATGTTGGAGAAGAAATTCCCAGTGCTACGCTGCAGCTTCAAGTTCATTTGTGCGATGAACATCAGCGACAGGCGTTCATTGAGGAATATGCTGCCATGGTGCAGCAATTAGTGGAACGTTACGCTGCCGGCAAAGATGAGAATGAAGCCTATCAAGTATTATTAGCCGTGTATCCGAAACCGAAAGAATGAGGAGGACACCTTCGATGAGTCAAGAACATGAGCAAGAGAATGAATCAAAAAGAGAACAAAAGGACACAGTGCCAGGTGCAGCTATCATCACATGGGAGCACACTAGAGAGCGAGTAGCTCCAATCAAATCAGAGGGCCAAGTGATCTCCATTGACGATTATCGCCGCCAAGGCTTATCTGAGTCAGAAGCTACCTTTAACGTTCATGAATTCCCTTCTTCTCAGGGTGAGGAACCCGTCCGTCTTGTCATCATTTCCTCTGGTTTTGGCCAGAAACAGCCTGCTTACCGTCATACGCTACAAAGCAGAGCCGCGGCTTAAAAGAAAGATACTCCTCAATATAGAAAGGATGAATCCTATGAGTTTCATACCTATGGTTGTTGAACAATCCTCGCGCGGAGAGCGCTCTTACGATATTTATTCCCGTTTGCTTAAAGACAGAATTGTCTTCTTAGGAACAGAAGTGAATGATCAAGTAGCCAATGCGATTATTGCGCAGCTCCTGTTTCTTTCCGCTGAAGATCCTGAGAAAGACATTTCTCTCTACATTAACTCCCCTGGCGGTTCAACATCAGCCGGATTGGCTATCTATGATACGATGAATTTCATCAAACCTGACGTATCTACAATTTGTGTGGGAATGGCGGCATCCATGGGTGCGATTCTTCTGACAGCCGGTGCGCCGGGCAAGCGTTTTGCACTGCCAAACGCAGAAGTCATGATTCATCAACCTTGGGGCGGTGCCCAAGGGCAAGCCAGTGACATTCATATTCGCGCTCAGCATATTCTCAAAACACGCCACACACTTAACCGTATTCTCGCAGATACAACGAAACAGCCAATCGAGAAGATTGAGCTAGATACGGACCGTGATTACTATTTAGAGGCCGCTGATGCGAAGACGTACGGTTTGATTGACAAAGTTATCGAGAGAATTTAAGCTCGAGACCAAGTCACTTAGGTTAAAAAGGGAACTATGATCCACTATTTCCCTTGCAAACGGCCTTTCGGCAAGACTAAGTGAACTGTGGGCCGCTATTTCCAGGATTACAAGCGAAATGATGACAACCTAAGACAAATAAGACCCTACAGTTCTGCATGGCTACCGAAATTAGCCGAAGTGGCTCAAATAGCGACCTGTAGTTCCCTCCCACAGCCCACTCGCACTGATGTAAGCGAATTGGGTACTACTAGATCCTCAAAAAGAAGAAGCTGTCTCAAAAGTAGCAAACACTACTTTCACAGAGATCAGCTTCTTCTTTGTGCGATATGGCTGCTTCACAACCTAAACTCGGATAAGACCTTCCCTCGAAATCGTCAACTTCTCCCAACCGGTATCCGTAATCAGATACGTATCCTCAACGCCAACTACTCCCCGCCCGGGGAACGTAAACTTCGGTTCAATGGCGATGACCATGCCGGGAGCCAGCGGGTATTTGAAGCCTTTGGCGAGAACCGGCAATTCGTCGATCTCGAGCCCGATGCCGTGACCAAGGAACTTCACTTGGTCGGCGCCGTACCCCATGAAGTGGGCGCTCAGCCCCGCTTCCTGCACTTGATCCAGCGCGAGCAGATACAGATGCTCGGCAATCATGCCCGGCTGCAGCTTAGCCTCCGTGGCGCGGAGCACCTGCTCCGCCACGTCGTAGGCCCGCTGCAGCTCAGGGTCCAAATCGCCGATCACGAGCGTGCGCGTCTGATCGATCAAATACCCGTCGACCATGCAGCCAATGTCGACGAGAATCGGTTCGCCGCGCACAAGCAGCGCGCGGCCTGAGCTTTGCGGGCTGGACGGGTGGAGCCCCGTACCCCCGGCCGGCCCGTCAAAATAGGTGGGCACCGCTGCCGCCGCGCCTGTCGCGACCATTCCGGTGATTAACTCGGAATTGTACGCGCGCATGCGCATCAGCCCTTGGTGCCCGCGCAGCCGGAGCTGATGCTCGATGAGCGCCATCAGCTCAAACTCCGCTATCCCCTCACGAATGTGGGGGATGACTGCTTCCAGCGCCGCGTCGACGACGCGCGCCGCCTCCCGAATCGCCGCGACTTCGTCCGGCGATTTGATCATTCGCTGCTCGCGCACCAGCAGCGAGCCGTCCTCCCAGGCCGCGCCGGGCAGCGCCGCCTGGAGCTTCCCAAACAGCTGGACGGGTAACACGTCCAGCTCCGTAGCGATCCGCAGCGGTGCATCCCCCGCCGCGGCGCAGCGCGCGCGAAGACGCTCAGCCAGCGTCTTCCAGGATCCCAGCGCTTCCACGTCCGCTGACGCTTCCTCCTCCGCGCGGATCAAACTGCGGCGAACGAGATAAAGCGCCTCGCCCTCCGCCGGAATAAACAAATACCCTGTCTGCATCGAGCCGCAGTAATAATATATATCCACATGATGGGTGACCAGGAAGCCGGACCATCCCCGTTTGATCATCTCACCCTGAAGCCACTGCTGCCTTAGCTGGAAAATCGTCATTCGTACCTCTCCTCACAACTCCAAGAATGTACACCTCATCTGCTATTATACATTCAAAATACCATTTCTGCAGAACACTTAATCCTCCAAGTAATCGGCTGCAAAACAGTATAAGTTCTCGGGAATTGCAAGCGAATGAACATAATGACCCCTGGTCGGTTTAGCGTAACTGAGTAACCATAAGCGGAATTCGTATAGGTATAAGGAAATACCTCCCCTTCATTAACGATCTTAAATAACTCCACCACCACCTCATCCTGTAAAAAAGTGCCCGGCAGCGGATTATTCGCCGTATCCAGTCTTAAGTTTGCCTGCAAATATTGCAGGGCTACAGTCCTTGCCCTACTCTCATCAATAGCATGGATACCTTCAGCCAGCTTCACCTGATCATTTTGCTGAGCAGCCGCATGAACCGCGCGATTCAGTGCATGCTTCCCATGAAAAAGCGTATGCATGGCCAACTCTTCATCCGTTTGCAGCGCATACATCGACATAAACACGGCACTCATCAGCGCCATGAATAGCAGCTTATACACAACATCCCCTCAACCTTCAAGGCACATACTCACTCATCTTCATGCCGCTGGCCCCCATGCGGTCTGTTTCGGCTGGCACCGTGATCCCCACTAATCGATCAATAACAAAAAGCCGCTGATACGGATACGTCAGCTTCAAACTCAAGCCTGCTCCCCGCCAAACAGGTGATGTTGCATCCGTCCCTCCCATTCCCGTTGTGGTTCCAATCTTATACACGAGTTCTTCTGGCGTAAAACCCCTGGCCTCCATACGATTCCTGGACTCTTGAATCATCGACTGATCGATGTACCCATGCCTGCCGTTAGCGCCGATCTCCAGTAAATAATCAACCTCTTTTTGCAAAACAGCCTGGCGAACGATAATGACATGCTTGTACACGGGAGCGAACATGAACCAACAGAGCATAGTCACAAGTAAAACGAAAGCTAATAGCTGCTTCATGGATCAATCCGCTCTATGGTTCCATTAATTCTGGCACCTCCGTTGTTCACCTGCATGCGCGTTCCCGTATTTCCTCCAACCACATTGTTATAGATAACAATTACAACCATAATCAACATCACTGTCATCAAAATCGACCTCACAGCCTGCCCTCAGCATTAAGGCCTTAATGCCGTAATATCCGTATTGGCCTGCGTGCCATGCGTCGAAATATTCCGCCTTAATCCTGTCGAACCATCATTAACAATCGATGTAAAGAGGAAAGCAACCACAATCAGCATCATAACGGTAACTAAAATATTTCTCATAACACGCCACTCCTTTAGTTAATTGCATGAAATAAACGCTGACCCTCAGCAACCCACGGGTACATAAATACTCGAAACGTATTCAAAATCGGCAGTCCGGCAAGCACAAACAGTACGTAAGAGACTGCCTCTTTTTTACTTTCCCGCACTAACTCCATCTTTTCTTTATAGTCCTGAATCCTTTGCTTTAGCAGATCATAGTAGCTCGCATGTTCATTCAACCTGAGCACATTTAATGTCTCCCCGAAGCTGTGTGCTTCGTCCGTTCCCAACCTGATTTTGAACTGGGTAATTGCAGCTTCCGAGCCTTGATACCACTCATTGAGCAGCAGCCCGAACTGCGTCCGAATTGAGCGAGTTTGAGCAGCACATAAAGATAACTTTGCATGTAAACTCATATGTGAATCATTGTAATAAAGCAGATGATGACTAATGACGTAAATTTCCCGGACAATGCGATGAGCCCTCTTTTCCTTTAACTGAGCCAGCACTTTTTTATCGAAAAACAAAAATAGCAACAGACAGGCCGCCCCGGTTAATACATAGATAGGCTCAATAAACAAAGTGAGCAATGGATGTTGTAGGCCAACATAACCTAAAACACCAACCAGAAAGGCTGCAAGCAACAGAATTCTCCTGCCACCTTCGTAGAGACCTGCATTCATCCGGATGCCGCACCCTATAAGAAGCTGACGCTTCTCTTCTGTCGTTTTTGCCTTTAGCCCTAAGCATTTGAACAACCAGTCAGGGAGCTTCTTCTCCCGAAGCGCGCTCATAACCTGCGATGTCCTCCACCTATTTGCCCGAACAGGCACAAGCATAATACCGTGATAAACGGCCGTCATGAAAAGCACGAAGAGGAGTGAATTGGAAGCAATTTGAATCATTTCAGTAGGCCCTCACATTCTTCGCATTGAAAGATAAATCCCCATAATAAAAGAAACGAATATCAACAAAAGCGCATCCAAAATCATATTGCGTCCGCCAGGGTCCAAAACATAGTATAAATAGGCATTGTCAGCGTTTACTTTGAAATTAATGAACAAAAATAAGGCTAGAAATAAAATCGGCGTAAAATTGGCAATCCGAATCTCCAAAAGTCGATTTCGTTCCATTTGATCGAATCGCTGCGCTTTTCGCATGTCGATAATTAGCTCTTTGAAACTATCGCCAACAAAACTCCCTTCCGTCAAAGCGACACGCATAATACCAACGAAATACTCGGCCCATGCATGACCCAATGTAAGTGAAAAAATGCGCAGACTCTCCTCCTTATCTCTTTGTGTCATCAGATTTCGATAAAGCTGCTCAAACACAGGCTTAATCGGATACAAAATGCGGTTTTCCTCCAAACAATATTTCAATGCCATTTTCATATTCTTGTGAGGATCTACCATGTAATACTGGTAAAATACTTCTACAGCTGGGAGAAACTCCAATCGGGTTTGCAGCCTCACACTAACCAATTTAAGTCGAAGCAGCACATAGGGCAGTGACACGGAGATGCAAGTCAAAATCAGAACACCTTTTACCGACTGAAAATACAAGATTCCCGCTATCACGCCGACTAAAAATAAGACAAAAGTCACCACCAGCATCGTTTGCAGGCTCATGCCTAATTCGACGGATTCCATCATCTCCTTTACATGCTTAATCAATCGACTTCTATGGCCCAAATATTCACTTAAACGATTGCCAAACGAAGATGTTTTGACATAATGCAGCCTGAATCTGGCTTTGCGCTGTCGGATTAGTACGTGTAAAACGGATCGCACAGCCAGAAATACGACGATAAACAGCAGCGTCAGAAAGGCATATGTAGCGAAAATCATGCCATCACTCGCCTTCTTTCTCAATAAAACCGAGCTTCATCAACAAAGCATGCCCCTCATGGTCAGCCTTACTGATTTTCCGCGATGCGGGTTGCGACAATTTCCCGGGAAATTTCCAATCCTCTGTCGACTTGTCATAAACTGCGAGTTCCGTCACGCAAACCTCCTCATTTTCGTACCGATATTCGACGATCCGCACAATCTTCCTTTTCCCGTGGACGACGGCCATCTCCATCCCGATTTGTGTCACAAACGCGGTAATCCGTTTCGTCAAACGCAGAGGATCCATTCCCCTCCCGTCCAACATGCACATGTCCGTAATTGCATCAGGAACATCCTCAAGTTCACTTACGTGAACGGAAGTGATGCTGCCTTCATGCCCCCTCGTACAAGCTCTGACGTAAAGGTTCGCATCCTCGTCTCGAATTTCAGCATGACAAATCCGCTTCGGTGATTGACGCAATGCCAGCTTAAAAGCCTGCAAGCCGGAATGTCTCGGGTCTTCCTCGTCAATTTCGTATTCGACGATATTTTTGTACGGAAAATCACGTTTCAAATTTAATTCAAACCGCGATTCGATCGTAATAATCCTTTCGTTATGATCCATTTCTGCAATGATTGCTTTAATAAGATTGGTTTTACCGGAATTCGTGGGGCCAATAACGACCAAGTTAAAATAAGAATGGATCAAACACCGAATTAACTGCTCCATTCGATGATTCATTGTGGCAAGCTCCGCAGAAGCCAAAATCGCCAAATCAAACCTTTTTACCGTATAAAAACGAATCGTCAAAGTGGGTTCAGCCGTAAATCCGAAGCCAGTCATCGTCACTCGCGATCCATCCCGCAGCACAACCTCAGCCCAGCGCTTTCTAGGATTCAGCGTATCATTGTTAAAAAGCACTAAATTTTGTTGAATTCTTTCTAATTCACGTACAGAAGGCAGCGCATAAGCGGATGGGATCGCATTCCCGCCACGCACCTCAAAAATCTGCCTCCCCACAACTTGGATCTCCTCAAGTCCCTCCTTATGTTTCAATACCAGCTCCAGTACATTCATCCCAATAATTTCTGCAAAAATCGCCTCCGGCAAAGTCGTGTATCCGCTCGTTCGAGGTGGCCTGCCGGTAAGCCTTCTTTTTGAAACGAGATCATGAATAACGGCAAGCAGCTTCCCTCGATCCTCCTCATAACCAAGAATGGCGCGATTCAGCGTCTCATTGTAGAGTTGTTTCTCGGCCTCCGTTCTGCCTTTCATTGTCACAAGCTCACTGCGTATATCCTGTACCCATTGCTCAAAAATCACATCCTCCTCTGAGGACTGTCCACCCGCTCCCTCTCCTAAACCGTTGCAGCTTCCTCTATTTTCTAACTCTAATCCAACCATTTTCTCTGTGCTGCAGTTGCTCGTCGGATAAGTTCCCGTGTCAAAACCTGCTCCTGAGACCTTTTCCTTCAATTTTCGTTCGTGCATATAAGTAATAATCGAAAATCTTTCCTCGTTCACTCCTTTCACCCCGTTTCCATGTCATTAACTTGCCGTTTTTCTCCCCGTCATCAGCTTCTGCAGCCATGTAATTTGCCGTACAGTTTCTTTTCTGGGCAGCTTATAAAAGTCGGCTAATTTGGCCGCAACAGCTTTAACCTCCTCATACATCGGATGACTTGGGGTCAGCATGTCGAATAGTTTGCCTTGATTGCAGCGAGAAAGTGCGTCCCCATGCTTAGCCATCTGTCCGATCAAATGCAGCTGAGTTTCCTTGCGGATATCTTTAATCGTAAACTCACTATGCTTCGAATGACGTTCTGTCTGAACGGCCATGAGCTCAAAACCGTCCGGCTGCAAACCAAAAACCGAGCCAACCTGCCTAATCCACCGTGAAAAGTCTTCCTGAAAATGAGCAATATCCGCTGTCGTAACGACTACTTTGCTGTCAGCTTCCAACAACCCGCAAACGGTTGCCGCGTTATCCCAATAAGCATTGACCTCTATGACGCAAATATCAAAAGCCCTCCGGGCTACACGCAGCAAATGTACGATTTCCGATGGCGAAAAGAACTCTGCTTGCTCGCGCAGCATATTCCCATAGAGGACATGCAGCCCGTGGGCTTCTTTTGGTTTATCGCAAACGAGCAGCAATCTATCGGGTGTCAAGCTTTGAGCTTTTAGCTCCGCGCGCAAGCCATCCAGCGTAAAGCCGTTTTCGTCTCTCCCTAAGTAGCGATGGAGTTTAGAGCTTTTTAGATTTAAGCATACATATCCCACCTTCTGCGACGTCTCCGCCGCCAGCGAATAAGCCACACCAAAAGAGGCCAGGGTCGTCCCGATATTTGGCGTGGATCCGATAAATGTAACTAATTTACCTACAGGCTGTTGGTACCTTAAATCTCCCCCGGACCCGTCGACCCAAGCCCGAATGTCATCTGCAATCACTGCGGTGCTGCGTCCCGGCTGAATGTAGTCCAGCCTCCTAAGTTTGCACATTTTCACATACTTTTCATTGATCGTTACATCGTGATAATTGGAAAGCAAAACAATGATTTTCAAGTCGGGTTTTGCTTGCTGCAGCCCTTCAAGGAACTCCTCCAAGCCGCCGAAATCCAGTTCGCGATCGGATATAATCACATGTGAAAATGTTAACTCCGCTAAATGGCTGATCAAATCCGCAGCTGTTGATGAAATGATCCAGTTCAATGGTTTTCTATAAACGACGTGAATAATTTCGTCTATTAATCTTTGATCTGTTGAAAGTAAACCGATATTCATACCTCATCCCTCCTTCGCGCTCATTCTCCGGTCAAAATGGAAGAGGAACTGAAAGCAATAACCAATTTTGCTTTCTTCGAGCTGCATAAACGATCAATCTCCAGCCATTCATTTTCGGTTAAATTCAAGTTGATTTGGTCAATAGCCCCGTTAGCTTCCAAGCGGGAAGCATACATTTTCTCCTTATCACCTTCCACCTTGGATAACAAATTTGGATTTTTGGGATTGTCCACTTCCACATTCGCCGAGGATTTTACAGAAGCAACCGTAATTTCTTTTTCTTCAAAAAGCCTCCGTGAACCGCCGTCCTCCGTACCCGAGACATACACACGAACACGATCTCCCGCACGAATGCCGTTAGACACAGACAGTAAATATTCTTTAGGCATTTGGAAAGTAGCCTGCCGCTCATTCGGAAGCATATGATAACGGTTTACCTTCCATTTCAAAATAGGTTCCTTCGTGCCCAGCGGTATCAACGTTTCCTGCCCAATAATCTCGTTCAAACTAGTCAGCATACCGGATGTGTAGCTTCCCTTCTGTACAGGCCGGAGCTCCACCATGTCCTCACGTATTAAGACTCCCGCACGGATAAAATCCTTTGGAACCACGACCGGAATCGTCTGCTGCATCTCCACCTGATTAACTTGCAGCACGTATACCCCATACACGAGCATAGCCGCCGTAACAGCAGCAACCACAGCAATAAGCAGGCTTCTCCTGCGATTCAAATTCTCACCTCCATCGATAATAAAAAACAAAAAAACGCAGCTCTCGGACATTCATCCGAAATCTGCGTTCTTCGCACATTAAAAATAGCATAGAATCTTCCATATTTCAACATAAAAATGAAATCTATCTATTTCTCGTCCGTTCATGCAAAAAAATTACCCATTCCTTGTACTGATGTTGGGGGACGAGGGCTTGAGGGTTTCTCATTTCTACTCCTACCGCCACTATCCCTTTGACTCAGATTTTCGCATAAACAAGCTCTATCCCTCTCTAACCCTTCCTGCCTGTCTACCCTGTAGATACAACAGAAAGAATGAGAAATAGAAGAATAAAGCCTAAGTTCATTCCACTTCCGCTAGCGTTGGAAGTGCAGGAATCGCACCGCGACGCGTAGTCGTGATGGCGCCCACGCGGTTGGCAAAGTCAAAAACGCGCTCAGCGACGCCTGCTTCAGCGAGTGCGTCAACGATGTTCGCCGGCGTCACGCTCAGCGACGCCAGCTGAAAGAGCATGCCGCCGACGAAGCTGTCGCCGGCGCCTGTTGTATCCACGGCTGCCACCGGCGTGCCGGGGATGACAACATCCTGCCGCGCGCTCACAACGCGGCAGCCCTCAGGACCTAAAGTGATGATAATCACTTTAGGTCCGCGCTGCAGCAGCTGCTGCGCCCCAGTGGTCGCGTCCACGCCGAGGAGGAATTCGATCTCCTCCTCGCTGACCTTGACCACATCCGCAAGCGGAAGCTGCGCAAGGATTTCGGCCCGAGCTGCGTCCGCGCTCGGCCAAAGCGCTAGGCGCACATTGGGGTCGTACGACACCAGTGCGCCAAGATCTTTCGCCCTTTGCGCTGCGTCCAGCGTCGCGGTGCGGCAAGGCTCGGCAATCAAGGATACCGAGCCGAAATGATAGACCGCTGCGTCTTCCAACCACTGCGACTGGACTTCGTCTGCGCGCAGGAGCATGTCCGCCGCCGGGTCGCGGAAAAACAAGAAATCGCGCTCACCGTCCGCGCGCAGCGAAACAAAAGCCAGACCGGTCTTCGCCTCATCGGTCTGGACAACGGCCGTCTGCACGCCGACTTCGTCAAGCGTGCGCACGAGGAAATCGCCGAAGGGATCCCGGCCGATTTTCCCGATAAACCTTGCGTCGCCGCCTAGTTTGGCGACCGCCGCCGCGACATTAGCGGGTGCTCCGCCCGCCGCCCGCTGGAAGCTCGTGACGTCCGCCAAAGCTTGTCCATTTATTTCAGGTACGAAATCAATTAAAAGCTCACCCAAACACACAATATACGTTTTACCCATAAGTCCTTACTCCCCTTTACTTTGATAACCCAATGCGTTCAACACATAAGTGGTTGTTTGCTGAATAATCGTTCCCGTCTCGGGCCGCGGCTCCGAAAAAAGCGGCTCAAAGAAGTCTCGTTGCTTATAGAAAAAAATCGAACCTAATACAAACATTAGCGTACTGTCCAGGGAATCGAAGTGAAAATAACCTTCGCGCCTCCCCTTTTCCAACAAGTACCGAACCCTTTCCCATGCCGGAAAAACGAGAGCTCGTATCTTCTCAATACGCGGGGACGCCATGATAATTTCCATTTGAATCAGACTAATCATTTGAGGATCTTTATTCCGGATCAAAATAATTTCTTTAATAATCGCTTTAATTCCTTCTACAGGGTCTTCAATGTCAAAAAGGCCGGAAAGCTTATGTGAGGGAAAAAACTGATGGAAAATTTCATGGAAAACGCTCTCTTTTCCACCAAAATAATAGGAAACCAGAGCCACATTGGCCCCGGCTTCCTCACAAATTTGACGAACGCTTGTAGCATCATAACCATGCTCTGCGAATAATTTTTTTGCAGCGAGTACAATCTTTATCTTCATGTCTGATTCTTGGTGAGCCATTCTTTAGCGCCCTCCTTGTATAGAAGTTAAGCGGCTTGTGAGATTTGTCTCGTAGCAGGTGCTGCTTTTACTTTTTTAATAGATGCAACCACATAATCAATAGCTAATGCGATAACGGCAATCAGGAGCAAAGAACTTACTTCTTTCGTTACACCAGGACCGCCGAACAAAATATTCATCAGACCGTTAACCGCATACGTGGCCGGGAAATAATTGCTCAAAGTATGATAAAAGCTCGACAAAAGCTCCCTTGGTACGATGGCCCCGGAAGACACCAATTGCAAGGATAACATCGCGATGTTAAATAGCATACCTGCGTTCCCAAACAATGTCAAAAACATTTGTGCAACAAACGCAAACGTAAGCAAGAATAAGGATTCAAACAGCCATAATGCCATAAATCCTTTTTCTACATGTCCTCCCAAAGCAACAACCATTGTCGCGCTGATCAGCCCAACAACTACTGCGGCAATGACGGTGAGCATGAAGCGTGCGGCTAATTTGCCCATTTTACTTACCGATGCACCGAGGATATTCGTGGAAACGCTGAAGTTCATCCCCATAATCATTGTTCCTACAATTGAAGCAAGCACAAGCATCATAGGCAGCATTTGGTTCGGCATGTCTTTAACTTTATTTGTACTCTGAATATCCGAGGTTACCTTATTCGCCAGCCCCTGTGCAATCTGCCCCGCCTGTTCAGCCGGCAGTTCCGGAGCCATCTGAGTAAGCACGGCAGTTGCCCCTGCAGCTACTGCTTCCCCGTTCACAGTTGCCGTTACATTGCCTGCTACCGCCTGCATCACGGGTTTCATCATGGATGGATTGGACTCATTAATTGTATACGAAATGGGAGCGGTTTGCCCCGGTGTTTGCAGCTTTTTTGTAAAATCGGATGAAATGTGTATAACCATTTGCACTTGGCGGTTGTTCAGCATTTCTTGCGCTTTGTCGTTTGAGTCTATTTGCTCAGTTTGAAAAGGCAGATTCGCTTTCAAATTACTTGCCACTGTGCTTCCCATACCCTGATCTTCATTGACAATAGCGATCTTCAAATTCTTCGTGTTATCAGACACGCCTGCATAACCTGTCATCCAGATCAAGCTGAATAACAGTTGAAACATAATGGCTGTTATGATTCCTACTTTCGTCGTACCTTGCTTAAAAAATGCGCCTAGTGCTTGTTTCAACATGACCACTCCTATTTAAATTTAAACGATCATTTCAATTAAACGTTTGTTTAAATTATAGGGAGGAGTGCTTAGTCTGTCAATGAGGTTGTTGTTTAATAAGCAAATTTTTCACACCGCGCGCCACCACCACCGGTAACAAGAGCGCCGGAAAAACCTGAGTTCATGGAGGTTCTGTAGTGAATTGATTGACTGGGATGTTCGCCATAGCGCCGTTTGGAGAGCGGATGACGCACGCTGGCTAACCGGAGCAAGAGCGCTTGCAGCGCGATGACCGGCTACCGGTGAAGGCGAGCCGGGAAAACCTGAGTCATAGAGGTTCTGCAGTGAATTGACTTGGCTGCCGCCATAGCGCCGCTTGGAGAGCGGATCGCGCACGTCGGCTAAGCGGTGCTTGAGCGCCAGCTGCACGACGATGCCCCGGCCACCGGTTGCAGGACTGGTGTTAGTTTGGAGTAGAATGTCCGTTTCTAGAGGAGTGAAAATTCTTTAACTCTTGAGTGGTGGTTTTGTTTTTGATGGGAAGTTAAACCCTTCAAGTACAACGACATGAAAATACCCGCATTAGCGACAAGAAAATCCCTACAATCAATCATCAGCTTCTCTTGATTGATGGTATCGAAGTACGCTTGGATGTCGAAGTCAACCACCCAATTTCCTTTGCGGTTGTACGCCTTTCGGATACGGTAAGCGCCTGCTTTGCGCTTCGCATTGGCCTGAAACCAAACGAGGCTTCCTGAAAATCCGTTTCAAAGATCGGTTCTACGACCAGTTTCGTTGCCATCTGTTTAATGAAAAAGGGAGCAGCTGCCGCATGATATGCTCCCTTAACTTTCCACTAACGTTCCGCGTTTTCTTAATGGAAACTTGCCCTAATTTGTGATATATTCCGCTACCAAACAATTAATCGAAGAACGCGCGTGATGGACGTTCTCCTTGTCGATGGATCGGTGAAGTGCGGGCTGAGTAACGGCTCTTATAAGCTCTGGCTAATTTTGAAAAACTGCCGTTCTAAAGGCGACAACTCGTAATTTGTTCGAGTAACTAAAAACTTATCAATGTACCGATATTCCTGCGGAAGCTCCATGAAATCTGTAACTCCAAACTCTCTGACATTGGTTTTGGAAATAAGAGCGATGCCCATGCCTAGGCTAGCAAGTCGGAGCAGCGTTTCCAATACACCGACCTCTGATTTAGAAGCCAGATGAATGCCGTGGGCCGAGTAAATGCGCTGCAGAATCGAGGCGTACAAGCAATTTTTGGACAGGATAAGCATGCTTTCGCTTTGCAAACATTGGGCCAGACTTGCTGTAGTCTTGACTCTTTTGCCGACCAGAACCAGTTCTTCACTGCCGATTGGCCAGTAATGGAGCTGCTGCAAGTCCGATTTGCCAAAGGTATAGGCCAGGTCAATATTGCCTTCGATCAACTCTTCCTCCATCTTTTCAGTGGAACCGGTTATGAGCGTAACCGACATGTTGGGGTATTTTTCGTATAAATCGGAAAATGCTTTTGTGATATTTTCGCTGATCACGGATTGCATGATACCTAAACGCAGCTTTAACTCCCGGTGATTCATTTCCTGCTCGGTCTCTTCCCACAGCAGCAGCAGTTTTTTATACTGCCGATACAGCTTTTCTCCCTCAGGTGTCAATTCCATTCCTCGAGTGCTTCGAAAAAACAGTTGCTGCTGGTAATGGTTTTCGATCTTTTTTATTTTTGCTGTCATGTTGGACTGCAAATGATTCATGTTCGAAGCTGCTGCAGATACACTTTTCAGCTCGGCAACGGTAACGAATGCTATCATATTTTCAATATCCATAGTCATCCCTCTATCAAAAAAAATGATATCTCTATCTCAAATATACATTATTCATGATGGGGTTTCTACTCTATATTATGGATATGCGGACGGTTTGCTTCGCCGCTTTTAAGTAGATCCGAACAGGAGGCATACAAGATGAACGGTTCCATTATTAAGACTGGAATTATCGGAGCATCGCTTAATAATCACTGGGCAAGCCAAACGCACGTTCCTGCACTTCAGATGAGCAACAAGCACCGCATAACGGCGGTTGCCACATCCAAAATGGAAAGTGCTTTGGAAAGTGCCGCTGCTTTGGGTGGGGTTCAAGCTTTTACAAACCTAAACGAATTATGCGAAAGCCCGGAGGTGGACCTGGTTGTCGTCAGCATCAAGGTGCCTTTTCATTATGAGGCTGCCAAAGCAGCTATTGGAGCAGGCAAACACATTTACTGCGAATGGCCGCTGACAGTAACTGCGACTCAAGCCGAAGAATTGGCGGTGCTTGCCGATCAAGCCGGCATTCATCATGCCGTCGGTCTTCAGGCCAGACAATCCACTGTCATCCAAGACATCAAGCAGCGGATCGAATACGGTGAGCTTGGCCGGGTTTTGTCCTGCAACATGCGCTTATCGACCACCAGGGGGAGTGTTACGAGCCGTGACAGTTCCTATCTGTTAAAGGAGGAAAACGGCGCAACGCTTCTAGCCATCAATGGCGGACACTCGCTGGATGTGCTTTGCCGCCTGCTTGGGGACTTTAAGGAGCTGTCGGCTATTATGATCTGCAATTACAATGAGGCGGTGGTGTTGGAATCAGGTGAAAAGGTTGCCAAAGACGCAGCCGACCAAATCATGGTTGAGGGGATGTTAAGCAGCGGTGCCTCCGCGTCAGTACATATTCAGAGCGGAACTTATCCCGGATTTCAATTGGATATTTACGGAGAGAAAGGTATGCTTCAATTGAAGCAGCAGCATTCTGTCGGCCATGTACAGTTTGGCAACCTGCAGGTGTACCAAACATTGTATGCTTCTGGCATCCCGGCAGCGCATGACGACAAGCACTTCACGGCATTTCCTGCAGAGGAAGAATCAATGAAGTTTCTTGTTTCGAAGGCGCAAGAGCGTTTTGCCGCGGATATTCTTGGTGGTACTTTTCTTTCGCCCAGCTTCCACGACGCGGCCCGCTTGCATAGGCTGCTGGAGACCATCAAGCTCGCGGCTGCTACAGGCATTAGACAGAAGCTATAAGCTTTGACAGATGGCCATTTCTTACACCTAATTTTTCTACGTCACATGTGATAAAGTTCTGCTTAACCCTCATATCGGCGAATAGTAAAAAGGCACCCGATCGAGGCCCGATCGGGTGCCTTTTGGTGACTCATAAACGCCTCTTAAATGATCACTACTTAATAAATTTCGAGAAGTTTTATTCATTATATTTTTTACGACTTCTTGTGCTCTTTAATGATCTTTATCATGCTCTTTCCTGTAGCAGCTATGGCTTCTTCCGCCGAACGCGGTGTCCATCCAAGTAAACGTTTGGCCTTTTGATTGCTAGTTGACATATCTTGTCCCAGGAGTGTTGCTATCATTCTTAAGTGTGGTTTGAAGATCGAGATCGCACGAACCATAATATTTGGAAGTTCACCTTTTGGCGCGTTTTTAGCGTCTTCGCCCAAATGTTTTCTTAAAATATTCGCAATATCCAACATCGACAACGTCTCTGCGCTAGAGGCGATGAAACGCTCTCCATTTGCTTCGGGACGCAACATGGCCAAAAGATGCAAATCGGCAACATCACGAACATCTACATAATCGGAATAAATTTTAGGGACATACTTTTGATTTCTTTCCAGCATCTGACGAATGCTACTGTTTGAATGAGAATAATCATTGCCTAAGATCGGTCCCATCACGCCAACTGGATTTACCGTTGCCAGTTCTAAACCGTTTCCTTCTTGGCGAATAAATTCCCAGGCCGCCTTTTCGGCAATGGTTTTGGATTTTTGATAGGGATGAATGTTCGCGTCCGTATTCGACCAATCTTTTTCGGTGAAAGGTCCTTTATGATTCTTGTGGCCCACGCCAATCGCTCCGAAAGCGGAGGTTAAAACAACTCGTTTGACTCCCGCATCACGCGCGGCTCTTAGCACGCGCAAAACGCCATCGCGTGCGGGTTGAATCATTTCATTCTCGTCTTTATACACTTTATTGGGCGTCGGGGAAGCAACATGAATGACATATTCCGTTCCTTTAACAGCATCGCCCCAATTATGATCATTAGATAAATCCGCTTGAATAAACGACAGGCCTTCAAAACAGGTAACTCCGCCTGACCTTAGCATATCTCTTACTTCATCTTGTCTACTCATGGTACGAAGCGATGCCCGAACACTATAACCTTGCTCGAGTAATTTCAACATAATATGAACCGCGATAAATCCTGAACCGCCGGTCACAAGAACTAAGGGCTTGTTACTCTCCGCCATCGTGAATGCTCCTCTCATTGACGTTACACTTGTAACAGTTGTACACTATTTTAAAGCTGAATATTCTCTAAAACAAGTGGAAGACAAACATCTGTGACAAAATGGAGGAAGTGTAATGGCAGCGACGGAACACGCCCAAAACATAAAGAAAGACACTAAAGAATGGATTGCTTTTGCGTTGCTCGAGCTTTTAAAGACCAATCGACTGTCAAAACTAACCGTTTCAGAAGTCGTCAAAAAAGCCGGCGTCAGTCGAATGGGATTCTATAGAAATTTTGAAAACCTTGAACAAGTTTTGAAGGAATACTACGAACCTAAATTCGCGGATATATTTAATAAAATCGCCATTCAAAAAAGCCATGAACAGAAAATAGCCGATCTAACGAGCTTTTTTCTTGACCTTTCCAAGGATTTTCACATGGCGATCGAAGGCGATTATATCGGGCTGTTTTATCAAATTTTCAAATCTCACGTTGCTCAGCTTTATGATGAGATTATTCCCTTTCCGGACTGGACGGGAGCTAAACGAAACTACTGGATAGACTTTATGAGTGCAGGCGTTTTTGAAATTTGGGTGATGTGGATTAAAAATGGGCAAAAAGAATCCATCGTAGAAATCTCGACGCTTATTCGGTTATTTCATAAATAAAATTTAGGAGAAACCCATCAATGGTACTCATGTAATCCTTTCACTCCTATAACATACATGTATAATTTTTTATTATTATTTACCAAGTTAATAAATGGAAAGTTGTAATGACCATATCTAAGTACTAATACAATGATCTTTTTTCTATTCATAATTATAAAAGGGAACTTTAAATATTAACTATTTTCATTGCTATTCACTTTGGACGCTTTCTAGGGAGTTTCTTGTCATTGGCATGTTATCCAGGGAGTTTCTTGTCGCTAAAAAAACGACAAGAATATCCTTACAAAAGAAAAAAACCTTGATTTAACAAGGTTTCATTGCAGGTACTTTCATGTCGTTGTACTATAAGTTCAATAAATCGTATTAATTTCATAGGCTCCCAAACATATTAGTACGCTATAATGGATTTAAAAAATAACATTGTACATAGTTTTTTTAAAAGGAGAACATGATTTATATATCTGAGACTTTACTATACCTCTGTTTCTGTATCATTGTCGGAGAGCAAATTTTAAACCTGGTTCCTCCGAATAAGCGGCCAAGAATTGAAGTGCCTAACTGGTTAATTCTTTTATGTATTAGTGGAGTTGCCCTCCTATCCTTTGCTCCAGTGTTTAAGATCATCGATTTTTTCGCAAAGGACTTTGGAGAAAGCTATTGGGTCATAGGTAAAGGTGTTCTTCTTGACTTTAAATTAGGCAACGCATGGCTGTATACCCTCTTCTTCTCCATGGCTTTAATTTTTATTCGGGTACTACGTGGAAACAAAAGAGAACCTCTAGTTGAGGCAATAAGTATTATTTTCACAATTGGTTTAATTGGTGCTTTCGGCTGGGCTAGTCATTGTGCTTCTAACTATGCACTAAAAGGATTTATTACACATAGCTCGCACTTCATAGCTGTCTCGGTTTGGATCGGGGTTTTATTTGTGGTAACTTGGTTCTCGAAAGATAATGAACACTGGAAGGCCTTTTTTAAATGGTTTAGCCCTGTAGCTTTGGTTTGTGTAACAATTACGATTGCAGCAGGACTTATTCTTATGAAATTTATAGTTCCTGAGTATTTAAATTCTTGGATGATAACTTACGGACAAACACTGTTAATTAAACACGTATTCATTATTCCGCTTTTAGTAATAGCTTTTATGAATGGCTTCCTTACGAAACGCAAATTTAATCTTAATCCTAATTATGATCCCAAACCTTGGCTGAGAATTGAGAGCATTTCCGCGATTCTAGTTTTATCCGCTACATCTGTAATGGGACAACAGAATCCTCCTCATGAATTAAGTATTGAAAATACAATTAAGCTGACACAACCATCTAGTTTGTTTACCATGTTCCACCCACTGCCATTTGATTATATCGTTAAAATAGGGGTTAATTTATGGAGTGTAGTACTCCTGCTTTTAGCCACCCTATTAGTTTTTACAATGCTCTTCCTATTTATTAAAAGGCAAAGAACTTCGCTCCCTGTTATCTCTCTGGGCACAATTCTTGCGGCAGTAACATACGTAGCCGTGATGGTAAGTGTTAAATAAAGTGCCTGCTATTTACTACAATTTCAACGTAAAATCATTGACTTCAGGTCCTGTACCTGAAGTTTTTTCTTTTTCTTTCGAACTTTCACAGCAATGTAAATCTATTCGCTAATCTGATATATACATTATTCTCATTGTTTTTAAGTTGAGCGAAAAATTTATTTAAGATATTGCGTATATTTTAGTTGAAATTGCATAGACTGTTTTAAAACAAGTTCGAAAGGTTCCATTTATTCCTTTAGTTCTGGGAAAATTTATGATACGATGTAGGTGATGGAGGATGATTAATATGCCAAATGTTCTTAACCAGGTTACGCTGCCGGACAGCACAGAGCGGATACTTGATACCGAATCGAGGATAAGTCTGGCCAAAATTCTTATGCTTAGAAGAGCTCTGATCGCTGAACAAATGAGAGTGGTAGAGGTTGAAAAGCTCACTGATAACGACGTAAGGGCAGTAGAAGAGATAGTTAACACGCTTCAACTTGATTACCCTAACTTGATGGAAGAAGAACTTGAAGCCCCTGAATACCTGTCTGTTCGTGATGTTTCGAAACTAACTGGTCTCGTACCTCAAGTTGTACGACGCCATTGCGCAAGCGGCACCTATAAAAGTCACCAAGTTGCTGGTGAAAACAGCTCGTGGAGAATTGAGTCAGACCAGTTCAAAACATTTCCTAACTGGAAAAAATTTCTACAAGAGCGAGAAGAGGAATTTGGAAGTTCTCAGCGTGTAGCCAAGCTGGCACTGAAACTTTGGTCCGATAAAGGTCCGATAGAAGAAACAACAGAATAGAAAGAGAAAAGGAAATAGTTAATCCCATGTCACCTCCCGAAACTATCATCTACCATCCAGATACAAATTTGTTCTGTTACCTCATAAATGATGCTAAAGACCAACAAGACTATCGGAAAAGCGCTACTGAGTTTTGGGAAAAAGTATTGTTAGAAGCAACTCAGAAAACAGCCAAAATAGTTATTAGTAAAGAGGTTGAGCGAGAACTTCGCGTCCAAATGCAGACTTTGAAAGAAAAGAAACGGAAAATTATTGAGGAGATTCTAGAAACGAATTCCAACAGAATAGACCAATCTTTCTCTATGGATTTAGAGACCGAATTAAGAATTTTCTCAAATTTTATCCGAAGCGAGCCTATTCGCCCTCTTCTAAATATTCCTGGGTATAAATTCAAAGACTATCCAAAAGTTTCCGATATACGCATTTTAGTTGATGCACTCATGAATGAGGCTGTTCTTGCGACTGGTAACATTAAGGATTTCATCATGTATCCATTGTTCCTTGATGAGCCGGAGGACAAACTTTACGACATTATCAACAAAAAGTTCGTGAATTTGCCGCCTGAATTTGTGAAGGCAGTAAAAAAGGATACAAAACTTCATTCCATTATAGATAAACTTGGACGGCTACAACGCTAAAAATTAAAGAACCCCTGGGAATTTCTCCTTGGGGTTCTTTTGATCAGCGCACAGCGAATGCCCTTCTATCATACAGCAAACATTAAAGCCATATATCCACAAATAACAAAAAGCAGTGCTGAGACTAAAGCCCACTTTGGATTTTTATTTCTCCATCCCCAAAACAGCCCGGCAGTTAATAAAATTATTGCAATAGCGACAAGACATATACTAACTAAGTTCGGGACGATTTGTAGTTCTATCCCTTGTTTTAAGCTGTAACCAGTTACAGACATAAACAAGGATGAAGGCGGTTCCTCATCAAGTAACTCCTTTAGATCATCATGAGGAGGTGCTTGCTGTCCCATAAATGCTGTTACCGCTAACAAGAAGATAACAACAATACTCTCTACCTTTAGCCAAGACAATGTTCCGGCAGTTCCTTTGCGCATTAAGAATCCATTGATAAAACCTAACACAATTATTGGGACTATCAATAAGTGTTTGATCAACATTGCTTGACCATACGAAGTTATCCAGGAGCTTACATACTGTGGCGAGAGTTTGCTCATTAATAGTAGACCAGCCACAATTGTAACGAGTACACAAACGATGGCCATCGGTGTAAACCACTTCAAGAATGTTTTCCAATTACGAATTTCGGTCGTAAACCATCCGATTACGATCATCACACCAATCCAAACCATTGCAGCGATAAAATGAGCCGCATGAGAAACAAAACCAGTCCAACCATAAATAGAAGCTGAGTGACTGGCGTATCCGAAAGTGATTAACAAAATACCTGTTAATACGGGTATTACGCCCCACTTATATCTTATAAATTTAGAATCTTGCTTTAGGCCAAGACAATAAATGATTGCCATTGCAACAATGACGGTAATGAACCAAGCCTTGCCTACATTATAATCCCCCAGAACTGTGAAAGTGAGATAAGAGAGTTCGTAATTTAGAGCCGTTTTATAAAAGATTATGAGCTTTATGATTTGAAGGGATGACAACACAACAATCCCCACTAAAATCCAAGTTAGCACGTTCTCTGATATGTAATATTTCGGCTTTCTATTCTCTGGAACAAGAGCAAGTATACTTGCTCCTGTTAGCATAGCAAAGCAGATGTAGAGCAGAGCTTCTGAAAAAATGTAAATCAATTACTTTTTCCTCCTAGTAACCGACAGAACTACAAGTGCAATCAGGATTACCCCTACTGCAATCCAGATCCAGTAGTTATTTGAAGTAGCTGCTTTAGACTCTGATACCTTGACTGGGATTGGCGTGCTTGAAGGCGATGTTGAAGGCTCGACTGTCGCAGAGGCTGCGGGAGTAACTGTTACCTCAGGCTGAGGTTGTTTATCCGCCGCATTTTTTACAGTAAAAGTATACTTACCTTGAATGGGGTGGCCATCCTCACCAACAATTGTCCATTGTACCTCATAGCTGCCGTTAGACAGCGGTTGACTCAACTTCCCTGTCATTAGTTTCTCTTTAAGCGTAACATTCGCCTTAATCTCTTGTTTATGGCTATCAAACAATTTAAATGTACTTAAGTTCTCAAGTTTACCTTCAAATGTTAAAGTAATTTCTTGCAGAGGCTCGGTAATTTCTGCTCCTGCTTTAGGAGTGGAACTTTCTAACCCCGTATGAGCAAATGCAGGTTTAGTAAAAAATATCGTTAGACAGAGCAACAATCCTACAGTTATGATTGGTAGTTTAGAAAACACCTTATTTTCAGCGATTACCATATATACCCTCCAAATGCTTTATTATGAGATTATAAAATAAATGACCAGGATAACCATAGAAATTAGTGTTCCTAACATTCCACCCAAAAGCCATGATTCTTTCCCTTTCAGAAAGATAGAAATTAATACATGCAAGGAAAACGGCACGACGTATGCATAGACTCTTTGAATCGTAGAAAATCCAATTATCCTATCTAAAGTAAAAATAACGAGCAGTAGTCCGAGAATAATCATGGCACTGTTCCTTATTTTTCTCCAATCTAATATCCCATGGAAATGAAAAAGCATTTGTATTCCCCTTACACTGGTTATTAATGATCCTGAATATTTTCGGTTTGAACATCAATTTCCTCATGCCACTCTACGGCTGCTCATCTCCATTAGTCACATCTCAATATTTCAAAAAAAACTACGATTCATAGTTTTAACTGTATGATACCCAGATACCCCTGTCAACACGATAAATGAATATGTGCTAATATGTTCACTTTTAGTGAATGAAAAGAGATTTAAGTTGCCTGTAAACAAAAAAACGTGGATGATCTCCACGTTTTAGATACAACTATATATGACGATAGATGTGAAAACTACTCCAACCACTATCGATGACCAGAAAGCTCTTTTTGAAAAATATACAACATGAAGATTCTCTTGAAGATCTAATAGTTGCTTTAAACGATAATTTATTGCAGTAGTCGCAAAATCAGCTGTTACAACTAAATTTCTTGTTCCACGACTCGCTGAATGATTAATCATTTTCAAAATTGCTGAGGCAAGATATGTTTTATTCCTCATAAGCTCTATGGCATATCGATCTGCCAGAAGCTCTATCCATATGGAGTAATAAAAAGATAATCCCTTTAATATTGGGAAATATCTCATTACTTGAGCTAAACGCCTCAAAACCCATTTCTTAAAGGGATGTCCGTTGAGACAATGATAAGCTTCATGAGCAAGAACAGCCTTTGTTTCATTTTCTGATAATGATTCGATAAGCCTGGTTGAAATAACGATCTGCTGCTTCAAAATGCCAGAAGTTAGAGCAAATGGTTCCCTATCGACAACCACCTGAATTGGATAGCCTAAATCGCCATACTTATGGTTAAATTGTATAGTCAGTGCTTTTTCTGTTTGATGCTTGATAAAATTATTCCATTTGTAATGCTTATACAAATCCTTTATTACAACAAACAAAAGTGTGATAAAGGTATATAAGAAAACTACTGTTAACAAAGACTCCCCAACAGAGTGTCTAAAACGAAAGTCATGCCAAAAGTTTATCAAGATATGTGTTACATTAGGTATCCAAGTAATATCCTTAAGTTGATGACATAGTGACCAAATCAATAAAACAAACAAGGCTGATGTAATCACTGAAAATAATACAAATGCAAGATTAGCTTGATTTATTTTCTTCATCACTATTCCTCATTTTTGCCTCTTGGAGCATATGCTCTACTTTCTTCAATAAATGCGGATCTATTTCTTCCATAACATCAATCATGTGTGCAACAACTACTTCCCCAAAATCTTTAATAAGCCCCTCTGTAACATTTCTGGTTTGCTCCAAAATAAAATCTTCTCTGGTAGTAACAACCTTAAATTGAGCAAGCTTATTTCGCCCTCGACCTGAGGCCATCTTAACCAAGAGCCCTTTTTCGGATAATCTATTTAATACCGTCATGATTGTGGTCACAGAGTAGTCATGTTCTGACTTCAAACTTTCACGAAGCTGCTGCACATTTAACCAGTCTCCCGAATCCCACATTAACTCCATAATCAAAGTTTCCAGGGATCCCAGAAAACGACTAACTCCCTCTTCTTGCATGCGATACCCTATTTTTTTCATTTAACTCGTTATTCCCCTTTAGTTGTGTTTCACGTGCTGAAGCATCTGCACAAAAATTTGCTCAATATGTTCATCATCCAAGGAATAATAAACGGTCTTTCCAACTTTACGGCGTTTAACAATTCTAAGATTTCGTAGATATCTGAGTTGATGTGATACCGCGGACTGGCCCATTCCTAGAATTTGTACAATATCGTGAACACATAACTCTTTATTCAATAGGGTATGAATGATTTTCAATCTGGTCGGATCCCCGAGGGCTTTGAATACTTCAGCTAACCCGTTAACAGTTTGATCATTTATTAATTGATCCTTTAAGACATCAATATTTGAAGTTCCATTACAAGTGTCATCACATTGATCTTGTACGGTTTTAGGCAACATATCTTCCATAAACATTCTCACTTTCTGATGATAAAACTTACGATTTACATTCATTATAACAGAAATCCTATGTATATTGTGAAATTGGAAATACTACTGACCAAGATCTCTCCATATTATTGCCATTTCATTTTTTTTCAAATATAATAACATATGAATACTTGATCATATGTTGTAGGAGGGGTTTAGATGCATAATCACAGTCACACACATCATGAACAGGGACATAACCATTCTGATCATGAACACAGCCATCATGACCACAATCATGGGCATGGACTTGGGCATAGTCATGCACCCAATAATAAAAAAGGATTAGCCATTGCTCTCATTATTACAAGCGGTATCATGTTCGTGGAGTTTTTTGGAGGCTTAATTACAAATAGCTTAGCTCTTCTTTCGGACTCAGGCCATATGTTGAGTGATGCCGTATCCTTGGCATTAAGCTTAGTGGCTATGTGGTTCGCAAACCGGCCAGCTTCTCCGCGGAAATCGTTCGGTTACTACAGGTTTGAAATTTTAGCCGCGTTGTTCAATGGATTAGCCTTATTCATCATAGCTGCTTTTATTATAAAAGAAGCTATAGCGCGGTTCTTTGATCCACCTACTGTTTCCAGTGGATCTATGATATTAATTGCCTTAGTCGGACTCCTAGCCAATCTGTTGAGCGTTTGGGCATTGATGAGACAAAGTGATGTGAAGGACAACATCAATGTTCGGAGCGCTTATTTACACGTAATTGGAGATGCCCTAGGCTCAGTTGGTGCTATTCTTGCAGGACTATTAATGCTTTTCTTCGGCTGGTACATTGCCGATCCTATTATCAGTGTAATCGTCTCTCTTCTTATCCTAAAAAGCGCATGGGGAGTTATTCGCACCGCCATACACATACTAATGGAGGGCACACCGGTAACAATTGATACCGATCTAGTTAAAAAGACACTAGAGAGCATTGACGGAGTTATTAACGTTCACGATATGCATGTATGGACAATTACATCAGGTCTTGACTCTCTGAGTTGCCATATTCTAATTGATGATTCAAAAGATAGTCAGATTATTCTACAGTCAGCCATTCATGAAATAGAAAAGAAATTTAAAATACAGCATACAACTTTTCAAATTGAAACTTCGAATATACAACATGCGGAATGCAAAATTTAAAATAATAAAGAACCGAGTCGTTGTTTATTAAGTAACAACGACTCGGTTCTTTTCGTATATTTTCAGGATTTCATATATCAATTTGTTCTTATAACGTTCAATTTTCCGTTAGTAAAGTTGTAAAACTTTGTTCAATTCGTATTCACAGATTATGTGAAAATAATCACATACAATGGAGTACACTATTTCCATAACCAAATAAAATTTACCAGAGGGTGATACAACTTGGACCCATTTCGAAAGCATGAAAAGCGATTAATGTACCTCATGTTCAGTGTTGCTTTTGTCATGTTGGTTTCATTTATTCGCAAACTTTTTTAACCTAGATAAACGAAAAGGAGATGATTTCACATGCCTACCTACGATTCCGTGTTTTATAGCCGGTTACTAACAGAGACCACATTGGCGTTTCACATCATTTTCGCCACAATCGGCGTTGGTGTTCCCGTCATGATCATGTTGGCTGAGCTCGCTGGCATTAAACACAAAGACCCCTACTACACATTATTAGCACGAAGATGGGCCCGTGGTTTCGTTATCACCGTTGCTATTGGCGTGGTTACCGGTACAGCAATTGGCCTTCAACTCAGTTTATTGTGGCCTACCTTTATGCAAATTGCCGGACAGGCCATTGCGCTTCCATTATTTCTAGAAACGTTTGCTTTTTTCATTGAAGCTATATTCCTAGGTATTTACTTATATACATGGGAACGATTAAAACCAATGCATCATCTCCTTCTACTCGTGCCTGTTGTCATCGGCTCCTCCGCTTCAGCTTTTTTTATAACTACTGTAAATGCATTTATGAATACTCCTCAAGGATTTTCACTGAAAGACGGCTTAATTACGAATGTACAACCGATATTGGCTATGTTTAACCCTTCTATGCCAACCAAAGTAGCGCATGTGCTCTCCTCTGCTTATATGACAAGCGCATTTATCTTGGCAGCTATCGCAGCCTACTCTCTTCTCAAGAAAAAAGATGACGTCTTATATGCTAAAAAGGCATTAAAATTGACTGTCACCGCCGGCCTTGTATTTGCTGTGACTACAGCACTTATTGGTGATTTATCCGCAAAGTTCCTAGCTCAAAATCAGCCTGAAAAACTTGCTGCAGCGGAGTGGCATTTCGAAACCACGGCCAATGCGCCGCTTGTACTAGGTGGTATTTTGACTGATAGGAATGAAATTAAATATGCTTTAAAAATTCCATACGCGCTTAGCATTTTAGCAGGAGGTAATCCTGGATCTGAAGTAAAGGGGCTTAATGAGATCCCCCCTGATCTTCGTCCTCCTCTATACGTTCATTACTTTTTCGATGCTATGGTAGGTATAGGTATGTTCGTGATTGTTGTTGCTATTCTTCATTTGTGGTACACAAGAAAACGATCCGTTAAACCTTATCCTAAATGGCTATTAGCGATTATAGTTGCTTGCGGGCCTCTTTCTATGCTTGGTATTCAATGTGGATGGTTTTACGCTGAAGTTGGTCGTCAACCATGGATTTTACGTGGGTATTTAAAAGTTGCAGATGCGGCAACTACCTCTCAAGACGTGGATTTGATGCTATTGCTATTTTGTTTCCTTTATATCGTACTAGCACTCACCGCAGTCAAAGTGTTATCCAAACTCTTTAGAAAAAGCGATGTCGCAGACGAATTAATGGCTCTTGGCATTTTCGGAGGGAGGACAAAGAAATGAGTCTTGAAGTAATAGGAATTACGGTTTTATGGATTTTTTTATACGGGTATTTAATCGTGGCATCCATTGACTTCGGTGCAGGTTTCTTCAGTTATTATTCTGTCATTACAATGAAACAGCATATCATTCATAAAATTATTGAGCGTTATCTTTCTCCAGTCTGGGAGGTAACGAATGTCTTTTTGGTTTTTTTCTACATCGGAATGGTCGGATTCTTCCCGGAAACAGCACGTTATTATGGTACCGCGCTTCTCGTTCCAGGCAGTATAGCCATCATATTGCTTGCCATTCGAGGAGCCTACTATGCCTTCAGCAACTACGGTTCGAAGGATAACAAATGGTATATGCTCATCTATGGAGCAACTGGCTTGCTCATCCCTGCAACCCTCTCTACGGTACTTACTATTTCAGAAGGTGGCATCATTAGTGAGCAAAATGGATTGATCCTGCTTAATTGGCAAAGGCTGCTCGGCAGTCCCTATACCTGGTCCGTCATTTTACTGTCGTTGGTCAGTGTTCTTTACATTTCTTCCATGTTTCTTTCGTATTATGCATACAGAGCAGAAGATAGGCCCGCATTTAAAATCTTACGTGGGTACGCCCTTTTTTGGAGTGGGCCAACGATTCTTGCAAGTTTTCTTGTTTTTTTCACGATCAATCAACAAAACCCGGAGCATTTTAGCAACATGCTTTCCCATGGCTGGATGTTTGGAACATCGTTCCTATGTTTCTTGATTGCAGTCTTTCTCCTTTGGAAGCAACGGAAGTTGGGTACTTCATTCATATTTGTGCTGCTGCAATTTGCTTTTGCCTTTTTTGGTTATGGTAAAGCCCATTTACCGTATATTTTATTTCCCTACATCACCATCCATGAAAATTTCACAAATCAAACGATGGGGACTGCACTGGTTATCGCCTTTATCGCTGGAATCGTTATTCTAGTCCCATCACTCTTTTTACTCATGCGTCTATTTCTATTTGATGCCGATTATGTACAAGGCAAATTAATAAAGAAAGGAAGTTAAACTTATGGAAAACTTTCTAATTCAGTACGCTGCGCCGGTTATTGTACTGTTTTCGCTCGTATTTATGCTTTTTTGGGTTACGAGAAGCAGTGATGTAATTGAATGACATG
Organism: Paenibacillus anseongensis; assembly: GCF_009757995.1. Classification (NCBI taxonomy): domain Bacteria; kingdom Bacillati; phylum Bacillota; class Bacilli; order Caryophanales; family Paenibacillaceae; genus Paenibacillus; species Paenibacillus anseongensis. The sequence goes on from NZ_WSEM01000003.1 coordinate 213,094, forward strand.
CCAGAAAATAGAGTTTTAGTCTGCCGCTTATATATCTTCATTTCTAGCTCTCATAAAATTAAACCCCGGTCACCTTGATGACCGGGGGAATAATCATTTTCTTGATTCCTTTACTCAACCTTTTGCGCCAACTTTAATAGCACCGTTACTGACTCTGCTCGTGTCGTTTTATCACCCGGAGCAAATGTATTCGAGCCTTTACCTTCGATCATACTCAGCTTTTTCATGGCTCCAACTGCACCTTTCGCCCAGTCTGGAATGTCTTTGTCGTCCGCAAAACCTGTTGCTGTTGCAGCTTCAACGGATTGTCCCAGCGCTTTGGCGATCATCACGGCCATCTCCGAACGTGAGATTTCGGCATCTGGTCGGAATGTGCTATCTTCATAGCCTGTAATGATGCCTGCTTGTACCGCTTGCGCAACCGATTTCTGCGCCCATGTTCCGATCTTTCCTTTATCCGTAAACGTCAGTTCGGCTCCATTTCCTTGCGGCTTGAGCGTATTCATTAGCATAACCGCAAATTCCGCGCGTGTTACGGTTTTATTAGGCTTAAACGTACCATCAGGATAGCCGTTAACAATCCCAAGGTTTACCGCTTGCTTGATACTCGCCTCAGCCCAATGTCCAGATATATCGCTGAAATGAATGGATGGTATGATGTCTGTTGGAGGTACAGTCGCGCCTTGACCCACAGCAAAAACGGCATATTTGGTAAAATGATTAACCTCTACGGTAATCTTGCCCTCGTTAATCTTACCGCCGGGAACCTTCACCCATTCCTTTTTCGCTTCATCAAAATAAAATACGGATACGGTTTGGTCACCGCTCAATTTGGACTTATCAAATACAAACGTCAGTGTGATTGGTTTAATAAAGTTCTCTGAGAAGTTCTTTACGATCTCAAAAACCGGGCTAGCAAGAGCCTTTTGGTTGGTTAGAAGTGCTTGCGCTTCTAATACTTTGGTAATTGTTACTTTGAGTTCCCGACTCGTAGCGCCTGCCGGAATCGAGACTGTAACCTCTTGATTCAAACTAACCTCGCCCTTATCGCCTGCTGGGAGCGTTAGTTTACCATCCGTGTAGGTACCTGTTGAAGATGATCCTGATGATCCTGATCCACCTGACCCTCCTGATGGCCCACCACCTCCACCAGCGTTTGCACGAGTTATTGTAACCGTGTAGGTTTTCGTTGTGCCATCCTGTGCTGTCACTACCAAGGTGATCGTGTTACTTCCAACAATCAAAGGAATGACATCACTTGTCCCGCCACTTGCAACCGCAGTTCCGTTCACAGCTACCCTTGCATGGCTCTCCGATACGGTTGGCGTTACGGTCGTGCTGGAAACCTCATTCGCCACATTGGCTGTGTACGCTGTCGTTCCGGAGGCGAACGCTGGAATTAGGTTAACGCCTGACAAAGTTAATCCACTCAGATCGGCGTAGTTGGATAGCCTCTCTGCACGCGTTATCGTAACCGTGTAGGTTTTCGTTGTGTCATCCTGTGCTGTCACTACCAAGGTAATCGTGTTACTTCCAACATTCAAAGGAATGACATCACTTGTCCCGCCACTTGCAACCGATGTTCCGTTCACAGTTACCCTTCCTTGGCTCTCCGATACGGTTGGCGTTACGGTCGTGCTGGAAACTTCATTCGCCACATTAGCTGTATACGTCGTGGTCCCAGAGACGAACGCCGGAGTTAGCCCAATGCCCGACAGTGCTAATTCGCTTAGCTCGGCGTTGTTACTTAAACGGTTAACCGTTAAGTTATACGTGTTTTGTGTTTGATCCTCGGAGATCACCACGATACGAATCCCATTAGCCCCTACCGTCAGGTTCGATGCCTGGTAAGTATAAACATTGCCCGTTGCCGTCATGTACACAGCACCCGTAACTGCAAGCGTTTGACTCACTTCCGCTTTGGTTGCTGCCACATGGAGACTTGTAATCGCGTTCGGGACATCTACCGAATACGTACCCTGCAACGATGAAAATGTCAATGCGCCTTGATCAACGGTTAAGTTAGCGAGCAGCGCGTTATTGTTTAAGGGTGCAGTTGCTGGAAAAACAGCGGTTACGACGCCCGTGTCGACATCCGTGGTTACAGAGGTTGCTCCGGCTACTGTAAAGAAGTTGTCACCAATCCCTATTAAGGTGTACCCCTCATTAGGTGTGATTGTTATGCTGGCTGTGTAGCTGGTATTTGGAGCGAATACGGCGTCAGACGGCGACCATGCTACCGTTGCTGTATATTCACTTGTTGCTGGGATGGCGGATACCGGCACTGCTCCCGTAACTGGCGGTGTTATTCCAGCTATTGCTGCAGTTCCTATCGGTATTTCCGTTGCTGAAAAAGCTACCGTAAACGTCACGGTGTTGCCTACGCCCGTACCCGTTGTAATTGTAGATCCTACCTCAGATGCTTCATCTACTGTCGGGGTGAATGCAACGGCTTGGAATTCCTTTGCATTCTTGGATGTTAGTTCAACCGTTGCCGTATAGCTTTGGCCCCTCTTAAATTTGCCGTCCGTTGTTAAAGGTTCATTCCAAGTTACATGTGTGACTGTGTAATCAACATTGGCTGTTGCTTCCTCTATCGCAGTTGCATCCTGCGGAGTTGCGTCGAACACTGGCGCCTCGATGTTTACTGCTGCTGCTGTCATGACCCACTTCGCATACAGCACATGATCAGAAGTAATGGCGGTTGTCGCAACATCAAAGGGAGCTCCGCTAAATTGACTTGAGCTGTACCACCCCTCGAACGAGTAACCCGTTCTCGTCGGTACAGTTGGCTCTGTGGCAAGATCATTATGGATTACAATTTGATCCCCCGCTGTCCACCACGCATCGTTGGTAACGAAGTTTACTGTATACGCATGTGATTGTTTTCTTATGAAATTACTAGTATCCGGTACATACAACGTACCGTCACTGCCTACTGCGATACCATTAGGATAGTAGAATCCTCCTGAATTAGTGATGTCCTTCCAGGAACTGCCTCCACTCAATAGCTTTTTAACTTGGCGGTTATCTTCAGAATCTACCACGTATACGGTACCGTTACTACCTGCGGCGATACCCGTTGGAAAGGAAAAGGTTCCCGATTTGGTGATATCCTCCCAGTCACTCGCTCCGTTGGGCAGTTTTTTTATTTGGCTATGATACGTATCCGCCACATACACTGTGTCGTCATTGTCTACAGCTATACCCGCTGGATATTGAAAGTCCCCTGCAAAGGTAATGTCCGCCCAGGTGCTCCCTCCACTTGGAAGTTTTTTAATTTGGTTATGCATCGTATCCGCCACATACAACGTGCCATAACGATCTACGGCTATCCCCCCCGGAAAGTTGAATCCCCCTGAAAGGGTGATGTCTTCCCAGGCACTCGCTCCGCTCGGCAGTTTCTTAATTTGACCAATGCCAGCATCTGCGACATAGACCGCACCGTCGCTGCCTACGGCTATACCGCTTGGGGAGTAAAACGTCTGCGAATTGGTAATGTCCTCCCAGGCCGAGGTGCTGCCGGTGTTCGATAATTTTTTGATTTTGCGATTAGTTCTGTCCGTCACATACACTGTGCCGTCACTGCCTACCGCGACGCCACTAGGATTATTAAAGTCTCCCGATTTGGTGATATCTACCCAAATGCTTGTATCCCACTTTGCATATAGCGTGATGTTCGCTGTAATTGCTGTTGTTGCAAAGTTAAAGGGTTGCGTCAGCGCGCTGTCACTATACCACCCTTCCAACGTGCTGTATGCCTTGCTCGCAGCCGGTTCTGCTGCATAACCGTCTTTGGCTACGGGCTGAGCGTTAATGCTTGTCCCTCCCCTGCTGTCAAAGCTTACAAGGTAGCCGGAGGACCATTTTTTAATTTTGTAATTACGCGAATCCACCGCATACAACGTGCCGTCACTGCCTGCTGCTAGACTAGCCGGGGTGTTAAATGCTCCTGAACCTGTGATATCCTCCCAGACGCTTCCTCCACTCGGCAGTTTTTTAATTTGCCCAGTCGTACCATCCGACACATAAATCGTGCCGTCACTGTCTACGGCTATACCATCAGGATTATCGAACCCTCCTGAATGGGTGATGTCTTCCCAGGTGCTGCTTCCGCTCACCAGTTTTCTAATTTGATGATAATAGCGATCCGTCACATACAACGTGCCGTCACTGCCTAGGGCCATGCCTACCGGACTCCCTGAATAGGTGACGTCCTCCCAGGCGCTGCCTCCGCTCGTCCGTTTTTTAATTTGGTTATAGCCAGGGTCCGCAACATAAACTGTGCCGTCACTGCCCACTGCGATGCCCGTCGGAATGTTGAATTCGTATTGTTGTTCATTGGGGATGTCCTGCCAGGCGCTGCCACCGCTAGAAAGCTTCTTAATTTTTTTATTCCTGCCATCCGAGACATACACCGTACCATTACTGTCCACCGCGATACCGTTAGGATTGTCGAATCCTCCTGCATTGGTGATATCCTGCCAAGCGTTGCCTCCACTAGGCATTTTTTTAATTCTATTACTATCCCTATCCGTTACATACAACGTGCCATCACCACCCAAGGCCACACCATATGGATTCCAAAATCCCCCTGATTTCGTGACGTCCGTCCACACCTTGGTTTCAGGTGTAGCATAGGCAACACTTCCTCCCAGAACGATCTGCATCACCGGAAGGACAAGTAGCATGAAACTCATCAGCATGGCTGCTACTCTCTTCATGGTATTTACGTTATTCATCTTCTTCGGCACCTCTCCTTTTTATTTTTCTAGCCCCTTAGATACTCTGCAAGCACGACTGAGTGATTCGACCGAACCCGCATCTACTGGCTATTCTTGTCGAATAATGCATACTTTTGTCCTAATTCTATGACTTTCGGCCCAATAAAAAAATCCCCCATTGCTGGGGGAGTGAATTTAAAATAATGGGGGATATACATGATGATAATATGTATTGTATAATCATGATTTTCTGAAATTATGGTAAATAGCTTCTACAACCATTGGAATTCCCTTCCTTGCTGCAGTGCCTGTTCCCTGCTGTTCACATGAAGTTTTCTATACATACTTTTCAGATGGCTCTTGACCGTTTCGGCTGTAATTTGAAGTTGTTCCGCAATTTGTTTATTGGACAGGCCCATGTCAATCATTCGTAATATTTTTAATTCCTGTTTCGTAATAAGAGTTCCCGAACTTTCATTTTCATTCTTAGGATCCGACATTAGAAGGAGCAATTCTCTGGCGTATATTACGCTCGCAGACTTACGGCTAGCATTGGTCTGTCTTTGCTGGATATATTCACGTAACAGTTCCGCCATCTTGGCCCCTTCATCCACAAAACTGCGGATGTATGTCCCCGGTTCTGCCAATTGGAGTGCCGCCTCCAGCTTCATAACAGCGCTCGTCATATCCTCTTTTTGATAAAAAGCCATACTTTGCAGGACAACCACCTTTACCTTATCCCACAGCCGATCTTCTTCATCGACAAAACGATACATGATCTCAAGCAGCTGCAAAGCGTCGTTCTCTCTGCCACATGCCATTAACGCTCGAGCCAAGTGAAGATATTCCCTGATCGAAGCAAACGGAGCCGTATCGGTATATTGGATGCCGCTTGTTTGCAGCCACCCCGCATCGAAAGAACCGCTCATCAGCGACAAATACGCCTTCTCGGATGCTATCTTGCGAATGAAGATACTTTTATCCGGGGAATGAATTTTCGATGGGAGCCGTTCCAGCAGATCAAACGCTTTGGCTGTATCTCCTTTGGCCTGATAAATTCGCACAGCAACCGCAGCGGCGCCAAATAAAATAAGGCCATAGGGCTGTATACACTTTGTCTGCAGCACCCTTTCCACGTAAACTTCAGCCTCTGCCAAGCGGTTCTGCTCATATAACAGCAAGCTGTACGTAACGTAGTAAAAGCCAACAAACGGATACTCTTGTCTGTTCTCCCATCTCTTAACCCATTTAGAAAAGTATCGCTCCGCCTCATGCAAATCATTAATAAAACTCAATTGCGTATCGAAATTAATGGAATATGAATTCCCCTCAATCATCTGAATGTAGCTGCCTTCTGGCATATGCCGGTCAAACATCTCCATATATTCATCCAATTTCCCCATGTCTTTCCGATAAAAAGAAACCGCCGAGGACAAATAAAGCACCGTTCCAACGTACTCTTTCCATTCGGGATCCGACAGCTTGTCCTCCATTTGACGAAGTCTGGCTTGTGCCAACTCCATTTGGCCCGCTTCCACCATCACCTTAACATAAAGAAACTGGATGCCCGGCTTCTCTGCCAAGCAGGACTCCGGTAGCCCACTTAGCCATCGGTAAAGCACCCCTCTTTTCACACGCAAGTCTTGCAGATGCTTTTCAATCAAAGCACTTGCTTCGTGATGATACCCGTCCACAAACAGTTGCTCAACCGCCTCTTCCAAAAATCCGTGCTCCTCCAACCAATGAGCTGCCTTGACATGCAACGCCTTCGATTGTCCCGCATACCTCTGACGGAAAAGCCTGCGTAAAAAATCAGAAAACAAATGATGATAGCGATACCATTCACGGTGGTCATCCAATGAAACAATAAACAGATTATGTTGTTCCAGCATTTCCAGCAGCTCCTGACAATTCGCTTGTCCGGTAACGGCTTCACACAACGGGCCACTTATCCTGTCTACAATCGAAGTTTCCAAGAGAAAGGACTGAACGTCGCTCGACTGGAGACTAAAAACCTCCTGAAACAAATAATCCGAAATGCTGCGGTGCTCCCCGCTGAAGGCACGGATAAAATCCGCATAATTGCCGTTTCGTTGCAGCGAAATGGCCGCGAGATACAGCCCGCTGATCCATCCTTCCGTGCGATCAACCAGATCAGCAATCTTGTCTCCCGACAAGGATAATCCCATGCAATCCTGAAAATAACGAATTCCCTCCGCATGTTGAAAGCGCAGCTCCTGAATCGTGATTTTGACCATTTGACCTGTTGTCTGCAGCCTGGCCGTAGGAAAGGGCATTTCAGCCCGGCTTGTTACATAGAGGTGGATGTGTGCAGGCAAGTAAGCGAGAAAATAAGCCACCGAAGCCTGGACGGGAGCAAGATCAATCACGTGATAATCGTCCCAAATCAAGACCAATTCATCCGAATAGCTATCAATTTCGCGAATCATAGCTGAGATGAAGGGTTCAAACGCTCCCGACTTTAAGGAGGGCAGAAACGGAGTAACCGCTTCCGCAAATTGGGGTTTCTTACTATTGATCGCGGCGATCGTATAGCTCCAAAATACAATCAGATCATTATCTTGAGGACCCAAGGAAATCCATACGGCAGGTATGGCGGACTGCTGCAGCCACTGGCTCAAAGCTGTTGTTTTGCCGTACCCTCCGGGAGCCGTTATGGATGTGTATTTGCGCTGTAATCCTTTATTCAGCAGCTCGGTGATCGCCGCTCGCTCAACAAGGTCATCGCGCCGTTGCGGGATATGAAGTTTGGTACTCAGAATCATGATCGGCACCTCGAATTGGGCTGTTAACATCTATCCTTTTATTATAGCTGATTTCTAAGCAAAGGTGGCTCGCTAAAAAAACAAAAACCTGTGAACCAACTAGCATTCACAGGTTTAGGCAATATGAATCTCAAATAGCTCTTCGAGTGTTCTGGAGGTGCCTTATTCATTTTCAGATCAAAAGAGTTCGCTAAACTGTGATAAATCATTCTTCAATCGGTTTTTGAAATTCTTAGAAAGTAAGGTGGAGTTCTTCCCTTTCTGTTGGATAAGCCCTAAATAAACGGGACTTTGCCCTGTCAGATCGAGATCTAGGATGACTGAATCCTCCCGAATAGAGGACATTTCGCTTACAAATGAATAGTTAAGACCGATGGTAATAGCGAAATGATCGCGAAGTGCTCGAATGATTGAATTGCGATTATTCGTCGTAAACAAAATATCAACAGGGCCAAAGTTAACTTGAAAATCATCTATGTACCATTTGACATAATCATCGTTATACAAAACAATCGTCTGCTCCAGAAGATCCTCCGGGGTAATCGTTTTGCGGGATGCCAAAGGGGACTGTTTGCTGACGGCCGCAACCATCTTTACGGTCAGCAACCGTTCAATCGAGAGCCCAATTTGTTCAATAGGTCGATTCTCAAATAAGATAACAAAGCCCAAATCGATTCTTTGATGCAGGATGTCATCAATAATCTCTTGGGAACCTTTTTCAGTAATCTCCATTCTTATCTGTGGATAATCTTTTTTGAAATCGATGGCAGCATTCTCAATTAAGGACGTAGGACCTGGAATCGTAGCAATTCGCAGGTTTCCCATTATGGGATTCGAAAAACCATGAGCTGTTTCTTTTAATTCTTCGTACTTGTCCAGCAATTCATATACTTTTTTTAATATGATGATGCCTTCTGCCGTTAGAAGCACCCCTGATCGCGATCTTTTGAAAATGATAACGCCCCACTCGGCTTCTAAGCTGGAGATCGCTTGGCTGATTGCTGAAATAGTTATATGCAAATTTTGAGCAGCGGCTGAAATCGAGCTTGTCTTTGCTACCTCAACAAGATACTCCAACTTTTCAATATTCATCGAACAGGCAGCCCTTTCTTTTAGTTTCTCTTAAGCTAGGTCCACTATGTTTAAATATTTCTTCCTTTAGGATGATGATAAAATAAAAGAAGGACATCGAACAACACCTCTTAACAAAGAAGAGTTAAATGTGAGCATCACGGATAAAATAGACCAGTCAAGGTCAAGGGCCTTGAATATGTAAAGGAGTGTTAGGTATGAGATTTCAGGCAAAAGTAGCGATTGTTACAGGTGGCGCAAGCGGTATTGGCGAAAAGACCGTCCGCTTATTTGCAGAAGAAGGCGCTAAGGTTGTTATTGCAGACTTTTCTGATCGTGGACAAGCTGTTTCAGATCAGTTAAATAAAGAAGGATTTGATACGTTATTTATTAAAACAGATGTAACCAAAGAAGATGAGGTCATTCATATGGTGACCCAAACGGTGAATAAATATGGCAAGCTGGATATTCTATTCGCCAATGCCGGAATCGCTAAAGACGCACCCGCGGATCTCTTAAGTGCGGAAGCATGGCAGAAAACGATCGATATCAATTTAACCGGTGTGTTCCTATGCGATAAATATGCGATCAAACAAATGCTCGAACAAGGGACAGGCGGAGCTATCGTGAACTGTGGCTCTATTCACAGTCATGTAGGCAAGGCAAGCGTTACCGCTTATGCTTCGGCTAAAGGCGGGGTTAAGCTTCTAACCCAGTCACTTAGCGCGGATTATGCTATTAAGGGGATTCGTGTCAACGCGGTATGCCCAGGATACATTGATACCCCTCTCATTGAAGGTCGGAGCGAAACGGTTAATCAGCATCTCATCGGGTTGCATCCTATGGGACGTCTAGGAAAGCCTGAAGAAGTTGCTAAAGCTGTGCTGTTCCTTGCCAGCGATGATGCTTCTTTTATAACAGGAACGAGCTTGCTTGTAGATGGCGGTTACACAGCTGTCTAATGTAGCAGTTTGAAGAAAACCTTTTATGGAAAGGTAAGTATGAACCATGCGACTAGCAGGCAAAGTTGCCCTTATAACGGGTGCAGGTGCAGGAATTGGAAAAGTAACAGCGCTTAGACTTGCAAAAGAAGGGGCAAAAGTAGTTGCAACGGATATCAATGTGGACAATGTCAATCAAACCGCTGCTGAGATTCAACAATCTGGTGGTGACGCGATCGCATTCCGCCATGATGTCAGTCATGAGGACAACTGGAAGCAGGTCGTAGAAGAATCCATTGCAAAATATGGGCAAATCGATATTCTATTTAACAATGCCGGTATATATTTCATTAAACCTCTTGCTGAAACCACTGTGGAAGAGTGGAATCGTATGATGAGTATTAATGTTACAAGCGTATTTCTTGGGATGAAGCATGTCATGCCGCATATGGCTGTGAATAAATGTGGTTCTGTTATTAATGCCTCCTCCATCGCAGGAATTAAAGGAGCGGCGGGACACATTGCTTACGGTGCTAGCAAAGGCGCGGTGCGCACCATGACGAAGGATGCAGCAGTTGAATATGCACAGGCCAATGTCCGCGTCAACTCGATTCATCCGGCTTATATCAATACAGCGATGGGTACTTATGCGGTTGATACGGCAAAGGTGCCTGAAGAACAATTAGCCAAGATTATGGCCCCCTTAGGCCGGTTCGGAACGGTAGAGGAAGTCGCGAATTTAGTTGTTTTTCTGGCATCGGACGAGTCATCATTTTCAACAGGGGCAGAATTTATTCTCGATGGCGGGGCGACAGCGAAATAAGATTACTGGTAGCAAGAGCTGCGTAGGAATGTTTCCTATGTGGCTTTTTTATCGTTTTCGTTTATTAGGTAGGATAACGAACTAGTTCAAAGAAAATGGTTTATTGAAAGGTGACTTATTGGATTGCTACGTTATTCTGTCCGTTAGCATGGAAACGGCAGCCGATTTTATGATGACCGGCTGCCGTGTTGTCTTTATTAAGCTATAGTCTCCGTTAGTTTAATCCATGGTCCTCATCAATTAACCATGAAAACTCTTTAACTATAGCGTTAACGATGTCCGATATTATTAATTCTAAGTTGTCATCAAGGTTCAATGGCACATCAATTTCAATCAAATTTATTTCTTCAACACCCTCGAGTGTGTTTATGGCATAGTTTCCATTTAAGTCAGCAGGAATTCCATTTAATCTAATAAACTCCCCATTGACTTCTTTGCTAAATCTTAAATTGCTTACTGTTGTAAATCCTAACTGGGAAGTTAAATATTGCTCCAAAACTTTCGACTTTATTTTCTTCACATAATTTTCAGAATGGATGCCTATATAATCGTACATAAAGCCCTCCTATTCACTGATTTTAAAATCCCCAGTCAGTTATCGTTATTATATGCTGCATTGTTTTCTATCCATTTATTGTTCTGAGCAACGTATTATAAGCAATTTCTTACTTTGTCCATTATTGTATCAAGTGCTATTATGATTTCAGCTTGCTGTTTCTCAGAATATCGACTCAAGGTTGCATTCATAACTGGATCTATATGAATAAAGTAATCAACTGCCTCTTTCGATATCTTATCATCATTTTCCCACTCGATGGCTAACTGGGTTAATATTGAACAGATCTCATCTACTTTACTTTTATCTAAACCCTCACCTATTCTTAATTTACTTAGCAATCCGTCATCTTGATTTAAAAGTAGATCTCCGAGATATTTTACTAAGTCATTTTTCATAATATCCTCCCTGAAACAAAACTTTGTTCCTATTCGTAGTGGTCCAGATGTTCACTACAAGCCCGAACAATTATTCGAGAAATATGATTAATTCCCTCCTATTTTTCATCAGGAACAGCTGCCGACCCGCGGCATTCTGCTCCCTTATTTTGAACTATCGTTATCCGTTAGCGTAATGTTATTTATCTGGTACTTGCATACTGTGTTCTTCTAATAAGCCATCTGAAATTTTTGCATCTTTATATCTGATAATCCAAATATCTGAATTTTCATCATAGCTCACTCCTTTAATAGCAAGCACATTTATACTTGAAATATCCTTATTTAACAGGGCTTTGCGTATTACTTCGTCTTGAGACAGGATTGCTTTTTCAGGTTTCTGTATTTTGGCTATTGTTACCTTCGAAGCTTTCCCTTGAGCAGGGTATGAGGCTGCTATGGCACCTTCTAACCATAAATTAACGTATTGTCCAACCTCAACATCTTGGGGCATATTTGAAACCCATATTGCATCGTAGAACTCTTTCCTCGTTTGATTTATTTCTCTACTTATCGGACTAACCACTAAGGCTCTTTGATTTTCAAGCTTGGTAATAAAGCCCACAAGTTCCGTTGAACTGGATTTATTATTTTCCGTTAAAGGAGAATGCCTAGGTTCGACTTTGTTCGTACAAGCATTAAGAAAAAGTGATGCTATTAAAAGGAATAATAAACAAAGTTTTTTCAAATATATAACCTCCTTTGTGTCTTACGTCCTACATAATAGACGTGTAATCATTTTAAAGGGTGCAAAGGTTTTTCGTTATCCTGTATGTTTGTTGAGCAAATCTGCCTTTTAGTTAAACAAATAGGCAAATCATTTAAAATACTTAAATATACTTAAATATTACTTTAATATACTTAAAATTAATGATAAAATTACTTACAAGAGGTGATGATGATGTATCAAGAAGAACGATTACTGAAAATACTCGATTATATTAATGAACACCATGCGATGAGTGTTATGGATATCTGCTCTCTTCTAGAAGTATCTAGAGATACAGCCCGTAGAGATATTGTTAAATTAGTACAAGAAGGGGTCGTTGTTCGTACACATGGAGGCGTCGCTTTACCTCAATTGAAGAAGGAAATAGCCTCCTATCAGGAACGTTTAATTGACGAAACAGACAGCAAAAGTAAAATTGGGAAGATAGCAGCTAAACTAGTTCAAGATCGGGAAACAGTCATTCTAGACGTATCAACTACGGTACAATCTGTAGCAGAACAAATTTCAGCTAAAAATATTACAGCTATCACACATTCCATAGACATTGTAGGCATTCTCTCAGGACGGGAAGATCTGCAAGTATATGTGCTAGGTGGCTATTTACATACCAAGAATCGGTTATTATATGGACCTTCCGTCATTGATAAGCTAAGAGAATTAAGGGCTGATAAGGCATTTATCGGAGCTACATCTATACAAACTGATGGGCTTTACTTCCCTTACGAAGATGATGTTTCTGTAAAAAAAGAGATGGCCCGCAGATCGGATCAGGTAATCGTCGTGGCTGATTTCACGAAGTTTACAAGCAAATCGGTTTATCGTCTAGATTTTGACTTTGTGGATATTTTGATTACCGATCAAGAGGTGCCTAACGAAATAAGAGAAGTACTCCATAATAAAAATATAACGATTATTCAATGTGAAGAGGAAGACAAATACGAGGAGGATAACAAAGATGAGTCTTAAAATTTTGCACAACGTAAACGTGATTCAACCAGACGATCTTGTTCTACCTGCCACACTTTGGATAAGAAACGGAATTATTGAAAAGTTAGAAAGTGGTCTTTCTTCTCTTCCGGAGAGCGAGTATGAACTATTGGATGGCCAAGGACATTTATTGATACCTGGTATGATAGATGTGCATATCCACGGTGCTAACGGGTTCGATATGATGGATGGCAGTGTGGCGAGTATTCAGGAGGTCTCGCGTGCTTGTGCTGAAACGGGCTGCACCTCGTTTCTGGTTACCTCCGTTAGCTCTACAATTGAAGAATTACTAGCCATGATTCGTAGTGTGAAACGTGTAATCGGGCGTGAAGTCGGGGCCAAAATTGCCGGGCTTCATCTAGAGGGTCCTTACCTGAATCCGAAACGTAAAGGTATGCAAAATGAACGATTTTTACGACATCCGAATCTTACTGAAATGAAAGAAATATTTAACGAAGCAGATGGACTGATTAAGATGGTTACAATAGCCCCAGAATTACCTGGCGGGATGGAGCTCATCTCTTTTCTGAAAGAAAATGGCGTCATCATCGCCGTTGCGCATTCGGATGCCACATACGAGGAAGCAAAGCAAGCCTTTGAAGCCGGAGCGAGTCACGTTACGCATTGTTTCAATGGTATGCGACCGATACATCATCGTGACCCCGGTCTGGTTGTAGCCGCTTTTGAAGAAGAACATGTAAGCCTCCAAGCGATTGTGGATGGTATTCATTTGCATCCTGCGATCGTTAGAATGATGCATCGTCTGAAAGGACCAGATGGCATGGTACTTATCACGGATGCTTTACAAGCCATGGGACTAGGTGATGGGAATTATGTGTTCGGTGGCCATCATGTTACAGTTTCCGACGGTGTAGCTAGACTAGAGGATGGGACTTTAGCCTCCAGTACGGTTACGATGAATGAGGCACTTCGTCTAACCGTAGAAACCGGCATTTCTTTAAAAGACGCGGTTCAAATGGCTTCAACCACACCTGCACGAATATTAAGCCTTGATACCCTCGGCAAAATCTCCACGGGCTTTGACGCTGATCTTGTCTTATTGAATAAACAATTCCAAGTGCAATGGACAATGATTAAGGGTCAAATCATCTAATGTTTGGATAATAAGATTCCCCTGCAATTAGCATAAGGAAAGGCAATCGAGCCATAAGTGAGCGACTGCCTTCTCCGGTGTTGAACTATAGTCTCCCGTTAGCGCAATGTTTATAGCTGAATGGGCTTATAGTTTAGTGCTTGTTCAACCACTTGTTCTGCTGTGAGTTCATTTTCATTCCAGTAAATTAAATCACTAACTTCAGGATACGGGACGTTAGATTTAAGAAGTTTGATCATGTTATCGATTACTTCTTCACTGCCTTCAACGTTCATAATTTTCCTTACTAACTCGATCAATTCCTCTTTATTTAGCACCTTCATTACGGCCACCTATCCCTTAAACCACATAATACTCGGTAAATAATGTGAGAATGATCTTGTCATCCGACAAATTGCAAGAAAAGAAACAAGAGGTTAGCCATATCCACGACCCTGTAAGACGAGAAAAGATGCATCTTAGAATGTATTTGCTGTCGCCTTTGGCTTCGCTCATACATTCTAAGATGCATCCAATTCATTACCAATCGTCTAGCTTATAATTTTGCAACAAGATATGAGGCTACCTCAGCCAACCGTGAAGCATAACCCCATTCGTTGTCATACCAAGTAGCGACAGACAATAGTTCACCTTGTACTTGGGTTAAAGGCAAGTCAATAATCGAAGAATGGGGATCAGCTACGATACGGGACGAGGCCCATTCCCCTTCCAAAACATCAAGAACTCCCTTTAATTCGCCTTCTCTTGCAGCTTCTCGAAACATATCGTTAATCTCTTGAACGGTGCATCGTTTTTCCGTTATTAAATTAAGTTCTGCGATACTCCCAGTACGGGTCGGAATCCGGTAGGCTTTGCCTGTGATTTGCAGGTCATTCCAAATGAATTTCAGAGCTTTTGCTGCACCTGAGGATGACGGAATGATGTTCTCGGCTGCCGCCCATGAATCCCGTCGGTCTTTCATCGGCTGATCCGTCAACGATTGCGTATTCGTATACGAGTGTATCGTGGAGAATAATCCGTATTGAATGCCATAGTTTTCTCTGACCAATTTTACTACCGGTGCAAGCGCATTGGTTGT
Source organism: Paenibacillus anseongensis (assembly GCF_009757995.1). Classification (NCBI taxonomy): domain Bacteria; kingdom Bacillati; phylum Bacillota; class Bacilli; order Caryophanales; family Paenibacillaceae; genus Paenibacillus; species Paenibacillus anseongensis. The sequence continues at coordinate 228,341 of NZ_WSEM01000003.1, forward strand.
GCAACTCGCCATGCTAATGATTTTATGCTTTTCCGGATCGAAGCTTTCTAAGTTAATTCCTTTAAGAAGTACCGCGTCGCAATCTTCTAAGGTTTTGCTCGGGCCGCTGACAAGCACCCTTTTGGCGCCTCGCTCCAAGTGCAGTTCAGCTACTGATCGCGTAACGGCTCGTCCGGTACAATCAATGACCAATTCCACACCTAACTCACCCCAATTCGGCAATTCTGCGACCGAATTCAAATAACAAATTTCTCGGTCACCGATTACGATTGCGCCTTCTTGAGCAGATACTTTCTCATGCCAACGTTTGTAATTTGTATCCACTTCAAAAAGTGCGGCAAGCGTAGCTTCGTCTTTAATATCCGAAATGGAAAAGGGGACAAACAAATTTTGTTGCAACGCCGCCCGAAGGAGCTGCCTTCCGATACGTCCAAATCCAAAAATCGCAATTTTACCCATAATATCCTCCATTATATATAGTTTAGTTATTATCTTCACTACTCATTAAGCCGTTGTACCTGATTAATCCATTGCACAAATGATTGAACATAACGCTGTAAATATTTGCGAGTCGTATCATCTGTGAGCTTACGAGTATTTGAATCAATCTTGTCCGTGATTTGAGAAATATACATTTTTTGAGCAGGCATCACATAGGACTGGATGGCATCCAACGTTTGTCTGATTTGCTGCTGCGAAAGAATCGTCCCTTTTGCGCCTGGTGTTGCGCCTATCACACCTGAAGGCTTATGAATTAAGACAGCTGTTTTGGTAGGTGTAGATGCCCAGTCCAGTGCATTTTTCAGTACTCCCGGTATACCTGAGTTGTACTCAGGGCTAACTATAAGAATGCCATCCGTCTTCTGAATCGCCTCGCGATAATGCTTAACCGGAACTGGCCCTTCTCCATGATCCAAATCCGCGTTATAGAGGGGAAGATTAGCAATCGATATGTTTTCATATTCCACGGAATCTACAAGTTCTGGAATCGAATTCGCAATCATCTGATTAAAAGAGTTTTCCCTCAAACTTCCTACAATAATCCCTATTCTTATTGACATCAGCCAACCTCCGGAATTCATTCTCATATAATCATACAATACTTTCCATATTAAGTGTGGGATAAATTTAGTTTAGGTGCCGCGGCTATATAACCAATCTGGTTGCCAATCTCAAAACTATCTTAATTTAATTATTCTTAAATTTAAGATATTAGAGAAAAAATTATTGATCATTAGCTATTTTTTTATCAAGAAGTTTTTTAGGTGTAATATCGTTCCCTAATTCATCCATTACAGACACGTTCAGAAGCGTTGTTAATAGTTGCCCGCGTAAAATCTGTAAATACTGCGTCCGAAGCGCTGCTTGTTCCGCTTCCTCAGTATCAGATAGACCTGAACTGCGCTCAATTCTACTCAGTTCATTAATACGGTTCAAAATTGGAATCATTCCCATTACCTCCTTGGAATCGATTAGAAAATATCTTAAAATCATTAATCTTAATATAAAGATATTAGATATTAAGATAATTGTCAATGGCTTGCTTTCAATTAATTTGATTTCCGGTTCAGTGATCAAGATCAAAAGCTGTCTTTGGTGTTATAGCGATCTAGTATTTAGATTTTATCTTCGGAAGTTAAATCCATATTTTCGAAGAATTCATCAAGGTGCTGATAGAATTTATCGAAGGCTTCTTCATCAGTTGTACAATTCAACTGAATTATACTTGCCCAATTATTAAATCCATGGATATCATAAATATCTTCTATATATTCCTGAAATCCTGTTAAGTGGTAAAATTCGCCTTCAAGATCATATAAACAATTTTGATATCCATAAAAAAAGTGTTGAAGAAATAGGAGTGATTTTCTTCCGAGATATATGCCTGGTCTTTTCTTGATATTTTTAAGTAGTTCGATTAACCTACTATCCATTCTGCTCACTCCAATACAAAGATTTTCTTTAAGATTTGTTATAAATATTTCTTCCGAGTGTTTGTGAATTCTTCCTTTAATGAAATAACATCTACTGACGATCACGGCGAACAGCTCCCATAATTCTCAACTAACGTTCTCCGTTAGTTGAACGAGTGCTCACCCATAATACTCTTTAGGGATTCAGCCCTGGTTTAATTGCAATAATTGATCGCGTACTTCGGTCAATGCAAATCCAAGCAGGTTTCTCCCTTTCCATTTCAACGGATTTTCTATGTCTGGGTTGTCCTTTGCTAGCCCAATACCCCAGATAAGGTCAACAGGACTCGCTTCGACCAATATTCGATTTTTTGTAGTTTTCATGTAATTCCAAAGATCTGAGTTTTGCTCAAATTTCGCATAGTTTCCACGTTTCACAATGTCATAACAGTGCTTTTCCCAAATAACCCCATCGAAGGACTTCACTAATCGACCAAAATCTTTCATCTCTTTAGGATGCCGCGCATTCATAATTGCTTTTAACATAGCTCTATCGCCAAATAACCTTGCTTTTTCTGCCATCATGAACTGTTCTGCACAACTATAGGATTCGCCGTCAACAATGAACTGACAATTCCACCACTGACTGAAGCAACTCTGGTTGATACTTCCATCAG
>NZ_WSEM01000030.1:0-181104 GCF_009757995.1 Paenibacillus anseongensis
CGTTAAGTCTATTATTGGGGTCACTTAACGATGTGTCCACTTCTAATTCTAGCCGCAGTGGTTCCTCTAACTCTGGGTTTAGGTTCGGAAACCCCGTTATTTCGTAGCAACAGGCGGCAGCTCGCCGCCCTCCCCAATCAAACGCACGCCTTGGGCACATACGCCATAAGGCTCCCAGCGGCATGTGGCGCACAGCTGGCCAATGTCTTCCGGCTTCACATAACCAGCTACTTTGGAGCAGATCTCGGACCAACTTAGCTCCATCCCCACTTGCAAGCCAAGCTTGGCTACGATTTCTGCATCGCGATCATAGACTGTTCTGTTTTCGCAATGCGGCACCTCATCCGTCGGATAGGCTGCGCATAGATCATCGGGTCCAAGGACGACACGAATGGTCGTCTCCGGCTGCTCCCGCAGTGTCTCGTATACTTGCGTCATATTTTCACAGAATTCCTTGGAATATCCCATTCCCCGGTACCCTAACAAACAAAGCAGGTGATGCCCCCGGAGACCGATCGGCTTCGTCATACTTGGACCTTGGGGATGCGGTACAATCCGTACCCGTCCATTTTTACAATAGGCTCTTTATCTTCAACAAGACCAACGGTCTTAGAGTGCAGCGCAACATCGATCAACCAGCGCGTGAAATCCGCTACAGGCATCGTTTCCATCTCTTGAAGGCTGTAAAAGCCTGCTGCATCCACCTCTACCCCATCAGGAACAGGTTCACCGCTGACATAATCCAATTCAAAAGCTATGTACACATTATGAATGTTTCTAGGCAAATCTCGCACAGCGACCAGACGAGTAACCTTGGCTGTAATGCCGCACTCTTCCATCACTTCGCGCTCAATGGTATCCTGGATCAGCTCATGCTGCTCAATATAGCCTCCTGGATTCGTCCATCTCCCTTTTCCGGGCTCTTGCGCTCTGCGTACAAGCAATATTTTCTCATCCTTGGTAACGAGTGCACCTACACCAATACTGTAGTTGCCCCAGTGTACAAAGCTGCACGCCGTGCAAGCTCTTCTTATCGTACCATCCACATCGCGCGTCTCCATCGGAGCTCCACATGTCATACAAAACTTTGCTTCCATTCGTCTCATCTCCAAATTCATGTAGTCATCTGTATGTAAGCTTACTGCTTCCGATGAGGGATAGGCAAATCCGATCCCGTTCGTTCTGAGTTCATTGTAACCGCTTTAGGAGATACTATCTGCGCTAGTCTTGTGATATCTCCCAATTGGGCTAATTCATCCGTGTTAAAAAGCAGAAAAAAGCCCCCAACTGGACAATGTCATTTAAGCTAGGCTTAAATACATTCCCAAATGGAGGCTCTTGCTGCAATCTACACCAAAAACATAGCGACAATCGTCGTTACGGCGAGGCCAATTAACACAGGCAGCAGGTTCCGTCGCGCCAGCTCGAACGGACTAACCCCACAGATGGCCGCTGCCGGAATGAGCGCCCACGGAATCAACGTACCGCCGCCGACCCAGATGGCGGCTACTTGCCCGAGCGCGGTCAGCACTGCCGCACCGGAACCGATGGCGGTTGCGAAGAGCTGCGCAATCGAGCCCGCGAGGGAGATGCCGGAGAAGCCAGAGCCGTCTAGGCCGGTAATCGCGCCCACGACGGTGAGCGTCACGGCGCCGACCGCGCCGTTCAGTGGCACGACGCCTGCGAGCGCGACGCCGAGGTCGTTCACGATGCCGTGCGAGCCTGCCGGCAGTATTTTACCGAACAGGTCCGTGAAAGCAGCATCGCCGAGATAAAAGAACGCGGCGATTGGAATCACGGGACCGAAGACTTTGAACCCGAAGACGAAGCCTTCGATGAGGTAGGAAGTCGTTTGCTCCAGCCCTTGACTGCGGTGGGCCAGCAGCGTAACGCCGATGAGAATGAACACGGCGGTTCCACCGACAAGCGCGGTCGCATCCCCACCTTGAAGATTGAGGACGAACATCGCAACTACATCTAACGCGAACAGGATCGGAATGATCACCGCGAGTGTTTTTCTCATTTTAGAAGACAGATTGGACTTGGCATCTTGCTCGGAGGAGAGCAGCGAATCCTTATCCCCGTTACCGCTCGTCACAAGACCGTCGCGCCATGTCCCGTTTTTGATATCCCGACGCATCATCCAGAATGCGGTTACCGTAGTCACAAGCCCCATGACAATAACAAGCGGTACGCTTGCCTCCATCACCGCAGTTACCGGCAATCCGGCAGCATCGGCAGTTAATTTAGGCGCCCCTTGAATAATATAATCTCCTGACAGCGCAATCCCGTGTCCGAACAAGTTCATTGCCATGGCTGCGCCTAAGGCTGGTAAACCCACACGCACTGCCACAGGCAGCAGTACCGCTCCTATGAGCGCAACACCGGGAGACGGCCAGAAGAACCAGGAAGTTACCATCATGATAATCCCGATGCCCCAGAAAGCAAGCGCCGGCGTCCTTAGAAAATGAGTCAATGGAGCAACCATCGTTTCATTGATGCCCGTGCGAATAAGCACACGGCTCATCGCTACGATGATTGAGATAATCATAATCGTTCCCATCAACTCTTTGGTTGCATAAATAAAACTGTTGAACACCCCGGATACGGAACCGCTTAAGGTTTCCGTCGCTAGTAAACCCAACGCAAAAATCCCAACCACACAAATCATCGTGGTGTCTCTGCGTTTAATTAAAAAGGTAAGAATAAAACCAATAAATACTAGATATACCCAATGAATCGGCAGTAATTGAATGTCCATCGGGATCACGCATCCTCTCTGCCTATGCAGCATTTGGGAGTCCATTTCGTCAATTGCAAGAAATAGACTCTTTGGTGCTACATTCTATGCTGGGCGAAGAGTAGGCGTTCGTGGAGAACGGGAGTTTGTTGGCGCGTTGTGGTACAATTGAAGAATTATTTTACACATGCAAGGAGAATGCTGAGTATGGCCGGTAACCAACGATTAGTAACGGATTCCGATTTTCAGGAGGCTGTGGAAAAAGGTGTTTTTGTCCGTGTTTTCAAAGACGATCATATTGTCGACTCGAATGCGATCGTCCTTCGTTTCAGCGAAACGACCGTGGTTTTGCAATCTCGTGTTGCTGATTTAGCTTACTATGATCGGAATGAGTGCGAGTTTTTTGAGATGAAAAAAAGGTGATGTTTATTTCACTCTACGGGATAGGCTGACAGATGAACAAATCGAAAGCCCGCCTTCTGCATAACAGGTATGGCCTTCATGACACCTTCAGCCGTGTCTTTCTCCGGGTGGTTCATATGTGCCAAAACAATGGAGCCACTCCGAGCCTTAATAAGCGCATGGTAGACCTGCTCCGTGTTAAAAGTAGCTCCAGCGTCTCCAAGTACGTTGTAGCCCGCCAACTGGAAGCCCAGGTCGTGGGCAATGTCGACGGCGATATCGTCGTAGAAGGCCGTGCCTGAGCGGAAAAACAGCGGCCGCCTCCCTGTCCGCTTCTCGATCTCATCCGCATTTTCCGTTACTTCGCGAATCGCATCGCTCACATCTTTGGTTCCTGCGATGCCATATGCGGCTCTGCCATTCACAGAGAGCGGCCGATGCTCGGTCCCGTGGTTTTCGATTTCGAACAGCGGATTCGCCGCCAGCTTGGCAAAAATGTCCGGATTCGCAGCAAGCCATCTCGCATTAACAAACAAGGTCGCTGGAATTTGCTCCTTGATCAAATAATCGACCAACTTCTCATCGTAACCGCTGCCTTCTTTGCCGCCGCAAGCATCAAAGGTCAGGGCGATCACCTTATCCTGCGTCACAAGATGTGTCCGCACGCCAGGGATGTTCTCGCCCCACTTTGTCGGAACTGCCTTATGGTACCGTTCCACTAAGGTCTGGGCAAGCGAAGGCGACTTGGCAGGTGAGAGCGGTGCGTCTGTTGGTGCTGATATGTCTGTCGGCATCACTTTCGAAGAGGGAACTGGAGTGACGGTGCCTTGCACAACCGGCGTTGCAGATGCAACAGAATCCGGCCTTTCCGACACAGCCGCTTCGTTTGCAAGCTTCATCGACCCTCTCTCCACCCCACAACCTGTAAGCGTTATCAACGCACTCGAAAGAAAAAGGAAGCACACCAAGCGCTTCCTCATTTGTGTTTTCTCCAATCCAGCTTGCTCTTCTCGAGCAGGTGGCCAAAGTCATTCTCCAGCCGCTTCTCCTCCGCCTTGCGCGCAGCCTCTGCTTCAGCTCTGGCAGCATCTTTACGAGCCTGTTCCTCAGCTTTCATCGCATCCGCCTGTGCTTTCAGCCCGGCTACGATATCAGGGCTCAGCAAATCTTTGAGTGTCGCAGGTTTATCTTGCGCGCTAGGTTCAGCGGTTGTGTTTGACCATTTCTTTTTTGCCATAAAGGGTTCACCTCTGTTCCATTTCTACATCCGGTATACCCCTTTATTGTACACTTCTACTCATGCAAATGATAGGGCACCGTCGCAACGACGATATCTTTATCGGCTTGCAGCTTCGAGCGAATACGTGCGGCAGACTGGTTGTGGAGCAAGCGGTGCCACCATTTTTTCGGCATGAACTGGGGCAGGATCACCATGATCGATTGCTTTTCCGAAACATGGGTATCGACTCTTTCAATAAACTCAGCCAGCGGCTTCAAAATAGTCCGGTAACGGGATTTGAACACAACAAGCCGAACACCCGGATCCCACTTATCCCACTTCTCCTGCATCGCTTCTTCATCCTCATCCGAAAACGAGACGTAGAAGGCAATGACATTGGGAGATAACGATTTGGCATAGTTCAAAGACTGCGCCACTACGCGATGAATACCCGCTACAGGTACAATGATCACAGGTTCCTTAACGCATACCCGTTCTTGCGTGATATCAATGCGCAGTTGTTTGGCTACATCATCATAGTGATTGCTGATTTTGGTTATTCCCCAAAGCAATAGCGGCGTCACAATAATAACAATCCAAGCGCCTTCGCTAAATTTGGTGATACAGAAAATAATAAGAACGGCAAGGGAAACGATTCCCCCTAACCCATTAATAACGAACTTGCCGATCCAGCCGGCTGGACGTTCTCTGAACCATTTGCGGACCAAACCGCTTTGGGCCAGGGTAAAAGATAAAAAGACGCCAATTGCATAAAGTGGAATAAGTGCATCGGTTTTTCCTTTGAAAATGACGAGCAAAATACTTGCCAAAACACCTAACGTTACGATTCCGTAGTGAAACGACAACCGGTCTCCCCGGTACGAGAACATGCGCGGGAAGTTTTTATCCTGGGCCATAATGGACGCCAAGATCGGAAATCCGTTGAAGCTCGTATTCGCAGCCAATACCAGAATCAGCATGGTGCCAATCTGTGTGGCATAATACATGGCGCCACGGCCAAACGCCTGCTCCGTAACCATCGACAAGACCGAAGTGTGCCCATGCGGGTCAGGTGCAATTCCATAACCCAAGCTCAGCAAGGTGACGCCCCCGAAGACAATCGCCAGTAACGTACCGAGCGAAGCCAAGGTTTTCTTGGCATTCTTGACAGATGGCGTACGGAAATGCGGCACCGCATCGGAAATCGCCTCGATCCCTGTCACGGCCGAGCAGCCTGATGAAAAAGCTTTTAGAATTACAAACAAAGTCAATGAACTCGTCATCGAGCTGGGAACAACTTGGAATTCATGCATATTCATGGATCCTGTCAGCATATCGAAGATCCCTTTGCCGATCAGCAGCAAGATACACAGGATAAAAAAGTACGTTGGAATCGCGAACACCGTTCCGGATTCAGAAGTACCCCGCAAATTCAGCCAAACCATCAACCAGACCAGCACTAAGGCTATGGGGACAATGTAAGGCACCGTAACTGGGAAAGCCGACGTTATCGCCTGCACGCCTGCCGAAATCGAAACGGCAACGGTTAACGTGTAATCAATCAGCAGTGAAACCCCAGTGAGCCTTCCCGACATCATGCCCAAATTTTCCTTGGCCACCATGTAAGCTCCGCCGCCCATTGGATAGGCCTCGATCACTTGGCGATAACTTAAAACAAGAAGCATGATTAAAGCAATAATCGAGATTGCAATCGGCAATGAGAACGCAAAAGCAGCAACCCCAACAGTTGCAAGCTCTAGCAAAATTTGCTCCGTGCCATAGGCTACCGAAGACAGGGCATCTGATGACAGGATGGGCAGAGCCTTCCATACCTGCATTTTCTCAGATTCCAGCTCCGCTGATTTCAGCGGTTTGCCGAATACAATCTTTTTCAATGAGTCACTTGTCATGCTGTGAAATTCCTCCAAATAACCTAGTTTTCAGCTTGATTTCCCTTTTTTAGGCGCAAAAAAACACAAGGATAGACCTTGTGCTTAGCCACATGTTCTCCTTTCTCACGACCGCTTACGAGGTTAGCTGACGGGTTCGGGCTGCGAGAAATCTGCCCTAAAGGTAGCTGCCGCATGCGACAAAACACACCTTACTCACCCCGTTGAAACCTATGGTTCCCCCGCTTTTCTGATAAGAAAATTAAGCGAAATATTCAACTGTTAACGTACGAGTTGATACTACTCTCTTATTGGCTCATAGTAAAGGAGAGAATAATCTTAAAAAAGATTATTCCCTCCCCGCATTCATTTGATAATCCGCTTACAATGGTGTAATCCTTTCAGTATCTCTGTTTTACTAGCTTATTGTCTGATTCATTAGATTTTAGGGTGTTTTAGCAAAATTAATTTCTCACATGACGCTTTCTAGTGGCTTGTTTTTGCTTGAAAATCATCTTTTTGAAGATGAGTGGGATACCGCCAATGAGAAATAAATAGCGGGCATCGATTATTTTTTTGAGGAATGCGGCCAGCCTGCCTTTCACTTTTTTGACCTTTAGGATGCCAATCGCTTCTCCGCGACCCAGCGAGGCGACCGTGCCTTTGTAATCGTAGGCGAAAGGTCGTAATGGTTTTCCAGTCAGTGAATAGAGCAAATTTTTTGCTGTATTATAACCTTGTTGGACTGCGATTTGGGCATTGGCGGGGTATGGCGTGCCTTCCGGGCTCATGACAATCGAGCAATCTCCCGTAATAAAAACATCGGGAAACTGCAACGAACGCAAGTAGTCATCCACTTTGACTCTGCCGCGTTGGACGTGGAAGCCCGCATCTTGCAGCAAGGAATTCCCACGGACACCTCCCGACCAAATAACCGTGCCGGCAGGAATGAATTGGCCGTCTCCTAGCAGTACGCCGCCGGGCTCGCATGCCTTGATGGCGGTAGACAATTTATATTGAACCCCTTTACGGCGCATCACGTCCATGCCGTATTCCACGAGATCATTCGGCAGTCCGGGCGGCAAAGCAGTAGGCGATGCTTCGATATTGATGATCTGAACCAAGGAAGGATCGACGTCAAACATTTGGCAAAGATCAGGAATCCGGTCCGCCAACTCTCCAACAAACTCCGTGCCTGTGAAACCTGCGCCACCAACAACGATTGTCAAATATTCTTGATGCTTGGAATCCAATTTATATTTAGCGAACATATACTGTGTATGCTGACGAATGAAGCGAACACTGTTAATGCTGTTAATTGTCATCGCATACTCGCGCAATCCCGGAATACCAAAGGTTTCCGTCTCACTCCCAAGCCCCACGACCAAATAATCGTAGGTGAGGACTTCGTCCGACAGGACCACCTTTTTTTCCTCAGGTACAATCTGTTGAACCGTCGCTTTGATGAAATGAATTTTCCGCTCATCGATCAGATCCTTAATGTCTACACGCGCATTTTCATGATGATCCGTGCCAGCTGCCGGCATATGCAGATGTGTCGTCATGTAGTGATAGTCGTGTTTGTTCACCAGTGTGACCGCCACTTCATCTGCTTTGATCAGCTTCTGCAGCCTTATTGCCGTTACAAGCCCACCGTACCCCGCTCCCAGAATAACCACCTTCGGTTTACTCATCCGAATCCTCTCCTCCGATTACATCAACTTTTTTCTCTACCATCGTTGGTGAAAAAGATCGACCAAACCATTCACAGGTTGTCATGTGAAAAAAATCACATAGTCATTCAGGGCGTACACATGGTTTGGCTCATCATTAGTATATGTGCCTCTTTCTTAAAAATCACTGGAACATTGCCTAGCTTGGTCAAAAAGGGCTGCGGGGTGTGGAGTGGCATATCTGCGTGGGAGCGATGCGGGACGTAGGGCAAGAGCGCGGGGCGGGATTAAGGGAGCTCGATCGCGCGGCGGAGGCACGCTATGCGGAAACAGAGCGTTGTAGCGCCGTGGTGGGGGCGAGATGCGGGACTAAGGGAGCTGGATCGCGCGGCGGGTAGGCGCTATGCGGCACTTAGGGCGCTGGATTGCGGTGGTGGCGGGCGCGGGGGCATCAGTGCGCGGGGCTGGGGGTGATCCGGAACGTATGGCGAGAGCGCGAGGCGGGACTAAGGGAGCTGGATCGCGCGGCGGGTGCACGCTATGCAGGTCCAGGACGTTGGGCCGTGGGCGCGCGAAGCCTTGCCCCTTCTCATTGGATGAATTCCAATGGGAACGCCTTTATGAGGCCGGATTCCCGCGCTCCGTTGGATAAAATCCAACGAGGCACACCAAAATCAGCCCACAGGACGCCAATTTCCCCCTATGCATTGGATTTCGTCCAACCAAATCAGCATTTTAACGTGGAAATTGGCACTTCCATTGGATTTTCTCCAACGGGAATCCACCCGTTCACTGCTCACCCTTACCCTCAGCCTCCAACCTGGCTTTATCCTCTAAACGGCGCAAGCGAAAGCTGTTCATGCCCGCCACGCCCAACTCTTCCAGCAAGCCAAAATTCGCCCATGCGCCTACGACAGCTCCAATGCCGGGGACAAGCTGAAGCATTTTACGGAAATCAATGGTGTCCCGATATTCCTGCTGCAGCTGCTGCCAATCCACTTGATTCATATAGGCATCAGAAGGCGGAAAGCCGCTTGCGATCTTGTGCCAATTTTTGATCGTGTCTAGTAGAGCAGGCTTTTTCGCCGGACTGGAGAACGCGATTTGAAACACATACAAAATGAACAAGCGCTCTCTATAGTCCTTCGTGGAATAGCCATAGGCGTGCGCAAGCTCGAACAGAAATTTCAGCTTGATCCCGATGAGAATCGGGAAGTCCGCCAAGCCGAGCAGAATCCCACCCGCTCCCGTACCTGCTCCCTCGGCAGCGGCAATCTTTTTATAAAGTGACAGCAATTCCTCAGCTTTAGCATCACTTTCAGCCAGAGAAGCGCCTACAAGCGGGTCGTTCTGAGGGATATAATTCATCCCGAACAATGTCGTCTGAAACATCCCCTTGACAGTGGCCGTGATCGTTTTGTGCACCTTTTCCGGGATGAGCTTATTGATGTTTGTGGAGACGGTTTTCGAGGTTCTTTCGAGCAAATTCGGGGTCTTCTGTTGGCGTATTTCCCAGAGCTTCACTTTACGCAGCATTTGCTGCTCATAGAGGGTGTAATCAGAAAATTTCATGCTTGTCACCGCCGGTCGAGGTTCTTAGTTAAAGTATAGTATACGGGGTTTGCATCCTCAAGATTCCCCCTCCACCTACAGCCGCAGAGCACAAAAAGAGCAGCTCTTCCAAATTGAGCTGCCCTCCCTCCTATTAGTCACGCATAACGATCAGCACGCCAAAAACAACTACACTCCAAATGACGATCAGCGTATCCTTGGGCTGCCAGCTCAAGGTGCTTTTTTTCAGCAGCTGCTGCTTGCCGTCGATTTTTTTCATCTCCATCGCTACGGTCATTTGCTCAGCTTTGTGAAACATGGCGAGGAGGAGCGGTACAACCAGCGCCGGAATATCTCGCATGCGTACCATGCCAGGCCTGATCGCTGCTTTGCCTCTAGCCCTCACAATCGCCGAAAACCGCTGCCACTCCCGCAAAATAAGCGGGATGAACCGAAACAAGAGCGAGACCGCTAAAGCAAATGACTCCACGGGCAGCTTCATTTTGCGGAAAAAAGACAGCGCCCAGTTCAGTCCCTGCACAAGCTGGCCATACGGCGTAGACACGACCAGCCAATAGCCGGCCATCAGGATCAGGAACAGGCGCGTGAGTACGAAGCCCGCACTCCACGCGCGCTCGGTCGCGAAGCCAAGCGGGAACTGCCCGTCAGCAGGCCTCCACTCCAAGCCGCCCAGCAAGATGGAGAGGAACATGAAGATCAGGAACGGCACGGCGATCTTCCAACTGCCGCGAATCGCGGCGCGCGGAAGGCCAAGACACGAAAGGCCCAAGAGCAGCGCAGAAGCCGCGAGGCCGCTCCACACCTGCAGCTGCATCGTTCCGATGACCAGCAGCAGGTAGAGCAGCCACTTCGCGCGCGGATCCCGCGCTAGCCACGCGGCCTGTGGCGGCGCGGCTGGCGCAACGCGCGCGGGCTTCGGCGCTGCTGCTTGCGGCGCCGGCCCTGGGCTTGCGCTGCTGCTGCGCTCGCGCAGCGCTTGCAAGATCGCCGGCGCAGCCAGCTCCGGCGCAAGCAAGTCCGGCGCGATGGCGATGCCGCGGCGCGCAAGGGCTTGAGCGGCCTCCACGCAGCTCGGGAGGCCGACCCCCGCGCGCGTGAGCAGCTCCGGCGCGCGGCATAGCGCTTCCGGCGACCCGTCGAAGACGAGCTCGCCGTGGTCTAACACAAGGACACGGTCTGCCAGCGGCAGGAACGTGTCTAGGTCGTGTGTGGCGATGACGTAGCCGCCACGCTCTCTTTCGCGAATAATGCGCAGCAATTCGCGGACGGCTGCCGCCTCGAGGCCGGCGGTTGGCTCATCCATGAGGAGCCAATCCGGCGCCGTGGCGAAGGTGGTCGCCAGCGCGAGCCGGCGCTGCTCGCCGCCGCTTAAGCCAAACGGCGAGCGCTCCAGGGCGAAGGCGCCGCGCGGATCGAGGTCGGCGCAAGCAGCGCGGATGCGGTTCTCGCGCTCGTCCGCTGCGAGCCGATAAGGGCGCAGCGAGTAGGCGAATTCTCCGCGGATGCTGCTGGCGAATAGCTGCTGCTCCGGGAATTGAAAAATCAAACCCAGCCGCAAAAGATGCGCTTGGTCTACCTTTCTTTTATGCCACAAAGGCTGGTCATCAAGTGTGATTACTCCTGAGGCCGGCTCCAAAATACCTGCCATCACCTGAAGGAGCGTCGACTTTCCCGAACCCGAATGTCCGATTAATACCGTGACGGAATCGTCTGAAAGCTCGAAACCGATATCTTTCAATAGCTGCTGACCGGGATTGTCCGGGGCGTTGATTTGAATATTTTGCAGGACTATTGACATGAATTTGCCACCGCCTCGGCCAGCTCATCCATATCCAAGGGAAGCAGGCGAAGCTCGCAGCCGTACTTCAGCAGGCCGAAAGCTGTCTTCACCACATAGGGCGAGTCGAGCCCTAACTCGGTACAAGGCGACGTCTCCAGCGACTTATCTTCACTTTCTCCATAAAAGAAAGCCCGAGGTCCCCCATCAAACGTGATCCGTCCGTCACCAAACCCGATGACGCGCGTCGCATCCGCCACTTCTTCCAGCCGATGCGTAATCCATACAATGGTCGTGCCTCGCTGATGAGCTTCGCGCACAGCCTGTCGGACTCCCTGTCTTGCCGCAGGATCCAGCATCGCCGTCGGTTCGTCCAGCACCAGGATTTCAGGCTGAAGCGCAAGGGCAGCCGCCAAATTAACCAACTGCTTTTGCCCCCCGGATAAGGTGGAAAGCGTTCGTTCGAGCGGGAGCGACAAGCCCACAGCTGACAAGCTTTCGAGATACCAGGCTTTGCGTCCTTCTTGTGTTAAATCCTGTTTACCCGGTAGATAATCGAATTCTTCTTGAATCGTTTCTCCTATAAACTGAGCATCCGGCAATTGAAGCACGCCTCTAATTTGCCCAGATTCATTGCGGATCAGTTCACCGCTTGAGAGGGGGCTCAAGCCCAATAAACTGCTGGCTAAGGTGCTTTTGCCGCTGCCATTTGGCCCGATGACGACCATCCATTCGCCTTTATAAATATCTAATGTGACGTCCGACCATACCCGCCTTCCTTCTTCCGATTGTGTTCGATAGACGACGGAGGCATTCCGCAAAGAAGCCACAATTTCTCGATTTGCCATATATAAAATGTCCTTCCACTTTCATAAAAGATATGCTATGATCTGAATGATTTATTGTTAACCATTGATATAAATTGAAGTTGACAATACATAAACAATAACAGAAACAGGAGCGATGGACAATATGAAACTCACTTTGCGCGGCGTTGTTTTCAGTGCACTTTTTGCAGCAATTCTTGTCTTATTCAGCTTTGCAAGCATTTCACTCCCTTTTACACCTGTTCCTATTACTCTGCAAACGCTGGCGGTTATGCTTGCCGGCGGCTTGCTCGGAGCGCGTTACGGCTTCTTCAGTATGGCTCTCGTTGTGATCCTGACGGCTATCGGGTTTCCACTGCTTCATGGAAATGGCGGTTTAGGCATCGTGCTCGGACCTACGGGTGGTTTTATTATGATCTATCCGTTCTCCGCTATGCTGGTTGGTATGATCCTGCCGCGTGTTCGTGTGAGAGGCTTTATGGGCTACCTGGCTGCCTTCCTCGTGCTTGAAATTTTCGGATCTTTGCTTCTCTATCTTGCCGGAGTACCATGGTTGATGTACAGAGTGCCTTCTTATACGTTTGCAAAAGCGATGATTGCCGCTTGTTACCCCTTCCTCTTAGGGGACGCGATCAAAGCTGCGGTTGCGGTGCTCATCATCGTGCCGGTTCGACAAGTGTTTTCCCCAGAGCGGCTTACTGGTTCCTCTTCGCACAGCGTTGTGCAGCGTACGGATGTCAGAATGTAATTTTATTTTCAGCCTTACTGCTCATTCCTTGAGTAGTAGGGCTTTTTTGTGCTTGCTTGATAGATTGCCAGGAGATTTTTACGTTTTTGTAATGTGCAGGTCTGTTTTTTTATTCGATTGTAATGCTCTGACGTGTAAGCTTGATCTTGTAAGCAGGCACGACACAAGGAACACCATGCAAATGCATGAGGCATAAGGAAACTATGTAAACCTAGCAACGCCATTATAATGAACAGGAGTGTTATAGATGAAAAACAACAAAAAAGTAATCGCCGCTTTAACCATTACAGCAACTGTAGGCTTGTCCGCAATTCTACCTTTCAATGCTTTGGCCGCGAACCCTTTCGCTGATGCCGCTAATTCCTCCAAAGTACAAGCTGCTATTGAACAATTAGCTCAGCAACAAGTGCTATCCGGATATGAGGATCACAGCTTTCTTCCTGATCAGGCGGTAACTCGCGCTGAAATCGCCAAAATGGCCGCACTCGCTCTACACGTTAACGTGGACACAGCGGCAACGACGACATTTAGCGATGTAGCAAAAGGAGATTGGTTCTACGCTTACGCTGCTGCTCTTGAATCTGTAAGAGCTATCTCTGCCTCTAACGGTCAGTTCCAAGGTAGCTCAACAATCTCTTCCGAGCAGTTGGCAGACGTTATTGCGAAGGTGTTAAAAGTTGATGCAGCCGCAGTTCAGCAACTACCGAGTTATGCGTCTTTGACAGGTAGCTCCGTGACACGTGGTCAGGCCGCTCTACTCATTTTCGAAGCGCAGCAATTAGCTCCAATCCATGTGACTAAGCTGGAGGTTTTGAATGCAATTACCTTGCAAGTCACCTTCTCGGCACCGATCCCTACGGCAGAATTAGAACTTGAACCTGCTTCCAAAAACTTTGTTTTTGACAATGGTTTGGCTATAAATAACGTTCCACGTTTAAAAACAGGTTCCACTTCGACTTACATCGTTCCTGTTCCAACACAAAAAGCAGGCACGACCTACACGCTAACTTATAAAGGCGAGCTTGCCGGAACTTTTACCGCGAGCACAGAGAAAATTGCGTTGGCTTCGACGCAGCAAGTAGCAAATGACGTTTTTGAGGTTGAGTCTCATTTGACGGATGGCGTAGCGGACTACGGTTACGTTATTGCAGCCTATGCCAAAGGACGTCCAGGCTCCTTTATCGTGAATGACAAGAACGAATACAAAGGCATGACGTATCAAATTCTTTCTTCGATGCGGAACCGTGTGGTACAAATTACACCTGAAGGCGGTGCTCCAATGACTGCCACATATTTGCCTTTCACACAGGCAACCGATGGTCGTCAAGCTCCTAAATTCCTGCTGCCTAACGGCGAAACGTTGAAGCCAGGTGTGACTTACACGGTTTCTGCGGACTGGGCTACTTTGAAAAATGCTACATTTACAGCGAAAGACATCGCACCGCTGACGATCCAATCCGCTTCTACAGTGGATGCGAAAACGATTAATGTGACCCTTTCCCAGGATCCAAAGGATGAAATCTTCGTTTCACGCCGTGTTACTTTGACAGCGACAGACGGTACTGTTCTGACAGCTGAATACACGATTACCACGCGTAAAGGTGCTGTAGGTACTTTTGCTCTGCTAAATAACGGCCAACTTGTGCCGGGTATGACTTATACTGTCGCTCCAGAAGGCAAGTGGGCTACGGCTGCGGGAGTAAATTTGACTGCAGCGAAATAAATTTATGAAGTAAAAGCGTTGGGAAGGAGTGCCTTGAATGAGGTGCTCCTTTTGTTCTACCATTCATTCCAATGAGGTGATTGATCTATGCTTTTCAAAAATCGTGCGCTATTCTCCATGCTGACGATAGTTCTTTTCATGGTTGGCTGCAGTTCGCGTCCTGCGCCTGTTGCGATGCCAACGGCAACTGCAACGCCAACATCTACATCTACAGCTACAACAGCACCTACACAAACACCAACACCTACAACAGTGCCTGCTCCTGAAGCGACTGTGTCAAAAGCAAAATCGACCTTACTCGTAACTCATTCCAAAAGTGATTATATGTCTTTCCTTGATCCAGCCACGGGTCAATTCGAAAAGCTGACGGTTGGCAAGGCTCCTTTTGCCATTGCTGAAGGTCCTAATCATCGCGCGTATATTTCTACCGCGGAAGGTGTTGCTGTCGTAGATACGCAGCAGCGCAAACGTATTGCGTTAGTGCCTTATATGGCTGCTGACGCTATCGGCAAGCCTCAATTTGGTGAGTACCGTCCCGGCGGTATGGGAATTGCCATATCCCCTGACGGCAAATTCGTCTATGTCGGTGTGTACTTAACTGGTGGTGGCAGAGGTATGAAAAGCCAACTTGAGATCATGGATGCAGAGAAACTCGCCATGACTGGCAGTGTCTCTGTTGGCGTTCGACCGTTCGATGTGGTCACCAGCCTCGACGGCCGTGAGGTCTACACTATCGATCACGATTCCTACTCCGTGACCGCTGTCGATCCTGTGCAGCTCAAGGCTCGCACGCTGGAAGCAGCTCCCTTCGGCAAAGGCGGCTTCGAGAAGCCGCACTACGCGGCGGTTCGTGCCGATGGCCGCCTGCTCCTGCCGTATCAGGGGCGAGGCCTGGTCGTGCTTGACCCAACTAGCGGCAAGTACGAGACGAAGCCGTTGACAGGCAACACGCACCAAGAGGGCGTAGCATTGACTACGGATGGCAAGCAGCTGCTCATCATCGGGATTGGAGCAGCAGGAAGCGCAACCGGCAAGCCTAACTTGACAGTGCTCGACGTCGAAACGTACGCCGAGAAAATAATCCCGCTAGAGCGGATGCACCAGATGGTCGCCGCGAGCGCGGATGGGCGTTACGCCTACCTCACCGGCGGCGTCACTTATGCAGATACTGGCTGGAACGGGATGACTATGGTGGACCTCGTCTCTGGCGCTGTTCGCGATTTCGAGGTGCCGGATTATCCGCTTGATGTGCAGTTGCTTTCGGAGTGAGACTCTTAGCCAGTTTGCTGCACCACTCACACTTTCTTCTCCCGAGACGGCCTAAACGGCTGTCTCGATCATATCTAGTTACTTTTCTCGTGGTGAGACAGCCTTTTTGTGCTCTCTCGGCCAACTTTTGCTGCAACACCCACACTTTCTCCCCCCGAGACGGCCTAATCGGCTGTCTCGATCATATCTAGTTACTTTTCTTGAGGTGAGACAGCCTTTTGTGCTCTCTCGGCCAACTTTTGCTGCAACACCCACACTTTCTTCTTCCGAGACGGCCTATTCGGCTGTCTCGGCCGTATGTAGCTACTTTTCTTGAGGTGAGACAGCCTTTTGTGCTCTCTCGGCTCTTTTGCTGCAACACCCACACTTTCTTCCCCCGAGACGGCCTAATCGGCTGTCTCGACCCTATCTAGCTACTTTTCTTGAGGTGAGACAGCCTTTTGTGCGCTCTCAGCCAACTTTTGCTGCCACTTCCACACTTTCTTCCACCCAGACGGCCTAAACGGCTGTCTCGATCACATCTAGCTACTTTTCTCGTGGTAAGACAGCCTTTTGTGCACTCTCAGCTAACTTTTGCTGCCACGCCTGTACCCAAGTTCAACGAGACGGCCTCCCGGATGGGAACTACAGGGCACTATTTCTTCCAAAAGCACTCTTTTTCGAACTGAGGGGAACTACAGTCCGCTATTTGCACACTTCTGGTGGGAAACCCAGAAATTCCATGCAAATAAGACCCTCTAGTTCCTCTCCCTGCTCCAAACCCTCGATATTCGCCAAAATAGAGGACCATAGTTCCCTAACTCCTCGGCGACTTGCCGCTCTCAAACAAAAAACCCCCTCGTCTAGAAATCAGACAAGGGGGCTTCCGCGTTCACTCCTGCTTCGCCATATAACCTACCCCCGGGTAGGTTACAATGAGCTCGGCTGCAGCGCCTTCCGCTGCGCTTTTGATCTTCTGGCGAATGCGGGCGATGGTGACCCGCAGGTACTCGACCTCATCGCGGTACTCGCTTCCCCAAACCTCGCTGAGCAGCTGCTCATGGGTCATGACTTTCCCCGCATGCTGCAAAAGCAGTGCAAACAGGTTGTACTCGGTCTCTGTGAACTTCACCTCGGTGTCGCCCAGCCAAATACGGCGCTGGGCGAGGTTCGCGGTCACAGGGCCGAGCGAGATCTCGCTCGTGGTGACCGGCGGCGACATGCGGCCATCCATGCGCCGCAGCACGGCATTCACTCGCGCGAAGAGCTCGTCTAATGAGAATGGCTTGGTCAAATAATCGTCCGCTCCGAGATTAAGCCCCTGCACTTTGTCCGCTCCATTGCTGCGCGCGGTCAGCATGATGACCGGAACGCTGGAGTAGGAGCGCAGCCTTTTTAACACATCGAATCCGTCCATGCCCGGCATCATCAAATCGAGTAAAATTAAATCCGGATCGAACTCCTCGGTTTTCTCCAGCGCTTCTGCCCCGCTTTGGCAGGTCAAGGTTTCAAAATCCAATGATTTAAGATTCGCCGCGACAAAACGCACAATTTTCGGTTCATCATCGACGATCATGATTTTCTTCTTGTTCATGTCCGTTCTCCTCCCCTAGAAACCTCGGTATGGAGAGAGTAAATGTGCTTCCCTCACCAAGCTTGCTTGCCACATGAACTTCTCCGCCGTGCGCATCCATAATGCCTTTGCAGATCGCCAGCCCCAGCCCTGTTCCTCCGGATTGGCTCCTCGAAGAAACATCCACCCGGTAGAACCGGTCAAATAGCTTGTCCACGTGCTCCGCAGCGATGCCAATGCCATTGTCCTGCACGTCTAAATACACAAAATGCTCATCCACATGAGCCGTAATCCGGATAATCGGATGCTGCGTATTGTACCGAACGGCATTAGTGAACAAGTTCACGAGCACCTGCTCCATGCGCAGTTTATCCGCATAGATTAGCGGCGTATCCTCCGCCACGTTCACCTCAAATTGGGTATGCATGTCGTTCGCCTGCTGCGGAAGTCTTCGCATCGCGCTTTCGACAACGGCCTCCACACGAAGCGGCAGCGGGTTGATTCTCATCGCGCCGGAATCGATTTTGGAGATGTCTAGCCAGTCGTCAATCAGATCCTGAATGCGGCCGATATCTTCGTGAATGCCCTCTAACAGCTCCTGCTTAAAGCTTTCTTCCCACTTCGCATCGACTCGAAGCAGCGTTTCTACACTGCCGCGTATGCTGGTGATGGGCGTTTTGAACTCATGAGAGGCTAGTGAGATCAAATCATTTTTCAAAGCATCGATTTCATGCTCCTTCGTCATATCCCGCCACACATAACCTCGGCCAAAAACCCGCCCTTCTCTAGCCACCTGAAAAGCCGATACCATCATAAACCGTTCTTTGCCCTGACCGCTTTTTACCGTAAAAGTCCCCTGCACCCTCGGCCCCGCCGTCAACTTCTCCAGTTCATCCTGACGTTCAGGCAGCAGCAGCTCAATACGATCGAACAATGCCGATTCCTGCATAATCGCCAGTTCCGGCATCGGAATAGCGAAAATTTCAGCCATCCGATGATTGGCATACACCACTTGATGCGCCATATCGATCAATACGACGGCATCGGACATGCTCTCCAGCACCGCATTCAAAGTCGCATGCTCATCCTGCAGCCGCTGGGTCCTCTCCTCGACGCGGTCTTCCAGCTCACTGTTGAGCTGCAGCAGCGCGCCTTGATTCTCTTTGATCTGCTCCGCCATCTGGAAGAAATCGTCCGCCAGCAATTGCAGCTCCAATGGCGCTCCTTGCGGAACGACCTTGCTATCCGGCTCTACGAAGGTTCCTCCTGCCAGGCGCTGGGTGTATCCAACCAAAGCATGGATGGTACCATTCAACCTTTTGGCTAAGAAACTGCCTAGCAGCACCGTCAAAATAAGCGTAACCACCAACAGGAAAATCGTAATGCTTAGCGACTCTGTAAAAGCGGCATTAACCGCTGCTTTGGATTTGCTCACCCAAACGATCCAGTCGATGTCGGGGATGGCTTTGTAAGTAATCAGTTCTTTTTGCTTGGAATTGCTTAGCGCATAGGTTCCTTCGCCTTGCTTTTGACTCCGTGCGTCTGCAACGACAGGCTCTTGCGATAAATCCGCCAACGTTGCGGTCAATGTCTCATTCGGATGATAGATCGGCTTGCCCGCATGATCCAGTACAACCGGATACGCTTCTTTGCCGTAATCGTACTTCGTCACGAGCTCCTTGATCGGCGTAAGCTCCAGCACAGCGAGCACAAACCCATCGGGCTGTTTATTGCCTTTATAAATGGGTACCGCAATGGCGACAGCCGGCTGATTCAGCCCCTCCGGTCCTAGGAAAAGCGACGAGATGATGGTGTTTTGGGCGGTCTGCACCCGTTTGGTGTAGTCCCGATCTTTCACGTCTGTGCCGATCAGCGAATCATTGGCTGTGGTATGCGTAGCCTTGATAAAGCCATTTTGATCTACCACATATATGCCTGAGAAGCCCGCCAAATTCATCTGCAGCGATTGCAGCTTCAACGTCAAGCTCTCGCGCGTCCGAAAAGCCGCATCCGAGGCTGAAATCGTGGCCGCCAGTGTTTCAACCGCATTGCGGTGATAGTACATATAATCCTGCACAGCGTCCCCGAGACGATAGGTCGTCAGCTCCTGGTTCCTATTGGACTCCTGCGTAATATGGGTAATTTGATAAACCTGAAAGGTGCCAAGAATCAGAACCGGAATCATTGCCATGATAGCAAACGTTACCGTCAAATGTGATCGCATGGAATAATGCTTCATAAGCGTTCCCCCGCCCTTCCTTGATCTCTCTATTTTATCATTAGAAAAAATGTAATGAAAATGAAATGTGTTTTTCATCTGCTTTTAATGAACTGGGCCTATAATAAGTCTCAACCCCCCTTTAAAATATATATACTTAAGACCTGCAGCCCGTTGCTGTGGGTCTCTTTTTTTACTTCCAGCAGCTTGGATCCCGTGTATGACCTTGCTATAATGTATAGATACTAAACAAAAAGGGCGGCTAAACCATGAACCAAGATCTCCTCATCACGTACAAATTTCGCGAAATTAAAAATGCCCTCTCCTCCTATTTGACGCAGGTGCTTCCCCATTTTCATATTTCACCGATCATGATGTATGCGTTAGAGTTTCTTCGCAAGCATCCGGACTGCATCGCCGTTGATATAGCGAATGAATTTGGCCTGACTCGGGGAGCGATTACGCAACTGCTGGATAAATTAGAGGAGCAGGAGTTAGTGATTCGCAAGCCTCATCCTACTAGCCGCAGAAGCCTAATGCTGCAAGTAACGGACAAAGGAAATAAGCTTATAAACGATATCTTGGAAGCATATAATAACAAAATTGAACAACTCTTCACGCCCTATACTGAAGATGAGCTTGCGCAGCTCAAAAAGCTATTGGAGAAGCTGCCGCTATAGCATGAAAATCCCGACACGCCCGCGTTGGGATTTTTTAAATGTCTTGACTAATCAGTTGAATTAACATACTGTATAGTCATTAAACAGTTTAATAATTTAACATTCGGAGTGATAAATGATGAGCAAAAGCAAAGTTATCGCGATTACCGGCGCCTCCTCTGGCATCGGATTAGCGACCGCCCAGAAATTTGCAAAGTTAGGCTGGACGGTGTATGCCGGAACACGCCATGTGGACCGTGATCGGGAGCAGCATGGGCACCTTGCCAATCTTCATTTTATAGAAATGGAAGTAACAAGCCCTGAGTCGCTGGAAAAAGCATTTGCTGAGATCGACCGTAATCACGGTTACTTGGACGTCCTGTTCTGCAATGCCGGTTTTGGTTTTTTAAGGGCATTAGGACAAGCAACGATGGAAGATATTCATCGGGTTTATGACACAAATGTATATGGGGTTATGCATACGATCCGCGCTGGCCTTCCGCTTTTGCGTAAATCAGATGCCGGACATTTGGTAGCAACAACAAGCGTTGGCGGGCTGGTGGGACAACCTTTCAATGAAATTTACTGCTCGGCTAAATTTGCCGTTGAAGGCTTATTAGAAAGCTTAGCCACCTACTACAAGCCTACCTTCAACATTGATGTTACGCTGCTTGAGCCCGGCGCCATTGCCACTAATTTTAACCAAACGGTCCTTGGGCATGTTCAAGAAACCGGGGGCATTCTGGAAGATGAATATAAACCGATCATCACGCAATATTTGGACGCCTTCTCCAAACGGAACTCGGTGCCCCAAACGTCGGAGTCGGTCGCCGAAGTCATGGTGAAGCTGATGGACATGGAGCCGAAACCGCTGCGCATTCGCACCTCAGAGGCGGCGGAAGCTTTTGTAAAATATAAGGTCAGCCAAGACCCTACCGGTTTGGACGGGATGCTGAACACACGCAAGCTGCATTTGAATTTATAAAAAAATCAGGACCCGCCTAACCGTTCGACGGATAAGGCAGGTCCTTTTGTTTTTTACACATGCGCAATAAGCTGGCCTTCTTTGACGGTAACGTCATAAGCCGTAAGGCTTTTGGTCGGAACATTCAGGCATGCGCCTGAGTGTAGATCGAATGTCCAGCCATGCATCGAACAGACGAACTCCCCCTTTTCAGCCTCCACAATAGCGCCGGCATGCGGACATCGGCTGGATACGAGCCGGTACGTCGCTTGATCCTCGGCTTGAATTAACCAATACAAGTTCTTATCGAACACAACTTCTGCGGGCAGCTTGGTGAAACTCTCTACAGGCCCTAGCAGCACTTCTTTCATGTAGACACCCCTCTGTTCATTCTATTCCAGCATACAGTTTACTACATTTTCGACATGACATTTAACACCTTATTGGATGAAATCCAACGAATCGGCCAATTAAGCCGCAAAATATTACTTTTCATTGGATGAATTCCAATGGAACCACCTAATCCTACTTGATTTTGCCCCCTTCCATGCCATCTCGTTGGAATTTATCCAATGACATAACCAATAGGAATCTCCAAATACGAATTACATTGGATTACGTCCAATGAACCCCTGCACGCTCCATATCAAAGCTTCAGCACCCATAAAAGCAACACATAATTTCCCACAATGTTACGATAGGATGTCCATAATCTTACGGTACATTTAGGTTGTAAGGGAGAGGCACTCACCTACATACCCCAAAATTGAGAGGAGTTTTCTACAATGAAAACACAATGGAAACGTCGCGCAAGTCAAGCTAGTCTGCTAGCTTTTATGGTAACAATGGCTTTCGGAGCAGTAGGCAGCGCATCAGCGGCTGACACGACTACAACAGATACCAAAGCAAGCACTGCAATCACATCAGCAACACCGATAATGGCAACCAGTGCGGTTCAACTAGGCACAAGCTCAAGCGGCCTATTGCTGCAACCAGCTCATGAGCGCAACTATTTGAAGCTGCTAGTCAGCAACTATGCTCCTGAGAGCTTGGCCGACTGGAAACAAGCGTTAGAGGATCGGAAACAAGCGGAAAGCGAGATGCCGAAACCTGCTTTTTCCAAAACAATGGTAATTAAAAGCGCCGCTACGATTCAGCCGGCTACCCAAGGTACATTGGAAACTAAAATGTTCAAACTCGATCCTGCTCAGCCGGCTCCAACTTTACCTGACGGCGAAGCGGCTCAATTAGTCCCGAGTAAAGAACTTAAGACGTTCACCATTATCAAAAAAGACGGCGCGGACGCTACCGCGACCATCCAAGCACTTCCACTTGAGGGAACAGCTATCTCTGGTGATATAATTAAAGCGGAACCATCTGAAGCGTTCAAGCGCCAGCAAAAACTAGCGGAAGCTGTCGAAGTTGACGATGCAGCAACTATTCAAAGCCTGCTGCCTGAGCTGCTCACGGATTACAAGAAAGAAACAGAATCGCTGCGCAGCCTTGCAAAAACATTGAAAGAACAAGCTGCAAAGGCTGATGAGAAGTCAACAGAGAAAACGGAAGAATCGAACTAACTTTCCATATAGATAAAAAAACAAGTTGACCTTTCCGGTGGACCGAACGCAGAAATTGTGCGAACGGCTCCACCTTTTCCCCATCGCTGATTAGAAAGAAGGAGAAACTGCATGTATCGCATTCATTTAGTAGAAGACGAAGAGCATCTCAGGGGCGTTCTGGCCGCCTATTTGGAGAAAGAGGGGTGGCAAGTGCGTTCGTTCGCTGACGGGACCTCGGCAAGATCCGCCATATCCGAGCGGCCGGACTTGTGGGTCCTCGATATCATGCTCCCCGGCGTAGACGGCTATCAACTCATGCGCGAGATTAAGGCGGATCAGCCGGCACAGCCCGTTATTTTCATATCGGCGCGAGACGCGGATATTGATCGGATCGTTGGCCTGGAGATGGGTAGCGATGACTACTTGGCCAAGCCTTTTTTACCTCGCGAGCTCGTCATTCGCACTCGTAAGCTGCTGGAGCGCGTGTACGGCGGACACCCTGCCGGCCTGATGCCTGCGCAGCTGGAACGCCGCTCGAAGCTGAATGTGGCTCCTTATCTGATCGATGAGCAAGCACGCACCGTAACTGCTGAGGATGGCAGCAAGCTGGAGCTTACCTCCAAGGAATTTGAGCTGCTGCTCTATTTGGTAAGCCATCATGGGCAAGTGCTGGAGCGTGAACAAGTGCTCCAAGCTGTTTGGGGAATCGACTACTTCGGAACAGACCGGGTCGTGGATGATTTGGTGCGCAGGCTTCGCCGCAAGCTGCCGGAGCTGCGACTAGAAACCGTATACGGATACGGATACAGGATGGTGAAAGCATGACGTTCCGATTAGGACAATGGCCGCTGGCCATGAAGCTTTGGGGAGCATTCGCGGCTTTAACGCTGCTCATTTTTACACTGCTTGCCGTTCTGCTGCCTTGGACGTTGAAGGGATTTTTTACAGAGCAGCTGTATGATATTTTATTGGATACACAAAGCGGGCTTCGTATGGAAGCAACGACGTTGACGACACCGACCCTAACCCTGGCTACAAAGGGTACAACCACGCAAATGACGAATATCATAACGGACGTAAAAGCATTAACACCTATCAATCAGGCTGTCCCTGATGCTGATGCCTTACAAGCGGAAACAATGCCGGAGGCGACTAGCATACAAATGGGCAACGCTATGCCTATTATTCCATTGGAAGCCTCTATTGCAACGAAGGTGATGTCTCCCTTTACAGCAACTTTGAGCGCTCCGGCGATCCGGCATTTTACGATTAGCGGAACCCAAGAGTCACTGGCCCTTAGCAAGGCGTTCACGAGCGGCGAGCCGTTCATGCAAGCGATGGAACAGGATGCTTTTGCCCAAAAACAGCCCGTTGCCAAATATACGACCATTATTGATAAAAAAAGTATCTTTTACGTGATTCGCAAAGAGCTTGTTCAAGGCCAACCCAGCTTTATCGTTTCTTATGCCTGGGGCAATTATCGCAACGATCTGGTCATGACCATGTTCGGCAGACTTATGCTGATGATGGTCGGTCTCATCGTGATTTCATGGCTGCCTTGTCTGATCATCGCCCGCTACTTCACTCGTCCGCTCGTTCAGATGGAGCAGCACGTTGGACGTATGGCTGAACGAGATTGGCATGACCCGATTGAAACCGGGCGCAAAGATGAAGTGGGACGACTGGCCAAAGCGATTGAAGCGATGCGGCAGCGTCTCGTGCGCCAGGACAAGGCGCAGCAGTTCTTCCTCCAGCACACTTCTCACGAGCTGAAAACCCCGGTCATGGTGATCCGCAGCTATGCCCAGTCCATTCTCGACGGCGTTTTTCCGAAAGGGACCTTAGGCGAAAGCTTGGGCGTCATTCTGAAGGAGGGCGAGCGCCTCGAGAAGCGAATTCGCGACCTGCTGCTGCTCAACAAACTGAACTATGTCACCGCTCGCGAGAAGCCGTTCCGCCCTTTCGAGCTGCACGAGGTCATCGAAGATGTGGTTGAACGGCTGCGCTATCGCCGCCCTGAAATCGAGTGGGAGATAGAGCTCCCCCCTGCTACCTTGCACGGCGATCCCGATCAGTGGAAAATCGCCTTGGAGAACATGCTCGACAATCAGCTCCGCTATGCCAAAAGCGGCATCCGGATTCTCCTCACGCCGCCATCCCATGGCGATGGTAAGGAAGCTGCAGCCGGATTCTCGCGGCTGCAGATCAGTAACGATGGTCCGCCGCTCGATCAGGCGATTGCGGACAGCCTCTTTGAGCCCTTCCGCTCTGGCGGGGACGGCCAGTTCGGGCTTGGTCTTGCCATCGTGAAGCAGATCATGGACCATCACGGTATGATGGTGCGCGCCGCGAACGAGCGAGGCGGGGTTTCCTTTTACCTTGAGCCTGGTGAAACAGCGCAAGTGGATCGTAAACTCAAGGTTCCGAAGGTTTCTTGAGGTGCTTGGGTTTGAGAGGCAGGCAAATAAAAGAGGCTTCCCAAGGTCAAGGTCGTCATGTGACCGAGGGAGAGCCTCTTTTTCGAGCTTTATGCCGCCGTTTTGCTCTGATTGCGGCTCATGACCCACAGGGTGAGCCAAATCACGATGAAGCCGGCTAGCTGTCCTACCGTTAGCTTTTGGCCGAAAACAAGCCAGTTCACGCAGACGCCAACCGCTGGAAACGCAAGCTCCGCCAACGTTGCGAAAAACGCCTTGGTCGAGGTCAGCCCTTTATAATAGAGGAGCATGGAGAGCAAGCCCGGGAAAAACGCCTGGAACAAAAGGTTAACGGCAATAAGTATCAAACCTCCGCTAGTTCCGGTTACATGCCAAGCATCGCCGCTAGCCACAAGTACGACCGTCAGCAACGGGATGGCAAGCAGGAAGCGCAGCGAAGTAACAATGGGGAAGTCGAGCTTTTTCTGCAGCAAGTACTTACCCATGACCGTCGAGCCGCCCCATAAGCCTGCTGCAAGAATAGAGAATAAGCAGCTTATGGTTCCTAGATCTTTGAGGCCCATCTCTGGCGACGAAAAGCCGAATGTCAGCAAATACGTGCCTAGCAGCGCCACCGCAATATAAGCAAAAAATTTAGAAGGCAACGTCTCTTTGAGCATTACGCGAGCTAAAATAATAGCGAATAAGGGCTGTAATTTTTGTAAAAGCAGTATCGCGTTCGCATTACCATGCGAGAAAGCAGCAGTAAACAAGATCGTTGCTATCGCCGATCCGCCCCAGGAGATGAACAGCAGCGCGCCGATGACGCCCAGCGAAAGCTTACCGATCAAGGTTTTCCGGTACTTCACGAGTATTGGCACCGCATAGCAGGCAAGGAGCAGGTGCTCAATAAATACGATTTGCGCTGATGAAAAGCTTTTTAACAGCAAGATCCGAAATAGCGGGTCGAGCCCCCAAAGCGTAGCTCCTAACGCCACATACCAAACTCCGCTGATGCCCCCTGAGCGCGCTGAAACCACATTCGCGTGCTTTGTTCCTAACTTAACTACATTTTCCAATTCAAAAACCTCCTAAGGATTTTTTGAATTGAACCCTCTGAAAAGAGACAATGCCCCCGCTTCATGATCAGCGGGGGCATTGACAAACAGACCTGTCAAATACCTAAGTTTTTGACAAGCTGTTTTTCACCTTCTCCCATCCGGACTATAACCGTCGGCCCTGGATTCTCACCAAGTCAGTCCCAGCCTAACAGGCCGGGAGTCGCGGGCTTGAGATACATCTGCACGTATCCTCACCGCCGGTAGGGAATTGCACCCTGCCCCGAAGGTTCAATTATTCAATTTGTGGTCACTTACAAAACATAAGTGATATTTATTCCTGAATATTAGCACCATAAAATAAAAAAAGCAAGGATTTTTCATCCGTGCTTCCTTGCTTTAAGCTAAGCAATTGCCACTCATTTTCCGATATATAACGTGTTAGCCCATTAATCATAAAGGAGGAAACTCATGGATGTTCCTGCACTTTCCATGTCCGTAGCTCAGGGCAGCTTAGCTCAAGCTGTACAAATACGGGTTCTTAGCATGGCTAAAGATCAATCCACGCAACAAGCCCAGCAAATGGTTCAAATGATGCAACAAAGCGTTCAGCCAAATTTGGGTGGGAATCTGGACATTCGTGTCTAGTTTTACCCTTTGGAGAAGGAGAATGAAGAATTCTCCTTCTTTTTTGCTGTTGATGCTGTATAATCGTGACATCAAGCATGCTGCCTTTACTTCATTTTAGCAATCGGAATATGGAAATAGAGAATCAAGAAAACCACACCAGCCACACACAGCAGCCACGCCCATAACGGCCTCGTAAAATGCAATCGCAACCCGATGAACATGAAAACCCAGACCGCAATTGACCACCAAAAATTCCAGTTGTTATGATAGGTAAGCATTTTTATTAACAGAAATAGTCCTTCAACGCAGGTAAATACAGCCGACCAAATGGCGATATAAATGACTTGTCTCAGTGGACGCGACTTGAGAGGATATTTGTGCAAGTACACCATCACTATGCAAGGAAGATTACTAAAAGCAATCATAAAATCTGCGATTGTATGATTAGGCGTTACCGCGGATTTATGAAAAACCCATAATGAATAATTATAGCTTAGAAGGCTAACGAGAAAATCCACGCAGATGGCAAAAAGAATCGTTGGATAATAGGTCTTCCAATTTCTCCAATCCCCAAAAAGCCAAGCTGCAATCAAGCATAACAAGGCCATGATTACAGGTAAATATGAAACAATCAACTCTGTTATGTGACCCATCACTTAGCTCCATTCCATCATCAAACTTGTGCTGCCTCCATTCAACCCTGCGATCCTGTGGTTATTATTTCTATAAATGTTGTTTCGTATGAAGCAAAAAGCAATTAACTTACCTTTTTTCGCACTCACGCCGTTTTTCGTCGTTGCAGCAATGCTTTCAAACTATCCAAATTCGCACAAATTGTCCCGGCAATGACGGTTACCACACCTACAGCTGTGAGCCAAGTGATGCTCTCTTTATAAAACACGACCCCCACCGCCAAGGCAATCAATGGAGAAATATAAAGCCATGTCGCTGGAAATACAGGATTCGTTTTGGCCACTAACCAATAGAATAGACTGTGTCCCACCATGGAGCCAATCACGATTAAATACAGCAAAGAGCCGGCTGCTTTTGGAGAAAATAAACTCTGAACGTTCACAGGTTCTGTAAAAAATGAAAGAATCAGCAGCAGCAACCCTCCGCATATCATCTGCGCCGCGTTCAGGGCAATCGGCGACGACTCAGGAAATTGCTGAATAACCTTTTTGGAATATAGAGCTCCCATACAATAGAACAGTTCTCCGACCAGAATCGCCACGCTCCCGATCACCCAAATGATGTTTGCGGATACCGCAAGTTGTGGCAGCAGAAGGATGATAATACCTACAAAGCCGAGTATGCAGCCAAATACAGAGAGCCTTGTCGTCTCCAGACGCAATACGAAGGTTTGGAGCACGAGAATCATAATCGGCCCAGTAGCCGATAAGACGGCCGCAATCCCGGAAGACACATATTGCTCCGCCCAGTACAAGGTTGAGAATGTGCCGAATGTGAGACCGATGCCCGTAAGCAGCATCTCTTTGCGAAATAAAAGAGTCAGGGTCGCTTTTTTCCGCCACACTAACCAACAGAACAATAGCATTCCTGCAATAAAAAACCTCAAGCCTGCTGAGAAAAATGGCGGTGCTGAAGCATCCACCCCAACCTTAATCGCCAGAAATGTCGTACCAAAAATTAGACAGATAAGTAGATAATTAAAAATGATCATGACTGTTCTCCCCCTCTTGGTATGTATCATACTAGGTAAGCAACAGAACAGATGCATGACACTAGAACAGTTTTCCAATGATTGTTGTATCATAGAGTAAACAAAGGGGGAAAATCGGATGAAGACGCAAGGAACATCTGGAAAGGAAGCTACTCTGCTTTTCAGACAAACTTATGAGTATATGGTTACCCGCATGGATCGCGGCGAGTGGCAAGCCCATGACAAGCTCCCCTCCATCCGGCGTCTTGCCGAAGAGCTGCAGGTGCACAGGCTGACCGTTTTTCGCGCTTATCAGATGTTGAAACAGCATGAGAAAGTTTACGTCAAAGAGAAATCCGGTTATTACGTAAGCCCCTGCAAGACAGAGGAGCAGTCCCATACAGAGCATGCGGAAAAAGGTCGTTCGTTCACCGTGTCCAACGCTCTAAAAAACTCCCTGTCCGAAATTCAGCAAATCCCTGTCACGTACCAATTCTCACAGGCTTTGATCGATCCCAACTTGCTGCCGAATCTTTTTTTGTCCGAACATGTGAAAAAAGTTTTCGACATTTATCCAAAGCTCATGGGCACCTACTCCAACGCACAAGGGGATGAGGAGCTTCGCGAGTATCTCTGCCGATACATGGTTCGGCATCATAACCTTCAGCTCGCTGCAAGCGATCTTTTGATTACCACAGGCGGTCAGCAGGCCATCGACCTCATCTCGCGGATCTATATCCGCCCCATGGATCCGATCTTGGTTGAGCGGCCGACGTATAGTGCAGCGCTTGATATTTTCCGCCAGCAGGGAGCGCGGTTTATTCCTGTCGAGATCAGCCCGGACGGCTATGATCTGGCGAAACTCGAGAAGCTTATGGAGAAGCATAAACCACGGCTGTTTTATATGAATCCTACCTTTCATAATCCTACCGGGTACACGGTTCCGGCCGCACAGCGCAAGCAGCTCGTTGATCTGGCTGAACGCTATCGCTGTCTGCTGATCGAAGATGACGCCATTCACGAGATGTACTTGGACCAACCTCCTCCTTCGCCTATGCTGACTTATGACACGGAAGGCTGGGTCGTGTATCTCCGCAGTTTTAGCAAATATATCGCGCCTGGGCTGCGAATTTGCGCCGTCATGGGAGGCACGCATGTCATCCAATCACTCATTACGGCCAAATCATTAGCTGACAACGGCACACCGCTCGTCAATCAGAAAATGTTCCTGCATTATTTCGAATCTCCTAGAATGCAGCAGCATTTGGAGAAACTGCGTATTGCCCTGCAGATCCGAAAAGAAATTGTAGAGCAGGAGCTAGCCTCTACCGGATGGCGCTGGGTCAGCCCTCAAGGCGGCTTCAACCTGTGGCTCCAGCTCCCGGACCATATCCCGGCCCAGCAGCTGCTAGAGGAGTGCCTCCGGCAATCGGTCTCCTTCGTACCTGGTGTGATCTGCGATCCGCTCAGAGAGATGAGCTCCTGGATCAGGTTAAGCTATTCCTTCATAAATGAGGAGCATTTACGGGATGGCGTTAGACGGCTTATCGCTATCGCGGGGCGTTATGCGAGCGATGGGGAGTGTTAGTGTGAGGTTAGCATGAAAATCCAGAACGCAGAGGAACTACGGGGCGCTATTTGTTCCAGAAACCACTATTTGGCATATCTAAAGGAACTACGATCCTCTATTTTGCTAATAATGGCACTAATTCAGCTTGGTGATGAGAAATAAGACCCTGCAGTTCCATCAAAACAGGAAAAAGGATGGCTATAGCCAAAATAGCGCCCCATAGTTCCCCTGCCCCAGCACGTGTAAAATTTTACACTATTGCAGAAACTAACCCTACATTTACGACTCATGTCTAGGGGCCTTTTAACGTGATTTTAATTACGAATCTACTTTTCGTTATAGCAGCAATTGTTTCACGAGCCTATAAGCAGTGGAATAAATACTACGACGTCATGCTTTTTGTCTCTTTTTGCAATTTGCTTTACAATTTTCTGTGTCATGATCACATGATCTGGTCGTTTCACCCTGATTTATTGTTAAACCACAAAACGGCCGACCTTGTTAACACTTTCCTGCTGCTCCCAAGTACAACACTGCTATATCTAGCTTTCTTTCCTGCCGCCAAACGCACCCAGGTAATTTACTATTTCCTGTGGGTAATCGGTTTTTCGGCGCTTGAATATCTGTGGTATGCTTACGGCCGGATCACTTATCAGCATGGGTGGCACTTTATATGGTCGATTGCTTTTTACTTCTTCATGTTCTTGGCCATCAGACTGCTTCATAGTCATCGAGCTGCCGGGCTGCTTCTTTCTGTTGTGACCGCCACATTTTTGATCATTTATTTTCATATCCCTATCTGGAAACAAGAATAAACGTCTTCACCATCCTTCAAAAATACAAAAAAGGGGTGCCCCGCGAGTCTGCAAAAAGACCAACTGGGCACCCCTATTCGTATTAAGCTTTAACTTTCGCTTTAATTTCTTCAAGCGGCTTATGATTGCCGTATTTCGGATACTCACGTGTGGACGGAGCAGCCCACTGAACCGCATTGGAGATTACGCGGCGGATTTGCTCATTGTAGTAAGTACGGTAAGTCTCATGACCTGGACGGAAGTAGAAAATCTTCCCGTTTCCACGGTTAAACGTGCAACCGCTGCGGAATACTTCTCCGCCTTCGAACCAGGAAACCATGATCAACTCATCCGGCTGAGGAATATCGAAGTGTTCCCCGTACATTTCCTCAGCTTCAAGATCGATGTACTCCCCAATGCCTTCCACGATTGGATGACCTG
Source organism: Paenibacillus anseongensis (assembly GCF_009757995.1). NCBI lineage: Bacteria > Bacillati > Bacillota > Bacilli > Caryophanales > Paenibacillaceae > Paenibacillus > Paenibacillus anseongensis. Next base: position 31,365 of record NZ_WSEM01000030.1, read on the forward strand.
GCGCAACAACCCAAATGCGCTCTTTTTCGTCCGCTTCACGCCATTTGAGGTCACAGGATGTGCCCATCAGCTTCTTGAACACTTTGGAGAAGTGTCCGGAGTGCAGCACGATTAGCCCCATGCCTTGCCATACGCGCTTTTGAACGCGCTCTACGATTTCGTCTTGCACTTGATCGTGCGCTTTATGTCCCCACCAGATAAGAACATCGGTGTTGTTCAAAACCTCTTCGGTCAAACCGTGCTCAGCATCGTCTAGAGTCGCATAAGTGACTTCTACATTCCCGCTGATGCCTTCGCCAATTGCTGTATGAATGCCGTCTGGATAGGCGGCGCGTACAATTTCACTTTCTTTTTCATGACGGTATTCGTTCCAAACCGTTACTTTAAGCTTTTGACTCATTGCTTATTCCCTCCAGGATCAAGATAGCGTATTCATTCATAATGTGAGTATAGTCCGTCCCTTCCCGAAATGAAAGGCAAGATTGTGCCTATTTATTATTCAATAGTGTCCTCGTTAAGTAAACAATGTTATACTTTCTCTTGATAAACCTTAACTGCTACGTCGTTTTACATATTCAAAAATGTCCTACCCTATAGCGAGGTATACGAAACCATGGAATCCGCACATAGTGCTTTCTCCGAAATTGTCAATGAAGAAGTCATTTATCAGAACCCGCTGCTTTTCCTAAAAATATGGGAGCTTGGCTCCGACTCCGCTCACTTCGGCGTCCCAACGCCTTGGCTTTGGCATTCGCATAAGCAGGTTGAGTTTCTGGTCGTCATGGAAGGCCTGCTGGCTATTCAAACCAAGCATGAACTTGCCGTGTTATCCGCAGGAGATGTGATCGTGTTGGGTTCCTCCCAGCCCCATCGGACGTACAAATACTCCGCCGGCCCCTTGCGGCAGATCGTTTTCCAGATTGATCTCAAGCAGCATTTTGACCTGAGTACGATGCCTTACCTGCATTGCTTCTCGGAGCTGACGCATCCGCTTGAGCAGTTCAACGAGCTTTTCCGGAGCAATCCGGGCGTGAAGCAAGCCGCTTATGACTTTATTCTTCAGATTTTCGAAGAGTCGCAGTCCCGCAAAATTGGCTACGAGCTGGCCATCAGCGCGGCGATCAAGAACTTGCTCCTGCTTATGTTACGCAATGACAATCGTGATTTGTCCGCACTTGCGGAGGATTCAGGCATCGCTCGCTTGCGCCCGGCGCTTGATCATATCGACAATCATCTTGGCGAGCGAATTACAGTTGAAGACGTCTGCTCCTTGCTCAATTTAAGCTATCATTACTTTATTAAGTATTTCAAAAAAGTGATGGGGATATCCTTCGTGGATTACGTGAATTACAAGCGCATCAAAAAAGCCGAGCGCCTCCTGCTAACAGGAGACCTCAGCATGATGGAAGTCAGTTTTGAGGTCGGCATCCTCAATATGGCGCAGTTCTACAAGCTGTTCAAGCGGCATAATCAATGCTCGCCCAAAGAATTCAAACAACGCATGCGCAGCCAAACGGGGGTCACCCCCGCCCCCCTGCTGGCGCAAGCGGATTAACGTCAGCCAGGCAGAAAACCCTGCTGGCTGACCAACACACGCTCCTGCGGAAAATGCCGCAGGAGCTGTTCGTGCACGCGCTTGTACGCATCCGGACTGTACCAGTCCGAAAGCCCCAGCGCGTCATAGATCGCGCGCACGCCGATGCGTGCCGTGCGCCGGCCCCCACTGCCATCGCCCATGAAGTAATCGTCGATGCACACCCGCTCCACGATGCCCGCCAGCCGCTCGGCGAACTGCTCCGAGCTCGGCAGCGCCGGCGCTATCGTGGCCTGCACGGGAATGCCGCGAGCTGCGAGCTCGCGGAGAGCTTCCAGCCGCGCCGGTATCGGCGGCGCGGACGGAGTGAACGCTCGGCGGACCTCCTCGCGGTCCGTCTCAACCGTCATGCTGACTCGGACACGGTCGCCGAGCAGCGCTAACAAATCCGCGTCCCGCTTCACCAGCGGGCTGCGGGTCTGAACGAACAAGAAGTCCGGCGGCTGCACGGACATCACCTCCAGGAGCGAGCGGGTGATCCGCTCCTTATACTCGCTCGGCTGATACGGGTCCGTCGCCGAGGACATGAAGATCGTGACCGGGCCTTTGCGCTTCGCTTTGGCCAGCTCGCTCTCCAGAAGCGCCGCAGCATTGGCCTTCACATCGACCCAGGTGCCCCAGGCCTCCGTGCGAAACAGAGCCACCGGCATCTGTCTCACGTAGCAGTAGGAGCACGCAAAAGCGCAGCCCGTATACGGGTTCAGTGTATGCGAATATCCCTCGAGGAAGCCGCTGGCTTTCGTGAGCAGCGTCTTCGCTGACTTGTGGTTCACCTCAATCTGCATGCGTACTCCTCCTCCTTTTCTGCTGCTTACAAACCTACCTTTTCCAGAACCAAAAGTTTCTCTTTATTCACCAATCCGCCGCGATAGCCGGTTAATGCCCCATCTTTTCCGACCACGCGATGGCACGGCACTACAATAAGAACCGGATTGGCGCCAATAGCGGTACCGACAGCTCTTACTGCGCTGGCTTTATCCAGCTTCTGAGCCATCTGTGAATAACTTACCGTTTCACCATGCGGTATTTCTTTTAATGCGCGCCACACGGATTGTTGAAAATCAGTCCCGCGCAGATCCAGCGGCAGTGTGAACGTTTTGCGTGAGCCTCGCAGATACTCCTCCAACTGCTGCACATAAGGCTCTAATGCCGCTTTATTCTCCATCCAGCTATAAGCTGGGAAACGATGTTTAGCCCATTTGGTTAATTCGGACCACGCTTCTGCATCAACGCCTCCCCGCTCAGCATCTTCCGCTTGATACTGCAAATAGATCAACCCATCGTCTGTTGCCGCGATCAAAAAGTGATTATCCATTAAACGAACTACACGCCAATATATGGATTTAGCCGCTGTCCTCGCTTCATTTGTTTGCATCCAAGAACCCTCCTCGGTTATGGTTAGATGATGGTGCAAGATTGACGAAATTCCGATGGCGTGACACCCGTTTTTTTCTGAAATACAGTGGCAAAATGAGCGGCATTCGCAATACCTACCAGCGCACCGATGACATTCACAGGCTTATTTGTTTCTATTAAAAGCTGCTTGGCTGCTTCAATTCGTTGATGTTGAAGATAAGTGAGAGGCGTAACGCCCTTCACGCGTTTGAATGTTCTTTGCAAATGATAGACGCTGGCATAAAATTGCTCGGCTAATACAGAAAGCGTAATCGGCTCGGCGTAACTTTCCTTGATATAGTCGGCTATCAGCTCGGTCCACTCTTCGTCCGGCAGCCGTAAGCCATCAGGCCTGCATCTTTTACAAGGGCGAAAGTGTTCCGCAACCGCTGTTTGGCGATCAGGAAATACCCGGACATTTTCCCGCTTCGGCACCCTCGATTTGCAGGATGGTCTGCAGAAGATCCCTGTTGTCGTGACCGCATAATAAAATGTGCCATCGTAACTCGCATCATTTCCAATAATAGCTTGCCAATACCTTTCTTGCATGGCTTCGCTCCTCTCCGTGCCTTCCCTCTACTAGCTCAGTATACCCAAACGGGTCTTCACTTGTAAGGGATGTGAGATGAGAAAGCAAGATTACGAAAGCCGCCTTCAGCGATAATAAAGGTAGTCCAACTAACCGATTATAGGAGATATGACTTATGCCGTCTTTTGACCCTTCCCTGCTAACCTGGAGCGAACAGACAAGCTCTTTCACCCTGCCACTGCCTGAACCTTTTCGATATGAGCAAAATCTTGGCTATTTGACCCGCTCCACCAATGAATGTCTATTCCTTGTGGATAACTCAGATATTTATAAGCTGCTTCTCGTTGGGGATAACCGCGTGCTGATCGCTGTCAACAGTGAGGATAACTTGCAGCTTCGTATTCGTATTCTATCCAGCACCGATACCCCTGTAACTCCAGCTCTTCTGGAACATGTCGCACGTTATGTGTGGGAATGGTTTGATCTCAGCACGGACCTTGCTCTGTTCTATGCGCTGGCTGAACACGACCCTCTGCTCGATCAAGTCACTCAGGATTTTTACGGGCTTCGCCTGCTGGGGATTCCGGATCTGTTCGAAGCGTTGAGCTGGGGGATTATGGGACAGCAAATCAACCTCGCTTTTGCCTATACACTCAAAAGACGACTCGTGGAAACCTTCGGTACCCGGCTGGACTGGCAAGGACGAACGTATTGGGCGTTCCCTGCGCCTGAGCGGATTGCCGAGCTTGCACCGGAAGCTTTGACCGCTCTGCAATTCACGGGTAAAAAGGCCGAGTACTTAATCGGCGTTGCCCGGATGATGGCGGAGGGTCGGCTGGACAAGGAACAGCTGCTGGAGATGAAAGATTTTGCGGCTATGGAGAAAGAATTGTTGAGTATTCGGGGCATCGGCCCCTGGACGGCCAATTACGTCCTTATGCGCTGTTTGCGCAACGCCGCCGCTTTCCCGATTGCGGATGTCGGTTTGCATAACGCGCTGAAGCATGTGCTTGGCTTGGACGAGAAGCCGACTCTCCCCCATATTCGCCAGCTAGCTGAAAACTGGAAAGGCTGGGAGGCTTATGCTACCTTTTATCTATGGCGTGTCCTCTACTAGTGCATGAGAATGAAGGAGCGAACTCACAGTGAAATTTCTAGGATTAGTGGAACAACTATTTGCCCAATACGGTTACTTGGTCCTGCTGCTCGGGCTGCCGCTTGACGTCATCGCGCTTCCGATCCCTCCTGGCAATACAACCATGACCTATACAGGGTATTTATCTTATAAAGGGGTGCTGAGATGGGCGCCGGCGATGTTATCCGCCTGGGTCGGTTCGACCATCGGTATGACGATCACCTATTGGATTGGGTATAAGTTGGGAATGCCGATTATCGAGCGTTTTGGCAAGTTGCTGTTCCTGAAACCAAGCCATTTGGACAAGACACGGAGCTATTACGAAAAGTTTGGCAATAAAGTGCTGCTTTTCAGCTTCTTTATACCTGGGATCAGGCAGTTTATTTTCTACTTTGTAGGCATCATTCGCATTCCATTCCGGGTTTTTGCGCTGTATGCTTTCACAGGTTCTGCCTTATGGGTCGTCGCTTTTTTCGGCATTGGCTACCTGTTCGGCGAACAGTGGCAGGCGATATTCATGTGGGTGGAGAAATTTTTGATCTATGCGATGATTGGCGCGTGCGCTGTGCTGGCGGGGATCCTGTTAGTTAAATGGCGAAACCGTTTGAAGACGGGAATTTAAACATATAAAAAGGTTGCCCCATCGTCACAGAGATCGATAGAGGCAACCTTTCTTTGATTTATTGTGGTGTTGCTGACGGTTCTGGCGTTGCTGTTGACTCCGGTGCTGCCGGATGACCTGGTTTTCCTTTGAATTTAAAGCCTTCATGACCCGAACCCGGTTTCATCGGGGGTACTCCGCCTTTGCGTTCAACAAAACTTTTCAGCTCATCCGTTAAATTATCTTTCAGCTTCGCGATCAGTTGATCCTCTGTGATGCCTTTATCTTGGGCGATTTCAGCAAGAGACTTCCCTGCTTTGCGCTGCGCAGCAAGCTCATCTTCTGTAATTCCCAGAATTTTCGCGATTTCTGCGGAATTGCCGAACATGCCGCCCGGCATCATGCCTCCATGCGGTTGTACGCCTTTGAAATCCATGACATGCGGTTTGGACTCGACCATTTTTTTCAAGCGATCCGCTAGGCCCGATTTCATTTTGTCAGCCTGCTCCTGCTTCAATTTCCCGGCTGTGACTGCATCATCAATCTTCTTAGTCTCAGCTTCCGTTAACTTGGCCAGAAGTGCATCTTCCGTCAGATTCGCTTTCTCTTGAGCGATTTGTACCAGTGTTTTCCCTTGTTTGATCTCATCTTTCAACACAGCCTGATCAATCCCAAGAACGGCAGCGAAATCGATGGCGCCTCCTTTACCGAATTCAAAACCGCCTTTTGCCGGCCCGTGACCTTGATTATTTGAGCCTCCGCGAAAATCTTTATGATGGTTATCCTTGAATTTGTCCTTCTGAGGTGCAGGCGTTACCGTACTCGTCTCATCTGCGAATACCTGGTTATGCTGAAGCGCAAGGCCACCGCCAATGAGTAGTCCTGCTGCGAGCGTACTGACCAGCACTTTCTTGTGAATAAGCTTCATCCTGTAACTCCACCTTTTTCATGAATTGGTCTAATTTTCTTCAGTATATCGGACAATTGTGAAAAAAATTTGAAGTCACAGCTCATTCCGTCAAAAAGTTTACGCTGTCTTTCTGCCCTTTGTCATGCCTACGAAACAGAGAATGGCCCCTATCTCCATACAAGCAATGATGATGCCTAGCGGTACTGCAGTCTGGCTGCCGCCAAGACCAACAAGCGGAGCAATCAGGCCCCCGATGATAAAAGAAAGCAGTCCCAGCAGCGCCGCAGCACTCCCCGCCGTTTTGCCCTGACTCTGCAGAGCAAGTGAGGAGGTTGCCACGGAGACAGGGCCTACGCTGGAAACGATGAAGAAAAAAGCGACAAGGATGGCCGGAAGCCCTGCCCCGATCAGAACGGCGACGAGCAGCAGCAGGCCGCCAAAAGCGGCCATGGCCAGCCCGCCTGCCAACAAGCGGTGGTCGCTTACTTTGCCTGCGAGCTTGCCCGTCACTTGACCGGCAAGGATGACGCCAAGCCCGTTCACGGCGAAGCAGACGCTGAATATTTGCGGGGAAACGCCGTAAATCTCCTGCAGCACGAACGGCGAGCCGGAAATATAGGCGAACATGCCGGCAAAGACGAGCCCTTGTGTCAGCGCGTAGCCCATGAACATGCGGTTTGTGAGAAGCCCGCGGAACGTTCGCAGCGTGTTGGCGAGGCCCCCTTTGGAACGACGATCCGGCGCATGCGTTTCCTTCAAGCCCCACGTTGCAGCTAGCAGCATCAGCACGCCAATGGCACCAAGAACAAGGAACACGCCGCGCCATGATGTGAACTGCAGAATCTGCCCGCCTGCAATCGGCGCAAGGATGGGCGCAGCGCCGTTCACCAGCATCAGCAGCGCGATAAACTTCGTCAGCTCCACGCCTTCGTACATGTCGCGCACGATCGCGCGGGAAATGACGATCCCGGCGGCGCCCGCCAAGCCTTGCACGAATCGCAAGCCCAGGAAAACGCCGATGGACGGCGCAAACATGCACAGAATCGAAGAGATCGCATAGAGGATCAATCCGATCAGCAGCGGCGCGCGTCTACCGCGCACATCGCTGACAGATCCTGCGATGAGCTGGCCGATGGACAGCCCCAGCATACAGGCGGTGAGGCTCATTTGTGCGAGTGAGGTGCTGGTATGGAGATCGCCGGCCAGATTCGGCAGTGCCGGCAGGTACATATCCAGCGAGAGTGGCCCGAAGGACGCTAGTGATCCGAGCACGAGCACGATCCATAATCGGCTGTAACGGCCTGTTGTCATGCCGGCTTGGGAAGCCAGTTGGTTGGACATTTTGATCACAACTTTCATTTAGTAGTTCAATTAAGCTAACATTGCGTTTAAATTTTGTCTAGTGTGAAGAGCAATAACCAGAGCACTGCCCACCCGCTATAATAAGAGCTAATGCGACGAAGAACGTCCCTATTCATCTTTAAGATGAATCAGGGGCGTTTTTTTATGATAAACGACCTTTCGTCCCTTCAGGGTGAACGCGTTGCCAGATAGGACGAAACAAAGCCAATGCCTTCTCTAGAGTGCACTTAATGCAATATGGAGGACTCAATTCGGCCACTGCTGCCGTCTACGTTGTGCAAAGTACAACGTAAAGGGCAGAGTATGGCGGTTTTCACGCTATTTTGATTGAATTCATTGCAATTTGTGCAATGAAGAGCGGAGTGATGGGGCTTGAAGCTGTTCTATGCTGTACAAAGTGCAACGTAGGCATGGGGGCGAGGGGCCGTAACGGGATACGGTGATACGGCGCGTTATGACTACATTGCGCAAGGCGGTCATGCAGAGCAAATTGGATTACTTAGCGGCAAGACGGTCAAACGCCGAGCCATTATTTCTTAGCGTGATACGCACATTCGGCGCGTAACAATAAATAAGGGGTAACCCCCCCTTGTCAACGCAAAGAGCCCCCAACACCCTCGGGGATGTTAGAGGCTCTGTCACACTGACTCCTTACTTCGTCACGTTCACAATCAGTTTATCGCTGGAAGTAACGCCACCCGCGTTAACCAACTCGCAGCGGTATTCATACACGCCGACAGAGCGACCTGCGATCGTGCTCACCGCGCTTTGAGCGCTAGGCGAAGCTGCGTTTAATGCCTTCGTTTCGATCAAAACACCATTTTCATACAAACGGTACTCCGTGGCATTCGTCCCCCACCACAAGTTCATCGATACCTTGTAGTTGCCGTCTTCATCCCAATTGTCTTGAGAAAGGACAGGCTTGCCAGGTGCTGCATCCGTAATTTTCACAACCAACGGAGCGCTTGTTGTTGTTCCAAAAGAATTAATAAGCTCACTTGTATACGTATAAGTGCCATTTGCTTTGCCTTTTACTTCGACTTTGGCCGTTTGAGCGGCCGGAGATGCATCCGTCAGCGATTGCGTCTGAATGAGCACCCCATTTTCGTACAATTTGAACACAGATCCGTTGTTGCCCCACCACATGTTCATGGTCACCGTGTAGTTCCCGTCTTTCAACCCGGTTGCTTGGCCGCTATTGTCCGACAACACAGGCATTCCTGGCGCCCCTAAGGACAATGGCTTCACAACCGTGATAGTTACAGCGCCTGTATGCACCGTTGTTCCATTTAACGTAACAGTTGCTGTTAACTGTGCAGTACCTTCTGCCACCGCGCTCACTTTACCTTGTGCATCAATAGTCGCTACAGCTCCATTACTTGTGCTATATACAATCGCAGCACCGCTAAGATCAGCCGCCGCTCCGTTGCTTAACACACCCGCTACTTGCGTAGCTGTTGTTTCGCCCGGTTTGAGCGAAGTCGTATTCGCCGAAAGCGTCGCTTGGCTAAGCGTTACTTTCGCGCTCACATTAAACGGTACAGTCGCTTGCGTAACATTACCCGCTGCATCGACAACGCGGTAGGCCACTGTGTGCGCACCTTGCGTTAAACTGCCTGCTGCAATGGATTGACCGCTGCTGATGGAAGCTCCATCCAATGTCAACGTCTGCTCGGCTACACCTGAAAGTGTATCTGCACCAGCTAACACAAATGTTAATGTTTCAGCATCCGTAACGTTTCCAACTGCATGACCCGACTGCATTAACACGGCCGTTGGAGCCGTTTTATCCAGCTTCACTTGCAAGGATTTTACAGCTTCCTCATTCCCTGCCGCATCTGTCGAGGAGTAAGCCACTGTATTCGTACCTTCCGTTTGAATCACGACTGGCGCCTCATAAGGAACCGCAGCACCGCCGTTCAAGCTGATCTTCGTTGTTAAAGCACCAGCCGTATCATCTACAGCCGACAACGTTACGGTCACATCTTCCTTATACCAGCCTTCACTATTCGCTGCGCTTGATAAGGAGGCAGTCGTAACAGGTGCTGCTGTATCGGCTGCAACCGTAAAGTCGCTTAAGCCTCTTGGTTTTAATTGGAATACACCTTTAAAAATAGCAGCAACACCTTTGATGTTCACCGTTTGTCCCGCTTGGTAAGGGAACGAGCTCAGAGTTAAGCCAGTTCTTACATCTACACGGATGTGATTGCTCACCGAACCTTTTACAGCATCAAATTCAAAAGAACCTGCCGGTGTAGCGCTGATGATATTGCTCACGGTAACATCACTAAGCTCTAGCAATTGTCCTTGATTGTCATTAGTTACTGCTGCTGCAGCTATTGGTGTTGGTAATGCCGCTGCGCCTGTTTTTTCGATAGCAACTGGATCCGCTAACTCCAGCTCCGTATTGAATACAGCCGTAGATGCTGTAACTTTCACTTTATCTCCCTGATGAAAACCACTCAGACTCTGGAACACGTAAATTCCGCCTGTTTCATCCTGCAGGTAGAATGCCTGACCGCCAAAAGCGCCCGGCTCCGTCGTTACTACACCCTCCACCGTTACCAAGGTGCCGGCTGCTTTGCTCCTAGCATCGGAGATATTGATCTTCGCCGGAATCGGGTTTTCCTCTTCGGGCAAAGACTCCGCAGGTACGTTGCCAAGGGTAACGCCTTCGGTTTTCAGGTTCGTAGAAGCTTGACGCAGGCGTAAATTCGCCGCAGCCGTCGTTCCCGGCTTAATGCGAACCATCAAGTCCTTCGTTGCATGGCCGTTGATATCCGAGGTCACGCTGAACTGTGTACTATATCCGTATGCGGTAGGCCATGTGCCGTCCGCATTTTGAACCATCGCAATTTGCGTGCCGCCGCTAACCAAATAAATACCAACGTTGAACCCCGATACCGTTGTAGACGGAGGCAGGTTGTCTACGACAACTCGCAGAGGGAAGTCCACGGCATTCGGCAGCGTTGCTTGATGCACGAAGCTGTAAGCTGCACTAGCCGTCGCAGCAGGACCGCCATAGGAGCCCGCTTTGAACGTGCTGCGGTCATACCATTTGTAGCCGGCATTAGGCGCCGCCCACGGCTCCGGCTGCGGCTCTGTAGAATTAGCCGGTGTCTCAAAAGGCAGCAGCGCCGTCGGCTGATCCAACTGCAGACCGCTTACTTCCGACAAGCTTGTGTAGCTTTCTTTTTTCGCCAACCAATTCACCATGTTCACAAGCAGGACGCCGTCGTCCACTTCTTTGAAACCGTCATACGTCGTCTTCTTCGCGCCTGTATCTTCACGCAAATACTTCGGCGTCGCATCTTCCACCGGGGAGGAATCGCCGATGAATCCGGCTTTACCTGCACCTGACTTGGCTACGGCGACAAAAGGGCCTTCCGCCACACCGCCACCATTATAGACACCTTGATCGACTGCGCTTGCCCAAGCCTCATTCGTTTGCGGCAAGTACACGATTCCTTTGGCCCTAGTCGGATCAATGATCGCCAGCGTTGAACCCGCATGCATCGCTACGCTGGATACACCTGTGGTGATACCGAACGACTGCTGCGGCGACACGATTTGGTTCGCATTAATATCGCCTAAAGCGTTGTAGCGGAAACGCAAACCGAATTGCGTTGCTAACCAATCTGAGCTAGCTACATCCTGCATCGCTGATGAGGCACTTTCTTCAGCGCTCATGCCGCTGGCGGGATTCGTCCACGCGCCACGACGGTAGCCGTTGAACACTTCCGAACCGTCCCAACGGTTCTTGTTGCGATCCGCATTGTAGTGATCGCCGATGAAGAAGATACTTCCGCCGCCTTGTACATATTGTGCCAAAGCTGCTTGTTCGCTCGTCTTATAAGGAACATTAGACTCAGCTACGACAAAAACGTCATAACCGCTCAAATCGCTAAGTGTGATAGGTGTTGTTTTACGCAATTCTTTTACGTAGTAGCCGTTATTCGCTAACGCGTTACCAAAATCGGAAAAAGCGCCGTCGATAACCCAGTCCGCCGCACCAGCGGTTTGTTCATGCGTGTTGTCGAACAGCACCTTTTTCCCTGCATTTTCGTTGACTACTTTCGCTTCAATGAATGGAGCCGGGTCACTTGGCCCTTCCGCCATAACTGCCTGCCAGCTGCTTGTAGCCAGCACTTGTAGAGGTAGTGCTACTGTTAAAGCCAGCGCTGCTTTTACCGCTTTTGCTTTCCATCCCGCTCTCTTACCCATTACAATTTCCTCCCTTATCATCAATGTGACAAGCCTAGTACCGCCCCTAATTTTACCATGGTTCAAAAAGGGATAGTGCATTTTTTTTGTAAAGTTAAGGAAATTTGTGTAAGTTCACAAATACTTTAACGTTCTCTATGCTTATATGTTTTCTGCCAAATGGTAGTCTTGCACTCCACAGGATCGTCCTCCCGTTTGCCTAATTGGGGAACTACAGGTCGCTATTCCTTTGAAAAGGCATATTTTTCGTCTGTATGGGGAACTATGGTCTGCTATTTCACCGATTTCAACTGAAAACTGAGCCATAGTGCCGAAATAGGGCCCTGTAGTTCCCCTCAGAAAGAAAACAGCTCGTTTTCCACCAAATAGCGGACTCCAGTTCCCTCAGTGAAAGCTTAGCGAGATTCTCGCTAGTTTTTTAAATTTGTTTTTGGCCGGAGAGGTGGTGATTGGCTATACGGTGCGTTGTGTGAGGTGGAGGTGGGCTATATAACAAAAAAAACCCAACGGCGTCTAATCCGTCAGGTTTTGTATGTTAGCTGGTTAAGGTTGAGCTCCCTTGGTCTGCCCACGAAACGCATTCGGTACAGTCCCTGTATGCGCTTTGAACAGCTTTCCGAAATAATTTTTATTCTCATAGCCGAGCATGTCGGCGATTTGTTCCACGGTTTTATCCGTGATTTCCAAAAGCTCTTTCGCTTTCTCCATCTTCATCCGCGTCACATACTCCACGAAATTCTCACCGGTTTCCTTCTTGAAAAGCCGGCTCAAATAACTCGGATGTAGGTGCAGATGCGCCGCCGCGTCTTCGAGCGATATTTTCATATGCAAATGATTATAAACGAATCGCTGACACTCAATAATCTCGCGGTTGTGCGACTCACGGTACACTTGCCCTGCCCACTGAATGGCCTGCTGCAGATAATCCTTCAGCCACAATTCCAGCTCTCGCACCGACGACAGTTCGTGCACATCATGATGCAAGAGTTCCGATGAAAACGTCGACTGGTAATGCTGAAGCGATTTGAGCCTCATGCGCACATCAAGAATCATCTTCAGCAGCCATTCTTTCACTTCCATGGGCCGAAACCGATGGTACTGGATGAAATCGATCCACTTCGAGACGTACATATCGATCAAATCGGATCGCTCATCGAACACCACGCTTCGAAACTCATCCAGGGTCTGGGCATACTCGGCCAGCAGCAATCCCCCGTCTCCGAAGCCTTCCCGTATATGCTCCAGCTTCATGACGGAGCTTTCCGGCAAGTAGAACCGCGAGCTCCGCCCTTCTATCATCCGCTTCAGCTGCTCCTTCAATGAGCGCACATCCTTGGCAGGACTTCCCGTAATAAAAGAGAACGCCACTTTCGCGTATTGTTGCAAACAGTTCTGCAGATGTCTCAGCGTCTGCTCAACCTTCTGGCTGTTGTTGACATGCATGCTGCCATATTGCGGGAACAGCAGTACAATTTCGCCCGTATCGTACGTGAACAACGTGATTTCTTTCTGATCGACGAGCAGCTCTTCTATGATATTTTGGATGGTGTAATCAAATAAATCCCTGGATTGGAAGCGCTGATTCGCTTCCTTCGCCCGGTTGGCGTACCCGAAAACCGGCAGCACCCCGTGCTGTCCAAGACGCAGACCGAACCCTTCCGCTTGCTGGCTCCATTCCTCCGAATCAAACAACGGCTCATTGACCGTACTTCGGATAAAATGGCGCTTGGACGAGCTGCGGTGCAGCGCGGCCTCCTTTTCGAGCTTGCGGCTTTTGGATAGAACGTGATCCTCCGCATCCAGCTGCTCCTTCAGTCTGCCGAGCACCTCCGAAATGTTGCTGATATTCATCGTTTCTTTCAGGATATATTCACTCACCGAAAGCTTCATCGCTTTTTGCGCATAGTGGAAATCATCATGGCAGGAGAGAATGACCGCCTTCACATGAGGATCTCCCTCACGGAGGGAGCGGATTAAATCAAGCCCATTCATTTCCGGCATGCCGATATCGCTGATCAACACATCGGTTTTGGCTCGGCGTCCGGCTTCCAAAGCCTCCAGAGGATTTTCAAAGGCCCCTGTCAATCGAAACCCCAGTTCTTCCCATTTGATTGCTGAACTCAAAAATTCAAGCACAGGTAAATCATCATCAACAATCATGACTGTATACATACTTAGCCCTCCTTTCCTGTCTGCTGCGGAAAGCGCAGAACAATCTGCGTTCCCTGATCTGGCCCGCTTGCGATTTCATAATCGAAACGATGGCCGTAGATGATGCGAAGGCGCTCTAGTACATTTTGTAAACCAATACCAGATAAGGACGGGCTTCGCGAAGCATGGTGATGCTTCGTGGGCCGTGTTACAAGATGTGTGCGAAGCTCTTCCAAACGTTCCGTTGACATGCCGACTCCGGAATCTCTGACTTCGATCTGAAGCCGTCCATCCTCACAGATTCTGGAGGCAATCGTGATCTCGCCAGGTTTGCTTTTTAGCCCGTGAAGATAGGCATTCTCGATGAGCGGCTGCAGCAGAAACCGAGGGATCTCAATGAGCAGCGTATCGGAAGCCGCCGAGATACGTAGGTTCACTCGATCTCCATGCCTGGAATTCAGCAGTCGAACGTAATGTTCGATGATCTCAATTTCCTCATGCAGCGGAATATATTCGTTATTTCGATTAATGGTCATCCGCAGGAGCGACGATAGGGAGGAAATCAATTCCGCGTTCTCGGAATCCCCCTTCATCATGATTTTCAAACGGATGGAATTCAGTACATTAAACAGAAAATGCGGATTAATTTGCGCCTGCAGCATCGCTAGCTCCGCCATGCGCTTGAGTTCCTGTTCGCGGCGGTTTTCCTCGAGCATTAGCTCAATACGGTCAATCATGCGGTCGAACACGTACCCCAGCCGACCCACTTCATCCACACCGTTAATGTTCGAGCGTTCGCCGAGTTGACCGGATTCAATCCGGACAACTGTTTGGACAAGCCGCGCAATCGGTTTGGTGAGTGTGCGCACCATATATAGTAGAGTAACGGCAAATAAGACCAGAAAAAATAGTTGAATGAGAAAATCTGTTTTCCGAAATGACTCAATCTTCTGTGCAGCTGTTTTATAGGAACTCATATTCACAAGCTGCCACTCCGGCGTTACATGACTGCTGAGCAGAATATAATCTTCTCCCGCCACCTTCACAAAAGATGAGCCATCCTCCTTGGGCAGCTGATCATAATAAGGGAATTTCGTACCGATCGTCGTGGAATCTTTATCGACGAGAATACGTCCCTCTTCATCAATAATCACCATAGACTCATTATTTTGATATTGGTTGAAAAGATCTTGCAGCAAGCGAAGCTCCAGACCAACAATCACATAACCGTAGGTGATATCGTTCTTGCGAAGCGGTTTGGCTGCCGACAGCAAATACGGCTGATTCGTGGATTCACTGTAATTGGGTTCAGCCCCGATCCACAATACATTGTAGCCGGAAACTTGTTCCACGGCGCTAAACCAGCTTTTTCTCATAAAATCCGTCGGATTAAAAGCAAAAGTCGTATAGGAGGCGACGTACTCCTTATTAGGCAGCAAAACCGTCACGCTCAGATTCCCGAAGGAGTCGATTACCGTTGACATTCTTTTCGCTATCGTCTGCTTGTATTGCAGGACATCTCCTTTATCCGTTGTCTCATTCGCTCTGCCTAATTCCCGGATAGACGGCTGCAATTCCTCATCAAATTGAATGAAGTTCATCACATAAATCATATTTTTGATCTGGCCATTCACAATTTGACTCACGATCCGCATCGATTCGCGCGAAGAGTCTGTCACCTGCGTTCTTACCGCATCTCTTGTAAACAAGGAGGAGACATTCATGGAAACAACCGATGGCAGAACGAGACAAACCAGAATCGTCAGCACCAATTTATTGCGTAAAGATAACCTGCGAAGCCAACCCGGCACAACGTTCTCCTGCCTTTCGAATGCACCTTTGGAAATGGGAAAAAGAGGAGCCTAGGGCCTCCTCTTTTCATTATAGCAATAATCTTGCGCGATTCGTTACTTCTTACTTCGCGTTGCTCTTACGGATATCTTCAATTTTCGTTTTCGCTGTTTGGATCGTTTTCTCCAAATCTTGTTTGCCTGTCAAGAACAACTCAACTTGCGTTAGGTATTCTTTTTCTTGTTGCAGCGCGTAAGTTGGAGGAACAACCAGTTTGGTAGCTTTGTTCACTTTCAAAGTAGCAAGCAAGGATTCTTTATCGATCATAGCAACTTGTTCTGGTTTACCGCTTTTCAGAATCGCATCAACGTTTTTCTCAACATCGGCTTTTTTCCATGCGGAGAAGAATAGACCTTGTGTTTGGATACCTTCTGTTGTGTACCATTTCACGAAGTCATAAGCTGCTTGTTTGTTTTTGGAGTTCGCAGCAACACCCATGAAGTCAGCGCCTACTTCTGTCAGACCGTTTGGATCTTTAGCGTCAAACTTCGGATATGGAGCAAACACCGTTTTGAATTTCGCATTCAGGGAAAGCTCGCCAACCATCCAGTTACCTGTAGCTAGCATAGCTGTTTTACCGCCGTAGAACACATCACGGTAAGCCATTTTTTGCGATACAACTTCAAAGTAAGGAACAGATGTTTTATCTACGTTCTCCATTTTGTTTCTAAGATCAAGGGAGTAACGAACTTTCGGATTGTCGATGTTTTGCGTACCATCGGATTTCACCAAGTACGGGTTCTCCATGTCATTGTTCAGACCAAGCAATGCGTAGTCTTTCCAGTTATGGAAGTAGGAACCGTAAGCTTTCGAAGCACCTTCACCTTTGGTCAACTTCTTAGCGTATTCTGCATATTGATCCCATGTCCATTCTGTTGGAACAGGAAGCTTAGCTTCATCGAGCTTGTCCTTGTTCAAGAGGACGAACCATTCAATCATTTTACCTGGCAGCGCATAGTATTTACCATTTACAATTGGATCAAGCTTGTACTCGTCTTTGACAACAATGTTATCTTTTTTCAGGTAATCATCTAGCGGCTCCAAGATGCCTGCGCCTACACGTTGAGCGAAATCGGATGCGCTGGAATACATCACTACGTCCATTTGCTCGCCGGAAGCAGCCAGAAGGTCAAGTTTTTTCATGCCTTCTTGGGAATCGCCTTTCTCGGACATGCTTTCATAGACAACTTTTACGTTCGGGTGTGTCTTGTTGTAAGCCTCAACCGTTGCATTCCAGTTCCCTTGCGCTTCTGTATACCAGCCTTGAACTTTAATTGTAACAGGACCTTTTCCGCCCGCAGCACCGCTATCTGCAGCAGGTGTTTCCGCTTTATTACCGCAGCCTGCAAGTGCAGCACTGATAGCAAGCACACCGCTTAATACTAGTAAACTCTTTTTCATAGGAACCCCTCCAAGTGAGCTTTGATTTGTGTGAAAACCTTTACATGACCGATCGTAACAAACTTCCGTGGAGCGCACGAGGCACTATTTTAACCTCATGCACTCTTATTTTGACTTTTTGGATTAACCCTTCACGCCGCCCATCGAAATACCTTCGATAACCTGCTTTTGTCCAATGATGAAGATGATCAGGAGTGGAACGATGGCCGATACCGATGCAGCCATGATTAGCGAGTAGAACTCGCCGTTCAAGTCAGCGAAAGACCGGATACCTAGCGGAAGCGTGAATAAGTCTTTTGTTCTTAGGAAAATCAACGGGTTCTGGTAATCGTTCCAAGTCCAGATGAAACGCAGGATCGCATACGTTGCAATCGCCGGGCGCACAAGCGGTGTACAAATCGACCAGAAAATTCTTAGGTGTCCCGCACCGTCCATCCGGGCTGACTCCATATACTCATCGTGAATACCGAGATAGAACTGACGAAGCATGAATGTTCCGAGAACAGAGAATGAACCTAATAGAATCAAACCAAAGTGACTGTCGAACAAACCGATCCAACGGAAAAGCAAGAACTGCGGAACGAGAATGGCTTGGCTCGGGATCATATAGATCGCCAGGATAAGCACGAAGAGCGCGTTACGACCGCGGAATTTGATTTTCGAGAAGGCATAGGCAGCCATAGAAGAAAGTAAGACAGATAATGCCGTTGTTAATACCGAAACCTTAATGGAATTCCAATAGTATAACGAAAACTTAGTTTCCCATACTGTTTTATAATTTTCAATGACATTCCAATGTTTAGGGATCCACTGAATCGGATAAGCGAACACGTCGGCTTCCGGCTTCATGGAAGCGGAGATCATCCAGAGGAACGGCGACATGAATAGTATGCCAATGACAAGCATTAGTAATGTAAGGACTATTTTTTTAAACTTTTGATTCTTGTCCATCGTGGTATTCCTCCTTCTCTTAGTAGTTCACCCATCTACGTTGTCCAAGCCATTGTACAAGTGTAATTAGAAGCACAAGGAGCAGAAGTACAATTGCCATAGCGGAGGCGTAACCGGATTGCAGGTTAACAAAGGCTGTTTCGTATAGACGATAAACGACTACGGTCGTGGAGTTCGCAGGTCCGCCGCCTGTAAGGACGGAAATAACGTCAAACGCTTTAAAGGTACCGATAATCCCCGTTACTAGCAGGAAGAAGGTTGTTGGCGATAAAAGAGGCACCGTGATGCTCATAAGCTGTCTGAATTTGGAAGCACCATCGATATCCGCTGCCTCATAAAGATCTTTGGGAATGGACTGCAAGCCAGCCATGAAAATAATCATGTTATATCCGATAGAGATCCAAATCATAAGTCCCATTACACAATACAAGGCAACATCTGGATCAGCCAACCATTTTGGAGGATTCGCAACGCCTAGATCCATCAAAATTTGGTTAAGTGGACCGTACGTCGGGTGAAATAGCACCTGGAACACGATCGCTACCGCAACTACGCTTGAAATATAAGGGATAAAATAAATAACTTTGAAGAAATCCTTCAAATAGATTTTTTTATCGATGACAACCGCTAGAAGAAGTGAAATGATGAGAGTTAAGGGAACGACAATCATCAAAATCATGTTGTTCTTCAGGGATAATAAGAAGACGGAATCGTGCACAAGCTTGATAAAGTTATCTAAGCCGAGAAATTTCACTTTGGAAAAACCGGCAACAAAGTTCCAATCCGTGAAGCTGAGGAAGAAGGACGCAATAATTGGAAATAAAGTAAAAACAAATAGTCCAAGTACCATCGGTGCAACGAAGGCATATCCGATCAGGTCCTCACGTATTTGTGCTATCGAACTTCTCCGTTTCACTTTCGCATTGGAAAGGGTGCTCGAATGTGTATGTGTATTGTTGGCCATATGATTATTCACCCCATGTGTTGTGTTTCCTATAGTCTACCCTGCGGAGGACAGGTCGGGTAAGTCAAATAATTTACTCGTTTGAGTAAAATTTTAACCTTCAATGAACCCTGGAGCCCCTCTTATGGACGAAAAAAATCCGCTAAGCCTTGTTGATGGCCTACCGGATATTCTCTCCTTACTTATTTGCTTCATGCACTTTCAGGAGTTTCCCTTTGATTGTTGTGTTCTTCATGACTTTGAGCACCATCGGACCTTTGCCGTTCAGTATATCCACATACGAAACGTTGTCTTGAATCGTTATGATGCCGATATCTTCTGCGCTCACGCCCTCAATTTTGGCTAACGTTCCCACGAAGTCCACCGCTCTGATCTTTTTCTTTTTCCCGCCGTTAAAATAGAGCTTCATGATTCCTTTGTTCAATTGGTCGCTTCTATCTCTCTTGATAACCGGCGTTGCTTGCATTTTCCGCTCAAAAGCCGGCATACCCTTGGCAACTTCCTCCTCCGTGGGAGCGTCTCTGCGCGGGATCTCGAATCCGAGATATTCTTCGATCTCAGGGATAAATTTCATCTCATTCGGAGTAACGAAGGTGATGGCTTTGCCCGTCTTGCCTGCTCGTCCGGTTCTTCCGATCCGATGCACATAACTTTCCTTCTCCATCGGCAGGTCATAGTTAATGACGTGAGTAATATCCTCCACATCAATCCCCCGCGCCGCGACATCCGTTGCCACCAGGAAACGGAACTCTCCTCTTTTGAATGCGTTCATAACCAGGAAGCGATCATCCTGCACCATGCCTCCATGAATTTTGTCACACGGATATTCAAGAAGATCCAACTCCCGGAAAACATCATCCACATGTTCTTGCGTCCTGCAGAAAATGATGCAATTCTCAGGATTCTCCGTCACGAAGACATCCTTAAGCACATTAAATTTCTCTGTTTCTTTCACAGTAATCAGCGCGTGTTCAATCTGAACCTTCGCCGCCTCCGGCGTTTGAATTTCAATATCTATCGGTTCTTTCATATATTGATGACATAATTGCTCCACGTCCTGCGGAAGTGTCGCTGAGAACAGCATCGTCATGCGGTCCGTCGGAACCTCATCAATGATCGCTCCCACCTGCTCAATGAAGCCCATCCGCAGCATCTCATCCGCTTCATCGATGACGAGCATCTTGACCTTCTCCAAATCCAGGGTACCCTTCTGAATATGATCCAGCACACGTCCCGGTGTGCCTACCACGACATGGCACTTCTGGTGAAGCTCCAGCTTCTGTTTGGCAAAGGGCTGTTTGCCATATAGCGCTACCGCTTTAATCCGTTTGAACCGCCCGATGTTCGTGATATCCTGCTTCACCTGGTCCGCGAGTTCTCGCGTCGGTGTCAGAATGAGCGCCTGCGGCCGATTCTCTTCCCATTCTACGAGCTCACAAATCGGGATCCCGAAAGCCGCCGTCTTCCCGCTTCCCGTACGCGACTTCACCGTGAGATCCTTCTCCTGAAGCGCGATGGGAATCACTTCGTGCTGTACGTCCGTCGGCTGCTCATAGCCCAAGCTCTGCAACGCCCGGACGATATCCTCACTCAATTGATAATCTGTAAAACTTCTTAATGCCACTAAATAACTCCCCTTTAGTTCACTTTCCTCCAACTATCTCATAAACGTGCCAAAAAAACCATCGGGAGCGGCAATGGACGCTGTCATGAATGGTTTTTTAACCCAACGTTAACCTTTGAAAAAGAAAAAGAAGCCGCCGCGGCAGCTTCTTCCTTGTTCTATCTTTTATTCGGTTACTTCTTTAAAAGCTTGCACGGCTTGCTCCAGCTTGGCAAAGTTCTCCTGATTTTCCGGAAGAGCTTTATCGGAACGAATGGCTTGCAGCACATGAAGAAGCAGATATTCGGGCATATTCGCATCAGGGGAGTTAGCGGTTAATGCCACGATCAGCTGCAGCTCAGGGACAACAAAAATACGTCTTCCGCTCGAACCAGACGCGTAGAACATGTCGTATTGCTTTTTACTTCCTTTGACGATTCCTTTGGGCAGCGTCTTGGACCACCACAGCAGTCCGTAGCCCCCTTGCGTACCATTGCTGTAATTCAACGTTACTCGCTTTTGCAGTGAATCGCGAATCCAGTTTGGTGGGATAATCGTTTGATCTTCCCATTCGCCTTGTTTCAAATACAGATAGCCAAACTTAGCCATATCTCTCAGCGTTAAAGCCATTGCCCACGCGCCAATGGAGCGATCTTTTCCATCCGAATTCCAGCTCACATTGGTAATGCCAAGCGGATCGAATAAACGGGACTTGGCATAATCGAACAACGATTGCCCCGTCACTTTGTGCATTATAGCCGACAACAAATGCGCGTCACCATTACTATAATTAAACAGGGTACCTGGTTCTGCATATCCAGGGCGATCCAGAATGTACTGCACCCAATCCGCTGAATACATCATCTCAGTTGAGGAGATTTCATTCGTATTATCCCAATTCAGGCCGGACGTCATGCTCAGTAAATGTCTGATTGTCATTTTGGACTTCAAAGGATCATTGGCAAGTTCAGGGAAAAAATCGCGAACCTTTTGATCCAAACTGATCAGCTTCCGTTCAGCTAAAGCAATACCAACCAGTGCTGATGTTACACTTTTGGTGACGGACTTCACATCTTGAGGTATATCATTTTGCGTACAACTATTATAAGCTTCTGCAACTAAATGGCCGTTTCGAACGACTGCGATGCTGCATACCTGTTGAGTGCTGAACATTTCAACTGTCTTAGCTAGCGTACCCGAGAACATCCCTTGCGCTTCCGGCGTGCTCGTTCTCCAGCCTGTAGTTGGCCAATACGCGGTAGATTCTTTGTCATTCGATTGGAATGGCGATATGGTATTGTTACCCGAATGTAACGTTTTTTCTTGGGTTCCGGACATCTCTATCTATCCTTCCAGTATGGTATTAACCCTCTCTCTTTCTATATAGGTTACTACTCAATTATGAAGCAAATATGACGTAAACCTTAATAAAACATTAATAAAAGCTGAAGATTGGATGAAAAAGTAAAGGAATATCCCTCTTATGTTACAATATTCGTAACTATTTCCCTGTCACAGGTTTCATATTGGAGGTTAACATGCGTAAACTCATTTTTTTCATAGGTCCTGCCGGAGCTGGCAAAACAACACTAGCCAAAGCATATGCCAGTAAGCGCGGAGGCGCCTTTCTAGACATGGACACATTGCTTCGCCCTGCTGCCGTAGCGCTGATGACATTAGCCGGGAAAGACCCCGAGGATCGGGACTCCCCTTTTTATAAACAGCATTGCCGAGATCTCGGATATCGCATCACGATGAACGCCGCGCTGGAGAATCTGACCTTAGGCTTGGACGCCATTGTCATCGGGCCTTTTACCCGTGAAATCATCGACCCGTTGTGGCTGAACCAGGAACTATCTACGATTAACGCCAGTACGGATGATGTCATGGTTAAGGCCGTGTATGTCTACCTTCCATCTGAGGAAGCCTATCACTCGCGCATTAGCGGCAGAGGTTCGACATTAGACATTTGGAAATTGGATAACTGGGAACAATTCAGCCCTTCCCTAACTCGTAGTGAAATTCGATGGCCGGTTGATCCAGCCTCCATTCTCTATCTCGACAATTCTGGACCGTTTACTTCTGAGAAGTTGGAAATGCTCGAAAAGTTCATTGACAGAGTGAATTGACATCGCATTTTTGTAAAGTTACGAAAACAGCTTATTTCAACTTTACAATAGTGCCAATAAAGCTTTACAATTTATACATCATTCACATTTGCTTAAAGGAGTATTGAGCTAAATGAACGCCAAAACCTCCATGCAAGACATTGCCAATCTACTCGGCATTTCCAAAAACGCTGTCTCCTTGGCCCTTAATCACAAACCGGGCGTCAGCGAAGAGCTGCGTTCCCGTGTGTTTGAAGCCGCTCAGCAGCTTAAGTACCGGACGGAATCCAAGACGAGGAAGAAGCAGAATCACCTGCTTGTCTTATTTCCTGAATCTGTTCAGAACGATAAAAATTTCTACTATGAAGTGTTCTGGTCCATTGAAAAAAGAGCCAAAGAAAACGGCTATACCGCCATCATTAGCGGGGTAACGAAAGATATGGAGCGTTTGTTGATTCTGCCCGATCTGTATCATGAGATTGCATTTTCCGGCATCCTGATCATTGGCGTATTCACTCCTGCGTATGTGAGCAAGCTCAAGGAGTTAGAGACTCCACTTGTGACAGTGGACCATTGCTACGACGGACTACAACTGGATTCCGTTGTGACAGCGAATGCGGAGGGCGCCTGCAGTATCGTCAGCCACCTGATTCGTAAAGGACACCGGCAAATTGGTTTCATTGGGGCGGGAAGTATGTCCAAAAGCTTCCGTGAACGCTGGTTCGGATTCACCAATGCTATGTCCGATGCCGGATTAGCGATCGATAGGAGCTTTTGTCTCATTGGCCCTAATGAAGCCGCAGCTCCAGATGATGAATTAGCTTCGTTCCTGGAAGCAATGAGCGGCCAATCAGCATGGCCAACTGCTTGGTTTTGCGCCAACGACCGACTCGCCATTTCGCTGATTCAACATTTGACCGCCAAAGGCTTTCACGTGCCGGACGCGATGTCCGTCGTCGGCTTTGGCGATATTGAAGCCGCGCAGATGGTCCGGCCTCGCCTCACGACCATTCATGTGCAGCGGGAACAGCTTGCTTTTGAGGCCGTTGACTTGCTGCTCCGCAGGATCGAAAAAGGCGGCGTCCCGTCTAAGATTTCGATATACGGTGAGTTGATTGAGCGGGACTCTTGCGTCAGAGTGGGAGTAGGAGTTTAGGAATATGTTGGCCAGAAGAGTTGAAGTACCGCATCTTCGCTGAAGATGCTATAGTATGTAATGACGAAGAACGTCCTTGAGCCGCATGGCTCGGGGGCGTTTTTTTTATTTTATAAGAGGTAGGAGGAGGCTGTTATATTGTTGGAATTTGAAAAAGCGCATCAGAAATTCTTGGATGACCATCTCACACATCGGATTGGCGAGCGAAAAGGACGTCTACTTAGAGGGCACAAATACGCGGAGAAGCTTCTGCTCCAAAACGTATGGTGGCCCTTATTCGGCAACTTCGACGACCTGCACCCGGAATACGAAATTTACGATTGGAATCGTAAGTCACAGTTCCTCGACTTTGCTTTTCTCCCGCCGCACGGGCGCTTCGGGATTGAGTGCGACGGTTTTCAAACTCACGTTAAAGACATGGACCGCGAGGGATTCAGCTATTCGCTTAATCGGGATACTTTCTTGACCGGAATGGGGTGGAAAATGATCCATTTTTCTTTCGATGATGTCAAGGATCGCCCGGAAGTTTGTCGAATGCTGCTCCAGTTGGTGGTGGGTCCTCATCTGCTTCGTAGTACCCCGCCCCCTTCTCTTTCTCCGGATGAAAAAGAGGTGATTCAGCTCGCTATTCGACTAGGCAGACCTATCCGACCTAAGGATCTCATCACGCAGTGCGGGCTCAACTTCCGCACTGCGCGCAAGCGGCTCCAGAGCCTGGCTGCCAAGGACATACTCCACCCAATCGGGCGCGGATCTGTCGTTCGGCAGTACGAGCTGCAGCCGGATGCCTGGCGTCATTTGCTTTAGGGGAATTTTACGCAAAGCCTCCATGCATGCATTCCGGCCTGCTTTCGCTGGCGCGGCTAGCTACGTTGCACTTTGTGCAACCATTTCGGGCAATAACCGCTGCCACGACTAGCTACGTTGCACTTAGTGCCATTTCGAGCAATAACCGTTGCCACAACTAGCTACGTTGCACTTAGTGCAACCATTTCGGGCAATAACCGCTGCCGCGGCTAGCTACGTTGCACTTAGTACAACCATTTCCCCCAAAATGCCACTTTTCAGCTCATTTCCAGCTTCTTCATTGCACTTCGTACAATGAAGGTCAACTTCTTCCGCAAAATGCTCACTCTACACTGCACATTGTGCAATATAGAGCTGCATTGCGCAGCTCGACAGTTGAGGAGAAGCTTCATCTTGCACTCACTACTACTCGCTTCTCCCAACGCCAGCTGCTTCGATGAATACAGCCTACGTTGACGATGCATTCTCTACCGTGGCTGTTTACGTTGCACTTAGTGCAATCTTTTCACGCTATATTCTCTGCCGCGACTATCTACATTGCACTTAGTGCAATCATTTCGGGCAATATCCACTACCGTGACTAGCTACGTTGCACTTAGTGCAACCATTTCCCCCAAAATGCCACTTTTCAGCGCATTTCCAGCTTCTTCATTGCACTTCCTACATCGAAGGCCAGCTCTTTCCGCAAAACGTACACTCTATACTGCACATTGTGCAATATAGGGCTGCATTGCGCAGCTCGACAGCTGAGGAGAAGCTTCATCTTGCACTCACTACTACTCGCTTCTCCCAACGCCAGCTGCTTCGATTAATACAGTACGTTGACGTTGTATTCTCTGCCGTGGCTGTCTATGTTGCACTTAGTGACACTTAGTACAATCATTTCACGCTACATTCTCTGCCGCGACTAGTTACGTTGCACTTAGTGCAATTATTGTGCAATATATAGCTGCATTACGCAGCCCAGCATCATTCGCCCCACATCCTGCTTACCTCACCTGCTAAATTTGTACGCCATTCATAACGAACAACCCGAAATAATCCCATGTCATATTGTTAAATTAACCTACAAGTTATACAATAAACAAAAACATTAAAGATTGAGGTTCCTTTTATGCAAATTGAAGTTTCCACCAAAAATATGGCTTTTCTCGAATGCTTCTCCTCCGAAACGCGCGTGAAAATGATCGAGTTGCTCGGGCAGGAGCCTCTCAACATCAAACAGCTCTCTCAGAAACTTGATATTTCTTCCGCGATTGTAACCAAACACATTCAGAAGCTCGAACTAGCCGGCATCATCACCTCCGAGAACACAACCGGTATTCGCGGCACGCAGAAAATATGCCACTTGAAGATCGATCAAGCCGTCCTGCAGTTCAAACCGAAGAAGCCGGTCGACCTTCCGACGAATACACTTGCCATCCCAATCGGCCAATACACCTCCTTCGAGGTGAAGCCAACCTGCGGGCTTGCGTCTCCGACCCAGCTGATCGGCGTATTGGATGATCCGCGTTATTTTGCCGATCCAGGTCATGTCCATGCGGGGATTCTATGGTTTGCCAGTGGCTATGTGGAGTACCGCATTCCCAACTTCCTTCACAGCAATCAGAAGCTGCGCACATTGGAAATTTCCTTTGAAATTTGCTCCGAAGCGCCGGGATTCAACGAGAACTGGCCTTCCGATATCTCGTTCTACATCAACGACGTCCCCCTCGGCATCTGGACGAGCCCCGGTGATTTCGGCTCCCAACGCGGCGTCTTAACACCGGATTGGTGGAGCAGCAGCAATACGCAACACGGCCTGCTCAAAGTCATTACGGTCAGCCCCACCGGCTCCTACCTGGACGGCACCAAAATATCCGATACCGCGATACAAGATCTATCCGTCACCTTCGGCAAGGATATTCAGTTCCGCATCGCATCCTTAGAGACCTCACCCAACTGCGGAGGCATCACCTTATTCGGCAAAAGCTTCGGCAACTACGCACAGGACATCATCGTCACCATGCATGAGGATAAATAGAAGCTGCGATCTACTACTAAAACACCTTTACAATAGATATATTGTCAAGCTAAGCATCTAAACAAATCACCAAACAGCTGATTTAAAAACGCAATAAGCACTTATTGACAGCAAACTTGACAAGTTATGAAATCGTGCATTTTTTAGCGAAAAATAGACGTTTTTGAAGGGTAAAAAGAGGGAGATACCCGCCATTTTAGCCGTTCGCGTAGGCCAAACGCATGTCGTCAGCCATCGGAACAAAATGATGGCGGGTCTCAAAAATAGCGCGAAGCATATGCTGAGCATCCTGATGCTGTTGGCTCATCTTCACGTTCTCTTTCAGCTTCGATAAAAGCGATTGATTCGCGATCACTTCTAGCAGCTGATTTTTCAGCTCCAGTGCATTTTTCACTTCGATCGCGGCCCCTAAGCTGACCAAGTACGCAGCGTTTTCCTGCTCTTGGCCAGGGATCGGCTTATACAACATCATGGGAAGCTCCAACGCCATCGCTTCCGAGATAGTAAGACCGCCCGGCTTCGTGATGATCAGGTCCGATAAAGCCATCAACTCATGGACATGGTCCACGAACCCTGTCACCTTCACGCGATGCCGCGTTTTCTCGCCGCCCAGCTCCTCTTCGAGGAGCTGTTTGAGCTTCTCATTACGCCCGCAGACAAAAACGAACTGCACCGGCTCCGCCAGCTCATCCGACTGCAGCACGGACTTGAACTGCTTGCCGATCAAGCCATGCCCGCCGCCCATGACCAACACCGTCGGCATCTCGCGATCCAACCCATGCTGATCTCGCAGCTCCGCCCGATCATATGCCTGTGTAAATGGCTTCCGAATCGGAATCCCCGTAACCACAACATGCTCTTCCTGAACACCATATCGAAGCAGCGCCTGCTTCACGTGGTCAGCGCCGACCAGGTAACGATCTGTTCCCGGATGAATCCAATAGCTATGATCCGTATAATCGGTCATGACCGTAACGGTCGGCACCGTCGTGAATCCGTTGCATTTTAAATACGACATCGCCGCCGCAGCCCCAGGGAACGTGCACACGACCTCTGTCGGCCCCTCCTCATCCAGCAGCGCCAGCATCCGATCCGTGCTGAATGATTTCATCTTTTTAAACATATGGGAAAAAGTATTATCATCACGCGTCTTGCGGTACAGATAGCCATAGACGGACGGCAGGCTTTTCACCCACTGCATATAGCAGTATTTGCCCACCCCATGCAAGTAAGGATGCGTCCACTCCAAAAAGTCGACCACCTTCACATCTACATCAGGCCTATGCAATCTCGTAGCCTCAAGGATCGCCTGAGCCGCTTTATTATGTCCATCCCCTAAACTGCCTGTCAAAATCAATAGTTTCTCTCTGCGTTTCATTGCCTTAATCCTCCTTCGAGATTGCTTTGCGGTGTCCGCACTTTGACTTTGATGCGCGACTCCGTCAACCAGCCTTTTCGCACACGATCCATGGCATAAACAACACCCTCCGCCACGAGGACAGCTCCTACAATATCGAGCAGGACATGCTGTTTCACGAACTGTGTGGAGACGATGATGAGCAGCGATATAGCGGTTACGATGATTTTGTAGCGCGTCTCGACTCGAGTCGTACGCAGGTAGGCTCTCATCATGAGATAAGAGGTCAGCACATGAGTGCTTGGAAAGCAGTTAAAAGGTTGATCCGATCGGTACACCCACGCCACTAGCTGCAGCAAAGGGTCAGTGCCGGTTACCTCCGGCCGAGGTACAGTCGTTTGATAAATGGCATATATGCCATAACAAATCAGCAATCCAATTACAAATTCAATTAGCGTTCTATAATAATTACGACGATCTTTGTAAGCCAAGTACAGAAACCCTACAAGCAGAAATCCATACCACGATAGATAAGGTACGACAAAACCTTTCACGAAGGGGATTTGCCGATCCAAATCGGTCACCAGGTTGTAAGCCATTCCACCAGCTTGATTCAGCTGAACATAGATTAGACCCACCAACGGGATCAGCAACAATGCGCTGCAGGCCAAACAATAGGACCACCACGATGTTAATCTCACTCCAATTCCTCGCTCTCCTTAACGTTATCTCAATGATAAAGGAGAAGCTTTTTTATCTAAACGCTCTAAGGTACTGTCTTTCGTTAGCCAAAAGTCTTGATAAAACCTAGACTAAAGGCTAAGTTCTATGTGACTGTAATCCTCTAGCCCATCTAAGTATCACAAACTCATCAAATGTATATCATATGTATATACATGGTAATGGAGGTGAGCTATAATTGACTCATAAAAAAGGAGAGGAGCCGTTCCTAATGACGACAGTCACCGTCAGCAAGTGGGGCAACAGCAGCGCGATCCGAATTCCGAACCAGTTCTTAAAACAGCTCAACTTGAAAGATGGCGCAGAACTTCAGATCCTTCTGACATCAGATAATGAAATTCTCCTTCGCCCTTCCGTAGAGCCTGATGAATCCAACGCAGATTTAAAGTCTCACATGAAAATGCTGCTTTCAAAAATAAAACCCGAATCACCGCGGCACGAAGAAGTGGATCTTGGGATTGAAGGAGACGAAATAATTTGACCATGCCATCACGCGGCGATCTGGTTTGGCTGGATTTCTACCCGCAAGCAGGGCGAGAGCAAGCCGGACGCCATCCCGCTATTGTACTTTCCGAATTTGAATTCAATGCAATTACTGGGTTTGCACTTGTATGCCCTATTACCAGCCAGTCTAAAGACTACCCTTTTGAGGTAACCCTGCCAGACAACCTCCCCTTCTCCGGTGTGGTCCTCACAGATCAAATGAAAAGTTTAGATGTAAAAAAGCGAAAAATTAATATTGTCGGCAGTCTCCCCGTTGATTCCGTTCCTATGAAAGAAATTCTTCGCAATACTCGCTCCATTTTGGCATAACAAAAACCCAAGGCATCGCCTCAGGTTCTCGTGTCTCTTGCTATCCATTCTTTCCGTTTCTCCACTTCGTAAACCGTACTCCAGCATATATCACAGCACTCAACACGCACATTAAAGTTATAGGGAGCACCCAATGCGTCGGTACAGTCTCCTTTGCCACAGCGGCTTTGAGGGGAATCTCCTTCGATTGGAGAAAACTAAGCTCTTGCACAGCATTTTCTGCCGGCTTCGTTGGCGAGCACAGCGGATTCTCCCAATCCCCTTCTTTCTTTTTTAAAAAGAACAAATACGATTTCCCGCGCTCACTCGTCCCCCAGGTGAAATCCTCCGCCACCGAAATGCTTCGATCCCCTACACCCTTGAAGCTCGTCAATACCGTTAACTTCAGTTCTTTGCTGTTCCTTTTTGTGATGACCTGGTCCACGTTCGCTACAATAACTGCATCGTAAAGTTCATAACTCTTTTCAATGGAAGGTGGCATCGCGCATGATAGCGCAAAAGCATGGGCAGGCACGAAAGCGGCCCAAACAACCAAGATGATGATCAGCATTCTTATTTTCATATCAGCACCGTCCTCTATCATCAAAGACGGATCAAAACGTTCAATGTTTCACAAATTGAGGAAATATTGTCAAGAAATTAACTTCGTCATCTTCGCCTTTTCAGCTACGCGCTTCGTATAGCCGCTCAGCGGTTTTTTCAGCGCTAATGCCACTATATAGCAAACCACGATAAACACACACAGACAGAGGACGTCTTTCAGCACCACCCATAAAAGCATCCCCCCGACGGCCTCGCGCATCACCCCAACCGCATAAGTAAACGGTACGAACGGATTCAGCTTTTGAAAAAAAGGCGACGCCGTGCTCACCGGGAACGTCCCTCCCGAACTCGAAAATTGCAGCACGAGAAAAATAATGGCGATGCCTTTGCCGATGTTCCCAAAAACGGAGACCAAAGTGTACGTGATGGTAATAAACACAATGCTTATTAACAACGCAAAAATAACAAACCAAATCTTATCCACAACATATGTACCCAATATAAAAATATCCCCAAGGGTGACAATCAGCGCTTGAAACAATCCAATGGTCAAGAAGATCATCATCCGTCCAAAATAAATATGATGCGTCTTGTACACACCGTCCAAGTTATCCACATCTACTCTCATCAGAGAGACAAGCAGCATAGCACCTACCCACAACGAAAGCGTTGTGTAAAAAGGCGACATCGCCGATCCATAGTTCGGAATGGGAAATCTTTTATCCTCTTTGATCAGCACCGGATTAGAGAGGAAATCGCTTTGCTTCTGAATGTCATTCTGAAGCAAACGAAGAACCTCGTCGACGCTGCCGCTGCCTTGAACTTTACGGATCTGGTCCGCTGCCTTGTGGACAGCCTCTTCGAAGGCCGGTAGATCGCTGCGCACAAGATTAGCCGCCAGATGAACGGCGTCCTCCACTTCGGGCAGCTTCGTCTGATACAGATCCGCCACTTTGCGGATTTCTTCCTCCGCCGCAGGCAAGTCGTTCCGTATAAAATCCGCTGCCGTATGCAGCTTCTGCTCGACTCGCGGCAGGTCGTTGCGAATGAACGGAGCCGCCTCATTGATGCCGGTGGTGAACGCATCCAACTTGCTTTGAAGCGTCGATGACGCTTCGTGCACCTTCGCCCGGATGTCCGGAAGCTCCTTCTGCAGCGTATCCAGCTGCGTCTGGGCAAAATGGATGCCGTTTTGCGCATCCGTCAAAATCCCTTTAATATTGGGCAGCTGTGTCTTCAATGTTTGAAGCGCGCTTCCTGCATTCTGGGCTACGGTCAGTATTTGCCCAAAGGCTTTCGTCATATTCGGCACGATCTCCGAATCGTATCTGGACAGAATGCCGCCCAGCGCGCTGCTTGCCTCTTTGGACAACGTGTTCAAATTATTCACGATGTCCTTTGCCGGCTTTTCACCGCGTCCGATGGCCGTTTGCAGTTTATTCAGGGCTTGAATTTGATTAGCCATATTCGTTCGAAGAGCCGTTAACCGCGAGATGGTATCCGCAAATGGGCTATTCGGCAAATTCGTGTTCAAACGTGTGAACACATCTATCGTGTTATCCAGCACTGCCGCGCCGGACGTGAGCCGTTCGGACAAAAAGCCTATAGCCGCCAGCGATTTTTGCGGGTCGATATTGACATCCTGCAGTACTCCCGTAAGCTGCGTGACAGCGTCCGCTGTTTGTTGCAGCAGGGTTAAATTTTGCTTTACCACCGGGATTAAAGTCTGGAATGCCGCCTCGTTTTTTTGCAAAAAATTCGTGAGCGCATCAGCGAAAGCCGCTCCCTGCGTCGCAATCGCGTCGATTTTCGGCAGCGTATCCAGCGCAGCGCTAACGATCTCATCAGCTTTGCGCGATTTATCAATGGCGGTATTCAGCACCTCTTCCACTTTGCCGAAATTCTGATCCAGCTCCGCCACCCGGCTCGCAGCTTTCTGAATCTCGGGCAGCTTTTGCTGAATAAGCAGCACTTCCTGTGCAACCGCCTGAATCTTCGGCCAGCGCTCTTCGATCTTCAAAACGGTATCCGCCGCGCGATTAATATCCGGAATTTTCTCTTCGAGCTGGACGATCTTCTGCCCTTTCTCTTTCAGTTCGGGCAGCTTTTGCTCTAACTCCAGCGCCTTTCCACCCATCGTCTCGATTTCAGGCAATCGATTTTCCAACTCCAAGATCTTCGATTCCATATTCCGAATCGTCGGCAGCTCCTTCTCAAAATCGATGCCGATCTCCTTCATCCGGGTCAGAATCGAGTTGCTCACCGTTTTAATAAAATTCTCACTGATCTGCTGAGAGACACTGGACGCGCCTTTGCTTGTAATTTTGGGCGCAACCGCATTGATTTTCTCATTCACGGTATAGACGATTTCAGGCTTCTCCATCTCGCCATCTACAATACTCGTAATTTTCCGCGAGAAGTCCTCGGGAATAATTAAGCTCGCATAATAATCCCCGCGTTCCACCCCATTCAGCGCCGTCGCTTCATCCACAAAGGTCCAGCCCAGCGTATGATTTTCTTTCAGATTATCCACAACCTCGTTTCCGATGTTAATGGATTTATCCTCAATTTTCGCCCCTTTATCGTTGCTTGTCACTGCGATTTTGATCCCCGATGTATTGGAATAAGGGTCCCACATCGCCTCTAGGTTAATCCAAGCATACACAGACGGCAATATGGCAAGCGCCACCATGAGGAGCAGGCCTGTAGGCACCCTCCATAAGTTGATTAGATCCGTCCGATAGATGCTGAAAATCTTCTTCATTGACGCCCCACCTATCCCTTCACATTTGGTTATTAATGTAACCTGACAGCCCCTTACGCATACCAAATAGTATCATATATATAGGATCTGCGTACATACTCCCATGTGGATAACTTAACCTGTGGATATGTGTACAGAATGCATGGAGCCTTATGCACAGTATGATTTGTGGACATGTTGATACTGTGGGTAATTTTGTGGATAAGTGGGTATAAGGTGTGAATAGTGCGTGAAAAAGAGGGAGGACAGGTACTGGTTGGCGATGAATACGGAGGAAAAAGTGGGTGAGTGTAGTGCGTCGGGAAAGGCGGTATGGCCAAGGGCGGGCTAAATGAGGGAGGAAGCGTTGGAAGAACGACGGAAGGAATGTTGGACGAAGCGCGGGAGGAATGACGGAAGGAATGTTGGACGAAGCATGGGAGGAATGACGGAAGGAATGTTGGATAAAGCGTGAGAGGAACGACTGAAGGATAAGTGTAAGGAAGGCGTAGTGAGATGATGGGGTAGGTGCAGAGCGAAGTACTGGGCGATAAGCTAGTGAAATGCTTGGCGGTGCACAAAAATACCCTATCAGTTAGTTTGAAAAAGAGGGAGGGATCCTGAGCTAGGCTATCTCCCTCATTAAATATGAAAAGCGCGCATAGTCATGCGCGCCACTAATGAACCTGTCATTAAGCTTCTTCAGAGGACGGAGCTCCCTCCGCTTCATCGGCCTCGGCCACCAACTGAATACGTGGCAGAAAATGCGACCAACCTTTTACATGATCTGCAATTTCCGTTGCAGGCAGATCGTAGTGCGTGAACTCTAAAAGAGTGCCATTATCTTTAGGTATTAACTTAAATTCAACAGTACTTGAGCCTGGAGGGACCACCTTGGAGCGCTCCCACCCCCATGTCATAACGACTTTTTCGTTAGGAGTAATCTCTTTGTACTCACCCAATGCAATGTCACTACCGTTCAAATCGATGCGAAATTTGCCTCCAATGCTCGGATCAAGCAGAACGTTGCGTCCCATCCAACGAACTAATTTATCCGGATCTGTAAAAAACGAGAACAAAGTCTCCGGACGGCATGCGATAAAAATTTCCTTCTTAATGATCTCCCTACTGCTCGTTGTTTCCATGTTTTCTTCTTTCCTCCTCTTCGGCAGCTTCTTTCAGGCGCAATAAGCTATCATCCCAGAAGCTCTCAATGTATTGCATCAACTCGGCGAATCCTTCCCTCCTAATGCCATAGAATCGTTTGGTGCCTGCCCGTCGAACAACGACGAGTCCAGCCTCTTCAAGAACCTTGAGATGCTGTGAAATTGCCGGTGCTGAAATGTCAAAATGCGAAGCAATGGCGCTGGAGGTCAGCTCCTCATCACGGACGAGATGTAAAATATCTCGGCGCCTTGGTTCAGTTATCGCTTGAATGGCTTTATCGATCATATCAATAATTTAGCACGCACTTAATTAAGTGTCAACTTAATTAAGTGCGTGCTAATGAATAAATAGACTCTCTAAGCTCTAAAGAAAGCGATCATGATCAAGGTAGACAGAATCTGTCGCTACAACAAAAACCCCTTCGCATGAAGGGGCTTTTAGCCGCTGTAACGTTGTTTTTCATCGCAAAATTAACAAACCGCCGTATTAACACGGACGGACTCCGCCTACAGTGGCTAACTAGTTAAAGGGCCATAACCCCACCAACAGCCGTTCAACCACCAACATTCCAAGTAGCCACCGTTCTGTAACGGACCCAGCAGCCGTTATATTCTGCTCATTTCAGCGATATTTGAAGTCTACCGGACTGAAATGACGGAATGACGTGTTGCTGCAACGATGTAAAACATCGTTATCAGCCTTGCAGCGGCACCACTTGGCGCCACCCGCCAAGCGCCGTCACATCTTCCGCGCCCGCGGCCGCGTAAGCCTCACACACAAAGCCCGGGACCTCCGTACCGTCCCGGAGCTCAACCTTACCGATCCCGAGCGGAGCTGGGATCGCCGCCACAAAGCCGCCGAATGCCTCCAGCGGCATTTCCCAAACCTCCAGGGCGATCGCTGCGCCGCCCTGCTCCTGCTTCACGAGCCCCGGCTTCGCCGGCGTGGTCGGCAGCTTCACGAGGCTGTACTTCGCCGCGGTTTCATCCTCACGGATGAACCGCGCTCCACAGCCTCGCATCTGCTTCTCCAGCGGGTAGCCACGCATGTGCAAGCCGCAGACCGCGACGAGCGTCGTCGCCTGCGCTGCCGCTGCACTCACTCCCGCATCGGCGCACACCGATGCGCCTTCGCTCGCGCTAGCAGCCTCGCTTGCCGCGCTCGCCCCAGCCAAGATCAGCTCGGCTGCGCCGCAGATCAAGCTCTCCTCTTCGGCAATCCCGAAGAGGGTAATGCCAAAAGGCGTCAGCGGAGCCGCATCGCCCGCCGGCACAGCAACCGCACACCAATCCAGCAAATTGCAATGATTGGTGTAGCGCCCCATCTCCCGATTCGTCTGAATCGGGTCAGCGAGCACCTGCTCGCGGGTCCATGTGCCCCCGCAGGTAGGCATAACAAGCACCGCGCCATGCAGCAGCTTGCGGGCTTCGAGCTTGAAGCGCTGCAGCTTATGCATCGCTTCAAACACCGATGCTGCGTCATACTCCGCTGCCGAGCCGGAGCGAAGGATCTTCTCCGTAACGGGATAAGCTACCCCCGGATTCGCCTCAATAAAGCTACCCAAAGCTGCCCATCGCTCAGCCACCCACGGCCCTTCATATAGAATCGCCGCCGCTTGGGCGAACATTGTAACATCTACATAGGCGATAGGGAGGTTCAACTCTTGCAACTGTTCCACAGCTCTTCCCCATGCCGCTTCATACTCTGCAGCATAAGGCCCGTAGAACCCAAGCGGACCATCCGGAAGCAACAGCGTCTGCGGAGGTTGAGACGCGCCTCGACTCACGCTGCGCGACCACGGGTCATCGGCGTGAAGGCCACGCGCTACGCCGTCTACGGCAAGCGCGTCATCCAAACTGTGCGCAAAGACGGTTACACAGTCTAAACTCGCACAGGCAGGCACGACCCCTTTGGTTGGCCAAGCACCGAGACTCGGCTTGTAGCCAACCAGCCTGTTCAGCGCAGCCGGCACGCGGCCTGAGCCTGCCGTATCCGTGCCAAGCGAGAATGCCGCTTGGCCACGGGCCACAGCAACGGCGGAGCCTGAGCTCGAGCCGCCGCTGATCAGTTCGGGGCGCAGCGCATTGTGCGCGTCGCCGTAAGGGCTTCGCGCGCCGACAAGCCCTGTCGCGAACTGATCCAAATTCGTTTTGCCGACCGGAATTGCTCCTGCGGCAATCAATCTTTCCACAACGCCCGCGTGCTCTGATGGCGTATAAGCATACTCCTCGCAGCCTGCTGTCGTCGGCACCCCCGCTAGGTCAATGTTATCCTTGATTGCAAAAGGAATCCCCCACAGGGGCGCATCCGCCGGATTCAACTCAGCCAATCCGTCCAAAAACGGCTGAATGAGCGCCATAGAAGGCGGCGTAATCCAAAGATTCATGCCCGCGTCGTCCACTGCGCGCTGCACAATAGCCGCCATGACCTCTTTCGGTGTCAATTCTTCTTTAGCATATTTATCCTGCAGCCAAGAAATCGTAAGTTCTAGAGGAAGTTCCGTATCAACGCCATTCTCCCTAATCTTTGTCATCTACAAACACCTCTCCTTAAGCAGATTGGGCAATTCCAAGAATAAGCTGACCGGCATGAACTTGATCGCCTGGCTTCACTTGAATCATCGAGACATAACCGTCGCAAGGAGCATGCTGCGGGAATTCCATTTTCATACTCTCGAGAATGGCTAATTGATCACCTTTCTTCACTTGCTCCCCTGGTGAAACAAGCACTTTCCACACCGATCCAGGCATAATTCCGCGCACAGCGACTGTACCTGCCGGCAGTTCATCCTCGGGTTGTTCACTTGCCGTTTCCTGCTCAGAGACGTACTCCGCCAACCCTTTCGCCTTCCAGCTCTCCCGCTCTTCGTTGAACGCGATTTGCTGCTGCTTGCGGAATGTCGCTGCACTTTCTTCAATAGAACTCAAGAATCGCAGATATTCGCCTAAATCAAAAGTCGTCTCCTGAATGTCCGCTTCATAACGGCCTCGTGGGAAATCTTCGCGGAGCTGAAGCAACTCCTCGGCACTCACTTCATAGAACTGAATTTGGTCAAAAAATCTCAGCAGCCACGGCTTACCAACCTTAAAGCTCTCCGTTGAACGCAACCGATTCCACATCTGAATCGTACGTCCTACGAATTGATAGCCGCCGGGGCCTTCCATTCCATACACACACATGTAAGCTCCGCCGATGCCTACGGCATTTTCAGGCGTCCACGTGCGTGCCGGATTATATTTCGTCGTTACCAAGCGGTGACGCGGGTCAACCGGTGTGGCTACAGGCGCACCCAAGTAGACATCCCCTAAGCCAAGTACCAAATAATTGGCATCAAAAACAATCTTTTTCACATCATCAATCGAATCTAATCCATTAATGCGCTGGATGAATTCCAGGTTGCTAGGACACCATGGAGCATCGGGCCGAACTCCTTGTTGGTAGCGCTGAATGGCCAGCTGAGTAGCCGGGTCGTCCCATGAAAGCGGCAAGCGCACAATGCGCGACGGCACACGGAACTCTTCAAGGGGAGGCAGAGCGGCGTCAATTTCTACAACTTTTACACATGCCTCACTCACGGTGATTCGGGTCGGGTCAATATGAATTTGCAAGGAGCGAATGCCCGGCGTCAGATCCAACACCGGAATCGAGCCGCTCTCCACGATCGCTTGCATCAAAGCCTGCACTTGAAAGCGCAGCAGCAAATCCAACTCAAGCTCACCATACTCTACAAGCAGGTTTTGGTCGCCACAGCAGCGGATCGTGATCGGGAATCTGCGATTCGCAGTTTCATGGAAAAGGCGCGGATACTCCGGCGTAATCTCCTTATTAACAGCAGGCAACGCCGCACGGGTAAGCCGTTCATAATTCCCCTCGCCAATAGCTCGCAAATTCCCCTCCTGCCCCTCACGCAAAACCTCCGCTTCTTGAAGCGTCAGCAGGTGGAACCGGATCGAATCACCTGGGTGCAATTGCCCAAGCTTCCAAAACTCCGCCGAAGCCGTCGTTACCGGACAAACGAAACCACCGAGACTCGGACCATCCGGACCAAGCAAAATCGGCATATCGCCCGTTAAATCCAACGTGCCGATCGCATAGGCATTATCGTGAATATTGGATGGATGCAGTCCCGCTTCGCCTCCATCTTCACGTGTCCAAAGCGGAGCCGGCCCTTTCAATCGAACACCCGTTCTCGAAGAGTTAAAATGCACTTCCCAGCTTGTTTCCGTCAACTGCTCCAAGTACTCTGCGCGCAGGAATTCTCCCGTACAATGCGGTCCAGGAATGACGCCAATCGTCCATTCCCGTGTCATTTGCGGACGATGCTGCGCAGCAAGTTCAACTGTTTCTTGGACAGGACTGTCGCCTGCGTTCACACCAAGCACATCGCCTGTACGCAGCGCGCGACCGCCGTGTCCACCGAAGCCGCCCAGCGTGAAGGTCGAGGAGCTGCCGAGAATTTTCGGCATATCGAAGCCACCGCTGACCAATAGATAAGCCCGCATCCCTTCTTTGGCCTCGCCGAAGCTCAACACTTGCCCGCGAGCTGCAAATACCGGCTTATAGAGTGCAACGGCTTCCCCATCCAACTCCGCCTGCATATCCGCGCCGGTGACGCAGAACCACAAATCGCTGCGGAACTTGTAAGAACCTCCGCGCAGCGTCATTTCAAGCCCAGGGGCGTCATCCGCGTTGCCGAGCAGCTTGTTGCCGATCCGGAACGAGAACGGATCCATCGGCCCGCACGGCGGCACACCTACATCCCAGTGGCTGATGCGTCCAGGGAAGTCCTGCACCGTAGTCTGGATGCCGCCATCCATGACTTCCAACGCCCGTTCAACGGGCTCGAAGGTATTTAACAGCTGCGTGAAGACGTTGCCGTCTACACAATCTTGTTCTTGCAAAAGCGCCTGCAAATATTGCAGGTTCGTAGTAATGCCATACATACGCGTCTCAGACAGCGCCTCGATTAACTTCCGTATAGCGTCCGTACGATCCGTACCGTGGACAATGATTTTAGCCAACATCGGATCATATAAGGTGGTAACCGTTAAGCCGTCCCTCACCCATGTTTCATTCCGCGCCCCAGGCGAAAATACCGCCTGATCCAACTGCCCCGCACTCGGACGGAACTGCTGCAAGCAATCCTCCGCGTAAATGCGCGCTTGCATGCTGTGACCGATCGGCTTACGAATGAGCGACTGGATGTCGGTCAGCTCATTTGCCGCTTCACGCACCATCCATTCAACAAGATCAACTCCCAGCACTTCTTCCGTCACACCGTGTTCGACCTGCAATCGCGTGTTCACTTCCAGGAAATAAAACTCGCACGTTTCCGGGTCATACAAGTATTCCACCGTACCTGCGCTGCGGTAGCCGACTTCAGCCGCCAAACGCTTAGCCGAAGCAAACATCGCCTTGCGCACATCGTCCGATAAATTCGGAGCAGGGCTCTCCTCAATGACCTTCTGGTTGCGGCGTTGAATGGAGCAATCGCGCTCGCCAAGCGTAACAACTTCTCCGAAGTTGTTGCCGAAAATTTGCACCTCGACATGGCGCGCTCTGGCGATATATTTTTCAAGGAACATGCCGCCGTTTTTAAAATTCGTCTCGGCCAAATGGCGCACGCCATCATAAGCGGCCCTTAGTGCCGCCTCATCCGCACAGACGCGCATGCCAATGCCGCCGCCTCCCGCTGTGCTTTTGAGAATCACCGGATAACCAATCCGCGCAGCTTCCGCGAGCGCAGTCTCTAGCTCTGTGATGAGCGGCGTTCCCGGCAGCATCGGGACACCGGCTTTTTCCGCGATTTCGCGCGCTGAATGTTTAAGCCCGAACATCTCCATTTGTTCCGGTGTAGGTCCGATGAACACAATCCCCTGATCGCGGCATGCACGGGCAAAATCCGCATTTTCACTCAGAAAACCATAGCCGGGATGGATCGCTTCGGCACCGGTTTCCAGCGCTGTTTTCAAAATCAACTCTGTATTCAAATAGCTTTCCTTTGCCGGCCCCTCGCCGATCAGAACAGCCTCATCCGCTCCATCCACATGCAGACTATCTTGGTCTGCTCCCGTATAAACAGCAACCGATGCCACTCCGAGCTTGCGCAATGTGCGCTCAATGCGTACAGCGATGGCACCGCGATTAGCGATTAGTACTTTCTTGAACATCGTATCCACACCCCTTTGAATTTCTATTTATCCCAAATTAGCACCTGAATCGGCGTTGGATTGTAGGCATTGCAAGGATTGTTAAGCTGCGGACAGTTACTGATTAGCACCATGGAGCTTCCCAGCGATTGAACTTCCACGTAGCAGCCGGGCCCAGAAACGCCATCATCGAACTTCAATCCTCCCTCTGCTGTAACCGGCACATTCATGAAAAAGTTAATATTCGGCGCCAAATCCCGCTTCGTATAAGCCCCATCGTGCTGAGCAAGCTGCAGCATAAAGGTGTCCCGGCAATTGTGCATTGACAGCTTGTCGTGCGAGTAACGCACCGTATTGCTTTGAGCGGAGCAGGAGCCGCCTACGGTATCATGCCGTCCACACGTATCCGCTACGATTCGGAGCAGCTCCTTGCCAGATTCGGCTCGCAGCACAGAGCCTGTGCTTAAATAAATGTTGCCTTGGCCTGCAATTGTCGCCACAGCGCTGTAGTGATCCTCTGGATTTTCAGCATCGTAAAACAACGTATCCGCCGCCTGATTCCCCTCCAGATCGACAATGCGCAGCACTTGACCAGGCTTCAGCACATGCATCCAGCCGTCCCCCGCTTGAATAATTTCGCTATATATCGCCTCCTCGGCTTTGCGAGGGCTTTCCACACGATTAAATACCGCCATATCCGTTCCTCCTCCGTTTTTTTAAGTAAGCAGTGCGTGATATTCCCATGTATTTTCAAAAGCCCGGAGATTCTCCGAACGATAATTGACACAATAATCGTCCATTCCTACAGGATCAGCCTGAAGGACCTCGATATGAACAGGCACCGATGGATAAGTGGTTCTTGGATCAAGTGGATTTGGTGTATTGGAAAGAACGAGCAGCGTATCTAACTCTGTCCGAAGTGTGACAGTTGCACCCGCCGGGCAATGTGTCAGGCTGAAATGCATATCACCCTGTTCATCGCAGAACACTTTCGAGAATAAGTTGAGGACTGGCATCATATCCCTCATGCCTAACCCGTTGCGAACAAGTTCCACAGCAAAGTTCTCCTGCCCGCTCCGCAGCCACTCATTTCGCAGCTCTTGATAATTGGTCGCGCCATATTTGGCATCCGTCGCCGCTCGGCTCGTGTATCCGCTTAGCGGATCATGCCAGCCTATGCTGTCTTCCACGATGCTTGCGAGCACTCTTCCATTGTCACTCATCAGCACATGTCCTCGCGTGAGATGGGCGGTGTACTGCGCCTTAAGCGTATCCGGCATATTGTAGCGCTCCGTCAAATCCCGTGCATGGAACAATTGGATGGACACATTCGCTCCCGCCTCCAGAGCCGTAAACCGGATCAATTTCCCTTTACCAATCACACCTGACCACTTGCCTCCCGGGCCTATTGTCTTGTTCCACACGTTTGCCATCGTATCCATCTCCTCCTGAGTTTGCTTAAACAAAAAGGGAGACATCACAAGACGTAAATCGTCTTGGTGATATCTCCCAGGTTTTTATCCTTCCGTGTCGCTCCTTGCGTTAGGAACGGTTTACTCTCGGACCAGCCCGGCGGTGTGCCGGCGGAACCCTAGTAAACAATCGTATTCGTTTGTGTTATTAAACATAACATCGACTATGGGATGTGTCAATAACTTCTATTAATTTTACCTTTTTCATGCAAAATACTTCTCACACGCCATACAATGTGTTATATTAACTTACACAATAGACATATAGTTAACATTAAAGAGGCACAACGGTTATTTTTTAATTTATAAGTAATGATTTATGACATACAAAGTTTTCTAGGGTTCCGCGATGGCATAAGCCTCGGTCTGGTCCGAGAGAAAACGCACAGCTCACCCTGTGTTCACGGAGGGACAAAAGCCCGGGAGATATCTGTTTATTAGATATCCTCCTTGGCTTTTTTGCATACCAGCCCCTGACAGCGACCACAGCACCAATGATAAGGGAGTGTTCCATCATGGCCAACGAAGTCAAACTACGGAAATCCTTAAGCTTGTATCAAGTCGTCTACATGGGGCTTGCCTGGATGACACCTATGATTTATTTCTCCATCTATGGGATAGCTTACGAGAATGCACATGGCATGCTGACACAGGCGTATCTGCTTGCTTTTATTGCGATTTTCTTCACAGCTTACAGCTACGGCGTCATGTCCAAATCGTTCCCCACATCAGGATCCGCCTACACGTATACGAAAAAGAGCATCCATCCCTA
Organism: Paenibacillus anseongensis; assembly: GCF_009757995.1. Classification (NCBI taxonomy): domain Bacteria; kingdom Bacillati; phylum Bacillota; class Bacilli; order Caryophanales; family Paenibacillaceae; genus Paenibacillus; species Paenibacillus anseongensis. The sequence goes on from NZ_WSEM01000030.1 coordinate 73,887, forward strand.
CCTGGGCTTCCTCGTTGGTTGGGCGTTGCTGCTGGACTATTTCTTCTCCCCTATCATCGCTTGTCTCACTTTCGGCATTTATCTGCATGCACAATTCCCGTCCATCCCGGCTTATGTCTGGATTATCGGACTGAATATCATCCTTGGTATCGTCAATATCATCGGCATTAAATTCTCAGCAAATATTAGTAAATTATTCGTTTGGATTCAAATTTTGTTTATTGGCGTGTTCTGTTTCTTCCTTATCCGTAATTTAACAGGGGACGTTAATCCGATGGGATTATTCCTTCAAACGGACGTGCCGTTCTCTACAATCCTGGCGGGCGCCTCCATTATTTGCTTCTCCTTTTTAGGCTTTGACACCGTCACAACCATGTCCGAAGAAACTGTGAATGCACAGAAAACGATCCCTCGCGCCATCATGATCATTATCCTTACAGCGAGCGTTCTTTACTTAGTGCCGTCCGTTTTGACTCAGTTGATTTATCCACACCTAACCTTCGTAAATGTAGATTCGGCAGGCTTCGAGATCGTCAAGCTTGTTGGTGGGGCCGCACTCAGCTCTGTGTTCATCACTGTGCTCATACTCGCTATTTTTACACAAGGCTTATCGTCCGTAACGAGCGTTTCCCGCCTTCTCTATGTCATGGGGCGCGATTCCATTCTGCCTAAGCGAGTGTTTGCCTTTCTTCATCCGAAATTCAATACACCAGTTATCAACATCGTGATCGTGAGCTGCGTCTCTCTGCTGGCCCTCGTGATCTCCCTGGACAATGCCGTCAAATTCGTGAATTTCGGGGCATTAACAGCCTTCTTCTTCGTAAACATCTCTGTCATCGTGCAAAAATACATCAAAGAAAACCAACGCTCCTTGAAGCAAACCATCTTGTATCTGGCGCTTCCTTTGGTCGGGGCCGGCTTCATTGGTTATCTACTATCACTGCTAGACCGAGACGCCTTATGGATGGGCGGTGTCTGGCTCATGATCGGGATTGTGTATCATCTGATTCGGAAAAAAGTTAGCTCCGAAGCGGCTGGTACCGTCCTCGCTCCTATGGCTATTTCGAACAAACCCATGCGTACCACCGGTTCTATTAAATAAAAAAACCGAGCGAACTCAGGACCTTTTCCTGATCATCGCTCGGTTTTTTTATTTGCCATTTATTTGCGGTCTGCCGGGAATACAAGTCCCATTTGTTTTCTAGCTTCGTCCATAATGGCCATCGCGATGCTGGAATTGGCATGGGAGTTCGTTTCGGACTCCGACGCTCCGCTTTGGATGAGGCGGATGAATTCTTCTGCCTCGTATCGCATTGTTCTAGCGCTCTGCTCGCGTGTAAGATTCTCTACGGAACCGTCACGGTAACGGATTTCAACTTTCTCTGGCTGGTTGATTTTATCAATAATCATCGTTGCGTGCTCACCTTGGATTTCTGCGGGCAAATAGGAGCTTGCAATTTTGGAGTGCATAATTACTCCATCCATGTCTTTGTAGCTCAGCAGAAGGCTGCCTTCCCCATCGACACCGGATTCCAGCAGCATGCCGCTTGCCTGCACGCTATCGGGGGTTCCGAACAGCACAGCCAACGGATAAATGCAGTACACACCAAGGTCCATCAAGGAGCCATTGGAGAAAATGGGATTGAATGCATTCAGCACAGTTCCCTGCTTGTAGGCATCATACCGCGAGGAATATTGGCAGTAGCCTGCAAAATAACGGCGAATAGGTCCAAGCTTGTGCAGATTTTCTTGAATAGCTTTGAAATTCGGCATCAACGTGGACTTGAGCGCCTCCATAAACACAACCTTGTTGCTGCGCGCTGCCTCAATCATGGCGGATAACTCCGCCGAATTGGATGCTGCCGGCTTCTCGCATAGGACATGCTTCCCGTGATTCATGCAGTGCACGGCGTACTCAGCGTGAAGCGAGTTCGGGCTAGCGATATAAACAGCGTCGAATGTATCGCTTTGAGCAAAAGCATCCAAATCCGTAAAGCGGTTAGCCACCTCGAATTTATTGGCGAATTCCGCCGCCTTTTCCTCCGTGCGCGAGTACACGGCTGTTAACGCAAATTCTCCCGTCTCGCGGGCTGCGTGAATGAACTCTTCTGTGATCCAATTTGTTCCTATTACTGCAAAACGTATCATAGTGTCTCCTTTGTGATTAGGTTGCGGGATTGATGTCTTTTACTATACCTTATCTAAGTTTGTTGATAAAGAAAAAAGCACCCCGGGCGGGGTGCTATCTGAAATCAGGCGGAATACGGCGTGAAACACCGGTCAAAATCGCTGCTTCAACTACCGCATTTCTCACTTTGGTGACAACTTGCTCATTAAAAATACTCGGGATGATGTATTGGTCATTCAATTCATTCTCGGAAACGACAGAAGCAATCGCGCGTGCTGCCGCAAGTTTCATCGGTTCGTTGATCTCGCGTGCACGGCAGTCTAGCGCCCCCCGGAAAATCCCTGGAAACACAAGCACATTATTGATTTGGTTCGGATAATCACTCCGCCCCGTAGCAAATACGCGCACATGAGGAAGCGCTTCTTTCGGATCAATCTCCGGCACCGGATTGGCCATGGCGAAGACGATGCTGTTTGGAGCCATCTTTTGCACATCGCTTCCGTTCAGCAATCCGCCTCTCGACACGCCGATGAATACGTCAGCGCCGCTAATGACATCGCGCAAACCGCCAGGATTAGCTTCAACTTGCGGCTGCTCGGCAAGCCATGCCCACATCGGGTGGTGCGCATATTCGCCTCCGCGAATGATCGCCCCTTCCCGATCAACGGGAACGAGCCGCTTCACTCCGGCGGCAAGCAGCATTTTACAGATAGAGACGCCTGCTGCACCAATGCCATTAACGACAACACGAACCTGGTCCATTCGTTTGCCAACAACTTTGAGCGCATTCAGAAGTCCCGCAATGACAACAATAGCCGTTCCATGCTGGTCGTCGTGGAAGATAGGAATATCCAACTCTTCATTGAGCCTGGTCTCAATCTCGAAACAACGTGGGGAGCTAATATCCTCCAAATTAATGCCGCCAAAAATAGGACTAATCGCTTTAATCGTGCGAATGATCTCTTCCGTATCCTTCGTGTCCAAACAGATCGGGAAAGCGTCAACTCCTGCTAATTGTTTAAAAAGCATCGCTTTACCTTCCATAACAGGTGCAGCTGCATGAGGGCCAATGTCGCCCAAGCCTAGTACAGCCGTGCCATCCGTTACAACAGCTACCGTATTTCTTTTGATCGTTAGAGAGTACGCTTTCTGAGGATCTTCATGAATGGCTGTGCACACACGGGCCACTCCCGGTGTATACACGATGGACAAATCATCCCGGTTTTTGATTGGAAGTGTTGGCTGTACAGAAATTTTGCCCCCAAGATGCGCAAGGAACGTGCGGTCCGATACATTGACCAGACGGATGCCTTCGAGCGACTTAATCGCTTCTACAACGGCAGTCTCAGCCGTATCAGCTACTTGAACTGTGACATCGCGAACCGTTACTTCTTGCCCTGGGCGAATAATATCAATGGATGTGATATCTCCCCCTGCTTTACTAATGGCTGAAGCAACATCGCCAAAGCTCACTTGGTTGAGAGTTAATTCCAGACGTAGAATGATACTGTTATAGGCCATATTCAGATCCCCGTTTCTACATTTTTTATATGCCGATGACAAAAGGTGATGTTAAATCTCTCAGCGTTTTGATGACACTCATCGCTACAATATATCCGGTTTTGGGATTGCCGGCGGAAGGGGTATTTCTGATTTGCAAATGGATTTGACCGAATTTCCCCTTCGCTTCGATTTCATGCGTATTGTGGCTGATGTGAGGATCTACGAACACTTTCACTTTGGTCCGGTCAAATCCTACACCGGCTAAACTTAGTGCAGCGGAAACATTGACACTCTCCGGAAACAAGCGAGCGGAATCACGAGCCACACCGTCGAATGCGCAAAATGGCTCCGTTAATTCAGCCAAATTCACCTGCTGCTCGATAACCGTGCCAAGCCAAGCCTTGGGAGGTTTTCTTGTCACTAAAGTAACTTCGTCCATCGGACCTACACTTCCTGCTGCGATGCGATCTAAACCTCCAATTGCGGCTGAAGGAACCATCACTTTTCTGCCTGTTTGCCGTGCTTTCTCCAGAATTTTAAGGTGCAGCGGCTCGTCCGCTAACGCACCAACGCTGACCAAGATGAGGTCCGCTCTGTTGTCTAACGCTTTTTCACCATAATGCTTTACCGCCTCGTGTCCGGCGCTCTCCACCACAACGTCCAGCCCCTGACGGAAAAATACTTCCTCATTAGCTGTCATGACGTACCCATGAGAGCTCGTATCCGGATACTTCCTTTCGTCACGAACGAGTATCGCTTTTAGTTGCACCTGCCCGGCGTTTCCCTGCAAAATAGCTTGAGCCACATCCTGGCCTATGGTCCCATATCCGATAATGCCAACGTTTAACATAAGTAAGGGATCCTCCTCTTGTGGTATTAAATGATCTCGCCTTGTTCCTCTATCATATCAAAAATATTGTATTTGGTATACCATAAACCAATTAGTTGTGATATACTAACTCTACTAAGACATGGAGGGATGCCAAGTGCCATCAGTGACTTATCAAACATCTGGAAAAACGATAGAAGTCGAACAAGACGCCAATCTCTTAAGAACATCGATCCGTTATGAAGGGTCTGTACCTTACAAATGCGGCGGTGGCCTTTGCGGAACTTGCCGTGTACAAATCGTGGACGGACATGAACACCTCAGCAAAATTATGAAAAAGGAAGTCGACCGCCTCGGCCAGGAAAAACTCGATCAAGGTTTCCGTCTTGCCTGCCAAACCTTCGTCACCGGTGATGTAACCATCTCTTGGGGCGAAGAGGATCTCAACCGACTCGGCAAAATCGCTCAGCGAAGAATTAACGCAGCTCAATAGATGGAATGATGGTAGCAGTCCTTGGGGACTGCTTTTTTTGTGTTGGCTAAACAATAGCAATACTAATTCCACAACACGAAGCCATTGTTCCCCCGGATTAGGTGCTTGCACCATGTAGATAACCACGCTAATGCCTTTGCAAGCCAAAGACAACCGGTCGTAAATCAGTTGCCTTTAGTTGTAATTGAACTCTAGTTCTCATAACTAAAAATCTATACTATCTTTTATTTCAATTTAACTATCCATTAATTTGCAGCAATTTAATTTACCTTACTACTAGATCGTAACCAACAATATATGGTTTAAGAAAATCAAAAGCATTTAAATCATTGGGTGCAGTTTTCTGATCAATTACAATACCACTCTTAGGACTAATAACTAAAAAAGATTCATCCTTTTTTAATACTAATGCCGGCAAGTACGTCTCTTTCCCTTTTAAAGAAAGTAAAGTTCCATCAAAGTATACGTTATCCGGAAGTTTAACATTTCTATCTGAGATACATATATTTCTTATTAATTTAGGATTATTCCCCTCTGTCGGCACACATGCTTCCTCTGCATTTTTATTCATTATTACATATTGATGTTCTGGATCCCATTTTACCTCCTTACCCATAATTTCAGCCATTGTTCTTAGAGGAACGTAAGTGGTACCATTATAAATAAAGGGAGATGAATCTTCAGGAAAAACGACTTTCTCGTTATTATTGAAAATACCCTTGATTGTGTAATAAGCCTCTATCATTGTCCCTCCAGCAGCATAAGCTTGAACAGAACTAAATAATAGAACCCCAATGATAAATCCGAATAATATTTTTTTCACTAACATTCTCCTTTTTTCACAAAATTAATATAAGCTTATTTTTAAAATTTCCGCCTTTCAATAATACCATATTATGTAAAAACGCAGCAGATGGGGGCGGTGCATTAGCATGTTACAAACAACAGCAACATTCTACAATATCGATTTATAAGGAAGTGTGAATCACACAAAAAAAACGCAAGCTCCAAGAGCCTGCGCCTTTTCCCTACGCCGTTTTAACAATTTTACTATCCTTGTCGATGTCCAATTCATAGATCTCTTTCTCTATTTGAGCGGTGGAATCGAACTTGGGAAATACTTTGAGCGGAATGCTGTTATCTGCGAATTTCTCGGAAACCCCTTGAATGATGATTCTCGCATCGTCACCAACGATTTTGCATACTTCAAAAAGTGTTTTTTTCTTGCCGAAAAAATAATACTCGTATGCGGCCACTAACTCTAAATTCGGATTATTAGTCACCGTACGGTAACGGTCAGTTGTGGATACTAGAATATATTCGCTCATATGAAGCCCTCCGCTCAATTTTTTTATTTAAAAGCCACAATTAGTTCTACTTCAACTGCCGCCCCTCCGGGCAATGCAGCAACGCCTATAGCGGAACGGGCATGTAAGCCCTTATCCCCAAATGCCTCAACTAGCAAGTCAGAAGCGCCATTCAATACAAAAGGCAAATCCTGAAACCCAGCTTCCGCATTGATGAAGCCTTCCATTTTAATAATACTGGTCACCCTATTCAGGTCTCCCAATATAGCCTTTAATGTGCTTAATTGATTAATCACACATTGCCTGGCTGCTTGATATCCTTCTTCTTTCGAAAGCTCGTGTCCTACCTTGCCTTTATATTGAAGCACTCCACCCACCTTCGGAGTTACACCACTCAAATAAATCAAAGGCGGTACCATGGTGTAGGGCAGATAATTGCCACTTGGTTTAGGCGGAGAGTCCAGCAGAATGTTCAGTTCCTCGAGTTTGGCTTCAACTTGTCCATAGGTTTGCACAATAAGTCATCCCCCATATTTACTGCTGCCTCACTGTCCTATTCCTGACAAAGCTCAATATCTTCCGAAATATATAACTGGCATGCTAAGCGGAAGCCCTCATTAATTTTATCGCCCAGCATCTTATTTTCTTTCCAATTAGGTTCTTGAAGCTTATCGCCACCGGTAACCACTTTCACCATACATTTCGTGCATTTCCCCATACCACAGCCATACTTCAGATGAGGGAATTTCTTCACCCCCGCTAAAACCACCAAGTTACTATTCTCAGTAACCTCTTGCTGATAAACTTGGCCATTTTGGTGCAATGTCACATTAGGCATTTCACAACCTCCATACAGCAGCATGAGCGTAGGCAAATACGGCAATTATTCTCTTTCCAAAGCTTCCATGTAAGCTTTCTTCGAGTTTTCAACGTGAATTTTCGTTAAATTTTCTGCAAACTCCGCTTCACCGTTCAGCACAGCTTTGACAATATCCCTATGCTCCTCCATCGCTTTGCGTTGGCGTCCAGGGAGTTCATAGCCAACATGAACGAAGGCGCGAATATAGTCGGATAAACCATCCAACATTTGCGTTAATCTCGGACTCTTAGCTGCCCGGAATATAATTTCATTCGCTTCAAAATGGTATTTCCAGTCCGATTGCTCAAACGTCGGTTTTGCTAATGCGGTGTCAATTTCGACAACGATTTGGTTCAGTTCGTCCCGTTGCTGCTGTTCCAGCTTCTTCACAGCGAGCTTAACGGCTAAACTTTCCAACGAAGAGAGAATCGTGAAGATTTCAATGATTTCTTCCGGAGAAAGTCTGGAAACCACCACTCCCTTACGGGGAAGCGTCTTGACGAAACCTTGTGATTCAAGCCGGAATAAGGCTTCCCGGATGGGCGTTCGGCTGACGTTTAATTGATCGGCCAACTCTCTCTCGATAATCCGGTCACCGGATTTGTATACTCCTTGAACAATAGCTTGTTTAATATATTGAAACACTTTATCCCGAATCGGGCTTAATTCCTCATCTTTCCAAACAACTGGATTGTCCGGCATATGGTATACCTCCGCGAATGCGTTTTCTTACAGTGTAATCGATACACCATAACCAATCAACTTTTTAAAATACGGAGGTCTACCGCCGAATCAGCCCAGCACAAAAGCCCCATACACTAAACCCAATCCTACGACAGCCGCTGGATGTACTTTCCATTTCTCCAAAGCCATAAAGCTTGCCGCTGCCAAGAATGCTGTCTGCCAAATACCCGCCGATTGATACGCACTGTTGAAAAACTGCAGCGCCAACGTACCGAGAAGAACAGCGACGATCGGGCGCACGATCAGCGTCATCGCCATGACTTGCGGGGCTCCTTTGAAGAAGTTGATGAACTTGAACAATAGGACCATCGCTAGCGCTGTAGGAAGAATGGTGGCGATTAACGCAACAACCGCGCCAAGAATGCCGCCTACCTGATACCCGATATATCCGGCAAGCTTGGTGGCGATTGGACTTGGCAGTGCATTGCCGAGCGCCAGCACATTGCCGAACTCTTCCACGTTCATCCATCCGTAGTGGTCAACTACTTCGGCCTGAAGCAGCGGGATAATCGGCGGTCCTCCACCGTAGCCTAATATGTTCGGAACAAAGAAGGCCCAAAATATTTCTAAGAGCTTCATGCTGAAAAACCCCTGTCTGCATCGCGTTGCTGCTGGTTGCGCTTCTTTTTGTTAGCCAAGTAAGTTGACTCCGTGAACGCATAAGCAAGCGCGATGCCAATCAGTAAGCCTGGATTCAAGTTAAGCAGAACCAGCGCAATAATCGAGATGAGTGTCCACGCCAGCGTTTTGCTCTTCACCCAACTTTGCCAAGCTTTTTTGAAAAAGTCATAAGCCATAACCGCCATCATCACACCGATAACGGGCTGAATGCCATGCGTCATGCCGCCTACAATTCCGGAATCCTTTAACTTATAGATGAGGCCAAGAAGTAAAATCATTCCTACAAGCACGGGAATGACCATAGCGGCTATTGCAATAAATGCGCCTAAGTAGCCTTTCACCTTGTAACCGATATACCCCGCCATTTTCGTAGCGATCGGCCCGGGCAATGCATTTCCCATCGCAAGTACATCTGTAAATTCATCGTCCGTCATCCACTGGTACTTCTGAACAGCTTCCGCATGAACCAAAGGAATCATGGTAGGCCCGCCGCCGTACCCAAGGAGACCAATTCGAAAAAAACCGAGGAACAGATTCCAATACACCATCTTCCCTCTTCCCTCTCCATGTGCAGCTAGTTTCACAAGGAACGAACCGCGTTTATTTTTTAATATCCGCTTGGGTCATTACTTCATATTCGCTGCCCAAATGCTGCTGCAAAGCCTTTAACGCCGCGGTGCCGACCGCTGTATCCTGCTCACCGTTCCCTCCGCTAACGCCGACGCCTCCAATGACTTCGCCATTCACGACAATCGGGAATCCGCCAACGAAGATCGCAAACTTACCTGGCATCATCACGTGAATGCCGAACGCTTCTCCGGTTGTTGTCGCAGGTCCTCCCGGTTGGTTGAACAGATGCGTGGAACGCTTGTGGCCGCTTGCCGTAAATGCTTTGGACGTTGCGATCTCAGGACCGGTAATCCGCCCGCCGTTCATGCGCTCCAGGGCAATGATGTAGCCGCCGTCATCCACGATACAGATGGATTCCAAGGCTTTAACGTCTTCCGCCGCTATTTTCGCTGCCTCTATCATCACTTTTGCTTCTTCGAGCTCCAGCTTTAAGACCGATTTCATGTCAGATCCTCCGTTATGAATCTAGCGTTTAGATGCCGTGGTAGACTGTTTTGATTTGCGTGTAAAAATCAAGTGCCGCACGACCGGACTCGCGGTACGTTGCTGTACTGGACATTTTCACGCCACCAAATGGCGCGTTGTAGGCATTCCCCGTCGTAGGACGGTTAATTTTCACCATGCCGGTCTCGATGTTCTGGATAAAATGTTGAATCCGGCCGGACTCGGACGTGCAAATCGCTGCGGATAGTCCGAACTCCACATCATTGGCGATGTCCATCGCTTCTTGGAAGCTGCTCACACGGATCACCGAGATGACTGGTCCAAAAATCTCTTCCTGCGCGATGCGCATGTCAGGTGCAACGCCGACGAATACGGCTGGCGTTACGTAGTAGCCATTGGCGTAATCGCCGTCGGTTAGCTGCTCACCGCCTACGACCAGCTCAGCGCCTTCCGCTTTTCCGATGGCGACGTAATCGAGCACATTGCGAAGTTGGCTTTCATTCGCCAGCGGACCGACGTCAACGCCTTTGCTTAACCCGTTGCCGACTTTGAGCTGCTTGGTCTTTTCTACAAGCTTCTCAACAAATTCATCATGCACCGCGTCCATGATGATAACCCGGCTCGTGCCTGTGCAAGCTTGACCCGTTAATTCGAATCCGCCCTTCACGGCGAGCTCGACCGCGTGATCAATATTGGCGTCATCCATCACGATCAGCGGATTCTTACCGCCTAGCTCCAGCTGCACGCGAGTGGATAATCGTACCTGTCGATTGATCTTCTCTCCTGCCCCCGTGGAACCCGTGAAAGTAACCGCTTTGACGGCGGAATGTGTGACTAGCGGCACGCCTGTTTTGGAAGCGGAGCCTGTCACGAAGTTGATTACGCCGGCTGGGAGATCAGCCTGATGAAGCGCCTCCACTAACCGATAAGCAATCAACGGCGTGTTCGATGCCGGTTTGAAGACCACGGTGTTACCCGTAACTAACGCGGGAGCGATCTTGCGTACCGGAATGGAAATCGGGAAATTCCAAGGCGTAATAACGGAAATAACACCTAACGGTTCTTTGCGTGTGTATACGAAGGTCGTTGCATCATCCGAGGGAAGCGTTTCGCCGGAAACGTTTAATCCTTCAGAAGCGTAATACCTGAGCGTTTGGGCGGAACGTTTCACTTCCATCCGGGAGCTGGCCACCGTTTTTCCTTCCTCGCGAGTCAGTTCTTCCGCATATTGCTCCAAACCTGCTTCCAGCAAATCCGCTGCTTTGTACAAGATTTCCGCTCGCTTGGTAGGGGGAACGTGACGCCAAGTTTTGAAGGCCTGCTCAGCTGCCTCCATAGCCTGGATGACATCCTCTTCGGTCGAAGCTTGAAATCTTCCTACGGTATCTTTCACATTAGCCGGGTTCATAGTCGTGAAGGTTTCACCGCTTGCGGCTTCTACCCATTCCCCGTTAATCAAGTTTTTGAAAGTCTGTACGGCTGTTTCTGTTGCTGCCATGTCAATCCCCTTTCTCTTTAACGACCAATTTCGGCTCAAAAGCAGGGTCTGTATGCCAGTTAGACCAATTCCCGAGAATTCAACTTCCCGGGAACGGTTTAACTTCTATTTTCTATGAACATTTATAAGAGATAAGGACTATTCCAGGCAAAATTCGCGGGAGATCGCTGCGATGTACATTCTGCGCATTTTCGTAGCTTCTTCTACAATTTTGATACAGCGTTGTTGATCTTCAGGTGTTCTAGCGTATTCAAGTACGATTTGGTAGCCACGCTCGCCGTGGATCTCATCGGAAACGATATGTAAATCGAAGAATTCCACTTCTTCATCTGTAAAACCGTAGTGATTGCGAAGCGTTGGCGTTTGTCTGCGGTAGATGGCAGGCACTTGAGATTCAAGTCCAACAACTAGCGCTGCTGTTGCGAATAAGAAATTTTCTTTGAAAGCCATCCGGTAACACCAGGATTGCAAACCGATAGTTTCAGGGAGCAGGTGCTGCATGGATTCCACGCGTTCGCGGGTCGTTCCGCAGGCTTCACCAAAACGAATTAACAAATCGGTGTGACGGTCGCCGCCGAGTTCCTCTTCCCACATGTTTTGCAGGATGAAGTCTCTTGCATCCTCATGCGGACAGTTGGCATAGATGTAAGCCAAGTACTCTGCGAATGGACCTACATACGCGTAATGCTGTTCTACCCATCTGGCAAAATGCTCTTTCTTCAATTCACCATTGGCCCACATTGTTGTAAAAGGAGCTTTTGAAACGGCATTGCCTTCAATGGCTTGCTCAAGTGCATAGCGGAATTCCTCTTTGTTCATCAAACGGGATTCAGTTGCTGCTGTTGTCATATAAAACTCTCCTCTCAAAATGTAAAGTGTCGTAGTAGATCAACTCGTCGATTGTTTTGGTATTTGGTATATGGTATACCAAAATGATTTCATGGACTTATTATTACTTAGATTGGGCTGCCCTGTCAACCCACTTTTTTTAAGATTATCAGAAGAATCATCGACATCATTAAATACACAATGGTGAACGGTGCATTCCAGTTTGAAACCTTATACGAGCTTTTCCCTATCAAGTTAGACATCATCCCGGCAGTAGCGTTGTAAGGCCCCATCAAAAACGCCGTGGCCGCCCCCGTAAGCATAGCGATCGCCATCAGCTGCACGGAAATACCAAGCGCCTGCGGATTCAATGACTCCGCTGCCAGAGCCAATCCAACTGCAGGATGCAGCCCGATAAATGCAAGCGCTAACGGAATTAGCGGAATCATGAGCAAAAAGAGATCAGACCCGATGGCATGTTGAATAGCCATGATCCCTTCTTTGATCGCATGATTGCTGCCTGTAGACTTAATAGCTGAAATCATAAAACCGGCGCTTAAGAAAACGAAGAATTGATCCTTCATTTTCAGCACATGAGACGATAGCAAGGTTTGGCTGCTTGTAATAAACGCCATGCCCTTCCCTAACATCAAGGACCACACGTAAGCGAAGGGAATAACGATGATCGAGACCAACAGCAGGAATCCCATATGCGTAAATCGCTCTAATACAAAAACAAGAACATTAAGGACAACGATCGCGATAAGAATTTGCCAAGGATGGCTCCCTTTGACCTCGTTAGACTCATTTGGTTGATGAACAACCGCACTTTCCCTGGCAGCGGAAATTTCCTCAAGTGTAGTCAGACTGATCTTTTTCAGCCGGCGGTTAGCGACCCACGTCCCCATCAGCCAATCCAAAGCCAGACCTAATAAGCTGAACGGGATGACGATAGGTAAAATCGCACTCCAGCTTACACCTGTCATTTCTACAATAATCCCGACAATCGGAGCTACTGGTGTCCACAGAATTGGCATGCTGTAGCCATGTGTAATCGCCCGGCTAATAAATCTGTCTTTTTGCTGAATCGGATAATATTGCAGGGAAGGCTGAATGCTGTGGTACATCATCGGCAGTGTGGCCAGGTTCATAAACGAACTCAATATATAGGATAATAATGAAGTAATACAATACAGCATACCGGAGTGCTGCACCTTGCTGTAGAGAATCGCTTGTACTCTCACCGCGTAGTGTCCGAGCTCGATGGGCAGGGCAATCATCGGAATCAGCACAAATAAGCTTAATACGTTCAGCATACTGCCGAAGCTAAGGAAGTAATCCGTCCATGAGGCTCCGTTCAACGCTAGAAGAATGGCGCCCGTGCTTAGGAAAATTGTGCCTAATAGCTGCACGAATGGCTTGATCGAGCGAAATGCGATGACAATAATGACAAGACTAAGTCCGGACTGGAGCCAAGTCAGCCACTCGCTGGGATAGATTTCTGAGACAAGATAGGCGGCGATCGCTGCAATAAACAGTGCTTGCTTCATAAGTTTATATCATGTCTCTAACGGCTTGAGTCAACCGCTCAAGGGCCGTCTCAACAATCTCCTCTCCGATGTCCCGGCTGGCTTTCGTCGCATCGCCGATGCAGCCGTTTCGTGTCATTTCTTCATAATAATAGAAGCCTTGAAGGGGACTGCCCGGACGAAGCTTCTTCCACCGTCCCTCTTGAATGTCGCCTTTTTCCAGTTTGTCCTCTCGAACGAGATGAGGCGCCAAATACATCGCTTCGGACACCTCGCGATCGCAGCTGTGACCGTACAGCTTGGATGTAAGCCGCCTGTCCATCACGTCTTTCGCAGAAGCCGTCGTTTTGGCATAAAAGAGGGACACTCCCAGCTCCGCTGTCAGCGTATCTGCTGCCACGCCGAGGGTCGCTTGGTTGCCGCCATGCGAATTGATGACCAGGAATTTCTCAATTCCTTGGCTTTTTAATGATTTGATCATATCGCGCAAAATCGCAATAACGGTTGTAGGTTCCAAGGAAATTGTACCCGGAAAATGAAGATGATGCGGCGAAACGCCCATATTAATGGTAGGCGTTAGCAGTGCCTCCGGGTATAATCTTGCCGTTAGCCTTTTTCCCATCTCTTCAGCTAGTACAGCATCGCAGCTTTCAACCATATGAGGGCCGTGCTGTTCATGTGCGCCTAGTGGAATAATGGCAATTTTGACCGTTTTGAGCGCTGCTTCTACCTCTGGCCATGTCATTTGTGTTAAAATATAAGCATTCGACATCGCTTTCACTCTCCTTTTTCTACTTGTGTATATTGTATACCAAGATTATATTAGGATATAGTATAATTTATGATTTTCTATCCGTTCAGGATGTCTACTCATACTGTACAGCTGCTCGGCGTATATTACTTACGGAAGAGAGGTGATTTTACCCCATGATGCGCCATATTCATTACCTTGATAAGAAATCTGTTGCCTATTTGTCTGAAGCTTTAACGAATCATTATTTATCAAAACCGGCCTACACGGAAATTGTCATTATATGCGTCGGCACCAACCGTTACACGTGGGATTCCCTGGGCCCGATGGTCGGGAGCCGGTTATCCGAGCGGTTCGAAGGCAACCGTCATGTTCATCTTTATGGAACGCTGGAGAAACCCGTGCATGCACTCAATTTACAGAAGACGATCGCTCACATAACCAAAACACATAATCAAGCTTACACGATTGCTGTTGATGCCGCTCTTGGCCAGTTCTACAAAATCGGAACGCTCCAACTAGTGGAAGAACCGCTTCAGCCCGGTGTCAGCTTAAATAAAGAGCTCCCCCCTATCGGTCATATTCATCTCAAAGGGATTATTAACAACCACAGCTTGCTCAACCATAAAGTCATGGAGCACACAAGTCTTACGTTTATTGATGAAATGTCAGCGGTGATCTCGCGTCTTTTGGTAAAATCCTGTCAAGACATCATGCCACAGCTAATGCCTGCTCCTCAATTAGGGAATGAAGCGCCTAACCATCTATCGTCAGCGACGTAAATGGCTTGGCGCTTTTTTTTTAACCTACCATATTAAAACAGCTAAAATCGTAGAAACACTTAAGCCGATAATAACCGGCAGGAAGTTCTTCCGCGCCAAATCAATCGCCGAGACACCGGCGAATCCGGCAACCGCTACGAGCGATGACCACGCAATCAGCGTCCCTCCGCCTGACCATACCGACCCCATTTGGCCGATAGCCGCCAACGTGGAAGGATCCATACCTACCGCCGGCGCCAAAGCACCGGATAGCGAGCCTGTGAGAGGAAGACCGGAGAAACCCGAGCCTTCTAATCCAGCGATAATCCCCATAACCAACAATCCAAACGAAGTGAGGATGCCGCTTGACGGGATCAGATGCTGTACAGACATCACCAAATCGTAGAGAATCGCCGGCGCTTTATCGCCTTCGCCTAGGGAAAGAATGCTTTTGGAGAAATCTGCATTCCCCAGGAAGAAGAATCCTGCGATCGGAATAACCGGCCCCATGGCTTTGAATGCAAAAACGAAGCCTTCTGTCAGATGATCGCTGATCTTATCCAAGGCTTGAACTTTGGAGAATAATGTACAAGATAAAATGAGCAGGATAACCGCCACACCGCCGATAAACGCGGCGCCGTCTCCTCCTTCAAATCCGCTCATGCCTTTGTGTCCCAGCTTGCTTAGAATCATGACCACCATTACGGCAAGCATGGAAAGTGGAACAAGCACGGCGAACACTTTGGACCATCGAATGACGGCCGGACTAAGCGTTTCTACGGTTGCAGCCGCTTCAGGAAACTCGGAAGCTGTCTGTACAACACGAATAGCTTGTACTTGATTTGAGGTTTCGGCAGACGTGCTTTCCGGCTTGCGGATCGCCTTTCTGTTCATCAGATAAGCTCCGGTAAGCGCTACGCCCCCCGTGATGAGAGACAAGATCATCGCTTTGTCCGCTACGGAAGCCGTATCAATGCCTGCACCCTTTGCGCTAAGCATCGGCGCTACTTGCATGACATAGTCAGAGGATAATGCCATGCCTTGTCCAGCAATCGCAATAGCCATACCGGCTCCCATTGCTGGTAAGCCTGCACGAATGGCTGCCGGAATCAGCAGCGCTCCGATTAACGGAACGGCTGGCGTCGGCCAGAAAAAAAGTGAAATGACATATGTAACAACAGCTAAAACAATGTAGGCAATGTGACCATTGACCATTAGCTTCTGAATAGGCGTGATCATGCGCTTGTCAGCGCCGATATCCCTCAAAGAAGCCAGCAAAGCGACCATAAACGTAATAATCAAGAAAATCGTAAATAATTCTTTGGCTGCAGTCAGATTAGCGTTGTAGACTGCTTTGAACCCGCTGATCACATCCCCCTTATAAATCCATCCGATTAAGAAGGTACCAATTAAGGTGGGAATGACGACTCCTCGTTTTAACAACATGACGACGATAACGCTTAATGTCACTAAAGCATACACAACATGTGATGAAGTAATCATCCGCATCCCCCGTATTCATCATTTTTTGACCTTCGAAGAAAATTATACCGCATTTTCTTCTGTGTGAATAGATATTTGGTGCATTGTATACAAAAAAATACTAAAAACAGGTCTAAAAATAATGAATTTCGCGGATATAGTGTTATAAAACATGACGTATGTTGTTTTCGGTACTGCAATGCTTGCTAAGAACTACAATTTTCAGCCTAAAACATTTCATTAATTACGTGAAAGATCTCTTCTTATGTGGTTATCACCTCAATTTTTTAAGTTTCACCGTTATTCCCAAAAATAGTGTAAGCGATTTCAATGTCATTTTAACAGATTTTTACGGAGAGCGAAAGAACAAAAATGTATTTGGTATACAATTCCAAAATATCGGGTTAGTTAGTAACTTCTTCTATAGAAGGTTACTTTTCACGCACCAACTGTAAACATTTTCACTACTTTCACTGATGTAGAAACTTCTATAAAATAGAAACTATCATCACGACGTACAAGTCTTCAGCAATTAGTACTTACTAATATCAAGAGGAATGTGGGAGGATGAATCATGAAGTATTCGTATTTAGGGAAATCCGGCTTAAAGGTTAGTCAATTATGTCTGGGAACCATGAATTTTGGACCAGAAACTGAGGAAAAAGAAGCTTTTAAAATTATGGATGCCGCGCTGGATGCGGGTATCAATTTTTTCGATACAGCTAATGTGTACGGTGGCGTTGAAAGAAGGGGCTGGACGGAAGAAATTATCGGCCGTTGGTTCAAGCAAGGCGGTGGACGCAGAGAGAAAGTTATTCTTGCGACTAAAGCCTATGGCGATATGAATGATCCGCATGATGGACCTAACTCAGAGCGTGGATTGTCTGCTTACAAAATCAGACGTCATCTGGAAGCTTCTCTCAAAAGACTGCAAACCGACCACATTGAGCTTTACCAAATGCATCATATCGATCGCAACGTGAGTTGGGATGAGCTGTGGGGTGTGTTCGAATCCGCGGTGAACCAAGGCACTGTCGACTATATTGGCTCCAGCAACTTTGCAGGCTGGCACATTGCCTGTGCTCAAGCTGAAGCGAAAGCCCGCCATTTCCTAGGCTTAGTTTCCGAACAGCATCTGTACAACCTTCTTGCCAGATTGCCTGAGTTGGAAGTGCTTCCTGCTGCTGAGAAGCTGGGTCTTGGCGTCATTCCGTGGAGTCCGCTTGCCGGAGGCTTGCTCGGCCGTAACGCCTTGGCAGGTACTGGTGCCCGCAGCACCCGTTCTGCCGAGCGGGTTGAGAAGCATCGCAGCCAATTGGAGCAATTCTCCGCACTCTGCAAAGAAATCGGCGAAAAAGAAGATGTTGTTGCTTTGGCTTGGGTTCTATCACATTCGGCTGTTACTTCACCGATTATCGGACCAAGAACCATTGAGCAGCTTCAGGATTCCTTACGCGTACCTGAAGTTTCACTAAGTGAAGAGACTTTGAAAAAGTTGGATGAAATCTTCCCTGGTCCCGGTAAAGCGGCGCCGGAAGCTTACGCTTGGTAAATAACAGCGGCTGCTCTCTTAGAGGGTAGCTGCTTTTTTTTCTCTTGACGCGAAACCAAAAGGTTTCGTATAATCCAATATGTAACCATTTGGTTTCGTATTTCATGAGCGAATGTATTTTAGGACAACCTACAAGTAAGCTAGGCATGGTATGGAAAGGCAGGCGCAGGCGATGCAAGAAGCATTACTAAAAAAGCTGCACTATAAGCAAGGACGAGCTCTCGTACTCCATGCGCCTGAAGGCTATGCGCTCGGTATTGAAGAGTCCGGGGAGCCGAATGGGACTTACGATTTCGTCCAGCTTTTTGTGAAGGACGCAGCTGAAGTTGAAGAATGGGCGCCTAAGGCGATCCAGTATCTGAAAGACGACGCT
This sequence comes from Paenibacillus anseongensis, assembly GCF_009757995.1. Classification (NCBI taxonomy): domain Bacteria; kingdom Bacillati; phylum Bacillota; class Bacilli; order Caryophanales; family Paenibacillaceae; genus Paenibacillus; species Paenibacillus anseongensis. The sequence goes on from NZ_WSEM01000030.1 coordinate 92,219, forward strand.
TTGTTCTGGATCACCTATCCGAAGCAAAGCTCGAAGATCAAGACGAACATTAACCGTGATAGCTTGTTTGCCTTGGTTTCAAGCATCTCAGAGTATCGCGCGGTTAGCAATGTGGCTGTGGACGAGACATGGTCCGCGCTCCGTTTCCGTCATTTGGATAAGGTGAAGAGCAAGGGTTAACAGCACATGATTCAAGTGAAGTGCAAAATCAGCAACAAGTCCAAAATAACAACACATCATTTATTGGAGGAATTTTAAAATGAGCAATCAAACAAACACACTACCGGACATTGTACAAACTGTCGTTTTTAACGCGCCGATTCAAAAAGTATGGGATGCCGTTGCGACTTCCGAGGGCATTGCGGCTTGGTTCATGCCGAACAATTTCAAACCGGAAGCCGGGTATGAATTTCACTTGGAAGCCGGACCTTTCGGCAACTCCCCTTGCAAAGTGACGGACGTTACGCCGCCTAACCGCCTTTCTTTCGCATGGGGCAAGGACTGGTCGCTTACATTTGAATTGAAAGATGTAGATGGCAAAACCGAATTCACTCTCATCCACTCTGGCTGGGATGCGGACAAGGTTACGGAATTCAACCAACCTCATTCCGTTGTACGCGAGATGATGGCGAACGGCTGGGCTGGTATCGCGAAGAAACTTACGGCTTACATCGAGGCTTAAGATGTCAGCCCCCTCCCCCTCGCAGAAACATGATGTGTTTCAAGCGATAGCCGATCCGACGCGCCGGCAGGTGCTGCAGCTGCTTCGCGAGCAGGAGCTCCCTGTGACCGTGATTTCCGGTCATTTTCCGATCAGCCGCACGGCGGTGTCCAAGCATTTGCGCATCCTGGCCGACGCGGGGCTGGTGAAAGAGCGGAAAGTCGGCCGCGAAACCCGCTACCGGCTGGAAGCGGAACCGCTGATGGAGCTCAAGCGCTGGCTTTCCTATTATGAGCGTTATTGGGAAAACAAATTAAACGCACTCAAAAGATTCGTCGAGTCCGACGACGAGGTAGGCGGCAACCCCTTTGCCGCGTTGGAATTGGTGGATCCGACCGATTAGAAGAAAACCTGGCCTGCTGTGGCCAGGTTTTTTTGCGTTTAGGCCTTTTCCCACCGCACCTAGGATTTGCACGCGGCAAGTTGCGCCAAGGATTCGCGCGCGGCAAGTTGCGCCTAAGTCTCTACGCTGCAGTTTGTGCAATGAAGAGGCTGGAATTTGACACGATCACTCCTCTACAATGCACTTTGTGCATTGTAGAAGGCGAAAATCCCCCATTTCAGCCTATTTAGGATGAAATGATTGCACTTTGTGCAATGAAAAGGCGGAATTTGACCCGATCACTCCTCTACAATGCACTTTGTGCATTGTAGAAGGCGAAAATCCTCCATTTCAGCCCGTTTGGGATGAAATGATTGTACTTTGTGCAACGTAGAGGCCCTAACTTGCCCAGATTACCTCCCTACATTGCAGTTTGTGCAATGAAGAGGCTGGAATTTGACCCGATCACTCCTCTACAATGCACTTTGTGCATTGTAGAAGGCGAAAATCCCCCAGTTCAGCCTGTTTAGGATGAAATGATTGCACTTTCTGCAACGTAGAGGCCCTAACTTGCCTAGATTACCTCCCTACATTGCAGTTTGTGCAATGAAGAAGGCGGAATTTGACCCGATCACTCCTCTACAATGCACTTTGTGCATTGTAGAGGGCGAAAATCCCCCATTTCAGCCTATTTTGGATGAAATGATTGCACTTTGTGCAACGTAGAGGCCCTAACTTGCCTAGATTACCTCCCTACATTGCAGTTTGTGCAATGAAGGCAAACGTGGATCTATAGCAGAAAGTAGCAGGAGGAATCGATGCTAACTCCAAGTAGTAATCTATCTACTCCTGTGCCCAGTTCCAAGTTAACGCTCCATGTAGAAGGTTCAGCTAAGGTAGACGAAAGAGCTATCGTTAATCTGCGCTGTTTGGTGGCAGAGAACGGAGTAACGGTAGAGGCTACAGCTAAATTGCTGGAAATGGACGAAAACTACTAGAAATGCTGATATTAGTGGTAGAAACCAGAGTTAATTGAGCGAAAGTGGATCTATTGCGGAAAGTTGCAGGAGGAATCAGCGCTAACTCCAAGTAATCTATCTACTCTTATGCCCAGTTCCAGCTTGACGCCCCATGTAGAAGGTACAGTTAAAGTAGATGGAAAAGCTACCGTTTATCTGCTCTGTTTGGTGGCAGAGAACGGAGTAACGGTAGAGGCTACAGCTAAATTGCTAAAAATGGACGAAAACTACTAGAAATGCTGATATTAGTGGTAGAAACCAGAGTTAATTGAGCGAAATGGATCTATTGCGGAAAGTTGCAGGAGGAATCAGCGCTAACTCCAAGTAATCTATCTACTCCTGTGCCCAGTTCCAGCTTGACGCCCCATGTAGAAGGTTCAGCTGAGGTAGATGGAAAAGCTACCGTTACTCTGCGCTGTTTGGTGGCAGGGAACGGAGTAAAGATAGAATAAGCACAACTTAGACGAACACTGAAAGGTTCTCAGCTAAGAAGGCCATACTATACCTGAGATTAGCTCCTCTCTCTCCACTTAATAACTTACAAAAAGTAAATAACTTACTTGACCAGACGGACACTTACGGCGTAATATAAGTTACATAAAGTAACTAGGTTATTAAATGTAACTATAAGGAGCGATGACGATGATTTCACCTATATTTGTTGGGCATGGGTCCCCCATGATGGCTATTCAAGATTCGGCGTGCACCGAATTTCTTTTGGATTATGGCAAAAAGGTATCGCCCAAAGCGATCGTGATTTTTACAGCTCACTGGGAAACGGAAGTCCTTACCATCTCCTCCACCGACGGTGTCTATGATACCATCTATGATTTCGGCGGCTTTCCGAAGGAGCTGTTCCAAATCAAGTACCCGGCAAAAGGCAGCAAAGCGCTCGCCGCTCAGCTTGCCGAGCGCTTCCAAGCCAAAGGCATCCAAGTAAACTTGGACGCCGAGCGCGGACTTGATCACGGCTCATGGGTGCCTCTGCTGCGCATGTTCCCTACACCTGTCTGCCCAGTGATCCAAGTGTCCGTGAACCCCTACCTGCCGCCTGCTGAGCAGTATCGCATAGGGGAAGCGCTGCGCGGCCTCGATCAGGAAGATATCCTGATTATCGGAAGCGGCGCCACCGTGCACAATCTGCGCGCGCTCAACTGGGAAGCCACGGAGCCGGATGCTTGGGCGGTCGCTTTTGACGATTGGCTCGTGCAGAACATGAGCGCTCAGAACCTGAACGCGTTGTTCAACTACGCCGCCGAAGCCCCTCATGCGCGCATGGCTGTGCCTCGGCCAGAGCACTTTATCCCGATCTATATCGCAATGGGCAGCGGCGACCCGGCTCGCACGCCTCAAGTCATTCACCGCAGCTATGAAGTCGGCTCACTGAGTTATCTGTCCGTATCCTTTTAACCGGAGTAGAAAAAAAGAGACCCACAGCAACGGGCTGCGGGTCTTAAGTATATATATATTAAAAGGGGGTCGAATTTCATTATAGGTCCCGAACCTTAATCCCAGATGAAAAGAAGATTGCATTTCGATTACAAAAGATGGTTATTTTGTTTACAAGCTGTTATTTATCTTTTACCGGAATATAGATGTCAATCTGAAACTGATCATGCTTGTCGGCATGGCAGCGCTCATCATACCACTCAAACTCCACGCCGCCTGCGTGCTCTAGGCCCGAATGAGGGAACCATTCCTCGAAGATAGACTTCCACGTGCTCTGAATCGAGGCGACGAATTGATCCGGGGTCACTTTGGGCGTCGTAAAAACAGCATACCTGGCCTCAGGAAACTCACGGCACACCAAATCAGCAGGCACACCCTCGAAGCTTGTAGCCTCCATCCCGATCAGATACGTTAATTCCCCAGTCTCCATATTAAAATCCGTGCAAAGGCCAAGCTCCACCGGTGAATCCGTATGAACGCGATTGCCTATGCGGCTTCCCTTATTCTCTTCCAGATACGTGTTCCAAAAAGCAGGAATGTCCCGGTGATTTTGCCCCTCCTTGCAAGTCGTCCTCAGTTCGTATCCAATTAGCTTAAAAGCCGGTTTCGTTCTCAATTGATATTCCATGCGTATGCCTCCTAAATAGGGATTGGGATTTAATTTCCTTTGCAGCACATTCGCTTTGGCATATAACGGTGTCACAATACCTTGCTTCCGATAGGCGAGCGGTGTTCGCTCAAACACCTTTTTAAATGCTCGAGTGAAGTTTTCATGGGATTGAAACCCATGGTCGAGGGCAATATCGATCAGCCTTTGATCCGTATGCGCGATTCGGTAGGCGGCTCTCGCCAATCTTCTTTTCCGAACATACTCCATCACCGCTTCTCCTACCATACTCTGAAAAACCCTATGAAAATGGAATTCAGAGAAACAGGCTACACGAGCAAGCCCCTCCACGGATAAAGGCTCCGCAAGGTGGTCTTCAATATAATCCAATGTCGCCTGGATTTGGGTATCATACTCGGTGCCCATCGTCTATTGCCCCCTCCTGCTGCTATCCACAGTGTACGTGATTGAACGTCTTGCTTCTTGATCTTTCTTGCTAAAAGGGAATCCGGGGACGACTCCGATCATTCCGTGCGCCGATCATGATTAGCGATGCTGAGCAGCGACTATTTCCAGCTGCCTCTTGAGGCTACGGAATACGTCGTGTACTCGTTTTTCCCCCTGATTTCCAAACAATTGAGTTGAAAGCCGTACGGGCAGGCGCCGTCAATACCGATTTTGTCGCGGTCAAACCACACATCCGCTTTGCCATGAATATCTTTGGCTGGGGTGTGGCCGAAAATTACCGTTTTTTTCACAACGGTCGGCTGCTGAACAAATGGCGCACGAATCCACATAAAGTCCCGTTCCGGCTGCGTTTTCCAATCAACGAATGCGGGATTTAGCCCGGCGTGCACATAAATATGATCCTCATCCTCGTAATAAAGCGGAAGGTTGTTTAGAAAGGTTACGTGTTCCAAGCACTTGCCCAAAATCCGCTCTTTGGATTGCTTAATATCCAGATTGTCCTGACCGCAGAAGCTTCTGAACGTTTGGATACCGCCATGTTCGAAAAACTTCATCTCCGTCAAAGGATCTACTTCGCTCAACACTTCTACGAACCGCTGGTCGTGATTACCTTTGAGCGCAATGGCACCCTCTTCACGCACTAAGCGCATGACGTATTCTACCGTTCCCCGACTGTCCGGACCGCGATCCACATAGTCTCCCAGCAGGACAAGTTGGTCTTCCTCAGCATTGAAATTGACTTTAACTAATAATTGCTTGAATTCCTCCAAACAACCATGGATATCGCTTACGACTAACGTTCTTTTCATCTACTGTACCCCCTGATGTCAGGCTTCATTCCCCTACGAGTCTCTCTAGTATTCTATTTTATCATAGGGATTACCTGTTTATGGCGGTGAAGATGTGAAAAAGAGGGTATGGGCAAGCGCCTGAGCCGTATGTTCCATTGGATGATTTCCAATGGGAAGGCACTTTTGAGGGAGATTTCTCTCTCCTCGTTGGATGAAATCCAATAGCGCCCGGTGAAACCGGGTTATTTGGCACCGAATTCACCCCTCCCATTGGAATTCATCCAATGGATTGGACAATTCCGACCTCCAAATAGCCTTTCTATTGGATTTCATCCAATGAGAGAGGAAGCTGGTTCAAATGGCTAGCTTGAAGGAGCTTTTTAATGAAAAAGACGCCCTCGCGGGCGCCTTTTCAATTCATAAATTGCAGCTTCTGCAGCAATCTTTTCAGCATGACAGCGGCTTCCCCGCGGGTCGCAGACGCGCCAGGCGCAAACGTCGTATCCGTTACGCCGTTCACAATGCCTACGCGAACCGCTTCGGCGACAGCTGCTTTAGCCCATTCATGAATGGCGGGACTATCGCCAAACTGAGCCAACTGAGCCAGATCCATAACCACAGGCTGCTGCCCGGCAAACTTCATGGCACGTGTGATCATGACAGCCATCTGTTCCCTCGTGATTTGCTCACCAGGTCCAAACGAGCCATCTTCAAAGCCCTCAATCAGCCCAGCCTTTGCTGAAGCGCCCACCGCCCCAGCGAACCAACTGTTCGCAGGTACGTCCGAGAAAGCGCTGGCGCCTGCTTCATTTAATCCCAGTGCGCGGACGAGCAGCGCTGCAAATTCAGCGCGCGTAATGGACGCGTTTGGCGCAAAGGTGCCAGCTGCAACGCCTTTGACGGCAAGTTTGGAAGCCAGCAGCTCCACATCCGCTTGGGCCCAATGGCCTATCAGATCCCCAAAGGTCTGATCTGAAGAGACGACAGCGTACACACTGTTCCCCGTACGTTTCATCGTAACTTCGGTTTGACCATTAACGACGTTAAAGATCGCCGGGACAAAGGTCAGCTCCCCTGTCGCTGGATTCAGCCATACGGCTGATACCCTATCAGCGTCAACCGCTGACGACAAGGTCAGCACTCGGGTGACATACGTGCCACCAAAATCAGACACAACCACCTTCTTGCCGTTGCCCTCAGCAACAATGCTGAACTCTACCGGTGCGGTTAGCGGCGTGACGCCATCTTCTTTCATTTTTGCTGTAATTGGGTCAGCAGCAGCGCCAGTTACCTGCTCAAGGGAAATGTGGATTTTCACATTCGCCGCATCTGTCCCTAAACTCGCAGCTAAAGCCTCTACATCCAGCGCTTTGAGAGGCAGGTTGTAAGTCATGCCGCCCGATCTAATCGAGAGTTCCAAATTTGGCATGGCTGCCGCCACTGCGCTTATCGAGCTTGCAGGCAATTCCACAGCAGCTACAGTCCCATCGCCTTTTACTTCAGCAATAATCGTATTCCCGTTCGCTTTCTTCAGAAGATCGATTGCTTTATTTAATTGATCTGCTGCGATTGAGAATGTTGATACTTTTTTCCCGTCTATCGTAGCTACAGCAGGTACTCCTATTAGCTCCACACCACCTGTTACCTCTTTCACCGTGATGCTAGGAGATGCGCTGCCAGGAAATGAACCGCCCCCTGAATCCGACCGGGATGGAGCACTCGGACTAACCAGCTTCAGGAAGTTGCCCCTGATGATATTGCCCACCGCATCTCTTTGATACGGAAGTGCAGGAACCAGACTCGCAAAATTCGCATCCGTCAGCTGCGTGCCAGATTTGTTCATGCTTTTAGAGCCATCAAATAGATAGTTGGTGTCAGAACTCAAGGCTGCCGGATAATTATCTTTAGCCGTGTAATCCTTTTGATAGGAAGTAAAACCATCGATACGAAAATCGGTTTGAATGCCCGTGTACGTCGTAAAGTTCAAATTGCCTTTCGTATTGTTAAAAGCGATATTCCCGTTTTCCGCCCGCACTCCCGGATTACTGTTGCTCGCAAAGCCATAAGCGCCATTGCCAAAAGCAATGCTGTTTCGGATCACATGCGGCACATGGATGCCTTCGCCACCGAGTTTGAAGCCGTTTTTATCCCCTGCACCTACCGTGCCGTTCGTTAATGTTCCATTGTGATAGGCAATGCTATCCTCGATGACAACAGGACCAATTGCTCCTGTCCCGGATTTCGTGTATAAATCCCATCCATCATCGATATTGTTATGGGAAATATCTCCCCGGAAAACGTTGCCCACGCCCGAAGTCAATTTTGCAGCAAAACCGTCGGCATTGTTATTCGAAGGGTCCACATTATCAAAAGATTCACAATTCAAAATGAGATTGTAGGACGGCCAAAGCGTTTTATCCGAATCGGACTCATCGGTACGGCTAATTTGCAAACCGGTATCGCCATTATCGTAAAATCGGCTAAGCTCCACGATGTTATGGTTTCCGCCTACCGTAAAGCCCTTGGTATTGCCCGCAGACCTCGTGAAATCAATGCCTTTCACATGCCAGTAATTCCCGCTAAGAACGACACCTTCGGTCTTCTTGTCAAAATCGATCACCGGCTTCGCACCTGGTGCCGCGATCAATGATTTCATGGCATCGACCGTGCCGTCGTTGCCTTTTTTGATCTCCAGCTTGGCGCTGCGTACATATCTGCCGTCCAGCAGGATGATAGTCTGGCCTGATTTCACGTAATCAATGGCCGTATCCAGATCGAGAGGGTTGTTGATTGTACCGTCTCCACCCGCAGTTCCCGTCGGCGATACGTAGATGTCACCGTTATCCACATAGGTTTTCATATCGACGGTGAAGTTTTTGACAATTTTGCCGTAGTTCGTCAAATACTGTGTATCGTCGGGCACGAATGCCGCGCTAAAGTTGGTATACGTGTTAGCCGTAACCGTTGTATTAAGCACAAGCGGCTGTCCCGCTTGAATTTGGGCATTTTGCGTAAGGAGGCTCGAGCCTTGCTTAATCGTCACCACACCGCTGACATTGGATTTCAGCCCAAACGAATACGCGGTCGTTGAAGTTCTCGTTAGCCCGGTCAGGCTCATATCCGGATCGATGGCTGCCGGGGCAGGTTCCTTCTTGGGCGCATCCGTTTGCGCAGCGGTCACCTTCAGGTCTATGCCGCTCACTTCGATCGTCGCCAGACGAGCGGTGAAGAAGCCGACATACATCTTGTCGCCATCCTGCACCGTCATAATATTCGGCGCGAAAATCTCTTCGGCCTTATCGGAGTTTAATCGACCCGTGAAGCCGCTGTTCGTTTTCGTCAGCGTCAGCTTATAATTAGCCGCTGGATAGGTATTCGCGAGGGCTGGTTTCACCGCGCTCAACATCTTGCTTTGGACACCTTGGCTGCCTGTGCCATTCGGTGCCGTAACACCGGTTCTGACGAACAACTGCGTACCGTTCTGTTTCGTTGTGCCACCGCTGTATCCGCCAACAGCAGCTATGTTGGAAGCAAATACGGCGGAGTCTCCGGCCGTTCCGATCGCATCTCGGGCCATGATGCCGAACGATTCTTGACCGTCATGCGGATCTTTCGCATAAGCAACAACTTTGATATCCGCGGATAATTCAAAGTTGTCTTTGACCGCATCCAGCTCCGTATAGTAAAAGCTAATCCCATCGTGGTCGCCCGTCACTTTACCGCCGCCTTCCAAAGCGACAAGTGTAGCAGATTTGCCTGGCTCAACGACCGTAACCGTATTGTTCGTGTTTGAGGTGGATTGTCCGAAGCGGATGACTTTCCACTCTTGCTCTCTAGGTTCAACGACGGATACTTGCAACACAGTGGGTGGAATGGCTGCATTTACAGGCGTAATCGTAATGGGATAAACACCTGCTTTTGTACTGTCAAAAGCTGAAGTATCTAATGTAAGCTGGGCATCCGCCAACGGCTCCTGATCCCCGCTGTCATAAACCGCCTTCACTTCTAAACCTGCCGGATCAAAAGACTCCCCAATCGCATAGGTTGTTTGCGGATATCCGGTAACTTGGCTTCCTATAATCGTTTGTTGTTTTACTAGGATAGGAAACTTAACTGTCTTATCGGGATCGGGCACATTTTTATAAGTAACCGTGATGTCCTTCGTACCTGCCGTAGACATATCCGGAGCTGAAAGCGTGTAGTCGCTTCGCAATAATCTAACGGTTGAAGCATCGCTATACTTCGCCTCTACCACCAAGCCGGCTGGGTCAAAAGTTTTGCCAACGAAAAATTGGGTTTTCTGCGGCAGCTGTTTGATATCCAAGCCCGTTAGGTGGGCGTTTTTCACAGTGACATCGAATGTCGCATAAGTGGTTGTAGTTACTGTGGACCTAACCGTAACGGTATGGATTCCCGGTGTCTTGAGTGTATAGGTTGCATTCGATACGGTTGCAGCCGCTGGCGGAAGGGAAATTGCATATTGCGAATCGGCCATCTCGGCCCAAACGTCGCCTCCGTTGAATTGCCCCAGCACTGTCAGGCCTTGCGGATCGAAGAATTCCTCCGGATAGTAGTCGGTTTTGGCCGGCTTGTACTGGATATCCATGGCCGTCATAACCAAGTCCTTCATGTTTAAAGGAATGGTGGCCGTTTGACCGTTGAAATGGATCTTAATGAGATTCGTTCCCACCACACTGTTATCAAACCCTGTCACAAGATAATCCCCTACTGAAAGCTCCTCTTCGTGATTATCCGCATACACGGCTGTTACTTTTAAGCCAGTAAGGTCGAGGTTATCTTTGATGAAGTAGTCCTTTTTCATAGAAGTTGTATTCAATTTCAGCTGTTTGGGGGCTCTCTCATCCACTTTAATGTCAAAATTGCTGAACGTGATCTCTGCATCTCTGGCAACATATAACCCGGCGTATAGCTGATCATTGCCATCAAATAGATGATCTACTGTTAGGATTTGTGTGACTCCATTGACAGTTAACTCGAAAGCGTCACCGGATTTTTTGATTTTAAAGTTATATACCTCTTTAGGTGCAGGAGCCCTCACTCCGCTAAATAGTAATTTCTTGTTCGTATTTGCAGCATCAGAAGTAGTCCCGTTAACGCCTTGTTTATAAATAGCTTGCACCACATTCGGCGTATTGTCTTTATCCCCCATGCCTCCAACGGCTATATAGTTCGATGATTGTTTGGCATTACCTTGCGCAAAACTTCCACGCAGCATCAGTCCGAACGATTTCTGATTGGGTGTGGATGGGGGATTTTTACTATTAAAATTAACGACAGTCGCTGTTGCACGAATCTCAAGGTTGGCATCTTTCTCTAATTTTTTAAAATAATAAGATATCCCTTCTTCTGCGCTAGCCAGCTTGCCGTCTTTTGCTAGCATGGTAACGGAACCGTCTGCATTCATGGTTGGCACTGGTGTATTTATACTACTAGTCCCTGCGCCGAAGGCACTGAATTCCCATGGAATTGCATCCGCAGCTAACGCCACCGGAAGCATCGAAAACATCAAAACCACAGACATGAAGACCGAAATCATACGCCGTTTATTCAAAGCTATATCTCTCCTTTTATCTGATAATGAAAATGTATGCGTTTACATAACAGTGAGAAAGAAACAGACGAATAACAGGTGATGCTCTGCTCTTACGTCTGTTTCTCTTAGATGCTTATACCGTCTGCTTAACGAGAGACTCGACTTCCACACAAGCCATAACAAAAGCCCCTACGCCATGCAGGTCATTTTCGCTAGTTGGGCGTGTTACGTAGTTTTCGTAATCGCCGGCTGACGTACCGATGCAGATCAAAGGCAAGATGACCCGCTCCTGCTCATCGAATTTCAGTGTACGAATCAAGCCCTCATAACCCTTCACTGCTGCAGCCGCACACTCCCCGCCGACAACCCCGTGCTTAACCGCCTTGGCAATCGTATAGACGAACAGACTTGTACAAGAGGATTCCAACCAATTGTCCGGTTGATCGCCTTTGTCTACGACTTGATACCATAGTCCGCTCTCCGTATCCTGGTAACGAATCAAGGCATGAACGAATTCACGCAAGGAGTCCACCAGCACCTCGCGCCCTGGCTCATCCGCAGGCAGTTCATCCAGGAACTGCGCGAGAGCAAGACCGTACCAGCCTAACGAACGGCCCCAGAACTCGGGTGAACAGCCAGTTTCGGCGTTGGCCCAAGGCATTTTGCGACTCTCGTCCCATGCATGATAGAGCAGCCCTGTTACGTCGTCTTTCATGTATTTGCGCATCAGTCCTTCTTGATGCAGCACGGTATCGCGCAGCGCGAGATCACCGTAAGCATTCGCGTATTTCAGCGAGAAGACACCCGCCATATACAAACCGTCGAGCCACATGTTGTAGGCATATTTGTCTTTGTGCCAATACCCGCCCTCGGACGTCAGGTTGATCGTGTTAAGCAGACTTCTCAGCTTATCGGCAGCGATCCGGTATTTTGCGTGTCCCGTCTTCTCTTCCAAACGGAACAACAAAAGTCCGGCCTGCACAGCATCAAGCTCATCGCGAGCAAAGTAAAGATTGCCGTTATCATCAATCAGGCCATCTACATAAGCCTGGATGTAAGCGTCATAGCGATCGTCCTTTTCAGCGGCCCAAAGCATTTCCATCCCGCATAAAAATACACCTTGATGATAATGCCAACGCCCGGCAGGCGGCAGCTCCATCGGTGTATACTGGCTCATAATGGAATCACAGGCAGCTCGTGCCCATTCCATCGGTGATTTTGCATAAATATCCGTCATAGTAAGTTTCCCTCTCTATTCCTATATAGATTTATGGATTTCCAGTCAACTTGTGGCAAATAGAGCGAATTAGCAGCGCTTGCGTCCCAGCGTTCATATCGCCTTCGACCTCGCCGCCGCCAATGTGGACGGCCTTCGGCATGTCGGGATAGTACTCGCCTGGCTTGACCTGAGCGACGTTAGGCGCTGTCGGAGAATGAGCAAGCTCACGGGAGAAGCTACCGTCAGCGCGCAGCAGTCTCCGCATATTCGTGAGTGTAATCTGGATGATTTCGCGCAGCTCTTCCTCTGGAATCGACAGCTTCATATACGAAAGCAAGTGAATCGGATTGCGGATATAACACATATCCGCTGCTTCCTCCTGCCTTAGCGCTGTGAGGATGCTTTGGTAAATACGATCTTCGCGCGGCAGTGGAACCCCGAAGTGATCATAAAAAATGTGCAGCTTGAACGTCCCCGATATCCGCACATAGTAGGAACCTTCCCCCCACAACCCGGTATGCGGGTCCTGCTTCTCCGCAAAGAAGTCAAACGCCGTCTTCGCGTAAGCCGCCCTGCGCTCATCCGGCTCTACCTGCCGCACGTACACGCTGGAGGTAGACAACCGGTCGCAGCCGCGCCAGCTGTTCACGAGCGGCACCGACTGCAGCCACGCCAGATAGCTCTGCGGCGAGTCCATATAAGCCGGCGCTTGCTGCGCCTCATAGGGCAGCGGATACAGCGGCTGCCCGCCGAGTTTCCTTAGCGCGTTACGGCTGTAGGAGATGGCTCGCGCCACCATCACTTCATCTTCGCGCATAAGCGGGTTCGCATCGTAGAAATACCCGGATACAGGGTCCTGCCTTTTCTGGAAAAAGCGTATAAGCCCTCGCTTCATCTCTTCCGGCAGGCTGCTTAGTAAGCCGAAGCGCTCCATAATATTGAGCGCTTGCGCCGTTGATTCAATGTCTGGAACGCCGCCACTACCGGGCAGCTGTTTTGAACTTTTTGCGTAATAGAAACCGCCGCTTTCCGCGTCGTGCTGTCCCCACAGCCAGTCGTGAAACCCGGCAAACAAACCGTCCATGTCCGCAAGCAGCTCGCGGATCTCATCGATATGCTTAGGCATCTGCATGTTGAAATCCTTTCTTTTACCCTTTGATGGAACCGATCATCGCGCCTTTCGCAAAATGCTTTTGCAAGAACGGATAAACAACAAGGATGGGTAATGTCGCTACAACGATAACCGCCATCTTGATGGACTGAGCCGGCGGCGGCGTCACGCTGTCGAGATCCACACTATGATCCATTCCGCTTGCCAGAACGACAATTTGTCTCAAAAGAACTTGAATCGGCCACATAGCGCTCTCATTCAGATAGAGAATTGCACTCAGGTAGGTATTCCAGTATGTCACGGCATAAAAGAGGGAAATCGTAGCAATCGCCGGCATCGACAAAGGCAAAACAATGCGGAACAAAATGCCGAAGTCGCTGCAGCCATCGATTTTCGCCGACTCTTCCAGTCCCTCCGGGATGTTTTGGAAAAAGTTTTTCAAAATAATCAAGTTAAACGCTGAAACAGCCGACGGCAAAATTAAGGCCATGTACGAGTCGATCATCCCTAATTCTTTTACAACCAGGAATGTTGGCACTAAACCGCCGTGGAACAACATCGTGAAAACAACCATGAACATGATCACTTTGCGGCCATCCACATCTCTGCGGGATAAGCCGTACGCCATGAGGGCTGTGATGAACATCGAAATGACCGTTCCTAGCAGCGTCGTCCAGATGGAAACGCCCATCGCTTTAAAAATCGTATTCGTCGAAAAAATAAACCGGTACGCCTCAATACTCCATTCCGTCGGAATAATAACGAACTTCTTCGCCGCCATCTCCGCGCTGGTCGTAAAGGATCCCGCCACAACATGCACAAAAGGAATCACTGTAATCAAGCCAATAATCGTCAAGAGCAAATAGTTAATGATGCTAAACATTCGCCCGGCTAATGTTCTATCTTCTACCATGGTGCAGCCTCCTGCCTTTCTATGCCTTGCTTAGTACACGCCTTCTTCGCCCATTTTCTTCGCAATGCGGTTGACAATCATCACCAGAACAAGCCCGATGAACGATTTGAACAATCCGATTGCTGCGCTGTAGCTGAATTGGCCTTGTTTTAAACCCGCTGTATATACATAAGTATCAATGATCTCCGCAACATTTCGGTTCATAGAGTTAAGCAGCAAGTACACATGTTCAAAACCGAGTTCGAGAACCGCACCAATTTTCAAAATTAACAAAACAATAATGACACTACGTAGTGCCGGAAGCGTAATGTGCCACATTTGGCGCAAACGTCCTGCACCGTCCATACGTGCTGCCTCATACAATCCAGGATCAATGGAGGCAATCGCCGCCAGATAAATGATCGTCCCCCAACCGGCTTCCCGCCAGATGACTTGAAGAATGTACATCGGTCTAAACCATTCCGGAGCCAACAGGAAATTGATTTTCTCAAAACCGAAATATTCAATAATGTCGTTAATAATCCCGCCGTCCATCGTCAACATAACGAAAGAGATCGAAACAATGATGACCCAAGACATAAAGTGCGGCAAATAGACGATCGTTTGGAACGTTTTCTTAAAAAATTCCCCTCTCACCTCATTGAGCATCAAGGCCATGATAATCGGGATCGGGAAGTAAAACAGGATGTTCATCACAAATAAAATTAACGTATTGCTCAAAATATTTAAGAAGTCCGGTTCTGTAAACAACCGCTGAAAATGCTCAAAACCCACCCACTCGCTCCCGCTAACCCCTTTGAACGGCTTATAGTTCTGGAACGAGATGATCAATCCATACATCGGGACATATTTGAACACGATAAAATATAAAATCCCCGGCAGCAGCATGACATAAATCCACTTGTTCCTCCATAGCCGCCTGCCTAACTCACTGCTCTGTTTCCTTTCCACCACACTTTGCACAGCATGTACATCCTGCATAATTCTCTTCCTTTCCCGATGTTTCCTAAAAACGAGAAGGCTGCCCCTGATGATCAGCAGCCTCCCCGATAAGAAACCAGTATGATTTCCTTGATTCCTGTCCACGGCTTATTTTTTGTATAGGGCGTTGTACTCTTCGATGATTTTGTTGCCTCCGCGGTTTTTCCAATCCTCGATGGCTTTATCGAATCCAGCCTTATCAATGCTGCCGTAGATGTATTTGTTCGTTGCATCTTTGATAACGTCTTGGAGCTGAACGCCTTTTTCCAAGTTTGTTTTGGAGTCAAGCGCTGCAACAGGGTCTTGCACGGCGAACTTCAGATTCGCAATTTTCAGCTCATCCGCTTTGCCTTGCGCAGGGATCGTTGGAATGCCGAGCAGTCTTCCTGATGTATCTTCATCGCCGATGGCTGCGTCAGTGAACGGCTTCACTTCACGCGTCCATTTCTCTTCATCCAGCTTTTTCGCTTTACCGTCGACTACACTGTAGTTGACATCTTTGATGCCCCAGTTTGCCAGGTTCGCTACTTCAGGCGTCATCATTTTGTCGAAGAAGGCGAGAACTTTTCTCAGCTCAGCTTCGTTTTTGATCGCAGATTTCGGGAAAAGCACGACGTTCGCGTAACCTGGAAGCGCCCATGCAGCGAATTTGCCGTCAGGTCCAGCTACCATGCTGTGTACGTCTACAACGGCTGTCGGCACGTTTTTGACCAGATCCTTGTTCAGGGACGAAACGTCTGTCATAGCTCCGATGTACATTCCTGCAGTACCGTTCGTGAACAGCTTTTGTTGATCGGTTTTACTTGTCGCTGCGAAGTCTTTATTCATCAGGCCTTCGTCACGCAGCTTTTTGAAATAATCCATCGACTTCACATATTCAGGGAACATGAACTCCGGCTGCAGTTTGCCGTCTTTCACGCCCCAGTTGTTCGGAACGCCCAACCAAGTTGCTGCTGTTTTGAAAGCACCGTAGATGAGATCGTTACGGTCTGTTAGACCGATGGTGTCCTTTTTGCCGTTGCCATCTGGGTCTTGCTCCGTGAAGGCTTTTGCCATCGCGTACAGCTCATCCATATTGGATGGCGGCTTCAAGCCCAGCTTATCGGCCCAGTCTTTGCGATAGATAAGACCTTGACGGGCGATATCTACGCCACGGTATAGCGTGTACAGCTTGCCGTCTACTTTTGTATTGTCATTCGTTGTGGACTTCAGCTTGCTCAAGTTCGGGAAGTCTTTGAGCAGCGGACCGATTTCCCAGAATTGGCCGTCGCGGATGGCGGATTTCATTTGAATGAAAGTCGCTTGGTTTTTCAAATACGTCACTTGCGGCAGTGCGCCGGTAGCGAACGTTGTGTTTAGCTTCTCCTCGTACGTATCAGCCGGGAAGAATTGATAGGTCAGCTTCGTGTTCGTTAATTTTTCCAGTTCTTTGATGATTGTATCTGGTGGCGTTTGCGCTGTGTTCAGTGGCGCCATAATGGTGATTGAGGCTGGCGTTGTATCAGCCGTTGCTTTTGGTGCTGCTGTTGTCCCGGCTGCTGCCGTCGTAGCTGCAGGAGTGGCCTTGCCTCCGTCTGAGCAAGCTGCAAGTGCGAAGCTGGATACCAGCAGAATGCCGAGCGGAATCGAGACGAAATTTCTCTTCATATTTGTTAGACCTCCGTGAATTGTTTGTTTGCTACAAGTTCCACGTTACAAGGTCTTAGGTAGGTACCGAAATAATCATTTACTCATTTCGGCCTGGTTCTTCTAGGATGTGAGATGATGATTATTGGGGAGGGAGATGATTATCCAACTGCCCCTGACTCTCCATGCTCTTTCTCCACCTTCCCACCTTTTGGGGCAGATGGATGTAGGTGCGGGACGGAGTGAGGATGGAGAGAGTTCGGTGAGGCTGGTAGCAGTAGATTAAGGGGAATGTGGATGCGGGTGGGATGTGAGAGTAGCTAGATGGGAGAGAATCTTATGGGGATGGATACTTTAAATCAAGGTGAATGTGGGTGCGGGGACAAATGGGGGATGCGGTTGCATAACAAAATCTGCAAGGGGGCTCGGCGCGCTTTCGACGAATTTCCGGCACGAGGTAGCCTTTTCGGGTCGCTCAGCCAGACTCGGCGGGCTTCCCAGACCTGAGACGGCCTTTTAGGCTCGCTCGCGGGAGGATCGGCGCACTTTCGACGAATTTCCGGCACGAGGCAGCCTTTTCGGATCGCTCAGCCGGGTTCGGCGGGTTTCCCCGCCGTGAGACGGCCTTCAAGGCTCGCTCGCGGGAGGCTCGGGGGGATATTTATCACTTCTTCGCATATGCCTCATTATACTCCCCAATAATTTGGTCGCCGCCGCTACGCTTCCAGCGCTCAATCTCCTGCGCAAAGGCTGCTTTATCGAGTTTCCCCAGCATATAATTGTACGTTGCGTCGGAGATGACTTTGTACAGCTCGACGCCACGCTCGTCGTAGGTTTTCGACTCTAACCCTAGCGTCGGGTCCTTAACGATATATTTCTCGTTATCCAAGCTGAGCTTATCCGCCAGTTGTGACAGGGACTCGCTCTCCGCGACCTGCTTCACCTGCGGATTGTTCAAGTCCGCGATCATGAGCGCATACAGCGCATTCACTTCGTTCACGCGAATCTTGGATGTCTCCTCCAGCAGCTGGACTTTGTCCCCAATGGTGGTGTAATGACGTCCCTCCAAGCCATACTTCATCAGGTTGGCGACATCTTTATCCATCGACCGGTCAAAAAATTGCAGCACCTGCTTCAATTCCGCCTCCGTGCGAATCGCTTTTTTGGAGAACAGGTACAGCGCGCTGTAGTTCGGAATCGACCAGATCTTGAATCCCGTAGGTCCTTCGATATGATTCACGAGGGTGAATTTGGCCGAAGGGTTCACAAGCTGCACCTCGTCCGAAAGCCGCTGCACATCCTGCATGCTGCCAATATAGACGCCCGCAATGCCCCGAATCAGCTTATCGCGCTGTACTTCTTTACTGGTGACGGCAAAATCCGAGTTAATGAGCTTTTCATCGTACAGCTTTTTCATGAAATTCATCGTATCCACATAAGCCTGCGTTTCGAACTCCGGCACCAGCTTTCCATTCGCAACGCCCCAGTTATTCGGAGTGCCGAAGTAGGAGCTCAGCGTCTTGAAAGCGCCAAAAACCAAGTCATTTCGGTCCGTCAGCCCGATGGTATCATCCTTGCCGTTGCGATCGGGATCGCCATACGTGAAGGCTTTTAACACTTGATACAGCTCATCAACCGTCGTCGGCTTGGCCAACTTCACATTGTTCAGCCAGTCCTCACGAATAATAATTCCTTGCCGGGAAGACGGCCGCTCGGTGTACAAGCCATAGATTTTTCCATCGACAGCCGCCTGTCCCAAAATCTCCTTATTGAGCTGCTTCAAATTCGGATAAGCCGACAAATACGGTCCGATATCCCAAAAGGCGCCGGAGCGAATCGAATTTTTCATCAACATATAGTCCGTATACTTCACGTAGGTTGCTTTTTTCAGCGAGTTCGTGGTGAGGGCTGTGTTCATTTTATCGGTGTATATGCCATCTGGAACCCAATTCAATTCCAGCTTCGTATTCGTAAGCTTTTCGATCTCCTGAACGAGCTCGGGGATAGGCGGATGCGGAAAATGAAGCGGTGCCATAATCGAAATAACAGGACGATCACTGCTCGCCTCATTGGCTCCCGTAGTGCTTCCTTTTGTGCAACCACTGATCAAAACAACCAACAACAGCCCGAAGATAAAGAGACGACCGTGCTTAAAAGCTTTCCTGTTTACCTGTGTGTACATGACCCTTCCCCCTTGATGCAGCAGCGTTTTGCGGTCATAATCAGAGAAAATGATTATCCGCCAGACAGATGATTATTGCTCTTAAGGACAGACTTGACTACAATACATAGATACAGAACTTAGATACAGAATTGATTATCCTAAGATAAGGTGTTGGCTGCGATGCCCAATTTAAGTTTTCTCAGCAAAATGACCATGTTCGGGTTCTTGCTCAGCACGCTCCCTGTTATTTTTATCGGCGCTTTTGCCTTCATGACCTCGTCGAATGAGATCCAAAAAAATGTCAACGAAGGAAAAATGCAGTTAATCACCCAAATCAACTCCAATGTAGAGCAGAAATTAACGACTGTCAACCATACACTTAATCAGGTCATCAACTCCACCGTGCTCAAGAAGGCGATGGATATGCCTTTAACTGTAAACGATTTCATGATGTATGACGATCTGCGCAGCGAAATCCGGTATATGCAATCTTTTGACACGAAACTGGAAGATGTCATCTTGATCAATGCCCGCGAGAACTGGATGATTAAGAACTCGGGGTTGTATCGTTTTGACGGCTACCCCTTTTACGATAAATTGCTGAACCTGATGAACACACAGGAGAACAGCACCTGGATTTTGAACCCGTCGAAGTGGTTTTTTACGGAGGAGAATGCTCGGAGCGTAACCTGCGATTACAGCATCTCACTGGTCAAAAAGCTGCCAACCACCGGACTGGAGAAATACGGCTTCGCAATGGCCAACATTCCAGCATGTTCCCTGCAGGATTTGATTCAAAGCGATACCAAACATCTGGAAGATATTCTGATTATGGACGAGCATCACCAGATTCTCATGCATCCGGATGCCAGCCTGATTGGCAAACCTATTGCGGAGGCCGGCCTGAAGGACCTGAGCCATATAACCGAGCCTACAGGTCAGTTCACAGCGGATATCAACGACAAGCGCTATTCGGTCAGCTATCTGCACTCGAACTTGAATAATTGGACTTATTTGTCCTTAACCTCCATCGACAGCTTGACCACAGAATCGCGTAAAATTGGAGTCTACACGATCTATGTCTGCATCCTGATGCTACTTCTGTCCATGCTGCTCGCTTGGCTCGGTTCGCGCAAAATGTACTCGCCCATTCAGCTCCTGCTCAATCAAATCGGGGGCCTCGTTACCGTGAACCAGAAGCGGAAGGCTAACGAGTTCCAGATGATCAGCGAGCACGTCCATACGTTGTTCCAATCCAAGTCCCAGCTGGAACGAGAGGTTCACCAGCATATCGGCCAGGTGCGGACCTTCTTCTTGATCAAAGCTTTCCAGGGGCATATTAAAACGAGCGAGCTGCCCGATAAATTAGCCCAATTTGGCTATACGAAGCATATGGAAGAATGGAAAACGATGTCCGTTATTACCCTGCAGATCGACTCCATCGACAATACCCGTTATGAAAAAAGGGACATGGAGCTGCTGCTTTTCGCCGCGCACAATATGATTGAGGAGCTCATTCCTTCCGATCAGCGGCTCGCTCCCGTCATTATCGATCAGACGGTGGTGACCTTGATTGGAAGCCCAGACAGTGAAGCTGCCGCTTTCCGCAACAAGGTCTACGCTCTGACGGAGCAGATGCAGCAGCACATCTTCAGCTACTTGAATCTGCACGTCAGCATCGGGATGAGCCTTCCCATCCATGCTTTTTCGCAAATGTCGATCGCCTACAAAGAAGGGCTGGAAGCTCTGAAGCATCGGATCAAGCTCGGCGAAGGGATCATCATTCAATACGAGAATATTAACTCGGGCAAACATTTCTTGAATCTGAACTATCCGAAGCCGCTCGAAAATGAATTGATGGACGCCATCAAAGTTGCCGAAAAGGATAAGTCCAAAGAGCTGCTGCGACAGCTCCTGCAAGCTGTATTCGCTGCTCCGCTTTCGCCGCAGGAATATCAGATTCCGCTGGCTCGGCTGCTTAACAATCTGCTGATGGTGATGCAGGAATCCGGCATTTCCTTGAATCAGATTCATCCGAACAAGGGCTCGCTTTTCGAGGAACTGTTGAATTTGCATATGACAGCGGAAATCGAAGATTGGTTCTGGACTGAGGTCATCCACCCGCTGATCCGCATCTACCGCGACCGGCAGGATGCTCAGTATCACAATATTTCAGAGAAAATTATCGATCTTGTGCAAAAATATTACGATACCGACCTCACGCTGGAGGACTGCGCATCCAGACTGCATTACAATGCGAATTATTTAAGCAGCATTTTCCGCAAAGAAACGAATTGCTCCTTCAGCGACTATTTGTCCGCCTACCGATTCAACATGGCAAAGAAATGGCTGTCGGAGACGGATATGCCCATCAAGGATATCTCGTCCAAGCTGCGTTATAACAACTCGCAGAACTTCATCCGATCCTTCCGCAAGCAAGAGGGTATTACCCCGGGGCAATACCGCGATAAGCAAAAAGAAGGCGCTGCTCTATAACTCCGAGCAGCACCCAACGCCAAAAGCCTCCGGAGCCACCAAACATTGTTGGTGGTTTCGGAGGCTTTTGCCTCTTCGTTAAACTAGGTGAGCTAGCTGGCTGTCCAGCTTTCTACTCGCTTGGATCTACAGCTGCCTTAAGCGCGGCACGGTTATTCCATAAGAACGACACAACGCTGTTGCGTTCCTCAAAGAACGCTTCTTTTTCATCCAAGTAGTCTTTACCGCGACCATGTACGCTGAAACGATCATCGTTGTAGTTCATCAGCGTCCACTGCCCCCCACGCTTGTTATCAGCGAACACAAGGTATAGTTTCTGGCCAGAAGGATCCCACTTCGCATACGACGAAAAGTTGTCCAAAATCAAGCCAATGTCATCCTTCTTTTTAATTTGCATGATCTTATCTCCTTTTCATTTTGATTTAGGCATATTTAGTAGAACAGGAACATAGTAAACGAGAATGCCTGAAAATGTTGTCGGACTGTGTGGATGGTTCATGGGAACCTTTGTCGAATGGCAATCTTTCTGGCATTTCGTGAGACTGTCAGGTCTGTAAAAAGCGAAAAAAGCCGTGGACATGACGTCCTCCGGCTTTAATTATTTCCATCCACGCGTATCCCGCCATGGAATTAACCACACAAAAGCTTACAGCCCCGCCGCCGCATAAACTTTATCAAAGCCCGCTTTGGAACGTTGAACCAAACTCTCCGGAGAATCTGTAGGAGGCGTAGCCATCAAAATCTCCTGCGAAACAGCGCCTTTATAGCCGATTTTCGCCAAACCTTGCAGGAAGCCTGCCAAGTCGATCACACCTTCGCCTGGGTACACACGTCCGTTATCGAGCACTTCCTCCACCGGAACGTCCGGCGCGTCGTTGATGTGGACGTGGACGATCTGCTCAGGACGCAGCTTCTCGATGTCAGCTACCGTTAACCCGTTCGTGTACCAGTGGTACGCATCGAACAGCAAACCGACGTTGCTCTCGCCGATCGCATCAATCCAATCCAGCGTCTCTTCGAGCGTCCAGATGAACGGATGTTTCCAGCGTGTGCGCAGGTGGTGCGGCCCCACAAACTCAAGGCCAAGACGGATGCCGTAGGCGCCAAGGATTTGCGCGCAAGTGCGCAATCTGCGCGTAGCCAGCGCCATGAAATGCGCAGCATTCAGATCCGTCGATGGCAGAACGTACGTGCAGCAGCTCGTACAGCCAAGCGCTGCAGCAGCTGCGGCTGCTTGAGTCAGCTTCGGCAGATCGGCGCGGAAACGCTCCTCGGACCCGCGCCATTCCACCGGTAGACCGATGGAGCCAATAACAAGCCCATGCTTGTTCAGCAGCTCGCGCGCACCGTCTACGCTATGACTCTCCACTAGGGCAAGTGCGTCGATATCGACGGCTGCAAAGCCGTATTTTGCCGCTAGCTCGATGAACTGCTCATTGCTCTCCAGCTTGCCAAGTCCTGCTCCCGTTAACCCTCTAAGCATCGTGTTTCCCTCCCGAATTAGATGTCCCAGTTTAGTTTCACTTCATTCCCTGTGCGGGAGGATTCATAGATGGCATCAAGAATTAAATTGTTCGTGTAGCCGGATAAAGCGGATGTAATTGGTTGTTTGCCTTCCCGAATGCACGTTAGGAAATGTCTGCTCAAACGCAGGCGCTCTCCTTCGTCATTCTCAGGCTTTTTCAAATCTGTCTCGATAGCCCGATTGAACTTCTCAGTCAGCAGTTTCCCGGATGCTCCTTTATAGCTCGCGCCGCCGTCAGAGCCCATCAGATGAATGAACGGCGTGTTATCCGTATCCATATGAACCGCCCAGCTCACTTCCAACGTCAAGGTGCTGCCGTCTTCCATACGGATGAGGGCTGTGGCCAAATCTTCCACATCATACGTGCCGTTCCAGTTTGGCGTCCCCCACGTACCAATCCCCTTCTTGCGAGGACCGAATTCGGCATAAGTAGCGCCAAAGACGGAGACAGGTTTCGGATTGCCCATCAAGTAGAGCGCTAGATCCAACATGTGAACCCCAATATCAATCAACGGGCCTCCGCCCGATTCGTTCATTTTCGTAAACCATGTGCCCCAGCCCGGAATCCCTTTGCGGCGGAACCAGCCTGTTTTGGCTGTGTAAATTTTCCCGAGCTCACCTGCTTCAACCTGCTCTTTGATCAGCTGCGGGACAGCTTCCCAGCGCATTTGGTGGCCAATCATGACCACTTTATTCGAAGCTTCGCTAGCTTTCAGGATCTGTTTAGCTGCTGCAGCATTAATGCCCATCGGCTTTTCAATCAACACGTGCTTGCCGGCTTCAATAGCTTGTACAGCAAGGGACGCATGATATTGGTTAGGCACACCAATAATGACAGCGTCTACATTACTGCTTTGAATAAGCTCTTCAGGGTTAGCTGCTACATGAGCAATGCCGTATTCTTGAGCTTTTGCTTGCGCTAGAGGCAAATAGGCGTCCGTAATCTCTGTAATTTCACAGGAATCCGCCAATTTCGAAAACTCGCGTATATGCACGCCGCCGATGTTACCGGCACCAATAATACCAATTCTAATTTTATTGCTTCCCACGTTCTGTTCCTCCTCATAAGTACATCCTGTACGACCTGCTTTTATGATAAAATAAAGGCAGCAGAAAAACGCACCTATATTTCGGAAAACGTCCCATTTCTTCGAAGGAGATTAGCCGAGTATGACGTACTTTCCCGACTATTTGAAAACGTACCCAAACATGCACTCATCCTTCCCTTTTCATATCAGCAAAAATACGCTGGGGCATGGCTTTCGCGCACACCGCCACGATTTCCTCGAGTTCTCCTATGTCATCGAAGGCACCGGGTCGGAAAGCATTAATGACGTCAACCATGAGATGAGAGCGGGCACTTTCACGTTCGTGCTGCCTTATCAGGTGCATGAAATTTTTACGGATCCCGGACAGAATCTGGTCCTGTATAACTGCATGTTCAGCATGGATTTGTTGATGGAATCAGGGAGCGATCCCGGTCTGTCGGGGCTTTTGGGTGAGATGACGGCCTTGCCCGCCTATGTCCAGCTGCATGGACAAGATCAGCAACAGATGCTTGCTCTCCTTGAGGAGATGTACCAGGAATATAACGGCACGGAACGATACAGACAGACACTTTTAAAAGGCAAGCTGAAAGAAATTCTCATCCGCTTCGACCGCCATCGTTGGAAACAAGCTCCCCTTGCGGAGGCAGCAGCGATCCCGCTTCACGGTGCGAAGACGCATCATTCCGTTTGGCCTATCATTCATTATATCCACCGTAACTATCAGGAGGAGCTGGCCTTATCGGACCTCGCTGCGAAGTTCGCGATGAGCGCCTCGCGGATCTCTGAAGTGATCAAGCAGACGACTGGCCAAACGTTCGTCCACTTCTTGCACGACCTGCGCTTGCGTCATGCTTGCAGCCTGCTCGTGTCCACGGAGATGAGCGTAACGGAAATTGCGCTTGAGGTTGGATACGGCTCGTACAAGACGTTCTCCCGCATTTTCCGGGAAAGCAAAGGCATCGTACCCAAAGATTATCGCAAGGCGGAGCATCATCGCCGGGTAACGTGAGCTAACGTGAGTAGGGAGTCGTCCCAGTTAGGCCCGAACTGGTCTATCTTCTCCTCCGAGCGATTATACTTAACATAGTATATTTGAGTGCGAGGAGAGTGCTGATCTTGTCCAATGCGTTTGTAGCACGTTCTTTGGAAGAAGTGCGGTTCTGGTCCCGAATTATGAAGGAACATTCCCTTTTTCTGAAGCTGGGTTTCCGCTGCGAAGATACGCAGCTCATTCAGGAAGCGAATCAATTTTACAGTATTTTTGAGCAAATTGAAGCTAGAGCCCATTCGTATACCGAAGCGACGGATCCCTCGCAAATACAGCGTTTTAACCTGGAAGCACACTCAGCCGCAACGCACATTTGGGCTTTTAAAAGAAAAGTTCTTGGACTGATCATTCAATGCAAGCTGCCAGGGGGCAATAACTTTCCCTTACTTGTTGATCATACGAGCCGAGAAGCCAACTATTTCAGGAATCGGTTGGAGGAATTAAACACGGGAAGACTGGACCCGTTACCTGACGCGATCATTCATGAAAATGTTTTCTTCCTGCGCATTATGGCGGATCATGCCAAGTTCATCGGACATCTGCTTGACCCGTCAGAGCGTCAATTAGTCGAGCAAGCCCGCAATTTCAGCCACGATTTTGATCAGCTGCTGTTTCAAGCTATCGACTTGAGCGGCATGAAGCCGCAATCGCAGACCGAGCCGCTTCTGGACCAATTCCTGGATCAGAACCGCGTTTCCGTCGTCTCGCTCCGCGACTTCAAGAAGACAGCCAGAGATTTAATCGAGGCCTGCAAAATCAAAAGCATCATCCACCCGCTGCTCGCGGATCACGTGTTTCGGGAGGCCGAGAGGTTTTTGTTTATCATTGATGCTTTTGAAGTGGCGCTCACGGGGAAACAACCAGGTGCCTAAAATAATACGGCCGCCATGGAAGGTAGGTATACCTTACCTTGGCGGCCTTTTGAATTTGGCGCGAGAGGAGCGGCGAAGGGGAACTGCAGGTCTCTATTTCAGCAAAATTAGCTATTTTTCCGATCGAAGGGAACTGTGATCCTCTATGTTTCCATAATCAGGTCATTTGGCTCTGTATCAGCTGAAATAAGATCCCCCAGTTCCCCCAAACTGCCACCCCCGACTTATCGGGCTTAGATAAGGTCCTGTAGTTCCCTCCCACACACGTTCGATCGTTACTTTTCCACCACCCACACGGGCCCCGCCGAAATAAACCGCCACGCATCAGGCCATACTACTCCAGTCCCCTATGCTTTTTATATATTCCTTGACAGGAATATTCCAAACCAAGTATATTTAGTGTATGAATTCGACTATGAGTGCTCTCGCCGAGCCCAACCGTCTACACATGGTCGAACTCTTGCGTGACGGTCCCCTCACCGTAGGGGAAATCGCCGATCGACTTGGGCTTAACCAACCCCAGGTTTCCAAACATCTCCGCGTCCTCAGCGAGGCCGGAATCGTGGAGGTTCAACCGATCGCCAATCGGCGGATCTACAAGCTGCGGCCCCAGCCGCTTCAAGAGCTAGATGCCTGGGTGAAGTCTTTCCGCCAGATTTGGGATGAGAGCTTCGACCGCTTGGACGCCTATTTGCAAGAACTGCAAAGCCAAGAAAGCAATTCGGAGGACAAGCCTTAGGCTGTCGCCGCAAGACTGCCGCGGGTCCCGCTTTTCTGCCACTTTTACAAATCGATACTATTTTAAACTTATGGAGGTACTCACCCATGTCCGAAACTACAAATGCCCGCTCGCTAGTTATCACACGCACGTTCAACGCTCCTCGCGAGCTCGTCTTCCAATGTTGGACGAAGCCCGAACATCTCAGTCACTGGTGGGGACCGACAGGAATGCAACTGGAAGTATCCACGTGTGATGTTCGCCCCGGCGGCATGTTCCATTTCAGCATGAAATCCCCTGACGGCTTTCAAATGTGGGGTAAATTTGTATATAGCGAAGTTTCCCCTTCAGATAAACTTGTCTACACGAACTCGTTCTCCGATGCGGACGCGAACACAATCCGTGCTCCGTTCAGCCCGGTTTTCCCGCTTGAAATTTTGAATATCGTAACCTTCGAAGAGAAAGATGGTAAAACGGTTGTCACCATTAGCGGCGGCCCTGTTAACCCAACCGAAGAAGAAGCTGCTTTCTACACGTCTATGATCGAGAACATGGAACAAGGCTTTGGCGGTACCTTCAATCAACTCGACGAGTACTTGGCGACACTTGCTTAATTCCCTATGCACCGGCTCACCTGAGCCGGTGTTTTCTTTTACCTGCACCTTTGGTTGGCGCCTTTGCCCACACCTCCGCCTGCTGCTTTACCAACCATCCCCTCCTCCTGGAATGTCCGCCAGACGTCACAAAAAAGCCCATCTCAACCGAATAATATAGGAAGCCGGTTATTTTTCGGCAGCATTCGACTGAACCCAAAGGAGACTACCTCATGTTTCGCCATAAAATCATGAAACCCACTGCGGCGCTTCTGCTGACAGCTGCACTTTTTGCCGGCGCAACACCTGCGTCGGCGCTATATTCCCCTTCGGTGAACGCCGTGACCAAGCAAGTAACCGCTCAGGGCAAAACCTATAACGTAAGTGTCGTTACAGTCGATTTGACCGACCCGACCCTGGAACTTGCTCCAGCCTTGGCTGACGGAGGAATTGGTCATGACGCTCCGTTACAAGCGATCGCCGAGCGCGAAGGAGCCGTTGCCGCGATTAACGGGACATTTTTCAATGCCTATGAGTCTAACCCTTATATCCGCTACCCGAACGGGACGATGGTGGAAGCCGGTGAAGCTCTTCACTCCGGAGAAAATCAGACCTTTATTCTGAATCGGGATAAAGTGCCGGATATTCAGTTCGTGGACCTCGACATCGCCGTGCGGGTCAGTGAAGGGAACGGGACTTACCTCATTACCCCTTGGGGGGTTAACAAGTATTACGGTGAAGGCAGCACCGACCAAGTGATCTGGTACACTCCGGACTTTGGCAGCTGGATCAACTTCCCGAACGGGACCAAGGTCGTCATCGAGGATGGGCTCATCACTCGCATCACGAATGATTCCGTACAAGTTCCTGCCGGCGGTTACGTGCTGTTTGTCGGCAACAGCGCCAACAACCGGCAGCACATCCTGCCGAATCTGGACGTCGGCGATCGTGTCACGAAAGAGCTGCTGGCCAAAAGCGAAGGCGGCAGCTCTCTGAACGCCAAGTCGTGGCTCGCGGCGATCGGGGTCGGGCCGAAGCTGGTCACCGGCGGCGCTGTCGATCTCGACGTCACGCGGGACGGCTTCTCCGACCCGAAGGTGACGCAATCTGCCGCAGCGCGCAGCTTCATCGGCATCGACGGGTCTGATCGTCTCGTGATGGGCACCGTGCCGAGCGCAACGCTTTCCCAACTCGCCGCCATCACCCTTCAGCTTGGGCTGAAGGAAGCCATGAATATGGACGGCGGGTCCAGCTCCGGTCTGTACGCCAACGGCACCATGCTGACCTATCCCGGCCGCGAGCTGAGCAATGCGCTCGTCGTGCGTAAGCTGGACAAGCCGAAGGTGCAAATCGATATCAACGGGCAGCCTGAGTATGACTATAGCGGCTTCATCGTCAATGAGACGACCGTTGTTCCGATCCGTCCCTTCATCACCGCGATGAATGCCGGTTTTCAGTGGGACGCCGCAACCCGGACGGCGACCATTACGAGCGGAGGCGTGACGATGAAGCTGAAGGATGGGAGCTCCACAGCGACAGTGAACGGCAAGTCGGTCTCCGTGCCGGTGCCGCTCCAGATTATGGGGGACAGCCGCATGTACGTCCCGCTCCGCCTCGTCGCGGAGTCGCTGAATAGCAAAGTGGACTGGAACAGCAGCTTGTACAGGGCATCCGTGCGCCTGCCATAAGGAAGACACCATAAGACCTGAGGGCAAACAACCTTCAGGTCTTTTCCGTCCCCACCACGTTTAACCCTTCCCAATCAGGTAAAAATAGGAAAGATCACTGAGATGCTACAATATCGGGGGAACTTTCGAATGTTGGAAAAAGGCCAAATATCAAGCAGACAATTCGGGGTACTTTTATGCCTTTATACAATTGGAAACGCGATTATTTACTCGCCACCCCAACTCATTTTTTTGGCCAAACAGGACGCCTGGCTATCCATCATCATTGGCTTACTCGCTGGCATGCTCCTCATTGTTCTCTATAGCAAGCTCGGCGGAAAATTTCCTAACCTGAATTTTGCTCAGTACAGCGAGCAGATTTTAGGCCGTTTCTTCGGAAAGTTGGCGGCCTTGGCCGCATTATCTTTTGTCTATATCAGCACCTTGTACCCGTTGTGGGGGATCAGCGATTTTCTTGCGACCAGAATGCTGTCCAAAACGCCAATTGAAGTCATCATCTCCATTACGGTCATCATGGTAGCCTTCAGTGTCATTCTAGGGCTTGAAACCATTAGCCGTGTTAGTGAAATTCTGTTTCCTTGGACCTTGCTGTTTTTATTTCTTGTCATTTTGATGCTGATTCCACAGATGAAGCCCACCAACTTTCTTCCGATTCTGGAAGAAGGGATTAAGCCGACCATTCGAGGCAGTGTCCAGTTTCTCAGTTTTCCGCTCACAGCTGTTTTCAACTTTCTCATGCTGCTGCCTTATGCCAATAATGTCAGCAAAGCGAAGAAAGCTTATTATCTAGGAACCGTTATCGGCGGTACTGTGATATGGGTGGTTACGATGACGAATATTGCCGTTTTAGGTGTTTCTTTAGCTTTGGGAAGCATCTATCCGACTTATGATATGGCGCAAAAAATCAATATTGGCGATTTTCTACAGCGCGCCGAGGCCATTATTGCGATTATCTGGTTTGTCACGCAATATTTTTATACGGTCATCAACTTTTATATTACGACTCTCATTCTAGCTCAGCTGCTAGGTTTAAAAGAAACCCGCCCGCTTGTGCTCCCGATCGGCGTTATTTCAGTCCCATTAGCTAATGTTTTAATCCCCAATATCCCTTACTCCTTTACTTTCACGAACAAAGTTTGGCCCGCTTACGCGTTCACCGTCACCCTGCTGCTTCCGCTGCTCATGCTGTTGATTGCCAAGCTGCGCCACCTGCCGAAAAAGCCGGAGACATAATCCCATCCGGCTCTTTCATCAACTCATCATCTTCTGTAGGAGTTCGCCCATAGGCTTAAACACATACGATATGTACACTAACGGGCTTTGGAGATGCGAACCCAATGCTTTCGCTACGCAAAGCGCTGTGCCGAGCACAAGCAGCACAGAAAACGACCATAATTCCTTCTTCAGACGCTTTCGCCTCATTCTGGGGACTTCAATGAGCACGATGGCAGCAACCGCCAGGAGGATGAAAGGGAGAAGTGCCACGGGTCAACTACTCCTTTGTCTTTTTCTTTAGTTCTTCAATGAAAGAGCTGCTTACTTTCCCTGTGCGACGCAGTTTGGCATCCACTTGTACAATCACCTCTGATTTTACAAAATAACTCGGCCAGTCCGACTTCATCTGCTTCCAAGAACCAGGGTCTGATCTATGCAGAATTTCACCAAAGCCGAAAATGTCCGCTTCAAGCTTTTGCGCTTTGGAAACCGCAACCTGCAAGCCTTCCTTCAGCTTTTTCTCCATGACCTGTTCCAACAGATAAATCGACTCTGATTTTGTTAAATCAATGCTTCCTTCGACCTCACCAATATCCCCTTCCACTTGCAATTTGACGGTAAATACCGGTTTTCCCTCTTTCATAGCTGCCGTAACTTTGGATTTTGTTCTTAAAATATGGATGGAAGCTTCTCCGCCATCAGGCAACAGCACATCTCCAACGGTGCTTTTCACATTTCCGCTTATGTAATTGTAGCCTTTGCTCTCTTGCTCATTCAGCCAGCCTACTAACCGATCCCCACGAAAAACACCTAGCTGGGTAAAGACTAAGCCGACAGGAGCATCCGTCATCTTCAGTTTATTATCTTTGCGGAGGACGGCTAATTCCCCATTGGATTTAAGCCCTGTCAAGACAGGCTCTTTGCCGAGAGCAACCAGATTGGCCACAAATTCATCTACATGCACGGCAATCGTAGGCGCCCAAAGATTTTGGGAGGTTTTTAAGGAGGAATACAGCTTATTCGCCGGGATTTTCTCCGTTGGAGTCAATGTGCTTAATATCTCTTTAGCCTGTACGTCTTTGGCAATCGCAACGAAGTAATCAGGACGCATTTGCTCATTACGCATAAAGAAATCTAACACGTCCCTTACCCCTTCCCTTGCCAACTCCTCACTAATCACTAACATTCGCAAATGAGAAAGGTATAGCTCCCTTGGGGCATGGCTCGTCATCTTGCGAAGTGCTTCGTATAAGGTGGGCGACACGACATGGAAGTTCGTAACGGACGTCCCTCGTTCTGAAGATGAGCCCATCCCGATTTCACCGACATTCGCCACTTGGGCGCTTAATTCAATTTGGTTATCATGTTTATCTATGCCAAGCGCCATCACAAAGGAGAGCTGATTTAATTCCTGTCGGTTCCAACACCCCGTCGTTATGCTTAATAGAAGGATGAGCAGGAGAGTAACCCGTATCATCTTGCGCATCAGGAAAACCCTCCCCTTCTTCTGATTCGAGCTAATCGATTGGCTTCCTAGGCTTGCTATCTTTAATGCGAGTCTGATTAGTTCCTTTACCGATTAACGATGGCCGGCGCTGCATAGCCCAGAGCGGCAAGCGAAAGATCGCATCCTTCTGGTCTGTTGCATGAAAGGGACCAAAGGGGGACATGTAAGGAACTCCGAATGAGCGAAGGCTGCACAAATGAAACAAGATGCACATACATCCCAGAAAGATGCCATAGATGCCAAAGGAAGCCGCAATAAACATCAACAGGTACCGCAGCAGGCGAAGCGGAATGCTGATGGAGTAGGCGGGCATGACGAAGCTTGCGATGGCCGTGATCGAAACAACGATAACCATCGCCGCAGATACCAGGCCCGCTTGAACAGCGGCTTCTCCAAGCACCAAGGCTCCGACAATGGAAATGGCGGAACCGACCATCCTTGGCATTCGAATGCCGGCCTCACGCAAAATCTCAAACGCTGTTTCCATCAACAGCGCTTCAATAAACGCCGGGAACGGAACCCCTTCCCGCTGGGTTGCCAGACTGAGCAGCAGCGTAGTTGGAAGCATCTCTTGATGATAGGTGGTCACGGCAATATAAACGGATGGTGTCAAGAGCGAGATCAGCATCGCCACATAACGCAGCATTCGAATGACGCCAAAGTCAGACCGTTGGTAGTAATCTTCTGCGGACTGCAGAAATTGAGTAAAAATAACGGGGACTAGCAGAACAAACGGTGAGCCGTCCACCAGAATAGCAACACGGCCCTCTAACATGCCTGCAGCAATCGTGTCCGGCCTTTCAGAGTTATAGATCGTTGGGAACGGACTGAACGTGTCGTCCTGTATCAGTTCTTCAATTTGACCTGTATCCATAATGGCATCAATGTCAATCCGCTGAATACGGTTCCTGACTTCGTCCACGACTTTGTCATCCGCAATCCCTTTGATATACATGAAGGCAACATCTGTTTTGGATATCCGACCGACGCGGAGGCTTTCCATCCGAAGGGAGGGATGCTTGATTCTTCGCCGGATGAGTGACGTATTGGTACGCAACGTTTCTGTGAAGCTTTCGCGAGGCCCCCGGACGACAGCTTCCACATTGGATTCTGTAATTCCGCGTGACTCCCATCCTCTTGTGCTGACGATGAGCCCTAGGCGGCAGTTATCCAGCATGATAGCGGCATCCCCGGATAGGATCGCATCGTACAAATCCTCCATCTGCTCGGTTTTTCTCACGCCGCCTAACGAAATAATATACCGTTCCAGAGCGCCCGGGATATCTGCTATCAGGCTGCCATCCGCATTCCGAAAGTCCCCTGTGAACAGCATAAGGGACTCTAATAATTCATGAATCGAAGTATGGTCGGCCAATCCATCTGTGAAAACAATGGCAATCGGCAGCTCGCCCGATCGTCCGATGCCGAGCTCTCTAATGATAATGTCGCTGCTTTCCCCCAGAGTCTCGACAAGCTGTGCTATATTTTCAGGCAGATGCGGGGTTAGCGATGGAGCGGCAGTCGTAGACATAGGATCACCCTGTTTTTGGTTTAGCTATTTGTACCGTTCCCTTATTTTGGATGCATTATGTATCACACCAAGTCACATTTTTGCTCGCAGATTCATTGAGTTTTCCATCCCATAACGCTTATAATAAAACGAGAAAAAGTTTAAAAGAAAAGGTGTCATTTCATGAGCATATTAAATGTAGAAAGATTAAGTCACGGCTTTGGAGACCGCGCCATCTTCAACGACGTCTCGTTCCGCCTGCTCAAAGGGGAGCACATCGGACTCATCGGTGCTAACGGAGAAGGTAAATCTACTTTCATGAACATCATTACAGGCAAGCTTCAGCCGGATGATGGCAAGGTTGAATGGTCCAAGCGCATGCGCGTTGGCTACCTGGATCAACATGCTGTTCTTAGCAAAGGCATGAGCATCCGTGATGTCCTGAAGGGAGCCTTCCAATATCTGTTCGACATGGAACAAGAAATGAATGACATGTACGGCCGGATGGGCGATGTAACGCCGGAAGAGCTTGAACAGATGCTCGAGGATGTGGGTACGATTCAGGATACATTGACGAACCAAGACTTTTACATGATCGATGCCAAAATCGAAGAAACCGCTCGCGGATTGGGCCTCACCGATATTGGCCTAGACAAAGATGTGAACGATTTGAGCGGTGGTCAACGGACGAAGGTGCTTCTGGCGAAGCTTTTGCTGGAAAAACCGGACATTTTGCTCCTCGATGAGCCTACCAACTATTTGGATGAGCAGCATATCGAATGGTTGAAACGTTATTTGCAAGAATATGAGAATGCCTTCATTCTGATCTCTCACGACATTCCGTTCCTGAACAGCGTAATTAACTTGATCTACCACATGGAAAATCAAGCTTTAAACCGCTATGTGGGTGATTACAATCACTTCCAGCAAGTACACGAAATGAAGAAACAGCAGCTTGAGTCAGCTTACAAACGCCAACAACAAGAAATTTCCGAGTTGAAGGATTTCGTAGCCCGTAACAAAGCGAGCGTGGCGACGCGAAATATGGCGATGTCCAGACAAAAGAAACTCGATAAGATGGACGTTATTGAAATTGCAAAGGAGAAACCGAAGCCGCAGTTTAATTTCAAAGAGGGCCGCACGTCAGGCAAGCTCATTTTTGAAACGACGGATCTCGTGATCGGCTACGATCAACCGCTATCCAGACCGCTTAACCTACGCATGGAACGCGGTCAGAAGATTGCCCTGGTCGGTGCCAACGGGATCGGGAAAACGACGTTGCTGCGGAGTATTTTGGGTGAAATCCAGCCCGTATCCGGCTCCGTCCAAAAAGGCGATAACCAGCAAATCGGTTACTTCCAACAGGAAATCAAAGACTCCAACAACAACACTTGTATCGAGGAAGTATGGAACGAGTTCCCTTCTTTCACGCAATTTGAGGTGCGCGCAGCACTAGCTAAATGCGGTCTCACCACGAAACACATTGAGAGTAAAGTTGTCGTTTTGAGCGGCGGCGAGAAGGCGAAAGTCCGTCTCTGCAAGCTGATCAACCGCGAAACGAACTTGCTGGTGCTCGATGAGCCGACCAACCATTTGGACGTAGATGCCAAGGATGAGCTCAAACGTGCGCTGCAAGCCTACAAGGGCAGCATTCTTCTGATTTCCCACGAACCGGAATTTTACCGTGATGTGGTGACGGATACTTGGAATTGCGAGTCTTGGACGACGAAAGTGTTCTAATCGAGCAAGAGTCCATCTTTGAGTAGATTGTTCTACTTGAGGATGGACTCTTTTTTATTATTTTGCTTCCGAATCTGCCACCGCTGCTTCCGAACCCGCCAAGCCCCGCTTAGCATCCACGTTTGCATATAACTTAGGTGAATAAGTATGCAGCGAAGGAAACGGCTCGCTCCAAGGATCAGCGTACGATGTATCGAATACGTCCAACGCAAGAAGAGCGAGTGCACCCGCCTGTTCAACCCATTTCGCAGCTTCCTCACCCTCTCTTCGTCACCGTTCACCATCTCGCATTCATTGTAAAAGAGATCCGTCGCCGGATAATCAGTCCTCAGGCGGAATTCCTTCTCCGCTTTCCGCTTGATTTTGCGCTAAAGTCCCGGTCAAGTCATAGGTTGCTTTCGCATGATACAAAGTGTATCATAAATATAAACTTACACATTCATGCGACGAAAGCGAGGACATCCAGCCTATGCCTGTCATCCGCCATTTCTTCCAGAGCAAGCTACTCCTATGGCTGCTATTCTTATGCTTAAGTGATGCTGTATTCACGGACATCGGCTTGCATCTATCCTTTATTGAAGAACTGAACCCTCTGATACGAAGTGTATATGAATGGCATGTCGCCGGGTATTACTTCCTTAAACTCATACTTCCCTTGCTGCTCATGGCCTTCTACCCTTATATCCGGAAACGCGCCTGGGTCAAGCCCTGCCTATCCCTCACGGTAATCATCTACGGAGCCGTTAATGTATATCACTTCGTCTGGTTATCCTATGGACTCACATACCTTGCTACTAACTAGCGGCAACGAAAAGAACCCGGCAGTAACTTTCTGCGGGTTCTTTTTTTAGTTTTTTTCCTTATATCGTTGCTACAATTCGATCGATCTCCAGCTGCACGCGCACAATCCCTTCTTTACAAGTCTCCAAGTTGATTTCTTGCTCCATCTCTTTCTCGAGCACCAAGACAGCCGCTAACAAGGACTCGGCATAGAAATTCGCGGCCACTCCTTTCAGCGTATGCACCATGCGGCGGGCAACAGCATCTTCTTGATGGATGATAGGTGGCAGCAGCTTTTCCGTGAAACAAGCATAATCTTGTTTAAACTTCTCAATCATGTATTGAAAAATATGGACTTTCTGATCGATATTCCGCAGCACGCGCTCCGGATCCATCCCCTTAATGTGCAGTAACCACTGCAAATCCTGCCACTTTTCGAGCATATCGGCAAGCTGCTTCTCATTGACAGGTTTAACCAAAATGCCATTGAGCCCAAGCTTCAGCATTTGCATCGAGTCTTTCACGAATCCGTTTGCTGTAAGCGCAATGATCGGAATCCGCTGCATCGGCTTCAGCTGTCTCAGCTTTTGCGTTGCCTCATAGCCATCCATCTCCGGCATATGAATATCCATAAGGATAAGCTTCCAGTCTTGCTGGCCCACCCGTTCCAGAACCTCATAGCCATTCTGCGCAATGACCGCCTCATACCCCAGTTGCTGAAGCAGCTGCGTAATGACCAGTTGATTAATTTCATTGTCCTCCGCCACCAAAATGTGCCCCTTGGAATGGAAAAGCGCCCCTTCTGCCATAGCCTGCTCCTTATCGCGATCACATCGCTTAGGGGACGGCTTCTGCCCGCTCAGAACCTGCAAAACTTTGCGCAGTGACAACCTGCTGACCGGTTTTACCAGAACTGCATCCGCCTTCAACGCTTCAGGCAGCTCGCACATTTCTTCTCTGCCTTCCAGTGTCGTGAGCGCGATCACATGGGTTCGCGAGCGGTCTACCGCATTCAGCACACGCTGCCAAATCGCTTGATGCTGCATGGGGTCCATTTGCATATCCAGGAAAATATAGCGGAATGCAGCTTGGCCAGCTCCTCCCTCTCCTTGTTCCAATGCCGCTAATAAGTCGGATACCGACAGAACTGTCTTCGCCTCCAGCTGGAAGGAGCCCAGCAACTCGGATACGTGCCGAGCAGCAATGGGGTGATCCTCGGCAACGAGCACATGCTTGTTTTCTTGAGGCAGAAGATGCTGCCTGTAAGCAAAGTACATGTCATCCTCCGTCTGCTGATTTCGTCCGAACAATAGACTGAAGTAGAAGCGGCTGCCTGCCCCTAACGTAGTCTCAACCCTGAGCACGCCTCCCATGGACTGCACCAAATGCTGGCAGATCACAAGCCCAAGCCCTGTGCCTCCGTATCTCCGGCTAGTCGATGTATCCGCTTGCGAGAAGGGCAAGAATAACTGTGACAGCTGCTCCTTAGAGATTCCTATCCCCGTGTCCTCAACGGCAAAAGATATAATGATGCCTTCCTCGGCATATTCCTCAAGCTGCACTTGAAGCCGGATGTGGCCTTGCTCTGTAAATTTGATGGCATTATTCGATAAATTGATAAGGACTTGCTCTAGTCGGAAAGAGTCCCCGCTGACGATATCCGGCAAATCCTCGGAAGTATCCAGCAAGATCTCGATTCGCTTATTGCCGAGAGAGACGCTTGCCAGGTCGGCGACCTTTTGTAGTGATTCTTCCAAGGAGAAATCAACTTTCTCCAAAATTAATTTCCCCGCTTCAATTTTTGAAAAATCCAGAATATCGTTAATCGTCGCCAGCAGAACACTCGAAGAGGCGTCCATTTTACTCAAATAATCTTTCTGTAAAGGTGTTAACTCGGTACGCTGCAGTAGAAGGGACAGCCCCAGAATACCGTTAAGCGGCGTACGAATTTCGTGGCTCATCCTCGCCAGGAACTGGCTTTTGGCCCGGTTGGACTCATCCGCCTCTTCGCGCTTCTTGAGATCCGTAATATCGTGAACGGTCCCGGTGACCGCAATAATTTCCGTTCTTGTTTCATTGAAAAGGGGGGATAACGTGACATTATAGGTATGCTCAGCACCATCCGGCTGCAGAAAATGAATGGCGAATTGCTGCGTTTTGCCGTTGATGATCGATTGATTGAAGGATCGCTCCCATTTCGAAGGATTGTCCATGTGAATGACATCGGTCAATTGCTTTCCTTTTACCTGGTCAGGCGTCAGTTGGTAGGTTTGATACATTTTAGAGTTGGCAGAGGCAACGCTTCCATCCAGTCGAAATCTAAGAATAAAGTCCTCTGAATTTTCCACCAAGGTCCGGAACTGCTCGTCTCTAACCCTAGCTTTCATCTGGGCTGCACGATGCTCCGACACATCTACCGCGGATCCGATGACCTCGCTAACCGCCCCAAATTTAAAGATAGGCTGCAAAGTAACGAGGATCGTGAAGCCCTGACAATCATATTCATAGCTGACTCTCTCGCCCGCCCAAGCCTGCTCATAATAGGGCTGCAGAAAATCCAGAAACTTAGTCCCTAATATGCTGAGATCCTGAGCCCTTTTCCCAATAAACTGACTCGGTCGCAAACCTAGCTGATAAAGTAATTGACCCTCAATCAATATATAGACAAAATGACCCCGGTGCTTATGAAATTTAAACGTAAACCCCGGCTGTAAGCGCAGCATATCAATGAGTTCCTGCTCCACCTGCCGGATCTGCAGCTTGTACTCGCGGGCACGAATCAGATAGCCGAGAAAACAGGCCACAACCACCACGCACACCATTTGGTAGGTGAGGTATGTTCCTATGACTTGAAGCGATGTACGGTACACGATCCACATCATGCCATAGTAGAACACATATAGAAAAGCTCCTCCAAATAACCATTTGGACCAATAAGTACGCATTTTTGAAAAAGTAAAGTTGGTGCCTATAACGGCCGCCAGTCCAATAAGGAAAATCGGCAGCTGGATAGAGTGCTCTATCGCAAAGCGCCAGATCGATAGGATGAAAAAGGTAATGAGGATTGAAGGATATCCTCCCAAATAGGCGGCAAGCAGGAAACCTACACCGCGAAAATTAAGACCTATATGGCCATCAACCGTAATACCAAAACTAACCAGAATCACAACAAGGATGCCATGTGTCAGACCCACATAAACTTTGTAATACCACGTCGGCCTCTGATCCAATTTTGTTAAAATGAAAAACTGCTCAACGAATAAGACAAACACGGTAATAATTGCAAAATTGGTAATCAAATCGCGCAGCAGAACAATCACCAGCCTATATTTAAATAACGATCTTGTTTGGTTTGTTTCGCGTATCTGTGTTCAGCATGTGCTCTATACTCTCCGCTAGTACCGGTTTGCTGAAATAGTAACCCTGCACGAAACGGCAGCCGCAGTCCCTCAGCACTTGAAGCTCTTCTTCGGTCTCCAGCCCCTCGGCCACTACGAGCAGATTTAAATTTTTGGCCATTGTAATGACGGTGTTCACGATAGCCGCATTCACTTCCCGATGTTTCAATCCCTTAATGAACGACTGATCTATCTTCAACTTATCGATCGGAAAATCCTTTAAATAACCAAGCGAACTATAACCGGTGCCAAAATCATCCATCGCGACGCGCACACCGAGCCTTTTCAGCTGACCGAGCGCATCCGCCGCCAAATTAACATCCATGCTCATGCTCTCCGTGATTTCGAGTTCCAGGTACTTCGGTTGTAAACCTGTCTCCTCTAAAATCTTCTCGATCATCGCGCTAAGTCCGCTATCATTGAACTGGCGTCTGGATAGGTTGACGGCCATGAATAAATGGGGAAGGCCATCTTGCTGCCATTTCACGCTCTGTGTGCAAGCCTCTCTCAGCACCCATTCTCCGATCTCATGAATCAGGCCGCTTTCCTCCGCTACTGGGATAAAATCGCAAGGCGGCACTTGCCCCAAAGATGCACTGTGCCAGCGAATTAAGCTCTCTAAACCAACGATCCGGTTCGTATATACATCAACAACGGGTTGATATACGAGATGAAATTCCTCATTCGTAATCGCCTTACGCAAATGAAATTCGATATCCATTCGTCTTTGAAACTGGTCGTGCTTCGCCTGCAGCGAGCCAGAGAGCGCAGCTTCTACGATTCCTAAGGATTTGACTGGAAACTCATGCACGCTCTGAATGCCGTTTCTTATGGCCATTTTACAGCGTTCCAGGAAATAGATGATCATCGTTTCATGGGACATTGGCCCAGTAAGCATTTCTATATGAAAATAATCCGCAGCGCCTATCCTTATAGCCTGAATGGTCTGCATGGAACCTTCGGATGTATGTGTACTAAGCACTACAATAGGAATTGGACGATGATTCATAATAAGTTGAAGCGCATGAATCCCTGCCATGTCTGCCATTGCTAAATCGATGACCACCAAATCCGGCCTTCCAGCAAGCATATAATCCAATGCGGCATTCCCGTGTTTCGCCGTACCTGTCATGATGAACTGCTCATCTTTCTGAAAGATGGGCAGCAACCTCTCGCTCAACTCATTAGAATCACTTACAATCAGGACTCCATACCTATTTAAAAGACCCACTTCATTTACACCTCCTACAAGCAATTTCCACAATAAACCGTATTATCTCCTATTGTACTTTCCACTTATTAGGTAACTTACCTAAATGGTACGTTTTCTCACCTCTATTCGCTAACAATTTGCTAACAAATTCCCGATAAAAAGTGTATAAGAGCGATTTACACTTAATTTTTGACACCTTATAATAGGTTGAGCAAGTAAATTGTTAGGACTTTTGATCCCTCTGTTCATTCAGGAAAGAAATTAGAAAATAAACTTAGTTTGGGGGAGTTTATGCTTGGACAGAGTGCTTTTAATTGAGGACGATGATATTATAGGTGAAATGGTCTGTATGTATCTGACAGAAGAGAACTTCCTAGTGCTTAGAGCCCATAATGGTCAGGAAGGCCTTGCCGCCCTTCGCGAATTCGAGCCGGATCTTATTCTATTGGACCTCATGCTTCCTGACTTTGAAGGCACGGACTTATGCAACTCCTTGCGAAGCTTAACGCCCGTTCCCATCATCATCATCTCTTCCAATTCCAAAGTCAGCGAGAAAGTTGAAGCGTTTACAGTAGGAGCTGACGACTACTTATGCAAGCCCTTCAGCATGCATGAGATGAAGGCTCGCATACAAGCCCTTCTGCGTCGATTCAAACAAGCTCATCCACCCGAAGAGCAGCTTGTCCAGCAAGTTGTTCCCGTACCGTCTGTTGATATGAACATTAATTTGGAAAAAAGAACGCTTTATGTGCGAGGCGAACCCATCGACATGACCTTCTCCGAATTCGAGCTTATTCGGCTGCTGTACGAGCACCCTGAACGCGTGTACCGCCGGGAGGATTTGATTAACGCTTTGCGTGGCTTCGACTCCTATGTCAACGATCGTGCTATCGATGTACATATTACAAATTTACGCAGGAAAATTGAAGTCAACCCCAAAGAACCGAAATATATCAAAACAGTCTGGGGTGTAGGCTACAAATTTGTTTTATAAGCAAGAGGCTGTCTCCAAGGTCCGAAATGACCCGGGGATAGCCTCTTATTTGATTTCCTTCAAATTCCCGGAGTGCCCAATTTGTCGGATAACCATGCAATCTGTTGAAATATGAATGCCATGAAACTTTTTCCATATTTTTAACATAAATTGGTTGACATAGAAATCATTAATCATTTATTATTGGATTTCTGAGACCTTTATTTGCTAGGAATAGTCAGATATACATCAGATGGCAACGAACTAAACAGGGATTCACAGTGCGATAACCATTACTAAAGGGAGTAACAGGTGAACTCTTATGAATAGTGATAAATTAATTTTGGATTTGGGCAGTCATAGCGCCAAAGTATTCAAGAAATCAGATATTGGTATCGAACAAGTGGATGTTCTTACATGGGAGCTGTTGGAGAGCGAGATTTGCCTTCCATCCATTGAAGATAAGCTTAAGTCCTTGCTGTCCACACAAGGCTCCTTCTTGGAAGGCGCCCCCCTCGGAAACATTGAGGCCTTCGGGACGGAAGCGATGCGAAGGTCGCCGCACCTCTCTGAACATATGGAGGAGATTTGCAGGAATCTGCGAATTGCCTATCGGACGATCAGTCAGAAAGAAGAAGCGGAGCTGCTGCGCAAAGCGATAAGCGAATCGGATATCCCCAGCCATCTTGACGTCATCAATGTCGGAGGCGGCAGCATCCAGATTATTACCAAGGAGTGCGAAGCGCCTTATCTCATTCCTTTCGGCATTTCGGATCTTAAT
The DNA here is from genome assembly GCF_009757995.1 of Paenibacillus anseongensis. Taxonomy (NCBI): domain Bacteria; kingdom Bacillati; phylum Bacillota; class Bacilli; order Caryophanales; family Paenibacillaceae; genus Paenibacillus; species Paenibacillus anseongensis. The sequence goes on from NZ_WSEM01000030.1 coordinate 134,270, forward strand.
CAAGAATTCCAGTTACTCGGAGCACCGCATCAAAGGCAGATAACGACCTGTATTAAATGGCTCTCCTCCCGCTTACCCGCATCACTGGGGCCGTTCGCTTACACCGGCGGCGAGAAAACGTATCTGCGCCATTTCGAGATCGAGCTTGAACAGGATCTCTACTGCTCAAGGAGCGACTTTACTCAACTTACCAGACAACTGGCTCTTCTCGAGCTTTCAGCTTTAGAAAACAATTCCCCTTTCGATCCGAAATGGATGCGCGGCGCCATCGCCTCGAATTGTGTCGTCCTTGCCGGGCTAATTAAATCTGGCGCCAGCAAATTCATGCCCTCCGACCTGAATATCGCCCACGGCTTCATGAATCAATTATAATCGCGCTGCACGGCCCCTTTTTGACCAAATCTTTGTGTAAATTTGATGTTATCAAAACCTACCCGTTCACTGCGTATTATATAATACAGTGTACATTAACTAGTTATAATTACATCTACTGATAGGCGGGTAATTCCATATGGCACAAACGATGAAAGCAGCGCTGATTAAGACATACAGCGGGGTTTCAGGCATCGAATTCGGCGAAACGTTAATTCCCCAAATAGACAGTAACGAAGTACTCATCAAAGTGCATGCGGCCTCTATTAACCCCGCTGACTTATTATTTCTTTCAGGCAATTATGGCATCAAACGCGCATTGCCATCGGTTGGCGGAATGGAAGGGTGCGGAACGGTCATCGCAACAGGTAATAGCCTCGTAGCCCGCATGCTGAAAGGAAAACGCGTAGCCTTCGTATCCGAAGTCTACGGCTCCTGGTCGGAGTATACGAAAGCAAGCGCCATGACCTGCATGGTACTGCCCGACCACGTATCGGACGAGCAGGGCGCTGTCTTCTTCGTTAATCCGGCTAGCGCCATGGCGATGGTGAAGATTGCCAAGCAGCACAAGTCCAAAGCCATCGTGCAAACAGCCGGAGCCAGCGCACTCGGCAGAATCCTGGTGAAGCTCGGCAGAGAGAACGGTCTGGCCGTCATCAGTGTTGTCCGCAAGGATGAGCATGCGCAGCTCCTTAGAGAGATAGGCGGACAGCATATTGTGAACAGCAGCTCTCCCGCCTTCGAAGACGAACTCAGACGGAAGTCTCATGACCTTGGAGCTACCGTATGCTTCGATGCCATAGGCGGAGACCTGACGGGGACCGTACTCTCGGCGTTGCCGGATGGCTCCACGTTGTTTCAATACGGCCTCTTGGGAGGAAGCACAACAACGATCAACGCAGATGATCTGGTTTTCCGCCGCAAGCGGATCACAGGCTTCTGGGCGTCCGACTGGGTGAAGACCCAATCCATCTTTGAGCTGCTCTCGCTGCAGGGCTCTATGAAGAAGTCGGTCGGATCGCAAATCCAGACCGAGATTAGCCAGACGTTCTCGCTCTGCCAGACGGTAGATGCCATCCAACAGTATGCGGCTAACATGACCTCAGGCAAAGTGCTGCTGCGGCCTGTATAGAATTGAAAAGACTGTCCATTGAGTAGAGCGATCTACTTGATGGACAGTCTTTTTCGTTGGGTGAGGTGACGCGTGCCTATTCGCGTAGCCTAGGAACTACAGAGGCTGCTGCTGGGCCAACTTAGAGGATCTACGATCCGCTATTTCTGTGAATAGCGGGGGTTGGCAGCTTGTTGGGGAACTACAGGGCGTTATTTCACAATATTGGGCTGGGTTGCAGCCAAAATTGAAGAAATAACGGCCCCTAGTTCCCACTCCGCGGCCAAAAGGGCGCATTTCGTAGAAATAACGCCCTGTAGTTCCCAGTCGCGGGGGTGCTTAGTGGCCGACACCAGCTACGACCCCCTCCCGCTAGAACTCCGTAATAATCGTGAGAATCACAGGTCTGCGGCCGGTTTTCTCATAAAAGAAGCGCCCGAGCACTTCTTTTACATTAATTTTCAGCACATTCCATTGGTTCAACGGCTCCTGCCCTGTCTGCAGCCTGTTCACCGTATCCGCGGCCAAAATGCTCGCTCGATCTATGAGATCCTCAGACTCACGCACATAGACGAATCCTCGCGAAATAATATCGGGTCCGGCTAAAATTTTGCCATCCGTTTTGCTGAGAAGGAGAACCACGATAAGGATCCCATCCTCCGAAAGCTGCTTCCGGTCACGTAAAACAATATTCCCCACATCGCCCAAACCATCGACCAGGGTGTTGCCCGCCGTGACCTTGCGGCTTTGCGTCGCCGCTTCATCCTTGATATCTACAACATCCCCATTGTTCAGGATGAAAATGTTAGCAGGCTCGACGCCAACAGACTCCGCCAAAATGCGGTGCTGATGAAGCATCCGATATTCGCCGTGAATCGGAATAAAATACTTCGGTTTCATGAGCGTCAGCATTAATTTAAGCTCTTCCTGGCTGCCATGGCCGGAGACATGCATGCCGGTCACTGAGCTTGAGCCGTAAATGACCTCCGCGCCAAGACTAAACAAATTGTCGACCGTCTTGGAGACGTTGCGCTCATTCCCAGGAATCGGAGATGAGGACAGAATAACCGTGTCTCCCCGATGAATTTCTACATTCCTGTAATTATTACGAGATAGCCGGGATAACGCGGCCATTGGCTCTCCCTGGCTGCCCGTGCAGAGAATGGCAATCCGCTCGGAAGCCAAGCTGCCGATCTCTCCTGCCTCCACCAGCATCCCGTCAGGAACCGTCAAATAGCCCAGCTCGGAGGCTATTTTCACGACGTTGACCATACTGCGGCCCAGCAAGGCTAATTGACGATTCGTCGCTTGCGCGGCATCGATCACCTGCTGAAGTCGGTGGACATTGGAAGCGAAGGTGGCGATGAACACTTTTTGCTTCGCTTTATGAAAGGCCTCCTCGAGATGCTTTCCGACATGGCTTTCCGAAGGCGTATAACCCGGACGCTCCGCATTCGTGCTTTCGGATAAAAGCAGCATGACCCCCTTCGAGCCAATGTCCGCCATTTTATGAATATCCGGATACTGATTATTGACCGGTGTAAGGTCGAATTTGAAATCTCCCGTATGGACAACCGCTCCCTCGGGCGTATGAAAAACAACCCCAAGACAATCGGGGATGCTGTGATTGGTTTTGAAGAAAGTGGACGTGATGCTGCCAAGGTCAACCGTGGAATTGGAGTTGATCTCAATCAGCTTGGTACCCGCTAGCAAGCCGGCCTCTCTCAGCTTCACTTCAATGAGCCCAATCGTTAAGCGTGTTGCATAGATCGGCACATTGATTTGTTTGCGGATGTAGGGAATGCCCCCGATGTGATCCTCATGCCCATGCGTAATAACCAGAGCACGGACCTTATCGCTATTTTCAATCAAATAAGTAATATCAGGAACAATGAGATCAACGCCCAGCAAAGTTTCGTCCGGGAATTTAGAGCCGCAGTCGATCACGACAATGTCATTGCCATATTGAACGACATACATGTTTTTACCGATTTCATTAATACCGCCTAAGGAGAAGACCGATAATTGCTGATCCAGCTTGGTCACCTTACTTACCCCCTGTGTCGCTTTCATTTGCGTTAATTTCCCACAAGTGATGTAAGGCTATACAAGAAGGAGCTATTCCTGCCAAGCAAAACGATAACCAATTCCCGGCTCCGTCAAAATATAGCGGGGCCTTGTCGAATCTTCTTCAATTTTTTTCCTCAAATGGCCGACGTATACCCGAAGATATTGGCTGTCGGATTCATACTGCGAACCGCCCCATACTTGTTTAAGCAATTGGCGATGCGTCATTACGCGACCGTTGTTGAGGGCTAGTACTTTTAGCAAGTCATACTCTGTAGGCGTCAATTTGAGCTTCTCACCATGAAGTTCAACGACCCGTTGGGATAAATCAATCACCAGATCGCCTAATTTCAACACAGGTTCATCTTGCGTCTTCGCGATATGGCGCAGCGCAACCCGCATACGTGCCATAAACTCTCCCATGCCAAAGGGCTTTGTCACATAATCATCGGCTCCCCGGTCTAAGGCAGCTACTTTATCCTGCTCCTGGTCTTGGGCGGTAAGAATAATGATCGGAACCTGCGACCATTCACGAATATGCTGCAGCACGTCCATCCCTGTCATATCCGGTAATCCGAGGTCCAGCACGATGAGGTCGGGCCGAACCATCGTGGCCTGCAATAAGCCCTCTTGGCCCGTTGCGGCTTCCGTTACATCGAAGCCATGCGCGTTTAACGTTACTCGCAACAGCTTGCGAATTTGCGCCTCATCATCAATAATTAGTATTTTCGCCCCAGTTGCTGTCATGCTCCATCCCCCTGTTTCTCAGCGAATTGTAACGGCAAACTGATATGAATAGCCGTTCCTTTGGGCTCATTTCTTTGGGCTACGATTTGCCCGCCATGGGCTTCTACGATGCTTTTACAGATCGCAAGCCCGAGTCCGGTACCGGGGATATGTTTGGTTAATTGTCCCCGATAAAACTTTTCGAAAATCCGATCCAAGTCCTCTGCCGCAATGCCCGCTCCCTCATCTCTGATGGTCAATTCAAGCATTTCGCGGCGCTGCTCCGCCTCGATCACAATTTCGCTGCCCTCCGGCGAATACTTGATGGCATTGCTGATCACATTGATCAGCACCTGCTCAATCAGCACATCATCCAGCGGAACGGAAGGGAGCTCCGGAGCAAGCAGAATGCTTACCTTCCTATGCTGCAAAGCATCCTTCAGCTGGGCAAGGGCAACACCGACGATATCCTCAATCCCGCACCATTGCTTATTTAACCGCAGCATGCCGCTTTCAATCCGGACCATGCCAAGCAAATTCCCTACTAGCCTATTCATCCTTGTTGATCCTTCACGAATTGTTAGCAGCAGCTCACGCCGGTCTTCAGGGCTAAATACAGCTTCGCTTTCCAGCAGCCCTGTCACAGAGCCTATGATCGTAGCTAATGGTGTTCGCAGCTCATGAGAAAGCGAGTCCAGCAGCGCCGTTCGCAGCTTCTCAGACTCGGCAGTCAATTGCGCCACCTTCGCTTCATTAGCCAGCTTGACGCGAGAAATCGCAACAGCCACCAAATCCGAGAGCGCTTCGATGAAACGGATTAGCTCCGGCATCTCCGTTAACGGCCGCTCACCAACATACACAGCTAATACGCCGTGAACTTGATGATCTGTCTCAAGCGGGACATAGAGCGTTGAGGACTCCCTCAACGAGTGTGTACCACGCCCCGCGCTCGCATGATGATTGTAAACCCACGCCGCGATAGACAAGTGGGATTCATCTGTCACCCATTCCATCCCATCCTTGGAATAGGCTCCTACTTGCTGTTCGCCCAATGGATTGGGTAATAGAATAGCAGCTTTTGCGCTTAATGCTTCGGAAACATGCTGTACAATCTGATTAAGAAGTCCTTCTAAATCAGAAATGGCCGTAATTTTACGGCTTAACGCATACAGGGCAGCCGTACTGGCTTCACTCTGCTGTGCTTGATGAATCTGATTGCGAAGCTTCGAAGCCAAGCTCGCCGTGAGAGCAGCAACCGATATAAAGACAATAAATGAGATCAAATAACGCAAATCCGCAACTGTAAGGCTAAATACAGGAGGGACAAATAAGAAATCTAAAGATAATACGCCGATTGCCGCTGCAAAAAAGGAAGGCCCCCTTCCCCAACGCACAGCACTAAAAAGAACTGGAAGCAGATAGAAAAGAGAGACATTCACCAAGCCTAAAAAGTCGCTGAAAGCTTTTAAAAATAAAGTGACCACAGCAATAAAAAGAGCTGTCATCACGTAGGATTTCCATCTCATCCAACTATTTGTTTTATTCATCATGCTCTCATTTTACCTTATTTTCTGCGGATTGCCATAGATCGTAATCGGCGACAATGAGCACATCCATTTGGGAAGCAAGCGGCAGCAGTTTCTTAACTGTAGCGTCTTTCCATACGATCATTTGCGTGGCCCCTGCCACACTTGCTTGAGAGGCAAACACAGCCGGGACGGCTTTACGGCTCATCACTTCTTGATACACAAATTCGCCCCCAAGCCTAACCGTCAGCTTCTCTAATGTTTCCAGCTTAGGTTTCCAATGCTCGCCATTCCCCACTGCGATAAAGCTTACGTACCAAGCCGCTTTGAGCCGGTGTGCGATTCGAAACCCCCGGCGAATCAGGCGGTCCGCTTGTGAGATCTCCGTGATGCAGACATAAATAACCTCTTTTCTCCGCCATGGACCTCGAAGGGAGTTCTTGCGCTCCATAGATTCCAGACGTTCATCTACATCATCAGCAATTTCACGTAAAGCCAGTTCCCGAAGAGCAATCAGATTACCCGTTTTAAAAAAGTTGTTCAATGCCTGATCCACTTTGATCATCGCATAAATCTTGCCTTCTCTCATGCGAAGCTGCAAAGCTTCAGGAGCCACGTCAATTAATTGCACTTCATCGGCCGCCCGAAGAATGCTGTCAGGCACCGTTTCGCGAACCCGAATTCCGGTAATTTGCTCAACGGCATCGTTTAAGCTTTCCAAGTGCTGAACGTTAACCGTTGCAATGACGGATATGCCTGCTTCCAGGATGTCCAGCACATCTTCATACCTCTTTTTATATTTACTGCCGGGTACATTCGAATGGGCTAATTCATCCACTAAAATGACTTCAGGCCGCGCCTTAATAATGGCTTCCGTATCCATCTCCTCAAGCCTTACGCCTTGATAGGCGATTTCTGCCCGAGGCATAATGGCTAGCTCGCCAATCTGTTCGATGGTTCCCTTTCTCCCATGCGTTTCGAGCAGCCCGATCTTCACATCGATGCCCTTTTTGAGCAAATCGTTGCCTTCCCGCAGCATGGTGTATGTTTTCCCTACCCCTGGGGCGGCGCCAATATACACTTTGAACCTGCCGCGTTTGATTTTCTCGATCTTTGCCTGAACCTCTTGCCTGCTCAGACGCTTATATTTGTACGGCTCCTTCGATACCTGCATGTGGGCAGGAAGAATACGCTCCCCATCCCGTGCGGCACGATCAGCAACCAGGAACACATCGACATTCTTGACTCTTTTCAAAATGCCATTGATCACAGATCCTTGCCAAAAGGTTTGCCACTTGGTTTGTTTGGAATGCCCCAAGACAATACGGGTTACTTTATGATGGATGGCATAATCAACCAAAGCTTTAGGAATACAACGGCGAAATCGTAGCGGAAGCTCCTCGAACTTGCCGCCGACTTTCTCGACAAGCTTCATAATCGATCTGCGAAAAGCAGAGGCTTCCTTCGAAAGCGGTTTATTGAACTTACGCAGCGTCACAACATGAAGATCACCGTTCAACCGCTTCGCGATCTGTTGGCCTCGCCGCACATAAATGGAACCGTTCCAATGATACTGGGCAGTTACCAGGATGCGCTCTGTGGCGCCTGAAGGCCCCAGAATCCCCATCTGTTCGCGATGCGCTTCCAGTGAATCGTTAACGTCCTCTGCAACGAGACGCAAGGCTAATTCTCTTAATACGCCTAAGTTGCCTCTTTTGAATAAAGCGGTGTCTTTATTTCCCTTGAGATGCCCTTCTTCCAGTCGATTCAGAATCATTTCTGGCGTAGCATCAATTAAGCGAACCTCATCGGCAAGCTCCAGTGTATCTGCGGGCACACAATGCCCCACTTCAATCCCGGTCAACTTATGCGCAACTTCCATCGCGGTTGCCAACTCATACACATTCACAGTGGTTATCACACTAATATTGTTAGCGAGCAGATACTTGATATCATCCAGGCGCGTAGGAAAACGGGCATCCGGTCGATTCAGATGGGCTAGCCCGTCTACAAGCACAACCTCCGGGTTTCTCTCCATTAAAGCATCCAAATTTAAATCCTTTTGCTCCGTGCCGTCTTTCATCCAATGAATGCTCGGTACTCTTTCCAAATCTCCTAATTGCTCCACGGTTTCCGGCCTTTGCAGCGTAGATACCGCGCAGATGACCACATCAATCCCCTGCTGCCTGAGATTATGCCCTTCCCGCAGCATATGGTACGTCTTTCCTGAGCCGCTGACTGCACCGATATAAATTTTCAGACTCCCGCGATGCAATTTGGAGATCGATAATAGAATTTCTTCCGGCGTTTTCCTTTTAAAACCATCCAATCCAGCATCCTCTCCTTTCTCCTCAAAATGACGCAGAAACCACTCTCGACCTATCGAGAGTGGTTGTCAGCCCCTTACAACTTCACTTGTTTTAGCAGCTCTATATTCAGTTCCGTTACATTCACCCTTGGCTCACCGAGAAAACCGAGCTGTCTGGTTTTTGTAAACTGATCAACGAGACCGTTAAGCACGTTCTCTGCGATTCCTGTTTCTTTACTGATTCTAGGTACTTGGGCTTTGGCCCCTTCCGGTGACAAATCCGGATCGAACCCGGAGCCAGACAACGTGACTAAATCAGCTGGAATATCGGTTAATGCAGGATTCTCTTTCTTCAAAGCATCGATCTTTTCTGCCAAAGACGCTGCATAATCGCTTGAAGCTACCGCCATGTTAGAGCCGGAAGAAGCTTTGGGATCATACTTGGCTGTTGATTCCCTTGGGTGGAACAGCTTAGGGGACTCGAAGCTCTGAGCCAGCAATTCCGAGCCGATGACCGTTCCGCCGGATTCAATCAGACTTCCATCCGCTTGCTTGGGGAATAAGACTTGAGCCACGCCCGTCGTAACCAGCGGATAAATGAGCCCGCAAACGATCATGAACAATATAGATACACGAATTGCTATAAAAACCGATTTCATGACGCTATCTCCTCGTTTCTCTTTCTCTTTAAACGATATTTAATCCGTGAAGTATCATATCGATAATTTTAATCCCGATGAACGGTACGATAACCCCGCCAATCCCATACAGCAGCACATTGCGGGACAATAAGCGATCCGCTGACATTGCGCGATACTTAACGCCCTTCATCGCAATTGGAATCAGCAGCGGAATGATGATGGCATTGAAAATTAACGCGGATAAAATAGCCGATTCCGGCGATGCCAGATTCATAATATTCAAGGCCTGCAGCTGCGGCATAGCCAGGATAAACATCGCAGGAATGATCGCGAAATATTTGGCGATATCATTGGCGATGGAGAAGGTCGTTAAAGCTCCTCGTGTGATCAGCAGCTGTTTCCCAATGGAAATGACGGAAAGCAGCTTGGTTGGATCCGAGTCCAGATCGATCATGTTGGCGGCTTCCTTCGCTGCCATAGTACCTGAATTCATCGCCAAACCTACGTCCGCTTGCGCCAGAGCAGGAGCATCATTCGTTCCGTCGCCTGTCATCGCTACAAGCTTGCCTTCTTGCTGTTCCTTTTTAATCGCAGCGATTTTATCTTCGGGTTTCGCCTCTGCAATAAACTCATCTACGCCTGCTTCAAGCGCAATTGTTGCAGCCGTCAGCGGGTTATCCCCCGTACACATGACGGTTTTGATCCCCATCGAGCGCAGCTCGGCAAACCGCTCTTTTAAACCCGGTTTTACGGTATCTTTGAGGTAAATAACACCGTAGATTCGCTCATTAATCGCTACAGCAAGCGGAGTTCCTCCGGCCTTAGCAATTCGGTTCGTAATCGTCTCCAGATCATTAGGAATTTTACCGCCTAAAGCTGTTACATATTTTTTGATCGCGTCAACAGCGCCCTTACGTACTTTAGAGCCTCCTGCGAGATTAAGCCCCGACATACGCGTCTCAGCCGTAAACTCGACAACTTCCGCACCTTCGTAAGCATTTGTTTGCCAGGATTCGCCAAGTTTATTGGCAAGCTCAACAATGGAGCGCCCTTCCGGTGTTTCATCTTTGACCGAAGCTTGAAGAGAAGCAAACGTGACGTCTTTGGCTGTCACCCCACTTACAGGAACGAATTCGGACGCCATGCGATTCCCGAAGGTGATGGTTCCCGTTTTATCTAAAATCATCGTATCAATGTCGCCTGCGGCTTCAACCGCTTTACCGGACATCGCAAGCACGTTAAACTGTGTGACACGGTCCATTCCGGCGATACCGATCGCGGATAAGAGACCGCCGATGGTTGTCGGAATCAGACAGACCAGCAGCGCGATCAGCGTGGAAATCTCCAGTTTCACATTCAAATACTGGGCCATTGGCACCATGGTCATAATGACGATTAAGAAGATCAGCGTTAATACAGCAAGCAGTGTTGTTAGAGCAATTTCATTCGGCGTTTTTTGCCGTTTCGCGCCTTCAACGAGTGCAATCATACGGTCTAAGAAAGATTCGCCGGGATCAGTCGTCACTTTGACAACGATATAGTCGGACGCTACCCGTGTACCGCCGGTTACGGAAGAGAAGTCGCCTCCCGCTTCCTTAATAACAGGAGCCGATTCACCAGTAATGGCGGATTCGTCAATGGAAGCCAAGCCTTCAATGATCTCCCCGTCGGAAGGGATGATCTCACCGATTTCGATGCGAACGATATCCCCCTTACGGAGTGTAGTAGAAGACACTTCCTTGTAGGAGCCGTCCTTTTGAACCAGACGAGCTTTCGTATCGGACTTCGTTTTCCGTAGAGAGTCAGCCTGCGCCTTGCCGCGACCTTCCGCCAGAGCTTCCGCGAAGTTCGCGAAAAGCAAGGTAAAGAGCAGAATCAGAAAGACCGCGATATTATAAGCCCTGCCTACTTCCGTCGAGCCAAATAGGTCAGGTGCAAGTGATAACAGAAAGGTAATGACGGTACCTACTTCTACGACGAACATGACCGGATTTTTAATCATTACCCATGGATTTAATTTCTTAAATGAATCCACGATAGCTTGATTCACAATTTCTTTTGTTAATGTTTTTTTACGTTCCACTGCCATGTAAATCCTCCCTCTCTAGTACGTCTATCCTCAACGCGCTGCCAAATGTTCAGCAATCGGTCCCAATGCCAGCGCCGGGAAGAACGTTAGAGCACCGATAACTAAAATAATCATGATTAAAATCCCCATAAATAAAGGTGTATTCGTCCGAAGCGTACCTGTTGTAACGGGCACAACACGCTTAGTAGCAAGTGATCCTGCTATTGCGAGCATGGCGATAATGGAAATATAGCGTCCAACCAGCATGACAAGGCCAATGCTCATTGCATAAAAGTTCGTTCCAGCGCTCAAACCGCCAAAGGCAGATCCGTTATTGGCTGCACCGGAGGTGAAGGCATACAGAACTTCAGATAGGCCATGCATCCCTTGATTCGCTATGGATGTGACCGATTCAGGACGAATCAACGCCCAAGCCGTCGGTGCTAAAATGATGAGCGGATGCGTCAGAATCGCGATCGCAGCCAGCTTCACTTCTTTGCCTTCAATCTTTTTACCCATAAATTCTGGTGTACGTCCAACCATTAGCCCGCAAATGAATACGGACAAGATGAGATAAAGCAGTCCGTTTAATAAGCCGACCCCTTTGCCTCCAAATACGTTATTTAACATCATTTCCGCAAAAGGAACAATGCTTCCTAGCGGTGTAAGCGATTCATGCATCGCATTAACAGAACCTGTTGTAGCTGCTGTAGTAACGGTTGTGAAAAGGGCCGTTTCGGATAATCCGAAGCGAACTTCCTTGCCTTCCATATTGCCATGAACGCCTAACGCATCTACGGCAGCAATACCTTTATACTCCGCGTAGAACACCGTACTAAGCATGACCAAGAAGATAATTCCCATAGCAGCGAATACGGTCCAGCCTTGCTTCTTGTTCTTAATCATCAGTCCGAATGCGTAGACGAGTGAAGTAGGCAAAAGCATCATACAAATGATATGAATCATATTGGTAAATGGCGTTGGATTTTCAAAGGGATGCGCAGCATTCGTCCCGAACCATCCGCCACCGTTGGTGCCGATATGCTTAATCGATTCAAAAGAAGCAACTAAACCGCGAGTAATCGTTTGTTCTGCCCCTTCAATGGTTGTCGCTTGAACAGCGCCCAGCAAGGTTTGAGGCACACCTTGGAAAACTAGAACTAAAGCAACAATGAAGCTAAGCGGCAGAAATACGCGAGTAATCGCCCTTGTCATATCCACATAAAAGTTTCCGAGATTGTCTTGACGGCCAACTAATCCGCGGATAAAAGCTACAGCTACGGCGAAACCGGTTGCCGCCGATGTAAACATCGGAAACGTAAGCCCTACTAATTGTGATAGATAGGACATCGTGTTTTCACCACTGTAAGCTTGCCAGTTCGTATTTGTAATAAAAGAAATAGCTGTATTAAAAGCGATTGTTGGGGATACATTATCAATTCCATCGGGATTAAGCGGCAGATACTTTTGAAGCCGAAATACGGCGTACATGAGGATCATCATGACAAAGTTGACGATTAGTACAGCTCCTAAGTACTTCTTCCAGCCCATCGCTTCCTCTTCTTTCACACCCATTAGGCGATAGGACACACGCTCGAAGGGGCCGAACACACGATCCAAGCCACTTTTTTCATAACCAAACACTTTCACCAAGTAGCTGCCCACCGGCTTCACCAAAAGCATGATAATTACCAGTGTGATGACTACTTGCAACAATCCCATACCCATAGTAGGTTCTCCCCCTGCTTTACATAAGTTCTGATTTATCTATTAAAATTTCTCCGGCTTCACTAAAACAAAGCCAAGATACACCATGATCGCTAGCGCAATTAATCCAATCACAATCATTTGGTTGCCTCCTAATAAGTTTTCATGCAAAAACTCGCATCGAAAGCATCAGCTTACGCTTTTTCGCAAAATTTCATAAAGCCCCAAAACCCCAGAAAGGTTAATGCCATTAATAAGACCATCGTTACATCGTTGTACATCACGCACCTCCTCCAAGTCAGACAGATCCTAATTTATTGGTTTGTAATAGAGATGATAGAAGGAACTTCACATCACCGTTTTTGGAATAAATAACATAGTCAGCGCCTAGCCCTTTATAAATCAATCTGGGATTTACACTTTGGGTAATCACATACATCGGCCCTGACGTCCAACTGCGGCATATCTGAATATAGCGGCAGCATAACGTCAAGCTTTCTTCGAATAGAATAATGCTCCCAACCGGATAATCGGGAATATGGGGTGAACCCGGTAGTGACGTATCCACCTGGATGATCTTTTTTACTCCCTGCCCTTCTAGCTTGAGTTTTTCCATCTTGTTGTTCGTTAATGCAACATAAGGAAACCCAGCCAACCTGATCTGTTTCATAAACTCCTCGCCTGCCTTGGTTGGAGCAGCTATTAGCAGCAAATCGCTTTGCATGGCCTTCATCGCTTCCTTTCCTGACTCATTGTAACGCCGAACGGTATAAAAATGAGGTAAAGAATCCATAGCCTGCATATAAAAAAAACATAAAAATGCGCATGCTTAGAAAGAAACATAGGCCTCTGAATGGTCAAAAATATAAGAACGATTCGATAGAACATCCAATTCTTTGTTGCCTATAGATTTATGTTGAAGCTTCTCTGACAGGTCTGTTAATGCCGACTCGATCACATGAGTCCTTACTTCTCCCCATGCCTCTTTTTTCTGACGGACATAGTGCAAACCATCCTCAAGGGATAGCCCTTTGAGCTTCTGAAAGACAACAGCCCATTGAACGAAGTCTCCCTTCAGATTGCCACACGGAATTTCATAATCTCCTAAACCGCTTGTTCCCAGGCTTGTTGAGATGGAAAGCATGCCGCAATGGCAGTCGCGGCCATGTCCAGGCAGCAGTTTGTCGGATAACTCATCATCAAAGCGATAGCATTCAATTCGGGTAATCTTGCATTCGGGAACCATGTGTAGATTCACTCTCCTCATTTGATGCTCTGAATCTTACGCCTTGGAGATCCGCCTTGTAAAACGTGCCGCGACCTTCTTTTTGCCGTATAGACGAATGGATGCGCTTTCAAATAATTCGTGCATGAATTTTCCCTATTCAAGCTTCGGTTTTCTTCCATTTACGCCATTTTTATCGTTTTTTTATGGGTTTCCCCACGTTTCTTTACCCCATTTTTATTCCTCTCAGCCTTACAATTGAGGAGCAAACACACACATTATTGCTGTAGGTCTTACGTGCAAAGGAGAAGTGACGATGGCTTCCGCTCCCCGTTATTATTTAGGGTTAATCCCCGAAATGTTAAATCCGATCCCCTTAACTTACGAGTGGTTCGGTGTCTTATGGTTAGAAGAGGCTAACCGTTTCCCTGTTATTGTTGGGTACTGGTTCTCTAAGGAGAAGTCAAACATTATTCAAAAAGCAGAGCGAGCCGGTTATGCCAATTGGACCGAAATGTCGGAGCACTACGTGATCATGAACATGTACAGGTCCATACGAAATAAACAAAAGGAGCAGGATTGGGAAAAGCGCTCCAGACTATCAATTCGCATGAATTTCACAGCACCTTGGAAGAATGTCCCCTCTGGCTTGTATGTTGTCAAATCAAGAGATACCTTTCCGCTGCATGCTTCCGCCATATCGAAAAAAAGATTCTTCCTTTGGTTAGAACACGCGGCGGTATGTGAAACCGAACAGGAGCTTCAAGCGTTCATCCGGAGGGTGCAAAGAGAGCACCACCTTGGGAAAAGAATCAAAACAGGGAGCCCTACGATGTAGGGCAACCGCACCATCCCAGAAATAAAAAAGACACCGTCCACATGGACGATGTCTACCTCTACCTCTACCTCTACCTCATCCTCCGTCAACGACGAACGAGCTCCATCTCCACTTGCCGATATCTCGATTGCAATCCCTATGTTGTACTTTGTGCAATATTATAACCGCATTTTGCCCTCCGCACTCCCCTAAATTGTACTTAGTACAACATAACGGACTACAAACCGTTTTTTTCGGGCAACAGCACCAAAATGAGTGTACTTTGTGCAACGAGGGCTGCGATTGCAACCAAAAAACCGCTCTCCTGTTGCACAAAGTGCAACGAAGCATCCCATGGCACCACAGGATGACCCGTGTTAGCCCTTAAACTCATTCTTATATGTTAAAAAAACGTACAGAAATGGCGTAATACCGCCAATTCCTGTACGTTTATGAACATCTACTTTTTCAAATGATACGGCACCGTCGTCACGATCAGATCCCGCCTGTACAGCAGGAAAGCGCGGATCAGCAAGCTAGACTGATTATGGAGTATATGCTGCCAGTTTCGTTTAGGAATAAACTGCGGAATCAAGACAGTTACCCGGAAATTCGACTCGTTCGCCTTATGCTCCACGGTATCGATGAATTTCGTTAACGGTTGAATAATGCTCCGATAGTGGGAATGCAGGGTGACTAACCGCACATCCGGCTGCCAACACTCCCATTTCTCTTGGAACTGCTTCTCGGCCTCCCGATCAAAGGCCACATACACCGCAATAATCTGGTCTGGCGCCAACGATTTCGCGTAATTCATGGAATTTTCCACGACATGAGTAATTCCCGCGACAGGCACGATCATCACATTCCCCTTGATCTCGACGGAAGGCTCACATGTCGTGATTCGGAGCTGCTCGCCGACAGCCTCATAATGCTTTTTGATTTTATGAAACGTATAAACAATTAAGGGGAGAAAGATAAACACAGGCCATACCTGCCCCAGCTTTGTGATAAAAAAGATTAGCATGACGGTGAAGCTTATTAACGCGCCAATCAAATTGACCGTCAGTTTCACGATCCAGCCCTTGGGTTTTTCGCGTACCCACTTTACCAGCATCCCAGTTTGCGCGAGCGTAAAGGGGATAAATACACCCACGGCATACAGTGGAATGAGATGCTCCGTTCTGCCTTTAAAAGCGATAATCAGGATGATGGACATAATCGCCAAAAATATAATCCCGTTGGAATACCCCAATCGATCCCCTCGGATCGTAAACATTCTAGCGATATATTTGTCCCTGGCCAAATTAACAGCGAGCAAAGGAAAGGCCGAATACCCCGTATTCGCGGCAAGCACAAGTATCATTGCTGTGGTGCCTTGGATGATATAGTACATGTAATTCCTACCGAATGTTTGGGAGGCAATCTGCGAGACTACGGTTTCCTGAGTTTTTGGAACGATGCCATAGGCGTAAGCCAAATACACGATGCCCGAGAACAAAATGGCAAGCAGCAATCCCATTGCCGCTAAGGTTTTGGAGGCATTCTTTGGTCCCGGGTCTTTAAAGTTCGGAATGGCATTGGAGATGGCCTCAACACCTGTTAAGGCCGAGCTGCCCGATGCGAAAGCTTTCAATAACAAGAACAGAGTAATCCCGGCAACCGGCGTCCCTATAGGAGCATGCATCTCAGGTGTAACTGTGCCTGTTACCCCTTTGTACAAGCCTACACAGATTAATATAATCAGTGCCAAAATAAATAAGTAGACGGGATAGGCCAAGATGGAGGCAGATTCAGTGATCCCTCTGAGATTCAGAATCGTGATGGCGACAACGAGCAGGGTAGCAATATTCACATTGTAGGGGTGGAGCGACGGGAAGGCAGAAGTAATTGCGTCTGTCCCCGCTGAGATGCTGACCGCTACGGTTAGGATGTAATCCACCAGCAAGGAGCCTCCTGCGAGAAGGCCGGCGTTTACACCCAAATTTTCCTTGGAAACGACATAGGCCCCGCCCCCATGGGGATAGGCGAAAATAATTTGCCGATAAGACAAAATGAGAGCCAGTAATAGAATGAGCACACCCACGCCGATGGGTACCGAGTACCAAAGAGCCGCGGTGCTTATGGTGATAAGCACAATCAGTATCTGTTCAGGTCCGTATGCGACTGATGATAGAGCGTCAGAAGACAGGATCGCTAGCGCCTTTGTTTTATTCAGCTTTTGCTCCCCTAATTCGGCTGATTTCAAAGGCTGACCGATAAGTAACCTCTTCAATGCAGAAAACATCATACCACCGCCAAATGTTTTGAGTTCATCCTCCCTTAAATTACCCCCTAAGATAGAATAAGAACCACAAAACCTACTGCCAAGTTTCTACAAAAGTCGAACAAGCTATATGATAAAATGGTACCGAGTGACTACCCAGTCTATCTATTGGATGGTGATGACATTGACAGGCATCTCCCCGATTCGGCATACCACCTATCGTGATTTGGCGCCCAGCGTCCATTGGGCCCAATTGCACCAAAGAACGCCTCAATTCAAATGGGCGCGGCGCATTTACGATTTTCAGTTTCTCTATGTCATTCAAGGCGAACTGCAGGCCACTTTATCAGGAAAGTCGATGTTGGTTCCTGCGGGGAGGCTGCTCCTAATACCAGCCAATGTGTATCACACCATCGAAGTATTAACAGCGCCGCACGTTCATCTATTGGGGATTCATTTCGATTTCTTCAGCGATCTGCGTGTGAAGCAAGGGGATCTTGTCGTGGATGAAAGCCATCCTCTTATGGATTGTTTTTGCGCGATGCCTTATATCGACGGGGCACCTCTGTTTCCGTACGGTTATTCCATCTCGCTGCCGCCGGCTGTCGTTTCGTTGATGGAAGCGACCATCCATGAAATGACCGAGCAGAAACAAGGCTTCGAAATGGTCTCCAAAGGGCTGATGCTCCAAATGCTCACGCTGTTGATCCGTCATCAAGCTGAGACGAACCGCACCCTTCATCCGAAATATCAAGAAAGCTTACTGCATTTAGCTCATGAACTCAAAACGAGTTACCGAAAAAAGTGGACCAATGTCGAAATGGCCGCTTTCATCAACGTTCATGAAGACTATATGAGTAAGCTTTTTAAAGATATGCTGGGCATGAGCCCTAATAAATACCTGCAATCCGTCCGGCATCAGCAGGCCAAGCGGCTACTGCGCGAAACGGATGATAAAATCGAGCGAATCTCGCTTGAAGTCGGCTATGATGACTTTCACTATTTCAGTCGTATATTTAAAAAGTGGGAAGGCATGTCGGCCCAGCAGTATCGCAGGTTCTCTCAATTTATTTGACTAAGCGTGACTCTTTCGGTAATCCGACGGATAGCTGGAACAGTTCTCGACGAACAGCTTGGTAAAATGCCGCGTGCTGTAGTAGCCGACCTTCTCCGCGATTTGTTTCACTTGCAAATTCGTATTCAGCAGCAGCTCTTTGGCCTTCAGCATGCGAATATTCGTTAAGTATTTAACGAAGGGCGTTCCGGTTTTTTTATTAAACAGCATGCTTAAATAGTTGGCAGACACATTGAGCTGCTGGGCAATTGAGCCGATCCCGATATCGTCCATGTAATGCTGCTCGAGATATTGAACGACCTGTTCGACCAGATCCGCCGTGACCGGCTCCCGGGGCTTGATCTCCCGCAGCTTGCTTTCCCCGATCTTCCGAAGCTCCCTGATCACTTCAGCCTCTGAGCGTGAGGCATCATCTGCCTCTGGGGCGCCCAATGCCTGCACCATGTACAGGTGAACAGCCTGACGTGTTTGCTCGTTCGAACTTCGTTTGCCCGCTAGCAGCAATCCCTCCAGCTCACTCACCGCCGTTTGGTAATTCAAATACGCCCTGAAATACATATGCTGCTTAATAGCGCAAAATAGTTGACTGATTTTCGAGCTTTCAGGAACCTGAACCTCTGCCTCCAGCTCCATGTACCTGATCCGTTGGCCGATGCCGCGAACCACACGCAGATGGCTCCATTCCCCAAGCTGAGCGAGTTGGGCATTCAATTGATCGAAGCCGCGGCATTCTCCAGTCTGCAGAATCGATATTGCCAAGCCGTCTTGGCGATAAGGTTCAGCCACACCTGCCAGCTCGTCAAAAAATTGCTGCACCTGCTCCCTGCAATCGAACCCTTTCGCCGGATCCCAGGAACCGATCACCGCACACTCACCATCAGGCAGCGACACCATGGCGAAATTCATGCCATATACGAGCAAACTTGTCATACGCTCACGCAAGTCATCATAGAAGGCGCAGGTCATGTCCGATAAGGCTTTCCCGGTTTTGGTCGTGTCAAATATACAAACGGCTCCGATGAACCAGCCTTGCACATAGACACTGTCCAGCTCCTCAAACTTCAAGGTCGTGAGCCCATTGCAAAGGGCAAACAAGCTATTTTCGAATTGCTGGTTAAGCATTTGGATGAATTCTTTGTTGTGCTTGGCGGTATTCGTCAGCGCCCTCTCCAAATCCAGCGGATTCACCGGCTTCAGCAAATAGTCAGACGCCCCGAGCTGCAGAGCCTCCTGCACATAAGCAAAATCTGAAAATCCGCTCAAGATGATCCATTTGGTGCGAGGCGAGATCGCTTTGCCCAGACGCATCGCCTCCAGCCCATTCATACGAGGCATCCGGATATCAATAATCGCAACATTCGGCTTATGTTCGCTAACCAGCTCAAGGAGTTCCTCGCCATTGGCTCCTTCGCCAACAATCTGCCAGGAGGATTCTACATCCTGAACCATACTGCGAATGCTCGCCCGAATCAGATTCTCGTCATCAGCAATGATCAACTTCATCCTCGCCTCACATCCTTTAAAGGTATTAGGATTTGAACACTGGTTCCTTGATCCTTAGCACTATGAATACTCATGGATGCTCCTTCGAAAGACAGCTGCAACCGTTCCCTAACATTCCGAATGCCTAAACCCTCCTGCACCTTGCTGGACTCAAATCCCACCCCGTTATCGCTGATATGTATCGCTAATATTTCTTCCTTCTCGCCAGGGACCGACTGCATCTGGATGTCCATCCTTAGCTCGCAGCTATGATCGCATGGCTCAATGCCGTGAATGATAGCATTCTCAATGATCGGCTGCAGCAGCAGCTTCGGAATTAAGAGCGACAGGGCATCTGGATCGCAGCTAATGTGCACCTGAATTTTCTCGGCGAAACGAACCAGTTGAAGCCCGCAATACTTGTTGATAAAATCAATTTCCTCCTGCAGCTGCGCCCAATCGTTATGTTCCAGGGTGTAGCGCAGCATTCCGCTTAACGATAAAATAGCCCGCTCCAGCTGCATGCTCTGGCCCGTTCGATTAAGGCCGATGAAGCCATTTAACGTGTTGTACAGAAAATGCGGCTGGATTTGCGATTGCAAAGCCCGATACTCTGCATCCCGTTTCCCGAGCACAGCCTTATATTCCCGATCAATCAGCTCACCGAGCTTGTAGATCATCGTATTCAAATTGCTGCCCAACTGGGAAATTTCATCATTCCCCTTCACCCGATACAACGTATTCATATCCCCGCGCTGAACGCGCTTCATCACTTGAATCATCTGTTTGAAAGGCGTAACAATCCAATGGGATACTGTAAAATACAAAATCAACGCGATCAGCAAGCCGCTAGCCGCAAAAGCCGTGCCAATCCAATAGACCCGCTTCAAATGGGCTTGGATAAAAGCCTCCGGCGACAGGATCGCAATCACCCAATTCGAGCGGGAGATCGTTTCGCGAACGACCGTGTAGGAATCCTTCACGTCCATGACCGTCCGGCTTCCGGAAGCAATTTGGCTCTGCATGTCGCCCGAAATGGGCTGATTCGAATAGATCAATTGCTGATTATCATCAAGGATGACCACCTTAGCCCCCTTGCTGAGCCTAATGCCTTTCATCATTTGATCCAAAAGCACTGTGTCGGCATCCGCCATAATAATACCCAGCGGCCGACCTGAGTCCGGGTCCTTAATCAGACGTGTTACAGAGAAAACCTCACTATCGGCGTTATTCAGATAATCCTGCTTATGCACACCGGTGAACGCTACGTTCCCGTCCGCCTTCACCGCCTTGATATACCAATCCTGCTCTTTAAAAGGGAAACCTTTCACCGCTTGATCCGAGAAACTAAGGGGCGGCGTAATGTAAACAGAACCATCCATCGGCAGAAGAATGGTTCCGAGTATGTCCTTTCGCATATTTTTCAAATAGCTGGGGAGGGTCTTATTCAGGACTTCTTCAGCCTCGTATTGCTCATACGGGGTAAGGAGCTTCCACTGTGAAGTCGATTTCAATTTCAAAGCAAGCATTACTTCATTGTTCAAATAAGGGGTGACGGTCATACGTTCCAAATCGTCCAAATACGTTTGAATATCGAACGTGAGAGCAGTTAAAGTCCCCTCTAGCAGAGAGGACTCTTGTTCTTTTATTAAATCGAGGTAATAGGAAGGTAATTTCACGACAATACCGACAATCGGGATGACAATGGTAATGAAAAATAGCAGAGATAATCGGAATCGAATCGATTGTCTGATTGTATCAACCTCCTGGCGATTAACCTTTGATCGCGCCGGAAGCAAGTCCCGAGACAAAGTAGCGCTGCAAAAATAAATACACAATCGTCATCGGAATCGCGCCCATGAAGGACCCGGCAGCCACCCAACCTACATTGCTCGTGTACTGCCCAAAGAATGATGAAAGCGCTACCGTGATGGTCCGCATCTCTGGTTTTTGCAAGAAAAAGATTGAGAATTGATAGTCGTTCCATACAGCAACACCGGACAAAATAATGACGGTTGCCGTTACAGGCTTCAGCAGCGGCAAGATCACCGTGAAAAACAGCTGGAACCTACCCGCGCCATCAATCATCGCCGCTTCATCCAGATCCCGGGGAATCGTGGAAATAAAGCCGGTGTACAAGAAAATCGTCATTGGCAGATTGAAGGTAATGAACAATAGAATGATACCCCAATACTGATTCATCCCGCCAATATCTACCATAAATTTATACAACGGAACCAGAATAGTCAATGGGGGAACGATCAAAGCGGATACGAAAAGCGCATAAATGAACTTATTCCAGCTCGTTTGGCGCCGGGCAAGCGGATAAGCGGCAAGGGAGCCGATTACGACAATCAGGACGACCGAAATGACGGTCACGATGAAGTTGCTTCGGAAAGCATCCGTCAGATGCGCTTCCTTCCAAGCATCTCGAAAGTTATCGAAGTACAGATAACCTGGAAACATCCATTTGGAGCTTAGATCGTCGAAAGCTTTGAGTGAAGTCGTTATCAAAATATAGAAGGGCAAAATATGAGCCAAGCAGATGACGAGGGAGAGCAGCGTTAACAGGCTTTTTCGTTTGTTCTTCATGCATTAACCTCCCTCTTTCTAAGAAACAGCAAGGCTGTGATACTCACGATGGAGATCATGATGAACATCAGAATACCGATCGTAGCGGCATATCCGGCATCTTCCCGTCCAAAATAGAGCAAGTACATGATCGAGGACAACGACGCGGAGGCATAACCTGGACCACTGTTGGTCAATGCGACGATGACGTCGAACAATTTCAGACCGCCAATCAGATTGAGCACCATGCTGACCGTAAAGGCCGGTGCAATCAGCGGCCATGTCACGTGAGCGAAACGCTGCAAGGGACCCGCTCCGTCAATCGTCGCTGCCTCGTAATAATCTCTTGGAATGGACTGCAATCCGGCCAAATAGAGCACCATCGCGATCCCCAAGTATTGATACGTGTTGACGAATGTAATAATCCAGACGTTCAGATTCGGATCTCCCAGCAAGTTCGAAGGCTGATCATGGAACAATAAAATAATGTCATTGATTGCGCCGCCTTGATACTGGAAGAAGAAATACCAGATATACCCCATAATCAAGGAGGAGATAATGACCGGTAAATAAATGACCGTACGGACAAGTCCTCGGGTTCGGATATTCAGATTTAAGAATAAGGCGTATAACAAGCCGATCACATTTTGAAAAACAGCGCTGCCGATACCATAGATCGCCGTATTGCGGATTACCTTAAGGATCTCGGGATCCGTGAACATCCGGCTATAATTGGTGAAACCGATCCATTTGTAGTCCTGATTGTAGCCGTCCCAATTCGTAAATGAAATTTTGATCCCTTTAAAAAACGGATAAAAAATAAAAATGAAAAACAAAAGAAGCGCCGGAATATAGAGCAAATTCAGCAAAGCCCCGCTGCGCACGAGGCGGCTAAAGGTTGTTTCCGTTTTTTTACCGGCACGGGTCTGCGCAAGCACTGTCCTTGATTCAGCCATAAATTCACCTTCCTCCTTCATGATCATAGACAAAAAGGGAGGGTGGCTGTCACCCTCCCTTTCCACGACTACTGATTGCGCAGACGTAAATATTCGGATTTCATTTTGTCAGAGAATTGCTGAGGAGAAACCGTTCCAGCAAGCAAGGCAACGCCTGTTTTACACATCACGTCCCACATGCCGTTTGGCAGATACACACGGTCGAAATAAGGGAATACACGGATATTTTCAAATTGCTTGTAGTATTCAGAGAATTCATGTTTGGATTCGATGTTTTTCAGGCCTGCAGGCAGCTTGGTCGCATTAGCGATTTTGGACATATTGTCTGCTTTAGCAAAGAAGGCGATCAGCTTCTTGGACTCTGCCAAGTGCTTCCCATCTTTCCAGGCGCCCATCGTGTACCGCTCACCGCCCGAGAAGGATTGGCTGTCTCCAGCGACCATCGAGGTCAGCGGGGCAATACCGATTTTGGCAGCTTTATTGTATTTGTACACTTCGTCCGCGAAGGAAGGTGCACCGAATACGAAAGCTACTTTGCCCTGTGCAAACAGTTGCGGCATGTCACT
Organism: Paenibacillus anseongensis; assembly: GCF_009757995.1. Lineage (NCBI taxonomy): Bacteria > Bacillati > Bacillota > Bacilli > Caryophanales > Paenibacillaceae > Paenibacillus > Paenibacillus anseongensis. The sequence goes on from NZ_WSEM01000030.1 coordinate 157,754, forward strand.
GTATTTGGCTGTCAGCACATCTTTGTTGATGTACCCCTTCTTGCTCATGTCCTGCAGCTTTTGCGCAAGCGGTGTCCATTTGCTCCAGTCAAACGTGCCGTCAAGCAGCGTCTTGGCATCATTCGTCGCAGGGGAGATAAACATCGATGTGGCGTACAGATCGGAGAAACCGCCGATCATCCCGTTATCCACACCTGACATGAAGAACGGTGTCACCGCTCCGTTGCTGGATGATTTGATTTTCTCGGCTGCCGCCATCAGCTCATCAAATGTTTTTGGCGGGGTGATGCTGTATTTTTCAAGAATTTCAGCGTTATAGGAGATTCCGTCTTTGGCTTCGCTCATGACAAGCGCTTCTACTTTGCCGTCTTTATCCGTAACAACAGGTTTGATTGTGTCCGTCATATCTTTTGCCCATGGCTCATTGCGTAGATCCGCTAGATACTTGCCATAACGGATAATCGCCCAACCATGCGTATCGAAGACGTCCGGCAAATCGTTTGCCGCCATTTTAACCTTCAGAATGTTCTCGTATTCGGCGCCGGGGAATTGGAATTCAACGGCCACGTTCGGATTTTCCTTGGTAAAATCAGCCGCAATGCCCTTCATCATTTCTTGATTCGGCAGTTCGGAGATCGTACTGTACACCGTAAGTTTGATCTTATCCCCACTAGGTTTGGCATCCGGGGTACTTGCCGCCGTCGTCGTTGTCGGTTTCGTAGTCGCCGCCGCCGGACTTTCCGTCGTAGATGTTCCCGAGCTTGGTCGGCTGGAACAGCCCATGAAAACCACGGAAACGGTTAGCATCATGGCAGCAACGCTTAAAAATGTTTTTTTCATTTTTACGAATCCTCCCTTTGCATGATTGAAGTGATGACTTGCCCTCTGTGAATACGAAAATGTTTCACACCTTAATCATATCAATTTTGGTTGCGCTTACAAGTGTGCTAAATCTACAGTGGAAGCGCTATTTTCCATGGGAGGATTTCGGATGCCGTTCGCTTGCCTTAAGTGAGATGCTTAAATTGAGGCAGCCACTCTTTATTCGCCGCGAACATGCGATCAACCATTTCCTGAATCTCAGCCAGACTGAGAACGGCGGAAGTTAAGGGATCGAAGCAAATGGCGTGATAAATCATGCGCGGGTCCCCCGTGAGAGCCCCTTGCACCGCTAATTCCTCGCAGCGAGCGCTTGTATTGACCAGAATAGCCAAGTGATCCGGCAGTGCCCCGACGTGGATCGGGCTTAACCGTCCCTTGGACGCCAGAACAGGAACCTCAACGCAGCAGCCCTGCGGCAAATTATCGATGTATCCCAAGTTCCGTACATTGCCATTAAATTCAAATAGCGTACCGTCACCGATTGTCGCGTTGAAGATATAGGACGCATACTCCTCGCCGCGCTTCAAATCGATAGGACTGTCACGCCATACTTCCATCTGCTTATGCCAGCCTCCGCGCAGCTTCTCCGCATAGTTGATGATCTCTCCATAATGCCCGGGATTCCAACCTGTACCATGGGTACAGTATTTCTCGATTAAATCCGGTCGCTTGCGGAACCAGGCATTATATTCCGAATTATGGCCACTCGATTCCGTCACGTAGTAATCCAGATGGAGAAACATTTCGTTGCGTACCTGCTCCTCATTGTAGATCTCAGGCCGCTTCATCACCGCTTCGCGAATAAGCGGGTAAGCGTCCTTACCGTTCCATTTGTAATCCAAATAGAAAGCTTGATGATTGATCCCCGCACACCGGTAGGTAATCTCCTCCATCGGCGCCCCGATCCAACCGGCCAGCATCGAAGCCGTCCCTTGCACGCTATGGCACAAGCCCGTGACTTGCACGTTGCTTTGGCCTTGCATTGCTCTGATCAGCATCGCCATCGGATTCGAATAGTTCAGGAAAATCGCGTCGGGACAGTAGCGCTCAATATCCCTGCAAATCTCCAGCATCACCGGAATCGTGCGTAAAAAGCGGAAAATACCCGATGGACCTCGGGTATCGCCTATATTGATATCGACGCCGTAAGTTTTGGGAATCTCGATATCGGTACGCCAGATCTCCAAGTCGCCGACCAGGATGGTACAGACCACGCCATCCGCTCCGGTTAGTGCTTGCGCCCTGTCCGTTGTTGCCTCTACCTGTGCCCTGTATCCTCCTGCGGCGATGATGTTATCAACCGCTGTCTTGGCGTAAGCCAGCCGCTCCTCCGAGATATCCATCAAGGCGATGGTACACGCCTCAAAGGCGGGAAAGGTCAGTAAATCTCGAACCAGATTTTTCGTAAACACCAAACTGCCTGCGCCGATAAAAGCAATCTTCGTCATCGTCACGATCACTCCTCGCTCATTTATCCGGATTACAAACCAAGTCCACCATCAACCGTAAGCTGCTGGCCCGTAATTTGTCCTGCCTGATCAGAGGTGATAAAAAGAACAGCGGATGCAATATCTTGGCCATTTTGCATTCGACCCATAGGCATACGTTGGGTTGCTTTCTCCAAAGACTTCTCGTCTTCCCCCGTCGAAACAAGACGAGCCAACTCTCCTTCGGAAGCGACCCAGCCAGGATGTATGCAGTTCACACGAATCCGGTGTTTGGCTAAAGCCCCTGCCAGATTCAGCGTCAGCGTGACGATACCTCCTTTGGAAATCGAATAGGCCAATGTATCCGGCGATCCCTTCCTTGCGTGGAGGGAGCCAATATTGATGATATTGCCTCCCCCTCTGCGAATCATGCCAGGCACCGCCGCTTGGCAGGTCAAGTAAGCTCCTTTGAGGTTAACCCCCATCACAAGATCCCAGAACGCTTCATCCGTCTGGGATAAGTCGGCTCTGGGGAAGATGCCGGCATTATTCACCACAATGTCCAGGCCCCCGAACGATGTCTCTGCGAAGGCCACCATCCGCTCCACCTCTGTGCCCTTGGACACATCGCACCGGAAAAATTGCGCTGGGCGGCCTTCCTTCCTCCATGCAGCAGCAACGTCTTCCCCATGCTCATCTACGTCAGCGATCACAACGTTCGATCCTGACAGCAGGAACTGCTCGGCAATGGCAGCGCCGATCCCTTTGGCTGCTCCAGTAACGAGCACGGTTTTGCCATCATATTGAAAGCTAGCTGTATCTTTCATCGTACTCCTCCTTCGTCGCTAGAACCTGAATGCCCTCTAGAACTCGTAAGCACCCTCGGCGGCCGCTTTCTCATAAGCCATCCGCGGGATTTGTGTGGCCAGCTTCCCTCCGCTGATATCCATCATCGTGCCGGTGATATAACCGGCATAGTCAGATGCGAGGAAGCAAATCAGGTTAGCAACATCTGTCTTCTCTCCCCAGCGGCGCAGCGTCAAGGTGTCCAGCAAGCGCTGCTGTTGGGGCTCCTGAAGCTCAGCGAAATGGTTCATGTCCGTCGGAATCATCCCGGGAGCGTAACAGTTCACCGTAATGTTCCACGGGCCCAGCTCACCGGCCAGCACACGGGTGAATTGCTCCACACCGGCTTTGGAGGAGGCATAGGCTGCACTGCCATAGCTCGGCACGATGGCGGCGAACGAGGCGGCGTTCATGATCCGACCCGATCCTTGCTTTTTCATTACAGGCGCAACCGCCTTACACATCAGAAAAGTCCCTTTCAAATTAATATCAAGGTTCAAGTCCCAAACCTCTTCGGAAAGGATATCCACAGGTGCTCCTCCGGCGACTCCGGCATTATTCACTAAAATATCAATACGGCCATACTCATCCAGGACATGTTGCACGACTTCTTGAATCTGCGCATAGTTGCGCACATCACATTGGTACGTACTCCCTTTGCAACCACTGTGATCAAACTCCTTCTGCACGTCCCCCAAATTCGACTCATTGATATCGGTGACAACGGTCGTCACGCCTTCCTTGGCAAGCGCCAGAGCAATCACTTTCCCGATCCCCCGGCCGGCACCGGTAACGATTGCCACTTTTCCAGATAGGTCAATATGCATCCTGGTCCCTCTCCTTCCCGTTACATCGTCTGCGAGGCGCTGTAATGCGTTTGCAGCAAATTTTGCAAATAAGACAAGCTCGTCAGGAACTGTCTCTGTTCATAGGCGATAATGTCTTCTTCCGGTGCACCCTTTTCAAAAGGGGTTCGCCAATCTCCAGTGGGTCTGGCATTGGCCTGTGCAAAACGCAACAGGTTGGCAAGCTGCGCTGCTGACCGCTGCGGGTAGTCCTGCCAGTAATCCTCACAGAGTACTCTCGTATGGCGCGCTTCAAGCGCTCCGAGCTCCATCGACATATTGACCTTCGGACAATACTCTTCAAACACCCGAAGCAGCGCAGCGAAATCCACGACGCCTTGGCCTAACGGAGAACGTACGAGGCGATAGCCGTCATCGCTCATGTAGATCCAATAATCCTTCATGTGCACATGCTTAAGATGCGGTCCTATCCTCCTTGCAAAATCTAGCGGCTCCTCCGCCGTCGCCAACGGATTGCCGGTATCCAGCGTAATACCGAAGTAGGGCGAACCGATCTCCTGACAGAGCCATAACAGTTCCTCGGAAGCCAGATCTTGATGATTCTCCACCGCCAGTACGACGCCTGCCTGCTCCGCAGCTCTCGCCGCCTCTCCCAACCCGGATAACACTTCCTGCAAAAATGACGGCCACCGCCCGGCCATTCTGCGCCGGTCACCGCCAAAATCCGCACCGCCTACGACCGTGCGAACGGTTGGCGCGCCTAGCCTCGCAGCTGCTTCTATAGCTTCCTTAAGCGGTTTCGGATCGTAGCCACCTGAGGCTACTACGAGATATTGCCCTCTAGTCTTAGCTTGGCGAGTTAACCCAGCTGTATCTTCGCCCTCAAGCAGCGACAACGGAAGCTCAATGCCTTGGAGACCATACCCGGTCGCCTGCTCAAGCAATTGAGATGCCGTAATACGCTGGCGTGTCGAACGAGGGTGGATGCCCATCATAAACGTAGTGCCGTACACAGCAAGTCCGAGTTTCATCCGAATTCACCTTTCCCTTCTATCTCGCCGTCCAACCGCCATCCACAACCATGGAAGCCCCTGTCATAAAGCTGGACGCTTCCGATGCCATGTAAATAATAGCCCCGATGATTTCCTCAGGCCTGCCCCAACGTCCCAAAGCAATATTTTCGATAAAAAAGCGATTTGCTTCCGGATTATTCATCACCACCGTGTTCAGCTCCGTCGCAATCGGTCCCGGGCAAAGCGCGTTCACCGTAATGTTATAAGGCGCCCACTCCAAGGCCAGCACCTTCGTTAGCTGAATAAGGCCGCCTTTACTGGAACAATAAGCGCCTCTTTCCGGCAGTGCGATGCTCCCGAGCATAGAGGACAGGTTGATAACCCTGCCGTAGCGCTGGCTTTTCATCGTTTTGGCGACTGCGCGAGCGCATAGATATGGCGCTTTTAAATTCGTGTTCTGAACGAGATCCCAACTCGCTTCATCAAAATCCTCGATCGGCTTCCGTACATTAATGCCTGCATTGTTAATCAAAATATCAATCCGTCCGAACGCCTGGACGGAATCCGCAACCATCGCCTCAACCTGCTCGGCTATCGTAACATCCACCGCTAAGCCAAGCGCCCGTCTGCCGGTTGACTCGGCAATCGCGCGTGCTGCCGCTTCCGCCTTCTCCTTCTCACGGCTCGTCACGATCACATCAGCCCCAGCTTCTGCCAACGCCTGAGCCATCACATAGCCCAGCCCCCGTGTCCCGCCTGTAATTAAAGCAACACGGCCATCTAGTTTGAAGAGCTCCAAACTCATTGAACAGATTCCCCTTTCTCATCCAGTGTCATAAGTATTTTCGCGATCTTCCCCGGATTCTTGATGAGCATCTCAAAACAAGCACTTCCGCTTTCTAGCGGAGCCAGCTTTGTCCACGGCGACAAGCTGACACGCCCCTCGCTAATCCACTGCAGCGCCGTCTCGAAATCGTCCGAATGGTACGCGAAAGCTCCCGTCATCTGAATCTCGCTGCGGATTATTTGATTAATCGGCAGGCGGCTTGTTTCTTCGTGTAGACCTGTGAAAATGACTCGCCCACCCGGGCGCACCGACTCCACGCAAGTTTGGCGGGTCAGCTCCATACCGACGGCATCAATGGCCGCATCGAAGGTATGCCCCTCCACAAGGCTGCTTACGCGAGTTACGGTTACAGCTCCAAGTTCCTTGGCAATTTCAAGTCGCTGTTCATTGATATCAACGACTACGACCTGCTGCAAGCCGTACACCTTCGCTGCCTGTAGAGCCAGAAGACCGATTGGCCCCGCTCCCATTATCAGGAGGCGATCGGTTGGCAGCGGTCTGAGCAGCTTGCAGATATGCACCGCACAGGCGAACGGCTCCGCGAAAGCGCCTTCATCAAAAGAAACGTGATCGTCCAGCCGGTACACGTTCTTCTCTGCAATCGCGACATACTCTGCGAATGCTCCAGGGCGGTGCGCGCCAATTAATTGGCGCTCTGGGCACAGCTGAGCTGCCCCTGTCGTACAGGCGCGGCAGCGACCGCAGGACACGAGCGGGTTGGCCGTCACCCGATCACCTCGGCGGAATCTAGCTTCCCCGTCCCCGCCACTTCCAACTTGTTCCACGACGCCAGAGAACTCGTGTCCCATGATGAGCGGCGGCTTGCGCAGCGAATTATGCCCCAAAAAGCCGCTCAATTCGGAGCCGCAAATGCCCACCCGCTCCACACGAATCAGCACCTCATTTGGTCCCGGGATCGGCTTCGCCACTTCCCTTATGTTCATCGTGCTGGGCCCTTCATACACCAAAGCTTTCATGCGCTATCCTCCTTCGGGCAACATGCATCGCCTCGCTTAATCAATGCTTCTCGCGCTTTTCCCAGCCCTGCTTGAATAGGGGGAGCCAGTGACCGGGGTCATACGGATGCTTCGCAATCTCCTCCAGATTAAGGTCAATGCCCAAACCCGGCCCTTCAGGCGGGAGCAGATATCCGCGATCCACTTTCAGCGGAGGTGTGAGCAGGTGTTCTTCCCACGGCTCATTAAATTCGTCGAAAATTTCATGAATGAAGAAATTCGGCGTCGCCATATTCAAATGCGCACAGACCACCGAGCAGATTGGCCCCTGAGCACTATGCGGAGCGGTAACCCCGCCATGCGCATGAACCATCCCGCATATTTGCTTGGAAGCGGAGATGCCGAGGTATTGCGGCTCCAGTTGAACGATATGCACCGCGTCATGCTGCAGCAGCTCGGCAAACTGTTCGCGATTGTAATAGTCCTCCCCGCAGGCAATCGGCACGGGACTGCGCTTCGCTACCTCGACCATGGAGGAGATTCGCTGCGGAGGCACCGGCGCCTCGAACCACGTAGGCTCATAAGGCAGCATGGCTTCTGCGAATTGAAGAGCTGTATGTACACTGAAGCGGTTATGGCCTTCAATGAGAAGGTCAACTTCTGGACCTACCGCTTCACGAACCGCCGCGATAATTTCAAGCCCTATGCGAAAATCCTTCCTATCCACGGTTCGCCATGCGTTACCAAAAGGATCAAATTTTAGCGCCGTGTAGCCTCTAGCCACAACGTCCTTTGCCTTCTCATGAAAGCTTTGAGGATCACGCGGCCCCCGGTACCACCCGTTCGCATAGCAGCGCAGCTTTTCGTGACATTTGCCGCCCAATAGCTTATACAGCGGGAGTTCAGCCTCTTTGCCGATAATATCCCAGCAAGCGGTTTCAATAGCTGCCAGCGCCGAGCCCTGAATTTGACCGCCATCCGAATACACGTCGCGCGTCATCTTGAGTGCGATGGTTTCCACATCATGAACGTCCATCCCGATATACAGATGCTTCAGCTCATGAATCGCCGCTTCCACCGTTTTGGCGAACCCATTAAGGGTTCCCTCACCGATGCCATAAATGCCTTCCTTCGTATGCAGTTTGACGAAAAGCCAATTTTTCCATGAGTTCCCGACGATGAATGTCTCCACATTGGTAATGATCATTCCGCAACCTGTCCTTTCACTTTCCATAATAGAGAAATAAGCGCCCTTACAAGCTTTCATATGCATTGTAACAAATCCATTTGCCCTGATATTTGCCTAAAGGAGAAAACATGTTGGACTTTTCCGATAAACGACAAAGAAGAGGGCAGCTGGATGCGCTAGCCCTCTTGCGTTATGATTGTTCAATCAATTTATAGTGTTGAAAAAAATGTTAATTATTTCTTTATCATCAAATCGGGCATATCCAGTGCCAAGGAAACGTTGCACAGCATCCCCCGCGCCAAAAACATCGTCGTCATCTCTTCCGCCTCTTGGAGTCCTGCCTCCTCAAAAGCCTGCATCACGAACTGCCTTACCTCATTCATCCCCCGCTTCATAACAGCACGGATGGGGGCTTCCTGGATCGTCTGCGCCTGCATCTGCAGCAAAATCTCATTTCGGTGCGATTGCGTAATCTCTTCGTAAGCGCGGATGAAGCCAAGTTCCAGCAGTTCTGGGGATGTCGTTTCCTTCACGCGTTGGAAAGCTTGAAGGATGCGCTGCCACGAGAGCTCCAGGGCAGCTTCCAAGAGTGACTCCTTAGTGAAAAACCGATACACATAAGGCTGTGAAATGGAAGCACGTTCTGCCACTTGCGCAGTTGTCGCACGATAATAACCGAATTCGGCAAATACTTCGACAGCGGAATGAATAATATCATTGCGTCGATCGGTAGACGTTACACCCTTCACCATTTGCCGTGACCTCCTCATCTGTTAAAAAGTCCGATTAGTGATTGGTCAATCACTAATCGGACCTAGTATAACCCACATAGTTGGAGATTGCAACTCTAACTTGCCGCTTTTACACCATGCCGCCGTTAACCCGGATGGTTTGTCCGGTGATCCAACGCGACTCTTCGCTGGCCAAGAAAAGCACGGCGCCTGCGATATCTTCCGGTTCTCCCAAACGGCCAAAGGCGTTTAAATTCGCGATCCCTTGAATCTGCTCCACTGACTTACCGACGGTGAACAGTTCGGTATTTACCGGCCCCGGTGCTACCGCATTAATCGTGATCCCCGCAGGTCCCAATTCTTTGGTGAGCTGACGTGTAATCTGCTCAACAGCCCCCTTCGTGCCTGCATAGGCACTATAGGTAGGAAACATCATCCCGGCAACGGATGTTGAGAAATTAATAATGCGGCCGCCTTTATTCATATGCTTAAGCGCCTGCTGGATCGCAAAATAAGTGCCTTTTACATTGATTGCATACTGCTTGTCAAAGTCTTCTTCCGTCATCATAGCCAGCGGCTTTGTGATCATAATGCCTGCGTTATTGACAAGAATATCGATTTGTTCGTACGCGGCTAATGTTGTCTGAAAAAGCTGCTCAATATCGGAGACTCGGCTAATATCCGCCTGGACAGGCAAAGCTTCTCCGCCGTTTTGCTTAATGCTTGCCACCACTTCTTCTGCTTTAGCAGGATTGCTGGCGAAATTAATGACGACCTTCGCGCCATGCTTGGCGAGAAGCTCGGCTATTTCTCTTCCGATCCCTCTGGATGCTCCTGTTATGATGGCTACTTTCCCGGATAAGTTAGACATGCGATGATTCCTCCTCATTACCTTCATTCTTTGGCTTATGAGTCTATTATATGTATAACGATAACAAATTACAACTGACAAAATTATATATTTGTCATTACTTACGTCAGCTCGCCCTCGCCCCTCTATGCAAAAAAAGACCCAGCGGAAGATCGAATCACCGCCAGGTCTTTCTATCAGTTGCGAATCCCCGAAAGGATTAATTCCCACACCAAATCAAACTCTTGCTCAATCGTTGAAGTGGACCACTCATAGGCATGAGCGGGATGATGGAATCTCGTTGTCGCGAAAAAGATCGCCCTTGCCATAACCTCAGGTTCGCCAGAACGAAACTCCTTCGCGTTCATCCCATCTGCGATGATACCCGTCATCTGACCGATTAGGTGTTGGACATGCTCAGCTATCATTTCAACAGCATCCAAAGTCACCGCCGAGTACATGCCGAACATTTCCGGATCCTCGATCACATGCTTCCGTTTACTTTGGATCAGTGCCTGAAGCCATGTGCGCAGCCGATCTGCCGCACTGCCATCCAATTGATTCGCAAGCTCCTGCAGAGGCTCCGCAATCCTATGCAGCCAACGCTCAGTCACGGCTTCGCGCAAAGCAGCTTTGCTCGGGAAGTGTCGATACAAGGTCCCGTGACTGACTTGCAGTGCTTTGGCAACATCTACGACAGATGTTTTTTCTGGGCCATAACGCCGCAGAACCTGTTCCGCGGCTTCCAGAATTGCTTCCTTTGTTAAGGGTTGATCATTCGCCATATCCGTCTTCTCCCTAAGTATGATTCTCATCATAGCACAAGGAATAAACAAACTTAAAGTATCAACTATGGTTTTCTGTCATTTGTTTCAATTCATCCGTCAATCGAGTATAGATAACGTTGTATCTACGATGCCTTGGAGTTTCTCTGCATCTTCCGTCGTTTTGACCAGCACCCGCAGTCCAAGCAGCGTATTATTTAAAAACTGTGCAAGCTTTCGAGCATCCTGCCCAGCGTCTATTTCTCCCGATTTGATACCGAGTTCAACAAGCTCTTGCAAGCGTGCCTCCGTCTTGGAAAAGCTCTCATTGACCTTAGCCGCGGCTTCCTCATCATGGATGGCGAGTTCCACAGCGGTGTTGACCATTAAACACCCTCGGGGTTTATCTTCTTTTTTACCAATCACTCGTTCAAAAATTTCTCTGATCGCCTTTTTCGGTGATGTCTGACCATCAGCATGGTAAATCCGAGTACCGACCACTTCTTCGTAACGGTCAATCACTTTCATAAAGAGATCATGCTTGTCTCCGAAGGTATCATAGATGCTTCTTCGATGGACACCCATTTCGGTAACCAGGTCCTGCATGGATGTTTTTTCATATCCTTTTTCCCAGAAAACGCCCATCGCTTTGCCCAGTACGGTATTCACTTCAAACTCTCTGTTCCTAGCCATACGCTACCCCCTTCATACAGAGATTAGTATAGCATTTGGGTCCGTTTGACACCTACTTCAGCTACATCAGGTCTTTCAGTCGATCCGCTGTGTACGGAATTAGCTCATTGTCGCGACCTTCGCGAATCTTTGCCGCCCAGGCCGGATCTGCCAACATCGCGCGGCCAATGGCAGCCAGATCAAATTCCTTACGATCAAGCCGCTCCACCAGCTCGTCGATCATTTCGTGCTCATCCTTCTGGTCAAACGGCTCGGATTCAAGCCCCACCGAACCGACCGTGATGGTCGGCTTGCCGGTCAGCTTCTTGGTCCAGCCTGCAAGATTCAGGTCTGAGCCAGGAAACTCCGGCTCCCAGAAGTGCCGGCTCGAGCAGTCGAATATGTCCACACCCGCTTCCACGAGCGGTGCCAGAAACTGAGCCAACTCCTCCGGCGATTTTGCCAGTTTGGCGCCATAGGAACCTATTTTCCACTGCGAGATTCGCAGAATGATGGGAAAATCAGGTCCGACCGCCTGCCGACAAGCTTCAATAATCTCTACCGCAAAACGCGTCCGCTTAACGAGGTTGCCGCCATAGCGATCCGTTCGTTGATTCGTTTTTTCCCAGAAAAACTGATCAATTAAATAACCGTGACCGCCGTGCAGCTCAATGCCATCAAAACCAATCCGCTTGGCGTTCGCAGCGCCATCCGCATAAGCCTTAATGACGTCCGCAATCTCTGATTCCGTCATCGGCTCGCCTGCTTTTTCCCCCATTAAGTCAATGCCTGAAGGGGAGATAGAAGCAGCCTCCAGATTCGGCTCTGAGCGAGTCCTCCTGGTAATCCCCACATGCCAAAGCTGGGAAATAATTTTCCCGCCTGCCGCATGCACTTCCTTCACAACATGAGCCCAGCCGTTCAACGCATCTTCCCCATGCATGTGCGGGATGTTCGGGTCACCTGTCGCAGCAGGATGGTCGATGATAGCTCCCTCTGTCATAATTAGACCGACACCATTCTCTGCGCGTCTTCGGTAATAAGCAGCTACATCGGCCCCCGGTATGCCATCTGGAGACATGCTTCTTGTCATAGGAGCCATAACAATACGGTTAGCTAAGGTAAGTTGGTTGAGTGTGAAAGGTTGAAATAACGGTTGAATGGATTGCTTTTGGCCAATACTCATGGGATCCCTCCATCTGTCGTGTTTCATCACGATCGTCACTGTTACCTTTTCCTTAGTTTGGCTTAATTATTTGTTAAGCTGCTGCTACAGCAGCCGCTTTTCTGCTGCGAATTCTCAGTGCTACAATCGCTGCAAGCAGACAGACGAAACCAGCGGCAACAAACGGCACCGTGTAGCTGCCGAGGAGTTCACGCAGGAAGCCTGCGCCGTAAGCTGCAGTAGAAGCACCCGCTTGGTGGGCGACCAGAATCCAACCAAAAACCATGCCTGCTTTCTCTTTGCCGAAGGCATCAGAGGTCAATTTCACTGTCGGTGGAACCGTTGCGATCCAGTCCAGCCCATAAAACACCGCGAATACCGTAAGCTGCGTATAACCAGTACCAAGTGCATAAGGTAGAAAGATTAATGATAGACCGCGCAGGCCATAATACCAGAACAGCAGCCATCTGCTATCGAAACGGTCAGATAACCAACCCGAAAACGTAGTCCCCACAAGATCGAAGATTCCCATCAACGCGAGTAGGCTTGCAGCGGTAACAATCGGAATATTGCTGTCTCCGCAGGCTGCAATTAAATGTGTACCAATCAGTCCATTGGTTGAGAATCCGCAAAAGAAGAAGGTCCCGGCCAGCATCCAGAATGTCAGATTCTTCATCACTGAGAATAGTGTGCGGATCGGAGTAAGCAGCAAATTCCCTTGGAAAGGTGCTGGCTTCACAACTTCCGTAGTACCAAGTGGAGCTAAACCTTTATCATAAGGATGATTTCTCATCCAGATCCCAACGATCGGCAGCAGGATAAGAAGGGCCGCCATAATGACATAGACGGCATTGCGCCAGCCACTTTCACTCGTAATTTTCGCTAGCAGAGGAAGGAAAAGAAGTTGACCAGTTGCGGCACTCGCTGTAAGCATGCCGATTACCAACCCTTTGTGCTTCACAAACCAGCGATTGGCGACGGTTATTCCCAAGACATTAGCCAAAGCCCCCGTGCTAATACCGCCGAGTACCCCCCACAGCAAAATGAGCTGCCATACTGCAGTAATGAATGGTGTGAGTCCTAAAGAGATCAGCATCAGTATAATGGCGAAGACCATGGTTCGGCGAACTCCGAATTTAGCCAGCATAGCGGCCGAGAACGGACCAATTAGCCCATATAATAAAATACGAATGGAAATAACGCCTGATATGGATGCTCGCGTCCAGCCAAATTCTTTTTCAAGCGACTGAATTAATACGCTCGGAAAAGAGCTGATTCCTGCCGAGACGAGCAGCGATAGAAACACAATACCTATAACAACCCAACCATAATAAAACTTGGAGAGTTTATTTTCCTTCAACATCTCTTCTCACCCTTTCTGGTTATTGAGAATGTTCATTCTCAAAAATATAATCTGTATGTTACACTACAGGTTTCAATGTTGTCAATGAAAAAAACATCCCGACGAATGGCTACTTCATCAGGATGTTTTATGGTCAACCAGCAGCCTTAGCGGTTAGTTCCGCACTGTCATACTTAGCTTCGTCCATTTGTAATAATCCGTCATTCGGCAGTAATCTTCTAACTAGACCTACAAATCCTCGTATTGTAAATAACGTGAAATTGAGGGATGCAAAAGTATGCAAAACTGTCCATGAATTCCACTTGAATAACTTCGTTTTCTTTTCTAAAGCCCACTGCAACAGGGACATAGGGACACTGAAGAACAGGCTTCTGAGCATCAGCTCCGCCGGTTTACTGTTATAAGTCGTTCTTACCCAAATTACGCTTAATAGGGGGTAGAATAAAAAGTCGTAAAGAATATTCGTTTCAAAAATTTTAGGGAAAGGGCGTGCTGGGTAGGCAATGCTCTTCTTTTTGATGAAATAGGAATCCAGCGTAACCGCAAGCACACCTTTTGCAAAGAACACGATTAAGAGCATAAGCAAGTTTTTACGTTTCAAAACAAAGGGCACAGCTGCCGCGCAAGACAGAAACAGCATCCTTAATAATAATTTCTCCAACGTGATAACCTCCTAATAGAATAAATCTCTTAACCGTAGTGTGCTATCAAATGCGTACAAATATGAGTTGAGACAGAAATAGTTTTCACCATTAATGTTTAATGGGATGTAATTGTTGAATAATACCGTTTAAATTTGACGGAATAAACCAGTACATAAATAACGAGTAGAGCCGCAACCGAATTTAGAATAACCAATGAAAAGTTTAAGCTAAAAAATTGAGTCAACACTCCGACGCCAATTGGAGGAATGATGAACCCCGCATAGGCGCACAAATAAAAGGCCGAAATGACGCGTGGGCGTTCTTCTGGCTTCGGCAGTTGGCCGGCAAACCTCAGAGCAGCTTGGAAAGACCATCCAGCTCCAATTCCTTGAATGAGCATGCCAGTCCCTAGTAAAAATAAATTTTCTTTCTGCCCGGAAAAAACAGTAATCCAGGGTCCGACGGCTAGGAACACGATACCAATACGCATCCGCGTAACCGGATTTTGCAACCAAGGAAAGAATTGCATCAAGCCGCCAACACCAAGAAGCATTAGCATTAACAATCCCGCTATAGAAAGATTAGACGTGTGAATGACGCTTTTGACGAAAGAAGGAATAAGAGAAAGTACAATCCCACCTAACATGAAAAAAATAAATGCAGGAAGGCCGATTATTGAAAAAAAGTGCGTACGAATATTGTTGGGAATGCCCAGTGAAATCTTCGCTTTTGCCGGCTTTTGGGAATCTTCAGCCTTCGGCAACAGTTCCAGGAGTACCAAAGAAATCACTAACAGGACGAGCAAAAACCAAAATGGCATCCGCAGCGGCTGAATGTGTATATATTGGACGACCAAACCTGAAATAGCTGGACCCAGGCCAAAGCCAAGATTAACAATGACCCCCGAGAATTTGATTGCCTTACTAATTTTATTGGAAGAGGTTTGTTTTAATAGAAAAGCAGTTGCCGTACCTGTAAAAGTCCCGTATGCGACACCTTCGAGAATCCTTGCCGTATAGAGCATCCAGACGTTCTGGCTTACTATAAAGAGCAGCGTTGCTACAATGGATATCCATATACTTATGCGAAGTACTCTTTTCAATCCCCACGAGTTCGCTTTGGCTCCCACAATAAGTAAAGTAGGCAGCAAAATAACAGCATATACAGCAAACAAAATGGTGATTTCCAGACTGCTCAAATGATAATACTTCCCATATACAGGGAACAAGGATGATATAAAGGTAGCTCCGCACGACATCATAAGAATGATCCAGAGCATTTTTTTCATATTTTGTGTTTCTCCTCTCCATAACTATTAATAGTTAAATATCCTAACCTTATCCACCCACAGTTTTAGAGTCCTCATCGCATGATAGAGACAGGTCTGTATCATATTCAATTACAAATAATACAGACAGATCTGTACCATGTCAATGGGTATTATGTACAGTCGTCTGATGTTCTTTAAAAAAAGCCTTAGCCTACTAACGGCCAAGGCTATTTCCATGCGGGTGAATCGAAATAGTTGATTCACGGTTAGTGTCCCATCATCATCGCGGGGTCGGGATTTTCTCCGCCAGCGGTTCCTTCTTCTTTGAGTTTTTTCGGTTTTCGTAAAATGAGCGAAAGAACCACACCCGCTGTCGCAATACACGCGGACAAAAAGAACGTGTCGCCGTAACCTTGCACCACCGCATTTAGCGGATTCGCTCCCGCTCCAGCACTTGCCGTGTACGATGTGATCTGCGATGTCAGGTAACCCGTCAAGCCGGCTACCGCGAACGAGACCACGACCTGCTGAGCGGCAGTTGTCAGCGGTGTGACACGGCTTACTAGGCTTCGAGGCGCAGAGTTCAAGACATGGGTATTCAGTGGCATCATGGAGAAGCCCATGCCTAGACCCATGATGCAGATGCACAGGATGATAACCCACAGCGAGGTATTCACTGAGATGCCGGACAACATGAACAGAGCAACAGATACGGCGGCAAGTCCGCCGAAGGCCAGAGGACGCGCACCGATTTTATCGAACAGCCGGCCGCTGATTGGCATTCCGATTCCCGCGAATATGGCCTGAGGCATCAGAATCCAACCTGTCTCAAGAGCGGTATAGTGCATAACGCCTTGTAAATACAATGGCACAATCAACATTGCGCCGAACAACGCGAGCTGTACGATCCATGTTAAAATGATACTCCGTGTAAAGTCCGACGACCTGAATACTTTCAATTCCAGCAGCGGTTCCTTCTGTGACAGTTCCACGAAAATAAAGATAATGAGCGCTATGCCTCCAACCGCCAAGCCCGTAATCGTTGAAGCGGAGGTCCAGCTAGTACCTCCTTCACTTACACCATACGCCAACATTGAGAAAGCAATCGGAGCGAGGCACATACCCAGGACGTCGAGATGCGGCGCCTTGTGACGGACGGATTTCGGCAAATATTTATACCCGAGAATAAAAGCGATAATGCCGATTGGCAGATTGATAATAAATATCCAATGCCAGCTAACCGAATCGACCAACCAACCGGATAACACCGGGCCAAAAGCCGGAGCCATCAGCATGGGAATGCCGAGCACGCCCATGATGGATCCGCGTCGCTCTGGAGGCGCCAGCTTGAACACCATGGCCATCCCGATAGGAGACACCATGCCTCCCCCTAAGCCTTGAATGACACGGTATATGATCAGTTGTTCCGGCGTTTGCGCAATGCCGCACAGCACAGATCCGATCGTGAACAAGGCAATAGTAACCATAAAAATTTGCTTGGAACCGAATTTATCGGTCATCCAGCCTGCAAGAGGGATAACGGCAGATAAGGCCAGCGTATAGCCGGTGACGGTCCATTGGATGGTCTTCAGATCGGTGTTAAAGTATTCAACGAGTTTTGGAATCGCATTATTGACCACTGTGCTGTCTAGAATAACCATAATCATACCGACAATAATCGCCATCAGCGGCGGAAGAATGGCTTTCAGCGAGAAGTCGTCGTTCCCTCCAGCCGACGTTGGTTTTGCTTGCGTAGGAGCTGACATAGGTCCCTGCTTTCTGCTCATCGAGCTCTAGATGATGGATAATAATGACTGAAACTATTCATTCTGTATTGTTCGATAGACTCGGAGAAAAGGGCGTTGTTGGACTCTATTTTAATTTGTCAATTAAGCTAGCGATTATACCTGAAAACAAAAAGAAACCATCACCTTTTGATAGGTAATGGTTTCTTATTTGATATGATCGTAGAAGGTTTACTCCACTGTCACACTCTTCGCTAAATTCCGCGGCTTATCAACATCATTCCCACGCGCCAAGGACGCATAGTAGGAAAGCAATTGCAGCGGAATAACCGACAATGCCGGAGAAAGAACATCCAGCGTTTTCGGAATCACAAACGTGCTGTCTACTGACTTGAGCAGCTCATGCTCGCCTTCAACAGCGATCCCAAGCACATTCGCGCCGCGCGCTTTTACTTCCTTAATATTGCTAACTGTTTTCTCCAACAGTTCAAGCTGTGTACCCAACGCAATGACAGGAACGCCATCCTCGATCAGTGCTAGCGTACCGTGTTTCAATTCACCTGCCGCATAAGCTTCAGAGTGAATGTAAGAGATTTCTTTCAGCTTCAGAGATCCTTCTAACGCTACCGCATAATCCAAACCTCTACCAATGAAGAAGAGGTTATCATGTTTAGCCATCTCTTCTGCTACTACTTTCAAATCTTCCGCTTGAGCAAGAATTTCTTCAACTTGTTCAGGCAACTGTTTCAAAGCAGTAATCATCTCAGCAATTTCCGACTCCGTTTGTGTACCGATGGTTTGTGCCAAATGAATACCAAGCAGATAGAAAGCAATCAACTGGGATGTGTAAGCTTTTGTTGATGCTACGGCAATCTCTGGCCCTGCCCAAGTTGTGATAATATCATCCGCTTCACGCGCAACCGAACTGCCGACTACGTTGGTAATCGCCAATACGTGCGCACCACAACGTTTTGCTTCACGAAGTGCTGCTAGCGTATCCGCTGTTTCACCGGATTGGCTAACAACAATCACAAGCGTATCCTTCGTGATAATTGGGGAACGATAACGGTACTCGGACGCAACATCTGTCTCAACCGGAATTCGCGCCATTTTCTCAATTACGTATTTCCCAACCATTCCTGCATGATAAGCAGTTCCACAGGCCACAATATGCACTCTGTTAATGTTGCGGATTGCTTCCGCAGTAATCGACAGCTCATTTAATGTTACTTTAAGGCCATCCGTTGCAATACGGCTTCCCATTGTGTCGCGATAAGCTTTAGGCTGATCGTAGATTTCTTTCAACATAAAGTGATCGAATCCGGCTTTTTCCGCCGTAACAATATCCCAATCGACATGAAACATTTCCCTGGAAATAAAATTCCCTTCCAAAGTCATTAATTCGACACCATCTCGCGTCAACAGCGCCATTTCGCCATCATTTAGAATGAACACATTACGCGTATATTCGAGGATAGCCGGGATATCAGAGCCAATGAAGTTCTCGCCTTCACCGATACCGATAATCAAAGGACTTGCTTGACGAACGGCAACTAGACGATCCGGTTCATACTCTGTTAAGACACCCAATGCAAATGCGCCTGTCATTTGTTTCACGGCTTTTTGAACGGCTTTAAGGATATCTCCTTCGTATAGATCAGCAATAAGGTGTGAGATCACTTCTGTGTCTGTTTCGGAGACAAACTGGTGGCCTTTCGCGGTTAGCTCTTCTTTCAGAGCAATGTAATTTTCAATGATCCCGTTATGCACAACGGAGAACTTCAACGAATTATCCGTATGAGGATGCGAATTCACATCAGACGGCTTACCGTGCGTCGCCCAACGGGTATGTCCGATCCCAACGCTTCCGTTCAGAGGGGTTTCCTCAAGCTTGGATTCAAGATTCGCGATGCGGCCTTTTGCCTTTTTGATTTCCAGACCATTAGCTGTATACACGGCTACACCTGCAGAGTCATAGCCCCGATATTCAAGCTTTTTCAGCCCTTCCAGCAAAATTTCCTGAGAATTACGCTTTCCAATATAACCAACGATTCCGCACATAGTGTAGTACCTCCATAGTTTTATGAGCCTATTCAACAAGGCTATTTTTCAAAGATCCAAATCCATATATTTAAAGATTACCTATAAGTTCGCATGAAAAAGAAACGGACGTTGGATACTTGTCAGCCCGGTCGCCCAAGCGTTTTTGCTCTCCAACTTAACGGCATTCCTAATGCCGGAAGGTCCCCGCCGAATGTTTCGAACACCTTCACCTCGTCAACTCACCTGCGTAGTAGTAGCTTATACTACATTCCCGTTCCGCCTGCGAGTTCTGGCGCTATTTGTAACTGATTAACCTCTACCCTGCCTTTCCTTCTTGAGTAAATACATCATATTCATTTTTCAGTCATCGTGCAACTTATTTTTTCTATCAAAATCCCCCTATTCGCCCAGAAAAGCACACATTAATGCTAAAAAGCGCGAAAGGGGAACTTCAATAAACGTCAACTCAGCGAATCGTTATACCAATTGCTCTTGGATAACCTTCGCAATATCATGCACATAAGCCTCAACTTGCTCTTTATCCGGTCCTTCCGCCATAACGCGGATTAAAGACTCTGTTCCCGATGGACGCACGAGAACCCGTCCGTTATCGCCAAGCTCAGCTTCCACCTTGCGAATAGCTTCTTCAACGACCGTATTATTCTTCAGCTTACTCTTGTCTGCTACACGAACATTAACGAGCAGCTGCGGGAATTTACGCATAATTCCTTTTAGCTCACTCAATTTATGGCCTGAAGCAACGATCGTGTTCACCAACTGTAAGGCAGTTAAAATGCCATCTCCCGTCGGGATGTAATCCAGGAAAATAACATGCCCGGATTGCTCTCCACCTAGGTTATAGCCGCCTTTACGCATCTCTTCCATCACGTAGCGGTCGCCTACTGCTGTTTGCAGGGCTTTAAGACCCGCTTTTTCAATCCCTTTGAAAAAGCCGATATTCGCCATCACCGTCGTCACAATCGTGCCGTGGTTGAGCTTGCCTGCGCGGTTCAACGCATCTCCCAGAATGCTTAAGATGAAGTCGCCGTCGACCTCCTCGCCTTTCTCATCAATCGCGATCAAGCGATCCGCGTCCCCGTCAAAAGCAAGACCAATGGCTGCGCCATGTTTCACCACTTCTTCACGAAGCTTCTCAGGATGCGTGGAGCCGCAATGTTCGTTGATATTGCGCCCGTTCGGCTCAGCGCCGATGGTGATGACTTCCGCTCCCAGCTCGCGGAAGATCGCAGGAGCCAGCTCGAAGGCTGAGCCGTTCGCGCAGTCAAGAACAACCTTGTATCCGGTGAAAGACTCGGATACCGTCTCTTTCAAGAACGCCAGATAGGCTAGCTTCGCATCCGGGGCGTCTGAAACCGTACCGATCTCGCCGCCAACCGGGCGAGGCAACTCGTCTACAGCTGCGTCAAGCAGCTGTTCAATCTCAAGCTCCGTCTCGTCCAGAAGTTTGAAGCCGTCGCCCCCAAAAAACTTGATCCCATTATCCTCAACCGGATTATGGGAAGCGGAGATCATAACGCCTGCATCCGCTCCGAGCTTCTTCGTTAAATAAGCCACCGCTGGTGTGCTTACAACACCGATGCGAATAACCTCAACACCAATAGATAGCAACCCTGCTACGAGGGATGCTTCCAGCATAGGACCCGAAATGCGTGTATCTCTCCCGATCACGACTTTCGGATGCTTAGCCTGTCTTGTTAATACATACCCGCCGCAGCGGCCAACCTTATACGCTAATTCTGGTGTCAACTCGCCATTGGCGACGCCGCGCACACCATCTGTACCAAAATATTTCCCCATGTCTCTATTCTCCTCTTATTCATCCCATTATGGATTTGCTGCTTTTGGTGAAGCACTTGGTGATGCACTTGGTGCTCCATTTGCTGTTGTATTTGCTGCTGCTTTCTCGCTGATTTCTACAGTTGCTTTCACATCTTGCGGTAACCCAAGCTTGACATACGTTGGAAGGTTCAGAGTAACCTTCAGTTCGTGCTTCCCTGGTGGTAAATTACTTACATCCAGAATAGCTTGAACGTCCTGCACCTTTAATTGATCGATGATGGTAGGAGCTCCTTCAACCGTTATATTCAGCTGCGCCGATTCCGGCGTCGTCACCTTCGTTACATAGTTTTCATTTGCACCGATGATCGTAATCGGGACATTCTCCAAAGCTCTGGTAATAGAAGGAACAATCTCTACTTTCACAGTCACTTTGGCGGGATCCAGTTGTGTTACTTTATTCCTCAAAGGAATGTCCAGTGAATATTCTTTTGTTTCCTTCTGATCTTGAATATTCAGCTGCGGACCCTGATAAAATTCCATCCGATCCACAACATCCTGAGTGCCATATACCGTAACTTTATCTGGACTTTGCGTCACCATCGAAATAGCAAATCCTTTCGGAGGCTCTCCACTTATCTTCAATTGCAGAGGTATCGTCTGGAACGGACTTGTTATCGGCACCTCAACATCCACGACGGGCGGATTCATATTCACAGTGACTTCTTTGCCTTCCTTATCAAAAGCTTGCAGCTTCACTTGCTTTGTTACGGCAGACTGCGCCTTATCCACGGAAACCTCACCGCGCACATTCTCGATCTGCTCAAGCTTGCTTGTTTGCGCAGTAATGTACACCTTGTTAGGCTTCACAATCGGTTGGCCGGCTTTCAGTCCTGCTGATGGCGTGCCCTTAACGTTAATAACGACAGGCACTTCTTTCATTTGCAGCTCTTCAATGATCACGTGGACTGTTTTGGGAATGATCTGCACTTCGACATCGGTTGGAAACCCTACCGGCTTCAGCGCAAGCTGATGATCCCCTTTGCCTACTTGGGTTAAATCAAGCTCAATTTGATACGTATTGCTAGCTGTTACTTTCTTAACGGCAGACTCTTTGCCGCTCAGGATGATCTGTACATTCGCTGGCGACATCGACGAGATATGATAATGAGTTTCATCATATTTCGTTGTGATGGCCACATTATTAATCGTTTCATCCCGTTGCCTCAGAGGTGAACTTCCCGATATATTCGTCTCCTCCATATGCACGACAACCCATAGCAAAATACTAATTACAAGCGCAACGATGCGCACCACATTCGTATTACGCAACCATTTATCCATTCGAACGCCCCCTCCATTTCAAGAAAGGGTTCTTCTCATTTGTTTTTGCCTTCGGCTTCAGCTCTTCGAACAGTTTCGCGATCAGGGATTCCTCTTTAATATCCCGCACAATGTGACCGTTCATCGTCAAAGAGATCTGGCCAGTCTCCTCGGATACAATGATACACATCGCATCTGAGACCTCACTCATCCCAATAGCGGCTCGATGCCGCGTGCCAAGCTCCTTGGAGATGAATGGATTTTCAGACAACGGCAAGTAGCAGCCCGCGGCCATTAATTGCCCTTGACGAATAATAACCGCTCCATCGTGCAACGGCGTATTCGGAATAAAAATATTGATCAACAGCTCTGCGCTGATTTTACTCTCTATGGCAATACCGGACTCCACGTAATCCGTCAAACCGGTTTCTTTCTCGAACACAATCAAGGCCCCTATCTTTCTTTTGGCCAAATAATTCGCAGCTCGTATGACTTCACTGATCCGTTTATTGACGTCCTGATCCTCTTCGCTTGAGGAGCGGCTAAACAGCTTTCCGCGACCTAATTGTTCCAAGGCTCGTCTAAGCTCGGGCTGAAAAATAATAATAACGCCCAATACCCCGAACGTAAAGGTTTGATTCATCATCCACTGGAGCGTACTGAGTTTAAACCAAATACTAAATACCCATGTAATGACGACAACAAGAATACCCTTCATGAGCTGAATGGCTCTTGTCCCACGAACTAACAGGATTAATTTATAAATCACATAGCTAACGATCAGAATATCAACGATATCCTTAGCCGAGATGCTCGTGAGTAAGTCCATTTATTATTCTCCCCCAGGCGACTGAACACAGTGATCTCTCTATACCTAGAATCATAACATAATCCTAAGTATACTTCTATTTTTCTCTCTTTATCTGAGTGTTTCCCAGTTGATTTGGTTCAATGTACCTAAAAAAAACTACAGCGGAATAATTATACAACTGAAGGTTTTCGCCCTCTGTTTATCGAA
>NZ_WSEM01000031.1:0-118397 GCF_009757995.1 Paenibacillus anseongensis
TACGAATGAGCGAGTATATGTAAGAAAAACGTTAATACAGAGGGAGGGGAACTACGGTCCTCTATATGGCCGCTTTCACGCAGAAAACTGGAAAATTCGTCCAAATAAGAGCCTGTAGTTCCCCTCAGCTTGGAAACGGCTCGTTTTCCTCGGAATAGGGGACCATAGTTCCCTTTCAATGATGCCTAGCGTAAGTTGGCTGTAGGATATTGCGTTGCGCGACGGGATCGCGGAAGGTCGGGCACCCACACAACAACAAAAAGGCCACCCATCGGGTGACCTTCCCAAAAACCATTAAATATTAGTCGCCTCTCTCAAGCTCCCGCTCTCCACAAGCTTTCCAAGCGATAGCACATACTTCTTGCCTGTCTCGGCTTGGAAGGTAAGCATACCGGACTGCTCTTCCAATACCGCCTCTACCGCAGCTCCGCCTTCGGATTCTACGATAAGCGGCAACTGGCCGCCCTTGTAAATAACGGTGCAAGCCTGGCTGTACTTGGCCTGAATAACGCAGCGCGTCATCGCCCCATTTTCCCACGCCATGTCGATTTCGAATCCGCCGCGGGCTCTCAACCCGCTAACCGAGCCACGTTCCCAAGCACTTGGCAGCGCTGGAAGCAGGTTGATCTCCCCACGGTGTGATTGCAGCAGCATCTCAGCAATGCCGGCGGTTCCACCGAAATTGCCATCGATCTGAAACGGCGGATGATTGTCGAACAAATTCGGCAACGTGGAATGCGACAGCAGCATGCGAAGATGCTCGTACGACTTCTCGCCGTCTTCCAAACGGGCAAAGAAATTAATGATCCACGCCCGGCTCCAGCCCGTATGTCCGCTTCCGGCTTCGAGGCGGCGATCCAATGTTCGTTTGGCAGCATCTGCCCACTCCGGCGTATGGCGAACATGAATCATTTCACCAGGGTGCAGAGCGAACAAGTGGGAAATATGACGATGTCCCGGATGGACCTCATCCCAATCCTTCACCCATTCCTGCAGCTGCCCGTGCTTCCCGATTTGCGGTGGCGGCAGTTTGCGAAGCTTGCGCTCCCATTCTTGCCTTGTTCCTTCATCTGTTTTCAAACGCTCAGAGGCATCGATACAAGCACGGAACAAGGAATAGACGATTTGCGTATCCATGGATGGACCAATGGTCAAACAACCAACGCTGCCATCCGCACCGATAAACTTATTTTCCGGCGAAGTGGACGGTCCGGTGATCAGGTATCCATTTTCATCTTCAAACAAATAGTCCAAGAAAAACTCCGCTGCTTCCTTCATGATCGGATACGCCCGGTCGCGAAGGAATCGCTCATCCTGCCCGTAACGGAAATGCTCCCAGAGATGAAGAGTTAACCATGCCGCGCCCATCGGCCAGATCGATCCCGGCATAAAGTTACCCTCAATCTGAGTAGCTCCCCACATATCGGTATTATGATGCGCGACAAACCCTCTGCAGCCATACACTTCCTGTGCCGTTTTCCTGCCATTGATCCGCATGCGATCGATCAAATCAAACAACGGCTCATGGCATTCGGGCAGGTTACACACTTCCGCATGCCAATAATTCATCTCCGTGTTGATATTAATGGTATATTTACTCTCCCACGGCGGTGTAAAGCTTTCGTTCCAGATCCCTTGCAAATTGGCAGGATTGGATCCGGGACGAGAAGAGGCCATCAATAAGTATCGACCATATTGGAAATATAATTGCGCCAGCCCAGGGTCGTTTCCACCTTCTTTGAACCGTTGTAACCGAGCATCGGTCGGCAGCAAATCCGCTTCTTTGCTCTCTTCCGGACGACCTAACTCCAGCTTCACACGTTGTATCCTGCTCGTATGATCCGCCAGGTGGTCTCGCTTGACTTTATCGAACCCCTTGCCTGCCGCATGCTCTAACTGACGCGTGCATATTGCAATCGGGTCCGAGTGGCGGAAGGAAGTCTGCGCCGCGAGATAGATGGTTACCGCTTCTGCCTGAACAATGAGGAAGTCGCCAATCACTTTCACCGACCCGCCGTCGGGAACCGTTTTCACAGCGGCGCAATACGTGACGCCTCCTCGGCCATTTTCACCGCTCATCACCAATGTGTCGTTGGCAATCTTCTGCGTGCCTTCATCAAAAGGTCTTCGACTCAAATGCATGCGCAGATTTAACTTGGCCGGCCGATCGCACTTGATGCGAATGACGATCACTTGGTCAACCGCGCTGCTGAACATTTCCCTGGAATGCTGAATATCGTTCAGGCAATAGCCTACTTGGGCGATACCTTGTTCAATATCTAATTCCCGATAATAATTGGAAATCATCTTCTTTTCGCCGTCATGGTAAATTTGAAAATCTCCAAGCGGCTGATACGGATGCAGGGATTTAGGAATCGACATCATCCCCATTTGCGCAAGCTCTTCGGCCTCGATCTGCTTCCCTTTCATCAACAACTGGCGCACCATCGGAAAATGCTTCTGTCCCTCCGGATTATCCCCGTTAACGGGTCCTCCATACCAAACGGAGTCCTCATTCAGCTGCAATCTCTCATTATTCACTTTGCCGAATATCATCGCGCCGAGGCGCCCATTGCCGATCGGAAGCGCATCGTTCCAAGATCTAGCCGGTTTTTCATACCACAACTTTGTACCATTGGCTGAATTTCGCACTTGTTTCATCAGCAACACTCCCTAAACTTTTTGTATGCGCAACGCGTAATAGAGTTTTCCTGGCAAATTTATTCGAAAACGCCCTTCATGTTCACCCTCTACTGGGGTAATAACCATATTCCATGTATCAATTACATCTACTCGGTAGGTTCCTTCCGGCAATGAAAATTCACGATACGCAAAGCGATGGGGGCCAAAATATTGCAAGTAATATTCGCCTCGAACCGACAATGTCGCAGCATCATAGCTATCGCTCGTATAGGCCAATTGAGCAGGAGCTTCATTAATGATTCCTTTTAAAAATTCGATCCTCCGCATGCTTTTTCCTTGCAGTTCTCCGCCATGTGACCACCATATTATTTGTTCGGTATTCCAGTATGTTTCCCCATGTGTCACATGCCCGCCTCGGCAGGTGCCTTCCCAGACCCGGCATAACAATTCTTCCGGCGTTAAGCTGCCCCACCTTGTATCCAAATTGCCTTCATAACCGCACTCGTCAATAATGGCCGGCTTGCCGTATTGTTTGGTGCATTCCGAAACCACTTTCACATCGGCATGCTGGATGCTCGCATGTGTCGTCCATGGCGTGCCGAAATCATACCAGGTTTGGCAATTATGAATAGACCGCAGATGTCCTCCGTAATCGCACTCCTGGACAATCCGAAATAGTCGGCTCCAGTCATCCAATTTTTTATGAGTCATTAGATCGTATTCATTAGCTAATGACCACCAAACATGGCTATAAGCTGCGAATCGCGAAACGATATAACGCACATAGCGGTCATCCGCTTCCTGCGGCATCCGGTCAAATCCCCAGCGCCCTTCATCGTAGGGATGAAACAAGACGAGCTCCGCCTGAATGCCCAATTCAGCTAAATCTTTTACCCGTTTCTCCAAATGTGCGAAATACGCTGGAATGATCCGTGTATAATCAAAACCGGATTCGGGCGAACCTTCGAATGGATAGATAGCGGGCTCCCGATCATTAAACAGGTACGACTTCGGGAAAACCAACATCCGAATTTTATTAAAAGGCGCATCCCTGAGCGTTCGCAAAGTTTGCTCCTGTACTTCCTTATCTTGCAGATGCCACACATAACTCGTTGTTCCGATTGGCGTATATCGTGTACCGTCCGCATATTCGAAATACACAGAGTCCTTCACCCTCACAGGACCGTGGTTATTCGTATTCACAGCTGAGGTACAAGCAAACTCACCCTTCACTCGGTCCATTCCCGCGATCGAACTTGAAGTCTCGAAGAGCCATTGGCCTTCTTCCTCCGGCATAAAACGGATCCGATACTTGCCGTTACCGTCATAGAAGCCTTCGGCATAAGCTTCATTCCGTCCCTTCCGAAACCGGGCGCTAAGTTGAATGTCCGTGAACGGATTCCCCAGTGAGGGACCTTCCAGTGTAAGCTCAAAAATGCCCCATCGCTCTACATTCCTTGTGTAGATCAGCTTTCTCTCCTCCTTCCACATCAGCTGCTTGATTCAATCTTTTGAATACGAAGCGCCATAAAAGGTTTTCCGGGCAGGTCTACCTTGCAGTTCCCGCTGAACGTGCCTGACAAAGGGGTGATCGTCATATGCCAAATATCGATAAGTTCTATTCGGTAGGATATTTCCTGCCTAAGTTTCAAGACTTTGTATGCATGCTGATGACGCCCGAAGTATAGCAGTTTGTACGTGCCTTCTTCCGCTGCTTTCATCCAGTCCGCCGGGCCTTCCTCCATTACTTTTCGCAAAAAAGCAATTCGCTCTGTACTTTCCCCGTACAACTTGCCTCCGGAAGAAATCCAGGCTCTCGTTTCCCGGTTAATGAAGGACTCTCCATGTCCGACAAATCCGCCTCTGGACAAGCCCTCCCAGAAACGGTGTGTCAGCTCCTCGCCGGAAATATTGCCCCAACGTCTGGAGCTATTGCCTTCATAGGAAATCTCATCAATGACAATCGGTTTAGCAACAGCTTCACGCCAAGAGGTCGTCAGTTCAGCGTCCCAATGCTGAATACTTTGATGTGTAATCCAAGGCTTGCTAAAATCATATAAACTTGAAGATTTGTACATCTTCGTGCCGTTATGAATAGACCGCAAATGCTGGTACGGATCGTATCGCTGAGTTAATTGAAGCAGTCGGTCCCAATCGGCAATCGTTTTGTATTTATTAAAATCATATTCGTTGCAGAGTGACCACCACACATTGCGAAACGAGGCGAGACGGGCAATCACATAGCGCAGATAAAAGGCATCCGTTTCCGGGTCCATATTATCGACGCCCCAATATCCTTTGTCGTAGGGATGGAATAAGACGAGATCCGCTTCTATGCCAAGCCGCATGAGATCGCGGATACGGTCTTCCAAATGTGCGAAGAATGCCGGATTAAATTGCTTTTTGTCTATATCCTCAGGGCAAGTGCCGGCAAAGGCTACCCTTAGCGGCGGCTGCATATCCCGGGTTGGCAATAAACACATTCTGACTTTATTAAAAGGCGAATCCTTCAACGTCTGCAAGGTGTGCTCTTCCAACTCCTTGCTGCCATGGTGTGTCCAATGATAGCAAGTCGTGCCGAACGGCAGATAAGGCGTTCCATCCTCATAAGCGAATAAATACTCGTCTTTTACCCGCACAGCGCCGTGATTCCCGGCAGATGGCGGCGTGCATAAAAACTCGCCGCTTTGTCCGTCAAGTGCTTCCTCACTGCTGCGGGTCACATACCGCCAAAGGCCAGGTCTGTCGGGCATGAAACGAACCCGGTACGTGCCGTCACCATCATAAAAACCGTCTGGTTCAACCATAAAGTTTTTGTATTGAAATTGTGCGGAGAGTTTAACATCCAGAAACGGATTTCCTTCAGTTGGCCCTTTCAATGTCAGCTCGAATTGTGACCATTGCTCCACTTCCCGCATGTTCATCTCAATTGCCATAGGCTCGCGATCCCCTCCTTTTCAATGCAACGACTGCCGGCTACTTAATCCCGGAATGAGCCATCGTAGCGATAACCTTACTTTGAAATACGAGAAACATAATCAAGTTGGGCAAAAACAAGAGGAGTGCAGCTGCGGCTGCGGCACCCTGCCGGGCCACGCTGTTCGCCATACCGCTCGTTAATGTTTCCACATAGAACGGGAAAGTTTTCATCGTCTCGTCCTGCATATAGAAGGTCGATGTGCTGGCATCTTTCCATGCGGAGTCAAAGGCGATAATCGCAATCGTCGCAACTGCGGGCATGAGCATGGGAATAACGATACTGATAAAAAGTCTAAGCTCCTTAGCTCCGTCCATCCGTGCAGAATCCAGCAGCTCATCCGGCAGTTGGTCGATAAATTGCTTCATAAGGAACACGCCGGTTGGCACGGCGACGAGCGGTAAAACGTGCCCCCAGTACGTATCGAAAATATGCAGCTTGCTGATGATCAAATATTTAGGAATTTCTACCGTTTCCGGTACGAATACCAGCGTCAGCAAAATCGTTGCAAACACCAGCTTATGCCCTGGAAACTTATGTTTGGAAATGGCGTAAGCGCACATTGCGCTTGTCATCGTGATCAGAAATACAGCCATTCCTGTGACGATAATGCTATTGAATAAATAGCGGGAGACCGGAACCGCCGTCCCTTTGGTCGTGGCAAGCAGCTCAGCGAAGTTCTGCAGCGACGGTTCCCTTACAAAGATGTTCGGCGGATAAATAAACAGCTCCTGATATGGTTTGAAAGCATGGTTAATGATGTATACAATCGGCAGCAGCATGAAGATGCTCAGCGCGACGAGAAGCACAGCCGCAAACATCTCGAACGGACTCAACCGCCGAATCCCTACTCTCCTGCGCCATGCGTCCAATTGACGCATTGTCCCTGCAATTTTCATTTATTCTTCTCCCTTCGTTCCGAACAGCTTCCAGCTCAGCTTTTGGGCGAAATAAACGATGGTTAGCAGACACACGGTCAAAGCCGTCGCATAGCCGAGTTCAAACCGTTTTAGACCATAATCGTCAATATGCGTTGTGATCATATGGCCTGCATATTCCGGCGTCGGATTCATGCCGGACAACGCCGTTCCGATGGACGACAGCTGTATCGCTCCAACGATAGCCATGACGGCGCCGAACAGCATTTGCGGTTTGGTGGAAGGAATCGTAATGTACCACACTTCTTCCAAACGGCTGCGAATGCCATCCAATCTGCCTGCCTCGTACAATTCGGGATTCACGTTGAGAATACCCGCTAACATGCCGAGGAACCCGATGCCCATACTTTTCCAAAGAGAGACGACAACCATGGACGTCATTAAGTGCTCTTTACTTGTTACCCACTGGACAGGTTCGCTAATCAAGCTCATTTTTAATAAAAAACTGTTCAAGTAACCGATTCTGTCGCTGGAAAGCATTGGCGTCCAAATAATACTCATCGCAACCAAACTTGCCAAGGATGGGGTATACATGGCCAGTGTGAACCATTTCCGGTACACCCCGGGCAGAATCGAGATCAGCCAAGCAAGCATGAAGGCGCACACATAGCCGCCGGAGCCTACAATTAAAGCAAAGGAAAGCGTGTTGGGAAGCGCATATTTAATCAAAATGAGATCTTGGGAAAGCATATACCGGAAATTGTCCCAGCCAATAAACCGAGGCGCTTCAATGGCGTTGAAATAAGTAAAGCTAAGCGCTAAGGCG
This sequence comes from Paenibacillus anseongensis, assembly GCF_009757995.1. Lineage (NCBI taxonomy): Bacteria > Bacillati > Bacillota > Bacilli > Caryophanales > Paenibacillaceae > Paenibacillus > Paenibacillus anseongensis. Next base: position 7,325 of record NZ_WSEM01000031.1, read on the forward strand.
GACAAAACTGGTAGCAAAATAAAAATGATAAAACAGATCAGGAACGGGGCGATGAATAAATACGAGACCCGATATTCCCAAAGCGTTTGCAGCGCTGATATCAGCTTACTTTTTCGTATTTTGACCGGTTGAATCGTTCTTGGAAGCACTCGCGCTTGCACTTCACTTTTTAACATACTTATCCACTCCTTCCCATGGCTTTGTAATCACGGGTAAATTCAAAGATCGCACTAATTGGCCATTGGCATCAACATAGTGAAACTCCTGCATCTTCCTCTGGATTTCCCTATCCACTTCTTTTATAGCGGTTTCAAGCGAAGTCCGATAGTTTTCCCCGTTGATAACGGTTCGAGTCCAAGCGTTCGTAAGCTCACGCTCCATATAGTAACTGCCCGGCACTTTCGCCACTTCACGGAACCATTTCCACTGTTCCAAAATCGCTTGCAGATCTTCTTCCTTCCAAGGAAGTTTAACGAAGGAATCCACATTGGATGTGTACCAGCGGAACGTAACCCCATTGAGCGTTTCCAAGTCGAGGCCGTATTTCTCCTGTACCTCTTCCGACATCCACCATTTCAGGAATTCCCAGCTTTCCTGTGGTTTCTTCGTGTGTTTGAAAATGGCTGAAGCAAATTGATCGCCGCCGTTGCCTCCCGTCCATCTAACAACCGTGCCATCCGCTTGCTTGACGCCTGGAATCGGTGCTACGCCCCATACGCCATTCAGTTCAGGTGCTGCAACAGTCAATTGGAGATAGCCATTCAAATCGGCAATACCGATCGGATAGGAACCATCGCGGAAATGCTGGACGAAATTATCGCTTCGTTGATCGATCCCGTATTTGTTTTGCAAATCCGTCCACTCTTTGAACGCTTCGAAGCCTTTGTCATTGTTGAAGCCTGTTCTGGAACCATCCTGCTTGATGTACTCAAGGCCGTGCATTTGCATAAAGATGCTGTGTTCAACCGGCGTAAAATTCATGCCGTTTTGCTGCAGCACCGGCAGCATGCGGTACATGTCATCCCAGGTGTCCGGAACGCTAAGCCCTAGATTTTGCAAGATATCTTTCCGGTAAAACATCATGGAGAACGTCTGCGTTTCCGGAACGGCGTAATAACCTCCATCATAGAAGTACGGCATCCACGCACCCGGAGCGAATTGCTTATACACGTCATCGAAATCCGGGAATTGTTTTAAGTTGTATACCCCATTGCGGATGGCATAATCAAACGGCGTATCATGCGGCAAACCAATACCGACGTCAGGCGCCATACCGGCCGCATTCATCAAGAGTAGCAGCTTATCGTCCTTCAGCAGGTTGATTTTCACTTTAATGCCTGTTTGCGGTGTAAACATTTCATTCGCCATGCTTTGCAGCAAATTCACGTAATCCCGTCCACGGTTCATCCACACATTGAGCACTTGATCATCCGTTTTTTCCGAAACCTCTTTGCTTCTGAACGAATTGAAGAAATTAATAATCGAACCTTGGATCTTTTCCGCAAACGTCGATTCCATTTTTGGAAAAGGCTTTTGAGCTGGAACGATGAAAATGCGGTCAATTTGCAGCGGCTGTGAGCTAAGCTGTTTGACTAAATCAGCCAGCTTGCCTTGCATGGAATTCATCCGGCCTGCATCATAAGGAATTTCATCCGGATACTTTAATAACGTTTCAATATCTTTGCTTACCGTCACCAATCCTTGGGACAAAGCGTCGGAGCGGCCATTGATCGCGGTTAATTGTTCTCGGGTTGCCGCAAGATTATCATTAAGTTCCTGCAGCTGCTCAACAAATCCAGGTAAATCCTTTTTAAGATCCCAGGTCCTGTTTTTGTCATCTACCCCGCCCGTCAACGTACGCAAATCTGTAGAAAGCTTAACCAATGTGGCAATTCCTTTATCCATTTCGGCAGCAGCCGGAATGAGAGGTGCCTGCGTGACGCGCATCGAAATGGTATTGGTTCCTTTTTCCAAATAAAACTGGTACGGCTCGCCCTCGTCATTGGCTAACTCCCGGCCTTTCCATCCGGTTGCATAAGGGAAGCGATAAGCTTTCAACTCGGAAAACGGAACTTTCCCATTAATCATAATCGTCCGGAACGATGACCGGTTGGAAACTAACGATTGCTGCTGACGCAGCGCTATTTTGTAGAAACCGGCGGCAGGAGCATCAAAGCTCCAGCTGATTTCTTGATTTTTCGATGACCAGTGACTTCCATCCAGCGTATTGTAGCTAATTTTGCCCCGCACATAAGGGCTATTGGCAATATCATTATCATAAGCGAGCGTAATGGAGGAATCATTTTTCCAACCGACTTGCTCTGCTTCAATCACAATGGGGTCAGCTTCTACAGGAGAGGCATTCTTGGGCTGCTCTTTTTTTACAGCTTCATAATTCGCAACAGGGACAGGCGCTTTAAAAGAAATAGACTCCAGTGCCATTGGATCGCTGCCCGCCAAGCGGATTTTATGCTTCCCAGGAGTCAAATTCCACAGGAGAGGGTCTAAATAGGCCCCGGACATATCACGCAATTCCCACGTTTGCCAACTCGAGATATCGTTTGCTGCCGGACGAATTTCATCGCCATTGTCATCTTTGACAATCGGCATTTTATCCTTCCAGTGGCGATACAGCTCAATCGACTTGGATTCGAGGTAGGGGGAAACGCCGTCAACACTTAAGCTGAGTGCAATCGGTTTCCGATCTCTCGAATCCACAAACGGATGGTAAGACATCTCAATCGTATATAATCCGCCCTGTGCAACCTCCAGATCATATTCGACCCATTCGTCGCCTTTGGCTTTCCAAACCAGGACGTTATTCTTGCCGTCATACGACTCAACCGCAACGTTCGCATTCGCCGACTTTCCCGACAAACTTGCTGCCGATAACGTCATGCTCCCGGTATGGTATTCTTTGGCGCCATTCTTTTTCCAGCCTTCAAGGACCTCTGTATACGTAGGTATCAAATTTTTCGCTGTATTCGCTATATTCGCTGCATGTGATGCAGCCTCTGCGCCTCCAGACGTGGAACTTGCTTTGGGCAATGTGCCATTGTTGTCAGCCAGTGCCGTTAGTGTAGGTCCCAGCACGCATATGAGGGCTAACATGAAGGACATCACGGCCCGTGTTCTAAATAACGCTTTCAACTCCATCCCTCCCGCTGCACCGCTCTAGTACCACAAATTCTCAGTGGTTTCTTTATCAAAGAACAGTGCTTTCTGCATATCTATGGTTAAAACCAGCTTCTCATCGTCTTCAAAGTTATGGTCGGCCTGTGCCCTTGCAATGAGCAGTTTGGGCATGCCGATGTCCAAATATAAATACATGTCTGCACCCATTAATTCATTCAATTTCTGAATGCCGGTAATTTGCGCATGGGGATTGGCCTCCCGAATCACTGGATCCAGATGGATATTCTCACAACGGATGCCCATGATGACGTTTCTGTCGACCTTCTTGTGCTTTCTCAGCATATCGGCTTGAATCTTCGGAATCCGCAGGTAATAGCGGTTGGTGTGAAACTCGAGCGAACCCTCGCTGCCTTCCAAAATTTTTCCTTCGATAAAATTAATCGGAGGTGTGCCGATGAATCCAGCCACGAACATATTTCGCGGATTGTTATAGATCAGCTTAGGGGTATCCACTTGCTGGATCACGCCGTCTTTCATAACCACGATGCGATGCCCCATGGTCATAGCTTCCACCTGGTCATGTGTAACATACACCATGGTTACGCCAAGCTGCTTCTGGAGCCCGATAATCTCCGTGCGCATCTGAACTCTTAACTTCGCATCCAGATTCGATAGCGGTTCATCCATTAAGAAAACTTGAGGATTCCGCACAATTGCCCTTCCTAGGGCTACCCTTTGGCGCTGTCCGCCGGACAGTTGTCTTGGCTTCCGATCCAGGAACGGTTCGATTTCCAATACCCTTGACGTACTTTTGACCGCTTGATCTATTTCGTTTTTGGCCATTTTCCGCAAGCGTAATCCGAACGCAATGTTTTCATATACGCTCATGTTCGGGTACAACGCATAGTTTTGAAAAACCATCGCGATATCCCTGTCTTTTGGCGGCAAATGATTGACCAGCTTATCTCCAATGTAAAGCTCACCTGAAGTGATGTCCTCCAGGCCAGCAATCATCCGGAGCGTCGTCGATTTCCCACAGCCGGAAGGCCCGACCATGACGATAAACTCGCCATCCTGAATTTCCAAATTAAAATCTCTGACCGCATAAGCTCTCTCTTTACCAAAACGTTTTTCCACGTGATTTAATAGAATTCGCCCCATTACAGTACCTCCTATAGGTCATATCAACATCTTGTTGATAACGGTTTCAATACGCTTGTTTTTTATTATACACCCCGCTTTTGAACGCATTATAGGTGATGATTACTTAGTTATAGGGGGAATCCTGCTTTCAGTTCTTTTCTTTTGTGTAAAATAAAACAAAAAAAGCTGCTCCATATCAATGGCCAGCTCCATAAATTAACAAGAAATATCGGATTCGTCGAGTTCTTGGAAGTTTTGACGATATTGTCTTGGTGTTACCCCTGTTTTTTTACGGAAAAGCGCATGGAAAAACTTCATATCCTGATAGCCAACTTGATTGGCAATCTGATAGATCGGGATATCGGTCGATTTCAATAGCTCACAACATTTTTGTATACGAACATTTTGCAAATATTGGGTAAACGACAGGCCTGTCGATTTTTTAAATAATCGCTGAAAATGGCTTGCGCTCAGGAAAAAATAATCCGCCACATCCTGAACCGTCAGATTGTGCGTATAGCGGGACTTGATGAAATGCACAACTTCATCGAACATCCGGAAGGAAGCCGTTTCCGTTTCATTCACCATCTCAAAACGTTGAAGCAATACCAACATTTGGATTAAAAGCGCTATCAAAACCGTTTCAAAGCCGGCACTCTTTTTCAAATATTCCCGATACATGTTTTGGACGATCAAAGAAAAGGTGTCGTGTTTATCCTGAAAATGCAACCAGCGTGATGCACATTGACTTGGATTACTAATGGCGTCGTAGGTTACGGAATCTTGCTGCAGCAGACTCTTCCATTTATCAAGAAGCTCAACGCGGAAAATGCAATTATAGATGACGAGCATTTTATCCTGCTTTGGAGAGGAGGGGCGAAATACATGGGACGTGCCAATCGGAATGACGAATAGATCCCCCTGTTTCACATAGATCACTTCTTCGTCAATATAGTGGTAACCACAGCCTTCGCCAACAAAACTTATTTCTACGAAATCATGCGTATGCTGCAATGTTGTAAACGATTCCAATTCACGATTTAGAAAAATATCCAGATCATTCTCAAAAAATAAGTCCCCGCTTAAATGATCGATTCTTCCATTCATAGTTGTCACCTTCTCTTACAAGTATTTGTGATCTACGTATTCATGTATGTGAATCTGCAGCAAGGCAAGCGGGAACACGGTTAAGGTGCTCCCAGCTCCGTCTTGGCAACGTGGTTATTGTCCCTCTTTGACCCAATCTAACGTCATACGGATGTGTTTAATTCCTTTACGCAGATAAGAGAAAGCAAGGTGAATGTGATGATCGCGAGTCGTGATAATGGAAGGATAGGAATACCCGACTTCCGAATCTTTATATTCCAGATCGGCCATTTGCACGTTTCTGACATACGGCCAAGTGCGCCCTTCGTCCTCCGATACAGCAAGTGTCAGCGGTGTCCGAAGCGGTTTCTTGCGAAATTCCCCTTTGCGCTGTACCCAACGGAACTGATCTCGTTCCATCGTTGAATTGTTGAAAATTAATGCCAATTCTCCATTAGGCAGCTTAACGAGCTGAGTGGAGGAATTATTATTCGGCAGTTCGCTTTTCACTGGGATCGACCAGCTTCTTCCGTAGTCCTGTGAAACGCTTGTATAAATTCGGTCGGCTTGGCGACTGCGAAACATGGCATACAGCTTGCCTTCGTCCAGCTCTACAACGTTCATTTGCACACGATGGATGCTGCCTGGTACCTCATATTCCGTCCACGTCGCGCCCTCATCAGAGCTTATTAAAACCACACTATAATGCCCCTCAAGCCGGCAGTAATAAGCCGGTAACAGCCAGTCCCCGTTCTTCAAAGCAAGGGGAGGGTGCCTTAAGAAAATCCCCAGTCCATCCGAGAGAACCTCTGTAGCCCCCCATGTTTCCCCACGATCCTCGGAGATCCGGTAAACGATCCTTGATGTTTTCTGATTGTGAGGCTCATTTGACGTGTGGAACAACCAAAGGTTTCCGTTCGGCGCTTGAAACAAAACCGGATTTTGCTCGGACCGTTCAAGGTCGTCAGAGAGTTTAACCGGAGTCGACCAAATTTTTGAACCTGCCGCTAATCTCGACATGACGATGTTCGTATCCGGGTTCCCTTCCCCGCTGCCGGAAAACCACACACACAATAAATCTCCGTTGTCCAGTTCCAGCAAATTTGCCGCATGATTATCATTTGCGTGGAAAACCGGCAGGTAAGCTTCTTGAATCGTTGCATCTGTTCCACCTTCCAGAACAGCACCGTTAAATCTACTCATGATAGGATTACCCCCTTCTTAGTCTCTAACTCCTGTATAGGAATCTCAATTCGACCCAGTGTTTGGTTGTAAAATACAAGCTTGCCATCCACATAAAGTCTATAGCCTTCCTCAAGATCAGAAACAGTTGAAGGCACGTTCGGCTTCTTGTACGTAATGCGATACTCCGTTCCAGCCACTTTCACCCGATCCAGAGCAAAGAAGTCTAAACCGATATCGAGTGGATCCAAAATGATGCGATCCGCTTCTACCGTGAAACCCGCTACGTGCGTAATCATCAGATCAATAAAAAACGAATGATTATATTCCTGCTCATCACTTAGCGGTTCACCTGTCGCGCTGTTGTAATGCTCAACAAGTCCGGGTTGATTGAGATCTCTTTTCATAAAATGCAGAAACGCGTATTCTCGCAGCGAGTGGCCGAAGAAGGAATCGTACTGATATCCGCTGCGCTTGCTCTCTTTCGCGAGTGCGTCCAGTGCGATTGAGTTCGTATACGGCCAGGTAGGACCATCCCACACACAGCCGTTCCGCCCTTTTACAAAATGGCCCATCCAGCCGCCATCTTTGGAGTAAGCCGGACAATCCATCGAGACAGAAGGAAACGGGCACTTCGAATTAAATTCGCGTTCGTTCATAAGATGCTCGATCATCCCCTTATAGGAATCGTCGATGATTTTCGCCCAAGCCGGATAGAAGCCGACAATATTTTTCACGAACGCCTTTTGGTCCGTCTGGTAATGGAGATCGTAGAAAAATTCCGTCTCTTCATCCCACATCTTTTCAAGGATATCCTGCTTAATCCCGTCTGCCATCTGGTGGTAGATCGTTGCTTCCGGATCATCGGCGATTTCGCACATATTCGCTACTGCAAGCGTGTTCAAATAGTGATATACGGTGCGATCCACTCTTTTTAGGTGCGTATATGTTTCTTTATCCTTCGGATTCTTAGGGTAATTATGAAAATACCAATAACTCGGCTGATACTCTTTTCCCGTTCGCGTATGCTTATATTCAATCATTAAGTGATCGTTCCCGCTCCCGTTAACGCGAATGGCTTCTGAGATTTGGTTTTTAAAAGCAGGTAGCATCTCGACAACCATATCCCGATTGCGGTGTATCAAATATAGCTGGTAGGCGGCCCAACAAGTAAAGTTAGCAAATGCATGCATAACTGTATCGACAGTAAGACAGCTGAATTGCCCGCCTTCTCCCGGCGACTCCGCCATATTGCGCAAGGGACCTTCACTATATCGCCCTTCGTGATGCCATCTGGCATCCATCAGATGAAGCGGTACGGACAAGTTAATGAGTTTACTGAATTCCCAACCGCCTTTGCTGAAAGGCTCTTTGCTTTTCTTATGGGATCTTCCCTCATAGAACAAGGGGTAAGTCAAATTGCCGTATTGCGGGTCAGACAAATTATGCCGAAGCAGAAACCAGCGATAGATCCACGTTTTGTTAAGCAGCGCATCACTGCTTGTAAATACAGGGGCATTATCAAACCACTCCTGATATTCCTCGTTTTGCTTTTCAATGATTTGATCGGCTGTCCATCCACCATCCGTATAAGCCGTCGCCCGAGCTTGGAGCAAAGGGATGTCATCTTGCCCTGAAATGCCAAATGAAGCTGCGATGATGTACGTACCTGACTGTCCAGGCTGCAAGCGGACTTCTTCATACAGCGCTGGATCGCTTACAGCTATAGCCCCAGCTACATCGAAACTATAATGCGGAATCTGATATTCGCCTTGCAAAACATGGCCACTGCGCGTCTGGAACGCATCACCGTACGTGGATAATTTCAGCACGAGCTCTTCGCTGCTGTGGTTCGTCCAGGTCTGGCAAGAAACGGCGCAGTCATTCCATGAAATAAACTTTTTTTCTACCAAAGACAGACGGTGATTCTCATAAGCCATAAGCAAATAGCTGGGATACCACTCTGTTCGGCACGGCTCAAAACTTCTGATCAAACTATTCTCTACGCTATACAGCATGGGAATGTTAACTTTATGTATAAAATCAAATCTTCCGGAAAAGCCGGGCACAGGATCCAAATAATCGGCCCACAGCCTCGCTCCTGTCGAACCCAGCAGATGAGCGCCGGGATGCGTGCGAAGCGTTTTCCTTCCTGCTTGCAGTTGTTCATTTACTTGATAAGCAGTCAGAATGAATCCTCCCCTATCAAAGTTAAAATTTTTCCAATTTTAACCTTATTAAATATATAACAAACTCATAGTAGAATAGTAGTGTAATTATTCCCAGAATATAGGTCATTCCTGCTCATATCCAAAATAATTTTTTGGAAGGCTATCCGTTCCCTTTTCCATGTATATGTGATATACAGTTCTAGTCCGTTAGCAATAATGGCCGGATACGAGTATTGTTTATCTCCTTCATCCAACAAAAGCTCATTCTCCCAAGTAAGACCGTTATCCTTGGAGAAGCGCAGAACAAGCGGTGTTCGTGGCCCCTTGATCTTCCCGGGTTCCGGGCGCGTCGGATTATAAACAAGCGCCAGATGGCCATTGTCCAACTTGACCAAATCAATGCCGCTATTGTTGTTCGGAAGCTCCGTTGCATAGGCTTGGCACCAAGTTTTCCCCCCGTCTACCGAATCACTGCGATAGATGGCCCCTTCCGTGCTGCGCGTAAGCATATGCACAATTCCTGGTTCAGACTCCCATATCGTAGGCTGAATGATCCCTTTTCCCAGTATGGCTGAGCGGTCGAAAGGCACCGTTTCGCTGCGGATCCATGTCTCGCCGCCGTCATAGGACAGATCAACGAACGCATCCCAAGCCGGTTCGATCGAAGCCGGTGCGACAAGCGTGCCGTCATGCAGCACAATAGGCTTATTCTTAACAGGCCCTCTGCCCCCTTTGTCCCCTTCAACTAAAGGGAGAGGTGTCGACCATGTGGTTCCGTCATCCGACGAGCGCATAACCATCGTTACCCATTCGGCAATGGAGGTGCCGATTTTGTAATACAGGAACAGGACGCCGTCCGCCCTTCGAAACAAGACAGGATTCCAGTGCGGAACGTCCTCCTCGTCAGCGGCTTTAACGGGTGGTGTCCAGCGGCCGTTCACTCGGCGGGACGTCCATATCGCGACGTCGCCGGCTTTCTCTTTCGTACCGCCGAACCACGCTGCGAGGATATCCCCACCTGGCAGCTGTTCAAGCGTAGAGGCGTGACAGCTTAGAAAAGGTCTGTCGTCTTCGAAAATAAACTCCTTCACTTGATGAATCTCACTCATCTCCTATCACTCCTTGGGACAATTTCGTAGCTCTGTCCCTTTTTAGTTCCAAACACGATGACATTCGGTTCAATGTCCTCGATTCGGATTTCATACCCGTTTTGCAAGACGCATACCGGTTCTGCCGTGCGCAGCAGGAAAGCCTTACCGGCTGTCGAGAGGATACGTGCTCGCAGCAGCTTGCCGTTCTCCCACGCGATCTCGACTTCAAACCCTCCGCGTGCCCGCAGTCCTTTCACACAACCATTCATCCATTTCTGTGGTAGAGAAGGAAGAAATTGGACGTTATTGCCATGGCTCTGCAGCAGCATCTCGGCAATGCCCGAAACGCCCCCCAAATTTCCGTCAATTTGGAAAATATCTTGTTTCACCTTCGGATGCCGGTGCGCATTCATCATGTTTGGATGAAGCCCGGCGAGCAGTTCATTCACAAAGCGCTGCGCATGCTCGGACTCTCCAAGCCGTGCCCATAGATTAATCATCCATGCACAGCTCCACCCCGTATGAGCACCTCCATGGTTCAAGCGTCTCTCCAGGGTGACTTTGCAAGCAGCGGCAAGCTCGGGTTCCTGATGTAAAGTAATCTGATCCAACGGATGCAGCGAGACCAAATGGGCGACATGACGATGCCCTGGCTCAAACTCTTCAAAATCTTCGTTCCACTCCTGAAGCTGACCATATTTGCCTATCCGGTAGGGAGGCAGCCGCAATAACGCATGCTCCAATCGGCCTATAAACGTGTGGTCCGTATCCGATAAAATGCCACTCGCTTCCAAACAGTGGTCAAATAAATTTCTGAGGAGCGCGATATCCATCGTCACGCCTTGTGTCACACTGCTTTTCTGCCCATCGGGTGCAAGAAAGAAGTTCTCCGGGGACGTCGACGGACATGTTACCAAGCTGCCATCCTTCGCCTCGACTAACCAATCCAAACCAAATCGTGCCGCTTCTTTCATCACTGGATACGCCCGCTTGAGAAACATTTCATCTTGACTGTACGCGTAATGCTCCCAAATATGCTGACATAACCATGCCCCGGCCATCGGCCAAAACGCCCAGCTTGGCGATCCTCCAACAGGAGTTGCTGTCCGCCATAAATCGATATTATGATGGGCCGTCCAGCCCTCGCAGCGGTAGTGGACATCGGCAGCTTTTCGGCCTGTGTGCTGCAAGTCCTCGATCAGGTCGAACAAAGGCAAATGGCATTCCGCAAGATTCCCCACTTCCGCAGGCCAGTAGTTCATTTCTACGTTGATGTTCGTCGTCCAACTGCTGCACCATGGCGGGCGAATGCTGTCATTCCAAATCCCTTGCAAATTAGCCGGCTGTGTGCCGATTCTTGAGCTGGACAACAGCAGGTATCTGCCATATTGAAAAAATAATGCGGCAAGTCCGGGATCTTCCACACCGTTTTTGATAGCTTCTATGCGGACATCCGTCGGCAGGTTATTTCTTTCCTGACCTCCAAGGTCGAGAGAAACTTTGCAAAAGCGTGCGGCATGATCGTTGATATGCCGCTCTTTCAACTGCTCGTACCCGAGCGATGCCGCTTTTGCCAGTCTCGCTTCTCCTAGCTGTAGCGACGGTTTGTCTGATAGCGCAGGGTTTTTATCATAACCTTGGAAGCTGGTTTCAGCAGCCAGCAGGAAAGTTACCGTCCCTGTACCACTTACACGAATCCGTCCGCCACTAACCTCCAACCTGCCTTTGTCTGTAATTACGGTCATTCGAATGTTAAAACCGATTCCTTTCCCTTCCGCATAATGCACAGGGTCAGAGGACTTCACCGTATTAGGCAAAATACGCACGGGGCTGCGTCCGGTAAGAATCAATTGATTCCATGTCACTTTTTTAACTTCATATTGCAAAGGACTGCTCAATACTGCGCTGACGCTGATGTTACGTTCACTCTGTAAGCGAATGGCCATGACCTGGTCAACCGCAGAGACGAACAGCTCTCGGGTATGGACAGCGTTATTCTGCGAATACTGCACACGAGCGATGCCTTCCGCCAGATTCAATTCCCTTCGGTAGTTCGAAACTTCGCCGGCCTCTTCCATAATCAGATCCAAATCGCCAAGCGGCACGTAGGAGTCGATCTCCGGCCCTTCCATGTGCCGTTCAATCAATGCCTCTGCCTCGGCATATTTGCCTGCAAAGATCATTTCACGCACGACGTCCAAATATTCGGCCGCTTCCCTGTTCACGGTCTCTCTGGGTTCCCCGGACCATAACGTGTCCTCGTTCATCTGTATGCGTTCCCGATCCGTACCGCCATACATCATGCCGCCGAAACGGCCGTTCCCTACGGGGAGTGCCTGGAACCAAGATTTCGCTGGCTGCGCGTACCATAATGCCGTACTTTTGTCTGACACTTGATCTCCCCCACTTGTTCGTCTATTCGTACAACCAATCCAACGTATCGATCCCGTCGTTTTTGTGTTCAACATCACGTGGGCGAATCACCTGATCGATAGGAATAACACCTAGGATCAGAAAAGCGCCTTTACCGAAGTCAAGCGTATGCCGCCCTGCTTCATATTGGAATGCATGGATATTGACAGAAGGATAGGCATATAAGCGCAGCCCTTTGCGCAAAATCGGCGCATAGCCGCCTCTATCGTCGGCGTGCGTGTTTTCTTCCAAGCTTGGGACTTGCAGCCACTGATCATCTTTTGAGTTAAAATAACCGACCAGCACTTTCGAAGGCTGATGAAGTTCAATATCAATCGCCAAGCCCTGAAGGCCTGCCTGCCTTTGACTAAAACGAACACCGGTAAGACCATTCAGCTCCTCCGCACAGCCAACGACGTGGATATCCCCATCTGTGAAAACCTCGACGCCTTTTTCCACACGGTACAATTCCGCATGTTCAGACAATAAGCTAAACGGTGCTTCTGCGTAGCGAACGATTGGTGCTTTTAGATTTTTTAGCGCTTCGGGCAGCACTCCCGACTTCAACTCCTGCACATGGAGACGGAAAGCCTCCAGCTCCGCTTCATAGAAAGGTAAACATGCGCTCCAATGCCTGTAATCAAGCCCTCCTCGAATCGGCACCTTCCGCTGCGGCGTTTGCATGGAGTTAGCAAACAAATACGTTTCCTCTGTAAGCGTTGTCAGTTGGCGGTAGCTGTCCAAACCTTGTGCCAATTCTACCGCTGCCGCTTCCAGCAATTCGATCCGGTTAAAATACTCCCCTTTGACCGAATGCTTATAGGTTAAAATAAGGATCGCAGCCTTGACCTTATGCACATAGGCCTGCACCATATGACGGATGGCTGCCATATCGCTCGCCAGTCTTTCAAATTCTTCCCTGTTGCTAGTGACGAAATGGCTAGCTTGTTGGATTGCCAGCAGCGCATCCTCCGCATGTCTCTGCGCATCGGCAATGATATCCGTCGGAGTCTCGCCAATGTGAGGTTCACCACTCAGTTCTTTCACGACAAATTCATCCAGCCGTTCGCCTTGCGGCGACTGGGATTCCCACAGGTCCGGCCAAGGCATATGCCTTTCCGGATTGGTGAGCTGGCTCATCGTCATCCCGAGGCTCATCGTTTGGCGATTGCCTTCCGTAATGCCGAATCTGCGCAGCAATTTCGGCGCGCATTCTCCTGAAGCTTCATAAGCATCCAAAATCGCTTTACCTGCCTCTAGGCTGCCGAAACGTTTCCCAAGCGTATCGATCCAGTAGTTCCGCTCCGCCTGGGGATCACGATCGGGGTTCCACGCATACCGAAACCAAGCCGCAAACCAAATCCAATCGCGCTCCAACTGACGCAGTCGCTTCTCCGCTTTATCCGGCGCATACGGCCAATCCCAGAAGAATAACGGATACAGATGCAGCCCGTTTGCTTTCAAGCGGTATTTGGCCGCCTGCATACACTTTTGAATAAATGATGGGGCTCCGTATCGGAATGGCTCCAAGTTCGCCAGGATATGAACATTGACAATGTGAATCGTCTGCAAGGAACCTAGCCGGTTGTGCGTTTCTTGCCATCTGCCCCGAGGTGTATACGTAGTCAATGATTCCCCGTTGTATTTGGCTTCCGTGTACAAATTCGGGTACAACGGCAGCGCTGCCTCAATAACTTTTTGCGGCTCAATGGCATGGGAACGCAGGATGATCGGAGGTTTTTCCTTCACGTTCGAATGTTTCAGCCCTTCCAGTAATCCTGCAAGAATCGTCTCATTAAACCATTCCACGCCATAAATTTGACCTTGCAGCGCTTCGCCAAGGCAGACCATTAACCCGGCATTGGGGAAGGATTGCACAAAGGCAGCGATCGATTTCTTGTAGTAATCACTCGTGATAGGCAGCGGCTTTGGTTGATGAAGCTTCAAGTCATGTTTCTGCGCAAAAGGCAGCGGAATATGGATGTTGTAGAACTTTAGGACAACCCAAATGCCTCGGCGGTCCGCTTCTTCGGTAATCCAGCGGAACGTCTCCCGATTATATGCCAACTCTTCCTCCGTCACTTCCAGCGCTTCAGGATAATCTTCCAGCTGCACAAGCGAAGAAAACGGATGCCCGGACCACAAGTAAACGACGTTGCATCGCTGCTCAACCATCATGTGGAGGAAATCCTGCCATAACGCTCGGTCGTAAAACCACGGAAACCGATCGGTCGTAATCGGGTACTCATACGTCTGACGCGGGGGTTCTACAGTCGTTTTTTGCAATCCGATGGCCGGACCACGCAATGCGAAACGCGGTTTATCCCCATAAGCGTTGTCACTTGGCAGCTTCTGAGCTTCACCGATTCGGCTTGCCAGCTCCAAGCAGCCGTACAGAACGCCTGAATCGCTTCCCCCGGAAATAACCGTTATGCCACCTGGGCAAGATGCCAGATAAAAGCCTTCTCCCTCCGGAGCTTCCGTGTGATATAACAAAACGTCGCGCGCTTCCAGCTGCTGCACAAATTCCGATTCTTGGCGATTACCGATGTAAATTTTCATTCCCTGCACGGCTCGGTAGTTTTCCAACGACCATGGCGCTTCTGCTTCAAGCACGGTATAGCCGGAATTTTGAAGCGCTTCTCTTAATCGTTGAATCCCGTATTCCACACGCGGGGCAGCGTTACGTTCATAACCAAGCGTAACGGCTTTCGTAGTCATTTCCATTGTCGTTTAAGCCCCTCCTTTCAAAAACAATTCAATGACCGGCACCGCTACATCAGGTTTTTTCACTGGAAGTGACAAGACCAGCGTCTTCTCATCTCTGCCCTCTTTGTACGCTCCGTTGTCGATTCCGCTATGGACGATGCCTTGCTTGAAACGAATTTCGGATGCATCGTTAAGCAGCTGAGCGTACTCGACTTGCCCAGCCAAGCCATGCAAGTGAATGCTTTTAAACGGCCAACTATACACATGCACATATAAGCGATTGGTCTCGGGGTTGTAGGTCAGTCGGCAATCCTGCGGACATTCTATGGTTTCCGGCGCCTGTGTGCAGCCATAAATCGAACGGCTGTGACGTCTCATCCAGTTGCCGATGCCTTTTAATCGATCGATCGAACGCTCATCAAACTCGCCCCGACCGGTCGGTCCTACATTCAGGAGCAAATTGCCTCCTTTGCTGACCACATCAATGAGCATTTTGACCAACATATCGACGCTTTTCCATGATTCCTCATCCCGATGATATCCCCAGGAACCACTGAACGTATGCGGCGTCTCCCAAACAACACGTTTACCGTCGATCTGCACCCATTTGGTCGGCAAATACTGCTCAGGCGTCGTAATATCCCCACCGATTTGCAGGCGATCGTTCAATAAAACGTTCGGCTGCAACTGGCGAATCAGCTTGATCAGCTCCTTGCTGTTCCAATCTTCCTTGCCTTTGCCTGGCAATCCGTTCTCCTCCGGGAAGGAAAAATCGTAAAACAACAGATCCACATCGCCATATTCAGTTAACAATTCTTTCGTTTGTCCAAACAAATAGTCGCGATATTGCGCAAAATCCTTTTTCGCACTTTCAGCGATAGCCTCTTCATCGAACCGCAAGGGGTGCTTCGTGTCGATCGTGTAATGCGGGTGATGCCAATCAATCAGGGAATGGTAAAAGCCTACCTTCATGCCACGCTCACGGAAAGCCTCCGTCATCGGCCTGATCAAATCTCGGCCAGCCGGGGTGTTCGGCGCTTTATAATCGGTCAGCTTGCTGTCCCATAAGCAGAACCCTTCGTGATGCTTGGTCGTTACTACGGCGTACTTCATTCCAGCATCATAAGAAAGCTGCGCCCACAATTCCGGATCGTACAAATCCGGATCAAATCTATTAAAATATTTATTGCGATATTTCTCTCCGCTTAATCTCTCTCTGGATTGCAGCCATTCATGCCTGGCAGCTAGCGAGTATAGCCCCCAATGAATGAACAAGCCGAACCTGTCATGCGTGAACCATCCGCTGTCACCGTTTGTTGGTTCTATTTTGTATGTCATTGCATTTACCCCCTTGTACTTCCGTAATAAGATTGGAAAGTCCGCGGAACCGACCTGTCTACGTCCACGATTAACGCCTGATCAGACGATACTTTCCAGTTGCAGGAATTTGAGCTCATGATCAGTTTACAAGAAAGCAAGCGGCCCATTATAGGCTGAATTCATCACATATATAGGTGGCGCGAAGCGAGCGAGTACTCTTCTGCATGGTTATTAGGGAACTACAACCTACTATTTTTCTAAAAATGTGCTGTTTTCAGCGGTGAGGGGAACTACAGTTCGCTATTTTGGTGATTTCACGCAAAATGTCGTCCATGAAAGGCAAATAAGACCTTGTAGTTCCCCTAAGATTGAAAAAACCTCGTTTTTGACCAAATAGAGGACACCAGTTCCCTTTCCCTAGGGCTCAGCTCCCCTCAATGACCCTCAACGACTCTCAACAGCCTTCAACCACGTCGTTGCCATCAGTGTATCCCCGAGCGAATTCATATGCACACCGTCCGTCGTCAAATCCTGGCCCGTCTCCAGCTTAAGAAAATCAATAAAAGCCAGATGCGTCGGAACCAGGATGGCGTCATACTGCTCAGCCAACCGATTCACGATGTCCACATACGGCTTCAGAAGCCGGTTGCCCGTGGCATCCGGGTACTCCTTAATGACCGTAGGCTGCATGAGGATCAATCGGCAATCCAGGATCTGCTTCGTTTGATCCAGCAAATTCCGGTAGATTTCCTCGAATTTGTCCGGGTATACCTGCTCGCCCATCGGAGAGTCCAATTGGCGCCACACATCATTAATCCCAATAGAAACGGATACCCATTGAGGTTGATGATCGATCACATCGAGCGTCCACCGTTTCTCCAAATCGATGACGCGATTGCCGGAAACGCCTTCATTAATAATTTTCAGACTAAGCTGCGGATAAACCGCTGTCAGGTAATCATGAATCATTCGTACATAACCCGAACCCAGCTTCAGCGGATCTTTTTTACGCCCTTTATCCGTAATGCTATCCCCGATAAACACAATGCGATCTTTCTTTTTAAACGGCACAATGCTTCCTCCTCTTTAAAATATGTTAGACAAGCAGCTTCTTTAGCATCCGATACACGGCATCCAACTGCTCCACTTCCAGCTTATGATTTTCTCGAAAAGCGCCTGCATCCTTAGAACGGCAATGCAAGGAAACCGGAAGACCCCTTTTGCTTAGATGATACTTCGCATTCACAGGATACATCTGCAGCTCAATCAGCGATGCGGCTCCAACGAACGACTGCAGCATCTCCGCGATGGCTGGCTCCGAGTCCCAACATTCGGTTAGCCGCACATAGAGATCAGGATGAAAGTTTGCCATAACGCCGCTAAAGCCGGAGGCACCCAATCGCAGGGAAGCAAGCAGCGTTGCGGAATTGGCATTAAACAGTTGAAGTGAGCTGCCTTTCACCGCTTCAAGCTTTGCGGCAATTTGCTGCACATCGCAGCTGGTGTCCTTAAGAAACGCAAATCTTCCCGTATCTGCACATTGTTTGAGCAGCTGCGGACTCAGCAGCCTTTTGTATGGATACGGACATTCATAAATGCCCATTGGCACATTCGGGACTCGATCAATCAGCTGTAGAACACGCTCAAACCAGATCTCGTCAGATTCATCCGGACCCGCCAGACGGTTGCTGACTAGCACAACGGCCTGAACCCCGGTCTCCGCGATCCGCTGCAATTCCTCTACCTGCTCCTCGAACTGCTCGGAGATATGCCCCGATGCGATAACCGAAACCCGACCGGCAGCTAGGCTCGTGACGAATTGAGCAAGGCTCACTCTCTCCTCCAGAGTCAAATAAAACATCTCACTGGATTGACACACGGCAAATAGGCCATGCACGCCTTGGTCAATGTACCATTCTATCAGCTGCTCCAATGCGGCATAGTCCACTTTGCCTGTATTCGTGAAAGGTGTTACCATCGTGGGCCAAACACCTTTAGGTATGTTCATTGCCATTGTCTCAGTTCCTTTCCACCAAATAAGTGTCCATCACCCGCCGGAGCTCCTCTTTCGCTGATGAATTCAGCGATTGTACAGGCAGGCGCGGTTGTCCCGCAGGTAATCCGATCATATTCATCGCTTCCTTCAGTACAGAAGGGAGCGTCCCCATCGAAAACGCGTTGCGCAAAGCTCGCAGCTTGCGCTGCTGTAATTCTGCTTGTTCCAGCTCCCCTTGGTGCCACAAATCGTAAATGCTTTTCACAACTTCTGGAAACACATTGGCTGTCGCTGCAATAGCTCCGCGCCCTCCAGCCATCAAGGTCGGCAAAATGAGTGAATCCGTACCTGCCAAAACGGAAAAGTCCGGACCAGCTGCCTCCATATATTGCAAAATGGTATCAAAACTGCCGCTGCTGTCCTTGATCCCGACAATGTTAGGCACTTTGCTTAGTTCCTTCACGGTTTGGGGTTGAAGCGAGTTCCCCGTCCTTGCCGGAATGTTATACAGCAGTACGGGAAGCTCTGTCGCTTCCGCAATCTTGCGAAAATGAGTCAGCAGTTCCTGCTGGGTATAGGTCAGAAAATACGGCGTAATCACGGACAGCGCATCTGCCCCCATATTCTCCAGACGTACAGCCAGTTCAATAGATTCCTTCGTACTTGTGCAGCCAGCCCCCACATACACCGGTAATTTCCCCTGTGTTTCCTCCAGGACGATTTCGGCGACTCGCAGTTTTTCCTCGAAAGACATGGAGAAGAACTCCCCATTCGTACCGAGGCAAAACAAGCCGTGCACATCCGCATCAATCAATCTGCGGGTTAATTGCCGCAATGCAGCTTCATCAATCTGCTGATCAGCATCAAAAGGCGTCACCATAGCGGGAATGATACCTGACGGTCGCAATAAATGATTCATCACATTTCTCCTTCTTTGTCCCACTCGTTATGGAAGCAATTGGCGGTAAACAGCTTGCATATCATCTATGTTCATCGGTTTCGGATTGTTATGTAAAAGCCTCGTTACCTTCGATGCAGCAACGGCCAGCTCACCGATATCCTCATCGGTTACACCAAATGCACGCAAATTTTGCGGGATGTCCATTTCGGAGGCCCATTCGAAGATAAGCCGAATAACGGCCTCCGAGACCGCCTTACCGCCCTCTGTTCCAATCTGAAGGCCCATCGCGCAAGCAACATGACCAAGTCTTCTCTCGATGGCATCCATATTAAACGTCATGACATGCGGCAGCAGCATTGAATTCGCTACACCGTGCGTAATGTTGAATTTTCCTCCAAGCGGATAAGCCAGTGCATGAACGGCTGCTGTTCCAGCCGAACTAAGTGCCATCCCGCCATACATCGATCCTAGAAGCACATTCTCTCTAGCTTGGAGATCGGATCCGTGATGGTAGGCTTGCAGCAAACTGCCAGAAAGTAAACGAATCGATTCAAGGGCGAACATATCGCTTATGGGATTAGCTTTTGTGGAGATATAAGATTCCAACGCATGAGTAAACGCATCCATACCGGTTGCAGCCGTGATGTTTGGCGGCAGGCTAACGGTTAGCGCTGGATCGATAATTACTAGCATGGGGAGCAAATGCCTGCTGATAATGCCAACTTTTAACTCCTGTTCAGGAATCGTTACAATCGCGTTCGGTGTCACTTCTGAACCCGTTCCTGACGTTGTTGGAATTAACACCGTAGGTATCCCTGGTTTCGATACGCGGTCAATGCCGATAAGACTCATTACGTCCACGGGATCTGTCATCAGGACGGAAAACAATTTCGTTGCATCCAGCACACTCCCGCCGCCAATGCCAATGAACAAATCGACAGGTTCAGAGGCGATGCGGCTGTACACTTGTTGAATGTTATCAACCGTTGGTTCCGGTTTCACATCGGTATAGCACCTGGTGCTTATTCCCGCATGCGACAGCTCGGTCTCAATTCGATCAATGACCCCCATCGTCTTTATCGAAGGTTGCGTTACGATCACCACGTGTTTGAAATCTCCTTGCCGTTTTATCCTTGGAACCAGTTCGGCAATCGTGTGTTGTCCGGCAACAATACTGCGGGCTGTCTCGAACATAAACGGATTGAAACCGTGATTGTCCTTCACTCAAGCCCCTCCTCTCAAGCTGTATGGCCTAAATTTCCCCCTCATCCTACGCTCGGCTATTCATGATGTCAATGCTGCCAAGCGCTGAAGATCGCTTTGACCTATATATCAGGTACAATACCCCACACAACAAGTAAGCGCTTAATTGTAATCTGAAAAGGGAATTGGGAAATGAACTTTAGATTTTTGGATTTTTATCATAAGGAGTGTGTCACGTTGCATATACAGCCTTATCTCACACCACATAAATTGGGAAGTCCCGTGCTTGTTGGTTCAGGGTTGCCTGGCCATTTCGATGAGCGAGCCGTCGATTGTCCGTTCGTCTTTCAACATAGCGGCAAATTCTACATGATGTATGTGGGGTTTGACGGAATCGGCTACCAGACGGCTTTGGCGACAAGCCATGATCTTATCAACTGGGAGCATCTAAGTGTTATTTTAAAAAGAAACGACGACTCGGCCTGGGATTCCATTAATGTTGCCGGCACATGGATATTGAAGGAAAATCGCCTCGATGCTCCCCCTGTATTGAAAAAATGGAACAACAAATATTGGTTAGTCTACCACGCCTATCCCCATGCAGGTTATGAAGAAGGCTCGGCCAAAATTGGCATCGCCTGGACCGAAGATGAGCAGCTGCTGGAGTGGCATCGATGCCCGGATCCCATCTTAACCCCGGAAGAAGGCGCAGACTGGGAAAAGGGCGGGCTCTACAAAGAGTGCCTGATTGAGCATGAAGGTACGTTCTATTTGTATTACAATGCCAAAAACACAAATAAAGGCCGGTGGATCGAGCAAACAGGCGTTGCTTTCTCCACTAATTTGAAAGAGTGGCATCGCTACGAACAAAATCCGGTTCTGCAGGTTACCCCGGATGGATGGGATTCCGGATTTGTCAGCGATCCTTGCGTGCTGCATGATCCGGAACGAGACCAGTGGGTCATGTATTACTTTGGCTATAATTACAAACAAGCGCAGGAAGGAATTGCTCTTTCCCGTGATCTGTTAACTTGGGAGAAATATCCTGAACCCATCATTCGAGTTGGGGAAGAAGGCAGCATTGATGCTATTTTCGCCCATAAGCCCTCTGTCGTTATGCATGAAGGTAATCTCTACCATTTCTACTGCTCATGCAGACGATATCAAGAAGGCGATCCGACCAAAAACTACGGTAAAGAGTTTCGGACCATCAGCGTCGCAACCTCACAGCCGATAGACACCCAACGATGACCAAGGGGGCGAGCACGGATGCAAGTGGCTGAATTGTTCGTAGAAAGCAAGCGTCGCCCACTCGGGGTTGATGTCCTCCAGCCGGCCTTCGGCTGGAGTTTTGCCGATTCGCCGGTTCGTTTGCAAATGCAAACAGCCTATCGAATCCTTGTTTTTGATGCTGAAGATGATAGACGAAGCGAAATTGTGTGGGACAGCGAACAGCGTTTTAGCAGGAAAAACGTTCATATCTTGTACGAAGGGCCGCCACTTCAGTCCAGGCAACGCTATTATTGGAAGGTACAGGTGTGGGATGCGAATGGCCACATGACGGAAAGCTCTGTCTCCTGGTGGGAAATGGGACTGCTCCATGCTGAGGATTGGTCTGCGACTTGGATCGCTCGCTTTGCAGAGGAGCCCCTTGAACGCCCCGCCCTCCCTCTCTTGCGATGGGAATTCCATCTCAACAAACCTGTGGCGCAAGCTCGCGCCTACATCTGCGGGTTAGGCCAGTTTGAGCTGCGCCTTAACGGGGAGAAAGTCAGCGACAACGTCCTGGAGCCGGGCTGGACCAACTATGACAAAACTTGTCTCTACTGCGTCTACGATGTAACGGAGCAGCTTCATGAAGGCGGCAATGCCATTGGAGTGATGCTCGGGAACGGTTTCTTCCATGTGACGGGCGGCCGCTACAGCAAATTCAAGCATTCCTTCGGCACCCCAAGGTGCCTCGTTCAGTTGGAAATCACCCATACGGATGGCACCCAAACTCGGATTCTTAGCGATCGCCACTGGGATTCCGCGCCGGGACCTATCACCTTTTCGTGTATATACGGAGGCGAAGATTACGACGCTAATCGTCGCCAAGCGGGTTGGGATTTTCCAAGTTTTACCGGGAACGATGCTTGGAACCCGGCGGTCGAAGTGCCAGCACCTGCAGGAAAGCTTAAGTCACAAGCGACTTCTCCATTAAAAGTGATGGAAACTTACCAGCCCGTACAGATCACTCAACCGCTTCCCGGTGTATACGTGGCTGATTTCGGCAAAAACTTTTCCGGTTGGATGAACCTCCGGGTTCAAGGCCCTCAAGGCGCCAAAATAACGATGTCCCCTGCCGAATTGCTGAAGGATAACGGCACAATCAATCAGAAATGGACCGGTTCTCCCACCAAATTCACTTATACGTTGAGCGGGGATGCTGAGGGGGAAACTTGGTCGCCTCGTTTCAGCTATACCGGGTTTCGTTATGTGCAGCTCGAGGACGTCGTTCCAGTTTCAGCAGATGCGGATGCGAATGCGGCTGTCTGCGGTTCCGACATTCCAGTACTTATTCAGCTGGAAGGTCAAATGATTTATCCGGACGTAAACGTATGCGGAAACTTCGTCAGCTCAAATAAGCTGCTAAACCGCACGCATGAGATCATTAACCAAGCGATACGCAGCAACATGAAAAGCATTTTTACCGACTGCCCGCATCGGGAAAAGCTCGGTTGGCTCGAGCAAATTCATTTGATGGGCCCTTCCGTAGCATGGAATTACGATGTTGAGCCATTGTTCATCAAGACGATGGAGGACATCCGGGACGCCCAGCTGCCAAACGGGATGGTCCCGACAACGGCTCCGGAATATGTAGTTTTTTCCGACCAATGGCGCTGCTTCCGGGATTCTGTCTCCTGGGGCGCCACCTATATCCTCACAGGCTGGAATTTGCTGCAATTTTACGGCAATCATCGGATTTTGACTGAGCATTATGAAGGAATGAAAGCCTATATCGACTATTTAAAAGCGAGCTCGGATCAGCTGATTATCCATACCGGGCTCGGGGACTGGTACGATGTCGGCGACAATCCGCCTGGATTTGTTCAAAATACGCCGGTTGCGCATACCGAAACCGCTATGTTTTACCATATCGTCGATGTGTTTGCACAAATCGCAAAGCTCTTGAATCGCAGCGATGACGCTCTCCACTATACACAACTGCGCGACGACATCAAATCTGCGTTTAATCAGGCTTTTTTCGATGACCAAACGCAGCAATATGCCACTGGCAGTCAAAGCTCCCAGGCGATGCCGCTTGTTCTAGGGTTAGCCCACGAGCCGTATAAAGAAACCATTTTAGCTGGGCTTATCCATGATATTACCTTACGCGGGTATCATACGACGGCAGGCGATATAGGCCATCGCTATGTACTGCTTGCCCTTTCTCAGAATGGTCGCAGCGACATGATTTATAACATGAGCCAAAAGACGGATCACCCGAGTTACGGCTATCAAATCGCAAACGGCGCGACATCGTTGACGGAAGCTTGGGACGGACCTACCGTCGGCAAGTCGCAGAACCATTTTATGCTCGGACATTTGGAAGAATGGCTCTACAGCGGCTTGGCAGGCATGCAATATCGGTATTGCCCCGAATTTGAAAGCTATAAGCTGACTATCAAGCCGGCCTTACTGGGTGATTTGAATGAAGTAGCCGCAGATTATCGTCTGCCATCCGGAAAGCTGCGAGTCGCATGGCGACGGAATTCGGTTGAGCTTAGGCTCAAACTAGAGATCACCATTCCAGCAAATTGTTTGGCGGATGTCCACCTTCCTTCAGTCACCATAGATACTCTCCTCGAAAGCGGAATTCCGCTAAAGGATGCAGACGCTATACAGGAAGTCATGCTTGAAGGCGGCGAAGACGGGGAAGGCGGGGATGCCGTCATATGCTTAGGCTCAGGCAGCTATCTGTTTGAATGTGAGGTTTAAAATGAAACTACTTTTTCCCAATGGGGTGATGCCATGATCGATCGAAAGGCTTTAGTTGAGCGCCATAATCCGCTTATTACCAGCTTTGATAAATTCTCTTCCCTCTCCGTCGGCAATGGGAATTATGCCTTCACGGTTGACGCAACCGGCTTGCAAACATTCCCGAGCCTATACGCAGATGGGGGTGTTCCGCTTGGCAACTTCTCCAATTGGGCGTGGCATACGCATCCAAATCCAGAGATGTACCATGTGGATAAGTTCCCTCGAACCTCTTTTCCTACCTTTGGCGGGAGAGAGATCGGGTTTCCCTATATGGCGCCCGGCCAAATTACCGATGAATATAAATGGCTGAAGTTTAATCCGCACAAATTACATCTTGGACAAGTTGGCTTCCGTTTCACGCTGCCCTCAGGCGAGGAAGCCGCCGCTGACGATTTGAAAGAAATTGAACAAATGCTTCATCTATGGGGCGGAGTCATTGAAAGCCAATTCTCAATCGGCGAAGCAAAAAGCAGCGTGACTACCTGCTGTCACCCCACGCAGGATTTGATCGCCGTTCGCGTGAAATCGGATTTGATCCGCCAAGGACGTCTCCAAATTGCCTTTCATTTCCCTTACGGCACATGGAAGTTCGCAGGTGTTGATTGGGGAAAAAGCGGCCAACACGCAACGGAAATCGCGACCGGCAGCAGCCATTCCGTCCACATTGACCGGAAGCTGGATCAGGATGCGTACGCGTTTGCTGCCGCTTGGTCCAGCGGAAGCCTCGTTCAAGACGAGCAAGACAACCACTTGCTTCTTCTAACACCATCATCCGATCACGATGAATTCGAGTTCCGGTTCCGATTTACTCCCAAATCTGATGAGTCTGATTTGCCGGCCTTTGAAGCTGTGCGAGCCAGCGCTGAGCAGCATTGGCGCAGCTTTTGGACCTCCGGCGGAGCCATCGAGCTGGCAGGTAGCAAAGATTCGCGCGCGCTCGAGCTTGAGCGTAGAATTGTGCTGTCTCAGTATTTGACCGCTATTCAATCATCCGGAAGCCTGCCGCCGGCAGAGTCAGGACTTACCCATAACAGCTGGGCCGGCAAATTTCATCTGGAAATGCACTGGTGGCATTCCGTTCACTTCGCACTTTGGAATCGGGTGGACAGCCTGACGAACAGTCTGGAATGGTACATCAGCATCCTGGATCAAGCCCGAAAGCTCGCTGCTTCTCAAGGCTATGAAGGGGCAAGATGGCCGAAATGCGTGGCTCCGGATGGCGTTAACGGTCCTTGTTACATTGAGCCGTTCCTCATTTGGCAGCAGCCGCATCCTATCTATTATGCTGAGCTCATCTATCAAATTAGGGGCACCCAAGAGACGCTCCAGAAGTACGCGGATCTCGTCTTCGAAAGTGCAGCCTTCATGGCCTCTTTTGCAGAATGGGATAACGAACAGCTGCGGTATGTGTTAGGTCCGCCAGTTGCTCCAGCGCAGGAAATTTATGATCATGCAACGACAATGAATCCGACTTTCGAATTGTCCTACTGGGCATTCGGATTATCAACAGCCGTTGCATGGCGGAAAAGGCTAGGACTCCCGAAGGTAGAGAAGTGGGAGCATGTCCTGAACCATTTGTCCAAGCTTCCCGTGGTGGACGGTTTATATGTTGCTGCGGAGACAGCTCCCGATACATTTACTGGTGGCAGCAGCACCAAAGATCACCCTACGATGCTGGCTCCGCTCGGTATTCTCCCCGGCCATATGGCGGATCGTGAAACGATGCTTAGGACCCTGCACGAAGTCATTAAAGTCTGGGACTGGGATGCGACATGGGGATGGGACTATCCGCTCGTAGCTATGACTTCGGCAAGACTCGGCGAAGGACACTTAGCCGTAGACACCTTGTTGATCGATAAGGTTACCAACACCTTCCTCCCGAATGGCCATAACTACCAGCGAAAACCATTAACGGTATACCTCCCTGGCAACGGGGGCCTGTTAAGCGCTGTTGCCATGATGGCGGCGGGTTGGAAGAACGGGCCGGAAACCCATGCACCCGGATTTCCACAAGATGGCTCTTGGGAAGTGAAGTTCGAGGGTTTGGCCAAAATGTTATAATCAAAGAAGAAGGAGCCCGCTTGCCGCGAGGCTCCTTCTTCGTTCTTTCAATCCAATATAGCTAGCGATGTATCAATGATACCTTCCAGTTTTTCTTTATCGTTTGTTGTTTTGGCCAACACACATAATCCGATAAAGGCGTTGTTCAAGAACTCCGAAATTCTCCGTGCATCGTGATGACTTCCGATTTCTCCCGTTTCCTTGCCGCGCAATACCAAGTCGTATAGTTTGTCCTCGGTTTTAACAAAACTTTGATTCACTTTCGCCGCGGCTTCTTCATCACAAACAGCTAGTTCAACCGCCGTATTCACGATCAAACACCCTTTAGGACGATCGTCTGCGGCCACAATGGCGTGCTCAAACATTCGCCGGATAGCTTGTTTCATCGGGGTAGGAGCCTCTACTTTTTGATGAACGGAACTTTCCAGCATTTCCCCGTACTTCTCTACTGCCTTCATATATAAACGATGTTTGTCTCCGAAAGTATCATAGATACTCCTTCGATGTATCCCCATATGTGTGACCAAATCTTGCATGGAAGTTTTCTCGTAGCCCTGCTCCCAAAAGATATGCATCGCTTTTCGCAGCACGGCATTCACTTCAAACTCTTTGTTCCTAGCCATAGTCGACCTCCTTTTTACAGAGTCTAGTATAGCATGATTTTGCAGACTTTTGCTTGCATCCGAACAATTAAGGATAAACGACTGTGTGTCATTGGGTAGGCTTCAATTACAGCCCTACACCACGGCAAACGCTTCTCTATGTTGCACTTTGCGCAACATTAAGGCCTCAGGTAGGCCGTTACCTCCTTCCCCATTGTATAAAGTGCAACGCAGGAAACAGAATAAAGCGGTTTTTGCGCTATTTAGCTTGATTCCATTGCAGTTTGTGCAATGAAGAGCGGTATAGTAGTGTGTAATGCCATTTTATGTTGCATAAAGTGCAGCATAGACATAAGAGCGAGGAGCCGTGACGGTGATTGGGCTTGGATTGGTTACTAGGTGCATCACAGCTCAAACTTCCCAACGGCCGTATGCAATTGTTCGGCGATGCCGTTCAGCATACCGGCAGACCTTGTGATATCATTCAGCGACGTCATCTGTTGCTCAGAAGTTTCGGCCACCTGTTGAGCGTAGGCAGATGAATTTCTAGCGTGAGAGCTCGTTTCTGCGACTGAAGCGGACACTTCTTCCGAAGTGGCGGCCAGTTCTTGAGCGGATGCCGCAACCTCTTGTATGCGAACAGCCACTTTCTCGGAAGCCAAGAAAATACGATGAAAGGAAGTCTCCGCCGTATGTGCCATTTCTTTGCCCATATCCACTTCCTGCAGGCAATCATGCATCGTTTGAACAGCAACTCCGGTATTGTCCAAAACCTGGCCGATCAATTCGGTAATTTGATTGGCAAATTGCGCGGATTGCTCCGATAGCTTGCGCACTTCCCCGGCAACAACCGTAAATCCTTTGCCTGCTTCTCCTGCACGAACCGCTTCAATCGCCGCATTCAAAGCGAGCAGGTTGGTTTGCTTCGCTATATTGCCCATCAGGCCAATCATATTATGAATTTCTTGAGAATGATTCTCCAAATTTCGAATAACGGTGTTCGCCCTGATGACCGTATCACTCATACCGTTCATGCTCGTAATGAGCGCTTGAAGGTCTTGTTCGCCTTGCTTTGCCTCTCGGAATGCTTCCATGGAGATATCTGATACCTCGGACGAAGCTTCCGCGATTCGCCCAATACCAATGCTCATCTCCGTCATCGCTGTATGCGTATCTTCGTAATTCCGGACTTGAATTTCTGCTCCGGAAGCTACCAATTGCATGACCTCCGCCACTTGGTTGGACGCATGCGACGTTTGCTCTGCGTGATCAAGAAGCTCTTTGGACGAGTCAGCAACCGAAGAAGAGGCGTTGCGGATTTGCAGCAAGATGTCCCGGACATTCGTCTTCATTCGGTTTAACGAACCGACAAGTTCACCAATTTCATCTTTATTTCTCACTTTCACATCTTGTTCAGATAAGCTTCCCAAGGACACCGTCTGAAGAGCTTGGGAGACAAGCCGCACTGGCTTGGAAATATTACGTGTAATGAAGAAAGCCAGAATCAGACCGATCAAGACGGCAGAACCAAAAATATAAATCAGGTTCATTTGTCCAGAACGATAAATGACCGAACTGCTTTCTGAGGCAGCCACAGCGCCTTCATGTTTGATTTTTACAAGAACCTCCAGATATTTCTGCATGTTCACAAAAACTTTATTCGAATCTGAAATGAGCGTTTCCACTTCTTTCTCCATGTTGCCGGAGCCTTTACTCAAATTGGCTTTTTTACTAAGTTCCAAGAACTTCTCATGATAGCCTTTGTAAGTCGTCCATTGGTTTTGGAAGGCTTCGAAATTCCGCTTCTCCTGCTCATCCGTCAGCCCTTCTCCAAATTGTTTAATCTGCTCGTCTACATTGCTAATCCCTGCACTGGCTTGTGTTTGTGTGCTTTGCAGCTGAGCTGGATCCATTAAGATGAAAAGCTGCATTTCTAATCCGTGTACATTTTCCGTTAAATAACTGATCGTATTAACAGCTTCAACGCCAGGCATCCATATCTGACTGATTTC
The DNA here is from genome assembly GCF_009757995.1 of Paenibacillus anseongensis. Lineage (NCBI taxonomy): Bacteria > Bacillati > Bacillota > Bacilli > Caryophanales > Paenibacillaceae > Paenibacillus > Paenibacillus anseongensis. The sequence continues at coordinate 36,372 of NZ_WSEM01000031.1, forward strand.
ATCACTTTTGTTCTGAATCGACTTCATATTCGTTAGACTCATCCATCCTGCAACAGAAGTAAGCAATAATAGCACAATAAAACTGACATACATTTTCTTACCCACTGTAATTTGAGGCAGTCTCATATTCAAGAATCTTCTCTCCTTTAGATATTAACCTTTGTTCAAAAATTTCCAATATCTAAATGTTACAGAAGGATTGTTAAATGTAGATAAAAAAAGCCCCCACAAAGTGAGGACTTTCATCAAAAAACGACATGTAAATAGGACTTTTTAATGATTACTAATGTAATATTTAGCATAAATCCAACATTTTTGTTTGTTTTAAGACAGAAAATTACAAGAATTCTTGTTAAACTTGATTTATTATAACAAAAGGCGAGGATAATATGGTTCAAGTCATCTGGTTGCTCATCTTAATTTTGTTTCTCATCGTAGCTTCCACCCGCAAAGGGTAAGCGTATTCCTCGATGTCTAGCCATAAATCTGCAGATCATGAATGGACCAGTAATTCCCTGCCTTCATTGTCTGGATGATCTTGACGAATCGTGCATACGTTGGACTAAAATTAATGTCCAGTATGCTTGAACCGCTACCTGTTGCAATCGGCTGAGACCACGTATACCCATCGGTAGAAACATATACCTCATATTTCCTTGGATAATCATTCGGGGACCCTTCGCTCCGAAGCCGTATTCGGTTGATCGTGGTCGGCGTTTTCATATCCACTTGATAGAATTGCCCGGGAGCTTGCGCGACCCCCGTATCCCATCGACTGTAGATATTACCGTCAATCGCCCCTTGAGGTTTTCCGGAACTGCTGGTAACTTCCCAGTCCTTGCGATCCAGCGCCACACTGTCTGTTGCGGTAGCTGACGCCGGTTGTGAAACTTCGTTAGTACCTGAGAGTTTAATCTGATACTCGTATTGGTTCCCTATGACTGTACTCGTATCTACAAACTCAGTCCCCTGCACTTGCTCGGCTATCACCTCGTAACTGCTCTCACTCCCGCCAGATTTGCGCAATATATCATAACTTTGTGCTACTTCCGACTCTTTCCAGCTGAGCTCAATCGCATGATGCTGAGCCGGTTTCGCCTGAATCCACGTTGGTGCCACTTTCCTCACTCCGTCTGCTCGCGACAAGATGTACTGCACAGCCTCACCCGGGCCTAACGTTTCTTTAAAATTCAGTTCGGGATCGGCTTGCAACCCGCTCAAATAGGATCGTGCCGACTCATACGTATCACCCGCTCCAAACCTTTCACCTTCGTATATCGCAGCCTCCGGCATCGTAACCTTAACCTGTATCGTTTGCGGACTCGATTCGAAATTCACAAAATTGAGCAAAATCTTATCCGATTTCCCTCCTGAACCAGGAAGTGCAGGTAATGTCGAGGTATCCACGCCCCGGAAATAAACCAGTTTATCCGATAGCTCCGGTTTATTGCTTATTTCGTACACCAACGGCTTGCCATGCGTCGCATACGCCAAATTTAAGCGCCGCATCACCCCGACTCGCGTATCCTCTTCCGACGAATTCTTATGAATTTGCATCTGTGCGGGGTTCTGCGTATTCAAATCAATGCCCGGTTCGAACAACGCATATTCCGGATAAAAGGCCGCATGCTGCATGAACATATCGGCATATCCGATATGAGCTCTCATGATGCGATCAAAGACAGCCGCATGGGGCTCCGCCGCGCCATATTCAACGGGATCTTTATGGCTATCGGAAGTGCCGTACTCCGTATTAAGCATGAGCTTCTGCAAACCATCCTCAGCCCCTCCGAAGGTCCGCATGTTCTCCAGAAAGCTTCCATCTTTATTATTCACATAAGAGGTCCCATACGCATGTCCATTGGTTAAATCCGTCATCTCTTCAAGTTCCATTCGCTGATTCGGATCACTTTCCCATCCGTCAGGATCTCCACAGCGCAGCATGCCGGATGTGTTCTGATTCCGACAAGTTCTCATGCTGTATGGTGGTGCATAAGCCCAGCCCGGAGCGACCGTTTTCACATGTGGAGCAAGCTCAGGCAAATTGGTTTTGAGCCATTTGGCTATGGCCAGATTCACGCTTTTGGATCGATTAAATAAGCCTGGTTCGTTATCAATCTCATAATATTGAAACATGGAACCATACTGCTTCACATAGTCCGACAACTTATTTTCTGCATCGGCCGGCAGTGTGCCATCATCATTTAGCTTAATATTTCCTGTATGCAAATGAAGAGCTACCGCTTGCGTGTTGTAGTCACGAAGTGTTTCATAATAAGGCTTAATGGCGGAACATCCCTCTTTGACATCAGTCGCGCAATCCACACGCATCACATTGCCGCTATAGGCAATGCCCAGCCATTTTAAAACATAGGGAAGGTGTCGAACCGCTCCTTGGTCATAGTAAAAGGACAAATTGCTGACCTTGGTGCCCGATTCCACATATCGCCCATGGATAGGCTCTTCGGCAGGGGCAGCTAGTGCATCAAGCGAGAGATAGTCCCATTTCCACCATAGAAATTTGTTCTCATCCGCTTTGCATGACAAGCATCCTTCGGCGGACAGCTTTAATACATTATTTCCGAGCTGCAGCTGCTCCTTGGGAATATATAGCTCATACAATTTTTTATACTCATAAGCGCTAGTCGTCCCTCCGACACCGGCGATTTGAATGATGCCCGAAAGCAGGTTATTGGAAAACACCGCCATCTGAGGAACGGATTTATGCGCATCTAGAATTTTCACTCGGAAATGAACCCCATACTCGGGTATTTCAGCTAAGGCATAGTTGATCGACAAGGTTGGATTCAACGATTTATTGAGACCTTGCGGCACCGAGCTCCAAGTCTCTTGCTGCTGTTCGCCCGAAGATACGGTATAACTGATCGGAGCTGCGCTTTCTTTTCCAAATTCCAAATCAGAATCATCGGGTTTGCCTAATGTCCAGATTGGATTGCCAATCTGATTGGATTCTGTCATCACCTTTACCATCTCTGTTCTTGCAGATGCACCGTAATTAGTCGAAGCCGAGATCAGGATCAGTAAGATCAACAAGGCCGATGGCACAATCACATATCTCATCATGTTAGATACCTCTCAAACCTCTAAGGTAGTAATAGGGCATTTGCTGGAATAATTTCTTTGGGTTGGGAAGGACTCTTCCACATGAGTTTAGCAGCGGCACCATTCTGGTTATCATAATATTCCACTTTCAAATCAACAGGTACGCCGGCGGTAAGGGCGATTGATCCTGTTCGTTCCACCCAACTTTGATTGAACCAACTATCAATAACCAACTTGCCGTTCACCCAGACGCGAATGCCGTCATCGCTTAGCGTCGATATCTGATACGTTTCCGAATAGGCGGGCAAAAGTTTCCCTGTCCATCTCACGGAAAATGTATCTGCTTGCATGGAAGGCAGAGGGGCTGAAGTCGACCAATTAAAATCAATCTTGGCATCTACTTTCGTTTCTTTTAGCCCGGTCAAATCCTTATTATCGAAATATTCCGCTCGCAGCCCATTTTTAGTATCCGGGGCCGAAATTGGCTGAATCTGCGGCTGTTTGATTGGCAGGAAAGATTCTCTGCTCAATATTTTCGAATGCGAGTAGAACGATTTAATCTCATCTTTTTTGTTATTTTCGGTCAGCATCTTGCCCCACGTCATAAAATAAGCCCAGCGGGGCTGATCTTTCAATACATCAGCACTTGGCAGTTCGCCATTCTCCCCGATCGCCACAGGCTTGCCGCCTGCCAATTGGGTGATACTTTTATAATAATCCGGATTGTAATCATTATCATAGATATCGACCGCGAGAACATCCACTTTGCTTCCCCCTGGATAGGTGGCCGTGAAAGGGTCGGCATTCGCATTCGGCGCGTTAGGGCTCCACACCCAAAGCAAATTATTGAGCTTATGCACATGCACGAAGCGATCGTACATTATCGTCCACAGTGCGGAGAAGTTATCCTTCTTGCCCCACCAGAACCAGTCCCCGTTCATTTCGTGATAGGGACGCCACAAGACAGGTACGCCCGCTTCTTTCAATTTCTCCAGGTTAACCGCTGTTTTATCCAGATCATCAATCAATTTCGCATACTGGGGAGTGCCTGGGGTGACGTATTTATCAAATTCCGCTTGGCTCATATTCCGCTGCACATTCGACCAGCAGAGGCAGGTGCCAGGAATGCTTTGATGATAAGAGATGGTAACCAGGCCGCCGGCCTTATTCCAAGCGATTGCGCTGTTGACGACCTTTTGCCTTTGCTGCGCCAATTGGCTTTCGTTTTGAGCCAAAACGGCACCGAATTCATAACCATGAAGCGCAGGAAATTTTCCTGTCCACCCTTTCACTTGATTCGTCCATTCATCTGGACTTTCAAGGTAATCATGCTGCCCGCTAATCGTGCTGACACCCGAAACGACATACAGCTTCTGCAGCACCGCCTTCGCTTCTATCGTTGCCTGCGTGTTGACTGGAACAGAAGTCGCGGACGCCGCTGCTTGCGGTTGAAACAAGAAATTCGGAGCTACCAAGGAGAGTAAGAATAATAAGGAAACCACTTTCTTACGTACACCTGCCTTTCCTAAAATTTGAATCATCTTCTTTGTCATGACGCATCCTTTTCACCATGAAATGGTTATATTTGTAATTTTTATGCCTTCAAACAAGGAATCGCCTTCCATTCCCGAAATCGAATAGAAGGCGGTTCTTTGTTTCAAAACAAAACTTAAATAAATTGATGAAGGGGAATGTCCTTCCAGTCCATACAAATCCTAACGATATCCTCTTCGACTAAGTCGGATCCGCTTTGTACCTCGATAAATTCAACATCCGTAATTGCCCGTATGCTGTGTCTGGTCCCCTCCGGAATTCGCACAACATCACCCGGTTTCACCTGATAGAGCTTATCATTAATGATAATATCCGCTACGCCGCTCACGATGGTCCATACTTCAGAACGTTTGTAATGCAGCTGATAGCTGATATTTTTACCGGCATGAACGAGAATACGTTTCGTAAGCACCTCATTATCTTCGGCATATTTGACATAATCAATAACACGATATCGTCCCCATCTACGTTCTTCATACATCGGGCGATGCTCGATTGTATTCATGACTTCTTTAATGCGAGGGCTCTCCGACTTGTTTGTCACCAGAATGCCATCCGGGCTCACGGCTACAACAGCGTCATGAATGCCGATAACGGTGACAGGGATGTCGAGCTCGTTAATCAGATGAGTATTCTCGCAATCCGTCGTTACGATACCTGTTCCGATTTGGGAACGCCCCATTTCTTCCGTCAACGTATTCCAAGTTCCCAAATCTTTCCAAAAACCATCATAAGGGACAACGACACAACTTGCTTCTTTCTCAACAACTTCATAGTCGAAGCTGATTTTCGTTAATTTATGATAATTTCTGAGCATTTCCTCGTATTGAATCGGAATTCCTTTATCCATCATGACCTCGATGAGATAGCCCAGCCGGAATGCAAAGACGCCACAATTCCAAAGTGCTTTTTGATCAATTAAAACAGCTGCTTGTTCCCGGTTAGGCTTCTCGAAGAAATATTGGACCGCTACCGCTTCTGTCCCTTCCCGGCGTTCTTCAGAAGGAACAATATAACCATATTTCTCGGACGGAACCGTCGGAACGACACCCATTAGCGCTAAATTCGCATCCGTTTCGTGCAGAACGTCCTCTAATTGTTTAATTTTCTGGAAAAATGCCTCATCCACATACGGATCTACCGGCAGCACCGTAATCACTGTGTTCAAAGGTAAACTTTCCACATCATACATGTAAGCAGCAGCTAACGCGATGGCAGGGAATGTATCTCTGCGCTCAGGCTCGATAATAAGCGGAGCTTCTCCGCCAAGTTGGCTAATAATCATCTCGACCTGCGAGCGATTCGTCGCTAAGTACGCATCTTCGCCAAGGCCTGTATTCTGCAGTTGTCTCCATACACGTTGCACCATGGATTCATCTTTGCCTTTATCATCCTCAAGTACCTTTAAGAACTGCTTGGATCTGGAATCATTGGACAATGGCCAAAGTCGCTTACCGGAACCGCCTGAAAGAAGTACCAATTTCATGAAAACCACGCTCCATTTGATTTATTTGGGATACAAGCAAATTATCTAGTCAGTGCTTTCGGTCTGGATACACCAATCAAATCAGGTCGCCCAACGGAATAATATTTGAGCCCCGTTCCTTGAATTTGTTCTTGGCTGTACACGTTGCGGCCATCAATGAGAATCGGCTGATCCATGATAAAAATAAGTTTGGACAAGGAGATCGTTTTGAATTCCTCCCAATCTGTTAGCAAGCAAATCGCATCAGCGCCCACTGCTGCTTCCATCGCATTCTCGCACCACTGAATCGAAGGGTGATCAATACGCTCCCTGAATTTATCCATCGCAATAGGATCATACAGCTTCAGCGTTGCTCCTGCTCGGATCAGCGTTTCAACAATTTCAATTGACGGCGCATAACGAATATCGTCCGTATTAGGCTTGAAAGATAACCCCCAAATGCCCACCACTTTGCCGCTGAGCAGTCCAAGGGAGGCTTCCAGCTTGGAAATCACCTTGTAGCGCTGCGACTTATTCACTTCCACGACGGACTTGAGCAATTGAAACTCATAATCGACATTGCCAGCAATTTGAATCAAAGCGTCCGTGTCTTTCGGGAAGCAAGAACCTCCGTAGCCGATACCGGCATTCAGGAAGGATGAACCAATTCGCTTATCTTTCCCCATCCCTTTGGCCACTTCCGTGACATCAGCGCCTACCTTCTCGCAAATATTGGATATTTCATTGATAAATGAAATTTTTGTCGCGAGAAAGGCATTCGAAGCGTATTTGATCATCTCGGCGCTCCGGATGCTTGTGACGAAGATTTGATCCGTGAAGGCACGGTGGAGATCGGTAAGCGGCTCAGCCAAGCTTGGATTATCGAGTCCAAGGACAATGCGATCCGGATGAAGGGTATCATCAATAGCCGAACCTTCGCGCAGAAACTCAGGAATGGATACGACATCGAAGGCGTGCTGCGTATTCATCGCAATAATCATTTGAATATGCTCATTCGTACCTACCGGAACGGTGCTTTTCGTTGCAATGATTTTATACCCGTTCATAGCTTTACCGATTTCCATAGACGCTTGCTCAATGTAGGACAGATTAGCCTCGCCATTCGGCAAGGACGGTGTGCCCACGGCAATAATAATGAGTTCAGACTGGCTGATGGCGTGAGCCAAATCCGTTGTAAAAGCTAACCGGCCAGCATGGATATTTTTCTCCATGAGTTCTTCAATGCCAGGCTCATAAATGGGAGAAATGAAATTCTGCAGCTTGTCAATTTTCGTTTTATCCTGATCCACACAGATCACATTATTTCCCACCTCAGCGAAGCACACCCCGGAAACTAATCCCACATAGCCTGTTCCAATTACTGCAATATCCATACGATTAATTCCCCTCTCTGAATTGTTGATAAGCTTTAGCCATGTAGATTTTCAATTTCTCCATAAATGTTTTTTCATCAAATTTCTGGGCATGTTGGATAATTCGGCTCACATCCCAGGCATGATTCTCCACTTCCTGGATAGCGAGCAGCAGATCCTCTACCTCCTGCCGTTTGAAAAACACACCATTCACATGAGGCACTATGGTGTCTAGCGCACCGCCAGCCTGATAGGCGACAACGGGTCTTCCTGCCGCATTCGCCTCCAGCGGAGTAATCCCGAAATCCTCCTCGCCGGGAAAGATTAAGGCGCGACACTCTGCCATCATTTTGGTTACTGAACCGTCATCCAACCTCCCCAGAAAACGAACATTTCCTTTAGCCATTGCCTTCAGTCTCATCAGGTCGGGGCCTTCCCCTACGATATGCAAAGGCAGACCATTCCGATTAAATGCTTCTACTGCCAAATCAATACGTTTATAAGACACAAGTCTAGATACGATCAAATAATAATTATCAATATTCGCAGAGCTGTGAAAGCGAGTTGTATTAATCGGTGGAAAAATGACATCGGAATCGCGATGATAGTAATTGCGGATACGACTTTTCACAACCGAAGAGTTCGCAATAAACTGATTTACATTTGCTGACGTTTTTTGATCCCATTGCTTAAGCTGATCGATATAAATTTTCAAGAGACGTTTCATCACGCTCGATTTGGTTTGTCTCTCCATATAAGTGTCATAATCCCAGGCGAAACGCATGGGGGTATGGCAGTAACACAGATGGAACGTGTTCTTCGGTACCTGAATACTCTTCATGAATGCGCTGCTTGAACTGAGCACAATATCAAATTCTCGGAAGTCAAAATCCTTAATCGCAAACGGATAAAGAGGCAGCATTTCTTTAAAATGGCTCTTTCCTCCTGGCATTTTCTGCATCCAAGAGGCTCGTATATCCGCATCCCTCAGTTCATCGAGCAGACGATTGTTGCTAAACATGGTCGTATAAATGGGAGCACTCGGGTACATTTGGTGAAAGACTTCAACAACTCTTTCGGCTCCGCCCATTTGAACCAAATAATCATGCGCAATTGCTATTTTCATTTGATCCATCCTTTACACACTAAGCGGTCATCAAGAGTTAGCGATGAAACCTGCATAGTAATGAGTGATTTGGGTAACGGTTCGTTCGATAACAAAGTGTTGCTCCACACGCTTGATGCCATTCTCGCTCATTCGGCGTCTCTCCTCAGGATGCTCGAGCAGATAGCGGATGGCATCCGCCAGTACGGCTGGTTTCCCTGGTGTAATGAGAAGCCCCGTTTCACCATGCACAACGGTTTCCGTTGGGCCGCCTTCATTGGAAGCAATAACCGGCAAACCGGCTGCCATGCCCTCGACAATGACCTGACCGAAAGGCTCAGGTGTGATGGAGGTATGAACCAATAGATCAGCTTTCTGCATCAACCCCTGAATATCTTCAACATGACCTAGCAAGGTGACATTGTTCAGTTGATTGTCGGCAATTTGCTGCAGCAGCTGCTTCTTATACGCATCTTCGCCGAACAGGGCATCCCCGGCTAACCAGAAATGAACCTGCTCATCCGGCAGAAAGGATTTCGCCGCTTCGAGCAGAATATGCTGGCCCTTCCATTCCGCCAGCCGGCCAACCAATAAGACTACGTACGGCTTTCGCCATGTTTTCTCGACTAGTGCCAGGCTTTTGGCTTTGGAATTGGCGAAGGCCGAATACACGACTAATGTTTTCTTGGACTTCGGCAAGTTCAAAGCACTCAACGTAGAATTGGAATTTGCAATAACGCCATTAGGCAGCAATCGGGACATCAGGCGAATCGCTTGGGCAACAATCGGCTTCAAATAGGGAACGCCAATATGATCCCGAATATGCCAGATGAGTGGAATTCCTGCCCATTTAGCAGCTACTGCTCCATAAAAAGCTGATTTTAAAGAATTCGTATGTACACAGGCAACCTTCTCCGCTTTCAGTAATTTAGCTACCCTTTTTCCATAACTCCATAGTTCCAATGCCGCCGATACCGCCTGAAAATTCACGGCATTTCGATTCCGATTGCGCACCTTATCGCTTAAAGGTAAAACGCGAACATCAATCCCTTTCGCTCTTAACCGATCAACCAGCGCTCCCTCTTCAGCCACAATGACGAGCGGATCAATCTCCTTGCCAAAGTTCGTAATGAGATTGTACAGTGCGACTTCTCCCCCGCTCCATCTAGCGGTATGATCCAGATAAGCTACTCTCATCTTGTTCACGTCCTCCTCTCTTCTTAGCTGCAGCCGATTGATTCCTGACGTAAGCATGGCGATCAAGATCAATCACAGAACGAAATACTTCGTTCACCTGCTCGGAAACTCTCTTCCATGTATAATGCTCCAACACATGATTCCTGCACTGCTCACTTGTAGGCCATAACTCAGGATGCTTCAATATACGCGTTAATCCTGAGGCAATGTCACTACTGCTGGTTCCCGAGAACAGCATATCAGGCCGGTATTTCTCAAGAATTTCACGGTTCCCGCCAATCGGAGTCGCCATAACCGGAACCCCTGCTGCCATTGCTTCTACGGTGATTAATCCGAAGCCCTCTAGCGCTTGCGAAGGAACAACGAACAGATCGGCTGCCTGATAATAGTCCGCAAGCTCACTGTCGGGGATGTAACCCAGCAATCTTACGCTAGACTGAAGCCCATACTCGGCAATTCGGCTTTCCAGCTCAGCCTTCAGCGGACCCTTACCGCCTATAAACAGCACGGCATCCGGCTTCGAGCGCACAACTTCTTTCCAAGCTTCTAGCAGCTGAAGCAGCCCCATTCGGTTGACCAACCTTCGCAAAGTCAACACGACGGTTTTCCCTTCCGGCAGCCCCAGCTTCGCTCTAATTACGGAGCGGTTCACTGCCGGCCTGAACCGGGCTACGTCCGCCCCGCCGGGAATGATGTGTATCTTGGCCAGCGGGACGCCGTACTGGCGGTGAAGAATATCGCGAAAAGTTTCACTTAACACGATGAAGGCATCCGCCAATTGGTATGCTTTCATTTCCCAGTTTTTCGCGATCATGGTTTTGAATCTATGCTTCAAACCTTTCCCCTCAAGCCTTATTTCCTCACTCCACGGGCCGTGAAAAGTCATCACAACCGGAATATTTCGGGCTTTCGCCTCCATTGCCACGCCCAGACTGTAAGGAGCAAAGTGCGCATACACGATGTCAACATGCTGCCCGTTCATGATTTCTGTGGCTTGCATGCGAAAAGCATCACGCCGTTTGCTCAACTTCAAATTCGTGCCGGCCACATTGGTGACACGAAGACCGCTTGTCACTTCCGGCTTATTGGCACTGCATACCAGTGCTTCAAGTTCATGATGCGTATCCAAGCTTTCGCAAATATGCTTGAAATAAGTGTTTAACCCACCTGGCTGAGCTGAGGGCCAGCCCATTCCGGTGCACAAGATCCGTAAATCATTGTATCGTTGCATAAGCTTTCCCCTCCTTAATCGGCCCATCATGGGACTTCTTTACACGTTTACGAGCTAATCCAAGCTCATACTGCTTCATGCAGACCAGGAACTCGTAGATTCCCCAGAATAGCGCTACGGCAAGCCCGGGAATTCCCTTTTTATACAAGCCATGAACGATATATTTTTGAACAAAACGCAAAGGAGGTCGAACGAGCATGCGCAGTAGACTAAATCTTTTTCCCATAGCCACTGCGCCTTCTGCCTCTAGATCGGTATATTTATTAAACCGCTGAATATGGTCATGAATGCTGCGGAAACCATAATGCCATAAGACACCTGGTATAAATAGCACATTCTCATTCTCCACATTCGGTGTTTCATGTACTAGACTTTCCTTGTACTGAATTTGTGTACGGTTATACAATCGGACCAGCTTCTCGCCTTTCCCCATCCAGCGACCTAGAAAGTCTCCAATCCGCAGAACGGAATAGGCTTTGCTTGGATCGGATAACTCGCCTTTCAGCATCTGAATGGAGGTTGATAATTGCTCATTGACCACCTCATCCGTGTCGATTACGAATATCCAGTCATAGGTGGCACGATCACTGCCATAGATACGCTGTTTCGCATAACCTGGCCATGCGTTCACATAGACTTTGCAGCCTAATTGCTCGGACACTCGAACGGTACCGTCCTTGCTCCCGCCATCGACTACAACAATTTCGTCTGCAAAAGGCTTGCAGGAGGCGATCGCATTCGCTATTCTCGATTCATCGTCTTGCGCAATGATGACAACAGAAATTCGATTCACTCCCACAGCATCACGATAGCGACTCATTTCGTTCGCCCCTCCCCCAATGTCCAATTATTTGGCCTTATATGCTGTTATTGCTGAAAGCAACCAACGGATATCCTCTTTATTCAACAGTAATCTTGGAAGTTTCGTTTTCAAGGTGAATTTGACATTGATTAAAATAAAGATAAATCGCAGAATACCCGATGACAAAATGGCCATTCCCGCACCGGCGAGTCCAAACTTCGGAATAAGCACTGTCAGTAGTGGGATGACAACCAGCAGCCCGATTCCTTGCAGAATGGTAACGATCTTGGGTTTGCCTAAAGCCATGAACGCTTGCGCTAAAACCATGGTTCCACCTGAAATGGACACTTCAAGGAGCAGCATGCGAAACACACTGATAGCTTCTCTAAAATCAGGGCCATACAAAAGCGGCATGACGAAAGGAGCAACCAGCATGATGATCAGGGAGCATAACAAGGCCACGCAAGTGCTGATCCTGTATACACGGAACGTCATATCCACCACTTTATCCTTCGGCAGCCCGGATGCTTTAGGGAACAACACCACGATAATCGAGGTTGAGAAAATATTAACGACCCGAGAAAGGCTTACTGCTACGGCATAGAGGCCAAGCTCAGTAGGATTCAGCAGACCGATTATCACAATTTGATCGATGTAGTAGGAAACATTGCCCATCAAATCGTTGCCGTAGGATCCAATCCCATATCTGATTAAAGTCTTAAAGGAGCTGAATACATCCTTGATCACCCATTGATACTGTCTTAGCAAACGAACAGTGGTCCATATGTAAAAGGGAACCGCCGGAGCGAGATAAGCTACAGCTGACGTGTAAGGAGTCATGGTTTTAGTCAGGATTAGCAGAGCAAGGCCGATGAGCGTACTCAGCGGAATAAGAAATCGCAGACGATTAAATAGTTTGTACTCGCCTCTTACCTGCATCATCGCATTATTAATCTGGGACAATACGATGAGAGGTACGATAACCATGGACCATTGCGAGAATAGGACCACACTGTCGGAATACGAACGGAGCCAATAGGGTAAAACCAGTATCCCTATGCACATCGCAAGCATGCCTGCTGTCAAACCCATGAGAACAGCGGTCGAATAAAGCTTGGCGGAATCCTTCATGTTCTTTTTCACGTTGTAAATAATGGCGGAAGGTATACCAAATGAGAAACTAAAAGCTAAGAATTGTGACCATAACACCATAGCGGCCTGCTCTCCTCGGCCAGATGGCCCAAGAAATCGCGCTGTCAAAATACCGGTTAGCATATTAATGACCAAGATAAGCACACTGAAAAACATCGTTTTAACGGAAGATGACAAATGACTTTTGCTTGAAAAAAAAGCTTTAATGAAGCCGAACAGAGGCTTTATGCGGACTAATTTCAAGTTGACTGGCTGCTGCATCCGAAATTTGCCTCCTCTCTTGAACGATCGTTCGATGCGCCATAATTCCAATGCCTACGACCATCCATAATAGAAAACCTTTCAACCCTGTGTACCCATTTTCAAAAACAAGACAAACGATACTACCTTGCAGAGCCGAGAGCCCTAACTTACCGTAAGCCGTTATGCCGCCCGGTTGGTGTTTCTGAGATAACAGATAACGGGTGACAAGCCACAAAGCCCATAGGAACAATAAACCACCAAGAATGCCAAAGGTTAGAAAAATCGCAACAAATCCATTATCGAAAATGCCATATTCCCCTAAAGCCCCACCGTTGCTCAGCTTGGTGCCGACACCGATACTTCCTAGCCCTAATCCTTGCGGTTTTGAGAACATCATCGGAAAAACGGTATGGAAGAAATCTAATCTCTCATTATAAGAGTGGTCATCCTGAATGGCTGTCATCGTATCTAATCGCGCAATCAGACCCTGTGCTCCTGGCAGCTTCGGGATGATGACATACATCGCTGCAATAACGGCTGTTAATTGAGCGATCAACTTCCACTTCTGTCTGCCGGCTGATACAGCTGTATAAATCGCGATATCGATGAAAAGCATTACCCAGGCAGAACGAACTAACGTGACAAGGAGTCCAACCGTAACCAGGATAATACCGATCCAGCCTAACGGTCCCCGCCATTTTTTTTCTAAAATCATCGGTGCAAGCGCAGTCCCCATATACATCCCCGCAGGTCCAGGCGAATTCAGCGTAGAGAACACTCTGATTTCCAAAGGAAAAGGGTGGCCAATCGAGGTCATTTCCACATGATTCATCCAAAATGCATCCCAGGGAGGCACGACGATGTACTGAATAATGCCATAGACAGCTACCAAGATGGCCGTGTTTGAGAAAGCAACAATTAAACGGTCCAACGCCTTATTGTCGAATTCACTTAAAGCCGCATAAGGGATTAACAATAACGGAATCACATAGTTTGCTAAATCGTAAAAGGTCCCGCTCCCATTCTTTGTTACACCAATCAGGCAGCCATACAGCAGTACGATGGCTATATAAATGAGCAGCTTGTAGATGCGAGATTCCATCTGGTGAAACTTAGCCAATATAGGAATAATAAGCACGGCACTTGTTAACAAAGGTGCAATACTTAGCAGCGAAACCGAATGGTACGTTCCTTCCATCCAATCCTGTATGCGCCGGATCTCCGGACAAATGACCCAGACCAGCAGAATATAGGGAATTAATCGCCGTGAATCGAATAAGGCCAATACAAAAGCAGGAAATAGCAGCATTGACAAGATTGCAATTTGCATACTTAGATCAGGATCCAGAGTTGCACTTGAATAACCAATGACGACAGAGGCGGCTAAAGCCATTGCAGTGAATAATAACGTCATGCGACCCGTCTGTGTCATGATCAAAGGGGGTTTACTCATTTTGCTGAAATCATCCACTATTGACTCCCGTCCCCTCCCGTTTCAGCTTGAACTGCTTAACAACCTCGCGCCATAGCAGGACGGCAAACATCGCATCGTGTACCAAGTAACGCTTCCACAGCCGCCGAGGTTCTTGCACAAGCCGCCAAAACCATTCAAACCCTGTTCTCTGCATAATGTTCGGAGCTCGCTTGACAGTGCCCGAAAGGAAATCGAAGGTTGCACCTACACCAATTGAAATCGGCACTTTATATTGGAGATAGTTTTGATAAATCCACTTTTCTTGTTTCGGCGCACCAACGCCAACAAACACGATATCTGGCTGCGTATCAATCAGCATTTGAACTATACGCTCATTCTCATCCTTTTTCTTCTCGAAGCCATAAGAAGGTGAGTAACAGCCCACGATGTTCAAATTCGGAAAAACGAGCTTCAGATTCTTAACCGCTTGTTCCGGAATCCCGACCGCTGACCCTAAGAAAAAGAGCTTATATTGGCGTTCCGCGAAGGCTTCCCCTAATTTTGCGAACAAATCAGAGCCGGACACCTTTTGTTTGAGCGGTTTGCGAAGCATCTTCGATGCCCATATAATGGGCATGCCATCCGCCACAATCGCACCCGCGTCTGAATATACCTTTTGAAACTCAGCATCTTTTCTGAGCTTAATTAAATGATCGACATTGCAGGTTAAAATGTAAGAATGATTATTCTGGCGAATGACGTCATCCATATAAGCAAGCAAGTCCAGAAAGTCATAATTATCAAAATGAACATCGAACATAGTCACTCTACTCATCAGATCAACTCTTCTTTTTTCGAATTTGTCGTCGAGAGAATATACAAACCATTCAAATACCAGCAAAAAGGAATGATGAATTGAATCGTGGATAATGTATTATCCGACATGGAATACAGAAAGAATGCCAGAATGAATGCGGCATAATAAATTTTAATTCGCTGTGGAATGACACGATAAATCATTCGAAATAACACAAGCAGCGATAGAAACAGCAGGATGCAGCCAATATAACCGGAATCATAGTAGAAGCGGATATATTCGTTATGCGGAACCACAAAACCGACGTACAAACTGCCGTCGTTCGCGACAGTAACTGCGCCTAGGCCTCTTCCTGTCATCGGGGAATCTTTCACTCCCTTTAGAAAGTAGTTCCACGCCTCCGTCCTTCCGGATAAATCGATGCCCGTGCCCGTCTGTCGCTCGAAGGAGCGTTTCGTCATATTGTCCCACTGGAGATACACGGCTCCACCAATTAAAGCCAAGGAACAGACCAACGGAATCAATAAGATGAGCTTCCCTTTGATATACTGCTTCACCATATCGAAGAAATAGTACCCGGCCATCGCTAGCATGGCGAGTATAGGCCCTCGGGTTCCCGTAGCGATCAGAATCGCAAAGTTGGCAGCCAATGTACAATACAAGAACTTAGCATTCAGCGGATTCCGTTTGGTTTCAATTAAAGCGACGGTGATCCCAAGAAAAGCTAACATCGCCAAATGAGGTGCGATATTCGCCCCTTGTACTCGGATGGCTCCCGTGAACTCTACATTGAGAAAGGAATACAAATGAACCAGCTGAAGGACTGCCCCGGTCACTACACTTACCACTGGAAGCAAACAGATGATCCGGATATGCTTTTCCGCTGTTTCCTTTTTCCATTTGATCATGAGAAAAAAGAAAGGAAGCGCGAGTCCGATGAAGGCTTTCAAGGTGATGGAAAGCGTCAATCTCGGATGCCATTCTGAGAAAAAGAGTGTAATGAACAACATGCCCGCAATTGCTACTATTGGGTAAATGAACTTCATGCGAAGTCCATTTTGCAGCATGCTGGGAACTAATAGAATGAGAATCCCTAGCTTGTAAAGGGAAAGGATCTCCAGCCCTGGGAAATTCGCCTCCACAATGTAGTTGATGGATATGGCGGTTGAGAGCAGGACCAGGTAACTCATTTTTTCCGGTTGGTAAATGGCATATATGCACATGAAAAGTACGGCCAACCCCAACATACTGATGATAGGCTGATAAACAGCCGCTACCCCCATGATCACTGCAAGCAGGACATAGAACGCAGCATAGTACATCGGTTTTTTGAGCTGTATTGGAAAAACCGGCGTCATCCGTATCATCACCCTGTCAAGCGCATTTTCACACGACTACGCATCGTGAGCAATGTGCCTTTTATACTTTGCATCCGACAAGCAATGAGCAATTTTTCACCTTCCGTATGTGCAAACAAAGCATTTACAGCTATGTAAACTACTCTGCAAGCAACATTAACGAGAAGCGATGCTTTACTCATAAATCCTTTGTGCATGGAGCCATTCGTAATACCTTGATAATAATAACGCTGCTTGATCCATTCTTTCGTTAAGCGATTGTCGGGGATGAAGTGATCCACGACCATGGAAGGATGATAAAGAATCGTCTTTCTTTCCTGTTGCATCTGCTCGAAGAGCCAAGACTCCTCACCGGACAGCAAGAGCGTTCCTTTTCTTCCAAGGTCGGTTGGAAACAAATAAGTATCATGAAACGATTTGCGAACAGCCATATTCGCTCCGAAGGGATGCTTATTTATCGGATATTCATGAACGTCTTCTCCCCGATCTACAATCGTATACGGAAGTTCGAGCGATTTGATCAGCCATGCCGGTCTCTCGCTTTCGAACTTCGGACGAATCATGCCACCTATGGCATACACATCATGCCGATGATCAAAGGTGTCCACAATCGTGCGTATCCACGCCAAACAAGGAACCGCATCATCATCGAGATACGCAATAATATCGCCCTTTGCTTCCTGTATCCCTCTATTGCGCGCAGCCGACAGTCCTTGCGTTTGTTCAAATAGATAGCGAACCCGCAACACCCCGGCTTGACGAAGGACAAATGACTCGGAGATTTCTCGCGTGTGATCTGTGGAATTGTTATCCACAATAAGAATCTCAGCCATATCTATTGCAGTTAATGCAGGCAGTGCGTCCAGTGTGATCTGAAGCAAATCCGCGCGATTATAGGTACAGATGACAATTGATACCCTTGGTTTTGGCTGATCATGCACCATTGCGGTACTCCTTTTCTACTTTTTTTAAAAAGCGTCTTTGGAACCGAGAAGTACGGATACGGTTTTCATGATAATTTTCAAATCATAGAAAACACTTCGATTACGAATATAAGTTAAATCAAGCTCAACCATTTGTTCAAAGCTTAGATTGCTTCTGCCGCTTACTTGCCATAACCCTGTGCAGCCAGGTGTTACAGCCAAGCGTTTCTTGTCATAGGTGGTGTACTCTTTCACTTCACTTGGCAAAGCCGGTCTAGGACCAACCAAGCTCATATCACCGATGAGTACGTTCCACAATTGCGGCAGCTCATCAATGCTTGTTTTGCGAAGAATTCGGCCGACACGAGTCACGCGAGGATCATTTTTCATTTTGAACATCGCGCCTTCGACTTCATTTTGGCTCATTAACTGCTGCTTCAATGCTTCTGCGTTAGCGACCATCGAGCGGAATTTATACATTGGGAACAACGTTTCATCTTTGCCAACCCTATTTTGCTTGAAGAAAACGGAACCGTCCGGATCTTCCAGCTTGATCCAAACTGCCACTACGATAAACAAAGGCATCAAGAAAATAAGACCAGCTAAGGAGAGAACAATATCTAGCGCACGCTTCATAACGGAATAGGAAGTTACGTTCTTTCTTTCCTGCAATCTCGTAGCAGCCGGATAGTAGTACTCATATTCCTCCTGCAGTTCTCGCAAGCTCATAATCTTCACCTCCCAAATGTTCTAAAATAGGGGCATATTTCTCCTTAATAAGCAGTGAAGCCATCGCATCGAGCACATCTAACCGAAGATCTTTGCTCTCAAGTGCGAAAGCCATTGTGGTAAGAATATAACCAAGTCGTTCGCCCACATCATAACGGATACCGTCAAAATGATAAGCAAGAACACGTTCTATTTTATTAAGCTTCTGAATTGCGTCTGTCAGCTGAATTTCGCCGCCGGCGCCTTTTTCCTGAAGCTCCAAAAATTCAAAGATCTTAGGAGAGAACACATATCTCCCCATGATGGCAAGATTGGAAGGTGCTGTACCTAATTTAGGTTTTTCAATAAAGTCTTTCACTTGATAGAGGCGATTATCTTGCTCGCCAGGATCAATGATACCGTAACGATTCGTTAATTCCGGCGGTACGGTTTGGACTCCGATGACGGAATTTTCTGATAATTCATATTGCTGAATGAGTTGTTTTAAGCAGGGGACCTTCCCTGTGACAATATCATCGCCCAGCAGTACAGCGAAGGGTTCATTTCCGATGAACCTTCTTGCACACCAGACCGCATGCCCCAGTCCCTTAGGTTCTTTTTGACGAATATAATGAATTTCTACTTTGGCTGAACGCTGAACTTCTTTCAAGAGCTCCAGCTTCCCCGTTTCCATCAGCTTGTTCTCAAGCTCGAAAGCATTATCGAAATGATCTTCGATCGCTCTCTTTCCTTTACCGGTGACAATAATGATATCCTCGATGCCGGATTCGATGGCTTCTTCCACGATGTATTGAATAGTTGGTTTGTTGATGATTGGGAGCATCTCTTTGGGCATCGCTTTCGTAGCGGGAAGAAATCTCGTTCCTAACCCCGCAGCCGGAATAATTGCTTTCTTGACCGTCTTCATCCTTCTCATCCTCCTAAGCGTACATATTCAATTATTGGTTGAAAACCATACCTAACATGCGGGCTCCTGATTGTTCGAGCTGTGTTCTCGCTTGTTTCGCCCATTCCCGCTTTGTTTTACCGTTCCTTGTGACCAGCAGTACGCCATCACTGTACTCCGAGAGCAAACTTGCATCTGTATAATCAAGCGTTGACGGTGAATCGATTAGAATAACCTCATATCGCTGCTTCAGTTGATTCATCAGATTCAACATCTGGGAGGAGCCTACCAGCTCCGACGGATTAACCGGTTGACCGCCGGCAACAATGAGATCAAGGCCCACGATTCCCGTCGGTGTAATTACTTCATCAACAGCAAACCCTTTTTGGAAAAAATGGAGCAAGCCTTTTGTATTATTTATACCAAACAGCTTATGCAAGCCCGGCTGGCGCAAGTTGCTGTCAATGATCACAACAGACTTCCCTTCCTGAGCATACGTTACGGCCAGATTCGCCAGCGTCGTCGTCTTGCCTTCTTGCGACTTCGGCGATGCAATCATCAGCACCATTCCCAGCCCTTGATCAGCGGGTACAACCTTCTTAAAGCGCACCGCCGTTCGTAAAGAGCGATAAGATTCGGAAACCGGTGAAATCGGATCTAATTCCGTCACCAGCACATTACTTAGCTGTAACATACTTCTGTTCCCCTACCTCTCTGCTTAGCGCTTTGGAAGATTTGGCTGCTTTGCCCTTCTTTATCGTTCCGATGGAAGCAAGAACGGGAAGGCCCACAATGAACTCTGCCTCTTTTTCAGAGCGAATCGTATCATTGATATTTTCAAAAAAGAAAAACACACCAATAGCTGCCATTGCCGATAAAACAAAGCTCAACGCCAGGTTAATTACGATACTAGCGTTCGCCGGCAAAGGCTTCACAGCTGGATCTGAGCTGGAAAGTATTTTGACATTGTTCATATTCATCAAGGACGGCACTTCGGTCATGAATGTATCCGCAAGTGTTTTCGTCATCGTGACGGCTTTCTCATAGCTCGGATCTTCCAACTCGATTTTAATAATTTGCGTTTTATCCGTTGAGCTTACCTTCAAGTTCTTCAACAGTTCTTTCTGCGTCATTCCGAATTCCGGATGGTCCGTCAGAAGCTTCTGAATGATCTGATCCGATTTAATGATTTCCTTGTAGCTCTCAACTAAATTCATGTTCATCGATACGTCATTCAGATCTATTTTCTCTTCACTCTTAAACGTACTGCTTACCAAAACTTGTGTATTTGCCTTATAAACAGGCTCAACAAATGTTTTGCTGACATAGAAGGTTGTCAGGCACGAGAGAAGAACGAACAACGCAATCATCCACAGCTTTTTGCGAATGAGTACAAAGTAATCCAAGATCGATTTCTCCATGGTTCCCTCCCGAAAAAATAGTTGATAAATCAAGAAATACAGTATTGCTTTTAAGCAAACTTTCAGTTAAGATGTTTGTAATGAAAGCGTTTTATTCTCCTCATCCCCACCTATCGAAACGACATTCAATCACTCCTTTTATACAGAGCACTCTACAATCACTATTCGACGGTGATAACTAGCCTGCAAGCTAGCTGAAGCACTCTACCAAATGGAATGAAGAATGCCGCTTTTTGTCATTTAATTGGTTATAGTCAAATACTAAATGAATTCCCAAAATTATGATATTACTCGAAATTATAATTTTTGGGTCTATTTCGTGTATCCACTCATACCCATATGTAATAAAGCGATGGTATACTTTCGAACCATATGGCTGCGAAGACTCACTGAAAACCGCTGACTAATCCTTTGGATTGCGCTAACAAGGCTGCTTGCGTACGATCGTTGACACACAGCTTATTTAAAATTTGGCTCACATGTTTCTTAACGGTAAACTCCGTCACCATTAGCTTTTTAGCCATACCTTGATTGGACAAACCTTCTCCTAAACCAATCAATACTTCCCGTTCTTTCGGCGTTAACTTGCTGAAGCTGTCTTCTTCCTCTTTCTTAAACAACATTTCCATGAGACCTGGATCAAAATACTTTTTCCCTTTGAAAATCAGTTTAATAGCCAAAAGCAACTCTTCTGGAAGCGCTTCTTTGAGTACATAACCATCCGCACCCACAGCTTCTGCTTTTCTTACATCCTGCTCCGACGTTGATGAAGTCAGAATGATGCTTCGGCATGATGTATCTTTAATATTCTCTACCACTTCAAGACCAGAGCGATTCCCTAACTTTAGATCCACAATAGCCAAATCCGGTTTTGTTTCCTTGATTAGCTCCAATGCTTGCTCCACCGTCTCCGATTCACCAGAAATTTCGATGTTTGCTTCAAGCTTTAGCACAGCTGACAATCCTCTACGCACCAACGGATGATCATCTACGATAACAACTTTCAAAGTTCCACCTGCTTTCGTTTGAATGGGAATAGCCTACATGACCTTGTTTAGCCCATCATCTGAAGTTCATTAAGTTCCTTGTTGTCCTGTGGTTGAAATGGGATGGTCAGTTGAATATGAGTACCTTTTCCTTGTGCGCTCTGAATACTAATGGTCCCGCCTAGTGACTGGACGAGCAGTTCCATGTTATTAACGCCTAGACCCACTGTTTTAGGATCCGACAATCGTTCTTTCACACTAAAGCCACTTCCGTTATCCAAAACGGACAAACTCACCTCATCCGGCTTTATACGGAGCTCAACCTTGATGAGTGTACTGTGCCCATGGCGAATGGCATTTCCCGTGGATTCTGAAATAATTCGAAACAATGCCTTTTGATAATTCACATGCAAACGATGATCATCGCCGGTTACATGCAAATTCACTTTCACAGCATGCAGCTTGGACACGCTGTCCAGATGTGATTTGACGGTCGTAATCCAAAAATCACCGCCATTTTTTCTGGAACTGAGACTATAAATCGTCGAACGAAGTTCTTTCGAAGCGGCTACGGAAGACTCTTGGATGAGTTGCAGCTGCTCTTTGATCTGTTCTCTCGAAATCTCTTTCCACTTGCGACTCAGTGAATGCACGGCATAAACAATTCCGAAAATGTACTGCGAAACACTATCATGCATCTCATCGGCAATTCGATTCTGTTCCTCGATAATCATCAACTGATTCTCGATTCGTTCCAGCTGATGCCTTTCCAGGATGACGGAGCAAAGCTCGGATAGAAAACCAAGCTGTTGAATATACCCCTGTCTGCCTTCCTCGTAGCTGGCAGGCTCAATCTTAACGCCCATGACTCCCCAGAATCGGGTCGACGACCTGATTGGCATGACAAGAAAGTCACCGTATTCTGCCAGACTCATCAGCCTGCTGAATTCGAGCCGTCTAAGCTCGGCTTCTTGCATGTCAAAAGCTTCGGAAAGGGACGTTTCAATGCCAATCGGCAACACACCTTGTGTAATCAGTTGATCCGGTTTGGCATGCCCATTTACATCCCAGAAAAAAGACATTCTCAGCTTGGTCAACTTTAAAGCAAACTCAGCAAAAATAATTTTCA
Source organism: Paenibacillus anseongensis (assembly GCF_009757995.1). Classification (NCBI taxonomy): domain Bacteria; kingdom Bacillati; phylum Bacillota; class Bacilli; order Caryophanales; family Paenibacillaceae; genus Paenibacillus; species Paenibacillus anseongensis. Next base: position 59,220 of record NZ_WSEM01000031.1, read on the forward strand.
AGTTCTCAGAATCACTATGAGTTGCAGCTTCCACAATTTGATACAGCGACTTCATATGCTCCATCGATTCATTGGTTCGAGCATTCGCAATCTCCAGACGATTTTTAACACCGGCCAATAACTGAATGGTGAGTGTCATAAACAACAGCATCAGGTAAAACCGATTTTCACTTAGCAGCATACTGCCAAGTGTCTCCATTTGCCCATTCGCAAAAAAATAAGAAAAAGCCGTAATAAACAAAAAGTAACTTAGCATCATGAACCAGCAATAGGCAGAGGAAAGATAGCTGGCAGCCATCCAAGCAGGGTTGAAAACACACCACAGAAACGGACTGTCCATACCGCCGCTTAGAAGATGGAGGACCATCATCCCCGTCATTTCCAAGCCTACGGTTATTTTAATTGTGCGAGAGGCTTTACCGCTTTGGGTGTACATGTCTGTAATCCATGTAGCAAAGATGAACAACACGAGGATGATGCCTATTTTGACACCTAGCGGGGGACCACGATCCTCAATAGCGTATACTAACGAAGTCCCAGCCAGCGAAATAAACCGGTACAAGTAAAAGACCCTACTCTCACCTGAGAACATCTTTCTCATCTGTGTAATCATCCTTTAACCGATATTTGTATTTGGCTCCTTCAACAATACCCATGTTTACCATAATCATAACAGTTAAATTCTTACAGTCAAAAGAGCACTACATGACTATATAATTCGCTATTTTTGTAGTTTTCTGTCTCTACTAACGATAGAATATCCAATTTCAGGAGTTACGATCTATACGTTTGATTATTTAGACCTAACCATTTGTCGGAAAAAAATGTCAACCGGATTGGAATGACCAAATTAAAATTCATCCTTTTGTACCATAAAATTCCTGCAAAAATTTTAAAAAAGGCAATAGAGTTAAGGCTTGTTAGCGCTTAACTCTCTGCTTTAGTGCTTATTGTCGATCACATGCCTAAGAAACGCTGTGATCTTCATGCAAAAGCGCCCCATTTTGTAATAATATGCGGCGCAATTCTTGCCTTTCGATGTAGATGTGCCTATCCTTTTACTCCCTAGCTCGAGTGCCACGTGAAGCTAAGAATAAGAAGTGATACTAGTCCCCATGATTTCTCCAACATTTAGAACTGATCCTGCCATTTTTTCTGATCTTTCCATTGAATCATAGCAATCATGAAAATAATGATAAACAGTATCCAAGACATCGCCGCTGTATAACCAACCTTATAGTATTGGAAGGCTTGAACGTAAATGTAATAAGTCAGCACTATGGTAGAGTTCAACGGACAGCCTTTTGTCATAACGGAAACGGCACATATCACACTCTTTTCCGCCTTAGAGCTGTACGATTGTTGGCATTCTATGTCGTATTCTTTGTAACAAGCTAGAAAAATGTCGAATAAAACTTTGTTAACTAGCCATTATTACAAAAAGCCTCCTGATTAAGGAGGCTTACTATTACAGAGGCTTACTATTAAAGATGCAACACTGCCGCTTGTCGCAGCAGATTGGCTAACCAGGTCAATTAGTGACAGCGAAAGATTGTATGTTGTACTTTTTACAACCATTTGGCTGCAATTGGGCCTCAAATCGCCTCCGTGTCGACATCTCATCACCATCCCATCCAATTTTAACGGGAAAAAGTCCCGCTAATTTGTCCATTCCTGCGAATCTTGTGCCATTAAATGGTAAAGCTCCAGCTAATTCCTCAAGTTTCGTTCGAAATGAAGCGAATCGCCTGAATTACCTGCACAAACTCCAGTTATTTGATCAAAATCCGGTAGCACACCATGTTTAACAGTAGAAATTCCAGTTACGTCACCAATGCAAATCAATAAGGGTAAGCTAAGCTTACCCCTAGACGATTATACCGTCTGACACCGGCGAAACTCACCGGGTGTTTCACCGGTTATTTTCTTAAACATCCTGATGAACGATGTGCCATTGCGGTAGCCGATTTTCTCCCCGATATGCTGAATGCTGAGATTGGAGCCGACAAGCAGCTCCTTGGCCTTCTGAATCCGTACTCGATTCATATGGTCGCTGAAATTTGCTCCCGTCTTCTCTTTAATGTAGACGGACAAGTAAGCGCTGGACATATCCAGGGACTCCGCGATCAAATCTAATGAAATGTCCTCTGAATATTGGGTCTCCATCGTTTTCATCACAAACTCGATAACTTCGTCTTTCTCCTCTTTCTTCCTGCGCACCCACTCCGCATAAATAGGAATGAGCGTATCAAAGATATGCCGAAATTCCTCCAAGGTAAAGCTGAAATCTAATTGCTTCCGCAGTCTTACGACCTGATTCCTCACTGGGATATCCGCTTCACTCTGTTCCAACGTCTTCTCGAGACGGGAAGCCCATCCCTCACTGAAGTGGCGAAACTGCGCCAATGTCGCCTGGCCTCGCTCCATCGCCTCCAGCATCCGATGTAAGGCATGGAGGGACATCTTTTCATTGCCGGCGTGCAGATGAGCGTGCAGCTCCTGCTCCTGTTCGGTTGTAAAAACAAAGAAGTATGCAACCGGCTCCTGCTTGACGATGATTTGTGTTTCATCCAGCGGACGGGCCATCTTCAGCATGCCCGATACCTGCTCATAGGCCATGTTCAACTCGACACTCCGCTCGAAAATCGAGCTGACCGCCATCATGATCAAGCAGGTTTGACGATCTTTATCCAGCGTTTCCTTCACCTGCTGAAGCGCATCCTTTAACCGATCCGTTCCATCCTGCCGGAAAACAACAGAAATAATCTGATCGTTCTCGATCTGGAACGTATAAGCATTCAGCCCATACTCGGAGAGAACAATTTCAATGTATTCCCCGATGTATCGTTTGATATCCTCGCCTAACCTTTCCATGCTTCTGGCATTCAACTGATACAAAACTAGCATGAAGGGACCTTCCGCTTGCGCAAATTCGCGCAGTTCCGAGATGCCCACATGCAGAGATTTGAGCTTGGCGATATAGCCATAATTAGTCAGCAACGAGTTACTATTTTTCAACTCATCATGAATCCTTGTCCGCTCTTCCGACAACTTGTCGATGTGATGGCTAATCGTTTCAAACTCATAAATGGAAGAGTCCATCCGCAGATGTTGCCCCTCCGGATGCTGCAAAGAGGCGATGATACGTTTCACCGGGGATTGCAGACGACGGCTGAACCAATATGACATGACCAGTGCGATGGCGATGGAAATCAGTAACACGACGATCTGAGTTACCCTGAGCTTGGAGATTTGTGCGGCAATGTTCGCATACGGAACAACCGTTACATAACGCAGATGATTTTCCGAGTCCTTATGGATAAAGAAATAATTGTTTTTGAAAAGTTTATAGGATTCACCGGCAGCAAAAGTCGGCAATTCTTCAATAGAAGCCGATGAGTTGGAACGATACAGATTATCGCCTTCCTCGGTTTGAATGATGAACGGGACATCTCCCAGCAACGTCTGATTCAGCTTGTCCGCATCCAACATAGCGATTAATTCATAATTCACGTTAGGCAGCTTAAATGAGAACGGAATGTAAGTTTTCTGCTCCTTGCTAAAGTTATCTAGCGGATAATTTTGCGCAGGGTGCAAGTAATAGTTCCTTGGCCGCTCAAATTCTTTTTCCCAGTAAGCCAAATCATAAGGTGCATGAAAATTAGGCTGGGCATTCAGTACGACTTCCGAGCTGCTGCCTTCCTTGTCCGCCATGAATAGATTCGAGCGGTATAATACCATAAGGTTATCTAAATAGAACAACGGATTACCGGCTGTTTCCCTCAACTTTCGTACGATATCAACGACCAGATAATAATTGGCATCTCCTTTTTCCCCCGAAACTAACTGACCGTTAAATTTGGTTATCGTATTGTCGTGATACATTTGGAAAAGTACGGTTCTCAGACGGTTAAAATGGCTGTTGTAATTCTCGGCAGCCTGTTTCAGCATATGCTCATTGGAGCGAATGATCTCCTGCTTGATGTTTTGTTGAAAAAATGAAAATAGTCCAAAATTAAAGACGGATAGCAGCGTAATGATCGTCAAAAAGCTGATAAATATCCGGACGAGAAACGATTTGCTCTTCTGATTCAAGAGTTCCATGATGCCCCTCCTTAACCTCTATATCTCTTAAACTCCATGCTAGCAGGTCGTAAAAGCAACAATCAACACCTTTACAAAACCTTATTATCCTCTGCTCAAATGCCATCAAATCCTTGTATCATAAGGGTTTAGCCTGTTCCTCCCACCGAAGAATCAAAGAATCTGTCAATCGTCTAAAAAAGAGTCAATTTCATTTCTCCCCTTCACCGTCTATGATCAACCTTGAAATCGAAGAAAGGAGGTGTGACTCTTGGAGCAAACAATACCGGGGGGTAAGCTATATCCGAAGAAACAGTCTGCCGGACGGAGCCTGGGAAAACGTTGGAAGGAAATTAGGCGGAATTGGGATTTATATCTGCTGCTCTTTCCAGTGATTGTCTTCTTCATCCTATTTGAATATGTGCCTATGTACGGATTGCAGATTGCCTTCAAACAATACTTCGTGACCAAAGGAATTTGGGGAAGCCCCTGGATCGGCTTCGATCATTTCAAGCGCTTTTTTGAAAGCTTCTATTTTTGGAGGATCGTTACCAATACATTGTCCATCGGAGTTTATCAAATCGCTGCTGGCTTCCCTGTCCCTATCTTACTGGCGCTGATGGTGAATGAGATCAGGCGGAAAAAATACCAGAAATGGATTCAAACCATTCTATACGCTCCTCATTTTCTCTCTACCGTCATCGTGGTCGGGTTAATGATGATCTTCCTTTCGCAGGAAAACGGTCTCGTGAATCATGTTCTTATTTGGCTTGGCGTTAAGCCGATTGCCTTTCTGACCAATCCGGGCTGGTTCAAAAGCATGTACGTGACTTCCGGCATTTGGCAGCAAATGGGCTGGAATTCCATCATCTATCTCGCTGCCTTGGCCAGCATCGATCCCCATCTGCATGAGTCCGCACAAATGGATGGTGCCGGCAGGCTTCGACGTATCTGGCACATTAATTTGCCAGGTCTAAGACCTACCATCATTATTTTACTCATTCTCAATATGGGTACGGTGCTTGGCGTCGGATTTGAGAAAATTTACTTACTGCAGAATGCATTGAACATGCAGGCTTCCGACGTCATTTCCACGCATGTGTACCGAAGCGGAATTCTCGGTGCGGAGTATGGTTTCTCTGCGGCAGTCGGCCTGTTTAATTCGTTAATCAATTTTGTGATGCTGGTTGTGGTGAACGCCATCGCTCGCAAAGTAAGTGAAACCAGCCTATGGTAAGGAGATATTCAATGAATCAAAGCTGGATGGATCGGATTTTTATCATTTTGGTATATAGCTTCTTAATATGTGTCGTGTTGGCCGTGCTGTACCCTTTGTATTTCGTTCTGATTGCCTCGTTCAGCAGTCCGCAGCTTGTACTAAACGGAGATATCTGGATTTGGCCGAAGGACCTGTCTTGGAGAGGTTATGAGAAGTTGTTTCAGAACAAGGAGATCATGCAGGGCTACGGCAATACGATTCTGTATACCGTGACGGGAACGGCCATCAATGTTGCGCTTACCGTAGCGGCGGCGTTTCCTTTATCACGGCGGAATCTGGTTGGCCGACATTGGATCTCGGGTTTCATGGTGTTCACCATGTTCTTCAGCGGAGGACTCATCCCTACCTATCTATTAATGAAGCAGCTCGGGCTATTGAACACTTACTGGGTCATGGTTCTCCCAGGCGCGGTTTCCGTATGGAACATTATGCTGATGCGCACTTTTTTCCAAAATGGACTGCCCTTTGAGCTGCAAGAAGCCGCCGCCATTGACGGTTGTTCAAATCTAAGAATCTTATGGCGTATTGTGCTTCCATTATCTGCGCCTATTCTAGCCGTTATGGTGCTCTTTTATAGTGTCGGGCATTGGAATGCCTACTTCAATGCGTTGATCTATCTGTCGGATCGGGTTAAGTACCCGCTTCAACTCATTTTACGAGAAATTCTAGTACAAGGTGAGACCAAGGACATGGTTGACGTATCGGAAGGATCCTTGTCCAATTCCGTACTCGATGTAGAATCTATTAAGTATGCTATTGTGATTGTAGCGAATTTGCCCATACTCATTTTATATCCGTTCCTGCAAAAATATTTTAACAAAGGCGTGATGGTCGGCGCCCTCAAAGGATAATATGATAACGGAGGTAGTTTCATCATGAAAGTAACCAAAACAACAGCCTTAGCCCTATCCGCCCTGCTTACTCTCGGAGTGATTAGCGGTTGCGGTGACTCTGAAAATAAAGGAAATACCGCTAAATCCGATGAAAAAGCGGCACAAAATCTGAATGCCACCGGTTTTCCAATTGTGAATGAGAAACTTCATCTCACCTTGTTTACGGGCAAATCCCCTCAGAACGGCAACAAATTTGAAGATACAACGGTTTGGAAAGAGTATGCCAAGATGTCCAACATCGATGCTGAGTTCCAGTTGATTCCTTTTGAAAGTCTTACGGAGAAACGAAATCTGGCGCTGGCTAGCGGCGATTATCCCGATGCCTTCTATTCCGCGAGGGTGCCTGTATCGGATCTAATGAAGTACGGCAGCCAAGGCGTTTTCCTCAAGTTAAATGATTTGATCGAGAAAAATGCGCCTAACTTCAAGAAGCTTTTGGACAAGTATCCTGATCTGAAAAAGGGATTGACCATGCCGGACGGCGGTATCTATTCCCTGCCATCCTTCTATAGTCCCGAATTCCTGCCTATGCTTATCGGTACGCCGCTATGGATTAACAAGAACTGGCTGGATAAGCTTAATATGAAGGAACCTGAAACGACAGAGGAGTTTTATACGTATTTGAAGGCTGTCAAAGATTCCGATTTGAACGGCAATGGTCAAAAGGACGAAGTCCCTTTAAGCGGAATGTTCGGTATCCAAACGATACAACGCTACATCGGCGGTGGATGGGGCTTCGGAAATCGCGGCGCAGTTGCTCACCCTTACGTGGACGTAGATCCCGCTTCCAACAATTTGAGGTTTTATCGTACCGATCCGAAATATAAAGAAGTGCTGCAGTATATGAACAAACTGTATGCCGAGGGCCTGATTGATAAAGAAATCTTCACATTGAAAGATACGGCGCTTTATGCCAAAGGTGAAAAAGGTCTGCTGGGATCGGCATTCGTCCCTCATCCGCAAGCCGTTATGAATCAAAAGGGTTATGTAGGTCTTGGTGCCCTTAAAGGTCCTCATGGGGATCAGTTATATGTCTCTGTGAAAAATCCTATCGCATGGCCTGGAGCCTTCGTCATCACAGATAAAAACAAAAATCCGGAGGCTACACTACGCTGGATGGATTACTTCTATGGCGATGAAGGAGCTACCTTCTATTTTATGGGACAAAAAGATGCCACCTATACCCAAAATGCTGACGGTAAACTGGAGTTTACAAACGAAGTGAAAAATAATCCGAACGGACTGACCCTCGATCAAGCGGTAGCCAAATTTACGACATGGCCAGGAGGCAGCTATCCGGGATATGTTCAGGAGAAATATTTCAAAGGCTCTGAAAGTTTGCCGGAATCCGTTGAGGCAGGTAAAAAAGCATCCAAAAACCTCATCAAAGAAATGTGGTACAGCTTTAATTTTACAGAAGAGGAAACCGCATTTATGAGTTCCAAAGGCGCTGACATCCAGAAATTCATCACCGAGACCGAAGCTAATCTTATTAACGGCACAGCTTCCTTCGACGACTGGGACAAGTATGTGGCTACTGTAGATAAAATGGGCGTAGCCCAATATATGTCCATATATAAGGCTGCCTATGAAAGATATTCCGGTGGCAAACACTAGAAGTTAATTAGTTCTCAATACAGAGTGTAATAAAAGGGATCAAGCTCTTGCCAACAGACAAGAACTTGATCCCTTTATGCGTTCAAAGTCTTACATTAGAAGATCAAAACCGGTAATCGTTTTGGTTTCTAAGCAATCTTCCAGACCATAGATGCCGTATTCGCGGCCGATTCCGGAATGTTTGAAACCGCCGAAAGGTGCTTTCATTTCAAAACCTGCCCCGTTGATGAGCACCACACCCGCTTGGATACGGGACGCCAATTCGTTCGCTTTCTCCAAGTTCGACGTGCTGATATAAGCCCCCAAACCGTAGTCCGTGTTATTGGCCATCACAACGGCTTCTTCCTCGTTTTTAAAGGTTAAAATCGAAAGCACAGGTCCGAAAATTTCTTCCTTCGCGATCGTCATCTCTTCCGTAACGTTAGCAAATACCGTCGGTCTGACAAAGTTCCCCTTTTCCAACCCCTCCGGCTGGCCTTCACCACCAACGACCAACTCAGCACCCTCTTGAATGCCCGATAAAATGTAACGCTGCACCTGATTATACTGTTTCTCCGTAACAAGAGGGCCAAGAATCGTATCTGCTTCAGATGGAAGCCCGACTTTGATCGACTCTACGGTTTCTCTTGCCAGTTTCTTAACCTCTTCCAACCGGTGCTCGGGAACGAACAATCTAGTACCGGCAACACAGGCTTGCCCATTGTTCGTATAACACGATCTGACCGCGGCAGGGATTGCTTTGGCAAAGTCCGCATCGTCGAGAACGATATTCGGGGATTTGCCGCCAAGCTCTAAAGTAACACGCTTCATGGAGTCTACCGTAGCTCTGCGAATTTCTTTTCCAACCCGTGTTGAACCGGTAAAATTAATCATGGCTATGTCCCGATTACGCGTAAGTTCGGCCCCCACTGTAGCACCAAGACCATTCACGACATTGATTACGCCGGCTGGGATGCCTGCTGCATGGAAACATTCCGTTAACAATTGCGTCTGCAGGGCGCTTAATTCGCTCGGCTTAATCACAACCGTACATCCCGCTGCTATCGCTGCACCTAGTTTGGCCGTAATCTGCGAATAACTTGCATTCCAAGGTGTGATAATTCCGATAACACCTACGGGCTCGGAAACAACTTTAGCTTTGCCGATCATATGAACAAAATCGAACTGCTCCAACGCCTCTTTGCTGTCCATCAAATTAGCCGCGGCCAATTTGACCCTCCCGGTTGAAGCCATTCGAGGGGCACCGTATTCGAGGATATTCGCTTCCGCCAACTCATCAATTCGATCCAAGATTGCGTCGTTCAAACGCTGTAACATGGCGGACCTTTCTTCCACAGATGTTCTTGAAAAGGTAGCGAATGCTGCTTTCGCCGCCGCTATGGCAAGCTTAGCATCTTCTTCATTTCCGAGCGTTACACGGCCAAAAACTTCTCTTGTAGAAGGGTTAACCAACTCCAAATGGTCCGTACCTCTTGGAGTTACAAACTTTCCATCTATATAAATTTTATCTATGTTTCTCATACCAGACACCTACTTTGTTGTAGTTATTAACGTTGTAATCTTAAGAAATGGATTGCACGGCTCCGTTTTTCCGGATTCGAGCAATTGGCAAGTAGACTACGGCACTTACAGCCAAAGCTGCAGCTATCACCATAAATACACCTCGAGTTGAATCCGTATGAAGCAGCAGTTCTATCCCTTTAACAAATAAAGGGCTGAGGAATTGGCAGGCATAAACACAAGCAAGCATCAGTGAAATGGCCGATGTTAAGCTAAGTTTGGGCACAACTTCCGCTGTTTTGATGAATGATAGCGGAAACAGCATGCCCTCTGCCAAACCGATCATGAATACCGCAAGCGCTACACTCCACACCGTGTGTGCAGAACCGATGAGTAGAAAGCCTCCGGCCATCACAGCTAAATCCAGCGGGACGAGCAGTTTTTTTAACATAATGCTTAATCGGGTTACCGCAAGCCCTCCGACGAAAACACCAACTAGAGCGAAAGCAGTCAAGTAACCTACTGAAGCTACGGTGCCAATGCCGTTATTGGACAAATATAGAGAAAGGTTCGTCGGAATCAAAGTGAACATCATCGAATGAAGCCCTGCCGCAGCCGCAACCGCAAAGAAAAACTTCGGAAGCTTAGCCTTCCCTTTCGCCAACACTTCCGTTTGGATCGGAGGAAACTTAGGTAAAAAGGCGATGACCAAAATAAATAACACAACGGCATACAAATAAGTTAAAAACACGTCTCGCCATCCAAAAGATGCGATAATTCCGCCAAAAGATAAAAATATAGCTCCACCGATGCCATTAATTGAAGTCTGTATACCATTCATGCGCGATCGTTCTTTGCCTTGGAAATTCTCCGCAATCAAAGCATTGAACGTTGGCGAAATGAGGCCGATGCTGAGACCTAAGAGCGCCCGAAAGACTAAGATCATTTCAAATGAGTTCATGAAGGCCGGACCAACGCCACCTATGATATACATCAGCAAACCTGCTATTAAAATGTTTTTCCGAGAAAACCGTCTGCCTAGATTCCCCGCCATAAATAAGGTCGGCAAAATAAATAGAGAAGAAATGGTAACGACCCACTGTACCAACAGCGCGTTGGTGCCGGGGAAAGCCACAGCCAGTGGTTTAACCGCCGGCGCAGCCATCATCGTTCCGAAGGTGGTCGTAACCGCCATCGATAATAAAGCAATTCTTGCACTCAGTTTCATAGATGCAACCTCTCTCTGATTTTGTATGGCAAATCAGCGTATGTTGCAGGCTTATTTTTCTTCAAACTCGTCATACATGCGCGTTACTTCCGGATCCAACGCTTTGGATGCATAATCCGTTGATTGGCTAAGCGCCTGCCAGCGTTTCGTTTCCGCTAACTTGCCTTGGTCCACCGCGTTTGCGATGGCTACTGCATCGCTTCCGAGCAATAAGCGAAGAGGCGGATTCTCCTCATTGACGATCTGAATGATTGCTTGCGCGGCTTTATCCGGATCGCCGTTCTCTTTCCCCGTTGTATCGCGAAGATGTTTCAGCAAGCCACCTACTGTTGCTTGGTATTCTTCTCTAGGCTCGATATGCTGCATGGAAGAGCCTGCCCAATCGGTTCGGAAACCGCCGGGTTCGATTAAGGTGACTTTTAATCCCAGCGGCGCTACCTCTTTGGACAACACCTCGGAGAAACCTTCCACTGCCCATTTTGCTGCCTGGTAAGGTGCAAGACCTGGTGCGCCTGTTCTGCCGCCGATCGAAGAAAATTGGACAATATGACCATGGCCTTGCTTTCTTAACAAGGGCAGCGCGGCTTTTGTAACGTTAATAACGCCCCAGAGATTTGTTTCCACCTGTGCGCGGAAGTCTTCCATCGACGTTTCTTCTATAGAAGAGACATTACCGTAGCCTGCATTATTAACAAGGACATCCAATCGTCCGAACGCTTCGAAAGCGGCCTGGATCGCGGCTTCAGCCTGCTCGAATCGATTTACATCCAACTGCACGATCCGAACCTGGCTGCCATAACGTGCTGCAAGATCAGCAATCTGCTCTGTATTACGAGCTGTAGCGACAAGCTGATCTCCTTTAGCCAATACCGCTTCGGCAAGACTGCGACCAAACCCGCGTGAACTCCCTGTAATCAACCAAACTTTAGACATATAATATTGCCTCCTTCATTTTGTTTGGAATATTTGTTCCATAGCTAATATACTCCTTGGATAACGTTTGGTCAATACATTTCGGAATTTTTATTCCAACCAAATACAGGAATTCAGAAATACAGCCCGGAAACAGCATCCTGAAAGCGAAAATAATACAAGATTTTCAAGGCCCCAAGAGGATTAGTCGCTCAATTAGTGGAATTTAAATTCCATTAACGAAATTCAACACACATAAAATGCGATTGACTTTGGAATTTATTTTCCGAAACTACACAAAAAAACAGCCCACGGAACCTAACAAGTTCCTAAGACTGTTTTTCAGACGAGAATTGCTTTCCATGAAGCTTCCATAATTTGTTGAATTTGGAGCTCGTTCATCGGATATTTCTTTACGTAGTATCCTTTTAGAATTGAAGCTATCATCCCGTGCATGAGCTGGTGACACAAATGAGAGTCCATTTCTTTCAAAATTCCCTGCTTTTGTCCTTCAATAATCAAGGAAATAATCACATCACGGGAGTTATGGGCATCGTCCATCGCGCGCAACTCAGGTGAGATATACGGTGAATAGGAGAAGCTGTCGATAAACATGAATTCTTTGGGACAATGAATGCCGAACTGCAGTCTATTTAACTGAAGACACCTAAATCGCTCATACAGGCTTGATGCAGGATTATAATCCTGCATCAAGTAATCTCCCATTAACATCCGTGCTTCTTTATACACTGCATTAACCAGCTCTTCTTTATTTGCAAAATAGTTATACATCGTGCCAGACCCTACATTTGCTCGCTTAAATATTTTGGAGAAGGTAACCGACTGAAGTCCCTCTTCGTCAATTAAGTCGAGTGTGGCGGTCATTATGTCCTGTTTCTTGCTCATGGATTCCACCTCTTGGCACTAACATTAGTACGACCCCGAGGTAGATGTCAAGTAGGAAGACCTTATTCCGCGGCGGGTTCAAAAGTTTTGACAACTTCATAGCTGCCCGGTTCAAACTTTGCTATCGTCATTGCCTCCTGAAGATACGGGAGAGGTTTTGGGTCATTTCGCATTGCTTGGTAATCTTCCGCACTTCTCCATTGCGCATACATCGTTACTTTCGTCCCTTCTGTCCCGCGGTGCAAACTGCAAGAAATAAATCCCGGCGCATATCGAACGGAGACATCTGTTGCGCTAGTAAGTAAATCGATGAGACGATCCTGATTTTCCGGTTCCACCGTGAACACATTAATAAAAGTAAGAACGTTATTGTTCGTGGATATCACTGTCATACATTTAACTCCTTCATGATTTATTCTCGCGTAGCTTGTGCTTCATGCCATCATCCTATACACGCAGTATCAGATTCGAAAAATCAAAAAAGCCCGCAATTTATGCGAGCTTTTTCTATGTTATTTTTTAGTTACACGCAAATCTCTCTCTCAACGAAAGCACTTAAATGTTCATATATAAATCGGGAGTGAGATTGCTCTTGGCGCAGTTTGTTCATCAGAAGTCCGCCTTCGCAAGATGAAATCATGATCGAGGCTACCTGATTTGTATCGATATCTCGCTTGAACTCGCCCTCTTGAACACCTTTTTCCAAAATGTCTACTAGAACATTCGTGATGTAACTCATTCCATATCGCGCCTGATTCTGAAGAAGCTCCGACAAGCCATCATACACTTCTACCGCAACATTGATGATCGGACATCCTCCTGGAAGCGTCGAGTCATCAAAAGAACAATAAGCGTCAATAAAAGCTAGAACCCGGTCTTTAGAACTGGTATGAACCGAAATCGCGTTCTGAATATATTGCTCAAAAATAGTCAAACAATACTCGAACGCCAAAGATACCAATTCTTCTTTATCTTTGAAATGATTATATAAAGTTCCCTTCTTCAAGCCTGTCACGGCCATAATTTCCGAGAGGGAAGTAGACATGAATCCTTGCTTATTCAGTAATAAGGCCGATTGTTCAATAATGTACTGTTTGGTTTGCTCCCCTTTACTAATACGAACACACCCTCTTGCTTTTCAATATTAGTCACATTATTGCTTCTTCCAGTCATAATGTCAATGAAAATAGCTAGGTAAACTTTTCAACAAAAAAAGACAGACCGGTCGTATTGAAATTTTTGAAAACATCCGTTATGATAAGCTCATGTCAAACAAACGCCAGCCAAAGTCGACAAAGCTAGCTTTTATCATGACTAATGAAATTATAGAAACTCACTATTAGGAGGAATTTTAATATGAAAAAAACACTGGATCCACTCTTCAAACCGTTTGTTTCAAAAAAGCTAACGCTGAAAAACCGCATTGTGATGTCTCCTATGACGCGTTCGTTTTCCATTGACGGGATACCTGGTGAGCATGTTGCTCAATATTACCGCCGCCGCGCAGAGCATGAAGTTGGCCTCATTATTACCGAAGGTACTGTCGTAAATGATCCTGCATCCGCGGGTCACCCTAACAATCCTAGATTCTATGGCGATGATGCCTTAAATGCCTGGGCGCATGTGGTTAAGGAAGTTCATGAAGCAGGCGGCAAAATCTTCCCGCAAATTTGGCACGTAGGTATGGTACGCGCAGCTGTTGACGACATGTTCACTGTCACGGACAAATCTACGCTTCCTAATCCCGAAGCGCCGGCGGTTGGTCCCTCCGGTATTGAAGTTTATCGTTTGGAAGAGGAGAAAGGCGAAACATTAACAGAAGAAAGAATCCAATCCATTATCGCTGCTTTTGGCCAAGCGGGTGCCGACGCCAAACGCCTTGGCTTTGACGGGGTTGAAATCCACGGGGCAAACACTTACCTGATCGATCAATTCTTCTGGGAGAAAACAAACAAACGGACCGATAAATATGGCGGTGATCTTGTTCAAAGAACTCGCTTTGCAGTAGAGGTTATTGAAGCCGTTCGAAAAGCGGTTGGCCCTGATTTCCCCATTTCCTTCCGTTTATCACAATTCAAATATGGGGAGCACCGCTCTAACTTATTCAACACGCCGGAAGAACTCGCTATGTTCATTAAACCGTTGTCCGATGCCGGTGTAGATATTTTCCATACGGCTACATTCCGTTTCTACAAGCCTGAGTTTGAAGGCTCCGATTTGAACCTTGCAGGTTGGATCAAAAAGTTAACAGGCAAACCGACTATCTCCGTTGGTTCTGTGGGACTGCCTTTAGATCTCGGTATGGCAGCAGTGGAGGATACCGTTGAAGACAACCTGGACAAACTCGTTCAAAAAATAGATGATGGCGAATTCGATTTGATCGCTGTCGGCCGTTCTTTACTCTCTGATCCGGCTTGGGCAACGAAAATGCGCGATGGACGGAGGGATGAAATCATTCCATTCAAGGGCCTTGAATCGTTTGCTACTTTGTCTTAATGTAAAAAAACAAAACTCGATTTGCTCGCGGTTCTAGCGAGCAGTCGAGTTTTTTGTCGGTGTCTTTTTCATCGGAGCTCTTTTTCATGCAAACCACGGAGGAACCCAAGCACACGTTGTAAAAGCAAAGCCGTCGCGTCAGCATCATACGAAGGTAAGCTGCTGTCAGCAAAGTAGTGTTGATCGCCCGGGTACAAAAAGAGTTCGGCCTGATTGGCCGAAGCGACAAGCTCACGAGCCGCTTCCAAGTCGCCTTCGTCAACAAAATACGGATCACCATCCATGCCGTGAATCTGAATCGGCAGTTCCGCTGGCCAGGGAGATCCGAACATTGCAGCCGGCACGCAGGAGTAAAAAAGCAGCGCGCCAATAGCGCCCTCCCGAGTCTGAGCGAGCTTCTGTGCAGGCAAGACGCCCAGCGAAAACCCCGCATAAACGATGTCACTCGGAAGCTCATGTGCCACACGAGTGCCGCGCTCCATCATCTCTTCAAATCCGATCTCCTTAACATAGGCCATGCCATCCTTGATGGTCGTAAACACATGACCTTCGTAAAGATCAGGAACATGTACTGTATGTCCCTCTTTTCTCAGCTCGTCAGCAAAGCTGTGAATTCCCTCAGTCAGCCCCAGTGCATGATGAAATATAAGAACCTCGGCCATTTTTCTTCCCCTCCTACGTTAAGTTCTGAAATTATACTTCTATTGAATCCAGTGGAACTCCTTTTCGCGGACCCTCCACCTGTATAATTCATCCTTTGTTGTCTCAAATTAATCATTAGTGCTTAGAAGAAAGCGCAGATATCAGCATAACAATTATATTGATTAATCAATTACTTTTGTTTAAAAGAATCCTTTCGCTTTTGCAAAACCCTAACCGTCGAAGTTATCCCTTCCTTGAACGATGTTGCTACGATCGGTCCGATCAATCGTTTGTATTTTTCTCCGCTCAACACAAGGGGCTCCTCGGTTAAATAAAGCATCTCGACGACTTCTTTCATCACAGGGACGCTCATGCCAATCAACGACAGACCTAATTTTTTTAGTGGGATGACCGGTTTAGCGATTCCACTTGCCGATCGGGCAATTCGCACGATCTCTCGTCCTGAGATAAGGCCAGAACCCGGAATATGCCAGTTCTGTCCGTAGGCGAAATCTTTGCCTGCCAATTCGGCAACCATCGCAGCGGCATCCGGTAAATAGACGAATTCGCGGGGGACTTGCATGTTGCCGATGAAAAAAGCCAGTTTACCCGCCGCGATCGCCTCCAAGGTTGAGCCTAAATAGGAGGCTTCATTAGCCGTTGGCCCGTAGTAGTCAGGCAAGCGAACAATCATGACTTGAGCTTTGGTCCATCGCTGGCTAAACAGCATCCGTTCGTAGTCAAGCCTAACGTTTCCTTTTATCGTATGAGGCTGTTTGGGATGATCCTCTGTAACCAGCTCCATTTGTTTTCTGCCATATGGATAGATCCCGTCAATTGCTACAACTTTTATAGTGAGCCGTTCCGCGGCCTCCATCACAGACTCGCCTAAAGGAATCAGCTTGTTGACCATCTCATGATAAGGTACATTCGCACAATGGAACAGGACGTCAGCCCCGCCCGCTTGGGCTACTATATCCTCAGGTCGCATAGCGTCTCCTACAGATAGAGTCAAATGCTGCGGATTTCCAAGCTTTCTGGCGAACTCCTCTAATTTCTGGCGAGAACGTCCAAATGCAATGGTTTCTACACCTCTTTTCACAAGTTCCTCTGTGATCGCCGCTCCCGTGCCACCCGTTGCTCCTATTACTATCGCTTTTTTCATTTTATCAGCTCCTGTTTCAATATTTGTGATTGATCAATCACTAACTTGATTTCATCTTATCATTCGGTTATTGATTAGTCAATCACTAATTGGCAAAAAAAGAAACCCACAGCAACAGGCTTAGGGTCTAAAGTTTATATTTTAAAAGTGGGCTTGGAATTTCGTGATGAGTACCAATCAAGCACTCGCAAGGCGCGAAGCGTATTCCAACGACTCGGCTCGCCTTCAACGCTTTCCATGTCAAAGTGAACGCGATCGGAATGCGCATTCTCAAGCGGCCATTTTCCGCTCCCGTCTTGTTTCTTCGCTACCAGACTGACTGCCTCGGCGACTCTTTCATCGGGTTTGACACCTGCGCTGCGTAAGTAATCCAAGCCGCGCAGTACATCATAATGCCACGTCGTCGGAAACGAAAACCGCGTCCAATTGAGGTCGATCACTTCGCCCGACGACAAAGACCTTAACATGCGGCGCTCCAATAGATACTCATGGGCCCGGCTACGAGCTTCCGTCACTGCCGCCGTTTCTCCCTTTGCTTTCTCATACTCCAAAAGCCCTTCCAAGACACAAATCGTGCTGTGAAAAGAGGAACGCCGACTTGTAGGAGCGTTGCAATTCCAGCCTCCGTCCTCTAGCTGCTCGCCAAGGAGTCGATCAACTAGCCGAGCGCTGCCTTCCCCAAAGTAGGAACCTGCGCCGAGTATC
The DNA here is from genome assembly GCF_009757995.1 of Paenibacillus anseongensis. Lineage (NCBI taxonomy): Bacteria > Bacillati > Bacillota > Bacilli > Caryophanales > Paenibacillaceae > Paenibacillus > Paenibacillus anseongensis. The sequence goes on from NZ_WSEM01000031.1 coordinate 76,646, forward strand.
CACCCATTGACGCAGGGTTCGGTCTCGCCGTCAAAGTACGGCAGGCCTCCCATTGGCTCCGGCCAAATGATGTTGTCACGCACAAGGCCGATGGATCTCCGGGCTTCCTCCCCCGACGGATCCAGGCCCAGGTCCTTCAAAAGCAGCAGCGTGTAGCTCGTGCATAGCCAATTCCGTGCGTCGGCTTCGCCACCCCAGTTGCCCTTGGAAGATTGCAAGCCAAGCACCCTGGCGCCCCAACCTTCCGTTGCAATCCGCGATCGCTCAGCAGCAACACGGTCATCGGACTCTTGGGTTAAGTCACGCATCACTTGCCACCGAATTGCAGGGTCCCCGCCAAGCAGCCAATCTATGACTGATTCCTTGGACATATGCATTTGCCCTTCACGATTTTCAATAGACATCTAATGATTCTCCTTCATGAGTCAAATTTTCCTGCTATCTCCATCATCGACTTCATCTAGGCAAAAAAACGCCGCAGCTCTTCCGCCACCTTTTCCGGCTTACCTCCCCGATTCGTTTGGCTGACATCGCATGCTCCTCCGTGATCAAGTCCGGGCACTTCCACTCTTGTAGCCTGAGGCAGCACTTTCTCAAGAGCGTCAAGCGAGGGCTTCAGATATGACAATCCTTTACTGCCGCCAAGCAGCAAAGCATCGGCATTCAAGGTTCTAAATCGATCCACCTTGCCGGTCATCTCAACGAGTAACTGACCGTCATAATGCAACGTCGATGCGAGCATTCGCATTGTTACATCGTCTTTCTTCGCCTTCTCGCTCTCGCTTTGCATCATTTTGTTGGTCATGGACTCGAGCAGCCACCGGGGGATAGCGTTAAGCACCGGTCCACCCAGCTGCAGGCCTTTCAAGCACGTGACGAGAGAGGCGGCTGTCTTGCCTTCGGCGATCTCCCTGTCATAACGAGCTAGCCATTTCGTCCTCTCGGAGTTCATCAACAACGCCGGTTCATAGAGGGCAACCTTCCGAATAGCCGGCAGGGCACGCGCTGCTTCGAGCGCAATAAGCCCTCCTGAGCTGATCCCGAAGACAAGGCTGGCACCTGATAGGGTCAGGAGTGCCTCCAAATCTTCGACTTCCTTCCGGATACCGTAGTCTTCACCGAAAGGTCCGCTAAGTCCACGGCCACGGCGGTCAGGCACGTAGACCGTGAATGTATCGGCTAGCCGCACCGCAAGCTGCGTGAAGTTTTGTGACGATAAATTGGCGCCATGTACCACCACGACGCCCGGTCCTTGACCATATTGCCGATAACCAATTGTTGTACCGTCTCTGGATATTACAGAACCTACTGTATGAGTCGCCTCGATCATCGTTGCGCTGGATTGAATAACGGTTGCGTTCATCATTCCAATCTCCTCCTCAGAAGTTGCTCTTCATTTGAACCGTATAAGTTCGTATGCTTATCCCTTCGATGCTAATTTGGACTACTTAGCCGCGCTGCTATTTGGCTTATCCATTCCTCGTTCCAGGAGAGTTCACCCGTGCGTAAGTCTTCGATGACAGCCCGCAGCCATTCAAGTTCTGCCTGCAATAAGGCTCGGCTATGCTCAACCTCTAGCATGAACAATCGGGGAACCGACTCCTTGTACTTCAGTAACTGCGCATCTGTGCGTTGGATCTCCTCCTGAAGAGCTCCTTCTCTCCTCTCAAATTGCCGCTGAACGTCTTCAGGAGTTAAAAGCGTAAGAAAAGAAATCGCTGCGGGAAAATCCGGATATTCCTGAGACCGGGCCGAAAGCATCTCCCTAAGCCAAATCTTTGATGTTTCCCTGCCTTCTTCGGTCAATTCGTAAACGGTTCGATCAGGGCGCCCCCCCTCACTTAAAGTTCCTTGAACTGAAATGAGTCCCTCCCTCAGCAAGCGGTCAATGGTCTGATAAATACTTGTACGCTGGCGGACGTTAATGACCTCATCCTTCCCTCTTTCTTTAATAAGCTGTTGCATTCTGTAAGGATGCATGGGTTCCTGGGCCAGATTGGCGAGAATTGCTAACGCAAGGGGTGATCGTTGGGGTTTATTGGTTTTATTCTTCATAGTTATAATATTACTATTCATTTCATAACTATGTCAATGGTTTTACTTAATAATTCCCAAAATAAGTAAGCCGCCCAATCCGTTCTCTAGGCAAAAAGAAATAAAGCAGGCACCGTTATGGCGCCTGCTCTTCATTCAATTTCAACTATCGTCCTATCAACATAGTACCTCAACAGTAAATCCGCCAGGTGCTTGCACATAGAACGTCCAAGCGTGCGATCGTTGCGGAGGGTTTACATGAAGACCATCATCCTTCATGCGTTGATAGATCTCGTTCACCCGAGCTTCGCTTTCTTGAATAAAGCCGATATGAAAAGTGCTTGGGTAGGTGACTTGGTCGCCTTTCATTAAGGTAAGTACTAAGCCACCATCGTCCAATAGGACAGCGAATCCATTGCCGCGCGTGTGTTTAACTTCCATACCGAAATATTTCACAATGAAATCAATAGTAGCTTTCACATCACTGACAGTTAAATTAAGATGATTTAGTTTCACTAGTGCACTTCCTTTCCAACTAATTTTCAGTGAATCCCTCGCAATTCCTGAAAAATCTGATCGTCTAACCGTACATCGCCAGCAGCACAGGAATCTTCCAGCTGTTGAATCGTTTTGCAGCCGGATATCGGAAAGACAGGAAACGGATGAGCAAGCAAGTAGCCAAGAGCGACCTGTGTCATCGTGAGATCCAGCTGCCGAGCGAGTGTTTCAACACGCTTCAGCTTAAGCAAATTACTTTCATGACACAGATTCCATATTTTTTTATTCTCTGGGCTAGGCTGAAGCAGCTTTTCGCTTTGATAGCGACCGCTGAAAAAGCCGGATGCCTGTGAATTATAGGGGATCGCAGGCAGCCCTGTACGTTCGTGATACGCCAACTCGCGTTCATCTAACGTCACCATCATAGGATCGTTTGCAGGAGGATACGAAGCAAGGCTCCACTTGTTTTGGCTGGCTGCAAAACTTTGCAGCCCTTTGTTTGCTGCATATTGACGCGCTGCTTCTATGCGATCCGATCGCCAATTAGAGCAGCCAAAATAGCGGATTTTTCCCTGCTCCACCAATGCATGCATAGTATCCATAATTTCCTCGACCGGTCGCTGCGGATCATCGCGATGCAGCCAGTACAGATCGATATAATCCGTTTGCAAGTGGCTGAGGCTCATGTCCACATCAGCATAAATATCTTCCCGGCTTAAACGCGGTATATGCATAGTCTCCAGTTCGGGGTGTGCCCCTTTGGTAGCCAACACGATACGACTACGGTTATTACGCAACTTCAACCATTGGCCAATAAGCTTTTCACTGCGGCTTCGCTCGCCTGGCACCCAATCGGAGTACACTTTGGCCGTATCGAGAAAATTGCCTCCCCTGTCCAAAAAGCGATCCATCATCTCAAAGGCATTTTCTCGGCTCACCGATTCACCGAAATTCGAAGTGCCTAGGCAAATGACGGATGGCGTTAAGTCTGTGCCGGGTATTTGTTGGTTTCTCATATAAACCTCCCTAAGCTTATACGCGAATTAATATTTTATGCGTGATATTTTCCGACAGGAGCATTTAATACCCACTCCAACATTTCAATTTTGGCACGAATTTCTTTGATTTCGTCAGCATTATCTGCTGGGTTGAGTCGCTGCACCATCTGTTCCAACTGATGCATCATACGCTTAATCTGATCTTCCGATCTCATGCTACATTCCTCCAAAATAGTACTCCCTCAATGATACCGCCGCGATGCCTGCAACTCCTAATTACTTATAGAAGGAATCTTCACTATCACCGTGGTTCCCCGCCCCAACTGGCTTTCTATGTCTACCCCATATCCTTCTCCAAACATCAGCTTAATCCTGTTATTGATATTGGAAAGACCGATGCTTTTCCCATCCGGACTGTTCTTGACTCTCTCTGAGTAGTCCATGTTCAGCTTCGCTTTTATCACTTCTAGTTCATCATGACCAATCCCGATTCCGGAATCCGTTATTTGAAAACAGACATCCCCATCCACATCAATCTGACCGTTTACATGTAAACTTCCTCCTGCATCCCTACGCTCAAGGCCATGATAAACCGAATTTTCAATGATAGGCTGCAAAATCATTTTAGGTGTTTTCATTTGCATGATCTTGTCATCCACATGTACTTTCATCATAAACTTGTTCTCATATCGAATGGAAATAATATTCATATAGGCCTGCACACACTGAATTTCTTCGCTTATTTGCACGAGCTCATCCTCTTTAATGCTGTAACGGAATATTTTCGACATTGAGGAAGTAATCTGGGCAATTTCCTTGCTGCCATATTCGAGCCCGATACTGCTTATGCAATTTAATGTATTATACAGGAAATGCGGATTGATTTGACTTTGCAAAGCAGAAAATTCAACTTGTTTTTTGCTAATTTCCGACTCGTACAACCTTGCCTGCGTATTCAAGATATTGCTGGCCATCTCTTCCATTTGGTCAATCATGCTGTTGATATCATAAGCTAGAACACCAACTTCATTCGTTGAGCGCACTTTAATTCGAAAGCCCATGTCTCTTTTCCCAATTCTTTTCATATCGGCAACAAGCCCCATGACAGGTCGTGTCAAATTATTCAGGAAAAAATACCCCAAAATAATTAAACTTAGAATGATACCGACGCCTGCTATAATGCTAACATTTTTGATCGCGTTCATGTCGGTTGTCAATTCGTGCACCGGAATAATACTAACGATCCGCCAGCCGTCTGCTTGCTCCAAATCTTTCTCCTGAACGATGACGTCTTCCCCGTTGATATTGGTTTTGACGCCATTCGTTAAACTATCCCGATCTACAGAGAGTATGTCTTTGAATAAAATGCCGCGGAAGTTCGTATTATTCGATGCGATAACTTCATTTCGGCTGTTTAATAGATACAAAGTAGAATTAGGCGTCAGATCCGTATTTTTAACCAATTCTTGCAACCTATCCGTATTCACCATAACCGAACAATAGCCAGTTTGCTGTGAAAAACGAACCCCGCCAATAGCTTCAATGATAGGTGCTATATAAAAGAAATATTCGCTTCCTGTTTTTTCGTCTTTGAGAATATCCGTATACATGCCTTTTTCAACAGATTCACTGTCCAGCTTATAAGAATTAATAAATTCAGCATATTGATTGAAAAAAAATATATCACCATTTGACGTGGCTAAACTGTAAATTCGTCTTCCTTCGCTATCATTAATTACGATACCATTGACATACGAATTAAAGGACCTCATGTATTCCATGAGATCAATAACGTAAGCCCCGATATCAAATGCTCTTTTATAATCATCATCTGCAATGGTAAATTCTTGGATCTTTTTATTGTTAACGACGATGTTTGTGCTTACTTCTAAATCATTAAATACGGTATCTATCTTCTGGCGTGTTTGTTCAATGATTTTATTACCGTAATTGGAAGCTCTTTTTTGCGTTAGATCATAGAAACTGTAATAGAAATACAACTCCATGGATGTAAATATGATGATTGAAAAGGTAAATATGAGTAATATCTGATGTTTTAGCTTAAGTCTACTAATCTGCACAATCCCCACTCCGATCGCTAACCATCAACTTTTTCTAAATTTCGTAGGCGTGATCCCGCATTGTTTCTTGAACACTTTGTTGAAATAGTAATAGTCAAAGTATCCTACTTTCGTTGCCACTTCTTCAATGGATAATTCTGTATGTTTTAAAAGCTCGCACGCTTTTTTTACTCTCAATTCTGTGACGTATTCCGAGAAGGTTTTGCCCAAATTTTTCTTGAAAAATTGGCAGCAGTAGACTTGGTTGATGTAAAATTTGGCAGACAAATCTTTCAGATATAATCTAGATTGATAATGAGTGTCGATATATTTAACCATCTGGCTAAAATAAGCGTTGATATCCCCCTCATTTACCGTATGGCCGTTCAGCTGTTTGATGTAGATCAGAATATCATATAAAAAACTGCATAAGGACTCAAAGTTCTCAAACCGTTCTTTCAGTTCAGCGTAATTCAGGAAATCAAGCTCCATGTCTTTCAACTCTTCATAATAGGTGCCAACCAACACACTAACCACTTGATTCCATAGGTATACGACCTCTCCCATACCCAGGTGATTTTGCCTGAAAAAGTCTACGACTCTCTCTATGCTGTACTCCATTTCATCAAACTTGTTTTCTTGGATGATGGTAGAAATTTCGTCTATGAACGGCTTCACCACCGTAAACTTTGGCTCATATACAAACACGCCTTTTTCTTCATTTAAAAATATTTGCGACGCTGCAAGATCTGCTTCCTTAATCAACTTGGCCATCTGTTCATAATTCGTTGAAATGCTGCTGATTCCTATCGCTTTTATATCTAATCCCTCGAAAATGGTGTAATCCAAATCATGTTCCAACTCTGATTTTTGATCGCTTTTTAGAATATATAACGTCTTTCTTGATCCAAAATCAATTTCCAATGTCTGTTTTCGATCGAAAAAGTTTAAGTTCTTATGCTCCTTGTTCTCACTATTGGAATAAAGGATAAGCACACGAAAATAATCGTCCGATGAACGATCAAAGAAGGGTGTTAACCGATTTAATTCACTTTTATCCGGTAAAGTTAAAGCCTCCAGAATCAGGTTATTCCGAACACTTCGCTTCTTGGAAAAATGCAGAGACAGCTTTTCGATCAACGGATCAGCCATATCAATATCTATGGGCTTGAGGAAATAATCCAACGCCCCATATCTTAAGGCTTCCTGCGCATACGCAAACTCCGCGAAACCGCTTACAACTACAAACTCAGCATCCAATTCCTTTTCTTTGGTCATCCTCATGAGCTCAAGGCCGGAAATTTCGGGCATTCTAATATCTGTAAAAATAAGATCAGGGCACTCCTCGTTGATGAACTCGATTGCTTTATGGACACTTGTGAACGTACCTGTTATTTCGAAACCATATTTTTCCCAGTTAAATACATTCTTTATCCCTTTTATCGCCCATGGTTCATCATCTATAATAATAACACTGTACATAAGTACCCCCTAGATAGCTGATCTACCCTAATCATTCATTTTATCTGCATACCGGCGAGATAACAAGACTGTTAGACTTTTCATTAGAAAGGCCTATGGACATAGCTTCATCATGTCCATAGGCTTTTACTTCATATATGTCAACCTCTATTTGATAACTACTTCTTATTCGCTTGTATGTCCTTGTACAATTTTACATTTTCATCCATGACGGCTTGCCCACCGGCTGCCATATATTCAGCAACTAATTTGTCATACAAAGCATCGAATTCTGCCGGCTTACACACGATAAGTTTGTCTGTCATCGTTTTGTTCAGATCCCCAAGTGTTTTGCCAAACTTAATATTGGACTCATTTGGCGTCTCATAATAGTAACCTGTATACGTATCTGTCGTATTGATCTGGTAAGATTTCTCAGCTACAGCTTCGTATCCTGGAGCGGAAGCAGCTAAAGCCTTAATATTCTTCTGTTGATCGCCAAGCTCCACACCATTCACAACCAGCGTATAATCAAGATTTAGGTAACTCGTTTGCATATTATCACCCGTTTGAGTAATCACTTGCGGCATATCATTCACCATCTTGTGGTTAACTCCCTCCTGGCCGTATTGCAGGAAGAATAAGACTTTAGGGTCGGACATCCAGTTCAAATACTTGATGGCCAGCTCCGCATTTTTACTGCTCTTCGGTATAAAAACATTCACGCCATTTTCATTGTACGCGATTTTCTTATATTTCCCTTCATAGTTTTTGAAGGTATCAATAGGAACAAAGTTCGCAGTAGGCACATTTGTTTTTAGTGGTTCACTAATATTTTGTCTTAGCGGATAATCCCAGTTGGCACTGAAGAATCCGACTTTCCCATTCGTAACATCAGCATCAGCTTGTTTGGCTGTTTTGTCTAGAGCAAAATCAGGGCTGATTAATTTTTCGTTATAAAGCTTATTCAGGAACTTTAATGCATCCTTATTCCCGGGTTTTAGCCAGCCTGGCATCGTGACGAATTCTTCCTCCGACTGTTTGCCCCAGAAAGATTCGGTTAAATTACCAAAGCCATAGTTCATACCGGTTGCTGCCAATCCCCACGGAATGACGCCATTCACGCCACCCGGATTTTTATCTCTGAAAGCAATTAATGTGTTATATAATTCATCTCTCGTCGTAGGAACCGGCATGCCCAATTTATCCAGCCAATCTTTTCTAATGAACATACCGCCCCAAGCCAGTGAAGTCCTTTTCGCAGGTATCGCCATCTGCTTCCCATTATATTGTCCATAATGAAGAACCGTTTTGCCCAAGTAATTCGTTAACTCCTTACCACTCTTAGCCAATAGCTCATCCAAGGGTTGAATCCCATTAATTTTGGCGTATCTGGATACGGTTGCACCGTCATACGTAAAGGATATATCAGGCGCCTCGCCTGAAGCCATCAATACATTGAGCTTATCGATTTCCTGCGATCTAGGCACTGGTACAAATTTCACAATCGCATTGTTCGCTTTGCCGAAATTATCATTGATATACCGTGTCCAAGTATTATTGTTCAAATCCGGCTGGCCTTGAATCCCTCTATCAAAAACTTCAACCGTTAGTGTAACCGGCGCTCCTGAAGCTGTTGGAGCCGCTGTTGAAGCTGACTGGCCCGCTTTGGTTTGATCGCTGCCACATGCAGCCAGCGCGCTGGTGACCAGCGTTAAAACGGGTACTAAAGCCAACATTTTTTTGATTTTCATTGTAACCTCACCCTTTATCCATTTTGTTTTTTGAAAATTCCTAGCCCTTTATCAACCCTTAATTGCCCCTGTCATGACACCTTCAACGAAGTACTTTTGAAGTTTAGGATAAACAATTAAGATAGGAACCGTTGCAAACATGACACTCGCAGCTTTCAATGATTCAGGAACAATAAAAGCGCCAACACTGCCTTCGCCTTGCTGAGTATCTAACTGCTGATTCGCAGTTATGATCTGGTACAGTTTTAACTGCATCGGGTACAAGTTCTTGTCTGTTATATAAAAGAGTGCATCTTGGAAGCCATTCCATCGGTCAACCGCATAAAATAGGCTTAAAGTTGCGATCGAAGGCATCGAGAGTGGAAGAATAATGCGAAACAGGATGCCCAGTTCATTGCATCCATCAATGGATGCCGATTCTTCCAAGCTTTCTGGAAGCGATGCAAAAAATGTTTTGAGGATGATCAGATTGAACACACTCATAGCGCCAGGCAAAATCAAGCTCCACATCGAATTCATCAAATCCAGATTTTTCACCAAGATATAGCTAGGAATGAGACCTCCACTGAAGTACATCGTAATGACTAAAATGGTTAATACAAAGTCCCTTCCCTTCAATCTTTTCTTTGTAAGCGGATACGCAGCACAGATAGTTAAAAACATACAGATGATTGTATACAAAATGGTCAAGACAATCGTATAACCAAGCGTATAAATCATGTCTACATCACTTAAAATTGTTTTATAAGTTTCAAGCGTGAATTCTACCGGCCACAGGGAAACTTTCTGAGAAATGATGGCATTATTCGAGCTAAGAGAAAGCGCAATCATATATAAAAATGGAACAAGACACGTTATGGCTACACCTATAATGAATAACATAATAACAATATCTACTACATTTATTTTTTGCTTTTTAATCAATTAACTCACACTCCCTACCATATTCCCTGCTCACCGATTTTTTTGGCAATAAAATTTGCTGTTACTAAAAATATCAAACCTACGACGGATTGAAATAACCCAACGGCTGTTGCCTGCGAGAAATCCCCAGACCCGATTCCTATGCGATACACATAAGTACTGATCACATCGGAGTATTCACTAACAAGGGAATTCCCCATAACAAACGGGCGATCGAATCCAATCGAGATCATTCTGCCAATTTGCAAAATAAGCAAGATAATAATGGTCGGCTTAATTCCTGGCAGTGTAATATGCCAAATCTTACGAAGCCTGCTGCACCCATCAATATCGGAAGCCTCATATAATTCCTTATTGATTCCGATAATGGCGGCTAGATAGATGATTGTCCCCCATCCAACACTGTGCCATACTCCAACAGCGACATACATGATCAGCCAATTCATTTTCTGAGACAGAAACTCAATGCTGCCCAATCCAAGGCTAGACAAGACGCTATTTGCCATGCCGCCCGTAGAAAACATCAAGTATACCATACCTCCGATAATGACCCAAGATAAGAAATGAGGTAAATACAAAATCGTTTGGGTTATTTTTTTAAATCTGACAAACCGGAGTTCGTTCAACAAAATGGCTAATAGGATGGGTGCAGGGAATCCTGCGATTAAATCCAGAAAGTTCAAAACAAGGGTATTCGTAAGTGCACGGTAGAAACTGTTCTGTTCAAAAATGAATTTGAAAACATCCAGCCCAACCCACTCACTCCCGCTAATGCCCTGGAAAATGTTATAGTCCTGGAAAGCCATCAATACACCGTAAATGGGAGCATATTTAAAAATAAGGATATACGCCATTGGCAGCAGTAAGAGTAAATATAAGAGAGAATCTCTTTTTATGCTGCGTAGGAAACTGTTTTTCTTTTTTACTGTTACGTTCTCTCTGTAGTCTCCTAAAACCGCTTTCACTTTCATCATCCCTCTTTCCTTTCCAAATCGTATTCGGATATCTCATGTAATCATTATACGTTCATGAGTTTTTATTAAAATGTAATTTATTAAATGAATTTGGTAATAATTTTATTTTTAAAAAAATACAAAAAAACGGAACCCCCACGGGGTCCCGGTGCTCTGTCCCTATTTATGCATACTTCTCCTTCATGGATTGCATAGATAAATGGACGGTAGTATTCAAAGGCAGCGGATCTTCTTTCTCCATCATCCATAGCAGTAACTTACGTTCAAGTTCAATGCGTACTTCCGAGCAGGCTGGATCGTTATTCCGATTTACGAGTTCGTTAGGATCATTTCGCAAATCATACAATTCGCTGTCACCGTTTGCATAGAGGCACAGTTTCCAGTCAGCGGTTCGAATTGCTTTGCCTTTGCCGAGCCAAGCGTCACGGTAAGCACACCATACAAAATACCGCTCATCAAATGGATGCTCGGGTCGAAGCGCAATATCCGACTCCCTTGGCGGCTCACCATGCTCCCCGCTTTCCATCACAATAAACGGCCGAGGCTTGTACGTGGAATCGCCTAGCAGATACGGAGCCAAACTACTTCCCTGGCAGCCGTGCGGAATAGGCGCCCCTGCCAGTTCAAGCAAGGTAGGCATGACATCTACAAGCTCTACAGGATGGGAAGTTCTTCTAGAACCTTCATACCCGGGAACCGACATGACAAAAGGAACGTGCGTAAATGAATCATAGAAAAAATTATGTTTCTGAATGACGCCATGCGCACCCATTGAATCACCATGATCGGAAAGGAACAGGATCACGGTGTTGTCAGAGAGATGCAGCTCATCCAGCTTCGCGAATATTTTCGCCAACGTATCGTCAATAAAACGAATCATGCCGTAATGAATAGCGCGAATTCTCCGTATGAGCGCCTCATCCGCCGTATCCATCGCATCCATCAGATGAGCGACTCTCACCCGCTCCGGCTTCCCTTGATGTGTATCAAGCGGAGGCATTGGCACATCAGCCGGATCGATCATGCTGGCATACGGTTCAGGCACTTGATAAGGCGTGTGCGGATCGGGGAATGACAGCCAGGTAAAAAACGGCTTATCCGCACTTCGCACCCGCTCCAAATAATCCAGCATCGTCTCTCCAAGCAAATAGGTGCCGCATTTCTCCGGCGGAGCTGGATTAACGCCATGCCCTAGCGGAGAACTCCAGCAATGCTTGACCGCCCATTGATGTGCGGCTAGCACTTCCGGGTCTTCGCGATAGCCGTCGACGAGATGCCCGTGATCTCCGAGCCTGACGTAGTCGAACACGTTCGCAAGTGTGCTGGTGTGCTCCGATATCCCGCCAGGATAATACGATTCCTTTTCGTCCTTCATAAAGGCATGGTTTTTGCCAATTAAGGACGTCTGGTAGCCGTGCGCTTTTAAAACTTGCGGTAATGTCGTTTCCGCAGGGTTGATCAGCATATGATTCGCATGCAAATTTAACGTTGAACAATACCTGCCTGTCATCATGGACGAACGAGAAGGCGAGCAGGCTGGATAGTTACAGAACGCTTGTTCAAAGACGACACCCCGCTGTGCTAGGCTCTCCAGGGTCGGTGTATGCAGAGCGGTATTTCCATATAAGCTGAGCGTCTCCGCTGTTTGTTGATCCGTTTGAATCAACAGAATATTAGGTTGTGCCATGTGATGTCCCCTTTTCCGCTTGTTGTCACCCTTTGATAGAACCGATCATGACGCCCTGCACAAAATATTTCTGTACAAAAGGGTACAGCGCCAAAACCGGTAGACTTGAAATAATGATGACGGAATATTTAATGCTTTCTGCCATCATGACCCGCTCGGTCATCCCCGCTCCCTCCAGCCCCATGTTTTCGGACTGATTCAGAATTAAAATTTCACGCAGGATGAGCTGCAAAGGGAACAATTCTCGATCTTTTAAGTAGATCATGGCGTTGAAATACGCATTCCAATGGCCTACACCGTAAAATAACACCATAACGGCCAGGATCGGTGTCGACAACGGAATGACGATTGTCAGCAGCAGACGAAAGTTAGAGGCCCCGTCAATCCATGCGGATTCCTGCAGCTCGTAGGGAATGCCATTTTGAAAAAAAGTCCGCATCACGATGAGATTATACGTAGAGATCGCTCCAGGCAAAATCATCGCCCATACGGTATTGATCATTCCCATCGATTTAATTAATAGATAAGTTGGGATCAGACCGCCGCTAAAAAACATCGTAATCGTGATGAGCACCATGATGAAGGTGCGGCCCGGCAAATCACGCTGTGATAGCGGATAGGCAGCCAATACCGTGAGGATGATGTTAACGAGTGTACCCGCTAGTGTGTACAAGAGTGTGTTCCCGTAGCCTTGCCAGATGGCATCGTTCTCAAACACGTGTTTGTAAGGTTCCAAGGTGAACCCTTGCGGCAGCAGCCACACTTTGCCTTCAATGACATGAACAGGATCGCTGAACGACGCGCTGACAACGAACAACAGCGGGTACAGGACAAGGATCAGTACAATCCCGGCGATGATATAAATTAAAGTATCAAAGAGCTTATCGTCTTTCGACCGTATTCCTCTCGACTCATAGGCTGTCATCTTGGTCGCCTCCTACCATAAGCTAGAATCTGTTTTTTTACGTGCCCAGCTGTTTACAAGAATGAGCAGAATAAAATCAATCACAGAATTAAACAATCCTGCTGCTGCCGTGTAACTGAACTGGCCTTGCTGAATACCGTTTTTATACACAAATGTGGCTAGAATTTCGCCTTTGCTGGCATTAACCGGATTCTGCATCAGCAATACTTTCTCAAATCCGATGTCCATCAAATGCCCCACCTGTAAAATAAACATGATGACAATCGTTGGCAGCATGCCTGGCAATGAAATGTGCAAAAGTCTCTGAAACCGGCTGGCACCATCCATTTTCGCCGCTTCGTATTGGGTGGGATCTATGGCCGTCAAGGCGGCTAAATAGATAATGGAACTCCAGCCCATGTGCTGCCAGATGTCAGAGGAAACGAACACCGTCTGGAACCATTCAGCTTTGCGCATGAAAGGAACCGGGTCAACGCCGAGAAGACTCAGCAATTGATTCACTTTACCTGTGTCAGGATCAAGAAACACGTTTAACATGCCGACGATGACAACCAAAGACAGAAAATGCGGGATGTAGGTTACGTTTTGCAGCCATTTTTTCATCCGTTTGCCGTTAATCTCATAGATTAGCAGAGCTAACAGGATCGGAACCGGGAAGCCAACTAACAGGGAATATAAGCTTAGTGACAGCGTATTCCATAATAGTTCCCAGAAATAGGACGATTCGAAAAACCGCTCGAAGTGGCGGAATCCAGCCCATGGACTCGCCATAATGCCTCGTGTTGCCGAGAAATCCTTGAAGGCAATTTGAATCCCGTACATCGGCACGTATTTGAAAATGATGTACCAAATGAGCGGAATAGCCAACATGATATAGAACTCGTATTTGGTTAAAATGCGTTTCCACAGCCTTCGACGCTGAGTAGGCTGCAGAGCCTGCGGAATAATGGTTGTGTTCATCTAAGTTCCCCCATCGCTGGTGCATCCTCGGACCGTCATCATTCGGATATGGTTCCGGTCCGAGAAGCACAATATTTTACGCGATCCCTATTTGCTCATCGCATCGAAGGCAGCTTGATAAGCTTGCTCCAGCTCATCGACCTTCATTTTTTTCAACGTGGCGGTGTATTCGTTCCATTTGTCAAAGCTGGTCTCGCCTAAAATAAATTTGATAGCGGACTCCTGCACATATTTATCGAGATCAGCTTTAATCGGTACGATTTTTTCGGTGGCTTCTTTACTGAATATCGGTGCACCGTACATGACTTTGGACGTGAATGATTCAGAAGCAGCTGATACTTCTTTTGTTTTCTCACTCAGCACAATATCGTCTACGATGATGGTTGGAAACCCGCCGCCTGGCACGAGATTGACTTGCCCCAGTGCCGCCATCATACCGCGTGGGTCGTTTTTGATGCTGTCAGCCAGTACCGGTTTACCATTTTGCATGGAATAAGATTGGCCTTCCACCCCATAGTTGAAGAATCGGCTGCCTTCTTCACTGAAGAAGTAGTCTACCCAGCGAATAGCCGCTTCCGGATTTTTGTTAATCCTCGTGATCGCGAAAGTGCCGATTGGCGAAGCCAGCGGGCTTCCTGTGCTGAGCAGTTGGTCTCCATGCGGCCCTTTGATCGGGGCCATTCCGCTAAATTGATTTTCAACCTTTGTAAACGGGTCGGAGGCATAGATGAAAAACATTCCGTACAACGCCTGGGACAGGTTACTCCGCCATTTCGGAAGATCAGCAGCAAAAAAATCAGGATATAGCAATTTTTCTGTATACAACTTGTTCAGGAACTGCAAAAGCTCTTTGTATCGGTCGTCAGCCATCCATAACTTCACTTTATTGCCATCAATATTGGCGTTGGTGCCGAGCTGATGGTCCAAACCAAAGGAACCGGCAAACGTCGTGAAAATCATCCCTGGATCACGTAAGCCAAGTGGAATTTCATCCTTTTTGCCATTGCCATTAGGGTCTTGATCGCGGAATGCACGCAGAACGGTAAACAGTTCATCCACATTGGTCGGTGCTTTCAAGTTCAGCTTCTGCAACCATTCCTGATTAATCCAGACCTTATCTCCCCGTCCAGCAGCCTGAAGCCGGATCACAGGAAGCGAATAGATATGGCCGTCTGTGGCCGTGATCGACTTTTTGGCGTCCGGGTATTGTTCGAATAGCTTTTTCAGATTCGGTGCGTACTTATCGATCATTCCCTCCAGAGGAATCAGCATTTGCTCCTGCATGCCGTATTTGGAGATGTCGGTATTGCTTAAGTTCGCTCTCAGGAAAACATCCGGCAGTTCGTTGGAAGCGAATAGCAGATTCCTTTTCTCATCGCATCCTTGCGTTGGTGTTTCCTCGTAGTTCATCTTAATCCCGCTTTTTTTCTCGTACTCCTTAAGTACAAGCACATCTTTCCAAGCAGCCTGATTCGGGTCTTTGCAGCCGAAAACTCGCATGGATACTTCCGACTTGACGATCGGGAAGCCTGTGGGATTTAACACCGAGCTGACAGCTTGTTCATCCTTTCCTTTTGATTGCTCAGTGGCGGTTTTGTCTGCCGATGTGCATCCGCTGAGCAGTACGAGAAGTGCTGTCGCCCCGACGCAAAGATTTGTTAACGGTTTCATTTTAGCCATAGTCATTCAACCCCCTATAAGTTTATGTGTTGCTGCAACTTTGAATTTATTATAGGTTGTTAAGAGAAACTGTGGCGTACGACATATTTATAATAAACGTCAAATGTTTGTAATTACTTATTATGTTTGTTGGCATATACATGAGGCGTTTCCCCCATATGCTCTTTGAACAACTTAATAAAATAACTGTAATTGTTAAAACCGACTTGCTGGTAAATTTCCTTGATTGAAGAGACCCCTGTGCGAATTAATTGAGCGCTTCGATCAATGCGGTACGCTGTCATATATTCGGTAAATGTGCTCCCCGTCTCTTCCTTGAACAATCTGCTCAGGTAAGGCGACGTTATGCGCAGCTGCTCAGCGGTTTCTTCCAAAGTAATCCCGGTACTGTATAATTGCTGAATAATCCTAACCGCTTGTCCGACATACCTCGTATAACGCGCTGAGGTATCGTGCACACGGAGCTCCTCAATTAGCCTCACATACAATGCTATCAGATTTTGTTCAAACGCTTGTGCGCTTTGTGGAACTGGCAATCCGGCCTTCATTTCTTGAAAAATCCACTCCGCATCAATGCCTGCCTTTTGGGCAATTTTCACGGCCAGTTGAAACAGCTCTGCACTGGTGCTGGCCACTCTTTGGGGCAGGGCATGCCCGCTTACAGCACATGCGGTTGCGACATCACGAATAATTCGCGAGGTTGCCTCTGCATCATAGGCTTCAGCAGCGGCTAAGAGCTCCTTCTCCTGGTTCAGCGTCACGAAAGACGCCTGCCCGCCGCCATTCTTTTCCACATTCGGTTTATAACCTTGCAGCTTATCCATCTCGTTTCGCAATTCAGCGTAATAGTCGGATATCGAAGCAATCTGGTCAAACAGGGGAGAACGAACAACAAGACCTGCCGCATTAAAGTAAAGCTCAAGCGATTTATCCAAGCGCGATTTTTTTGCTTCAATGCGCTGCTGCATCGCATATTCGCTTCGTTCGTTTTCAAGTGAAAACAGCACGCCAAACGTCCCTTTTTCCAAATAGACGGCACACCCCGAATCTCCGACAATTTGCATCGCCATATCGGTAATTGAGCGCACGTAAAGCGTAAACTCCTGTTCGTTCATGCGTAAAGAAAGCGAATCGACGTGCATCAGCTTCATCAGGAACAGGACATGGAGCTGGTCGTCCCGTCCATAAGGCATGTCCTGAAAGTGCTCAGCATAATGACAACGTTCTTCCAATGTACCAGCGCCAATCAGCAGTTCTTTAAGATAACTCTGACTGACAGCAGGACTGGCCGATTCCCATTTCAGCCTCTCCCTATCGCGGGCGGTTTGTTTCGCCAGCTCTTCGTGAACCTTTTCTTTTACGATACTCAGCACCGGAATAAGCGTCGAAGGCGATAGCGAATGCTTCAGTAAGTAATCCATGGCCCCGTAATGCAGCGAGCCTCGAACGTAATCATAAGAATCATAGCTGCTGAGCGCAATAATGCGAACTTGTGGATGCAGTTCTGCGATTTGCCGGACAAGCTCGACACCTCCCATGCCAGGCATGTTCATATCCACAATCGCCAAGTGCGGCTTGATCATGGAGATAAGCTGAAGCCCCTCATTCCCGTCGCACGCCTCTCCGCAAAATGTAAAGCCGAAATTTTCCCAATTTATAAGTGAACGCAAATGATTGCGCACGAGTAGCTCGTCGTCAACCGAGATAACTTTGAGCAGCATGTTCCATTCTCCTTCTCACTTGAGGTATGGTTAGTTCAACGGTTGTGAAGATATCCTTCTGACTGTAAATTTGCAGACCATACGGCTCGCCATAGGCAAGCTTAAGTCGCTCGCTGATGTTGCTTAGACCGATGCCGCCTGATTGTGAGAACCCATTTGTGTCATTACCTTCGTCGAATAGGTGCTCAAGCTTTCCACTAGCAATGCCTACACCATCGTCGGTCACAATCAGTTTGAGTCTGGCAGGTCCATCGCCGTAAATCCGAATAGAAACGGTGCCTTCCCGGTCCGTTGTGCCAAGTCCATGATTCATCGCATTTTCCACAATCGGTTGCACGATTAGCTTAGGGATCAGACAGTCGAGCACCTCATCTTCTGCTTTGACAACGACCGCAATGCGATCCAAAAACTTGTACCGTTGAATGCGCACGTATCGGTTTACTTGTTCAAGCTCCTCACGGACCGTGATCATCTCCCGCTTCGGATCAATGGCGTAGCGCATGAGCTCTATCAAGGAGCCGGAAATATCTTCGATATTCGAGGCATGCTGAATGCGGGCCAAGTACTTGATTGTATTCAGCGTATTATACAGAAAATGCGGTTTAATCTGCGCTTGAAGCGCTTTGTATTCGGCTTCGCGCTTCTCCTTTTCCTGAATCCTGACCTTCTTAAGCAGTTCTTGGAGGTGATCCATCATCGAGACAAACATCTCGCTAAGCTGTCCAATTTCATCATCGTTATGGATGCGCGGTCTCGCATTCATATGACCTTCGCGAACCAGCTTCATGGCGCTGTGCAGGCGTTTGATATTTTTCGTCATTTGCTTGGAGAGAAAGATGGATACCATTAGCACAATCGCCAGAACAACGGCCGTCATGGTCAAGATTTGGCTGCCGATCCCCTTCACCTCACTCAATAATACAGAAAGAGGTACCATGGTAATCGTGGTCCAGCCCGTATAGGTTGAGCGCGTGGATACTGCCAAATAGGAGCGGTTGTCCATCTGAAGTTTACTGCTTTTCGATGTGCCAGGCTGAACAGCGGATGCGAGAGCTAACATTTGCTGATCTTCCAGTCTGCTGCCGATACGTTCGCTTCTTGAATCGTAAAGAATACTG
This sequence comes from Paenibacillus anseongensis, assembly GCF_009757995.1. Taxonomy (NCBI): domain Bacteria; kingdom Bacillati; phylum Bacillota; class Bacilli; order Caryophanales; family Paenibacillaceae; genus Paenibacillus; species Paenibacillus anseongensis. The sequence goes on from NZ_WSEM01000031.1 coordinate 95,440, forward strand.
CCGTTTTCATCGACTACAGCAACCAAGGTTCCGGCTAAAGGTTCGATCTCATAGACCTGCCTGATCAGGTTCAGATCAAAATCGATGATGCATAAACCGATCAAACTGCCGTTAGACAGCACGGGACGCACCAGCATGATCTTGCCATTGCCTGATGGATCAAAAATAAGATGTCTGCGATTCTCGCGAATCAACGGGTCTTGCCAAAGCGAAGCGATAAACTCAGAATTACCTGCACGATAACCTGTATAAAAGACAACATCGCCTTGTCCGACAACGGTGATTTGGCGCACATAATTTTTGAATGCAGCCATCGACGCGAGAAAATCTTCCACCACTTTCTTCTGTTGGAACCATTCCAGCGAGGGGGCTTCAGCATGGCTGAGCAAACTTTGATGGATTAAGTCGCGTATGACAATCGATTTTGCAATATTGTCCGTTTCTTCCACCATGGACTGAAGATTGGTGTTTGCTCCCTGAATTCTATCTGAAATATAGGTCGTTGCATTCCTTTCAATCACTCTCGCAGAGCTATAGTACGAGCTGTATGCGATTACAAGAATAGAGAAAAGGATCGTTAAGCCAAAAGCTGTGAACATTTTGCCTTGTATGGTTTTCATTCTCAAGGGGTTTTCCTTCCTCTCGGTGTTACTCTCTATTAAGCCTAACTTGAAAGTTAAATAGTTAACCTCTTCTGCTTCTCTCACAATTGTACCTCTTTTCATTCAGCAAATCTGCCTTTTTTATTGACACCCATTATCTTAACTGATATAGTGCAATAAAACATAGTATTCCTATAAGAATTAAAACGGAGGTCTTTTTCATGCCAATCAAATTATTGAAGTCCCGCAAGCCCTTGCATACAGCGCTTTTAACAGCTGTCCTCCTAGCCTCAGTAAGCCCATTAAGTAACGCTGCTGCGGCGAGTGATTCTACCGTCTCTTACAAACAGTTTTTGAATGATAAGTATGCCATCACCTTGTCAGACTCCTTATCCAAAGGTGATTTCGTAATCGCAGTGAACAACATTTTAAAAGGGGAAGCGAAAGAGCAAACGAATGTATTTACAGATTTGCAAAAAGACAGCCCCTATTACAATGCAGCACTTGCCTTACATGAAAAAGGTATTCTTTCCGAAGGGAAGCTGCAGGGGGATCAACCGCTTACTCAATTGCAGGCCACTTTTATTGCTTTAAAAGCCTCCGGCTTGCAAGAACTCGCCTATACATATCCCAAAGATAAAATCAAAGCCGCACTGGCCAAAGTACATATTGACTACGATCAAAACAATCAACTAACGCTTCAAGCTGCCCAAGAGCTGGCCGCAGCGATTGATACAGGTCTAGTATCTTCTGAATTTGAAGCGAATACGGCTGCCAGCCAAAGCTTCGCCAACGACTTGCTTGGTAAGATCCTTACGTTTAACGGACAATACAAACATTATCTCGGAACAACTTCCGATGACGATATCTTCCGCAAAATTAACGATGCCTGGCATACGGAGGATCTTATTTCATCCGCAGATTTACGTACTGTTTTCGATGAAGCTTTGAAAAAAAATCTCATTACCGGATACAACTTGAAGGATTCTCGTTTCGATGCCAATTTTGATCCCAAACAATCGCTCACCTACGGACATTCGGACATTAAGCATGCGATTCAATTGATCGGGTTGCTGCGCAGCGAGAATATCCAGGCGAAAGTACAGTTAGAGCCCAAAACATCCGCTTTCATCTATTTAAAAGAGTGGGGCGAGCCGACACAAACCGAGGATTATCAAGTCGTCCAAATTGAAAACGGCAATTTCATCGCCTATGCCAAGGAGTACGACATTGAGTTCGAATTTGATAACGCTGAGCAAAAAAACAAATTCCAGCAGGTCATTCTCCAATATGCGAAAAAGAACAGCAATGACCAAACAGGTCTTATTTATTCTTCCTGGTGGCAGCCGCTCTACTATTCCTTATCCGAATTGAAAGACTATAAGGTGATTGCTAACAATAAAGTCAGCAAAGGCCATTATTATGCGCAGTCCTTCTCCCTCAGCGATAAATCGGAAGAAGTTGTTGCTGGTCTCAAGAAAATTAACCCCGGTTTGAACGTCGACTCCTATAAGTTCTGGGTAGACGAACCGTTTTACAATTATTTGCTAGGTGACTTTAAATAAAAAAACAGTTGGTCGGGATTCCGACCAACTGTTTTTTTATTTAACTGCCGAATCCCATGCCATTTTGAATGCCGACACACTTTCATACCTATTTTCCCTGCTTGGTTCAACAGCCTTCAAAGCGATCTGATAGAGCTCTTCTCCTGCCTCCCAAAGTTCAAACGAGCGATCTCGCTCTCCGCCTAGCAAAGCAAACGCTGTTGCTCCCATGTTAAATACATTGGTGCAACCGTCAATTTCGGCACCAAGCGTAAACTCTTCAGGTGACATGAATCGAGAAGATCCCCATAATCTCCCCATCGTGTTGAAATAAGGTCTTCTTTGATAAAGATCGATATCGCAGATTTTCGTCTCATTCTTGGAGAAATTGTACAGCAAGCTCCCGTCATAAAAATCAATAGCAACAAAGTTATTTTTCTCGATATAGGCATGGAAACTAAAAATTCGTTCCATCGCATCTAACCTTTGTGCCACGGATAAGTTCTTGAATCTATAAAAAGGTGACCGGGGATCGTTATATTTCGCCGGAGGCGGAAAAGACCAATGCGGGTGAAGAGTTTCCCCTTCAAACCACTCGAACACAGCCGCGTATCCCGAACCAACTTCAAAATGATCAACGAGTTTAATGAGCGAAGGGTGACTTAACTCTAGATAAAGCGGTATGGCACTTTTCAATTGATGGATGGCGTCTTGCGGGTCACCGGAAAATGTTATAGCTTTCGCACCGGCATATTTGACGAACAATCTCTCACCATTTTTCTCAACACCAAAGCTTATATTCCCAGAGTCCTGCTGATCGAACACCTGAAATACACGACCTAAACTCGCAAGCCAGCCAAAATCGTGTTCCTCTTGCAATTTGAAGATAACGTCGTCTATTTTTGTTTCAATCATTGAATTCCTCCTCGGTTTTTGTGGTTCTTCATTCTTTATTCACACTAGCCCATTTCAGCTCCCACTCGACGCCAAATGCTGGAAGAAATGCGCCTTCAATATTCGGTTTCTTTACGAAAACGCGGTTGCGGAAATACAAAGGTCCAATTGGCATCTCGTGCATTAAAAGCTTTTCAGCCTCTACAAGCATCTTCGATCTTGTTTCCGGATTAAACTCTTTACGAGCAGAGTTTAATAATTCGTTATAACTCGCATTGGACCAATCGACTTCGTTGAATTCGCTCCCGGTTTCCCACATATCAAGAAACGTCATAGGATCATTGTAATCAGCCCCCCATAAGGAGACATCCGCTTCGAAGTCGTGCCGGTTTTGCTTATCTATACGATTCGCATGCGCCATAGGCTCTGGTGTTATGTCGATGCCAAGATTTAATTTCCATTGCTCTTGAATGAAATTAACAACCATTTTCCCTGTAATTGTGTCATCTGCTGTAAGCTTAAAAGACGGTAACGTTGCCATACCCAGCTCCTGCAAACCTTCAGCAAGAAGCTGTTTCGCCTTCTCAGGGTCAAATTTCGGCTGAGCACCATCCCCTGCCTGTTCACGGAAACTTCGATTGTTGCCGTCTAGCGTACCATCAGGTATCAATCCTGTAGATGGCACGGAGCCATTATTCAAAACGGTTTTAATAAGCAACTCACGATCAATGCCTAACGTTAGAGCTTTGCGTATTTTTGTATTTGCGAAAGCTGGGAACTTCTCTTCTTGGAACATCAAATAAGATGTAGTTAATTCCTGCTTTTTAATAAGATCAGGTTTACTTTTGTAAAGCTTCAAATAGTCAGCACCGAGTTCTGAAATGTCAGCCAAGTTAGATTCATACAAGCTTAGAGCGGTTGAAGCATTTTTTACGATATAAACAACAAATTTGTTAAGTTTCACATTCTGTGAATCCCAATAGTTTTCGTTTTTCACAAACAGTAGTGACTTCCCATGATTCCATTGAACGAGTTTAAAGGGTCCAGCCCCCATTACCTTATCTGCGTCAACACCATATTGATCACCTTGTTCTTTGACAAAATCAGCTTTCTGCGGAAAAAATATGGGGAAGGCAAGCATACTCGTAAAGTAAGATATCGGATGTTCCAAATTAATTTCAAGTGTTTTGTCGTCAATTGCTTTCAATCCAAGTGCGTCTTGCGCTTTTTCCACATCGTCAGCCGTTCTAGCTTTCGTTACAGCTTCACCGCCTTTAATCCAGGTGAGTAAAAAGCTGTACTGCGCTTTAGTAGCTGGATCAAGGGTCCGTTTCCATGCGGAGACGAAATCTGTGGCTTTCACCGGTGTTCCATCATTCCATTTGGCATCTCGTAATGTGATTGTATAGGTAAGACCGTTATTCGTAATTGTCGGCAAGTCTTTTGCTAGCCCAAGCTGTACTTTCCCCTCTTTGTCAAGACGGTACAAACCTTCGTTGAACGCATTAATCATCGTAAACGCTGCATTTGCCGTTGCTATTGAGCTGTCCAGAACAGGCGGCTCTGCCGAGTAATTAATCCCAATTTCCTGTGTCTCAGCTTTATCAATGACTGGGTGTTCATTAGCATATATATAACCGCTGTCAAAATTGTATGTTCCATTACCTCCAATGATGTTGTCCACCATGGTTATGGAATCATATAGAAGGGTACCATCTTCATTATAAATACTGCCTGTGCCATTCATAGCGTCGTTAGACCACTGACCCACGTAGCGCTCTTGCCCACCTAGCCAATATAGCGTACCTTCTCCACTAATTTTATTCTCTTTAAATTCTCCCTCAAAAATCACCTTATTGTCCAAAAAAATGATACCGTGTCCGCTCTTTTGTCCATCTTTGTGTTCTCCTAAATAACGCAAATGATTGCTTCCACTATAGAGCGTATTTCTCAAATAACGGAACAATCCATCACGAATTAAAACCGTGTCATTTTCATCATCCCAAGATACGTTCTTTCCGCTAGTCTCACCGATAAACCGAAGCGGTACAAACGTAGTACCTTCCTTAATACTTGGAGCAATAGTTAATTGATGTGGGACGCTATTTACCATTGCAGTCGTGCTGCCGATCTGAAGTTCAATTGTTAAATCATTTGAGTAGCCAGTTACCGACTGCGTGTCCTCATTCCATTTAACGACATAACCTAGCTTTTCAAAAAGTGTGCGAAATGGCACCATAGTTGTACCCTCTTTGATAAAGGGCTGAACTTCAAATGAAATTTTCTCCCCATTCAAAAGAACAGGAATTACACCTTCGGCCATTGATAGGTTCGGAATGCTTACTAGTAAAGCTAATGACAGGATAAATGAAACTAATTTCTTTTTCACAGACACAACCCTTTCAAAATATTTTTTGTAAGCTTCACAATACACATTGATTTTAGTATTTTATCATAATCTAGCAGTATATGGAGGAATTAACCGACAATTAATAATCTAAACCAAGCGGAGGCGCAAAACACAAAAAAACCCGAGGCAGCTCCTCAGGGTTTCCTAACTTACTGATGCACTTTCCTGTAATCACCAGGCGTGGTACCAATCATTTTCTTAAAAGCCCGAATGAAGGACATCTGGTGTACATAGCCGACCCGCTCCGATATCTCTTGAATCGGCAGGTTTGTGCCACGCAGCAGCTCCTTCGCATGCTCCATCCGAACTTGGCAGACGTACACGACAAATTTCTCGCCGAAGTCTTCTTTGAACAATGTGCTCAAGCTGGAAGCATTCATATGGAACTGATCGCTTAGGCTGGACAGGGACAAATCGGGATTGCTGAAATTTTCCTCGATATACGCCTTTACTTTCTGAACGACGCCATGATTCCCTTTGCTCTCGCGGATCGCTTCTATTTTTCTGGCGCAGGAAGTCAGTGTCTTCGAATAGAAAAACTCCAGCTCCTCCAACGTTTCGAGCGCATCCATATTTACATCCCAAGGCGTACGAAACTCGCGATTCCACAGCTCTTGATAGTCCGGAGGCAGCTCCATCATTTCCCGGTAAAAATAATAGTTCATATAGCTCAGAATACCGCTAATTTCTTCCCTCGGCAGCATGAGCCTGCGCAGCCCTTCAAACAGGAGCCGCAACTGCTCCTCCCAGCCGTCATTGCCTACGCGAAACGCTTGAGCGATCGTGCGTACATATTGCAAATACACGTAAAGATCATCGTGCGATAAAAGCTCAATCTCCCAATGTCCAATCACGCGATTGCTGCCAAGCGCTGATTTATAGTCAAGAGCCCTTGCAGCCGCCTCATAGGACTGAACGATGGCATTTGCTTCCGACACGGTGTTCCCTAAACCGAAGGTTACGGTTAAATTCAAGTTATCCTGCATCCACTTGCGAGCCTGCTCGGATACTTCCAGCATAAGCGATTCCGCAGGCTGCTGCTGCTCTTCAAAAAAGATGACGCACAGCCGATGATTCGTAATCCATTCCTGCCAAATGCGAAGACCTTTCGCTTCCGCTGTCTCTTCCACGACTTTTTTCAAAATATACTTGAAAAGCCCCTGATCCCTCCGCGAATGTTGGCTTAGAAAATCGATATACTTATCGATCTCGCCTATGCTGACCGATGCGCTGCCGAAGGAAGCAATGCCCATCTGGCGAAGCTCCGCTTCCCATTCCGCCCGGTCAATCGGGTTGCTTCCTTCCACAAGCTCCTTAAACAACATAAGCTGTCTATATTTTTCATTAACCTTGGACTGTGTCTCGTACTCCTCACTAACCTCGATCATATTGCTCAGCGTGTAATCGATATAACTTAGCTCATCGCCCGACAGACCTTGAATGGGATTATGCTTGTGCACTTGATTATATTTCTGGATGCGCGACATAATCGTTTCAATCGGCTTGTAGTTTTGACGCGTTATGTATACGACCCAACCGATACCAATCAGCAGGCCAAGGAATCCGATGATGAACCAACCGCTTGTCATATAAAAATAAATGCTGCCAATGCTTTCCGTCTTGAAGCTGTTGGAATACGTCCAGCCCGTGTATCCCGACACGAGCGTCGTATCGCCCGCTTTGGCCTCAAGACCGGCTGCTCCGAACAGTTGATGGCCTTCGTTATCGGTAACTGCGATTTTGTTCACTTCCGAATTCCCGTATTTCTCCAAAAACTCTTGAATCGCCGACATCTTAATATTCACAACAAGCAGTGCAATCCCTTTGCTATGGATGGGCACGCCGCTGCTGATGGAGATAACTCTTTCTTCCGGATTGCCATTCTGAATGGTGCGGAAGATGCGTGGAGTGCTCCACTGTACTTTTTGCACGTTAGCTAAGTTACTTTCTATGTAAGCGCTATCTCCGAACTGATCAATTTTTAATATCGTTTTATCGCTAACAATCGTTCCATCGCCTGATCTGTAAATATAAACGGAATCGATCCACGCATTCGAAGTCGTCATGCTTTGAAGCAGCTGAGAGAGCTCAATAATAAACGAAGAATCGCTTTCCATCCCAGCAAAGGTCGTGAGCTTCACATTCCTCGTGATCGTCTCCAGCATCATAATTTCAATAGATCTTAGCGACATATCGATGCTGTTTTGAATATTTTGAACATAGACTTGGCTTGATTTCATCGCTTCTTTTCTGGAAAGGTCATTCAACTGCACAATCCCAATAAAAACAAATAAGCAAACAATCAGGATGAATACCGGTAAATAGGAAAGAAGCAAGCGATGAAACCAATTTCTTCTCATGATGAAATTCTCTCCTTATCACGATTAGTACAACTATCTTATCATACAGCCCCGATGTGTAGGCAATATACATAATTTCGCTCCGTAAACACACATGGCAAAAAGGCCGCCCCGCGCCTGACTCGCGCTGGAGAAGCCTCTTCTTCCTTCCCATTCAACGTGCTTGTTAAACGGGAAGGAAGATTGGCGGGTTCGTTTTATTTGTTCAAATACTTGTAGTAATCTTTGGTGAAAATAACATCGTTTTTGTTATCGGTATAGGCTTTCTTCAAAAACTCGTCGACGCCTTTGCCGCCGCCTTTTTCCCAAGTGTCTTGCGCGTCCTTCATCGCTTGGTCAACGGAGTAGCTTGCACCGCTTACAATGGCTTTCGTATACGTGTTCGTTAAAGTCGTTTTGAGCGTATTTTTAATGACCGTCATATCATCCGGCAAGCTGACTGGCAGAATAGCTTCCGTTGTATTTGGACGATCCGGTGTAATATAAGCTGCACGTGCTTGTGTAATCAAATTCAAATATTCCTTGTCCAGAGGTTTATTCGGATCAAGCTGATTGGAATACTCCACGCATTTGCCCATAGAGCCGGTTTGCGTCATCATTTGGAAGTCGCCGTTCCAGCTCAGCTCTTTTTTATTTTTCTCCGCATCGATCGGCTTCGGACATCCGTCGCTGCCAACCTTGTAGTGTACGCCTTCCATCCCGAACATGAGTGTCTTCTGCACGTCCGGCGACATTAGCCAATCTACATATTTTACGACGGCTTCCACATTCTTGGCTGTTGCATTAATGCCCGCCACAAACTGCATGTTAGGGTTGGCCGCCGGTGAGAATTGCCCGAATTCCGACTTCGGAAGCGGCAGGATCGCTACTTCCGCGTTCGGGTTGTTTTTCTTGAACGACTCGTAGGTAGTGTAGATTGATGCTCCTTCCAGGCCGCCGGAGCCCCAAATGCCAAGCTTGCCGTTAACCCAGTCCTGCTGCGCTTTCGCTCCGGTTTTATCGGCAAAAATATCCTTATCTACCGCACCTGCGTCATATAAGCTTTTCTTGAACGCCAGATCGGCCTTCGGACGGTCCCAAGTCCGCGTATATTGGTCGTTCAGCAAATGATACGAAGTAATGGACGACATCGGCATCAACTCATCGCTCGCTTGACCAAGCTGGAAGAAATAGTCGACATCCCAGAAGGTCGTTCCGAGCGTGTCTTTTTTACCGTTTCCATCCGGATCCTGCTCGGTGAATGCTTTCGCAACCTTCAGATATTCCTCTGTCGTCGTAGGCATTGGAAGCTTGAGCTTATCCAGCCAGTCTTTGCGAATCATCAGGAAGTGGTTCGAAGTAAACGGTGTCGTTCTTCCGAAGAAGTACGTTTTGCCGTTAAATTTGGTGAGCTTTTGAATGTTCTGATTTTCCTGGAACAGCTTTTTATACGTCGTCGAATATTTGGAAATAGCGTCTTCAAGCGGGATGATTTGCCCTTTGGATGCCAGATCCTTCATGTACGGATTCGAAAACTCCATAATTAAGTCAGGCGCCCCGCCCGAAGCAAACATGACGTTGAATTTCTCAATCGAATTGGAACGAGGAACCGGAATAAACTCAACTTGGACCGGAGCATTCTCGTTAATCCACTTCGTCCAGCGATTATTCGTGATCGTGCCTTCTCCTTCAGGAACCGCGTTCCGGTCGTAGATGGAAACGGTAATTTTCGGCTTTGGTCCCGCCGGTTTCGCGCTTGCTGCTGCCATTGCCCCGCTGCCAGGTGTTGAAGTCGTAGTTGCCGCTTCCTTCCCCGTTGAGCAAGCTGTAAGTAAAGCCGAGCTCGATACAACCATAGCTAATGTCACGGATGCTGTTTTCATCAACTTGTTTATTTTCATGTTCCGTTGTCACCCCTTAGTGAATTAACCGCCGCTATGCTTTTCGTTATTGTCTAAATCTACCACGTTTTGAAAGGCTGTATCACCTCCTTAATTTGGTAATTAATTACACCGACATCACCCTTTTACCGCTCCAATCATGACACCCTTCACGAAATACTTTTGCAGAAAAGGGTATACGATTAGCATCGGAAGTGTCATGACAATGACTCCGGCTGCTTTCATTCCTTCAGGCGTCAGCTTCATAGCCATTTCAGGCTGCGTATTCGCCATCTCCTGCATAAGCGTCTGGTTCTGAATCAACTGCTGCACGAGAACCGTTAGGTTTAACTTGCTTGCATCATTGATATAAATTAACACGTTCATGAAGGCGTTCCAGTGACTAACTCCGTAAAAGAGCGATAAGGCGGCCACTACCGGTATCGATAACGGCAATACAATTTGCATGATCAGCCTCCATTCGGAGCAGCCGTCAATTCGCGAAGCTTCTTCCAGTTCCTCAGGGAGCGCTTCAAAAAAGCTTCTTAACACCATCAGGTTCCAAACGCTCACTAACCCTGGCAGCCATAAGGCGCCATAGTTATTTAGAAGGCCCAAGCTTTTGAGGAGCAAATAAGTAGGAATTAAGCCCGCCGAAAAAAGCATCGTAAAAATGATGGCGAACGAATAAAATTTACGTCCGATAAAATAGCGCTTTGACAAGGGATACGCAGCAAGCACTGTAAAACTTATATTAAGAACGGTGCCTACGATTGTAATAATGATGCTGTTTGCAAGCGATCTCAAAATCGGCGTTTCCTTAAATAAGGCTTCATAACCGCTGAAGTCCAAATTCACGGGCCAGAGGCTAACAACTCCGGACATCAAAGCATGTTTATCGCTTAAAGACATCGCCAAAATGTGAACGAGCGGTAGCAGGCAGCTCATACCGATGACAAATAAAACGACGTAATTGATCGTGTAAAACAATTTCTCTCCGCTAGTAATGCTCATGAGTTCCTCCTCCTACCATAAGCCTTGGCCAAAATAACGCGCGATCCGGTTCGCCAGAACGACCAGCACCAAGCCGACAAGGGATTCGAACAATCCCATTGCGGTAGCTAAACTGAAGTTCGCCTGCTGGACGCCAATTTTGTACATAAACGTACTAATGACTTCCGATACTTGGGAAACCGCATCGTTCTGCAAGACGTACACTTGATCGAAGCCTACTTCCATCAGGTGGCCTATTTTCAAAATCAGCATAATAATGATCGTTGGCAAAATGCCCGGCAGCGTAATTCGGAGCATCTGCTGCCACTTATTAGCCCCGTCGATGTTGGCCGCCTCATACAAACTTTGATCAATGGACGTCAGCGCCGCCAAATAAATGATGGCTCCCCAGCCGGCATCCTTCCATATCCCCGAGCCGATATAGATCCCAATCCATGTTGATTCTTTATATAAAAACGGGATGGTCGTTCCAAAAAGCCGCTCGATGACATGATTAATTGTGCCTGTATTTTGCGAGAACAGGGTAATGACAATGCCTCCGACGATGACCCAATTGAGAAAATGCGGAAGGTAGACGAACGTCTGAACCATTCGTTTGAACGCCATTTTTCTCACTTCATTCAGCAATAACGCCAGAATGATCGGGACCGGAAAGCCGATTACAATCGAAAGTCCACTGAGCAGCAGTGTATTCCAAATGATATCGATCATTTGATCGTTGCTGAATATCAGCTTAAACGAACTGAGCCCTGACCATGGGCTGCCCCATATCCCTTTAATAAAGCTGTACTTCTTAAAGGCGATTACAAGGCCTGTCATCGGATAATACTTGAAGACCAGAAAGAAAATCATGATAGGCAGAAACATCAGATACAATGGGATGTTCTGTTTCAAAACCCGCTTTCCATACTTCCTTACCAACCAGTTGGGTTTGGCCTTGGCAGATGCTTTCGGCTGAGCTGTGATGGCCGGCGAGGTTGGCGGGAGTGGTTTATTCATTGCTGTCACTTCCTCGTCTTGTGATTGATTGAGCCCATCGTACCTGGCTTTGCTTCGTTCGCACAATATACATGATTTCGATGAGTAAACAAGCGCTTGTTGTGCGGGTATTTAGGCTGCAATATACACTTTTTTCGTTCATACACCTGAAAAAAAATGGCTAGAAAGACTGAGGCTCAGGTTCCCAGAAGGAGGATTGGCCTCTCAGCTTGGACAGGGCTTCCATATAGAAGTAATCGCCATAGATTAACGGCTTATTGATATTCTGATTGCCTGGCAAATTGCCGGTGCCCGCAACGAGAATGGCCTCTTCCGAATCGTCTGCCACGTAGTTGCAGGATAAGGATTGCAGGATGGCACATGCCTGCTCTCTATAAAAAGATGCCCGTTCCCCTTGGCACGTTGCTGCCAGATTTAACAGCCCGCTTGCCGCAATGGCAGCTGCACTTGAATCCCTCGGCGCCCCTTCGAATGAAGGTAGGCGGAAATCCCAATACGGCACCTTGTCCGCCGGGAGATGTGTGAGGAAATAGTGGGCCGCACGTTCGGCCGCTTCCAAGAAGGCTGGATCGCCCGTATGCTGGTAGCTCAAAATCGACCCATGGATCGCCCACGCTGCGCCTCGCGACCAAGCTGAGTCCTCGGCGTAGCCTTGGCCGCCGAGCGCTCCCGTCCGTTCTCCGGTTTCCGGATCGAAGCAGACGACATGATAAGCTGAACCATCTTCACGTATAAAATGTTTCAAAGCCATCTTCGCATGAGCGACGGCGATATGCTTGAACCGGGGATCTCCGGATTGCTTCGATGCCCAGTGCAGCAGTGGGAGATTCATCATGCAATCAATGATTGCCCACCCGACACGTTCGGGGTGATTCCAAGCCCTGATAAAGCTGCCCTGCAAGTTAAAACGGCCTGCCAGATGGCTGGCAACCATCAATGCTCTACGCTTGGATTGCTCATTTCCAGTCATTTGCCAATTGGCAATCGAAGTCAGCGTCCACATAAAACCCATGTCGTGATCCAACCGCTCGTAGCCATGCAGCACCTCATCCAGTTGTTCTTCACAGCTCTCAGCCAATTGGCGTAATTCGTCCGCTTGCTGGTCCCTATAGGCGAGCCATAACAACCCAGGCCAGAAGCCGGCCGTCCAATAGTGCGGTGACATGAGTTGAAACCTACCATCCTGCGAGCCGTGTGGGAATGCGGCTCCGATTCGCCTGCTTGTGCTTATCACTTTGCTGATCCCCGCGTTCCATGCTTCTTGTATCCATTGCTCTGTTGTATTCATGTTTTCACTCCCATCTGTTGTGCTCTTAGCATAAACAGATTGGTTGATGCGGCTCAATATACATGTTTTTGGTGGGTTAACAGGTTTCGGGAGGTTCTGCTTAGCTGTTTGACATCCCCCTTCCTGCTGCCAGATTTCTACTCCGCGCCAATTTTAACAGTAGAAATTCCAGTTACTTCGCTAACGAACACAAAAAGGGCCTATTCGATGAAATAGCGCCCTCTAGTTCAATGGGGAGAAAGGAATCGTTGGGAAAGTACCTTCTCCTCCGTAGTTTAGCTTGTTAAGAACCCGGTAGGAGCGAATATTGAGCGTGGAAAGCACCCATTGCCGCTAAAATTCAGCGTTACTGAGACACTTGGCGGAGGGGTAACCTCATACGAGAATTGAGTTGGTCAACAATACGCCTTTAGGGAACTGCAGGTCACTATTCTAGCAAATTCAGCCCGTTTCCGCGTTCGAGCGGAACTACAGGGTCTTATTTGTCCGTCTCATTTTCTTTATGAAAACGGACAGATAGTGGCCCACAGTTCCCCTCCGCAAAAAAATGGGCCTATTTCGATGCAATAGTGCCCTGTCGTTCCCTTCGCCGGGAGGGACCGCTCGAGCGCTAGCAGCCAATGGGTGGCGCGCTCAAGGGGTAAGCTGTGCTTACCCCTAAATAAAAAAAGCGAAAGCCTTGGGGTACAAGGCTTTCGCTTGAGGTCCAAGGCTTTCGCTCGGGATCCCACGATTTCGCTTGAAATCCAAAGCTTTCGCTCGGAATCCAACGCTTTCGCTTCTACTACATCACAACCCAAGCCGCTCGAATTGCTCTAACGGCGCGTTCGCTTCGTGCATACTCTCTCTAAGCAGTCTGATCATACGCGCCTCCAGCTCGGCGTCCTGAATCGCATGCTGCTGCTGATAATCCTGCGATATGTCATACAGCTTCGTCTCCATGATTTGGCTGTTCGACGCATAAGGTTCACCCTGCCGGCTCACAGGCACTTTAAACACAGGAAAACGTGTATAAGGCAAAAAACGGCCGGTTTCAATCGACTCTTGAACCTGATTGCCCAAATAAGAACGGAACGTTGTCGGCATGGCTGTATACGTAAAACATGGATGATTGTCGGCTGCACGTGGAGCCCTCATATACGTATAGCTGCCGTCGGTTACATTTACAGCCATGCCATGATACCCATAGATTGCCGCATTGCGGACCTTGTCCACTCGCCCTTCAAGAAGTCCCCTTAACGAATGGCCTTTCACTTGATCTGGAATCGCCACATTCATGTAATCCAGAATCGTAGGCTTCACATCGATATTTTGCGTGAGTGCGCTGATTCGTGATCCATTATGCTCACTGCCAGGCACATGAATCATCATGGGAATATGTGCGAGTTCGTTGAACACATGCATCTGGTTTTTCCCCATTTTCTGATGTTCGCCCAGTAAAAAGCCATGATCGGTTGTGAAAATCAGCAGGGTATCCTCCCATAACGCCAAACGGTCCATCGTATCCAGCAGCTTGCCTAGCCAATGATCAATCATCGTGAGATTAGCAGCGTATCGTTTACGAATATGCGTAATTGCTTCTTCCGGTACATCTACATCCCCATAATTAGGCCAAAAATAAAGCGGTCCTTTATAATCGTCTTGGTATAGATCCAGATAATGCTTGGGACAATCGAAAGGTTCATGCGGATCGAAGGCTTCTACCATCAGGAAATAATGATCGGCCTCGCGATTGCTCTCCAGCCAGTCGCAAGCAGCTTGCATCGTTCGTGGACCCGCATAATCTTCCTCCTGCACAAACCTTTTCCGGTTTCGTTCATACTGCAATCGGACCCTCCCGTAATGCTCATCCGGCACTTCCGGATCGCTAACGGTCGAATGCCAAGGATCATCCTCCTGCCCGCGATGAAAGTCCCATGTCGTAAAGGATTGGCAATAATTTTCACCGCCGGTAGCAAAATAGTGGTAGTGATCGGTTACGATATGGCTGAAAATCCCGCCTTTCCGCAGCGCATTCGGCAATGTTTCATCGAACGGCTCAATGCCGCCCCACCCTTTTTCCAGAAAAGCCGTTCTACCTGTCAAAAGATCTCTTCGCGCCGGCATACAAGGAAGTGAACCCGACCAATGTTGATCGAAGACAACGGATTTCTCCGCTAATCGTTCGATATTTGGCGTCTTGACCCAATCCCCTCCATACGTTGGCAGCAGATGCCGGTTGAGCGTATCCAAAAGCACGACAATAGTATTCATAGCAGCCTCCCATCCAAGATAGCAAGATTTCCAAGATCAACAACTAATTTATGCTTTGAGACCTGTGGTTACAATACCTTGTACGAAATATTTTTGTGCAAAAAGGAATAGCAGCATTAGTGGGAGGACAACAAGCGTCGTTGCCGCCATTAATAAATTCCACTCCACACTCGTTTCCCCGCGAAACATCGTCAAACCCAGCTGCACCGTTCGCATCTGCTCCGAGTTCGTCATGATGAGCGGCCACATATAATCGTTCCAGGTTGCTGTTGTTTTGAAAATGCCAAGTGTTGCCAATACAGGTTTACTTAAAGGCAGATAGATTTGATAAAATACCCGCAAGGTCGATGCGCCGTCAATTTGCGCTGCCTCATCCAAAGCCCGTGGAAAGGTAAGGAAAAACTGGCGGCATAGAAAGATTCCGAACGAGCCTGCAACAAACGGGAAAATTAATCCGGCATAACTGTTTATTAATCCGACCCCTCCCGCTCCGAATAGATCATTGCCTCCGGTTAGCGGAAACTTTTTCATCATCAGAAAGGTTGGAATCATCGTTACTTGCGAAGGTACCATAATACCAATCAGTACGGAAAAGAACAGGATATCTCTCCCAGGAAACCGGAGTCTGGCAAAAGCGTAGCCGGCCATTGAGTTGAGCACAAGACTCGCAACCACCGTAATGACTGTGATAACAAAGGAATTATAGAAATAACGGAGCCAATCTCCTTTGGACATGGCAAGCACATAATTTTGAAACATCCATTTATGCGGAATAAATGAAAATGTGGGTGACTGTATTTCTCCCATCGTCTTAAAGGACGTAACCACCATCAGCATGAATGGAAAAAGCATCAGCAGAGCGACTGCAAGCATAATGGCGGATACCAGAATCGTGATGCTCATTTTACTTTTCAAACAAAATCCATCCTTTCCTCTTCTTAGTCCACATCCAGATCGTCACCTTGATTACCGTATTTGAAATTGACGATTGTAATCACAAGCGTAATGGCAAACAAGACCATAGCCATAGCCGATGCGTATCCCATCTGGAAATCTTGGAAACCGCGCAAATAGATTTGGTGCACAACGGTCGTCGTTGACCCCATCGGCCCGCCGTTCGTTAGAATATTCACTTGCTCGAACACCATGAAAGAGTTAATACAAGTCATAATAAGGATAAAAAACGTCGTAGGCTTCAGCATCGGAAACGTAACCGACCAGAACTGCCTTAATTTGGAAGCTCCATCCATATGTGCCGCTTCATATAAACTGGAAGGGATTGATTGCAATCCCGCCAAATAAATAATCATCGTATACCCAAGTGATTTCCAAATGCTCATAATGACAATGGCGAGCATAGCTGTTTTGGGATCGTACAACCACTGGACCGGATCGAGACCTATTGTTTTAAAAACACGATTCATAATGCCTAGTGAAGGGTCATAAATCCAAAGCCAAATCATGGACACGGCCACCATGGATGTTACGTTAGGCACATAGATGCTGGCTCTGGCGAATACCTTGCCGAAGATCCTACCGTTCAGCAGTACAGCGAGAATGAGTCCAAGCGCAATTTGAGGAATTATCGTCCAGATCGCATAGACCAAGGTGTTCGTCATCGCTTTGGCAAACGTTCCGTCATGCAGCAAACGCGCATAATTTTGCAGCCCGATAAAGGATGGACTGCTGTAGAAGTTATAATTTGTAAAGCTATAATAGAGACTAATCAACAGTGGAATAAAAATAAATGCAAAATAAATGACATACCCGGGAGCAATCATGGCATATCCGGCATAATCGACACGCCATCTGCGGAGCGATTTCGTTCGGCCCAAGCCATCTTGGGGGCCTGTCGTTGCAGTCGGCTTCATAAGAAAACACCTCGTTTCATCAGGTTGAACGGAAATCGCCTGCCCATAGACTGCAAGCAATCTTCAAGCAGGCGACTCAGATCCTATTTGGAAATCAGATTCGGAAGCTCCTTGGTCAGCTGAGCAGCAGCATCCTTCATCGCTTGCTCCCCTGTTTTCTTCCCATAATAGGCTTCTTCCAGATTAAGGCTAATAAACTCATACATTTTACCGGAATACGTCACTTTCGCAGCACCTTGCCCATACGTCACGGCATCGAAAATGGCACCGTTCATAACGGGATTTTCTTTAATATAATTGTCTTTCAAAGACTTCCTAACGACAGGAGTCCCCAATTCTTTATATCTGGCCCAAGTCTCTTCTTTGGTCATGACCGTCTGCATAAATTCAAAGGCTAAGTCCTTTTGTTTGCTTTGTGAGCTCATGAATAATAAACGCATGCCCGCGAAGGTAGATTTCATTTTCCGGGAAATCGGACCTGATACGCCAATTTGTCCGTTGAGTTCAGGGTGATCCTTCTGTAAATTGGTGAATGCAGCTGGGCTGTCATAAGCAATCGCCGCTTTGCCATTCGGGAATAGATTCTCGTTGGACTTCGTAGAATCGTTCGGAATTGTGATTCCCTTTTTCACCATATCAATGAGGTATTGCGTAGCTTCAATGGACTCCGGTGAATCAAATAGCGGTGTATTCGTCTCCGGGTCAATAATTTTGCCGCCATTTTGCAGAACAAAAGATTGCCATAACGTCCAACCGGTCGCCGTCGGAATGCCGAAACCCGCCATCGTGGTTGTCGCTCCATCCTTCTTGGTCAGCTTCTCCGCATATTGTGTCAGTTCATCCCAATTGGCCGGCGGCTTCTCAGGATCCAGCCCCGCTGCTTTGAATAGATCCTTCCGCCACAGCAGAACCCTCGGATCAGGGATGAAGCCTAAGCCGTACAGCTTCCCTTTGTATGTACCGGTGTCAACGACACTTTCCATCATATCGCTCTTATCCGCCCATTTGCTCGTGTAAGCGTCCAACGGCTCATATTGACCCAAATTTGCCCGCTGCGCCAAAGATGCCAGTGTATAGGACAGCACATCCGGCGAAGTTCCGCTCGCATAAGCGGCATTCAGCTTGGTTTCCATATCGGAACCGAAAGGAACCTCGCTATACGCCACTTTCACCCCTTGATGTTTCGCCTCAAAATCGCTGATCACGCGTTTCCAGTAAGCATTTTCCGCAGGATCCGTGCCGGCCCTCCAAAAAGTGAGCGTTTTGGTTCCTCCGCCTGCTCCGTCGCTCTTCTTATTAAGCTGCTCCGTGCTGCTGCTGCAACCGCTGAGCAGGATACTGGCCGTCAGGATTATACCGAGCCCTCCGGCCACCCATTGCTTTTTCATCTTCGTAAGCCTCCCCTTATGGTTCATCTATCTGACAACTTCATTATAAAAAATCGGGAAGGGGTCACAGTGAAACTGATTTCCGTTTTTTTTGAACAAATGCACGCTTCTGAAAGGGCTCATCCTGGCCTCTACAGACCCTATACAAAATTATTCCTTTCCTATGCAAAAATAATCCGATAGCCTCTTATGCGAACAAAAAAACACCGCAATTGAAGCGATGTCTGGCGATCCTAAGCTCTATTGTGCAGCTCCATGTATTCAGAGGGCGAAAATCCTGTATATTTTTTAAACATTTTAATAAAATAACTGGCGTTCGCGTAGCCCACTTGCACGGCTGCCTCCGAAACTTTCAGCGCTTTGGTGCTCAGCAGGTTCATCGCCTGCTCTAACCTTACTTGCATCAGGTACTCGTTGAAATTCAGCCCCGTTTCCTTTTTAAAAAGCTCGCTAAAATAGTTCCGGCTCAGGTGAACATGGTCGGCCACTTGCTGAAGCGAAAGCTCCTCTGAAAAGTGGCTTTGAATAAAATCACAAGCATTCTGTACGGCTTCTCCATATTTGCGCCGATGCAGCTCAATCCACTGTACAATGGTGTCAACCATGTTCTCCGTCCAACCTCTGAGCTCTCGAAAAGTTTTCAGCCGCATCACTTCCATGTGCGCTTCGCTATACAACAGATCAAGCTTAGCAGCCGGCACCTGATACGCTCTTGCTTTATTCACCATGGCATAGGTTAGCTCAAGGGATAGCGCCCTAGCCTGTTTGGCGTTCAGTGCCTTATGCTCCATCATTTCGTTCATGAACTGCCTGCAAGCTTCTGATACCTCTCGTATTTGGCCCATGTCCAAAAATCGATGAAAGGAATCCGGCACAGGGATCGAGTCCGCTTGACCGCCAGAACTTGGAGACTGGCAAAAAACGATGCTGCGGTCCTCGTAAAACAAAGGCAGGTGGAGCGCTTCCAACGCCTCTCTGGCTTGTTCCGGCAGGAAGGAAAGGCGGCTGTACGTCGTACTGATGCTAATCGCTGAATGTAGACCGATAAATTTCCGCAAATTTTCCGTTACCCGGTTGGCCAGGAGCAGCAAGGACTCCCTTTGTGATTTCATGCTCGTACTCTTGATATTGACCAGCAGCATCACCACATTTTCCTCGTAGAGAAAAGAACAGCCATTGCCAGCTTCATTCATCAAAGTTTCGTTGACGATATTGGTGACAGCAAGGATTCTCAAATCTTCCTCTTGGATTTTCAGCTCCGAGCTCGGAAGCAAGCCTAACGCAAGTACCGTCAAGTTCCTCTCCGTCACTCCCGTGCCGAACAGCACCATTTTGTCGTGAAAATCATTCAGTTCCTGTTGATTTCCTTGCAGCAGCTCCTTGAAATACGCCGTGCGAAGCGCCAGTTGGTTCTGATTCAGCAGACTGCGCAGCGAGTTCATTTCGACTAGCTTACTATGGTCCAGTTCAATATCCTTTCCGATCTTAAGGAGAACCTCGTCCAAACCCTGAAGCGTAATTTCCGCTTTAAGGATGTATTCGCTTGCTCCGAATTTAAGTGCCTCGGCTGCGAACTGAAACTCATTATAGGAACTGAAAATGACCACCCGGATTTTCGGCATTTCCTCCTTCAAACGCTTGATCAGTTCAATTCCATTCATGCCCGGCATTTTAATATCTGTCACAACCAAATCAACAGGATGCGACTGACAAAAATCCAACGCTTCAAGACCATTAGAGGCCTCCCCGGCAATGAGGTAACGCTCACCGAGCTTAGCCACTGTCATTTGAAACCACTCCCGAAAGATCGGTTCATCATCCACGATGAGGATATTCATTATTCATTCATCTCCTTCCACTTATACCAAGCAGGAATAAGAACCAATACCTTTGTTCCCACTCCCGGCTCTGATTCCACCGTTAGTCCATATTTCGCGCCGTAATACAATTGAATTCGCTCATGTACATTCCGCAATCCTCCTCGATGGGCGGCTTGTCCATCTCCGGAACGCTCGTCTAAAAACACGCCGGCTTGACCAGTTGACTCCATCCCTACACCGTCATCTCTGATTTCAAACTGGATGTCTCCACCATGCATCTTCCCTGTGATCCAAAGTGTTCTCTTCCCGAGCTTCGGCTCCAGTCCATGAAAGATCGCATTCTCGACCAACGGCTGCAGGATGAGTTTGATTGTTTTGAACGGCATAATGTCATCCTCAAGGTCATAGTGCACCTCCAGTTTATCTCCCTGCCGGATTTGCTGAATGTACATATAATTGCGCAGCATACTGATTTCCTCTTCGATCGGTATTAACTCGTCATGCTTGGAGATCGATTGCTTCAGCAGCTTGACCAGCGCCACAATAACCGAATCGACTTTGTCGCTGCTGTGCTTATGCAGCATGAATCGTATCGAAGTTAGCGTATTATACAGAAAATGCGGATTAATTTGCGATTGCAGCGCCTGAAGCTCGGCATGCCTTTTCTGCTGCTGCTCAACGGTAATCCCTTGCATCAGTTCATTCAATCTGGCCACCATTTGATTAAATTTCCGCGTCAGCAAACCAATTTCATCATCCTGATGAATCGGAGTCCGCACCGATAAATCCCCCGTTTCTACACGAGTGAAATCGCGATACAGCCGTTTGATCGGAATAGCAAGTCGTTTGGCTATCACATACGATGCCCCGATGGAGAGAAGAACAACAATCATAAAAACAATAGAGACAATGAATTGAATTTGATTTAAGCTGCTAAGAACAACTTTGGTCGGTGTATACGAAACCAGCTTCCAACCGGTTTTGCCGATTGTCTGAAAAGAAATCAATTGCTCTGTATTATTCTCACGATCAATGAAATAACCCGATTCATACTGCTGAATTTTCCAGTAATAGGAGCGGTCCTTCACATTGCTTTGTATCTTTCCATTGGCCTGGGAAGAGATCACACGGCCATCGTCACCGATGATCACAATTTCCCGCTGCTCGTCCAGCGCACCTTCATATAAGCTTCTTATGGTGGTTGCGTTTACACTAATCATGACAAGCCCGGTAGGAGCGCCGGTTTCAAAACGGTTACTGATCCTTACCGCGTGAAAAGTGCTGCGCCCACCGTCCTCTGTCGGCATAAGCCCAGGGATCGGCTCCGTAATCCAGAGAATGCGGCCCTTAGCCTCAGCAGCCATTTTGAACCAAGGCTCGTTTACAATATCTCGCATTCGAATGTTTTTATATAGCGGATTCGTGGACTGCTCCAGTCCGTTCAAGCCAAGCAGCGTAACATGATATTGGAGCTTTCCGAAGGAATAAATCGAATTCGTCAGCAGCCTGTCAAAAGCAGCACGAAGATGCGCTTCTTCATAGCTGTTTTCCATAATTTCCGTCGTAAAAGCATGGTTGATCTCGTCATTGAGATAAAACGTATTGGAAACCGCGATGACATCATCCAGCAGCATATCCGTCTTCTCTGCAATCTGGCCCAATGTTTTGAGATTGGACTGGCTCACTTGCGACTCAATCGAACTTTTGGAAATTTGCAACGTAATGAAGCCAAAGATACCTAAAGGAACAAGGATGAGACATATTGTCGATATAAGAAATTTATTTTGAATGCTGCTTCGATGGATGAACCATTTGCTTAGCATCGTCGTCCTCCTCGTTCATGACCTGCGTATCATTACCTGATGATACACGATAACACGTGCGTATCAAATACTTTTATAGGATGGGCACGAAAAAATCCTCTGCTCTTCAGAAGAGCAAAGGACCTGTTAGCCATTTATTGAGCTAGGGAACGCAGCTTTTTTTTCGCTCGATGCAGTTTGGATTTAACCGCGCTGACCGTCGTATTCTGATGCGCAGCCAGCTGTTCATAGGTCAGCCCATGTTCATAGACTAACAAAAGCGACTGCTGAAACTGAGGTTCTAATGCTGAGATTTGCTCATGAATGGACTTTTTTTCCATGTTCTTTAATGCCTCAGCCTCCGCCGCTATGGCAATCGACTCCATTTTATCATGTGAGATCTCCAAAGATTTAAGCCGTTTGCGATAAAAATCAATCGCCGTGTTTCTAGTAATCGTGAAAAGCCAAGATGCCTTCTTTTCCTCCACCTTGATCGAGTTGAAATACCGGAATACCTTCAAGAACGTTTCCTGCACCGCATCCTGGGCTAAAAAATGATCTTTCAATACCGAATAAGTGAAATAATAAACGTCTGTATAGTATTGCTCATATAGAGCATTAAAGGCCGCGTCATCTCTCATCATACGATTACTCTCCCTGTTCGTTTCTCTCTTTTATTTATAGAACAAGGATGTCATGGGCACTTCTCTAACTTGTAAACAAAATGTATCTAAAAGGGAACTGGAGTCCACTATTTTG
The DNA here is from genome assembly GCF_009757995.1 of Paenibacillus anseongensis. Lineage (NCBI taxonomy): Bacteria > Bacillati > Bacillota > Bacilli > Caryophanales > Paenibacillaceae > Paenibacillus > Paenibacillus anseongensis. Next base: position 118,303 of record NZ_WSEM01000031.1, read on the forward strand.
CCTTGTTTCTATGAAATCCGCTAAACAGAAATAAGTGACCGTAGTTCCCCTCCCTCTGTATTAACGTTTTTCTTACATATACTCGCTCATTCGTA
>NZ_WSEM01000032.1:0-75444 GCF_009757995.1 Paenibacillus anseongensis
ATTTATAGTCGATTGCTCGACTGTGCTTACTCACTCGTTGTTCAGTTTTCAAAGATCAAGAACTCTTGTCCTATCCGCTCTCTTTCGAAAGCCGGAAGTTCAATATACCATACTGAGTTTTTGTTTGCAACTTATTTTTTAAGTTGTTTTTCAACCATTTGCTCGTTGTCCTCAGCGGCAACTTTTATAAGATACCACAGACGCCACAGACAATGCAAGTACTTTCGACAAAAAATTTCGAGGCACCTTACGATGCCCCGAAATGGTCTTCCTTACTCTCCTTGACGCTCACGCATAAGCGGGAACAACAAGACATCGCGAATAGATGGGGCATTGGTCAATAGCATAACCAAACGGTCGATTCCTATTCCTAAACCACCGGTTGGCGGCATTCCATATTCCAAAGCACGGATGAAATCCTCATCCATTTCATGAGCTTCATCATTCCCCTGCTCTTTCTCACGAAGCTGAGCCTCAAAACGCTCTCTTTGATCGATAGGATCGTTAAGCTCAGTAAATGCATTCGCATGCTCACGCGCTACGATAAAGAGCTCGAAGCGATCCGTGAAGCGCGGATCTTCCGGGTTCTTTTTGGCAAGCGGTGAAATTTCTAGAGGATGTCCATAAATAAAGGTCGGCTGGATCAGCGTCTCTTCTACAAACGTCTCAAAGAATTGGTTCAAAATATGACCAAATGTCATATGAGGCTCCACCGGCACATTATGCTCTTTGGCTAAGCGATGCGCTTCTTCATTCGTCATTTGAACGCCGAAGTCTACACCTTTCACTTCTTTAACCGCATCAACCATGGAGATACGTCTCCAGCCAACAGCTAGATCAACCACATGATCTCCATAAGGAATCGAAGTCGTACCAAGAACCTCTTGAGCGATATGCGCAATAAGCTCCTCAGTTAGCTTCATGATGTCTTTGTAGTCAGCATAAGCTTCGTACAACTCAATCATCGTAAACTCTGGATTATGGCGCGTGGAGATACCTTCATTCCGGTATACACGACCAATTTCGTAAACTTTCTCTAGTCCGCCAACAATTAGGCGTTTCAAGTGAAGCTCAATCGCAATACGCATATGAAGCTGCATATCCAAAGCATTATGATGCGTATTAAACGGACGAGCCGAAGCCCCGCCTGCAACCGAATGTAGCGTCGGTGTTTCCACCTCTAGATAACCCAGTGAATCCAGGTAACGGCGCATCGACTGAATAATACGAGAACGCTGAATAAATGTCTGTTGAACATCTTGATTCATAATCAAATCAACATAACGTTGACGATAACGCAATTCTACATCGCTAAGACCATGGAATTTGTCCGGAAGCGGAAGCAAAGACTTCGTCAATACTTCAAGAGACTTGACCTTAATGGAGGTTTCTCCGGTTTTAGTTTTAAAAACAACACCTTGAACGCCAACCATGTCGCCCAGATCCAAAAGATCAAAAGCTTTGTACTTGTTCGCATCCAACGCATCTTCCCGCACGTAGATTTGAATTTTCCCTGTAATGTCTTGGATATGAGCGAAACTTGCTTTACCCATGCCTCTTTTTTGCATAATACGTCCTGCAATACTAACCTCGTGGTTCTCTTCGTCCAGCTCTTCCTTTGTTTTGTCCTGGTAAGCTGTCAAGATCTCTTGCGTTGTATGCGTTCTAACGTATTTGCTGCCGAAAGGGTCTACGCCCAAACCGCGAAGCTCGTCCAATTTGTTACGGCGAATGACGAGCAATTCGTTCAATTCCACTTCCTGGCTCATGTTTTCATCTCCTACATATTTTAGTAAAGGGTGCTAAAACCGGAAAAAAGCTTCCGTAAGGAAGCTTTCCAGACAATTTGCCTATGCTAAGCAAAGGTAAACTGCAACGGGGCTGCGGCTGCACGCTACTTTTTAATATCAACAATTTGATACTGAATGACACCAGCTGGAACGTTAACATCAACGGTTGCGCCCTTTTGCTTGCCAAGAATTGCTTTGCCCACCGGGCTTTCATTGGAAATCTTATTCTGTAGCGGATCAGACTCCGCGGTACCTACAATATTGTACTCAACCAAATCACCGAATTCCAAGTCCTTCAGTGTAACGATGGATCCTACACTTACCGTGTTGATATCCACATCGTCGTTATTAATAATCCGCGCATTGCGCAGCATTTTTTCTAAAGTGATGATTCTGCCTTCGATAAAAGCTTGCTCGTTCTTCGCATCTTCGTACTCGGAGTTCTCACTGATATCGCCATACCCGATAGCAACCTTGATTCTCTCCGCGACTTCGCGGCGCTTCACGGATTTAAGATGCTCAAGCTCGTCCTCGAGCCTTCTCAAACCTTCTGGTGTAAGAATGACCTCTTTTTCAGCCATTACCAACTGATCTCCCGTCATGTGAAAGATTTTCATATCGTTGAATCGATGCTTCCTGCTAGGAGTTAGGTCTTTATAGAGCTGATTCAAGTAGTATGAATTCACGGTTATAAAATTAGGAACTTACTCGTTTGTCTTTCAATATATGCAGGAACACATTAATATTGACTGATTATATTGCAACCGTTTCAAAATGTCAATCTCAACCATAGCTGCATGATTTAATGCAGTACGGGAGATTCTTCTTGGCTGGATGACGACGATTGCGCAGCTAGGTGCTCAACGTATTCATTCAGTGTCCGAACCATTTCATCACGCTTCAACATCTCCATAATGGCGTCCTTCACACGAGCTGCTCCTGTTAATCCCTTCAGGTACCAAGCCATATGTTTACGCATCTCTTTGACGGCAACGTGCTCGCCTTTGAGTGCTATGAGTCGGTCCATGTGCAGGATGGCGATGCGGATTTTCTCTTCCGGTGTTGGTTCCGGAGGTAACTCCCCATTAGCAAGATACTGAACGGTACGGTATAGCATCCACGGATTGCCTAATGCACCACGGCCGATCATGACGCCATCCACACCTGTTTGGTCCAACATGCGTTTGGCGTCCTCAGGCGTAACTACATCACCATTACCAATAACCGGAATCGACAAAGCTTGCTTCACATCTCGGATAATGTTCCAATCCGCTTTCCCTGTGTAGAGCTGCTCGCGCGTACGACCGTGAACGCTAACTGCGCTGCCGCCGCCTCTTTCGACAGCTTTTGCATTTTCGACAGCATAGATGTGATCAGAATCCCAGCCGATCCGCATTTTGACGGTAACAGGTTTGTTTACTGCCTTTACGACGGTCTCGATCATTTGTTCAATTTTATCCGGTTGAAGCAGCCAACGTGCGCCAGCATCACATTTGGTGATTTTCGGCACCGGGCAGCCCATATTGATATCAATAATATCTGCGTTGGTTTGTTGATCTACGATTTTGGCTGCCTGCACGAGTGTTTCCGTGTCGCCGCCGAAGATTTGTAAACTGAGCGGTTTCTCCCGATCATCTACATATAACATTTCCATCGAACGGGTATTCCCGTGAACGATAGCCTTATCACTTACCATCTCCGCACATACCAGCCCTGTGCCAAACTCTTTGGCAATCAGACGGAATGCAGGATTACAAACGCCTGCCATCGGGGCAAGCACAACTTTATTGGGAGCTTCGACATTACCTATTTTCAGCACCGAAGATTCCACCTCTCTTATCTCGCAACCACTGCGACTAACTCATCCGGCTCGATACCAAGCACCTGCGAGATTTTATTAATGATTTTCGTATCCGGTTTACGTGTACCTCTTTCAATTGCACCCAAAATGGCGATCGATACGCCGAGCAAATCAGCCAATTCATTCTGGGTATATCCTTTCAATTTACGAAAAGCGCGTATGCGCTGAGCTACTGAGCTTTTTTCCATAACACAACGCCTTCCTTTCCTTCCAGTTTCTCCAGATTCGCGGAGATGAATTCAAATGCAGCATCTTGCCGCTCGTAGAGAACCTCTGAGAGAGGGACTAATACAAAAGCCCGCTCATGCATCCGCGGATGCGGAATGATCAAGTCGGGGGTCGTAAGCTGCTCGTCGCCGTACAGAAGCAAATCCAAATCGATCGTTCTTGGACCCCAGCGCACGTCGCGCTTTCTCCCCAAACGATTCTCAATGGCCAGCAATTTGAATAGCAAATCTTCAGCAGGAATAACTGTTTGTATCTGAACGACCATATTAAGAAAAGCAGACTGGTCTACATAACCGACCGGCTCGGTTTCGTAAATACTGGACAAGCCAGTCACGACAATACCCGACTCCTGGTTCAGCGCTGTAATCGCATCCTGCAAATATTGTTCGCGATCATTGATATTGGATCCTAATGCGACATAAGCTGCAATGTTGCGTTCTTGTTCCTCGGCTGTCATGTCGTTGCCCGCTTTCGGTTAATCTCTACAGTCACGCCGTCAAAAATAACGGCAAAGGGCGGATGCGGCTTAATGACGCGAACCGTCACTTCATTGATACTAGTATAAGTATGAAGAAGCATTGATGCAATGTTTTCCGCTAAAGCTTCAATTAATTGGAAAGTGCGTCCTTCGACAATTTCTTTCACTTTGAAAAAAACCTCGCCATAATTCACCGTATCATCGAGATGATCCGACTGTCCGGGTTTATGCAGCGGAAGCATCAGCTCGACATCCACATAAAAGCGCTGGCCCAATTTATTTTCTTCCGGAAAAACACCGTGATTACCAAAAAACTGCATGCGAGATAGTGTGATTTTGTCCATTGTTGTGGCCTCCTTCATTATGAGCGAATAATGGCATCCGTCATGACGGCGGCCCGCTTGGTTGCTAATACATCATGCACGCGAACAATCCCGCAGCCCTGTGCGATTCCCAGCACGACGGTTGAAAGCGATCCTTCCAACCGCTCGGCCGGCGGCAGATTCAGCGTCATCCCGATTACACTTTTACGAGATGTACCTAGGAGGACCGGATACCCGAGATCAACAAGAGGGCGCAGTTGGTTCATAAGCTGCAAGTTCTGTTCGTAGGATTTCGCAAAACCGATGCCAGGGTCCAAAATAATCCGTTCGTCGCGAACCCCCGCGTCTCGGGCTTGACTCACATATTGCCGAAGATCGTTCAGCACCTCTGGCAGAAAATCCTTATATTCCGTGTTCAATCGGTTATGGGTAATAATGAAGGGACAATCGTAGCTCGCCGCTACGCCAGCCATACGGGGGTCGGCCTGTCCACCCCATACATCATTGATGATGTGCGCCCCTGCCGCCAAAGCTTGCTTAGCGACTTCCGCTTTATATGTATCTATAGAAATAGGAACGTTAATTTCTCGACTTAGCGCTTCAATGACGGGGATTACCCGGCGAAGCTCTTCTTCCTCGGTCACCTCCGCAGATCCCGGACGGGTGGACTCGCCTCCAATATCAATGATATCTGCGCCATCCTCAACCATCTGCCGAGCTCTGCGTATCGCATCTTCTACGGTGACATAGGATCCGCCATCCGAGAAGGAGTCCGGCGTTACGTTCAATATGCCCATGATGATCGTTCGATCACCGATGGGCAGCTCGTGTCCTTTGCAGGATAACACTTTCATCTGCTGTTCACTTCCTGTATGTTTATCAATTTATCAATATTCGTTATATGTCCGAATCAGCTCACGAGTGATGGGCCCCACTGTTCCTGTGCCCACTGAGATCTTTTGGCCACTAGGTGTATATAAAGTTGTGACCGGCACGATTTCTTGAATGGAATTGACCAAAAATACCTCATCGGCCTCCGTCAAATCTTCCCAACGATATAAACCATCTTGGGCAGGTAACTGCCCTCGCTGGGCAATTCGCAGTACGTGCGCTCTGGTGATTCCCGCCAAAATACCTGTATCTAGCGATGGCGTGTAGCATGTCCCGTCCTTAATGAAAAAGAGGTTGCTGACAATGCCCTCAGCCACATAACCCTCTTCGCTCATCATCAGACCCTCTGCGCCTGTGGCCCAGCGGTATTGGCTTAGCTCTCTTTTAGCCAAAATATTGTTCATATAGTGAAAAGACTTGAATCGGTACAAGCCCTCCGGTGTATTACGAGGCAGCTTCAGCAGCTGTAAGGCTTTGCCCTCTTCATAAATTTTCGCATCCCTCGGCGGGAGCGCCTTGATATAGACAATCTCGGTAGGCTGACCGTAATCCCCCGAAGGAAGACCAAGCGCTTCTACTCCAGCAGATACGGAAAAACGAATATAAGCATCCTGAAGCCCATTCGCAGCTAGCAGTTCATCAATTAACTTTTGCATGCGCTCAGTATCAGGCTCATACCCAATCCCCAGCTCCTTGCACCCCTCCGCAAGACGATTCATGTGCTCAGCAAGGAGAAAAGGAACTTTGTTATAGGTACGGAAGGTCTCAAAGAGACCTAATCCGTAAAGAAAACCGTGATCATAAACCGAGACCACGGCTTGTTGTTCATCCATAAGTTTGCCATTGATGCTAATAATCATAAATTAAGCTCCTGCTTTAGCCGTGCGGCTTAGAAAATTGCGCAGCATTTGGTGACCGTGCTCCGTAATAATGGATTCGGGATGAAATTGAACGCCCTCAATCGGATATTCCTTATGACGCAGCGCCATGATTTCACCTTCAGCCGTACGGGCACTGACTTCCAAGCATTCAGGCAGCGTCTCCGCTTTGACAATCAAAGAATGGTAACGCGTCGCGATGAAAGGAGAAGGTAACCCTTCAAACAACGTTTGGCCATCATGGAAAATTTCTGAGGTCTTACCGTGCATTAAGCGCTCAGCGCGAATGACGTCGCCGCCAAAAGCTTGTCCGATAGACTGATGTCCCAGACAAACGCCGAAAATGGGGATTTTACCCTTGAAATGGTCAATCAGTGATAGGCTAATACCGGCTTCATTCGGCGTGCAAGGCCCCGGAGATATTAAGATATGGTCGGGCGCCAAGGCCTCCACACCTGCTAAATCAATCTCGTCATTGCGACGAACGATGACTTCTTCCCCAATCTCCCCCAAGTATTGGACGAGGTTGTACGTAAACGAATCATAATTATCAATCACTAAAATCATTCTAAGCTCCCCTTTCGTCAGCCCTGCTCAGGCTTAAGCTCGGCTCATGCTCCGCTCGCTATATTCGATTGCTTTCCACATCGCTTTGGCTTTGTTCAAAGATTCGATATACTCACGCTCGGGAATAGAATCGATGACGATCCCCGCCCCCGCTTGAATATGCCCCATACCCTCTGCCGCCACCAGCGTGCGTATAATAATATTAAATTCCATATTGCCATTATAGTCAATCCATCCCATAGAACCCGTGTACGGGCCGCGGCGGACCGGTTCCAACTCTTCAATGATTTCCATCGTCCGAATCTTCGGGGCACCTGTGATTGTTCCTCCCGGGAACGTAGCCGCAATAACATCGTACGCATCCTTGCCTTCCGCCAGCTCACCGACAACTTCGGAGACGATGTGCATGACGTGGGAATAGTACTCGATGACCATGAAGTCTTTGACGCGGACGGAGCCGTACTTGGAAATGCGGCCAAGGTCGTTGCGCTCGAGATCGACCAGCATGACGTGCTCGGCGCGCTCTTTTTCGTTGTCGATGAGCTCGCCGGCCAGGCGCAGGTCATCCTGTTCATCTTTGCCGCGCGGGCGCGTGCCTGCGATAGGACGTGTCCGCAGGACGCCGTCCTCGAGCTGCACGAGCAGCTCCGGCGAGCCGGAGACGAGGGCGAAGCCTGCGAAACGCAGCAAGCCCATGTAAGGCGAGGGATTGACGATGCGCAGCGCCTCGTAGATCTCTTCCGGCGTCGTATTCAAGCGCCGGCTCTGTCTGACAGACAAGTTGACCTGGAACACATCACCTTGCGAGATGTAGGCTTGGATGCGCTGCACCGCCGCCATGTAGTCGGCTTTGCCGAACGCAGGCTGGATGCCTGCGATGCTCTCTACATCGATGTGCAGCTGCTCGCGCGCGATCGATGTCCCTCCTGGGCCGCCGCTGTGGGGCGAGCCCGCTGCGCTGATGGCCTGCCAGCGACGCAGCATGGCATCTGCCTGCGCTTGCGCCTGCGCGTATAGCTGCTGCAGATACGCATCATCCGCAGCCAGGTCCAGCTGCACGGGCATGTGGACCATGAGGTATAGGCTCTTCTCAAGGTGATCCACAGCCCATACTTGATCATACATCGCAAAGCTGTAATCCGGGATTGGCAGATCATCCGCTGCTTGTGTCGGGAGCTTCTCAATAGTACGAATTACATCGTAACTCCAATACCCGACACATCCGCCTAAAAACTTAGGCGCGCCTTCTACTTTGGGACTATGATGAGAAGACATCCATTGTTTCACGATCGAAAGCGGCTCGCCTTTCATGCGAGTTACACGACCGGACGAGGTTATTTCAGCTTCCAGCCCTTTTCCGTGTATCGTCGAAAATGGTTGTAACCCGAGGAACGTGTAGCGCCCGCCCTTTCCGCTCTCCAGTACAAAAGAATCCGGCGCCGCTTCCTTCCAAGCTGATTCCCAGGAGACGATACGATCTTCGCCCAGCTCGAGCTTCACGACGTAAGGCAGCATGGTATACGCGGAGGACCAACTACGCCACTGCTCTAGGGTTGTTATTATCATGATTGCCCCTCCTTCCAATAATATCCGAAGATTAGTTGTCCATTAGTATACTCCAACCTATCACAGAAAAAAAGCCCCAGCTGCAAGAGCTGAGGCTTACTTAATTGAATGAAGGTCAACTTTATTGCTCTTCGAATTGGTAAAGTGGCGTAGACAGGTAACGCTCACCGTTACTTGGTACGATCGCTACGACACGTTTGCCAGCTCCAAGTTCTTTGGCCACTTTCAAAGCTGCGAAAATCGCTGCGCCTGAGGAAATACCGCCAAGAATACCTTCTTCTTTGGCTACACGACGGGAAGTTTCGAAAGCATCTTCGTTCTCCACCGCAATGATTTCATCGTAAATGTTTGTGTTCAAAATACCAGGAACAAAACCTGCACCGATACCTTGAATTTTGTGAGGACCTGGTTTGCCGCCGGAAAGAACCGGGGAAGCCGCAGGCTCTACCGCATAAATTTTGATATCAGGGAAGTTTTCTTTCAACACGCCGCCAGCGCCCGAAATCGTACCGCCTGTACCGATACCGGAAATGAAAGCATCCAATTTGCCATCGTGACCTTTGATTGCTTCAACGATTTCTGGACCTGTTGTTTCACGGTGAACTTTCACGTTAGCTGGGTTCTCAAATTGTTGCGGGATAAAATAGGAAGGATTCTCTGCTTTCAGTTCTTCCGCACGTTTGATCGCACCCTTCATTCCTTCTGCTCCCGGTGTAAGAACAAGCTGAGCACCGTAAGCACGAAGCAGGTTGCGTCTTTCTAATGACATCGTTTCTGGCATAACCAGAATCGCTTTATATCCTTTAGCTGCTGCAACTAGTGCAATTCCGATTCCTGTGTTACCGCTAGTTGGCTCAACGATTGTATCACCAGGCTTAAGTTTGCCTTCTTGCTCAGCCACTTCGATCATGGAGATGGCAATACGATCTTTAACGCTGGCACCAGGGTTCTGATACTCCAATTTAACATAAACCTCTGCGCTTCCTTCCGGAACGACACGATTCAAACGAACAAGCGGTGTATCTCCAATCAAATCCGTAATGCTTTGTACTAATCTTGCCATTGCTAGTTCCCCTCCAGATTGAGTAATAGATGATTTCCGAGTTAATTAGTCGGTATTATACATTTAATCTTATCAATGCACCCACGCGTTGTCAACCACATTTTCACCGGCCTACTTAAACTGCGGAGCAATAACAGCTACTTTCCATTTCGTCCGAAGCTGCGAAATGTAATCTTTAAGCGGCGGAGCTTCCTGCAGCGCCAACTCTCTGCGCACATTTTCGCGAATAAATGCTTGATCCGGGTTTTCTTTGTCACGCTTGCTTTTCAGCTTCACTACGGCAAATCCTTGCGTTAACGGTACCGGCTTACTGACTTCCCCAGCCTTCAGCAATTTCGCGGCTTCGAGAACGGGCGCTGCCACAAAAGGGTCATCACCCTCAATCCAACCGAGGTCCCCTCCCGAATTATTGGTCGCGTCATCCAGGGAGCGATCTCTAGCCAGGATTTCGAAGCTTTCGCCTTTCGCCAACGCGGCAATCACCTTGTTCGCCTGATCCTTGGTAGAAACAATAATCTGCTGGATGTTGTACTCGGTTTCCTGCTTAAATTCGTCAGGATGCGCTTGGACATAAGATTCCACCTGAGCATCCGTTATTTGAATATGGCTGGTGGCGAGTTTCTCCAAAAGCAGTTTATTCGTGACGTCCTCTTTGATTTCTTGCCGGGATAGCCCCAACTGATTTTGCATAGAGGTATAAAATTGTTCTTCACTCTCATATCCTTGCTGCATTCGTTTCAACTCACGTGCAATCTCCGCATCTGCAATCGCAGTCCCCGTCTCGTTGCCCTCCAGACGTATCACTTCACGATCCAACAGTTGACCTAACAGTTCTGCACCATAATGTTGTTCCAACGCAGTTTGAAGCTCTTGCCGCGTAACTTCCCGACTTCCAATTTTGGCTACGACCTGCTCATTGTTCTGCTCGCCTTGCTGCTCAGGATCCGCTGGGTGACTCGATTCTGATTGGTTCATAGTATGAGTGATCAGCAAGGATGCGAGCACGAGAATACATACTGCCATCAGAATGATGACTCCCCACAATCGCTTTACGTTCTGCATCCTGACTCCTCTTCATTTCCATAATGCTGCTGATCTACAGATCAATCATCCGTTGCAAGTCTTCTTCGTCGAAACGATAGGCTTCATTGCAGAAATGACACACAACTTCGGCGAAGCCTTCATCATCGAGAATTTCTTGAAGCTCCGCTTTCCCCAGGGAAATGAGTGTCGATTCAATCCTTTCCCGGCTGCATTTGCAGCGGAACATAACATCCATCTGATCGAGTGTTTGAAAAGAAGGCAATACCGTCTGCAAAATTCCTTCCAGGGTTAATCCGCTGCCAAGCATGGTTGTAAAGGAAGGGATGCGTGAGAGCATTTCCTCAATTTCACTAATCTCCTGATCGCTTAATCCTGGAAGCAGTTGAATGACGAATCCACCCGCTGCCAAGATGGTATGATCGGTATTTACCAAAACACCAAGAGCTACAGCTGAAGGCGTCTGTTCCGACTTCGCAAAATAGTAGGTGAAATCCTCAGCTAATTCTCCGGAAATGATCGGAGTACTACCTTTGTAAGGTTCTTTGAGACCTAGATCTTTAGTTATGTACAAAAAGCCGTCCGTTCCGACCGCAGCGGCAACATCGAGTTTGCCATTCGCTTTGAGGGGAGGGTCAACCAGCGGATTATCCACATAACCGCGCACCTCGCCTTTGGCATTGGCATCGACCACAATCTGCCCGATTGGACCGTCTCCTTTGACTTGAATAATGAGATGCTCCTCACCTTTGAGCATGGCTCCCAGAAGAAGACCGGCCGCTGCCGTTCTTCCTAACGCCGCTGTGGCGGTAGGGGTCGTTTGGTGTCTTCGGCTAAGTTCATCTGTGAGGTCGGTGGTTTGCACTGCAAAAGCACGAACTCTTCCCTGAAGGGCCGTTCCTCGAATTAAATAATCGCCCATGTTACGTCCTTTCCTTAAACAGCTTATGCATTTCTCTCATAAATCATTTGTAAACCTTGCAGTGTCAGCAGAGGATTCACGATTTGAATCGTACGGGACTCACTGGAGATCAATTCTGCAAGTCCCCCCGTTGCTATGACGGTAGGATTTACATTAAACTCCTGTTTTACACGTTCTACAATCCCATCAACCTGACCTACGTAACCGTAAATAATCCCTGCCTGCATTGCAGCTACCGTATTTTTGCCGACTACGCTTTTCGGCTTCACAAGCTCAATACGCGGAAGTTTCGCTGCCTTTTGATACAGCGCTTCTGTGGAGATACCGATGCCTGGTGCAATCGCACATCCCACTAACTGCTGGTTTGGATCAATATAGTCATAGGTTGTCGCCGTGCCGAAATCAACAATAATACAAGGAGCTCCATATAATTCAAGAGCAGCAACCGCATTTACAATGCGATCTGCCCCAACTTCTTTGGGATTGTCTACCCGTACATTCAATCCCGTTTTAATGCCGGGACCTACGGTAAATGGCGTCCTTTTCAAATAATGCTTACAAAGGCTTTCCATCACGCTAACGAGCGGAGGAACAACGGAAGAGACGATTACTCCCTCCACTTCGCTGAATTTAATCCCTGAGTGTTGAAAAAGGCTATGCAACTGCATGCCGTACTCATCAACGGTAGCAGAACGGTTCGTGCTCACCCGCCAATGGTGCAGGAGTGTACGCTCTTTGTAGAGGCCAAGCACAATATTGGTATTCCCTACATCGATCACGAGAATCATAACGCCGTCCCCTTCCGTTCATTAAGGTCAAGTGAAATATCCAGCGCTGCAACCGAGTAGGTCAACCGTCCAACCGAGATCACATCTACGCCCGACTCAGCCATAGCTTTAATGGTCTGAACCGTTACAGATCCTGATCCTTCTACTACAATATGCGGAGCTTTGCTTTTAATTATGGAAACTGCTTCCTTCATCTTTGCCGGCGCCATATTATCCAACATGATAATGTCAGCCTGGGCGGATAACGCTTCATGCAGTTGGTCAAAATCTTCGACCTCGACCTCAATCTTCATGGTGTGGGGGATCTGCTTCCTAGCCGCTTGTATAGCCTGTGTGATACCTCCAGAGCCCTTGATGTGATTATCCTTGATCATAACAGCATCATAAAGACCGAAACGGTGATTATGACCGCCGCCTACGCGAACGGCATATTTCTCAAGCAGCCGATGGCCCGGCGTCGTCTTCCTTGTGTCAACAAGTCTGGTCGGCAAACCTTCCAAGGCGTTAACAAACTCCCGCGTTCTGGTCGCAATACCAGACAACCTTTGCATGAGGTTAAGGCTCAAACGTTCGCCAAGCAGGATGCTTCGCGTGTTGCCTTCCACTTCAGCAATAATCGTCCCTTTATTAACTGACGATCCTTCTGCGACTTTTGTTTCAAAATGAAGCGAGGAATCGACGACAGCGAAAACTTCGCGCGCAATTTCCAGACCACAGATAATTCCGTCTTCTTTGACGTGGATAATCCCTTTGGACGCATGGTCCAAAGGGATCGTTGTCAGAGTCGTGACATCACCGTTGCCAATATCTTCTTCTAACCAAAGCCGAATCTGTTTACGAATAAGTTCCATGTTTAAATCCAGCATATTAAATCCACTCCTCTATGCTATCTTCCCCGCGCTTAAAAACAATATGCTTCTTCCAGTCACGATCACCCCGTTCGGGGAAATCTTCCCGGTAATGTCCGCCGCGACTTTCCTCACGCGCCAAAGCCGCTGTTGTCGTAAGCAATGCACAGTTCAGTAAATTAGCAAACTCATAATCTTCACGTTTCGTCATCAAGGAATCAAAAATAGAAAGCTGTCTGGACAGTTCATCATGGCCTTTCTGCAGACCTTTGGCTGAACGCTTCAGTCCGGCGTAGCGCAGCATGACTTTCTGCAGCTTCAACTTCTTTTCGACAACAGCCTGATTCGGAATTTCCGTTCTTGGCGCTTCGGACTCCGCACGGATTTGAATGTCGCCTTCCAGAGCCGGCAGCTCTTGAATACGCTCGATAATCCTTCTGCCGAACACGATAGCTTCCGATAACGAGTTGCTCGCTAAGCGGTTAGCGCCATGTACACCTGTAGAAGACACTTCTCCGCAAGCGAAAAGTCGACGAACATGCGTTTCTCCGTGCAAATCCGTCTTCACGCCGCCCATCATATAGTGAGCTGCAGGAGCAACCGGGATCCAGTCTGTGCTCATATCCAAACCATAATTCAAGCAGTACTCATAAATCGTTGGAAACCGATGTTTAATTAGTTCCTCAGATTCATGTGTAATATCTATGTATACAAATGTTGACTTGCAATTCTCCATCTCGTCGACAATGGCGCGAGCTACAACATCCCTAGGCGCTAACTCGAGCTGTGGATGGTATCTTTCCATAAAGCGCTCACCTTTGATGTTGCGAAGGTAAGCCCCCTCGCCGCGAACCGCTTCGGAGATTAGAAAGCGCGGAGCGCCAGGATAGCACAGCGCCGTAGGGTGGAATTGTACGAATTCCACATCCTGTATTTGCGCGCCGGCGCGGTAAGCAATCGCGATGCCATCAGCTGTCGCGATGTCGGGATTAGTGGTGTAGCGGAACAGCTGCCCCGCACCACCCGAGCAAAGGATCGTGGCGTTGCCGCGGACAAAAACCCGCTGGCCGCCCGGCTTCTGCACGAGTGCACCGTAGCACTCGCCATCTTGCGTGATCAGGTCGATCACGAAGTGATCGTCCCAGATCTCGATGTTCGGATCTTGCTTCGTGCGCTCCGATAAGGCTCGTACAATTTCAGCGCCGGTAGCATCACCATGCGCGTGCAAAATGCGTCGCTGGCTGTGAGCCCCTTCCTTCGTCAAAGCGAACTCTCCGTTCTCCAGATCGAACTGAGTTCCCATTTGAATCAAATCCTGTACGCCGTTAGGACCTTCGTGAACAAGAACATCAACAGCCTCTGGTGAGCAGAGGCCGGCGCCGGCGATCAAAGTATCCTGCATATGATATTCAGGTGAATCCTCATCCGAAATAACAGCTGCAATCCCGCCTTGTGCATAACGCGTATTGCTATCGAGGAGAGATTTCTTCGTAATCATCAGAACTTTCTTATTTTCACTAGCGCGCAGAGCCGTAAATAATCCTGCAATACCTGCGCCAATCACAATCACATCTGTATGTACATGAGGAATGGAATTTAAGTCTACATCTACGAGGTATCTAGGAATCATGCCGCTCACCCGATCTTCACCATGTATTCTCGCCAAGAAACAGAATCTGAAAAGTAAGACTCTGTTTCTTCACGAGGGTAACTTACAAAAATGATTTGATGCGTTCTTTCAATTAAACAAGAGAGTAGCGCATGCTACTTTACTTGTAACATGCGCTCTAAGGACAATCTTGCTTTATCGGCTACATCTTCCGGTACATAAATCTCTGGCTGCATGGTCTCCAAACACTTCACAATTTTCTTTAAGTTGTTTACTTTCATGTTCGGGCAAACCAGGTATTTGGTTGCAAAGTGGAATTGTTTGTCCGGGCTATCCAAGCGTAGTTGGTACCCTGTCCCGTCTTCCGTCCCGACAATAAACTCCTTGCAGTCTGATTCTTTGCAATATTTAATAATCGCTGTCGTGCTTCCCACGAAATCGCCCAACTTCACGACTTCTGGGCGGCACTCCGGATGTACAACAAATTGCGCATTTGGATATTGCGCTTTCATTTCCTCTACATCTTTGACTGTCAGCATATCATGCGTATTGCAATAACCTTCCCAGATGATCACTTTTTTGCTTGTGAATTTTGATACATAGTCGCCCAAATTTTTATCCGGTACCCAGATGATCTCATCCGAATCGACGGAATTAATAACATTTATGGCATTTGCAGAGGTACAACAAATATCTGTTTCTGATTTGACATCGGCTGATGTATTGATGTAGGCAACGACCTTAGCTTTCGGATGTTGGCGCTTCAAAGCACGAAGACCCTCAACATTAACCATATCCGCCATCGGGCAGCCTGCACGCTCATCCGGAATGATCACGGTTTTGTTCGGCGCCAAAATTTTAGCGCTTTCTCCCATGAAGTGGACGCCGCAAAAAACAATCACATCTGCATCTGTTTGTGCCGCTTTTTGCGCTAGCAAAAAGGAATCCCCCCGGAAATCGGCAACTTCTTGAACCTCGTCACGCTGATAATAATGAGCAAGAATAATAGCATTCCGTTCTTTCTTCAATTGAAGCAACCGCTCTTTCAACTCTCGGTTCTGCTCCGCTTTACGCTCTAGTGCTAAAGCTTCCATGGATGCTTCCTCCCCTGTCTGGGATGTAAAGTGTACTTCTTAACTATCTAAAAGTAGTATGATCTAAGCTAGTTAAAATTAGAGATTTACAACTAATTTACACATTCCAGCATCCCCTGTCAATGCGTAAAAAAGCCGAAATAAGCAGAAAATCCGGGTACACCTGACGTGTACACCGGATTTACGAGTTGCCATTGCTTGTTACTCTTCGGATTGATCCGAATTCGGATCTTTCTCTTTTTCGAACTCTAATTTATTGCTTTCATTCTCTTTGCTTTGCGGTTGAATGTTCACTTTAACGTCCTCGTCGATCCCACCGGCATTCAGCTTGCCTTTTTCCAAAAGCTCAATAATTTCATCTTTATCGAGCGTTTCTTTATCAAGCAGCGTTTTGGCTACGAGATGCATTTGATCGGCATGCTCAGTAAGAATGGCGCGTGCACGGTCATAACAAGTGCGAATAAAGCTTTGCATCTCTTGGTCAATCTCATAAGCGATCGCATCGCTATAGTTTTGTTCATGGCCAATGTCGCGGCCTAAGAACACTTGACCTTGGGAGCTGCCGAACTGCATCGGTCCAAGCTTATCGCTCATACCGTATTCCATAATCATGCGGCGGACGATGCCTGTAGCCTTCTGGAAGTCACTGTAAGCCCCTGTGCCGATCTCACCGATAAATAATTCTTCGGCAACACGACCACCAAGGAGTCCAGTTACTTTATCCAACAGCTCGTTCTTCGTCTGCATCATGCGGTCTTCGCCTTCTTTGGGCAGCATCATCACGTAACCGCCAGCGCGTCCGCGCGGAACGATTGTCACTTTGTGCACCATATCTGCATTTTCCGCATGATAACCAATGATTGCGTGTCCGGCTTCATGATAGGCGACAATACGCTTCTCTGCATCGCTGATGATCCGGCTTTTCTTTTGCGTACCTACAATAATACGGTCAAAAGCTTCCTCGATCTCAGCCATCGAAATATCTTTACGGTTACGACGAGCAGCAATCAAAGCTGCCTCGTTCAATAGATTCTCTAAATCTGCGCCTGTAAATCCAGTCGTGTAACGGGACAAAGCGTCCAGTTTCACATCTTTGGCAAGCGGTTTATTGCGCGCATGTACTTTCAGTACAGCTTCGCGGCCTTTAATGTCCGGACGGTCAACCGTGATTTGACGGTCAAAACGACCTGGACGCAATAAGGCAGGGTCAAGAATATCAGGGCGGTTCGTTGCCGCGACGATAATAATACCTTCGTTAGCGCCAAACCCGTCCATCTCAACTAGCAACTGATTGAGGGTTTGCTCACGTTCGTCATGTCCGCCACCTAATCCGGCGCCACGTTGACGACCGACTGCATCGATCTCATCAATGAAAATGATACAAGGCGAGTTCTTTTTCGCGTTCTCGAACAAGTCACGAACACGGGATGCGCCGACACCGACGAACATCTCTACGAAGTCAGAACCGGAAATACTGAAGAACGGAACGCCTGCTTCACCGGCTACTGCCCGTGCAAGCAATGTTTTACCTGTTCCCGGAGGACCATTGAGCAGAACCCCTTTAGGAATTCTTGCGCCGACTGCTGCGAATTTCCTTGGATCTTTGAGGAATTCAACAACTTCGACCAGCTCTTGTTTTTCTTCATCCGCACCGGCCACATCTTCGAATGTGACACGTTTCTTCTCCTCATTATATAAGCGGGCACGGCTTTTGCCGAAGTTCATCACTTTGCCGCCGCCACCCTGAGCTTGGTTCAATAAGAAGAAAAACAGGATGAAGATAATGACGAATGGGATGATAGAGGTCAGGAAGCTAATCCAGACGCTATCCCGCTCCATTGTCTCATACGTTTCTGACGGAACACCATTGGCTTCGATCAGTTGAACGACCAATTGCTCGTACGGAGCATGCGTTTCAAAGCTCTTCTTATCTGCTCCGCTTGGAGGATTAATATACTTACCTTTAATCAAATACGTGTATCCATCGAACTTGAGGGTTACGGATTCCACATTTTTGTTAACTACCGCTTGGCGGAATTTATCGTAAGTAATTAATTCCTTTTGTTCGTTTTGGGTACTGATGAAATGGACGATACCTACTGTTACCAAAAATATAAGTAAATAAAAACCGGTATTCCGGATAATTCGATTCATCCCAAGCCTCCTCTCGAACGGCACACTTTTATTATTTTACCATATCCCGGTAAAGCACTACAACATAACCGCAATGAAGAAGCCCGGAGATATGACATTAGGTTGAGTAAATCTCTGGTTTCAATATGCCGATAAATGGAAGGTTACGGTATTTCTCTGCATAATCCAGACCATATCCGACAACGAACTCATCTGGAAGCACATAACCTGCGTAATCAGGTTCGAGTTCAACGGTTCTGCGTGCCGGTTTATTAAACAGCGCAACGACCGAAATCGTCTTCGCATTGCGTCGCTCTAGCACATCTATCAGATAACTCAGCGTTAAACCGCTATCGATAATGTCTTCCACGATAAGAATGTGCCGTCCTTCTACGGGAACATCAAGATCTTTGATAATCTTGACGACACCGGATGACTTCGTGGATTGACCATAGCTCGAAACGGCCATGAAGTCGAGTTCCAATGGCACTTTAATTTGCTTCACAAGGTCAGCCATGAAAATAAAAGCTCCCTTAAGCACGCAAATGACCAATGGATTCTTGCCTTCGTAATCTTTGGAGAGTTGCTCTCCTAATTCTTGAATCTTCCCTTGAATCTGTTCTTCACTGTAAAGAACGTCTTGAATGTCGCTGTACAAGGATGAACCCCCTAGTTTATATTATGAATCCTTATAAATTTACATTCTAGAAGAACGAAATTTACGCATGTTACTTCAGCACGAGCTTCAGATGAAGCACACGTTCTGTATCGGGACCAACAAGAGCGTGCTTGGACCTACGAAAGCCGGCAATCCAGAGGATTTGTCCGGAAGCATCGACCAGTAACGGGATGACCTCACGCCGGCTTAGCGGCATTTTGGCATCAATGAACATATCTTTTACCTTTTTGGACCCGTTTAAACCATACGGTTCCAATCGATCTCCTGTCCTGCGGCTTCGAAGAACTAGCGGCAGTTGAAGTTGATCCAGATCCAAAAATACGTCAGTTGCGGATGAGAGCAAAGCTGCTGTCTCTAGCGAACTGACAGGCATCCATGAGCAAAGCAGTTTGGCTTCTATTTCCGGCAGGTTCAGTACATCCGTATCAGATCCGATCGCATAAGCATAAGGCTTCGGCGAGGGAGCAGATGTCTGAAACTGAATGGCTTCATATTCTCTCACAATATAAAGGGCATCATCCACCTGCAGTACTTGATTAGAAACCTGATCCTGCAAGATCAGCTCGCGGATACTTTCAATCCGGTTAAATTCCAGCCGGTCCATTCCCAAACAAAGACAGTTTAATATTAATTTAATCAAACGCCTTTGTAAAGCAACGTGAAGTCCGCTGAAATCACTTCTCTGTAGCCGGCAAGCCGCTTCCTGAAAAGTCACTATCCGGCGTAAAACCTGCTCGGTCTCCCCAGCCAAATAATCATCCTCAGCGCGCATCATATCCGTCAATCGATTCAGCGACTCCGGCAGATGTTCATTGTACTGCTTCAGCATCGGCATAACATCCAGCCGAATTTGATTACGAAAGTACTTCCGCAGCTCATTGCTGCTGTCTTTACAATAAGTAATATGATGCTGAGCGCAATAATTCACAATATCTGATTTGTATATACGTAGGAAAGGACGAATCAGTTCCACTTTTTTTTCTCGCCTGCGTTCCGGCATCCCGACAAGCCCGGACGGGCCTGTTCCTCGGAGGATTCGCATCATGACTGTTTCCGCTTGATCATCGGCATGATGCGCAAATGCAATTCGTTGAGCATCATAATCTTCAGCAACTTGATGAAGGAATTCGTACCGCTTCTCACGCGCGGCTGCTTGCCCATTCAACGCCGTTTCCTCTATATAAGCCGGTACATCGATGACGCCAATTTCACAAGGTAGACTCAGCTTCTTCGCCAACTCCATCACAAATTCGGCTTCCCCATCCGATTCCGCACCCCGGAACTGATGATTCACATGAGCGACAACCAGCTTCCAGTTGAAACCGGGCGATAGCGCAAAAAGGACATGAAGCAGCGCCACGGAATCAGGTCCTCCTGAAACTGCGACGACGACGACATCTCCCGAATCCGCCAACTTCTCTTCGGTCACTCGCTGCCGCACCTTGGCGACAAGATCGATTTCCATACTGTCTTCCTTTCCGACTTGCATGTTCCTAGTTATTAATTCGGCCAATAAACATAAACAGTAGCTGCAAAAATAAAAATGGAGGCCGCGAAGCAAATCTTGAGCCACGGCATTTTCAGAGCGGGTTGTGTAAGCTTTTTACCCGAAATGAGTTTTTTCCAATAATGAAAAGCTTCCTGCGACGTAGTAAACTCGCCTCTCAATGCTTTTTGGAGAAATGGCGCGATCTGGGCAGCTGCTGAATTTTCTCGCATAATGACCATAAGCTGATCCACATCTCTGTTTTGAGGGAGCATCTTGTTCATTGCCGTGAAGCGTTTGCGCTGATCGAGCGATTTTAAAAGTAAAATGGCAAATGAAAATAAATCATAGCTCTCTTCCGCAACCCGCTCCCCCATCTTCCAATAGCCGCGATCGTACACTTCCGTCAGTTGCTTAATCGCTCTGCCTTTGGGTGTCACCCCGCCGAAATCAATGAGGTCCACATCGCCATACTTGGATACGATCATGTTCTCAATCTTCAAATCCCCAAACACATAACCGCTCTTATGGATCTCCGTCAGCTTTCTGAGCAGGTTAGAGCCAATAACATAGATCCAATCCTGCCCACGCTTATGTATAAAATGAGAGATTGTCATTCCATCAATATATCGCATGACATAGAAAGAGATCTCTTTCCCGCGTACCTGCATATCATCCGCATCGATTAAGAAGTTCTTAAAAGATGTATCTGTGAGGGATATGGCGAGAAGCGAATTAATCTCCGATTGATGGTCAACCGTTTCGTGTCCTGCTTTTAGAGCAAATCTGGCCGTTCCTCTTCGTACGAGAACCACAACACCGTTAGAGCCAGCACCTAATAAACGTTCGACCACATAACTGCGACCGTTCCATTTGCCTTGGATTTCTGTCCCTGGACGGAAAGCTTCCTCATACCACGTAGTCACTCAGCATCCCATCCTCGGTAGTTGGTGCGACAGGCTTCTCCGTCACGAACTGCAGCGTCTGCAGGAGCGCCGGACCCGTCGGAGTCGTACCCTTCATGTTTATTTTATAGAACATCTTGTCTAAATTTGCAAGCTGATTCGTCCAGTTGAGATCCATCTCTAGTTCTTGATCCCTTGTTTTGGTTGATGGAAAATGGAACACAGCTAACTCACTTTTGCCACTGCGGGCCCTAAGACTTAGCAGAAGATCATGGATAGCTTCCCGCACTGCTGCAAGCTTGGGCTTCATACTAGCACTAGCATCTATTAAAAGCGCTACGCGAAGGGAAGTAGTTTCACTCATGGAATCGATCACCTGCACGACCTCTGCCCGCTTCTCAGGCGGAAGCTGCTCTAATTGATTAATCCCCAGAATGCTCTGCAATTCCTTGCCTACTGCATGCTGTATCGTTGTTGTTACGGTTTTGCGTGTCATCATCTGAACGGTTTGGGACAGCTGGATCGAATTGACAATCCGACTCATTCCCCCGCCTGCCGCGGCAATCTCGCGAATCTCCTCCGTGCCTAACAGGCCTAACTCCCCTTGGTCGACCACACCTATGACATTCACAGTTACACCTTCTGTATGCGCCTGTGCAGCCGCTATAACAGGACTCACGCCAACATTCGAGCATCCATCTGTAATTAACAAAATCTGTTTCATCATAACAATTGCCTCCCTGACATAAGGAAAATTTGCTCTCTAGCAGTTCTTCTCCTAGTTTTTCCATTTTCGAGAGGCTCTAATCACCTGGAATAGAAAGAAAAGAAGCAGGATACCCCGAGGGGCTCCTGCCTCTATTTTCATTACCAGAGTGGCTCAGGTATCAACTTGGTTAATGTTTCTGAGCCGTCTTCATTGCGTTTGTACTCATGCGTATTGGCGCTTTCCTCTACTTGCTCGAAGCCCCAATAAGACGGGGAGACGTCAGGGAAAGACTGACTGGCGTTTTTCAACGGACCGCGGTGCAGAAGACGATTAATCATCGTTACAGCTTCTGCGCGAATCATCGCTTGCCCCGGTTGGAAGGAGCCGTCCGGATATCCGTTAATGATGTGATAACGGTAAATCTCCTCAATCTCATTCTTCGCCCAGTGCGCAGAAATATCATTGAAATGAAGATTGTTGGATGCATCTGCTTTCAGGTTCAGGTAACGGGCTATGACAGCCGATAGCTCAGCACGCGTAATCGCGGTATCTGGCCGGAACGATCGATCCTCATACCCGCCAAATAAGCCGGCTCTCGTAGCAGCCTCAATGTACTCGCTGCCCCAATAAGCGATTGGCACATCGGGGTAGAGTACTTCCCCTTTCACTGTACTGCGCAAATCCATGATCCTTGCGAAAATCGCCGCAACTTCAGCGCGGGTAATATTGCGCAGCGGTTTGAACTCCAGATCAGGGTATCCCATGATATATCTGGTGTGCTTGCTATTCTCATAGCGGTTCGAGAACAACATCACTTGAAGTGTAGACTTGTCGTCTTCCAGATGTACGAGCGTTGTCTTACTTGAAATCGATGCTTCGTTCGTTACGTTTTGTTCCGCTTTGGGAAGAGCGTTTGACAACACTTTCACTTTGTAGGTCAACGACCCTTTTCCATTGGCGGCCAAATCACCGATCGCCCACGTGACCGTATTTCCGTTCACGGATCCACCTGCTGAGTCAGCGACCGTCGTGTAGTTTGGAATTTGTGCGCTAACGTTAACTCCCTGCGCTAATGTGCCTGTTTTGTTGCTGTATTCAACCGTAAACGTGATTTCTTGTCCTTCACCATAATTGGCTTTGTCCGAAAATAAATGAACGGACAAGTCTGTTTGACCCGTCAGAACAATACTGCCTCCGACAGAGCCGCCATTGCCTTTGTCTGATGTTGATTCCCGCTGCATTTGCAAATCGTGCTTAACGATTGCATATTCTACGGATATCGTCGGGCTGATATACGTCACATATCCCGGTTTCGTAACTCGGATGTAATAATCCGATGTCGGGAAGACCATGTACGCGTAATCTCCGGCAGCGTCTGTATTCTGCGGGTTTTTGTTATCGTTTGGCGCGAAGCCTACAAGAACAGGGAGTGGAACCATGGTGTGCTTAGTTTTTCCATTAATTTCATTTCTAGGCGTATCTGCATAGTACAGCTCAACATGCGCATCTTCGATTACTTCCCCCGTCATGGCATCCGTAACTTTACCATAAGGGTCGATAAGCTCAAGCGCAATGTTCAGTTCGCCATCGCTGCTGATTTTCAGCTTCGACAGTTCCCCTTGCGCGTTCTCATTCAGCACAATGAATACGCCCGGCTCTACTTCATAGCTAATTTCCATCTTGTATTCGCCTTGCGTCAGGCCATTCATACTGAACGTTCCGTTGGCTTGAAGCGGAACATTCGAAACTTCATGATTTGAGCCATCCAGCAAGCGAACTCTCATTTTGTTCGTCATGTCCGCAGGAAACACACCGACACTCTGATTGTCGTTACCTACTGCAATAAGACCGCTGGCCCCTTTGGAAGGCATAAATTCTTCATGTCCTGTACCGGAAACCACACCTGCCGTTATCGTTTGTGTGTAGGTGATAAGTTGGGTTTGTCCACCGATTTGAACAGGCTTCGTAATTTGCATTTGATAATCGACGCCTCCGCGAGGGATCGCGATTTTGTAATAGCCTTGGTACGTATCTTTCGTAACCGTGTAAGCATCACCAGTAAAGTCGACGCCGGGATTCCCGTCAAAATTAGCCGTAATGACAACATGAGCTCCATTAACCGGTGTTACAACGCCATCGATCATCTCCGTAACAATTCCGACAATGCTAGCCGGTTCAAACGTCATGATAATTTGCGCTTTGGCATGGAGATCGCGCGGACTGTCGTCAGCAACTGCCTGAATCGGGAACCGCTCGGAGATGATGCCCTCGATTACGGCAGACTTGAACGTTACTTTTGCTTCACCTTTTTCATTCGTGACAGCCGATGAGCCACCAACGAAAGTACCGATTGGAGCACTGAAGTTCACTTGAACATTCGATAGCGGTTGACCCGCTTGATCCAAAACGACTGCCGTTAAAACAGTCGTGGACTGCCCATCGCCGACAATGCTGCTAGGATCAGCTGTTAAGACTAAGCGATATTGGCTAAGCTCGGCGTCTACGATAACTTGGTTGCTTCCAACTGTGCTCGGTATCGCATAGAACGTTTTGCTTGCCTCTGCGTAATTCTCAGCTTGTACCACGATGCTATAACGTGCTGCCGGACGTTGTCCGAAATTGTAGCCACCGTTAGCATCCGTTGTTGTTTTTGCGATTTCCACATGGTTGGCATCTTCCTTGTACAAGGTAACAGTAGCGCCGGCGATTGGCCGGTGTTCTCCTGCAACTGTAATGGTGCCAAGAATTTCAATCGCATTTTTCACCGTAAAACCATTATTGCCGCCAAATGCGCCGTTAGGTGCATCTGTCTGGATGTCATGACCGCCGATTGCCGCATCGTAACCTTTGAAGGTTAATTTGAACGACCCTGAAGTCTGATTGCCCAGAATATCGTCCGGTAACCGTGTCAGCACGTTTTTCCATTCTTTATGGCCATCTGTGATGTATGTTTCCGGATTCGTAAGCACGAATTGAATAACTTCGGAATGAGAGCCATGGATATAAACTGCTTCCACTCGCTGCACATCGTTAGAGCTAACGGCTGAAAGCTTCAATGGATCCCCTGGTGCAAGCACCGGCTCTGTCCATGGCGAACGCGGCTGACTACCCGCCCATCCGTCAATCGGATCCCCAACAACGTATAGCTTATCTTGAATGCTCTCTTCTTTTCCGCTCTCGGCGGCTGATGCCTTCAGGCCGATCAGATACGGATGATCGTTGTCATACGGAGTGCCTTCCGGAACATGAACGACTAGCTGCAGCGCCTGCTGCTGTCCGGCATTCAACATGAAGCCCGGGACGCTGCCTTGATTCACATCCGGAGAGATGTAAGTCCATTTCCACTGGCCCTGATCAAATGCCCACGTGGCTGCCACTTGGCCATTAACGATCACATCCGTAGTAAATGGCGTGTTCAATTCAAGCTTAAAGAGATCTACACCGGCTCCCGTATTCGTCACAATGTGCGGGTACGTTGCGGTTTGTCCGGCCTTCACACTTTGATCCGGAGCTGTATCCAACGAGTGCTGCCCAAGTATAATGGCGTTGATTAAATTTGAACTCAGCTCATCATACTTCTTCCCGCCCTTCGAAGGGAGAGAGTAGTATTCGTTTAAGGTATACTTGACGCTATATACCGAGCTAACCACGGTATCGTTATCCGCCTGCAATTTGAATTGTAATTCGCTGTTGCTGCCAGGCTGAATCGGCGTACTCTCCCAAGTCAAGCTATAGGTAGATCCGCTTACTGTAGCCCTAGGATCTGCCCAGCTGATATGAACGCCCGATGGAAGCTGGATCGTGGTAAACGGGTTGAACGCGGTACTTTGCCCGTTATTCGTCAGCTTCATGGTGAAGAGAAGCTCCTCACTCGCCGTATCGAACGGAACGGAACCATCCGGACGAGCCGGTTTGATGCTGCTTAACAGCAGGGAAATGTCGGGTTGAACGACGTTCACGGACAGCATCTCGGCCGATATGGTTCGAGGAGCGCCTTCAACAGCCGCTGTCTGATAGTCAAGTTTCGGCGTGAACTGTGCAATGTAGCCGCCCGCCGGTCCATCCGTTTTCAACCTTGTAACAATTTGATACTGCGCGGATGGGTCCGTCGGACTGGCATCCCCTGTGATAGACCCAAGCGGATACTTATCTCCAACTTTCGGAATATCAGTGACAGAGCCGCCAACGATTTTGCCTACCGAAATGATATCCTGTTGGACAAGCCCTGACAGCGAATCAAGATTTACATGATACGAGGTCGTATTAAGCGGCTGATCCAAATTCAGGAGATAGGTCACTTCATCCCCAGGACGCACTGTCGTCGTGCTGTTGTTCGTTGATTCTTTAATTGAAGCCGATACCGTCAACACATCTACAGAGAGTACCTGCGGCAAGGACACTACAGGCGTGTAAATGGCAACCGGAGTTGTTTCCCGGGACTCGTATCCGGTTATTTTACCGTTGATCGTAATACCCGTTGTCCCCGGTAAAACTTCTGGCTTCGTAGTGACTATGAAGTTCACTTTCTTCTTACCGCTTACAGCTAGATCAGAGAGCGCGGACCATGTAAGTGTGTCGCCGTCGCTAAGGGATCCGCCGTCCGAAATCGAGCCTGGCTTCACGTTCAGTTCGCTTGGCAGCTTGACTTCCACGGAAGGCTTGTATGCTGTCGCGTTCCCGACGTTACTCAGTTCAAACTCAACTGTGATCTCGGTGTTGGTTTTGGAAAACTTCGTATCGGTAATTGCTACCGGAGCTATGGTCAATTTGGGCTGCATAATAGCAATGCTCGTTACTGCATCAGCCGTTTGGGCTGGGTCGGAGCCGTTTTGCTTATTCCACTTGGCTACAGCCGTAGTTTTGTACGGAACTACTTCAGTAGAGTCGAAAACACCTGCTTTTGCTCGTGCTTGAAAGGTGTATGTGATCACTTTAGCCCCTAGTGAGGCATCCGTCTCCAAATTAGTTAAAACTTTAGTGAGCTTGTTCCCTGCAACTGTAAAATTATTAGGATTGTTCGTTAAAGTAAAGTTGCTTCCGAGTGAGTCGACTACATCTTCAACGACAACGTTGTACGCTATCGTCCCCTCAGGTATTGTCACTTCAACTTTATAGTCTACGGTATCTCCTGGACGAATCTTGGTAATATCGCCACTGCTCGTTGCTGTAATAACATTCGTAATCGTGACGCGTGGAACATCAACTGTAGCTGAACCTGCCACATAATCATACTTGGCGCCGCCACTATCAGGCAGACTGTAGTAGTCTCCAGTGGAAGCTAAAATGCTTTGCGTTGATCCTGACCCCTTAACGTTATCAAGACGGGCAATGAATGCGTATGTTACCTCAGCATTATTAGCAAGTGTCGTCACTTGCGGGAACGTCATCGTGACCCCAGCTGCCGTCCCGTCTCCAGAAACAAAACTAAATCCTGCAGGCAGCGTTACTGTTGGCGTAAAGGTATAGGCCGGGTTCAGCCCCTTGTTCTTCACCTTGACAGTGTAGGCTTGGGTATCTCCTGCTTTCATGGATGTTGTAGCAGGACTTAAGGTAATTTCCAGCTGCGGCGCTTTAATGGTCACCGTAGGCTTTTGTGCGCTCTGAACGGATAAGCTTTTCTCTGTAATGGATGCCGCTTCTGCTTTCCATTTGAAGGTAGCGCCAGACGTATCATTTACTGATGTACCGGCATTAATCTTCTTAACCGTGGTTTTAACATAATACGTATATGTCGCACCCGGTGTCTCCGACATTCCGGCGAGTTTAATGAGGCCCGCTGTTGTCGTATCGACAGTTGGTGATCCCGTACCCGTATGTGTTAGGGAATCATACCCTGTATACGTCGCAGCATAATCTTCATTACTCGGTATTTCAATTTCGACCGATGGTGAATAAGTCACGTTGTTAGCCGGAACTTTCACTTCCACCTTGTAAACTACCCAATCTCCAGGCTTCAAAGAAGTTTTCGTACCCGAGGTATCCTCAACGGTCTTCGTAATCGTCGGTCCGGCTGTTGTTAGCGTGGTCGTCGTCGTCTCTTGTCCGGTGTAAGGACGATTGATGACTCCTGCTGATGTATTATTTTGCCCATAGTAGGTCCAACTCGCATCTTTCAGCACAATATCTCTGCTCGCGCCGATTGGATTAATTAGCTGAACTGTGTAAGTCAACGTAACCGAATTGGTTGTGCCTGGTTGTATGGAAGGAATTTCATTGAATTTGATCGAAGTGTCTGTCTGCGTATAGTCCTCACTTTCCGGCAAGTCCTGCAAGCCATCCGCTAGCTTATCCGTCAGCTTGACATGATAGGCCGGTGTCGATCCATTGTTCGTTAGCTTGATTGTAATTGTAACGGATTCATTCCCGTGAAGGTCCGTCGTTTTACTCACTGTGCGCGTCATGCTCACGTCTGGCTCTACATAAGCTAATTCAACTTCCTTACGCTTGCTTTCAACGATACCTTCTGAGTTCTCGTAGGTAAGGACGACTAAGTTTTTAGCTCCTTTATCCTTGGTGACGTAGCTGGTATCGTTTTGAATCCGCACTTTTAATTCTGTGGTCAGTTGGTTAACCTGACCCTCGACTAGATCCGTGTTGCCAAAATCCCACACGAGAGCTTGCATATCATCTTCGTATGTAGGCGTTATTCCATTAATTTGATAAGTGCTAAGTGAGCCTTCATACAGCGTGCCGAGAGGCAGATAGTCATAAAGCTTAACTTTGTGCTGTTTCGCCGGCAGTCCCACAGCGTCGTAAGCCACTTTAAAGCTAGCCGTGTCACCTACGGTTACCGCTTGCTTCAGCTCATTGACCGGCTGGCCCCCCACGGTAGTTCCATCGTTCACTCTAACGATTTTTTCACTAACACTAGGCGTTGTCACGTGAATGTCCGTTGAATCGGAATCGGTAACCGTTCCTGACGAAACAGATACACCGCTTACCTCAGCCTTGTTGACGAGAACGTCCGCTGCAACTACATTGCTTCCACCGGATTTAGCAACCTTCCAAGTCGACCGAACGGTGGCTTCATAAGTAATCGTGAATTCACGGTCCGTGGCACTTGCGTAGTTCATATCGCCTAGCGTCCACGTTAAGGCTGTAGTTCCATCCGCTGAAGCCGATTTCGAGAAATCACGGGATATCGTTGCACCGGTTGCATCCTTAACTACTGCCGAACTATCGACAAAGTCCTGCCCGTCACCCAGCGTATCTTCAACGGTGATCCCTGTCACAGGAACATACTCATTGACTTTGACACGCAGCGTGTATACAAGCCTGTCTCCGTATCCGACCTCGCTTCCTGCTGAGGAAGAACCTGCCTTCTTCTGTACACCTTTATAAATCACGATATCTCTAGCAGTCACCTTCTGTGTCACAGACCCCGTGAAGGTTTGACCGTCCACAGTAGCTGAATAGTCAAACTTATCGTCCTTCTGTGTGCCATGCGTCATGATATGATTGCCTGAGTCCGCATTCAAAAAGGCCGCCTGATAACTAAACGTTTTCTTGCCTTTTCCGTCCTCGCCTGCCACTGTTAGCGCTGGAAGCGTCCAGTTAATGGTGCGCACCCCGCTGGTAACCGTTTGTGTCGGCGTTCCGGTTTGGCCTGTAAAACCGTAGTGCTCCACTGCCGCATCCGTTGTCTCTTTAAAGAGTGTGAACGTTGTAGATGACCGTGCATTATTAACCATTTCGATCTTGTAAGGAAGCTCTCCCCACTCTGAGCCTCCTGCAGGAGGTGCATCATCAGGGCCTGCCCCCTTCACATTCTTCACATCATTGATAAGTCGGATGGAAAAAGGCGTGACCTTGATGGCTTTGCTCCACGTCTTGGTAGGTAGCGCAGCGTCATAGTATAACTTGCGGGGATCACTGCTCGCGTATAACCGAACCGTAGGCGTCAACATAGTCCCAAACGGAACCAGACCGCCGCTATTTGCTTTCCTGTAGTTATTAGAAACTTTGATTTTCACAGGAAAATCGAAGCTTTCCCCGGCAGCGATATCTTTGATATCTTTCCAGAAAGCTGTAATGGTTCCTGTTGCGCCATCCGTTACCACTGTACTGGGACTCATATCGGATGCCAGCTCAAGACCGTCCGGCAGTACAACTTCAACGCCAACGTTGAAGGCCATCGTTCCCGGAGCTTTATTATGGGCATGGACCAAAATTTCCGTATCGCGCCCTAGTACAGCTTCCGATAATTCTTTCTTTTGTAGTCCATTCGGATCATTAGGATCCGAATCATACCCAGTTACACTAAACTCATCGAGCTTAGTTCCATCAAATGCATAAGATGGTGCAGCCTGCACCGCGCCAAGCATACCGCCAATTAACTGGATGACCAGCATCAGCGACATCAGAATGGCAATTTTCTTCCGATAACGCAGCATGATTTACCTCCACTATAATTGTCGCAACCTGAATACTGTTCGCTCATCTTAGATGCACGATTGCTCAGTTTTTCCTCAGCTCAAACGCTTGATCTTCCCGTTCTGTAAACCCAACATTAACGACTTTCCATACAACCTATTGCCATCCCTCACCCCATTTTTTTTAACTGTAAAGAATCTATTTATAGTTAACCATGATTATAGTCCTACTTGCAAGGAAATATAGGACCTAATTCCTAATTTTTGCAAGAAATATGTCATAATTTATCACAATAAAGCAAAAAAAAGCCCTAACAGCAAATGAGCTGTTAAGGCTTGGCATTAACTTTAATTTTTACGCCATTTTCTCCGTAAGAGGAAGCCTAGAAGAATGAGCGCCAAACCGGATAATTTCACTGCCGTGTGACTGGACTCACCGGTCACCGGGAGTGTCTCCGGCTGGAGACCATCCAACGTCGTTGGCTGTGGACTGAGCGAAGGCGCAGACCCGTTTGATTGAGCAGGCGTCGGACTCGGCGACAAACCAGGACTTGGGCTTGGGCTTAAGCTAGGACTCGGACTCGGGCTTGTGCCCAGACCCGGACTTGGCGAACCGGACGGAGCAGGCGACGTACTTGGCTTCGGTGATGTTGAAGCACTCGGAGTCGGATCCGGATCATTCGATGATGAATCGTGTTTTGGCGGATTCGTTGGCGTGCTGGATGGTGGATTAGACGGCGTACTAGACGGCGTACTAGACGGCGAATCCGTTGGCGTGCTAGTAGGCGGATTAGATGGCACGGTAGACTTCGTATTGGTTACCGTGATTGAATAATTCTCACCCGAGCTCAAGGATACCGGATATTCTTTATCCGCATCCAAAGCGTACCCAGCTGGCGCTGCACTCTCCTTCACTACATAGTTGCCCTTCAACAGGCCGGTAAAATTAGCAACTCCATTTTCATTCGTGGTCATTGTACCAATCCGATCCAATGCCCTGTCAGACTTCCGGTACAAGTCGAAGGTTGCTCCACTGAGCAATACGGTGTAATTCGACGCATCCACCTTTTTCACGGAGAGCGAGCCTCTTACACCGCTGCCTGTGCCGGAACCGCTCGAAACGCCAACGATGATATCCTGCACGGTTTCCTTGGTCACTGTCGTTACATTGTTACCACTCAGGATAACCTTATTGGAAACAGTATCCCTATCATTAGCCGCGATGAGCGATTGGTACTCCAAGATATAGGCGGAGCTAATAGGATTCACGAAATGCAGGCGGAACGTTTGTTTGCCGCTTGCATCCGTTTCAATTACCAAGGTATAGTCGACGTCCTTGGTTAACTCTGCTCCTTTCGTTACGTTGCCATTCACATCTACTATCGTTTTAAACAGATGGAACGTATCAAGCAGCAGCAGTTGATTTACCGTAGGCGTATCGATTAATAAAGCGTCATTCAAAGTTGACTGTCCTTGATTAATCGTTATCATCCAATTAATCTTGTCGCCGCTTTGTAACCCTTTCTTGCTGACGTACTCGCCTCCGTGTGGGATGTTGACCGTCGCTTTCAGATCGTTCGACACAGGTTTACTCGCATCGAATAGTTTGGCTGTGTTGTTTACTGTGGCATTGTTAATCAACTGTCCGTCCAGGCTCGTTTTGAAGACGATGGAGTAAGGTCCTAATATAGGTTGTTTGAACGAGAGTTTTAATTTATTAGCTGCATCAATTTGATACTCGTACTCAGAAGTATCTACTATACTGCCTAATGTTGTGGTCCCATTTGGAGCAATGACCATCTTATAAACAGCAAGCGTGACTGCATCGAGCTTTTGATTTGACTCCAAGAGATCCTCAACAACAGCTTGCTCAATGGGCTTACTGTTATAGTTGACCCCAACTGTCCAAGTAATCTGCTTGTGCGCAGCGTCATAGGTACCGCTTTTGAAACCATTATTCTTGACTTCGTCCCTTGTATAAAAAATATCCGTCACTGTCTTGGTTTGCTCATTTTCCCAACGATCCAACCAGGCCATCTGAGCTGTATTATAGAAGTCTGTTCTGCTGCCTGCAGGTTGAATCCAATCCAGATTAAATGCTGTTTTGTAATTAATGGTTACCGGTCCAGTTAACGGATTCTTGAATCTTACTATAAAGCCATCCTCAGGAGCTACAGAGTCGTCTAATGTATATTCAGATGGATCCAGCACTCCTGCGCCTTGCTTGACTTTAAAGGTATCTGGAAGAAGGCGAAGACCCTTGTAAGGGAATGTATCCGTTACAACCACATGGCTCATTTGCTGGCTGTCCCCATTAATCGCAATATTCCATTCAACTATTTTAGTATTATAATCGATATGCCCGTCACTTTTGACAAGTACCACCTGATTAATCGGCTTAACAACCGTATCGCTGCTTCCGCCACCTGAAGTAACGGTGTTGGTTACGGAACTATTGTCCAGAACAGGCTTACTTGCCTTCGTTTTATAGATTACTTTATACGCCGTTGAAATATCATGAAGAAACTGCAGCTTAAATCCCTTCTTACCCTCGGCCGTCTGTGGAGTCAAAGTATACTCAGTAGAAGGCACTAAACTACCCAACACTTCGCCGCCTACTCCATTAAATGTGACTGGGAATATTTGAAAAGATTCGGCTATTAACTCTTGGGACTCATTGAATAGGTCGGATAACCAGGCTGCCGATTGCGGGATATTCCCCTCATTATAATTATACTGAATTGCCCAACTTATCGTCTGAGTCCCTGTCGCGTAGTCAGTTGCGATCTTCTTAAGCACACTTCCATGCTTGACTTCAACAGTTGCAGTTGCTTGAACCGGTGTCTTGTTGCTGCCAGACAATGTTGCCGTGTTCACAAACGATGACTTGGTTGCGTCCGTAATTGCCGTAGCGAATTGTATCCTGTATGCATGAGTAATTGGGTTATCAGCAAAATGAACGGCAAGAATGCTGTCGTCCGTGCTTACTGTATACTGGCTGCTATCCAACAGTTCTCCCAAAACCATAGTGCCATCCAATTTTACGCCCAGAGAATAAACCGCAACGGAAACAGGCACAGCCAACCCCGCAGGAATAGGGTCTTTTACGACCGCTTGTTGAATGGAGTCCATCGACTTGTTCACATCAACGGTCCAATCAATTTGCTTCGCATTAAAACCGTTAGCCACACCTGCCTTACTTATGGTAGAAGGGACATCCGGCCTGAAAATAAGGGTAAAAACCTCTTCTCCAGATTGAATCGGGATCGTAATAATTTGCGTTGTCGAGCCGGTTATTTGGCTTTTATTAAACTGGGTATTGATCGTGAGGGTCCCTCTCACATTATCATGGCTCTCAATGAAGTTGTTAAATGTAATGATGACTTGGCGGCTGTCCTTGTTCACTTGAAAGGTTCCAACTTGATCATCCCCGGTAGTCAAAGTCCCACCCACGTTATTAAATAACAAAAATTGCGCTGGCAGCATAAACGTATAGGTGTCACCTGCACGGTAACTATGACCGTCCGGCAAAGACCAGGTATAGTCCAGCCTTACTCTAGCTCCCTGATCATAGACGTTTCCTGTCACGACTTGTCCCGCACTGTCGTAAACAGCCATCGTCACGCTCTCCAAAATGTTATCTGTTTTGGAGATTTCAGTCGCGCTTGCTTTAGTTGAAACGCCGACTGCATACAAGCACTGCATGAAGACTAACAAAATGACGAGTAGCAGCTTCAATTCCTTCTTCAACATCTTCATAAATTCCCTCCATTCCTATCCATATGTGGACCCAAAAAACTTAATTCGCCTTTGATACAAAATGTATCAGAAAACACCGCAC
Organism: Paenibacillus anseongensis; assembly: GCF_009757995.1. NCBI lineage: Bacteria > Bacillati > Bacillota > Bacilli > Caryophanales > Paenibacillaceae > Paenibacillus > Paenibacillus anseongensis. The sequence continues at coordinate 34,073 of NZ_WSEM01000032.1, forward strand.
TACACAATACAAAATGTATCAATATAGTTATTATATGATACATTTTGTATTGTATACGTCATAACTGTATCACATCGGACGAAAGTGAAAGCAAATTCCACTTAGTCCGATGATTCTACAATTTTCCCTTTTATAATTAAACGGTGCGTCGGATTATCCATAGGGTCACAGGTAATTAAGGTTATTTCCTTATCTTTACCATTGCCCTTTAAGACCGAAACATCTGTAGGAAGGACATATTGCTTATCCTCCACGATGTATTTGAACTGTTTGCTCCCTGTCTCGACTTGAATGATGTCGCCAAGGTCAACTTCATCTAATCGGTTAAAATTTTTCCCATAGGTCAAATTTCTATGGCCAGCTATCGCATAGTTGCCCACCCCGCCCGGTTTTCCCGTATTAGCTATACTTGCAACGGAAACCTTCAAATTCTTTACGGTTGCGTCCGTCAAGATCGGAAGTTTCAAATTGATTTTATCGATTCGTAGTACGCCCTCTACATTCTTGGGTTGCGGTGTTGGTTTCGGAGCAGCTTGCAAATCCAAAGGCTGCACTGGCTTTACACTAGGGGGATTAGTAGCAGCCGAATCAACAGATCCAACGGTATCCACTGGGCCCATAGCACCCAAGCTGCCAGTTGTCTCGACTTTTCCTATGAGTGTATCCACACCCTCAGTTTGTGCGCTCTCACTCTCCTCCGACGGGATCTGATCCATGATCTGCAAACTTTCCTGCCATTGATTCATAATCTTTTGCTGCTGGTAACTCTCGTACCGGTCATTCAAGGCTGGATATAGAAAAATCAAAGCCCCGAGGATGATGCATGCGAGAGAAAGCACTTTCCTGAACATGCCATACCGCCTTTCTCATAAATCCTGTAATACCCTTATTTTCCCACACTAAAACCGCAACAGCAAATGAGCTGTTACGGCTTCATTTTCTAGCTAACCGTTTTCGGACGCTCCATGCGCGTAATCCCCGGCCAGCGGAATGTCGCCCATTCCGGCTGCCGCTTCTCTACGCGAGCGACAACGACTGTCATATCATCTTGAATTTCGCCATGATGATGGCGGAAAATCCGCTCCAGCAAACAATCCGCGAACTCTTGCGGCAAGGTCGTGTCAATTTCATGGATCATGCGCTTCATCCACATCTCCTTATTCACCGCATGGCCAGGCGCATCATAGATCCCATCGGTCATCATAACGAGGATATCTCCCGATTGGAGAGGAATAGAAACCAGATCGACATCGATCTCGCTTAAAATGCCCACAGGCAGATTATTGGCGGAGATGGAGATCACCTCGTTCCCTCGCTTAATAAAGCTCGGTATGGAGCCAATTTTCATGAAAGTCGTATTGGCATTGTACATGTCAATCAAGGCCATATCCACCGTGGCATACATCTCATCTGAGGAACGGAGCATCAGCACCGAGTTCAGCGACTTGATCGCCAGCTTCTCGTCCATCCCGGACTGCAGCAGCTGCTGCAGGATGCTAAGGGCGGTCTGGCTCTCGGCCCGCGCCCGCTCGCCGTTGCCCATGCCGTCGCTAAGCGCAACGGCATACTTGCCATTGCCCAGCTCCACCGTGGAGAAGCTGTCGCCCGAGAAGAGGTCGCCCCCTTTGGCTGCGCCGGCGACCCCGGTCTCGACCACATATTCTTTGGCAGAGCCGAATACGACCGTGCTGTAGCCTTCGCCGCGTTCATGCATCTCTTCGCGCATCACGGCGACATTCTCGCCGATGATTTCGCTCAGCAGCGGCGCAATGATTTTCCGGCATTCATCGAAACCCTTCGTGTATTGATGAATGATTTCAATTTCAATATTTCCTTCATCTAAGGAAATAATGTCGATTGTATGAATCGATAGGCCCAACTCCTCCAGCGCATTGCGGATTTGCTCCTCCTGAAGGAACAACTCCTGCCCTTCGCGCTTAATCTCCTTCGCCAGGTCCTCCATGACCTGCGAGACACCAGATAGCTGATCTGCGACGAGATGGCGGCTATCCATAATTTGTTTTTTCCAATGCATATCATTCTTGTACAAGCTATACTGCTGCTTCATCACATCGAGCACCTGATCCGTCTTATTACACACCTTCTTCCACTCTGCAGGTATTTGCTTCTTCGTCATATTCTCCTTTGTCTCAATATTAGTCATCATATCCGTCATAAACGTATACGTCTGATAAAATTTCTGATCCCAGCACTGGCTCTTCTTCCAGCAGGATTCACAAGTTTTCTGTGCAACGGCATTCATGAAATGCCCAACTTCCTCCTCCTTACGGCTGACCGCGTCATCCGTCGTTAGTTGTTTAAAGCTGCGCGACAGCTGCCGGAACACTTCCGAGAACTGCTCCACACGGCTGGCCGTCACATCGCGAACCCGCTTCGCATAGTCCTGCTGCGATTTGAGATTCTCCTGTGTGCCAGGCACATATTTGGCGAGCGTAAGAATCAGGCTCCTCGGCGTAAGGAGAAACAGCGTAACGGCCGCAAGCGACTCCCACGCGGAGTTGATCATATCAGCGCTCGAACCTATATAGAACGATAGAATCGAAGATCCCAGCAACATACCGAAAGCTACAGCGAGCCGGTTCCCTTCCTTGAGCAGTCCGGCCAACATCCCGGAGAAGGCAAGCAAGCTCATTTGATAGATGGCGTTGCTATTCGCAAGACTTAAGATAAGCCCTGTGATGACGCCAACCGAGGCTCCAAAAGGCGCTCCGCCTACCAATGCAAATAGAAGAATCAAGTATCGGGAGAGCACATGCTCCACGGTGACAGGCCCCATCACCCAGCTCACCGTCCCTGTCATAACGGATGCCAATAAAATAATTAAGCAGATGATCTCTTCATGTTTCAAATGATAGTTTTTACGGGTAAGTGTGAATACCGGAATAGCTTGTATGAAAATCAGTGTCAGCACTAGACTAAGCAGTGCCTCTACGGACAGCATCATCAGTGTATACCAGCTTAAGTTCGATACGACCAACTCTGCAAAAAGCTGAACCAGGAAGGTTGAGCTGAAAACGAGCAGTGGAGCGAGTGAAAGCTCTGAACGCTCAAACTTCTCAAGCGCTTTTTGAATGAGCAGGAAGACGATGATCTCCGTAACGAGATATCCTGTATTCGAATTAATGGACAGTAAGCTCCCGGCAAACGCCGCAATACCTACCCAATGTAAAATGTCTCTCCTCGTAAAATAGATAACCGCGATAAAGGCTAAAGCAAACGGAGATAGCTGTTCGAGAATCATCGCACGTCCAAGAAGGAATGCCATAACGATGAGGAGAAAAGACCATTTCTTAGCTACAAAAGCTTGAACAAAACGATTTTCCACTGCCGCACTGTGAGCACCTGTTTTCGCTCTTTGCCAAATTCCTGACCATCCACCGCTAATCGCCGCTCCTAGGCTTCTTCTTTGCATGCTTTGAACACCATCCATTCTTCCCTTATTTGTTTCTCTAGTATAGAGACAATCTAGCAGAAAGTTTGTCAGAATGAGTTGATAGATTCAAAGAAATTTCCGACAAGCCGCGCCAGCCGTGTCACCCGCCCCCAGCCCTTGCCGCGTCTCGCTTTATTTAGCTGAAAGCGTATCCAAAAGTCTGATCCTCCCGAACTTTCGCCATGCAGATGGGGGAGATACCCGTAACTCCATGTCGATTGGAATTGACCATACGATGAATTGTAATAATTGGTAACTCCACAGAAACCATCGAAAAAATAAAAAAACCACATCCGCTTAAGCGTAATGTGGTTCTATTATAAGCATCTATTAGTCTCTTCTTCCGCCTCGGCCACCGCGTTTGGACTCGGTGTTCTTCTTCAGAGACGAAATCCGCTCTTCACTATCTTTAAGGAAACGAGATACTTTATCTTCGAACGAGAACGGTCTAGCTCCACCTTGCTGCTTGTTAAAGCCGCCGCGACCGCCACCACCGCCGCCGCCACGATTGAAGCCACCGCCGCCTGGACGACCGCCGCCTGGGCCACCACTAGGAGGACCACTGCGTTCTCCGCCACTGCTTGGACGACCACCTTGGAAGCCGCCTGGACGATCTCCGCTCGGGCGTCCTTGATAGCTGCTGCCACCTGTACGTTCAGGACGAGCTGGTCTTTCCTCAACTGGCTTGTCAATCGTTTGCTTGATCGACAGTCCGATCTTGCCATCCTTGTCCACGTTAATCACTTTGACCAATACTTTGTCTTCCAGCTTTAAATGGTCATTAACGTCTTTCACATAATTGTCTGCGATCTCCGAAATGTGAACAAGACCGGTAACTCCTTCAGCAAGCTCGACGAATGCTCCAAAGTGAGTAATCCCCGTCACTCTACCCTCTAACTTGGTGCCAACTTCAATTGCCATAAAGTAAAATGTTCCTCCCTTAAAATGTTGAAAACACTGGCTACGCCGATTATAACCGATGCAGAAACCACGGTCAACACGGCATTCGCCCCTTCTTCAGTCCTTTTATTGCTTCGAGACACTAAGTGGTGTCTCTCCCGTTTTGCTATAGTGAAAATCCCGGCGAATAATTTGATCCAAGTATTCATCATTATGAAGCCTACTGATTTCCTTCTGCGTCTGCTCCTTGATCTTCTTCGCATCAACGAGCTGTTGCTCCATATTCGCCACGGCATTTCTCTTCTCGTGAAGCTTAGCGAACTGCCCCCAAATGTTAACAGCAGCCCAACTCATAAAACAGAGAACAAAGATCATCAGAAAACGCAGTCTTCGCTTTGAGCCTACACTACTGCTGCGCTTGTTTGGTGCGGTTGCTTGAGCCTGCATGTATAGGAATTCCTCCTACTTTGAGAATAACCTGCGATATAACGTTACGATCTTGCCTGTCAGCTTCTTCAACCAATCAGGAATCACGAAATATTTATGCACAGGCCGAGTCATCCAGAGGAGTAATCTCCACAAAGGATAAAGCAATTGTAGCACAATTCTGTAAAGGAATATAGCTACAGCAAGCAAAAAGCCCAAAATTATCACAGTTAGACGATATAAGCCAATGATCGGTTTAATGATAAGAATTTCGACGGTTTTTGCAATAAACTTGTAAATCGCAATGACAACTCGGATGAGAAACAGCGTCAGATGAACCACTACCCAGCTGAGGAAGGCGAAATAAAAGCAGATACCGATCCCCATTCCCAGAAAAATAAACATACGAACTTGTCCTTCATTGCTGTAAATCAACAGTCGGAACACGAGGATTGTCGCCACAATCCAATACACCGTATCAACGAGCGGAATCGTCCATCGCGGCAGCCTGAGCTTACCGGAAAGCACACGAAACACATCAAACATTGCACTAATGGCAACCCCGCTCAAAAACATCATGAAGATTGTGTGGAATTGAACGTTCAGCGTCACTTGAATAATTTACCGAGAAACCCCTTGGATTTCTCCTGGGTATTTCCATCCACATACGATAATTCTTGAATAAGTCCTTCAATGGCGACTAACCCCTGCTCCAAGCTCAAATTCTTAATGTGCAAATTCTGCCCCTTAATCATCAGGTAGCCCATTTCCGTTTCAAGGAGGAACTCTTCGCTGTCAAAGCTCTCTACGTTCAAAACTCCGGAGATCTCCAAGAGCTTGCGATTCAGCATTTTGATTTCTTGCCGTTTGTTCGTATTTTTAACGGGTTCCATCATGGCCTGTACCCCTCCTTCATCTATCATTACGATATGGGAGGATGTCCTATTTTAGAACCAAAAAAAAGCCCAAGATCCCTCATCCGGGAATCCTGGACTATTCGGTGTTATATCGTGTTACTCGGACTGATAAGCCTCTTCCTTGACCAGCGTGTACATCTTCGCAGCGTCTTCCTTGCGGGTCGACTCCGACAGGAGCTCTACGCGAATCGTCACCTTTTTCTGACCAAATTGAATAGCTAATTCGTCGCCGACTTTCACTTGCGTACTCGCCTTGGCATCTCTGCCGTTAATCCAGACACGCCCTTGGTCGGACACGTCCTTCGCTACGGTTCGGCGCTTAATCAGTCGAGATACTTTTAAAAACTTGTCAATTCGCATTATTTTACAGCGTCTTTAAGCTTGTTACCCGCTTTGAAAGCTGGAACATTGGATTCCGCGATCACGATTGGGTTACCAGTTTGTGGGTTGCGGCCTGTACGACCGGAACGTTTGCGAGTTTCGAAAGTTCCGAAACCGATTAATTGAACTTTATCTCCGGATGAAAGAGCGTCTGTAACTTCACCAAGGAATCCGTTAAGTACAACTTCTACGTCTTTCTTAGTTAGTCCGCTTTTTTCTGCAATGTTGTTAATTAAATCCGTTTTGTTCATGTGATTTGTTACCTCCCAAAAATAGTTGAAGATCATGTCTTCTATGTACCAAAATTCGCAAAGCTGAGAGACTTTGAACGATGTTCAAATATCCCTACTAGTAAATTTCCATATTCAACCTTACACCAAACTTAGTATTCTTCTTTTTTCGTCAAATTCCTTCTATTACTAGCGAAGTTTTGTAACTTTTTTTGCTTCCTGCCAATAATTTTCCATCTCTGATAACCCAGTTTGTTCAAAAGAAAGCCCTTTTAAACGTAGCTGATCTTCCATATATGAAAATCTTTGAATAAATTTGCGATTTGTGTGCGCAATAGCTTCTTCCGGGTCAATTTTGAGGAATCTAGCAACATTTACGATAGAAAAAAGCACATCCCCAAGCTCCTCTAGCCGATCTTGAGCCGCTTCTTCCGACTTACTGTCAATAGCCTCACGCAGCTCGACCAGCTCTTCATCCAGCTTCGCAAGCACCTCTCGCAGCTCAGACCAATCAAAGCCGACAGTAGCCGCCTTCTTCTGCAGCTTCAAAGCCTTCATGAGCCCCGGTAACTCCCGTGGAATGCCGTCCAGGACCGATTGCTTCGTCACGTCGATGCCTTTCTTCCGCTTCTCTTCGGCCTTCATCGCATTCCAGTTCACAAGCGCCTCATCGGCATCTTCCGCTTTGTTGTTCCCGAATACGTGCGGATGGCGGCGAATGAGCTTCTCATTTAGCGTAGCAATCACGTCATACACAGTGAAAGTCCCGATCTCCTCTTCCATCTGGGCATGCAGCATAACTTGCAGCAGCAAATCTCCCAATTCTTCGCACATGTGCTCAGGATCATCTTCATCGATCGTTTCCAGCACTTCGTAAGCTTCTTCTATGAGATTTTTGCGGAGGCTGGCATGCGTCTGCTCGCGATCCCAAGGACAGCCCTCTGGACTCCGAAGAATTTGCACGATTTCATGCAATCGGCCAAAAGTGCGATAGCGGACCTCGTCCTCCTCGCTTTTCGGCACCCAAACTAGCGATAAATTTCCGTAGCCTTTCACATGATCCAGCTCATGCAGCGGCACTTCAATGACCTGCTCGGCACCCGCCACACCCAGGGAGTGGCCCACAACAACGCGATATTCATCCGGGTATGTATCCATGAGAGAAATCTTGAGGTCTGACGCGGTGTAGGTATCATAGACCTGCCCAATAATTGTATGCATCTGCGGATTTAGCGCATAGCGGCTAAGACTGGTCGCATCAAGCAGCTGAAATCCATCGATCGGATCAAAGCCAAAGCGTAAAAATGCCTGATCCAGAAAGCTTTCTCCCCCCATGACTTGTAGCGAGATCCCTTCTTCCGGACACCGCTGCTCCAGAAGCTGTACCGTGTACTCCGCCACCATGGGGTGACCGGGAACAGCATAAATGACCTCGGTGGATGAGTCTTTGGCAGATTGAATAAGTGCTTCCGCTATAGATTCATAAACCCCTTCAAAACTTTGATGAGCCACATAATTGGCGTCGAAAGTTTGGTAAGGGATTTGATTGCTGTCCAGCATACGGACCATCGGATGGTCCTCCGTGCGCAAATAGAGCGCGGCTTGTGATTTTGCTGCACTTTGAAGCTTTTTCCAGACGCCGAGTGTGAGCTGGTCTTCGTCTCCCGTTCCGAGTCCGACGACAGTTATATGAGCTTGAGTTGACATGGATGGCACCTCCTGAAATATGGTTGTTATTTGAGAGCAAGCCTGCGAGCTATGTTGTATGTTGTGCAAGCATTTCGTCATTTTTCAAGTAAACAAGCTATCTATATTGTACGAAGTACAACCATTTGAAGCGCTTCTCCATAAAATGCAGCCATTTTGCTCAAATCGTTGTACAAAATACAATATAGGAGCACTGAGCTGCTGTTTAAGGGCAAAATCATTGTATGTTGTGCAACATACAGCAAGATTTAGACTTCAGCTCATTCATACAGAAGCCAGGGCCCTACCGGCCGGCCGAACGCCCCGCCGGCCAGATCCGAGCCAGGACCGGCGCCAGCTTCCGGTCCAGCTCCGGCATCAGCCGCAGCTCCTCGCGACTGATGCTGCCGCTGCGCAGCAGCGCAAGCCCGTAGACGGCCGCGCCGCCGGCTACCCCAACCAAAGCGATTGCGCTCGCGCTCAATCGCTCAGGCACGTGCCATGCCGCCACAGCGGGCATGGCCAGCAGCTGCAACGCTGCGAGGCAGACGCCCATCGCCACCACGCCTAGTGTGGGTGCGATGACGTACGGCCGCAGCGCGAAGCGCGCCCCGGTGCAGCGGCGCAGCTGCACCAGATTCAGCCCCGCCGCAGCGGCGTAGGCGATGACCGCGCTGAGCGCGGCGCCTTCAATGCCCCAGCGGGGCATGAGCACGACGTTGCCGAGTGCTTTCAGCACGATGGCAACGAGCAAGGCCTGCGCCGGCGTGTGAATCACGCCGGCCCCCTGCAGCACGCTGGCGGAGACAGCGTTCAGCGTGCTGAACAAGGCCGTGAACGCCAGCACGGCCATTGTTAGGCTTGCCTCGCTGTTTTTATACAGCATGATATTGATCGGCACCGCGGCAAATGCGAGTCCAAACGAGGCGCCCAGACCAATAAGCCATGAGAGCCGGATGGACATTTCCGCGCGAGAGCGCATGACATCAGTCAACCCTCTTGCCTTCGCATCCGCCATCGCAGGAACAAGGACAGCGGACATCGAGGAGGCCACCATCACAACAAGCTGGACGAGCGGCAAGCCGCGGTTATACAAGCCAAACTGCCGCATCGCTTCAAGCTCGCTGCCTTGCGAAGCTTCAAGCAGCCGCGGCATCGTAAACGTGTCGACCAAAGTCAGAAGCGGCACCACGATCGCTCCTAAGCAGACAGGAATCGCATAAGCCGCTATCCGTCTCACCCACTGCCGAGTGGACAGGGGCTGAGCTTTAGGACTGCCTCCATCCTCCTGCTCCTCCGAATCACTCAGATTCCGCATCGCTTTTCGCCAATATACATACATAACCACTAACCCTGCGGCTGCACCGGTAACGGAACCGAAAGTCGCTCCTGCCGCAATCCATTCTTCATCATAAGCAAGTGCCGCCAAATAAAGCAGTAAAGCAACCATCGTAATAACCCGAATCAACTGCTCCATGACTTGTGAGACCGCGGTTGGCAGCATGTTTTGATACCCCTGAAAATAACCGCGCAGCACCGCCAGTGTCGGAGCCAAAAGCAAGGCAAAGGAAACGCTTCGAATCGCCTTCTCCGTCTGCTGAATCCCAATCCAACCAGCAATCTCGCCCGCTCCAAGATAAAGCAGCACGAACAAAACGATACCGCTGCCTAGCAGCACTGTTCCCGATATGCGGGCGATGCGTTTCGCCTCACGATGATCGCCGTGAATGACACTCTCCGCCACAAACTTGGAAACAGCGACAGGAAAACCTGCCGTAGCCGCAAATAAAATCAAAATATAAAGCGGATAAACCGCATTATAGATACCAAAGGCGGCATCTCCCGCTACATTTTGCAGCGGTATTTTTTGCAATGTGCCCAGTAACTTCGAAAGCACAGCCGCCGCACCCAGAACCGCAGCCCCTTTTAGCAGCTTGGCTGTCCCCTGTTTTCCGGCATTCTGATGGAGCTCTTCGCGATCCATGTGATGCCCCTTGCCGGTTTCCCCCATCCTATTTCTCCTCTGCCTGATGTGATACCTATATACGTATTATAACGAAATAGCTCTTTGCAGACAAAAAAAGCTTCTCTTACAGATGAACATCACCTCAGTAAGGAAGCCTTTGTGTTTTATGATTTTCTCTATTGTTCCATCTGTTTTGCCAGAAAACCAGCCGCTGTTTCTACCATCTTCACTTCCATGTTCCCCATTTTTACACTCTCGTCTTTCGAGATCAAAATAACGGAGCCAATTGGATCGCCCCCCGCCACAATCGGTGCAGCGACAAAAGAAGAGAACGTCTCATTCATATCCTTGATAATCTCAAACTGCCCGGAGTTGCTCTCCAAAATCGGTTTGCGGCTTTCCATGCAGGATTCAATAATGGACCCCACTGATTTTTCTAAGAAATCCTTTTTGGACCCACCAGCCATAGCAATAATCGTGTCTCGGTCTGAAATCATGGCCACATGATTCGTACTTTCAAACAACGACTCTGCGTACTCCTTAGCAAAATCACCGAGCTCTCCAATAGGCGAATATTTCTTTAGAATCACTTCACCATCGCGATCAACGAAAATTTCCAAAGGGTCGCCTTCGCGAATTCGCAGTGTGCGTCGTATTTCCTTGGGAATAACAACTCTCCCTAAATCATCTATCCGACGGACAATTCCAGTTGCTTTCATACCTCTAGATGCCTCACTTTCCGCTCAAGAATTAGATACGACAGGAGCATGAAATCTTGTATGCTAGATCGGGTTTTGGTGGGAACTTGAATTCTATCCATAGTATTCTTCACTTCCCAATCTTCTATGCAGTCGCTTCTGCTAAGGAATTTTTCTTTATGTAGCTTTGCATTGCACCCTGCTGTGATTATGTTGTCCAAAAATAACAAATAAAAACAGGATGTCCATATTCGGACATCCTGGTAAGTTCTTACTTTGCCGCCGGGCTTGCTGCAGGGCTAGCTGCTGGACTTGCAGCAGGGCTTGCCGCTGGAGCTGGGTTTGCTTCCGGTTTAGGCAAATTATTCGTTTCGATCAAGTTCGGGTATTCTTTCTCTGCGAACTCAGAAAGGGATTTCTCCGCAAGCTGAGATTTGATTTGTGTTTTAAGCGTGTCATCAAGTTGTTTCGTGCTTCTGGATTCCACTTTCATCACGTGGTAACCAAAGGAGGATTCAACTGGATCGGAAATTTTGTTCAAAGGAAGTGTGCTTGCCGCTTCTTTAAATTCAGGCACCCATTGGTTGATGTCTGCATCTTTGTACGTACCGCCAGCATCTTTGGAACCTGGATCATCGGAATACTCTTTCGCTAGAGCCGCGAAATCTCCGCCGCTATCCAATTTGCCTTTAACTTCTTTCGCTCTTGCCAAAGCTTCATCCTTCGTGCGCAGATCTTTTTGAGTAGCTGCGTCCTTCAAGGAGATCAGAATGTGGCTGACTGTTGCGATATCAAAAGCATGTGCAGCTGCTTGCTCGTTATAGGAATCTTGAACAGCTTTGTCGGTGATTTTGCTTTCCATGCTGCCCATTGTGTAGAAGCTCATTTTCATCAAAGATTCGATATCTTTCAGTTCGATACCGTTGTCTTTCAACTGCTTGTCCATTCCGCCTTCTTGTTTACCGAAGTAATCCGTGATAGCTTTCATTTGCTCAGTGACTTGTTTGTCAGCATCTGCTTTTACTTTGTCATCCGCTTTCGCAGACAACACGCGGAAAGTCACCATTTGCTTCAACATATCTTGTTGAAACGCCGGGTCTGTCATGAATTGCGCCAATTGTGGCGAAAACATTTTGTTCACGTTGATGAAAGAATCGAATTCACCGCGCGTAATTTTGCCGCCTTCTTTGTAAGTCGCAATCACGTCAGCCGGATTACCTGTTGCTGTTGCTGCTGCAGATGGGGAAGGTGAAGCGGTTGCTGCACCCTCCTTTTTGCTTCCACAAGCACTTAGTACGGAAAATGCAACAAGCAATGCTACCATGCTTAAGATCCATTTTTTAGAAAAAAGTCGTTTGCTAGTATGATTTGGCAACATCCTTTAATTCCCCTTTCGTTTTCAGAACATCCTTATATTGTACCAAGAACTGCTCCACCAACTCGATGGAAGCTTCTGGCTTCATACCTTTGGAGCGAATAACAATATGCAACTGCGGGTCTGCATTGAGTTTGATCCGATTATCAAAGCCTTTGGACAAATTAAGCAGCTTCTGTCCATCCAGCCTGCCATTTTGGTCAATATGCACCTTGATTAGGTAATCATCCCCTTTTTGGCTAATCGTTTCAATTCGGTACTCCGCACCGTATGCTTTCAGGCGAGCCACTGACAGCAAGTTAAACACGGCCTGCGGCAGATCTCCGAAGCGATCCACGAGCTCATCATGCAGGTCTGCCGCTTCTTCCAGCGTGCGAATCGCGGCCACTTTTTTGTAAATCTCGATCTTTTGCATGCTGTCGTAGATGTAGTCGGATGGCAGATAGGCATCCAATTGTATATCGATGGAAGTGTTCCATTCCGGTTCCGGGATGGTCGCTTCCCCATCTATTTCTAGTTTCAGCTTTGCAATTTCTTCGGCTAACATCTGTGAGTAGAGGTCGAACCCTACAGAAGCAATGAAGCCATGCTGTTCGGCACCCAGCAAGTTCCCTGCACCGCGAATCGACAAATCCCTCATCGCAATTTTAAAGCCTGAGCCAAGTTCTGTAAACTCTTTAATCGCTTGAAGCCGTTTCTCCGCTACTTCCGTAAGCACTTTATCCCGCTGATACGTGAAATAAGCATACGCAACGCGATTCGATCGCCCTACGCGCCCGCGCAGCTGATACAGCTGGGAAAGCCCCATTTTATCCGCATCATGAACGATAAGCGTGTTGACATTCGGAATATCGACACCCGTCTCGATAATGCTCGTACTGACAAGTACGTCGTATTCTCCGTCCAAGAAATCGAGAATCGTTTTCTCAAGTTCCTGCTCGCCCATCTGACCATGTGCAACTGTAACACGGGCATCCGGTATCATCATCGAGATTTGATCGGCAATCTGCGTAATCCCTTGAACCCGGTTGTAAAGGTAATACACTTGACCTTCACGCGCCAACTCCCGCTCGATCGCTTCCCGAACCAATGTCGGGCCATATTCGACCACATACGTCTGGACAGGGAACCGATTTTCCGGCGGCGTTTCAATAACGGACAAGTCCCGAACTCCGAGCATAGACATATGCAGCGTCCTTGGAATTGGCGTTGCTGTCAGCGTCAGCACGTCGACGTTCGTCTTAAGCCGCTTCAGCTTCTCTTTGTGGGACACGCCAAACCGCTGTTCTTCATCGACAATCAGCAGGCCCAGATCCTTGAATTGCACATCTTGTGACAGCAATCGGTGTGTTCCAATGACAACGTCAACCGTTCCTTTTTTGACACCCTTCATGACTTCCGTCTGCTCTTTTTTGGAGCGGAAACGGCTGAGCACTCTCACATTAAAAGGATAGCCGGAGAAACGCTCGCGGAATGTCTCATAATGCTGCTGCGCCAAAATCGTTGTCGGCACCAAGACCGCAACCTGCTTCCCGTCAATGGCCGCTTTAAAGGCCGCACGAACGGCAACCTCGGTCTTCCCGTAACCAACGTCGCCGCAAAGCAAGCGATCCATCGGACGCGATTTCTCCATGTCGTTCTTGATTTCTTCGATTGCACGAAGCTGATCCCTTGTTTCATCGTAGGGGAACATGGCTTCGAACTCGTTTTGGTAGGAGCTGTCTTTACTAAATCCATAACCTGTCGTAGCCTGTCGTTCCGCATAAAGCTTAATCAGCTCATCGGCAATATCCTTAACGGATGCTCTTGCCTTGCTCTTCACTCTCGCCCAATCGGCTCCGCCAAGCTTATAAACCTTCGGTTCCTTCTCTTCGGAACCTACATATTTCTGAATCAGATCAATCTGGTCAATCGGCACAGACAGCTTGTCGCCGCCGGCATACATGATATGCAGATAATCTTTATGGATACCGCCCACTTCGAGCGTACCTATACCGACGTATTTCCCGATCCCGTGGTTCACATGAACAACGTAATCGCCAATTTTAAGCTCCTGATAGCTTTTGATCCGCTCGGCGTTCTCCAGCTTCTTCTCGACTTTACGGGCTTTACGCTGCTTCTGTGTGAAAATCTCGCCTTCTGTAATGACAACCAAATGAATCGAAGGCAATTCAAACCCTGTTTGCAGATTCCCATCTACAATTTCCGGCACTTCGATCTGGTAATCGTTCAGAACACGCCTCACCCGTTCAGCACGTTCTTCGCCGTTGGCGAGTAGAATGACGTTCGCTCCATTTTTCTTCCAGCGTTCCATCTCCGCTTTGAGCAAATTCATCTGCCCGTGGAAATTTTGCATCACACGACTGACGAAGTTCACGATATTTTGCGGTTGAATCCCAACGACCTGACGTAGAAATAGAGAGAGATACAACGTTGGAAACGGTCTGCGGTGCAGCAGCGTTTCGTAAGATTTGGACAGCACAAAAGCCGGCAAGCTCTTCCCCTCTGTCAGCGCATGCATCATCCACTCTGCCTCGTCGCGTTCAAGCTGCTTCGCTGTCTCCAGCAAACGAGCCGGTTCGTCGATAATCAGCACAGCATCCTTAGGCATGTAGTCTATGAGGGTCTGTCTTTCCGTATATAAAAGAGAAATATATTTATAAATGCCTGGGAACGTCTGCCCTTCGCGGAGCAGCTCAATGTCGTGTCCGATCCCTTCAAGCAGCTTGTCTTTGGCTGTTCGGTCGGTCATCTTCTCCAGCTGAGCCTGCAGCAGTTCATACGCATGCTGGGCAGCAGATTGTAATCGCTTTCTATCTGCTTGAATCTCACGGCATGGCGGAATCGTAATCGACGTTAATTTATCTATTGACCGCTGGTCACTCACATCAAAAGTCCGAATAGAGTCCACATCGACATCAAAAAGTTCAATTCGGATCGCATTTTCCGACGTCAAAGGAAATAAATCCAGAATGCCGCCGCGAACGCTCATCTCCCCTTTGGTCTCCACACGCTCCACACGTTCGTAGCCCAAATTCGACAAGCTGCTGAGAAGCTCATCCAGTTGAATGGTATCTCCGACTTTAACGGTTATTCGAGATTCTTCGAATACTTGCTTAATCGGAAGCAATCTGCGCACGCCCGCGAACGGTGCAATCACAATACCGCGGTAACCGCCCGCCAGCTTCGTGAGCACGTCAATACGTTGCGCCAGCATCTCCGGGCTGGAAGCTGCTTCTTCCGCTGTCAGAAGCTCTTGCGACGGATAGAGCAGAACATCATCGGATGATAGGCATTCTAGCAAATCCTCCGCTATTTTTTGAGCGGCAAACATATTATGAGTAACAATGAATAGCGGGCGCGTTAGCTCTCGCGCAAGAGTTGCGATCATCACTTGCTTGGAGGAACCGGTAAGTCCGGCAACGAGCTGCTCTTTCATCTCGGACCTGATGCCTGACACGATCGTTTGAAAGTCGGTATCCGCAGAAAAAGCCTGTATTAAAGCTTGCAAACAAGTACACTCCTCTCACAAAAAGAAGCCTTGGCACACTTGCCTCGGCTATTAACTCTTCATCTTCATCATTTTAATTCAGCGAAAACATCATGTTACTGCAATGGACTGGCCAGCAGCGACAGCTCTGGATTGGCTTCCAGCGCCTCGCGGCAGTAATCGCAAACAACCCTAACCGTAACATCACCATTCGTGTTATACGATATTATATCTCTACGCTCATCAGGGGTCAAGAAATGGAAGCCGAGTTGCTGCTCCGTAATTGCTTGATTAATTTCCCCAACAAAGGTATGACAATGCCTGCAAATGTACTTAATCATATATGTATGCCTCCTTCGACGATTCAATTACATCCTAGTATGACCATTCTACGGAGAAATTAGCCGAATGTACCATTGTCATTTTCGAATAAGGACCATGCATATGATGATTGGAGACAAACCGTTTTACTTATTTATTGAACTTGCCCATCGTCTTCTCGAAAGGCTCGTCCAGGCTCGACAACATCGCTTCGCAGGTCAGATCCAGCACCTGATCAAGCGACTTCATCTCTTCCTTGGAAAAGTTCGCCAAGACATAATCAGCGATATTATAGCCTGGTGCAGGGCGGTTCACGCCCACACGAATGCGGTTGAAGCTCTGAGTTCCGGCATGCTGAATAATGGACTTAATTCCATTGTGGCCGCCTGCACTCCCTTGATAACGGAGCCTGATTTGCCCGAAAGGCGTGTCCATATCATCATAAATGATGACGACATCCTCCACCTTCAGTTTATAAAAGTCCAAGATTGCTCTCATCGACTCACCGGACAGATTCATATACGTCATCGGCTTCAATAGAAATACTTTCGTGCCGTTCACGTTTCCCTCTCCCAGATGTCCCTTCCCCTTACTTTGAAAAGAGTTTATCCCCCATTTGGCGGCAAAACGGTCTATCGCCATGAACCCAACATTATGCCGATTCATCTCATATTGCTTTCCCGGGTTACCCAGTCCGATAAAACATTTCATTTTTTTCCAGATCCTCCTAGCCTTTTACTAAAAAATCCTTGGCGTAACCTGCATCTTAAGGTTATTGTTTACCTATATGTTACTAAAGTGAACATCAAATTCATAATTGCGGGTGAAACAGCGAATATGTATCTAAACGGTCAACAACTTACAAGCGATCATCATTTTCAAGATCATATAGATGCCGGTATTCCCGTCCAAGTATACTACCAAAATCTGCATAAGGATATAGGCTATATCGAATTTTACAGCCCGCATTTTATTAAAATTAATAATACGTTTTATAACAGAAATACGCACTTCATAGTTTCCCGACCCGGGTATTAACGGAAGAAAGAGGAAAAACAAAGGATACCCTTTGCGCAGCGGCGAGGGTACCCTTTGTTAAGCCTATACGGTCTGCTCTTCTTTCGTCTCTTCACTAACATCGCTTGTCTTATCCTCTTTGCCCTGAGCAGCAACATCCTCAGGAGCCTCTTTCTGAGGCGCCAGGATGGTCAGTACAAGCTCGTTCGGATCCGATTTCACTTCAATCGTGCCCGGCACGTTGAGCTCACTAACCAGCATATTTTCTCCGATTCCTACATTCGAAATATCCACAGTGATCGATGCCGGGATCTCACTCGGCAAGCAGCGGATTTCTAGCTCATGCAATTGAATTTGCAAGATACCGCCCTCTTTCGCCCCCACGGCATCCCCGATGAACTCCAGCGTGACCACCGTTTTAACCGGCTCGTCCATATTGATTTGATGGAAGTCAACATGGAGGAGCTCCCGGTTCAGCGGGTTGCGCTGGATTTCATTGATCATAACCGGCTGCTTGCCGCCGTCCGGCAGCTCCAGCTCAATGACAGCGTGCGGGCTTTTGCGAAGCAGCGCCACTAATTCCTTCTGGTCGACGGTTATCACCGTCGCAGCCACCTTTTTGCCATACACGACCGCAGGCACCTTGCCTTTTACACGCAGTTGTTTGATATCGAATTTCGTTGTGTCCTTGCGGGCTTCCGCTTTCAGTGACAATGCCATAAGAAAAAGAACCTCCTAAGAATTTTGCTTAGCTCATTTACTTTCGTAAACAACGCCAAGTGGGTAACAGCTAGTTCATAGCGTACCCATCCTTCAGAGATTCCATCCAAATTCCCCCTTGTTAGGGAGATTTAACGTTTCCTATTCTTTTTTTGCCTTGTTTTCTTTCTTCGCTTTCATCCGGCCTTTGATTTTGTCCGCATAACCGGGTTTGTTCGTTTGTCTTTCTCTCGCGATAGCCAAATCCCCATCGCTCACAGCATGGGTAATTGTGGAACCTGCGACAACGTATGCACCATTGCCGATTTTCACAGGAGCAATCAAGTTCACATTACTGCCTACGAACGCGTCGTCCCCGATTTCCGTTAAACTCTTATTGAATCCATCGTAATTAACCGTAATCGCACCGCAGCCAATGTTAACATTCGTGCCGACAATCGCGTCGCCAACGTAACTTAAGTGAGACACTTTCGTACCCTCGCCCAGCTTCGCATTCTTGATTTCGACGAAGTCGCCGATCTTCACTTGCTTCCCGATGTCCGCTCCAGGTCTCAAATACGCGAAAGGCCCTACGCTAGCTTCATTATCCACATAAGCCTCTTGCAGAACGGATTGCTTAATCGTAACGTCATCTTTCACGACAGAATCGATGATCTCAGTTTGAGGTCCAATCGTGCACTGCTCGCCAATGATCGTTTTCCCGCGCAAAATAGTACCCGGCAGCAGAACGGTGTCCGCTCCAATCACAACATCCTTTTCGATGTACGTGTTGGCAGGATCGATAATCGTAACTCCGTTCAGCATATGTTCACGGTTAATGCGCGCTTTGAACAAACGCTCCGCTTCCGCAAGCGCAACACGGTCGTTCACGCCGATAGATTCTGCAGCATCCGCCATGCAGTACCCTTGCACAGTTTCCCCCGCTTCCGTCATGATGCCGATAACATCCGTCAAGTAATACTCATTCTGAGCATTGTTGTTTGTGACAGAGCCCAGCGCTTTAAAGAGCTTACGGTTATCAAAAATATATGTCCCTGTATTAATCTCCTGAACAGCCGCTTCTTCGCTGCTGCAGTCCTTCTGTTCAACTATTCGCGCAACTCTGCCATCTTCACCGCGAATGATACGGCCATAGCCTTGCGGCTCATCGAGCTTCGCTGTCAAGATCGTAGCTGCCGCGCCTGAACGCTGATGAAGTTCTATCGTATTCTTAAGCGTTACGTCTGAGATTAGCGGCGTATCTCCGCAAATGACCACTGTCATCCCGTCTTCATCACCGAGCAAATCCTTCGCTTGAAGGACCGCATGACCGGTTCCGCATTGCTTCTCCTGCAGTGCATACTCAACTTGATCTCCAAGGTAGTTCTGGACGGCTTCTGCTCCAAATCCTACGATGACCATCGTTCTTGTTACATCTATTTGCCGAAGGGTATCTACAACATGCCCTACCATCGGTTTGCCTACAACCGGATGAAGCACCTTATACAGCTTCGATTTCATTCGTTTACCTTGTCCTGCCGCCAACACAATCGCCATGAGTTTCAAAGACTATCCAACCCCTTTATTATAAATAGCTGTATGATTTCTGCCTAAATGATGTAGTTAACAGTTCTTTACCAAATATAGCACCAAAGTCCCCAAAAAGAAAAGAGAGCCCTTACGGGCCCTCTCAATTATTAGACATTATGCGCCTTCTTCAATAACCTCTTCTTCTACCGCTGCACGGTCATATTCAGCCAATACCGCAGCTTGAATTTTCTCACGAGTCGTAGAAGAAATTGGATGAGCGATATCTCGAAACTCCCCATCCGGCGTTCGTTTGCTTGGCATCGCTACGAACATACCGTTGTTCCCATCGATAACACGTATGTCGTGTACTACGAATTCATTATCGATAGTTATGGAAGCAATTGCCTTCATCCTCCCCTCGGAGTTGACCCGGCGGAGCCTTACATCTGTAATTTGCACTTGTGTTCACCACCTTTTTCCATCTCTGAGACTTGGGTGTAATATTCCACATCGTTGTGCAAATTCCTTCTTATTTTTTTGAAATTTTCGATAATTTTATACAATCTTAATGTTACTGTTAAATTTCGACAGGAATCACAGCAATTAACTCTATTTCGACAAAAACATCACGTGGTAATCTAGCCACTTCGACAGTCGATCTAGCCGGTTTGTGATCATCAAAGTAGGTACCATAGATCTCATTCAGCTCAGCAAATTGATTCATGTCCTTGAGGAAAACGGTCGCTTTCACAACTTGATCGAAAGAAGTACCCGCTGCTTCCAACACGCCTTTCAAATTGGCAAACACTTGATGAGCTTGCTCCTTAATGCCGCCCTGTACGATTTGCCCATCTAAGTCAAGCGGGATTTGTCCTGAAGTAAACAGCATATTACCGAGCTTAACAGCTTGTGAATAAGGTCCGATAGCAGCAGGTGCTGCCGTTGTTGAGATGAATTCCATCGTTTTACGCGTCTCCTTTTTTACTATCAAAATAATTGCCTGGCTCTACCGTGATTTGTTTGGTCTTGGAATCGACGCCAAACAATCGGGATAGTGATACGTATTGATCCACTAAGCGTTCTTCCACTTCCACAGATTCCATGAAGACGCCAACCCCTTGGACTGAGGCTTTGAATTCCGCCAGCAGATCCATCATGCCGTGAATCGTTCCGCCAACATGCATGAAATCGTCGATGATAAGCACCTTGGATTCTTCTTTCAAGGCGCGTCTTGCAAGCGACATGGTCTGAATACGCTTGTTGGAGCCAGAAACATAGTTAATGCTTACGGCTGAGCCTTCTGTTACCCGATTATCCCTGCGAACAACAACAACGGGTAGATTCATATAAGTAGCCGTCGCGTACGCGAGCGGAATGCCTTTCGTTTCTACGGTCATAATCACATCGATATCACGCCCTGCGAACGCAGATGCGAACGTTTTACCAATTTCATTTAAATACTGGGGCTGCCCCATGATATCGGACATATATAAGTAACCGCCTGGCAGGATCCGTTCAGGCTGCTGCAGCTGCAAACAGAGCTGCCCAATGAACTTCAACGAGATTTCCTTCGGTACCTTCGGTGAGAACTTCACGCCGCCGGCTGCACCCGCAAGCGTTTGCAGTTCCCCGAGTCCTTCTTCTTCAAAAACCTCTTTAATAATCGCCAAATCCTCACTGATCGAGGATTTCGCTGAGTTGTAACGCTCGGCAAAAGTCGTTAAAGGAATTAACGAATGGGGGCGAAATAACAAGTATTGCGTCATTTCTACCAGCCTAGCGCTCCTTTTCAACTTTTTCATCGCACTACCCCCCAAAAATCCGAATAATATAAAGAAAATATACCACTTTTATACGTATTTATTCAAGCTTCACATGAAAATTAACTTAACATACACATAACACAATGCTAACATGGCAGAAAATACTCCCTGAAGGTGAATATTTCCACAAAAAAGCACCGCCTAGGCATGAGCCTGACGGCTTTATCATTCTATTACATTAAGCGCTGCCCCTTAGTCCACTCCGTTAAAAAAGAGCCCCTTCGGGCCCCTCGCACACAACTCCACATGCTAGGTCAACATCCGCACCGCATAAACATCCTTACAGAATCCTCGAAGCCCATTATAAATACGGGGAACTTTCGCTTCCTTGGAGACAAGGCCGAACACTGTCGGCCCGCTTCCGGACATTAACACGCCGTCTGCGCCGAGACGCTGCATGCAATCTTTCAATTGTCTAACTTCCGGGTACAGGTCGAGCGTTACTTCCTCCAGCACGTTGCCGAGGTTGCCGCAGAGCTGATCGAATTGCTTCTCACGAATCGCCTTCATGACATTCGCCGTTGAAGGGTGATTCTTGATCTCACGAGCGTTCAGCTTGCCGTAGATCTCCGACGTGGACACATTGATGGGAGGCTTGGCCAAAACAACCCAACATTGCGGCGGCGAGACGATTGGCTCCAGCTTTTCTCCGCGCCCTCTGGCGACAGCCGTCCCTCCCGTCACACAAAAGGGCACGTCCGATCCAAGCTCAGCGCCAAGCACCTGCAGCTCCTCCATAGGGATGTTTAAATTCCAAAGCCGATTCAAACCCCTAAGCGTTGCTGCCGCGTCACTACTGCCCCCTGCAAGTCCTGCAGCCACGGGAATCTTTTTATCCAAATGAATGTAGACGCCTTGCTTGACGTCATAGCGATCCTTGATAAGTCGCGCAGCCTGAAAGGCCAAGTTCTTCTCATCCAACGGAATATAGCCCGCTTGACTGGAAATAATGATCGTATCCCGCGAAAGCTCCTGCATTTCAATCCGATCAGCCAGGTCGACCATCGTCATGACCATCTCTACTTCATGATAACCATCTGGTCTTTTATGTAAAACATCTAAGGATAAATTAATTTTAGCCGGTGCTTTTTCAAAAATCTTCATCAGGATCACCTTCTTTTGCTCGTTTGCCGTTAAAATATTATAACAAAAGCGCAAAAAAAAAGCTAAAGCATTCGCTTTAGCTGTAGTAGGGACGCCGTTCGCCTTGCCCCGCTTGTTGGGTAGCTGATGTCATAGGATTCCAGCCCGCTTGTGACTGACCGCTAGGCGAAGACGAGGCGTACGTGTTTTGAGAGCTATAGGAAGGTGTAAAAGCCTGCGTTTGCTGTCCATAGTGCTGTTGAGACTGTACAACCCGCTGATTGTACATTGGCGCCTGTGAGAAGCTTGGCTGCGTAAAGCCATTCTGCCCGTATGAGGTTTGCGTAACCGGCGGCGCTGAGGCTACATACTGCTTCGCCAACTGTTCTTCTGCAATCTGAATAGCTCGCTTCACCATATTCCCGGCATCCTTGGTACGAATTCCTTCCCAACCCTCGCGCTGAACGACATCATAGAACCCCAGATCTTTCGCCAACTCATTTTTAAAACTTTCGGACATAACACCTCTTCTGCGACTCATCAAAAAACCTCCTTTTCCTGAGCTTAGTCTGAGCTTTGATCGAACAAAGCTGGCAGCGTAAGCGTAAAGTAAGGTTAGTATGCCCAGACGCACCAAGACCATTCAAATGCAAAAACAGACCCTAGGGTCTGCTCATTATAGAAACTTATTAAGCTTAATGTTGGATATAGGTGATACGAACCTGACCATCATCATTACAAACCGTAACTTCAACAGATTCGGTAAGAATGTCGGCGTAGCTGTATGACACTCGTTTAAAGGCGTGTGATTCTTGGTCAAGCTTCACGATAAACACAGAAGGGTAGGTTTCTTCTAAAACACCGGAACGTTCGACTGTCTTTCGACGGCCACCATTCGCTCTCAACATGATCTTCTGCCCGACGTGGGGCTCCAAACTGCGTTTGATTTCCAACAGCGCATTTTTTGCCATTGTCAACTACCACCTCTTTCCTTGTTAATTATAACCCATCCTGACAAGCATGTCAAACAGGGTCAAATATTATATCAGCACCATAATCCAGTTGTCAACGGCATTTTCGCCTAATTTCTGAATTCCCCATTGTACAGGTTGTCTCCAAAGTTCGCAAATTATTCACACTTTTCCAATAAAAAAAGAACACTCCCCTGCTACCCTCTCGGAAAAGAGAAGTATCAGACAAGTGTCCTTAAAAGAAAATCATGTACTGAGCAAAGATTTACGCATGCTCATCTGTATGTTGAATGCCGGGAACACCCATTCGGTAGCTCCCTCGTGTCTCTACACCACCTAAGCCATCAAGTCCCGTCACCGTCAAATCCATAATATCCAACATCGAAATCGTATCCTTCACGGATGTATAGGATAGCTTTGCGGCGATACACAGCGGATCCAGCGCGTGGATGAGAATGCGAGCCGGCGAGCTGGCGAAATTGGCTCCAGCTCGAAGCAAAGCCTCAAAATGTGACTGGCAAGCGCCGGCCACGATAATCATCGCATCGCGATTGCGCTCATACTGCCGCGCTATTTGAACCGCGTTCACGAAGTTCTGCGAGTTCTTATAACTGGACAACCCGCCTGGCCCAGCTGCTTTGCGATGCTTAAGTATTCCGTCATGCCCTGTGATGACGACAATATCCGGCTTAATTTGCGGAAGCAGCCGGTGGAGTGCGTCGGCCATCTGGGGCTCGGGAACATAGAAGCCCTCAGCGGGCACACGAAGTTCACCATAGAGCTGCATGCACTTGCGTAGATAAGTCGGATCTCCGTCTAAATGCAGCACTTTACCCGGGACTTCAAAATATCCCGCGTTCACTTTCTGCGTATGGGCAACCGAGAGTTGGTTTTTCTCCTGGAGCTGCACTTGCGCAACCGCCAGCCTTCGCAATGACTCGCGAAATTCAGGCGAACTCGACCTGGGGTGGTCCATCGACTCTGTCAGGTTCTTCAATGTTAAATCCACTAGAGGCGCGTCCGCAAGCAATCGGTAATCGACGCCGCGTAGGACTGCCTTCAGTTGATCGATACGTTCAATCTTAAACATGACGTCGCCGCCATAGGATTTACGGGTTACAAAATCACCTTGCCTCATCGCACAAATCCCCTCCATGGGTTATCCTATGGCGGGGCTGGGCATTTGGTGCGGGTTATTTACAGCCGTGCGCGCGAAGCGCAGTCGACAAGCGCGCGAATTCGTCCATGCTGAGCGTTTCGCCACGGCGCGAAGGCTCGATGTTGATGCTATGGAGCAGAGTTTCCAGCTCCGATTTGTTTTCTTTTGTAAAGAACCTCGCAGCGAGGTTGTTGTACAAGGTTTTGCGCCGCTGGACGAAGGACGCCTGGACGACAGCGAAGAAGAAGTCCACGTCCGCCACTTCGACCGGCGGGGTTTTGCGCACACGCAGCCGGATGACGGCAGAGTCAACGTTCGGCTGCGGCACAAAGACGGTACGCGGCACGATCGTGACAAGCTCAGGCTCGCAGTGAAACTGTACGGCAATGCTGAGGCTGCCGTAATCTTTGGTGCCCGGGCGAGCCGCCATGCGGTCGGCCACCTCTTTTTGGATCATCACGACGATGTTCTCCAAGGGAAGCTTCTCTTCGAGAAGCTTCATAATGATCGGCGTCGTGATGTAGTAGGGCAGATTGGCGACAACACTGACGCCATCCAGCCCGTCAAAATGCTGCCGGAACAACTCCGGCAGGTCCGTCTTCAAAATATCGCCATGCACGACACTCGCATGGGGATAAGGCTCCAGCGTCTCGCCTAGAATAGGCAGGAGACGCTGATCGATCTCCACGGCCAAGACGCGCCCTGCGAGCTTGGCCAGCTGCTGGGTGAGCGCCCCGATGCCAGGGCCGACTTCCAATGCGCCCTTGTTAGGCCCAAGCTCCGCAGCCGAAACGATCTTGCCCAGGATGTTCTGGTCGATCAGGAAGTTCTGGCCCAGACTCTTTTTGAGCACAAGATTGTGCTTTTTTATAATTTGTTTCGTTTTACTGGGTGTTGCAACATCTTCCGCTGTTACAATCACTTCATTGCCGGGTATAGTCATTATGTAGCCCTCATTTATCTATAGGTTCTGAATTCTGAATTCCACTCTCGCACCTTACTTCACTTTCCCTATATCTTCGGTTCCAGATGCTCCAAGGCTGCCTCAAATTCCTCACGCGAGATCTGGAACATCGCACATCGCTTATAAAATTGTTTGCCATTGCAGTAGCCGATGCCAAGGGCATTGCCAACGACGAGCCTCCGGGAAGCTGCTTCCGGATGAACGATCAACCCTGCTGCTATGAGATCCTCCATCGTAAGCTGCGAGACAGCCCCGTCGTACTCTGTCCGCAGGTTCTGGAGCGCCTCACGGACAATCTCCGGCGCTGCGTTCTCGACGCCAATGTCGCCCTTATACTCGGCCTGCGCCTGCGTGATGAAGGCATGCTTGCAGCCCGGCACCTTGGCTGCCACAATCTTCCGTATCCGTTCACCTGCGTGATCCGGATCCGTAAATATAATGACGCCTCTGCGCTGCTGCGCGAGGGCTATGCGCTTCAATACGGCTTGCCCGATGGCTGAGCCGCCTGTCTCTATCGTATCCGCCTCGACGGCTCGGCGAATAGCGGCCGTATCGTCCTTGCCTTCAACGACGATGACTTCTTTAATCATAATCGATTCCCTTCCCAGTACGCAGAAAAAGAAGAGGGATTCCCTCTTCTTTCGCCCAGGCTGCTTGCCTGGCAACGTATATTGACATTGTTCCCGCTGAAACAGACGTTTACACGTTAATTTTCAGACGGCTTTTTCGGTCCTACGACATAGACCGTATACCCTTGTTTCGTTCCGAATTTATTGGCGTAGCCATGATCTTCAAAGTAGACGTCGATCATTTGGCCTTTCACACCGCTGCCAATATCTTCAGCACGTCGGAAACCAACGCCCTCAATGTAAACCCACCATCCCAGTGGGATAACTTTCGGATCTACCGCAATCGTTCTGCCCTCAGTAACTGTCGTTCCTGTATAGGTCTTCCCATACCCAGGAGTCCCTTCGGCTTTCCCTGTCGAATCCGCTCCCGCTGAATAAGCCGTGAGCTTCACGTTCTTGAGGATTTGTTTATACCCGAATGTCACACCATTCTTAGAGACCTCATCCACACTAGGGGATGATGCCGATAGAACGACAACGGGATTTTTCGTGCCAACGGACACAACTTTTTTAACGCTTTGTTCCTGTACTTCTTGACCTACAACAGCTTCTGCAACTAATACGCCATCTTCGTAAGTCTTCTCTTTCTTTTTCAGAAGTACGCCCTCTTTACCTTCTTGAACGACCTGCTCTTTACCCTTAAGCAACGATGCATCATTTTTCTTTTCCGTGTCGAATGCAATCGGCTCTGTTACTTCTTCCGTCTCTTTTTTCACACGGACGATTTTGATTTCATCGCCTGATCCCAAAGAGGCTGTCGGTTCGGGAGTCAGCTTATCGTGCTCCCCAAGTGCAATATGTAAACGTTGCAATGCACTTTCAACCGTTCTTGCAGTTGTGTAAACAGTGGTGGTCTTTCCATCAGCAGTCAATTGAATTGGAGAAGCGTGTTCGATGACGAATTTGTCCCCGCCCTTGATTGTAGCCGTAGGGTCTGCAGATATTTCATCGTGTTCACCAATCGTTATGGCTTGTTCATCCAGTAGGCGTTGCAGGACCCATTGCTTCGTATGCACAACGGTTTCTTGTCCATTCACAACCACGGATACGCTCTTGGTAGCCGTACCGTACAACAACACCAAAAACATGAAAGTCATTGCGATTGAGATTATAGCCAGGCTTAAAATCAAACGCAAGTTTTCATGCTTCCATCGCAATGCGAAGGACATGCTGGATGATCGTTTTACATGGGTCTCGCTAAAAGAGATACTGCCCACTTCTTCGGTCCTCCTTCAAAGCCTCGCCGCCAGGTTACAGCATGATTAAATTTGACGCGACTAAGGTTTTTAATTTAACTTAACGTGTCGTCCATCAGCAGTTGTTTGGAAACAGCTGCGTTCTGGTCGTCCCACCCCGCTTTGCTATTCATCATCCTATGAATTCCGGGTTACGATTAGTCGTCCGAAACAGTTAAAGGTCCTTATGGGGACAAAAAGCCAGCAAGAAGAGGACTCTTCTCGCTGGCTTAGTTTGCATAGTAAAAATACACAAATAGCACGCACGACAATCGTTACCTCTCTTACGCTTACGAGGTTAGCTGACGGATTCGGACGTGAGAGTCGCCCTACTCAGACGTAAACTTTCGTTCAACGTCCAAGATTCACCCCTGTTACTCACTCTGTTTACTTCGTCAGCGATACCGCTTTATAAGTTAACAGTGGTTCCCCCGTTCCCATAATTGGAACTCAGCGAATGGAAAAATGGCAAATTGGTTATTAAGTTATTATGAAAAGTATATTACGCTGTTAATCTCTGCCTGTAAAGGGATTAACACCTACTAAAAAGGGCTAAATCGATTAAAAATAGCTTATTTTTAAAATAAAACCACCTTTTATCTACATTTAACTCATTATAACGTACGAATACTAAGTTTCTTCGTGTTTTCACTCTTAAACTAGGCTTCGAAACTAAATTTGTTTATAATTATCAGGTATGAAACACGTATCTAAATTCCAATAATTAGCTATTTAGGGAGGCACTGAGATGGGTCCCATATTACAAGTTGACGCTTTATTCGGGGGATATTTACCAAATAAACCTGTTCTTCACGACCTCACATTTTCTATCCGTCAAGGTGAAATGATGGGATTAATTGGTTTGAACGGCGCAGGAAAAAGTACGACCATCAAGAACATCCTTGGACTGCTTCAACCACAAAGGGGTTCTATAAAAATTAACGGTTTGACGCTGGCCGAAGATCCACTGCCTTACCGTGCCACTTACGCTTATGTGCCTGAAAGTCCAGAGCTATATGAAGAGCTTACAATTCGTGAGCATCTGGAGTTAACCGCCATGGCTTACGGCTTAACGAAGGATGACTATCTCTCCCGCTCACAAGCGCTGCTCGAGCAGTTCCACATGCAGGACAAGCTCAACTCTTTTGCAAGCCATTTATCCAAAGGGATGAAGCAAAAGGTCATGATCATGAACGCATTCCTGATCGAACCTTCTCTCTACATCATTGATGAGCCTTTTCTCGGGCTCGATCCGCTAGCCATACGCTCATTGCTGGAGTTGATGGTCAAAATGAAGCGGCGCGGCGCGTCATTTCTCATATCCTCGCATATTTTGTCTACGATTGAAAAATATTGCGATAACTATGTCGTCCTGCACAAAGGACATATGGTCGCCCAAGGCGATTTAGTCGAATTACGTCAGCAGACAGGACTCCAGCAAGCGTCATTGGACGACATCTTTTATAAGCTTGTAAAAGGAGAATTGGTATGAAGGCGATGGACATGGATACCCGTGCCCTATGGCAGAAGAGATTTGAACATTATATGAAGGAATCCATGGGTTACCTGCAATATGCAGCGCGCAGCAATTTTTTTGGCTTCCTGCTATTTCTTGTCATCCTTTCTTCCTATTATTATGCAAAAATACTACAGCGCCTTCCGACAGATTATCCTTATCTGTGGATCGTCCTTTTGCTGCTGGTACCTTTGTTAGCCTCAAGCCCCATTCGCACTCTAGCCAGAAGTGCAGACCGTATGTTTCTGCTGCGCGTTGAACATCAGATGGGTCCTTACTTCCGCGGCGGATTCATGTACAGCTTAGTGCTGCAAGCCTTCTGGACATTTCTGGCATGGGTCGTCCTATGGCCCTTGTATCATCACTGCCTTGGTCGCGATGAGCAGCATTTCTTATGGATGCTTGCCTTGCTTCTATTAATGAAGGTAGGCCATTTATTGGCGAGCTGGCAAGAAAGCCGATTCACTCATGAGCGGGCAAGAAGGGTTTCTGTTAGCTTCCGCTGGCTGGCAACAGCCGTCCTGATATCTCTGCAATTTCTGACAAGCGTTCTATGGGCAAGCGGAGCCGCTCTTGTACTTACACTGGCTTGGTTAACAGCTACGCATTACGTATCCAAATACTACATCGGATGGGATTATCTCATTGCGAAGGAAAGGCAGCAGCAGGCACGACTATATGCCTTTTTCAACTGGTTCGTGGATGTTCCGCAATTGGGAACGCGAATAGCCCGCCGAAGCTGGATCAGCGGGGTCACAAGATTTATTCCTTTTAAACAGGATGCTGCCTATCTCTACATATATATGAAAACATTTCTACGTACGGAGCTATTCGCGATTGTCCTACGTATATCCTTACTAGGCACATTAGCCATCGCCGTTTCAAGCAGCAGTACCGCGAGACTGCTCATCTTCTTTATCGCTTTGATTATTTCCATGGTTCAGCTAACGCCACTTGAGCGTTCACACCGCTATACCTTTTGGCTCGACATGTACCCGCTTAACCGTCAGTTGAAAGCCGGCTCCCTAGCCTTCATCATTTGGTCAGCCTTGCTGCTAGAGTTATGTATGCTTTCGATTCCGTTCATGATTCGATCTTCACTTATCTACATTGTCGTGCCGCTCATCGGCTTCCTCTTTATCTCGCTCAGCTGCGGAGTTTTTCTACGACGAAAATTTGCAAAAAATGCTTTACTTGAGACCTAACAAGGCAATGGCGTTGTTTGTCGTTATTTCTGCAAGTTCTTCCAGACTTATGCCCTTGATTTCCGCGGCCGTTTCAGCCACCAACCGAACATAAGCCGATTCATTGCGCTTGCCGCGGAAAGGATGCGGGGTCAAATAAGGAGCATCCGTCTCGATGAGTAAGCGGTCCAAAGGAACCTGCGCCAGCACTTCCTTGGGCTGCTTTGCATTTTTGAAAGTGACAGGGCCTCCGAAGGAAATATGGAAATTCATATCCAAACACTGCTTTGCCGTCTCCCAGCTCCCCGAAAAGCAATGCATGATCCCCCCAACTTCAGCTGCCTTCTCCTCTTTTAAAATAGTCAAAATATCCTGATGCGCATCTCGGTTATGAATCACAATCGGCATTTGAAGCTTTCGCGCCAACCTGATTTGTTCCCGAAAAACTCGCTGCTGTACATCTTTAGGCGACTTATCCCAATAGTAATCAAGCCCGATTTCTCCAATTGCCACCACTTTTTCGTGCTGACACAGCGATTCGATCCATTCCAAATCTCCTGGCATCATGTCAATTGCATCTACAGGGTGCCAACCTACTGTTGTATAGATAAAATCGTATTTTTCAGCAAGCGCTATTGAACTGGGAATTGTTTCACGGTTAAAGCCAACATTCACCATTCTAGTAACACCGGCTTCACGTGCACGTTGTATAACCTCGTCCTGATCTTCCTGAAATTGTTCCGCATTCAAATGAGTATGTGAGTCTGTTAGCATGTTCTTCTCCTTACTTCCTCTTATGTATTATTCCTGCTCGCCTAGCATCTCCCATAGCTCCGGATATTCAGAAGCATTCAGACGCTCAAGCAACTCCTCGGGGTAATAGACATGATGTTTACCCATTTGAAAGCCGCTAATCGACTGCACGATTTCCGAGCGGTGAGTGATTTCAGTCAGCGTCTCTTTATGATCCAAAAGCAGAATCGGTAAATTATCCTCCGTCTCTCCCGGCCTGTACACATCATAGGATTGATTCGACGGGAAATCAATTTCCATGTAATAGATTGGATCGAGCCCAACCTCGGCCATGACTTTCTCCATAAGCTGAATCATACGCTGATTCGACTCATCAAAAGTACTGTATTTATACAATTTGCGGTCTAAGAATCGCTTACACATATCGGCAAGGATAGGATCCTTCTCACTCATCCAAAACGTTAGCATCGCCTGCATCACAGATTCGTCCAGAAGTAAATAATCTTCAAGTGAAATCTTATTTTGAATCAGGTGCAGAATGGGATCCGTCATAAAGCCAAACGTATAGTTATCTTCATATAAATGTTTGGCACGCGCAAAGATTTTGTGCAGCAGAATTTCCGCGCTCCGCGTCACCGGATGGAAATAGACCTGCCAATACATCTGATAGCGTGACATGAGATAATCTTCTACAGCGTGCATACCACTTTCTTTAACGACAATATGCCCACGATACGGCCGGATAACTCGGAGAATACGTTCCAGATCGAACGTCCCGTAATTAACACCCGTAAAATAGGCGTCTCTTAACAGGTAGTCCATCCGATCGGCGTCCAATTGAGACGACACCAGGCTTACAACAATTTCTTCATTGTAGGATTTGCAAATGACTCCCGCCACTTTTTTGGGGAAATCAGGCGAAACCCGGCTCAGTACTTTATTGACCTCTGTATCGCCCAGCACGATTTTACAAGACCAATCCTCATGTCGGGTTCCAAAAGCCTTCTCAATAGAATGGGAGAAAGGTCCATGCCCCAAATCGTGTAATAGCGCTGCACAAAGACAGATCAAACGCTCTTCCTTCGGCCAATCTTCATATTGATTGCGTTCGAATTGAGATATAATTTTGCGCGTGATCTCGTACACACCAAGCGAATGCGAGAATCGGCTGTGCTCGGCGCCATGAAAAGTTAAATAAGAGGTTCCTAATTGCCGGATGCGACGCAGCCTCTGGAACTCTCGCGTATTAATCAAATCCCAGATCGTGTTATCCTGCACGTAAATGTATTTATGAACGGGATCTTTAAAAACCTTCTCTTCCTTCATTCAACCACAACCTCTCTTTATTAAAATTCTACATCTTTTCGACATTTCACACCATCATATCGACATGTATGTCGTAATTTGTCGAATTTACTAATCCCAATTTTTCATTACTTTCGTCCGCTTAAATGAATTGGTTAAATCCACCTTTTCTCACATCTAATAGTAATATATTATTTACAAATCCTTATTCCACTTGGCTTTTCCTCTCTTTTCAGTTGTGTTCAGATTTCAAAAAATTATTATCTACACGCCCAAACTAGCGAAAATATGGTTGACTATTTTGGGAATGGTTGGTATCATTAGTTTAAGAGATATGTCGAAACATGACGATATTGATAAAATTTTTATAAAATCGAAAGGGGTTTATATATATGATGAAATCTACGGGCATTGTAAGAAAAGTTGACGAATTGGGGCGTGTTGTTATTCCAATTGAACTTCGCCGTACACTTGGAATTGGCGAGAAAGACGCTCTTGAAATTTACGTAGATGGCGAGCGTATCATGCTTAAGAAATATGAGCCTGCTTGTATCTTCTGTGGCAACGCTGAAGGCGTCTCTTACTTTAAGGGAAAAATTGTTTGTCATATTTGTTTAGCGGAAATGCCAACACCTGTGACAAAATAAGAAAAATAGTATATAATAGAAGTAGCACTTATCCTATTGGTAATTCTAACCTTTTTCATATCTCCTCTAATCTCTAATTTGTTGGCTTCGGCCACGGATTAGAGATCTTTTTTTGTCTGGACTTTTTCCGCAGCGCTCACTCTCGACCTCGCTTAGCGGGGAACTACGGTTCCCCTTCAAGTGCCAAACACGAGTTACACCGCCCGAGCGCTTAGCGCTCAAGCAATGCGTTGTAAACATCCCGCTTGGATAGGCCGCGATCGCTCGCAACCTGCTTCATCGCTTCCTTCCGGTCGCTGCCCTGCCCCTCATAGTGCTCGACATGCTCGCCTAGCGACATCGCCTCCCACCAACCATCGGCGGCTTCTTTGGCGCTTTCTGCCGACGCACCTTCGGCGATCACGCAGTACTCGCCCTGCGGCGGGTGCTGCGCGAGATGCTCGAGGCACTCGGCAATCGTGCCCCGCAGAAATTCCTCGTACCGCTTCGTCAGCTCGCGGGCGAGACAAACCCGTCGCTCCGGCCCCCACACTTCCGCCATGCGGGCAAGTGTTTTGTCGACGCGGTGCGGCGATTCATAGAACAGCAGCGTGTCCTGCACGTGCTGCAGCCCTTCAAGCACCTTCGTCTGATCCTTTTTCTCCCGGGGGAGAAATCCGACGAAGGTAAACCGCTCTGTCGGCAGGCCTGATGCAATCAGCGCCGACAGGGCCGCGTTCGCGCCGGGGACAGGCACCAC
Organism: Paenibacillus anseongensis; assembly: GCF_009757995.1. NCBI lineage: Bacteria > Bacillati > Bacillota > Bacilli > Caryophanales > Paenibacillaceae > Paenibacillus > Paenibacillus anseongensis. The sequence continues at coordinate 67,171 of NZ_WSEM01000032.1, forward strand.
CGGCGCGCCCTGCTCTACGGCCATCCTCACCAGGTCATAACCTGGATCGGAGATGGCCGGCAGTCCTGCATCGCTGACTAACGCGATGCTCTGCCCTTCAAGCAGCAAGCGGACGAGTTCCGGGCCGCTTGCCTGCTTGTTGTGTTCGTGATAGCTGACGATTCGCGTAGCGATTTCGAAGTGCGTCAGCAGCTTGCGGGTTTGCCGCGTATCTTCGGCGGCAATGAGGTTCACTTCCTTCAGGATGCGAATCGCCCGAAAGGTCATGTCTTCAAGGTTGCCGATCGGTGTGGCAACCAGGTAGAGCGTACCCGAGCTATTTCCGTCCTCGCGATAACTTTTTTGCACATTTATGCCCACGGTTTGTCCCTCTTCACTTTAGTCATATGCTTCCATATACGCTAATATTTATTTTTATGAAAACTCTAAGGAAGCTCTGCCCCCGTAATAAATTTCCTTCAATTCCTTACAGTACTCCTGGTTCTCGTCATACACGATAAGCGGAGGCAGTGTGCGAATTTCCGGCTTACCATCCTTCATCCCCTCGATCAGCACCATCATCGCCTCTTCCCTAGCACGTGCGTGCACGTAACGAATTCTTTTCGGCTCCAGACGGTATCTCCTCATTAAACTGATAATGTCAACCAATCGTGTTGCCCGGTGAACCATGGCCACTTTACCGCCTGCTTTGACCAGCTTCGCACATGCAGCTATGACATCCTCCAAGTTACAGTGGATTTCATGACGCGCTGCGGCAAAATGCTCATTCACATTCTGCTCCCCATTCGGCACAGGCAAATACGGCGGATTCACCGTTACAGCATCGAATTGGCCGTGGCCTAAAGTGCCATGAATGGTCTTTAAGTCGCCTTGTATCATATGCAGCCTTTCGCCTAAATCATTGAGTAAAGCATTGCGAACCGCCATATCCGCAAGTCGCTCCTGGATTTCTACGCCCCAGATGTCTGCCTTCGTTCGAGTAGACAAGAGCAGTGGCACGACACCGTTGCCTGTACATAAATCGATAACCCGACCCTTCGGCGGCAAACTGCAAAATCGGCCAAGCAGGACAGCATCCATCGAAAAGCTGAACACTTCCTCGCTTTGAATTATTTTTAAATCATACGTTAATAAATCGTCAATTCTTTCAGTCGGTCGTAAAGGCACCATACGCTGTTCTTCATTTCCTTTCTAGTCCTCGCTCATCTATGGAAAAAAACCGTAAGGCATAAACCCCTACGGTCAAACACACTTATTTATTTAAAAAGGATAAGCAAAACAAACAATCTCCCTCAGTCCGAAGGTGTCCATAATACACATTGCATATGTGAAATCCTTCGTTGTACAAGCGGGTCAAATTATCATATCCGGCTCCCGGTAACGAAACCGTTTCCTCCGCCTCTCCGACAGGCTGTTCAACCGTCGTTTCCTCTTGTCGAATCAACTTGCGCAGTTGCTGATTTTCTATGCTTAGTCTCTTATTTTCTTCGATGAGTATAATGATTTGTTTCTTTAAGGCACCCAACTCGGCATAAGTGGCACCCATTCGTTCTTCGATCCCATCTATTTGTCCAAAAATATCCTGTTTATCCACGCTTTCACCTCTAGTGCCATGCATGCTTACTGGCCAGCGCCTCCTTGGATCCTATGCCGCTACTCTTGTTCAACTACATCATCGAAAGGTAAATCAAGTGCTTTACCAAGGTCGAATAATTGAACCTTCGCGGTACGCTCACTGATATTTAACCCTAGTACCTTACCATTACCAAAAGAAGTGATCACATGCCTTCCAACGGTTGGCAGAGAATCCTTCGCACTTTCATAATTATCATGCTCGTACTTCAAGCAGCACATTAACCGGCCGCATAAACCCGAAATCTTCGTCGGATTCAGCGATAAATTCTGATCTTTGGCCATCTTGATGGATACCGGCTCAAAATCACCTAAAAACGATGAACAGCATAAAATCCGCCCACACGGACCAATACCGCCTAACATCTTGGCTTCGTCCCGCACACCAATTTGACGCAGTTCGATTCTTGTCCGGAAAATGCTCGCCAAATCTTTCACGAGTTCCCGGAAATCAACGCGCCCCTCGGCTGTAAAATAAAAAATAATTTTATTGCGGTCAAAGGTATACTCTACGTCCACAAGCTTCATCTTAAGACTATGATCTCTGATCTTGTCGTGGCACGTTTGGAAGGCATCTTTGGCTGCTTTTTTATTCTCTTCAACCAAGTCAGCATCCGAATCATCCGCGATGCGAATGACCTTTTTGAGTGGAAGAACGACATCATTTTCTTTGACAATCTTCTTGCCCACTACAACCTTACCGTATTCCACACCGCGAGCGGTTTCAACAATAACGGCACTTTCTTGCTCAATCGGCAAATCGATTGGGTCAAAATAATATATTTTACCCGCTTTTTTAAAGCGGACGCCTACAACCGAATACATCTTACACCCCCTGCATCTCCACGAGCATTTTCTCTATAACCAGCTGAGAGTTGGCGTTGAAGCGCAGTCGCTTTTGTAAATCTACGGCTTGCTCCATCATACGCACCCAGACTGAGACATCCCGACTTAACGCAAGGGAGCTCATCCAGTCCAGCTGGTCATTATATACAAGCCTGTCCCTGCGCTCAAGGCGCAGTTGCACCATATCTTTAAACCAGAGAATCAACAAGTCGAAAAGACTCGACATGTGTTCTGCAAGTTCTGATTTCACAATTCGTTGCTGAACCGTAATCATAGAAGTAGGAAAACGTGTGAGCGTCTCCTTCGCTAATTGTAACATTACGGTTCTCATTTCTGCAAACCAATTCGCTCCGATTAGCTCCCTGGCCGCTTGTAATCCTGCTGTTAAATGTGCTGCAGGTTGCACAAGAGCAGCTGGAAATCCTTCTTCGAGCAGCGTCAGCACCATCTGCTCACGCGCCATCGGAGTGAATTGAATCCACTGTGCTCTCGACTGAATCGTTGGTAATAAGGCATTTCCATTCTCGGTGATGAGAATAGCCACGACCCTGGAAGTTGGTTCTTCTAGAAATTTCAAAAGGCTATTTGCTGCCTGTACAGTCATTTTCTCTGCATGGTGCAGAATATATATTTTCGTGCCGGAAGCTGTCGCACGGTAAGCAAATTCCTTCTGAAGCTCCCGAATTTGCTCAATCTTGATTGAGGCCCCTTCAGGTGCAACGATATGCAGATCGGGATGATTGCTGTGCTCCACTTTGCGGCACTCCAAGCATTCACCACAAGCGTCATCCGTTCCGTTCTGACAATAAATCGCTTTCGCCAAGGCTATCGCCATTTCGGAACGCCCTGTCCCCACAGGCCCGCTAAATATATAGGCGTGTGACAGCTTGTCTTGTCGCAGCCCGTTCTGCAGAAGTTGCTTTGCCGCTGCTTGCCCCGGTATGGTCTGAAAGGACATTCGTTATGGCACCATCCTAAAATAACAAGTTAATCAACATACCGCGGATTTCTCCGATTTTTTGCAAAATCTCAATACGACCCTGCTCGCTCTCCAGCAATTCATCCGCTAACGAGAGGAGCTCTTGATCGATTTCTTCCAAAAGCTTATATCGCTTCGAACGGCCGCGACGATCCCAGCCCTTCGTATCTCGTAAATTGACACCTCGGCGAGCCGTCTCCTCCAGAAATTGCTTAATCAGCAATTTATACTGGAGAAGCTCTCTCACAGTCATCGCCCGTGAAAGACGGTCGCCTTGCAGCGTAATCTGCTGCACCATTTTGGACAACTGCTCCTGCGTAAATTTCTCATCCTGCTGCTGCATAATGTCAGAGAAATTCCGGGGGGCCATCTGTGGCGGCGGTACGTTCTCATTCACTTTGACGTTCTTACCAATGGGCTGCCACCCCGGATTAATTTTCAAGACGCATCCATCCTTATTTAGGTCATCTATAATTTAGTAATGCTCGAAGCGTTCAACCGGCAATACGAATACCGCGGCTCCACCCACTTGAACTTCCACTGGGAATGGAATATAAGAATCTGTCGTTCCTCCCATTGGAGAAACCGGTGTAACAAGCTGTTCCCGAATTTTGCAATTGGCGCGAATGACCTGCATAACCTCTTGCACTCTCTCATCTTCCGTACCGATCATGAAAGTCGTATTTCCTGCGCGTAGAAAACCGCCTGTACTTGCCAGCTTCGTAGCGCGAAAACCTTCTTTAATTAATGCATTGGAGAGACGGTTACTGTCCTTATCTTGTACAACAGCTACGACTAGTTTCATAGGGGTTGCCTCCTCTTATTATAAACTAAGAATGGATTTTCTGCTTCTCACGGAAAAATGTTCCTAAGCAAAATGTTCCTCAAGCAAACGGTTACACTGACTCCAAATATCTGCTGCAATCTCCTCTACACTGCGGTTAGCGTCAATCACTCTTACACGCTCAGGATGATCGGATGCGATCTGGTGGAATCCTTCCCTTACTCGGCTGTGGTAATCCACATGTTTCTGTTCGATGCGATCCAGCTGTTCCGCTGCGGTTGTTGCACCTGATGCTCTTTGATGCAATCGCGCCATACTGACTTCTACGGGAACATCCAGAATGAATGTTCGAGTTGCTTGTAAGCCCGAGCTTGCATAGCGTGAAATCGCTTTGACTTGCTCAACATCCAAGCCTAGTCCGTATCCCTGATACGCAACGCTTGCATCAATGAAACGATCGCACAAGACGATGCGCCCAGCTTCCAGAGCCGGCAAAATCAACTGATGCACATGCTGCGCTCGGGATGCCGCGTATAGCAGCACTTCCGCTTGATCGACCATTTCTGCATTCACAGGATCAAGAATAATACTGCGAATTTTATCGCTGATTGCTGTTCCCCCTGGTTCTCTTGTCACCAGAACATCATGTCCTAATTTCTTAAGCTCTTCACCTAATTTCTTGAGCTGTGTCGTTTTTCCGGAACCGTCCGGTCCTTCAAAAGTAATGAAAATTCCGTTCACTCTTCCTCCTGCGTGCTGCTTTACCAGTCCATATAATAGTTTATGTGTATATCTTTAACTTGTGTGTCTGACCAAATTCCGTACCTTGAAACTTAATTCCGTTTGCCGCTAATTGTAGTAAAGCCTCAGCCACGGTATCCGTAATAACTTCACCCGGGTATAGATAAGGAATTCCTGGTGGATACGGGATCACCATATCCGCAGAACGCTTGCCAACCGCATCCTCCACGCTTACCTGTCGATAAGCTCCCACTTCCCGCCCTTCTCTTGAGATGTCTCTCAGATCAAAAACAATTGGTGAAGAGATTTGTGTGTAGTAGGGTAATTTAAGTATATTCGAGATAGGCGCATGAAGTTCCTTCTTTTGTGCTGGAACGTCCAAACAAATGTTGCTTAACACGCCAATAACCCTTTCTAAATCCGCCCGGCTCGTAGCCGGTGTGAAAACAAGCAGCACATGACGGCCATCCGTCATTTCTACGTAAATGCCCTTTTCCTCTAATCTCTCCTTGAGCTCTGCCGCACTTAAAGTTTGTGTCGCATCACAAATGGCCACTTTAAAGGGATCCGCCGTCTCATATCCTTCACTTCTAGATCGTGGAAACTCCTTAGGGAAGTAATCAAATCGGTTCATTTCGGCTAGAAAGGATCTAAATTCTTTAACAAGCATAATCCCTTCTGACAGCCAGGCTTCCCCTTCCGTATGCATTCTTTTTCTCGCCAAATCTAACGACGCCATGATCGGATACGAAGGACTTGAACTCTGCAGCATCCCCAAAAGCCGGCGAGTCGCATCCTTATTAATACGCGGCCCCTTCAAATGAAGCATGGCTCCCATCGTCATCGCGGTAAGCATTTTATGCGTAGACTGCACGACTGCATCCGCTCCCTGCGACAACGCAGAGGCCGGTACCTCCGGATGAAATCCGTAGTGTGCACCATGCGCCTCATCCACCAAAAGCATTTTCCCCTGTGCATGCATCAACTCGGCAAAAGGTGTTAAATGAACGCCCATGCCGTAATAATTTGGATTGGTCAAAAATAAAGCTTTAGCCTCCGGATATTGCTGCAACGCTTGTTTCACAGCTTCAATATGTACGCTTGTCGCAACACCCGTTTGTGGATCGATAGAAGGTGAAATGAACACAGCTCTCGCTCCAGCCAACATTAATCCGTGAATAACTGATTTATGTACATTTCTTTGGACAAGAATGACATCACCTCGCTCACAAACGGCTGCAATCATGGCGATATTCCCGACCGTACTGCCACCAATGAGAAAATGGGAATCCTCTGCCCCAAAGCAGGCTGCGGCTAACTGTTCCGCCTCCAGAATGACACCCTCTGCATGATGCAAATCATCCAGACCTGATATTTCCGTATAATCAATCGCCATTATATGCTTAAAAAAGGGTGCCCCTTCGTCCAGTAACCCCTGACCGGATTTGTGGCCTGGTACATGTAGACTTACCGGTTTTTTAGCTTGATGAACTACCATTGCCTCATACAGCGGTGCTTTGAACTGTTTCTCTGAATTGTAATTGCTGCTCATTCGAATAGACTCCTTGAACTTTCTACTTACTACCCTTATAGTAGTGGATTGAAGCATAAAAAACAAAAAAGCTTCCAGAAAGAAGCTTCTCTCAATTAGTTCATATATTGTTTTGGGTTCCCCAAGTATAAAGCTTTTTTCATCTGATTTACGAAGAATGGGTATTTTTGATCGTTCACGTTCGTTTTGACAATTTCACCACTGCACTCATCACAAATGAAAGCTGTAATAATATGAATGCCACCATTTCGCTGCTGCTCACAGATCATACATATCCCAATTCGGTTCTCCTCCATATGATCACCCCATGTACTTTTACTACTAGTATATCCGAATCTCGATTCTCCTAAACTAGCTAAACGCTCATATCTTGGAAGGAAAATGCCGATATTACCTCTATATCAGGTTAACCGGCTTACGGAGGTCATCATGTCAACAAAACAGGAACCCAATCTCTCCAAACAATCTACTATTTATAGTTATACTTTAGTGAAGCGCATTTATCATTCTTTGTATAAAAGGATTCTTTACTTCCTGATTCTCGCCTTGGCCTTATTCTTCAAATTCGACCCCGCAAACTGGCTCCCAATGTTAGTCAGCTATCCGTTATTACTTGTTTTCCATACCCTGCTTGTTCGGGCTTATTTCCAATTCACCATAGGAATGGCCATGAGAGGGTGGTCCTATCGATGGGGAATTTTCTGGTGCGGCTCACTGCCAGATGGCCATGCATCGGTTCGGCTGGTAGGCAAGGTACAACTCCACCTGTTCTGGATAGGTCTCTCCCTGATTACGATCCTGTATCCCTGGATTCCGGCTCCTTGGTTGATTTATTTCATGATCTTTCACATTTGGATGCTCATGCCGCGGTTATGGATGCTGTTTCGGTTCCGCCCTTATCGGAAAACTGGTTTAATGAAGATTTCTGAGAAAGAGACCTCTTGTTATTTGCAATAAAAATGAAACCTGCTCTTTGTCACATTACGTGTAAAAAGTGCAGGTTTTTTTGTTGCTTAGAAGCGATCTAACAAGCTTTGATGTAAAAAGTGCTGGCGTTTTCGGTGGATTTACCTGCACAAAATTCAGCAAATGGTCTGAGATGAGCCTGGGGCTGTTGATTTTGATGTACTTTCTGCAAGTGAGTAGCCTTTCGAGCTACCCTTCTCAAGATTATGAGCATGTGGGAACTACGCTCCGCTATTTCTGCTAAAATCGAGCCGTTCGACTCTTAAAGGGATCTACGAACCGTTATTTCGTTTGTTTTGGCTAAAAACCCGCCTGTTGAGGTCAAATAAGACCCTGTAGTTCCACTTAGCTCTGAAAAGTCACAAATCAGATCAATTAGTGGCCTATACTTCCCTTGTGACACTTTGCGAGAATCTCACATTAGAATTGTCGTAAGAGATGCAAAAAAACCTTTCTGAGATTTCTCTCAAAAAGGTTTTTCTTCTGTGCTTGGCAACGTTCTACTCTCCCAGAACCCTGCGGTTCAAGTACCATCGACGCTGGAGGGCTTAACGGTCGTGTTCGAGATGGGAACGCGTGGGTCCCCTCCGCCATCATCACCAAACAGTCAAAGCGTGGTTTGCGCCTTGAAAACTAGATACGAAACTTGTGTAAAGTAACTACTATAGGTTTCAAGCAGAGAGACTTTTGACTCCGTCAAAAGATCCCTATATGAGGTTAAGCCCTCGACCGATTAGTATTCGTCAGCTGCATACGTTGCCGCACTTCCACCTC
>NZ_WSEM01000033.1:0-223948 GCF_009757995.1 Paenibacillus anseongensis
CGTTAAGTCTATTATTGGGGTCACTTAACGATGTGTCCACTTCTAATTCTAGCCGCAGTACTTCCTTTATTCAAATGACGTAATCGAGAACATCACTGTATGGCAAATAACGATGAACGTCAGTAAGCGGTGGACTATAGACATGAATGGATACGGCGGGCTCATGGAACGGATTGCTAAGCTGATGGATTTGATCCTTCGGAGCTGTAAAATAATCGCCTGTTCGAATTAAATCATCGCTGTGAACAACCGGGTAACCTTCCGTGTCCAGATGGAATTTGGAATTGACAATATGGCCTTGAACCAAGCAGGCAGCTCCTATCGAAGCTCCGTGATTATGAATGGCTGTTGCGGCCGAAGCGGGAATGTGGATGATAATGACTTCAAGCTCTTTGGAGCTATAAATGACATTGCGGCCATAAGCGAGATTCAGGGGTTCAGTTTTATGATCAGGCACCTCGTGAAATAAGCTGTTTACGGACTGAAGCGCAGATTTTAGTTGCTCCAATGAGGGTTCTTGCAATTTACAGAATGACTGCTCAATTGCTTCTACTAACATCATGGTTTCCGCCTCCTAGGCACTTGGTATCTCTTTATCAAAATTAATTAGAGAAACGATAAGATTTTATTATATTGTATGCTTTAGGAGGAGGAAGGGTTAGGGGAATTGGCATAATTTTGAAAAGAAATGGGTCATGGAATCGCAAAAGATTTAGACACGAAACGGCGGCATTTGCCTGCCATCGATATCCGTGAAACCATATTCGGCAGCTAGGGAACCAACCTCGTGAAGCAGTCCTGCTTTCAGTTGAACCTGCGGATCAGAGGCCAGCGCCACAACGGCGCGCCCAATATATTCAACGGACTCCGTAGCGTGTAACTCTTCAATTCGCATGAAGTCGGGATCGCCAGGTTCGAGGCCATAATGTTTATACACAGCTTCTGTTCGCATCCAACCGGGAGCTAATGCCAATGCGGTTACATCCAACTGGTTTGCTTTGAGATTTAGAGACATAGCACGGGTCATATTTACAACGGCACGTTTCACTGTGTCATAAAATACATTCACCGGGTAATCGCCTCCAATGCCGGAGTAGACACCCGTGTTAATAATTAAGCCGCGCTTCTGCTCAAGGAAGAAGGTGGACATGGCATACCGACTGGACACCATTTGTGCGCGTAAGCCGGCATCAAACATGCTGTCCCAACGTTTCAAAGGCTGTTTCCAGAATGGAGCTAAAAAATCATCTTTTTCAATGTCCTCGTAACCGCCCCAAGCGTTATTGACTACAAGATCAAGTGTGCCTTGTTCCTGTTTGATTTGCTCGTACAGCTTTTGAACATCGGCTTCAACCGTATGATCACATCGAACCGCAATTCCTGCGCCGCCACGTGCAGTCACTTCATCTGCTGTATCCTCGATCGTACCTGTAAGATCTGTCTGAGTCGATTGTGCCCTTGTACTGCGGCCAGTCACATAAACGGTGGCACCTGCTTCACCAAGCACTAAGGCAATCCCTCTGCCGGCACCTCGGCTAGACCCTGTAACAAGTGCTACCTGCCCTTGAAGCTGTTTACTTTTCGTCATCCTTTTATACCTCCATTTGTCATTCACCAAGTTACTTTGCACTTATAGTTTAACTCTATACGATGACAATTCTTGTCATGGATTGAAAAGGTGCAAAAAATGTTCATGTTTGCGAATCTTCCATGGTGCTGTATGCGTGAAGCATACGCTGAAGTTGTTCGCGAATCCATCGCACCATTTCGGGTGGTTCTTCAACGACGGCATCTGCGCCCATGCTTAGGAAATACTTTGAGAAATACAGCAGATTACTCTGGTGCATCTCACTGACTAATTCTCCGCTCCCATCGGCATGAATCGTGACATCTTCATCTCTGCCATTGCTTCGCTCATATGCTCGGACACCTGCAGGTGTAAGTTTGACGCGAAGTCTTATGTGCTCGGACGAATCGTTTTTCTGGCTTACTCCATCTGTTAACCAATCAAGAATGGTAAAGTTCCTGAGGTCTTTGCTAGGGTGATCCGGCTCAGCAGGGGCCAAGCTTTGCAAACGATCTGTGCGAAATAGCAGGATGCGATCTTTTTGAAAACAATAAGATGGAAAATACCAATAACCATTCGATGAATAAATGCCGATGGGCTGTATGGTACGTTCCGTTGCACCATCTTTGGAAGCGTAGGTGATGTGAAGGGGAAGACCATCGATCGAAGCCTCCAGAAGCTGCTCCAAGTAAGGAGAACTTTGTGTGCGGGTAGGTGTCCAAAATGACACACGATTCTTGAGTGCATCAATTCGCTTCTTCGTATCCGTCGGAAGATAATGATAAAACTTGCCTAGCGCTGACGTCGATTCTGCAGCAAAAGGCAGCGCTCCATAATACTGGAGCGTCTGAAAGGCGAAGAACATCGCGACTGCCTCTTGTTCCGTGAACAAAATAGGAGGGAGCATCCGCTTCTTCAGCAAGCGATAGCCGCCATGCGGGCCGAACTCCGTATAAAGCGGCATTCCCAGCTCGCTTAGCTCCTGTAAATCGCGATGCATGGTGCGTTCCGAGACGCCGAATTCTTGGGCGAGCTCTTTGGTCGTGAAAGCCATGCGTTCATTAACGGCCATCATAAGCTGGATCAAACGCTGTGTTTTGTTCATGACAGTTCGTTTCCCCCTGTACGTGTAAAGCTATCCAATGGTTCGCATAACCTCTTTCATCGTGCTGACGAAAGCTTCGGCTGCTTTGGAGAGGTATCTGCCCTTGCGGTAAGCGATGACAAGTGTTCGGGTCGGTCTACCTTCCAAAGTAAGGTGAACGGGAGACAACTCGCTGAAGCTGCGTTTTGAGATCAAATATGGCACGAATGCGATGCCCATACCAGCCGCCACAAGCGATTGGACCGTTTCCATGTTGCTGGATTCGAACACGATATTAGGGACAATCCCGGCGTTTTGGCAGAGATCAAGTGTAAGCTTTCGAAAACCTTGCCCTTTTTTTAAAGCGATGAAGGCCTCTTTTTCCAATTGCGAGATGCTGATCGGTTCCTGGGCCTGCGTTAACGGATGGCGCGGGGGCACGGCAAGGACAATTTCTTCTTCCAGCAGCGTTTCATATATAAGTGATTCTTCCCTCAGCGGCAAGGACAGGAGAGAAATATCGGTTTGCCCGTTCATGGTCAATGTCTCTAGGTTCGCTGAAGTTTCTTCAACGAGTGAAATTTCTATATCCGGATAAGCGGTTTGGAAAGCAGGGACTACAAATGGAAGGATCGTCGATCCCGTGATTGGCATACTGCCGACGACGAGGCGCCCTTTTTTCATCTGTGAAATGTCTTCCATTTCTTTTTTGAGCTGCTCCACCATATCAAGAATTTTTTGTGATTTCTCGACGAATAAAGAGCCGGCATGCGTAAGTTCAACGGAGTTTGTACTGCGCTGGAACAGGAGAACGCCAATTTCTTTCTCTAGCTTGGACAACTGCTGACTGAGTGAAGGTTGGGCGATATGAAGTTTTTCTGCGGCTCGCGAGAAGTTCCGTTCAATGGCAATCTGAATGGCATATTGTAGTTGGCGTAGTTCCAATGATTTTACAACTCCTAAAGTGAATGATGAGGGTTAAACGTGTTTATTTATCATAGCTCATGATCGTATTTTAGCATAATCCATAAATAAAAAGAGACTGTCACACAAGCAGAATAAATCTACTTGCGGACAGCCTCTTCATACCCCAATATGTTACCTCTTTACCGTACTCCGGTACATCAGGAACAGTAAATATGGTGCGCCAATGACAGCAACAACGATGCCAGAAGGGATTTCTTTGGGAATGGCGATCACTTTCCCGATAATATCCGCAATGACTAACAAAATGGCGCCGATCAAAGCGGAAAGGACAACCGATTTCTGGTGACGCTGGCCCATGAAAATCCGAACGGCATGCGGAGCGAGCAGCCCGATGAACGATATGGTGCCAACGCAAGCAACTGCGATCGCCGCTATCGTAACCCCGATGCTTGCGGCTATCAGGCGGGTTTTCTGCAGCTTGAGGCCAAGTCCGAGCGATACAAGATCTCCGAAGGCAAGCAAATCCACACGGCGGCCAAGCAGCCAAGCGATCGGCAAGAGGATAACCATGGCCACGCTCAATTGCCAGAATTCCAGCCAACCTCTGGCATAGGTGCTCCCAGCCAACCAAGTAAGAGCGGGAGCAGCACCGAGTTTGGATTTAATGATCAGGAACTGGATGACAGCTGATCCAAGTGCAGATATCGCAATCCCTACAAGGATTAATACGACGGGATTCAACCCTTTTTTCCATGCCAGCACATACACACTGCCGGCCGAGAGGAGAGCGCCGGCCATCGCGCCGATCGGTACCCACATGCCTGAAGCCGTTGGCCAGATGGTGAGGACAAGAAGCGCTCCCATACCAGCACCTGTCGTTACACCGACAACGGAGGGGTCGGCAAGCGGATTGCGAACGGCGCCTTGCATCATGGAGCCGGCAATCGCAAGCGATGCTCCGGCAAGTGCGGCTACGAGCACGCGAGGCAAGCGTAAGTTAAAGATGACGTTGCTCGACATCTCGGATCCGCCGCCGGATAGAACGGCAAGGACATCTGCAAACGGAATCTTTAAAGCTCCCGCGGATAATCCGGTCAGAATAAGCGCAAGCAGAGAGGCGGATGACAGCAAAATAAGCAAGGGATATGGAATTTTGCTGCCGATGAAGCCGACGCCCATCGAAGATCCGCTATCCGACGAAGCTTGCATCTTGGAGCCGCGAACAGCAAGCCAAATGAGCCAAGGAGCTCCAAGAACGGCGGTGACGGAGCCGGCAGGCAGTTCGCCAAGCGTGCTGCGAAACATTTTCGCAATCGTATCCGCCGAAATGAGCACAACCGCTCCCCATAATGCGCTGCCCGGGATCAAAAACCTATGACGTCTGAGGCCAATCAATCGGATCAAATGTGGGGCGATGAGCCCGACAAAGCCAATCGGACCTACGACACTTACCGTCACTCCGGCCAGCAAAATGGCAGCAGCAAGCGCTATGAAACGGATTAAATTTACATTCTCACCTAGTGAAGCAGCCGTTTCCTCATTTAGCTCCAGCATATCTAACTTCTGACTGAACAAAAGGGCAGCAACCAGCCCGATCAATACCCAAGGAAGAGCGTAGCGTACACCAAGCCAATCATTTTGCCCTAATGCGCCTGAGCCCCACATAAACAGACCGTTGGTCTCATTCTCATACATGATCTGTAGACCGCTTGTAAAAGCAGACAATACGAGGGAAACGATCATGCCTGCCAAAGCCATGCGTAGCGGAGTACTTTTGCGTCCCCCTGACATGAAGTAAGCCATGACGGCTGCACCGCATGCGCCAATGAGTGCCAATAGCAGTGAATGATCCGACTTTAAGCCAGGGAAATAAACGGCTGCAAGCACGATGATAAAATAAGCACCTGCATTCAAGCCCAGTGTTGAAGCGGATGCCAGCGGATTGCGTGTAACGGTTTGGAGCAGCGCTCCAGCAACCGCGAGCGAGGCTCCGGCGAGGAGGCCGATGACCGCCCGCGGCAAGCGAAGCCCCCGAACCATATGATGGTCGGGGGTATCTTGTGGATGCAGCAAAGCGTTCACGATGGTATGAACAGTAAGGTTGGCTTCTCCCTGTGTGATGTTCAGGAACAGAACCAGAAGCAGAGCCAGAAGGCCTCCTCCAAATACGAAAAAGGCTTTCCATGTCGTTTGCCGATGTATAAAAGGGTCTGATTTTAACTTAATCTGGCTCATTTGGTTAATGCATTAGCTGTCAACTCGGCAAATAGTTTTGCGGACAATGGACCGCCGAACGGCCAAGTGTTGCCAGGCAGCTTGTAGGTTTTGTTCTCTTTTACAAAGGAAAGACCTTTCCAAACGGCATTATCTTTGAGTTGTTTCTCAAACACATTATCGTTGTCTTGTACGATGTAGATAAAGTTGGCGTTTTGTACAGCAGGCAGTGCTTCTACGGAAGCAGTCGAGTAGCCGTACATTTCAAATTTATTAGCTTTAAATACGTTTTTCAATCCGATGCGCTGAAGAACTTGTACAGCCATGGAGTTGTCCAGGAACATGCGAAGATCTGCGTTGTTTTGATTGCTGAAAGCTTGTGTAAGTGCGACTTCAGCGCCATCTTTTTTAGCAGCGGCAAGTTTTGCTTTCGTATCTGCGTATGCTTTTTGAAGGTCGGCAAGCACTTTGTCGCCTTCCGCTTTTTTACCGACAATATCAGCAATCGTTTTGAAGGTGTTTTCCATCTCCGCATATTGATCGCCTTTTCCTTCAGCAGGGTAGGAGTTAAAAACGATAGTAGGTGCGATTTTTTTGAGTGCCTCATAGTTTTTGCTTGAACGCAGTGTGCTGGTAATAATGAGATCAGGCTTGAGACCTGTAATAGTTTCCAAGTTAGGTTCTTGACGAGTTCCTACATCAACAACAGAGGCGTCCAAAGCAGGCGTTACGTTAACCCAATTTGCATAACCTTTTTTATCAGCAGAACCTACAGGTTGAATGCCAACTGCGAGCAGGTCTTCCGCATAGGTCCACTCTAAAGTGACGATCCGTTTAGGCGTGCCTTTAATTTCTGTCGTCCCTAGGTCATGTGTGATGGTTTTGATAGTGTCAGCAGCAGCCGTAGCGGCAGCAGACGCAGCTGGTTTAACTGAAGCAGCAGCTGGCGAAGCTGTTGAACTGGTGGTACTAGCCGCATTACCGCAAGCAGCAGTTAGGAAAAGCATGACGAGTGAAGCTGTAACCGTTAGTGGTTTTACAAATTTACGCACAAATAAACCCTCCTATAATATGTATCTATAAATGGATAGAAATGATGGGTGTTTCAATCCCACACAGAGAATGATAATCATTATCACAAACTATGTCAACGTTTTATTAAATTATAGGATTAATCTATCAAGCTTATAGTTATTATATCTTGGAGCAATGAGAGTAATCGTGCTAAACTACGTTATGAGGGTAAGACATTAACAAATTGAGCGGATAATGACAAGAGGTGACTGGATATGAGTAAAAAGACGATGTTCGAAAAAATCTGGGATAATCACGTAATTAACCAGGAAGAAGGCAAACCAAGCGTTATCTACATCGATTTGCAGTTGGTACACGAAGTTACATCACCGCAAGCGTTCGAAGGACTTCGGTTATCGGGTCGTAAAGTTCGTAGACCTGATTTGACTTACGCAACGATGGATCACAACGTTCCAACGAAGGATCGTTTCAATATTACAGATCCTATTTCCAAGCAACAAATTGATACACTTTCACAAAACTGCCGTGACTTCGGCGTTACACTATTTGATCTTGACAGTATCGACCAAGGTGTCGTGCACGTTATGGGACCTGAGCTTGGTCTAACGCACCCAGGTAAAACGATCGTTTGCGGCGATAGCCACACATCGACACACGGTGCTTTCGGAGCGCTTGCATTCGGTATTGGTACAAGTGAAGTTGAGCACGTTCTTGCTACGCAAACGCTGCAACAATCCAAAGCCAAAACACTTGAAGTTCGCATTACGGGAAGCCTGAAACCAGGCGTCACAGCGAAGGACTTGATCCTTGGCGTTATTGCGAAATACGGCACGGATTTTGCTACTGGTTACGTTATCGAGTATACAGGCGAAGCCATCCGCGGTCTTTCCATGGAAGAGCGTATGACGGTATGTAACATGTCCATCGAAGGCGGAGCTAGAGCAGGATTGATTGCTCCGGACGAAACGACTTTCAACTACCTGCGTGGTCGTGAGTACGTGCCTCAAGGCGCTGATTTCGATGCAGCTGTTGGGGAATGGTCCAAGTATGTAACGGACGAAGGCGCGACGTATGACTGGGTTGTTGAGTTTGACGCTGATTCCTTGATTCCGCAAGTAACTTGGGGAACTAGCCCGGGCATGGGTACAAGCGTAACAGCACTTGTTCCGGATCCACAAAGCTTTGAAACCGAAAATGAACGTAAAGCAGCTGAAAAAGCGCTTGAATATATGGATTTAACACCAGGCACACCAATGACAGATCTGAAAGTTGACTATGTTTTCATCGGTTCCTGTACGAACGGACGTATCGAAGATCTTCGCGCAGCTGCAAAAATCGCACAAGGATACTCTGTTGATCCTAGCGTTACGGCTATCGTGGTTCCAGGATCCGGCCGCGTCAAAATTCAAGCTGAAAAAGAAGGCTTGGACAAAATTTTTACAGCTGCAGGCTTCGAATGGCGTGATGCTGGCTGCAGCATGTGTTTGGCGATGAACCCTGACGTTCTGCAACCAGGTCAACGTTGTGCGTCGACTTCCAACCGTAACTTCGAAGGCCGTCAAGGCCGCGGTGGACGTACGCATCTCGTATCCCCAGCGATGGCTGTTGCTGCAGCGATCAAAGGTCATTTCTATGATGTTCGTGATTGGGAAATTAAAGAATACCAACAAGCTTAATTTTGGTTGATTAAGGAGAATGAAAACATGGAAGCTTTCAAACAACATACAGGCCTCGTCGGTCCTGTGGATCGTGTCAATGTAGATACAGATGCAATTATTCCTAAGCAGTTTCTTAAAAGAATTGAGCGTTCCGGCTTCGGCCAATTCCTGTTCTTCGAATGGAGATGGGATGAAGCGGGTAACGTGATCGAGAGTTTTCCTCTGAATCAGGATCGCTATCAAGGCGCTTCCGTCTTGCTTTCCAGAGCGAACTTCGGCTGCGGATCTTCCCGTGAGCACGCGCCATGGGCGATTCAAGATTTTGGCTTCCGCGTCATCATCGCACCTTCTTATGCGGATATTTTCTATAACAACTGCTTCAAAAACAGCATTTTGCCAATCAAGCTTTCGGAAGAACAAGTAGATGATTTGTTTAACCGCACAGCGCAACATGAAGGCTACAAGCTAAATGTTGATCTGGAGAACAACAAGCTTACAGACGACTATGGATTGGAAATTAGCTTTAACATCGATGAGCACCGTCGTCAGTTTTTGCTGCAAGGTTTGGACGATATCGGTTTAACACTCCAGCATGAAGACAAAATTACGGCTTACGAGCAAGCTCACGCAAAGCGTTTGGCTTATAAATAAGTTCGGGTCGAAGACGCATCTCTATGGGGACCCCATGGGATGTGTCTTTTTTTTGTTAATTTTTTATGCAACTTTTGGTAGTTTGATACGTCTAATAGATTACTAGATTGTCGAACGGACGGGGGTTTTGCTGTCGGGCTAAGTGACTAATTTGAGATAAAGGACAATTGCTGCTAGGTTTTGAGAGACAGAGTTCTCATTTTTGTGATTACGACTATAATTCCGACAATATATAGAGGTGAATGATGAAAATTCCTGCATTTTGTTTCATGTTGCTGATTTCTGTGATACTGCTGCCTACTACGGCATTGGGGGCGGAAGCGTCTAATGCAATTAAGCTTTTTATGAATGAGAAAAGATTGGTTTCGAGTGAAGTTCAACCTCGCATTGTTAGTGGAAATACAATTGTACCCGTGCGCATTATTGTTGAAGAAATTGGTGCAAAGGTAACTTGGGATGAAGCCACGAGCAAAGTAACCATTGTTAAAGACGATGTGAACATTCAATTGACGATCAATAGCAAAACAGCGCTGATTAAAGGCAAAAAGGAAGTCATGGAGGTTGCTCCGATCATTGATAAAGGCAATACGATGCTGCCGCTCCGTTTCATTGGACAGCAAATGGGTATTGAATTTACATGGGACGCATCCACTTCTTCCGTACATATGTTCAAAAAAGACGATAGCGATTCCAAGCCAGTAACAGGTCCGGTAGATGTCGTAGATGGCAACACGCCAACAACAACACCTACCAATCCAACAACACCAACAAATCCAGTCAAACCAGGAGACGGTACAGAGACTGGGAGTGGTACAGGTACTGGCACTGGCACTGGGTCCAACATACCGGATCCGAATGTCCATCTGGTGCAATCTATCGTGTTGACCGATAAGGAGCTAACGGTAACGGCCAAAGACGGCACGCTTGTACCGACATCAATGAAATTAGCCAATCCCAATCGGATTGTATTGGATTTCCCTAACACAGTGTTAGATGAGTCTCTCAAGAAAATGCTGGTCAAAAATGCGGGAGAGCTGAGTTCGAAGCATCCGCTGGTCGAGAAAGTTCGCTT
Source organism: Paenibacillus anseongensis (assembly GCF_009757995.1). NCBI lineage: Bacteria > Bacillati > Bacillota > Bacilli > Caryophanales > Paenibacillaceae > Paenibacillus > Paenibacillus anseongensis. The sequence continues at coordinate 10,209 of NZ_WSEM01000033.1, forward strand.
TTCCAATTTTAACGATAATCCGGCTACTGTAAGAGTTATTCTGGATTTGAAAAGTAGTGCTGATTATAAGGTTCAGCCGTCCAAGCTGCCTAATCAGTGGAAAGCGACAATTGCCGAACATCAGTTAACTGTCGTAATTGATGCGGGTCACGGCGACAATGATCCTGGCGCATTATCCATAACTGGCAGACATGAGAAGGATTTTACACTGTCTATGGCGAAGAAAGTAGAGCAGCTTCTCCTTCAGGACAAGCGTCTTAATGTTTTGATGACTCGTTCTGATGATACGTTCATACCGCTGGATGACAGGGTATCCTTTGCCAATAACATTCAGTCGGACCTTTTCTTATCTATTCACGGTAACAGTGCCAAGGCTACGGTATCCGGTACAGAAACGTATTACAACCGTCCGGAAAGCGCAGCTTTTGCGAATGTCATTCACAAATATGCGATTCCGGCAACAGGGTTTCCTGATCGCAAAGTACGCGAAGCTGATTTTAGAGTCATCACGAAAACGACCATGCCGGCTGTTCTGCTGGAAGTAGGGTATTTGTCTAATAAGAACGATGAAAGTGCGATGTACAAGGATGCGTTCCAAGACAAATTAGCCTCTGCTCTCGTTGCTGCTATCAAAGAATACTTGAACCTCAAATAGGAGGTAAAAACTCTAATTTTAGGCTACGATGCTAGTTTTGCTATGCAAAACGCGAAGGAGTGTGTGAAATGACCCAAACAAGACGCTTTATTCAAGGTGCACTTCTTGTGAGTGCCATTACATTGTCTATAACTGCCTGCGGTCAAAAAAATCAGTTGGTTAGCGGTTCTGCACCGCAGACATCAACGAACCCAATCTCAACGTCAACGGTTCAAAGTCCTGCGCCAACAGTTGCGGCGACTCCGACACCGGAACCTGAGCTGCACAAAAAGATCAAGGCTTACTATAGCGATCAAGATGAAATGAAGCTTGTAGAGAAAGAAGTTACGATTACTTACAAAAAGGATGCAGATGTGTATGGGGCAGCCTTGAACGCTCTTAAGAAGAGCGATGATCCTAAAGCCATTCCTTTATTTGACGACTTAAAGTTTACAAGTTCAGCCTTTGATAAAACCAAAGGGGAATTGAAAGTGGACCTCACGTTTGGTCCCAAAACGCAATTGGGCGCCCCTGGGGAAGAAATGTTTTTGCAAGCCCTGAAGAAAACGGTTTTTCAATTTCCGGAAGTGAAAGCTTTATACGTCCTGAAGGATGGCAAACAAGTAGACAGCTTAATGGGGCATCTGGAGCTTCCCTACCCAATCAAACGACCTAATTAAATGGAAGAGCAGAGGAGTTAATTTAGAGATGAGAAATAAGAAGTTGGCAAGCGCAATCTTAAGTTCTTTAATTGTAACAAGTTTAGCTGGAACACCGGTTCTGGCCGCTGATTCCACGAGTGGAACGTCCAAAAATAGCGTAAAGCTTTCGTTCCCGGATGTAAAATCAGATTATTGGGGAATTCGTCATATTTCAAAATTGGCCCTTGAAGGAATCATTGAAGGTTATGAAGATGGTGCCTACCGCGCTGAAAACTCGGTTTCCCAACAGGACGTACTGATTATGGCAGTCCGCATGATGGGGTTGCAGGATGAAGTTAATAACATGACATCTACAACCGTATTCCCTGATTTTATGCTTGTTGATAGTTATGCGAGGAACTATGTAGCTGTCGCGCTTCAAAAAGGATTAATTACGAACGAAGAAGAGAAAGAGCGAAGCTCAAGCGATAAGTCCAAAGAGAATTGGGGACAACGCAAGGCAACAAGAGAATGGGTAGCAGAAATCGTTATTCGTGCGATCGGCAAAGGCGCTTTCGCTCAAAGCTTATCCGAAACACAAACGACATTTAACGATAACAGCTCCATCAGCACTACATCACTTGGATATGTAAATGCTGCGGTTGCGTTGAAAGTTGTTGATGGTTTTGAAGACGGGACATTCCAGCCGAAAGGCGCAGTAACCCGCGCTCAGATGGCTGCATTCCTAAGCCGCTCGCAGAAAGAATTGACATCTTTGCCTGCGCATGCGAAAAAAGGATACTTGACCACCCTCACAAGCGGCACCATTGGACTAATGGACAAAGAAGGCAACACAAGTACATATAAGATCTCACCAAACACTGTTTTCTACGGAAACAAAAATGATACGGCTATTGACCCGAAAGAACTTCAAGAAACTTATGAAGTTTCAATCGTTGAAGTAAACGGCGTTGCTTACTATGTTGAAATCATTAAAGACGAATTGCAGATGGACATTAAAGAAGGTAAATTGCTCAAATTAAACATGAGCACGATGAAAGCTACATTGGATGATTTTGAAAGCTATGATTTGGCGTCGGATGTGGCCGTAACGGATACGGAAGGTCGCGGACTCAGCCTTGGGGACATTGTAACCGGCAGTACCATTCAATTGCGTAAAAGCAAAATTGTCAACACAGACAAATACACGTCTATCATCGTCAAACAAGTGCCGGTTAACAAAACGGCAAATGGGGCGATCCAAAACCTGAACAAGGACGCGGCACAAATTACGCTGCTGGATACGGAATCAGGTCAACCTGAATCATACAGTTTCTCTTCTGCTTTAATTATTACTTCTACGGATAACAGCTTGGCGGATCTGAATTCCCTGCACATTGGCGATGTCGTCGAATATACGATTAAGAACAGTGAAGTAGTGAAGATTTCTGTTAAAAAGCAAGCGGATGTCGGTGTAAGTATTGAGGGGACTTTTAAGGAGTTTTCTGAAGATAAATCGACTTTATTGATTAATAAAACGACGGGGAAACCTGTTGATGCGTATGAATTGTCTGAGAATGTGAAAGTCGTGATCAATGGATTAACGAACGCGAGTATTTACGATCTTGCTGCTGGCGATCAGTTGAAACTGGAAGTTCTCAATAATAAAGTAACGTTGATTACAGTTGCAAATCGCTCTATTGAAAATTTATATTTTGCTAAAATAGTTGGCTATGATCAAAATTTGAAGCTGCTTTCGGTTATCGATAACAAAGGTGAGCCTCATGCGTATATTTTGACAGATAGCGTGTCAATCTCATATGCAGGTACGAAGCTTCCTTTATCTAACTTTAGCGGTACATTTACAGTAGGAAAATATGTAGATTTGCTGGTTGCACAGAAAAAGGTTACACAAGTTCAGATGTCCACACAGCTAAACGGACAAATCACGCAATTAAACCTGCAAACGAATGATATTACGCTAAAAACAGACAGCGGTCAAAGCTTGTCGTTTAAGCTGCAGTATGCACCTGTCGTGGAACTGGCGAATAAGCCAAATAGTACACTCTCGGATCTAAAAGTTGGAGACACGATCTCCCTTCAAATTAGCTTCGACCAAAGCATCGTGACTAAAATTACAACTAGTAAAACAGCTATGTACAAAACGGTTATTACAAATGTAAATTCCAAGCAAATTACTGTGACGGATGAATCGAATACGCAGTATGTCATCTCACTTGACGGTGTACCGATTGTGAAGCCGGATCAAACCGCAGGTTCGATCAATGATTTTGTAGTGGATGATTATGTGAAGCTTTCATTCAATGGTGCAACAGTTGTTAGAGCTGAGATTGCAACTCCTGTAATCGGGAAAGTAACAGCTGTGAATGCGGCTAGCTCCTCGTTGACGGTTCAAGATTTTACTGGGAAAAGCCAAGTCATCAATGCAGGAACCAATTTCGGCGTGAAGCTGAACGGTGGATCGGATTATAATTTCGCCTCCATTAAAGTTGGCGATCGTGTACAAGTCATGAAAGATGCAAGCGATAAGCTTATCATTCAAGTGGCCGCTACTGCAAAACGAGAAGTTGATAACTACAGCTCAGTTGTTAATCAAATGTATTTGAAATCAACTACTGCTGGAGATAAGACTTCCTATAGCCTTTACCCAAGAGCTTATTACCATAAAGGAACAGATATTGTGGGTCCATCCTCGTTCGTGTCCGGCGATATCATCACGATCTATGTGCTGGATAATAAAATCGTTGAGATTGAGAAGTAAGAATTGAACAAAATATTCGTCCCATCCGTCTGTATCGTAGGAGCTAGTCTCCTGCTGCAGGCGGTTTTTTTATGATTTTTAAAATAAATATGGCAATTTTTTAGAAAATGTTCGCATTTTGACGCTCACAAGCATTGATTCTAACGTCACAATTCGCTAAACTGAAGAATATTACGACCCTAAGGAAGCAAAGACATGACGCAGAAGTTAGTAAGGCATATTTTGGATACGATTGGTGAACTATTTCCGGATGCACATTGCGAGCTGCGTCACAGTAATCCTTTTGAATTAACGATTGCTGTTTTGCTATCCGCGCAATGCACTGATGAAACCGTAAATAAGGTGACATTGGATTTATTTCAGAAATATAAGCGCCCCGAAGATTACTTGGCCGTTTCATTGGAGGAACTGGAGCAAGACATCAGACGGATTGGACTATTTCGAAATAAAGCGAGCAATATTCAAAAACTGTGTCGGTTATTACTGGACAAGTTTGATGGTGAGATCCCAGAGAAGCACGAACACTTAGTCGAGCTGCCTGGTGTAGGCCGAAAGACGGCAAACGTCGTTGTCTCCAATGCTTTTGGAGTACCTGCCATTGCCGTTGACACTCATGTAGAGCGCGTATCCAAGCGACTGGGATTAGCGGGCATCGATGATTCGGTGCTTGAGGTAGAAAAGAAGCTGATGAAGAAGGTTCCACGAGAAGAGTGGACACAAACCCATCATCGCCTGATCTTTTTTGGCCGTTATCATTGTAAAGCGCAGAACCCGAAATGCGAGATATGTCCTCTCTTGGATAACTGTCGCGAGGGTAAGAAACGTATGAAACCAAGCTCAACTAGGAAAACTATTACAAACAAATGATATGCAGACAAAGGATGGGATTTAAATGAAATGCATCGCCGTATATACCAATAGCTTTGAACAATTCTCTGATATTTTCGAACAAGTGATTAATACTCCATTAGCCGATAATGAGGAAAAAGTCATTGAAGGCATTACAGTCAGTGAATCAGGTGAAGTTCCTCAGAATTACATAGACAAGATGAAAACAAAAACTGAGGTTGTTGTGATGAAAGTTAAAGAATCGGATATTACGATTTTGCAGCATCGCGATGTTTTTGAAATTTTCTTGCCTGAAAAAGAAAAAGTGGTTATGTCCTAAAAAATTAAATCTCCCTCTGGGAGATTTTTTTCTGTATCCTCATAGATATAGGATTGGATAGAAGACCGGTAAATAAGGAGCGGAACGGACGAATGACGCAAGCAATCGATACAAACATCTCGGTCATGCCGGATGCAATCAAGAAGATGCAGGTTAATCTGCAAACAACAGGGGATCTGGATAATGCTGGCAAGCTGGGGCAACTGTTGGCGAAGATTGATTCAGGCAGAATGAACATCGCTTTCTGCGGACATTTTTCAGCAGGGAAATCAACCTTAATTAACCAGCTATGCGGGCATCCGCTGCTGCCATCCTCCCCGATACCAACGAGTGCTAATATCGTGAGTATCCGCAATGGGGCACCTGGCGCTCATGTTACACATCGAAATGCAAGTCTACAAGGGAAGACGAATACGATTCCGCTCGATGAGCTTGAAGCTTATTGTGTGAATGGTACAGATATTGAAACGGTGGAAATATCGTATCCCATTGCTTTTCTTGGCGAGCATACAGCGTTGTTAGACACCCCGGGGATCGATTCGACGGACGATGCTCACCATAAATCTACGGAGTCTGCGCTGCACTTGGCGGATGTCGTATTTTATGTGATGGATTACAATCATGTACAATCCGAAGTGAATCTCGCGTTTACGAAGAAAATGAAGGAGTGGGGTAAACCACTCTATCTCATTGTCAATATGATCGATAAGCACAAAGAGTGGGAACTGCCATTTTCGCAGTATCAAGAGGGGACGAAACAAGCCTTCTTGAACTGGGGGATCGTGCCGGATGATCTGCTTTTTGTCACCATGAAAGAGCCGAGTCATCCTCATAATGAGTATGGGAAGCTGCAATGGCTATTAAGCCGCTTGATTGAGCGTGGCGACGAGCTGCGCAGCTTCAGCATTGACGCCTCTGCACGCTATCTTGCCGACGAACATGGCAAATGGCTGGCTGAGCAGCATGAGCCGCAGAAGGCTGAGCTTATGGAGCAAATCAGCCAGGAAGGCGATGTGCAGGAGGTTGAGGCGCTAGCGAATGCCAAGCAGCAGGAGCTGACGGTCTTGAAAGGACTGCCGGAAGCATTGACGGCACAGTTGCGTAAGGAAGTTGGCACGATCATTGAAAATGCCAACATTACACCGGCCTTGACCCGTGATCAGGCTCATGCGTATTTAGAGAGCCGCAAGCCAGGGTTCAAGGTAGGGTTCTTCTCCAGAGCGGCACAGACGGCTCTGGAAACGGAGAAACGGCTCAACGCGTTTCAAGCGGATTTATCGGAGCAGGTAGAAGCACAGCTGGATTGGCATTTGCGGGACGCATTGAAGAAAGCTGCGCAAAATCAAGGGCAGCATGATGCGGGTCTCTTGGCTCAGATTGAAGCTTTGCGCGTGGAAGTCACGCCAGAGTGGCTTGCAGCGCAAGTAAATGCTGGCGCCACATTCGGCGGCGAATACACGCTCAACTTCATGAAGCAAGTTGCGTCCGATATTAAACAGCAGTACCGCAAGCAGGCGTTTGCGGTGATCGACCTGATCGCGGCTGCGGTTCGCGAGCACGGTGCTGTGGCCGCCGCTGCGCTTGCGGCCGAGCTGGAAGCGCTGGGCAGCCGCCTCGGCGCTGCCCGCGAACTGCGCCGCCTCGAGGAAGCCGAGGCGGCAGCAACGGCCCAGCTGTTGCGCATGGCGAGCTGGGCAAGGCCAGCTGCGCCGGCACTGCCGGACGCGCAGCAGTACACGCCCATGGAGGAGCAAGCAGCCGCCCCGCTGAGCGGGGGGCTGCATGTCACCTCCATGGATAAGATCCTGCAGGCCGCTGCGACAGCATCGGCGGCCGCAGGGCCTTCAGCCGCTGCCCCAGTGGAGGCAGCGGCCTCCGCGCCGACCGCGTTCACCTCAGGTGAACACGGCAGGCGCATGGAGCGCAAAGCCGCCGACTTGCTGGCGGCTTCGGACATCATCGACGGACTGCCGTCGATGCGGTCGATCGCGCGCGCCATGCGCGAGAAATCGGAACGTCTGCGTCAGCGGACGTTCACGATTGCGTTGTTCGGCGCATTTAGCGCCGGCAAGTCGTCTTTCGCCAATGCTTTGATTGGCGAAAGAGTGCTGCCGGTCTCGCCGAACCCAACGACGGCGGCCATTAATAAGATCATGCCGCCGCAAGAGGGCTGGCCGCATGGTACGGCCAAGGTGAAGATGAAGAAAGCGGACGCGATTCTTCAAGACGTCCTATATTCACTTGAAATTTTGGGCGTGCAAGCTAGTGATATGGCGTCCTCTTTGAAACGCATTGGCGCTCTTTCGCCAGCTGACGTTTCCGCTAAAGGAAAACCGCATTATTCTTTCCTTAAAGCCGTTGAGAAAGGCTGGCAGCTGGCGCAGAATCATTTGGGCACCGAGCTGAAAATTACCAAAGAAGAGTTTCCAAGCTACGTTGCGGATGAGTCCAAGTCTTGTTTTGTTGAATTTATAGAATTATATTATTCGAATCCCTTGACGGAACAAGGCATTATTTTCGTTGATACACCTGGTGCAGATTCCATTAATGCTCGCCATACCGGCGTTGCTTTTAACTATATTAAAAATGCCGATGCCATTCTTTTCGTGACTTATTACAATCATGCGTTCTCGCAGGCGGATCGCGAGTTCCTTTTACAGCTTGGACGTGTCAAAGACAGCTTTGAAATGGATAAAATGTTCTTCATCGTGAATGCTGCCGATCTTGCAGCAAGCCCGGAAGAATTGCAGGGTGTGATGACCCATGTGGAAACAAATCTGTTGCAGCACGGTATCCGCAATCCGCGGATTTATCCGATATCCAGTTATTTAGCGGCAGAAGGGAAAATTAACGGCAACGAAGCGCTTGTCGCGCAGTCGGGCATCCGTCCGTTTGAAGGCGAGTTTGTGCAGTTTACTTTCAATGAACTGAGCGATGTTGCGATACACTCAGCGAATCTGGAGCTGCACCGCGCGATTGCCACAATGCAGCAATGGCTCGAGAGTGCGCAAACAGGGGAAGAACAACGGAAGCAGCAGCTTAGGAAACTGGAGCAGTCTGAGCGGGAGTGTGCTGAGCTGCTAGAGCGTACGCTTTTCGAAGCAGAACTCAAAGAATTGAAGAAAGAGATTCAGGAACTTCTGTATTATGTGAAGCAGCGTACGATGTACCGGTTTGGTGAATTGTACAATTACGCCTTTAATCCTTCCACGTTCCGTGAGGAAGCCAGAGATCCGAAGCAAGCGCTCCAGTCGGCTTGGGGTGAGCTGCTGCGCATGATTGGTTATGATCTTTCGCAAGAAGTGCTTGCTACGACGCTGCGGGTTGAGAATCGGATGAATCTGATATCCGGGAATCGTGTTAAACGTTGGGAAGAGCAGCTTCGCCAAGTTATGGATGGCTTCGAGAGCGGTTCATACGAATCCAACACATTTGTTACGCCTGAAATCAGCTCCAAAATGGAAGCGCCAGAGATCTCACTTAAATTGCTGCAAAGTCATTTCAAGAACCCGAAGCAATTTTTTGAAGGGGATGGCAAAAGCAAGCTGAGAGCAGATTTGGAAAATCGGATGACGGCGCCGGTCGCTCAGTTTGTTGAGCTTCAAACTGCCGAGCTTGAAGAGGCATATGCCAATCAGCTCGAAAACTGGTTGCTGAAACAGAAAAATCAGCTGCTTGGGCAGCTGAATGAGCACGCCGTAGGGATGCGCGATGCCCTTGAAATGAAGATTGATTTGAACGAACTAATATCCAAACAGCATCAATTAAAGTCGTTTGTTTAACATTTAAACAATAGGGTTGGTCATGTTCAATTGAACGTGATCAGCCCTTTTTCACGTACCGCTATGTAAAGGCTTACATTGATGGTTATTGGGATGATTTTAAAGAATAGGGTGGATTCCTGCACGTTTTTGTGAAGTTATGGGCTTTTAAGCGAATATATCACGCATTCTTCTGATTGCCCGCATATAGGGATGGTGTTAAGATTCATTAAGTATTAAAACGCTTACCTAGCTTTTCCAAATTCACCTTCTTGAGGAGGGGTCACCAAAGTGGATGTATTCAGGCAACTGAAGCCCTATTTTTGGCCAGAGAAAAAACTGTTTTTTGGAGCTATTCTATGTTTAGCCCTAGCAACTGCATTAGGTCTCGTTTATCCGAATTTACTCCGGTATCTCATCGATAACGTGATCGCAAAAAAGCAATTTGAACTCGTTCCAAAATTAGCAATTATTGTTGTGATTGTCGTTTCTATGAAAGGGATGTTTCAATTCCTGCATGGCTTGCTAGGGGGCCGATTGGGCAACCGGGTTGCGTATCATTTGCGGAATGCGCTTTATAACAAGCTGCAGTATTTATCCTTTCAGTACTACGATCAAGCAAGAACAGGGGACTTAATGTCCAGATTGACGGCTGATTTGGAAGCAATTCGGCAATTCATCGGATTTGGTTTTGCTCAACTATTAAACGTTCTACTAATGCTGATTTTTGGTATGAGCATGATGTTCTCCATCAATTGGAAGTTAGCTTTACTGACCATGATTTCGATGCCATTTCTGGCGTTTACGGCCATTCGTTTTGAAGGCAAAATTCATCCCGCATTCCGGATGGTGCGCCAATCGCTTAGTTCGATGACAACCGCGGTACAAGAGAACATCACAGGGGTTCGGACCGTCAAATCGTTCGCGCGTGAAGCTCATGAGGTGACTAAGTTTTCAGCCCGTAATGAGGACTACAAGGCGATGAATATTGAAAGTTCCGGGATTTGGGCGAAGTACTTTCCGATCATGGAAATTCTGGCGAATCTGAGCGTCGTTATGCTGCTTGGCGTTGGGGGTTACATGGTCATCCAGGATACGATTTCCCTAGGTGAGTTGGTTGCTTGCTTCAGCTTAATCTGGTACATTATCGGACCGATGTGGGGACTTGGTTTCCATATCAACAACTTCACGAACACGAAAGCTTCTGGCGAGAAAATTCTCGATATTTTGCATCAATATTTACATGTGAAAGATCAAGCGGATGCAGCCGTTGTAACAAGCAGCCAAGTGAAAGGTCATGTGCGTTTCGACAATGTGACATTTGCTTATCCCGAAAAACAGCCAGCGTTATATGATTTCAATTTGGATGCTCCAGCAGGCTCAGTTATTGGGCTTCTAGGCAGCACGGGTTCAGGTAAAACGACGGTGATTTCACTGCTGATGAGAGCGTACAATGTGAAAGACGGCCGAGTCATGCTGGATGGTAAAGACGTTCGTTCGCTTGAGATTGAAAGCTATCGCAGCCAGATTGCAACCGTTTTCCAAGAAACGTTCTTATTCTCTTCCACTATTCTTAACAATATCGCTTATGGACGCAAAGATGTTACGATGGATGAAATTATTCGAGCAGCGAAACTGGCTAAAGCGCATGATTTCATTTCTGAGCTGCCGGAAGGCTATGATACTGTTGTCGGCGAGCGCGGATTAGGCTTATCAGGCGGTCAAAAGCAGCGTATTGCCATTGCTCGAGCACTGATCAAAGATCCCAAAATCCTGGTGCTTGACGATGCAACGAGCGCTGTTGATATGGAAACAGAACACGAGATCCAAGCAGGCTTTAGTGAAGTCATGAAGGGAAGAACGACATTTATTATTGCGCATCGGATTTCTTCCTTGAAGCATGCTGATGAAATTATCGTCTTGGATAAAGGACGAATCGTTCAAAGAGGTAAACATCACGAGCTACTGCAGCAGGAAGGCCTTTATCGTCAAACTTACGATATTCAATACGCGGATCAACCTAAGCAAGCGACTGAAGATGATCAAGTTGCTGCAGCCAAAGATAGTGAATTAGATGCGACAACGCGAAACCATTCCTCTTTGCAAGAAAGAAGGTTAGCACATTGAGTACGAAATCGAATCAAGCCGAGGCGTCTGCCAAGAACGAAGATTCTCAAGTCGGGCAACGATTTGTCTACCAGGACGATGAGTTGATTGATAAGCCCTTCGATTGGGGTCAATTGAAACGTTTATTTAGTTATATGAAGCCCTATAAGAAACAAATGCTCCCGATTATCATTATTATGATGTTGGTTGGAGCTATCACCAAATTGACGGTACCCCTACTGATCAGAGAAGCGATTGATAATGCTATTGTACCTAAAAATACGAACTTGCTGCTAATCATCGTCGGTGTCATGCTTGGCGTATATATCATCCAATGGCTGGCAAACACGTTCCGAATTAAGTACACGAATATGATTGGACAACGCGTCATTTATGATTTGCGGCATGATTTATTCAGCCATATTCAAAAGCTGTCGTTCCGATTCTTCGATACACGTCCAGCAGGATCTGTTCTTGTTCGTGTAACGAATTATGTGAACTCACTGCAAGATTTGTTTACAAACGGGGTCGTCAACCTGTTGATTGACGTTGTGCAGCTTGTTGGGATCATTATTATTTTGCTGACTTTTAATTTTAAATTAGGGGCTGCCATTATTGTAACGGTTCCGATCATGTTCATGATTTCTACCAAGCTGCGCAAGAAAATTCGCCATGCCTGGCAAGATGTAACGATGAAACAATCGCGGCTGAATGCCCATTTGAATGAGTGTATTCAAGGGATACGGGTCACCCAAGCTTATTCGCAGGAAAAAGAAAATATTCAGTTTTTCACCAAAATGAATATGGTTAACCGTCTATCCTGGAATCGCGCTTCGATGCTCAATCAGACGTTCGGTCCTCTCATCGAGATTACAGGAGCAATCGGATACTGCATTCTCTTCTGGATGGGTGCTTATTTGATCCAAACGGAGGAAATTTCAGTCGGTTTATTGGTTGCTTTCGCTACTTACATAGGTTATTTCTGGGAGCCGATTACGCGCCTGGGTCAAATGTATTCGCAACTGCTAATTGCAATGGCTTCTGCTGAGCGGATCTTCGAATTTATCGACGAAAAGCCTTCTGTCGCTGAGCTTGAAGACGCGAAAGACCTGCCTAACATCAAAGGGAATGTGAAGTTTGAAAATCTCGTATTCGAGTACGAGGCTGGTCGTCCGGCATTAAAAGGTTTTAATCTGGATGTGCATGCAGGGCAATCTATCGCGTTAGTTGGGCACACAGGATCAGGTAAAAGTACCATTATGAATCTGCTTTGCCGATTCTATGATCCTACAGAGGGACGTATTCTGATTGACGGCACTGACATTCGCGATGTTACGATTCAAAGCGTGCGTTCCCAAATTGGCGTCGTTCTGCAGGATACGTTTATTTTCTCGGGCACGATTCGAGATAACATCCGTTTTGGTCGGTTGGATGCAACGAACGAAGAGATTGAACTGGCTGCTAAAGCTGTTCATGCGCATGACTTTATCGTCGGCTTGCCGAATGGCTATGACACAGAGGTACAGGAACGCGGAAATGTGTTATCGATGGGGCAACGTCAGTTGATTTCCTTTGCGCGGGCATTGCTTGCGAATCCACGAGTACTCATTCTGGATGAAGCGACGGCCAGTATCGATACGGATACGGAGCTGAAAATTCAAGAAGCCCTCAAAACGCTTCTTGCCGGGCGGACTTCCTTCATCGTGGCGCACAGGCTTTCTACGATTCGCAACGCGGACAAAATCGTTGTGCTGGATCATGGCCGCATGATGGAAATCGGCAATCATGATGAATTGATGAAGGAACAGAAAATTTATTACGGCTTGATTCAAGCGCAGTATAAGTTTTTGCAGGATGCTGTTTAGTCATAAACCTGGCGGTGAAATTCATGCCGCTAGGTTTATTTTTTTGTTTGAAAGTGGGGGAGAAGTATGCCAAGGTTTTCCTAATGAAACCTTCCAGTACTCTATTTCTTCTGCTAACGGACCCACATGCTGCTATTCGGCCAAATTAGCCCAATTTGAGAATCTAACGGACCGAGGAGCTGTTATTTATCGGATTTACAGTGGTTTCAGCTAGTTTCAAGACGATTAAGGTCACCTGCGTCCGTTAGATTCCCAAATAACTCATAAAAGCAGCCAATAGCGGCAACTGAGTCCGTTATAGTATTGTAAACGCAACTACTTGAATTGCGCCACTTGTAAGTTGAAAATCACGAACCCCACAATATCAACACCACCATCAGTAGAACCACCATCAAGTAACATTGCACACCTAACAACAGTAGCACTACCGTCAGTAACACCGCACACCCACCAACAGTAGAACCACCATCAATTAACACCGCACACCCACCAACAGTAGAACCACCATCAAATAACACCGTACACCCACCAACAGTAGAACCACCATCAAACAACACCGCACACCCACCAACAGTAGAACCACCTTCCACAATCCAACCGTTGTACTCACCATTTTGCAACCTTCCACCTCACCAGACACACAAAGTCTAGCGAGAAATTCCGCTAAGCCAAATCATAGCGGAACTGGAGTCCTCTATTTCGAGGATATCAATCACTCAAAGCTAAAATATTTGAGACTGTTTGATTTATGGCTAAATATGTTATACTATCCAAACGAACATATGATCGTTTTTTTGACACTACCTTTATGCAGCGTTTGCAAATTTATTCTAGAAGCTATACTCTTAGTATGAATTATGCCATTTATTCGCAGGAGGGGACATTTTTGAGATCATCTCGCTTCATATGGGGAACAATTGGCTTAACCGCATCTATTACGACGATTGTTTTCGCTGTAGGATTTGCTTACGCGGCGAATCAGATATGGTTTCCGAAGGCTTCCGGATCGCTTCAATTGGCGACAGAGGCTCCGAAGAAGGAATCGATGATTGAAAGCAAAGCAAAGCTGCAAATTGTAGCGCTCGGCGATTCATTAACGGCAGGAACGGGTGACAATACAGGCAAAGGTTATGTGGGCCGCGTCCGTGAAAAGCTGGAGAAGGAAACAGGCAAACCGGTATTTGTGCTTAATAATTTAGCCATTCCAGGTTACAAGAGCGACCAGCTGCTGGCTGATCTGACGCTAAAGAAGACACAGGATGCGCTTGCGCAGGCAGATATTATCTTGCTTACTATCGGCGGAAATGATATTTTTGCAGGTGGAGACGGACTTTTTCAAGGGGATAATCAGACAGAGTTTAACCCTGAGGCAGCGGTAAGTCGTGTGGCTCCGGCGCTCGATAAAGTGCAGAAAATTCTCGAAGCGATTAATAAGGCCAATCCAAAGGCAACGGTGATGTACGTAGGCTTATTTCATCCATTTTTAGATATGGATCCGAAACAGGAAGGTTCGCTTATTGTGCAGCGCTGGAATAATGGTGTTTTCGAAATGATCAATCGTTATCCACAAATGGTGATTGTCCCAACTTATGATTTGTTTGAACAAAATTTGATTAAATATTTGTCTTCGGCTGATCATTTTCATCCTAATGCGGATGGTTATGAGCGGATTGCAGATCGAATTTTACAAATTCTGAAGTAATGGGGGCAGGCAAAGTGACAGAAGCAGTAATCGTTCCTGATACCGTATTATCCGTGAAAAATTTGAGAAAGCAAATTAAAAATAAAGAGATTATCAAGGGAATTTCCTTTGATGTTTATGCCGGTGAAATTTTCGGTTTTTTAGGGCCTAACGGATCCGGGAAAACAACAACCATTCGAATGCTTGTTGATCTAATTCGGCCAACGGAAGGGACGATTCACATTTGTGGATTTGACGTTCGCAAGGAGCACAATCAAGCCATGCGTCATGTTGGCTGCATTGTAGAGAATCCGGAGTTGTATTCGTACTTAACGGGATGGGAAAATCTCGAGCATTTTGCTAGAATGCTGCCGGATGTTGACGAGCAGAGAATTCATGAGGTTGTTGAAATTGTTTCGATGGATGGGCGAATTCATGATAAAGTTCGTACCTATTCCCTTGGCATGAGGCAGCGGCTTGGTATCGCGCAAGCGCTTCTTGGGCGGCCTAGCTTGTTAATTTTGGACGAGCCTACCAATGGACTTGATCCGCAAGGAATCAAGGAAATGAGGGAATTTATTCAGCGTTTGGCGGCTGATGGATTGAGCTTGTTTGTTTCCAGCCATCTATTAAGCGAGATTCAGCAAATGTGTGACCGTGTAGCGATTATTAGCCATGGCCAAGTCATTCAAGTAGGAGCGGTGAATGAGTTGATTGCGCAAGGCGGCAAAGTGGTTTGGTCCGTGTCTCCGGCCGATAAGGCTGAGGGGCTTCTCGATGCGTCTCCACTTGTGAACGCGATTGAGGAAATTGGCCAAGATGATCCCACGCATACACATGATTCAGTGAGACAAATTGTTACCCAGATGGATAAAGAGCATGTCCCGCAAATAAGTAGGCAATTGATGGAAGCAGGAATTAGCCTCTACGCTGTAGAAATCAAGAACCCAACGCTGGAAGATTTGTTCTTGAGCCTAACCGAGGGTGAAACCATACAATAGGGGACGGTGAAAGAAATGCGTATTCTGTATGAACTCGTCAAAAATGAATGCATCAAAATGATCAAGAAAAAACGATTTTATGTGATCATCCTGATCCTGCTTGCCCTTATTCCTATGTTTACTTATGCACAAATGCGAGTGGCTCAAAATACACAAAAGCAATTTGGTACAACAGACTGGAAGGCGGATCAGCGCCAGAAAATTATTGACTGGGAAAAGCGTTTAAGCTCTGCACGTACGCCAGACGAATGGAAGCAGCAGCTTAAAGTGCAGATTCAGATTGCTAATTATTATCTGGATCAAGATGTCGATCCGAGCTCGCCTAATGCCGTTACTTTCACGCGTGAATTTGTCAAAAATGCCGTCTCTTTATTCATTCCGTTGATCATCATGGTCATTTCCGCAGATATCGTATCATCCGAGCATTCTACGGGGACTATTAAATTATTGTTGACAAGACCGGTCCGGCGATGGAAAATCCTATTGAGCAAATTAATAACTGTTATTTTCTTTACTTCGCTTACAGTTCTTTCGACCGGTGTGCTGTGTTACTTGATTTCCGGCCTTGTTTTCGGCTATAACGGATGGACGATGCCTATTTTTACAGGCATTCAGATCAATGGCACGGATGTGGACTTCAGCCTGGTAAGAGCGGTTGATCAATGGTTTTTCCTCTTGATGGAGTTTGGATTAGTTTGGTTTTCGGCATTAGTCGTCGCACTGATGTCGTTAATGATCTCTGTTCTCATTCGATCAACAGCTGCCGGTATGGGGGTCATGCTCGCAGTCTTAATTTCGGGGACGATTCTTTCGAACATGGTGTCATCTTGGGAAACAGCGAAGTATTTGTTTATGGTCAACTTGGACTTAACCAAATATCTTACAGGAGGTCTGCCGCCGATAAAAGGTATGGATTTGGCCTTCTCGCTAAGTGTATTAAGTGTTTGGGCCGCGATTTCGCTGATTGTTTCCTTTACTGTTTTCTCCCGCAAGGATATATTGAATTAACAAGATATTTGGAGTCGCGAAACTCCTATCAAAGAACCCTATATTAGAAAAAGGAGGGCTTCAATGACTGAGCAACTAGAATTTGCTAATGGAAAAGCCCCAACATCGGATTACGATGTCGATGATATTCAAGTACTGGAAGGGCTTGTCGCTGTTCGTAAACGACCAGGGATGTATATCGGCAGCACGAGTTCTTCCGGTTTGCACCATTTGATTTGGGAAATTGTCGATAATGCGGTAGATGAACATCTTGCCAAATACTGTTCCAAAATCAGTGTGACCATACATAAAGATCAGTCCATCACGGTGCAAGATAACGGTCGGGGGATTCCGACAGGTATGCATAAGACAGGAGTTCCTACGCCGCAGGTCGTGTTTACGATTCTTCATGCCGGAGGCAAGTTCGGAGGTTCTGGATACAAGAAATCCGGTGGTCTGCACGGCGTTGGTGCTTCGGTTACGAATGCTCTCTCAGAGTGGCTGGAAGTTGAAATTTATCGCGAGGGCAAAGTGCACAAGATGCGCTTTGAATACTGGGTCGATGATGCTGGTGTTGAGCATGTGGGTGAACAGGTTACGAAGCTTGAAGTTATAGGCAATACGAACCGGACAGGGACTAAAGTTACGTTCAAGCCAGACAAACGCGTATTCCAAGGCGGCACCACCATTTCCTACGATACCTTATCCGAGCGATTGCAAGAGATTGCCTTCTTGAATTCGGGGTTACAGGTTAATTTAAAAGATGAGCGCACGGATAAACAGGATTCGTTCCAATATGAAGGCGGCGCCAGCCAATTCGTTGAATTCCTGAACGAAGAGAAGACCGTGCTTCATCCCGTTATTCATTTTGCCTCTGAGAAGGACGAAATTGAAGTGGAAGTGGCTCTTCAGTACAATGATGGCTACACCGAAACGATCGCCTCATTCGTGAATGCAATCCCGACCCGCGGCGGCGGTACGCATGAAACGGGTTTTAAAACGGCTTATACAAGGGTCATGAATGAATATGCACGTAAAGCGGGCATTCTCAAAGAGAAAGAGAAAAACCTTGACGGTACCGACCTGAGAGAAGGTATGATGGTCGTAATCAATATTAAGATGGGCGATGTCGAATTCGTCGGTCAAACCAAGGACCAGCTTGGAAGCGCTATTGCAAGAAGTGCTGTGGATGCGGTTGTTTCGGACAAGATGACGGTGTTCCTGGAAGAAAATCCGCAAATCGCGCAGATGATGCTGAAGAAGGCTGTTCAAGCTTCTAAAGCCCGTGAAGCAGCTCGTAAAGCTAGAGAAGAAATTCGCAGCGGGAAAAAAGGGAAAAGCGAGAGTTCTAACCTTGGCGGCAAGCTAACCCCTGCGCAATCCAAGGATTTGCAGCGCAATGAATTGTTCGTCGTTGAGGGAGATTCTGCAGGAGGTTCCGCGAAACAAGGGCGCGACTCCAAGCATCAAGCGATTTTGCCGCTAAAAGGGAAGCCAATGAACCCTGAGAAGGCAAAGTTGCTCGATATTATGAAAAACGACGAGTATAAAGCGATCATTGCGGCGATCGGAGCAGGAGTCGGCTCTGAGTTCGAAGTTGAAGAAATGAACTACGGTAAAATTATTATTATGACGGATGCGGATACTGACGGCGCACATATTCAAGTGCTGCTTCTGACGTTCTTCTACCGCTACATGAAGCCTATGATTGATGCAGGCAAGGTGTACATTGCGCAGCCGCCGCTTTACAAAGTGACGAGAAAAGGCAAAAATGGCGGCTATAAATATGCATGGACCGACGACCAATTGCAGCAAGTTGTGAAAGAGCTTGGCAAGAATACCGAGTTACAGCGGTACAAAGGACTTGGCGAGATGAATCCGGAGCAGTTATGGGAAACAACCATGAATCCGGAGAGCCGGCAGCTGCTGCAGGTTCAGATTGAAGACGCTGCGAAAGCGGAGCGCCGAGTAACAACCTTAATGGGCGATAAAGTGGATCCGCGTAAACGTTGGATTATCGAGAACGTCGATTTTACCGAATATGTAGAGTAGACCAAAAAGAGTGGTGACTGAAAGTTGGGTATTTTAGAAGAATTTTTACCGGCCTATCTGGAAGAGATAGTTGGCGATCGATTCGGGCGTTATTCCAAATATATTATCCAGGATCGCGCGATCCCGGATGTCAGGGACGGCTTAAAGCCTGTACAACGACGCGTATTGTATGCGATGTACGATTCAGGGAATACCCCTGATAAACCATACCGCAAGTCCGCAAAAACGGTCGGCGATGTGATGGGGAACTATCATCCCCATGGAGATGCGTCTATTTACGATGGTATGGTTCGTATGGCACAGCCTTGGAAGATGGGTCATACACTTGTAGATGGCCATGGAAACTGGGGATCACTGGATGATGATCCGCCGGCAGCGATGCGGTACACAGAAGCAAGGCTCTCAGAAATTGCGATGGAACTGCTTCGTGATATTGAGAAACGTACCGTCATGTTCAAAGATAATTTTGATAACTCCACGAAAGAGCCAGTTGTGCTCCCAGCGCGTTATCCGAATCTGCTAGTGAACGGCGTAAGCGGTATTTCGGCAGGTTTTGCGACTGAAATTCCGCCGCATAACTTGCGTGAAATAATTGATGCTTGTACAGCGATGATCGACAAGCCTGAGATGACAGTTGAAGAGTTAATGACCATCGTTAAAGGTCCTGACTTCCCTACTTCCGGGATTATTATGGGCGAAGAGGGGATTCGTGAAGCTTATCGTACTGGCAAAGGCCGTATCTACATAAGGTCCAAAACAGCGATCGAAGACATGCGCGGCGGAAGACAACAAATTGTGATCACGGAAATTCCGTATCAGGTCGTGAAAGCGCGTCTTGTAACGGCAATGGAAAACATCCGTCTTGAGAAGAAAGTCGAGGGTATCGCGGAGGTTCGGGACGAAAGCGGACGTAACGGATTACGAATTGTCATTGAACTGAAAAAGGAAGCGGATGCGCAAGGGATTTTAGCTTATTTGCTGAAGAAGACGGACTTGCAAGTCACGTACAATTTCAATATGGTGGCGATTGTTAATAAAGCGCCGCGACAATTGGGCATTCGCGAAATTCTGGAAGCTTACATTGAACATCAAAAGGAAGTTGTCACGTTCCGTTCGCAATATGAGCTTGAGAAAGCGGAAGACCGCGCTCACGTGCTAGAAGGGCTAGTCAAAGCGCTTAACATCTTGGACGAAGTGATCGCAACGATCAAAGCGTCCAAAAATCGGCAGGATGCTCAAAACAATCTGATGGAGAAATTTGGCTTTTCCGAGCGTCAAGCGGACGCCATTCTCGTCTTGCAATTATACCGGTTAACGAATTTAGAAATTACAACTCTTGAAAAAGAGTTGAAAGATGTTGAAAAAACAATTGCTTATTTGCGTGGCATTTTGGGCAGCTTGAAAAAGCTTTTAGGTGTCATTAAAGATGAAATGGGCGAAATACGGAAGAAATACGGCATTGAGCGCCGTTCAGCGATTCAGGGCGAGGTTGAGGAGCTGAAAGTTAATCTGGAAGTGCTCGTCAATCCGGAAGACGTGTTCGTCACGCTTTCTAACGAAGGCTACTTGAAACGCACTAGCAAGCTGTCGTTTACACGATCTGGCGGAGAACTGGAAAATACAGGTCTCAAGGAAGGCGACTACTTGCGCTTCTTGCTAGACGTGAATACGATTGAGAGCCTGCTGATCTTCACGAAAAAAGGTCAATACTACTTATTGCCCGTCCATCAAGTGCCAGAGTACAAATGGAAAGAAAATGGTACCGCTATCGTCAATGTCATTCCAATCGCCAAAGAAGACCGTATCGTTAATGTGATTCCGGTCAAAGGCTTTGAGGATCCAACGAAATCACTTGTGTTCGTCACTCGCAAGGGCCAAGTGAAGCGTACGGAGCTCAAAGAGTACATGACGAATCGCTCCAATGGACTTGTTGCTTGTAAGCTTGCTGAGCAAGATGAAGTACTTCATGTTCATCTCAGCGATAACACGAAGGAAATCCTGCTTGTCACGAAGCTGGGCATGAGCATCCGCTTCCGCGAGGAAGAAGTAAACCCGATGGGCCGTGCAGCCGCGGGTGTGCGCGGCATCCAGCTCAAAGATGACGATGATGTCGTCTCGGCTGAGTGGATTTATGGGGATGAGGGGGAAGTGCTCGTTATCTCAGACCTTGGGTATGCCAAACGGTCCCTTGTCGTAGATTATCCGATTCAAGGGCGTGGAGGAAAAGGTATTCTCACCTTTGAATTTAAAGAAGGCAAGCGTGTGAGACCGAACGGAACAGGTTTAATCCGAACATTCATAGTGAAAATGGATTATCAGATTACAGCCGTAATGAGTAATGGAGAGAAGCTTCGCTTCTCGACGGAGACAGCGCCACTGGAAGATCGTAAAGCGCAAGGCAAACAGCTTATCCCTGTTACCAAAACAGAATCCATTATAGATGTTCTGCGTTTCCCTCAGTCATAACTGACCGTAGGTGGATCCAGCTTCTCCATCAGCATAAAAGCTAACTCTAATAAGACCCACAGGGGCATCGGTTCGTCTAATCGATCCAGCCACTGTGGGTCTTTCAGCATGCCGGCCTCAAGTGCCTTTTTGCCAAGCTCCATTTTCCAATCGTCCACGTTGAACCACTCCTTAGCGTAATCTGCAAATCTGACTGCTTCACAGTATATGTTAGAAGTGGGCGGAATGTTAAAAGAAGTCGAGACATTCTTCAAGTTCGGACAAAGTTGTGGATGGCTCGACAACATGCCACAGCATGTCCCGGAAATGTGCAGCTTTTGTAGGAAAGTATTAACGGCATTAACCTTTTAACCAGTGAAAATGCGTGCTATACTTGCGTTATAGTAGATGTTGGAAGCGAGTTGATGTGAGGTTGTATTCCGATGAGTTTGGAAAGCTGTGGCTGAAATTGTCTAAGGAATTGAAGAGCCAGATGGAAGTAGGATTAGCACCTACGATTACAGAAGGGCAACTTAACGTATTAGAATTGCTTATGACGAACGAGCGTATGAAGCCTTCAGATCTAATCGAATATCTATCTACAACACCTGCTGCGGTTACAACGCTATTAGATCGTATGGAGAAAAGTGAATTAATCGTACGGGTGCGGGATGAGAAAGACCGCCGTATCGTGTGGGTGCACGTAACAGACAAAGGAAAAGCGGAATGCGAGCGAGGTACGTTAGTCCG
This sequence comes from Paenibacillus anseongensis, assembly GCF_009757995.1. Taxonomy (NCBI): domain Bacteria; kingdom Bacillati; phylum Bacillota; class Bacilli; order Caryophanales; family Paenibacillaceae; genus Paenibacillus; species Paenibacillus anseongensis. The sequence continues at coordinate 32,082 of NZ_WSEM01000033.1, forward strand.
TGAACAACTGCTGGACACTTACCTGAGCCGCGTTTCCGCCCATAATCAGAAACTGCTTATTTATTTGTTGGGGAAAGTCGCTAATTAATCGCAGTAGCGACCCCCGATTCGGCGTGAATTTACAATTCTGGGATTGTAAATTCACTCCATGGCCGCTGCACAGGCGGCAGCGACCGAAAGCGCATCGTCTCTTTGAGTGTTGGATGCTCAAAGGATAGAGCCGTCGCCCAGAGCGCTAGCTGCTGGCCGGGCTTGTTGACCGCGCTGCCGTAGCGCTGGTCGCCGTACAGCGTGCAGCCGATGGCGGCCATCTGCACGCGGATTTGATGCGGCCGCCCGGTATGCAGCTTGATCTGAATCAAGCTGAGACCGTCTTGGCTGCCGAGCAGCTTATAATCCAGCACAGCCTCCTTGGCTTCGTGCTGGCCTGGTTTGACAACGCTGACGGTATTCGTCCGCGTGTCCTTCCAGAGCCAGTGACGCAGCGTTGCCGTCGGCTGTGGCGGTTTGCCATGCACAATAGCGACATACGTTTTGTCGAGATGCCTAGTTCTTACCGCGTCCGACAGCCGTGACGCGGCCTTAGACGTTTTGGCGAAGACCATCACGCCGCCTACAGGACGGTCAAGCCGATGGACAAGCCCGAGGTAGACATTGCCAGGCTTGTTGTGCCGGAGCTTGATATCCGCCTTCAGGACATTCAGCAGATCAGGATCACGCGAGTCGTCCTCTTGTGTTGGCATGTTCACGGGCTTCTCTACCACGAGAATGTGGTTGTCTTCGAAAAGGATCGGAATTTGCGATGCTCCCGAAACATCTTTAGCTCCAGTCATATTAGGACTCCCAGCGTCCCAGAATACCGCAAGGGAGCATTAAGCCGGAGTGAGTGATCGGCAGGCCGATTTCTCCACTTGAGATCGTACCGCCATGCTTGCTTTTCATCGCCATCGTTAAGATGTTTTGCAGGACCGTAGCCGAAATACCTGTTGTATAAGAGTTAATTAACAGGAACAAAGGATTATCGGTCAAGATCGTCTGGCAGGTTTGAATGAAAGGGAAGAGGTCATCCTCCAGTTTCCAAGTCTCGCCATTAGGTCCGCGCCCGTAAGAGGGAGGATCCATGATGATCGCATCATATTTGCTGCCGCGGCGCTGTTCTCTTTGCACGAATTTGAATACGTCATCCGTAATGAAACGTACAGGACGGCTACCCATGCCGCTTAGATGCAGATTCTCCTTCGCCCATTGCACAACACCTTTGGAGGCATCAACGTGGCAAACTTCTGCTCCTGCATAAGCACAGGCAAGTGAAGCTCCACCTGTATAAGCGAATAGGTTCAATACCTTGATCGGTCTTCCGGCGTTTTGGATTTTATCAATCATCCATTTCCAGTTGACGGCTTGCTCAGGGAAGAGGCCCGTATGCTTGAAGCTGGTTGGTTTAATATAAAAGCTCAGCTTCTGGTCGTAGGTGATGGTCCAGCGTTCCGGCAGTTCAGCATGCTGCTGCCATTGTCCGCCGCCGCTGGAGCTGCGGTGATAATGAGCATCGGCTTGACGCCATGCGGGTGTTTCTTTTTCCAAAGGCCAAATGATTTGCGGGTCAGGTCTTCTCAATACGATCGTACCCCAGCGTTCCAGCTTTTCGCCGCCGCCGGTGTCGAGAAGTTCATAATCTACCCAGTCTTTTGCATAAAACATGTTGCATTCCATCCTTCAACTTGTATACTTTAACAAACATTCATTGTACACCATTTATTCACTTAAATCGATCTTTTCAATCAAACCGGGCAATTCTTTTTCTACAAATTGTTGGTAGTGAGCTTGCTCCAGTGATTGTCTTATTGAATCCTTGACGGAATCGAAAGATTTCACGGATCTGGATTCGACTTTGATCACATGGTAACCAAATTGTGTTTCAACGGGGTCGCCTACAGCGCCGACAGGTTGCTCAATCGCCGCTTTCTTAAATTCAGGTACCCAACCGCTAACTTCTGCATCTTCATAAAGACCGCCGGTTTCTTTGGAGCCAGGATCGTCTGTGAATTCTTTAGCCAGCTTCGCGAAGTCTTCACCATTCTTAAGTTTTTGCTCGACATCCTTAGCAAGCTTAAGCGCTTCTTCTTTCGTACGGGTCACACTCTTGTCCGCATTTGTTAAACCAATCAAAATATGGCGGACGGAAGCAATCGTATAAAAATCTTTATCTTGTTTGAGGTTGTCGTCATATTTGGCTTTAACTTGTGCATCAGTAACGCTGGATTTGATATAGTTTTCTGCTGTTAATCGTCCGACGAGGTAATATTGAAGCTCCGTTTCAGTAACTTTGAAGTTCTTCAATTCTTCCAGAAACTTGGCTTCGCCATTTTGGGATTTCCAAGTTGCCATTTGTGCAGACGCTGTATCTTTCGCCGCTTTTTGATCAGCCTCGGAAGATTTACCGTACAGAATTCTATATTGAATTAATTGGTTCAAAACGCTTTTTTGATACTCAGGGTTATCTTTTGAAGCTGCATGGCCATTATTGAAAATGCCCTGCATCGCAAAGAAAGTATCGAACTCACCTCTTGTCACCGTACCGCCTTGATAAGTAGCAACGATTTGATTCGGGTTGATTCCGATCCAAATGGTTTCATTGGCTTCATCCCATTCGACTTTTTTTCCCAGAGCTTCACTCACGAAGCGAAGAGGGACGTAAGTAGAACCTTCGTAAACAAAACCTTTTCCATCTGCAGGCACTTTTTCGACACCATCAAACATATATTTGATGCTGCGGAACGCCACTTCAATTTGACTGCTAGCCGCAAAAGCAGCTGTACCGCTAATTAACGAACCGATCGTTAAACCTACGATAAGTCCTTTCACCTTGTCTTTCATAATCTGGTTTCCACCTTTCAAATGACTGTCACTTTAGTAATTCACCCAGGATTAAGGATTTTCCTTTTTTTAATATGAGGGTTTGAAGGAATTCTCCACCTGCATGTTGTATTTGTACTGTATGTGATTATTTATTACATCCATATTTTGAAGAAAAAGGTCGATTATGGGAGGGATAACATGGGGGCAAATGTTGGTACACCCAGCTCAGAAGATTTGTTTCTACTTCATGAAGGATCCCTGTATCACAGCTATCGCATCCTAGGGGCGCATGTTAGCAAAAGGAAAGGTTATGAGGGAGTTCGTTTCGCTGTATGGGCGCCTAATGCCAAACAAGTAAACGTGCTTGGCGATTTCAACCAATGGCAATCCGGTAAACACCGCATGGAGAAGTTCAGTTCACTCGGCGTATGGATGCTGTTTATTCCTGAGGCCAGTGAAGGTGATCATTACAAGTACGAAATCCTTAGTGAGACAGGTCAAATTTTGTTGAAAGCTGACCCATACGCCTTTTATTCGGAAGTGCGTCCAGGCACTGCCTCTCGCGTTGTCGATTTGGATGGCTACGAATGGCAGGATGAGGCTTGGTTAGAGCAGAAGAAGTTGGCTCCCGCCTATAACAAGCCTTTGTCGATTTATGAAGTGCACCTAGGTACGTGGCGCAAAAAAGACAGACATAGTGAAGAATTATATACCTATGACCAGCTTGCGGATGAGCTAGTCGATTATGCTGTGGAGATGGGTTATACACATATTGAAGTAATGCCGCTTGCCGAGCATCCGTTTGACCGTTCATGGGGCTATCAAGCGACAGGTTATTTCTCTGTTACGAGCAGGCATGGTTCACCGAAAGAGTTCATGCATTTCGTCGATCGTTGTCATCAAAAAGGGATTGGCGTCATTATGGACTGGGTCCCTGGGCATTTCTGCAAGGATGCTCATGGCTTAAGGCAGTTTGACGGAAAGCCGCTTTATGAATACCAAGACCCTCGCAAAGCCGAGAAGTTGGAATGGGGGACACTTACATTTGATTTTGGCAGGCCGGAAGTGCAAAGCTTTCTTATTTCAAACGCAATTTTCTGGATGGATATGTACCATATCGATGGTATCCGGGTTGATGCTGTAGCTTCCATGCTGCACTTGAATTTCGGCAGATGGAATGAGAAGCCCCTTAAGAATCAATGGGGAGGGGATGATAATCCCGAAGCTGTCGCTTTCTTGCGAAAATTGAATCAAGTTGTGTTCTCTTATTATCCGGATGCGCTTATGATGGCCGAGGATTCTACGGATTGGCCGTTGGTGACAGCACCTGTGCATGATGGCGGGCTTGGATTTAACTATAAATGGAACATGGGCTGGATGAACGATATGCTGCGTTATATGAAGCTGGATCCCGTTCATCGCAAATATCACCATAAATTAATCACGTTCTCCTTCATGTACGCCTTTAGTGAAAATTATGTCTTACCTTTTTCTCACGATGAGGTTGTCCATGGGAAACGTTCACTCCTACATAAGATGCCAGGCGATTATTGGCAGAAATTTGCCAATCTGCGCGTTTTATACGGATATATGTCAGGTCACCCTGGCAAAAAGCTGCTGTTCATGGGCAGCGAATTCGGTCAATTCGACGAATGGAAGGACCAGGAGGAAGTGGATTGGTTCCTGCTGGACGGTTATGAGAAACACGAGCAAATGCACGTTTACGTGAAGGCGCTCAATCAATTTTATTTGGACCAGCCGGCTTTATGGCAAAAGGATCATAGTCCGGACGGCTTCAAATGGATTAATCCGCATGATGAAAGCCAAAGTGTCGTCACTTTCATGCGCAAAGGAAATAAGGCTGAGGATGATCTGATTCTCATTTGTAATTTCACACCGGTGGTGCATCCCGATTATCGAATCGGCGTTCCGCGCAATGGCATGTACGAGGTTGTTTTCAACAGCGATGCTCCAGAGTTCGGAGGTTCCGGCCAAGGGAACAAGCTGCCGATCACAAGTGAAAAAAGAAAATATCACGAACTGCCTTATAGCTTGTCACTGTGTATTCCGCCGCTTGCGGCTGTTTATATAAAATGTGTAAAAGAATTCCAACTAGAGAAAACGAAGTTGAAGGGGGAAATCAGAGATGCGCAGTAAAGAATGTGTTGCCATGCTCCTCGCTGGTGGAGAAGGACGAAGACTAGGCGTACTAACGAATAATTTGGCCAAACCTGCTGTTCATTTTGGCGGGAAATACCGTATCATTGATTTCACCCTTAGCAATTGCACGAATTCAGGCATAGATACCGTTGGTGTCTTGACGCAATATCAGCCACTCGTGCTCAACACGTATATTGGAATCGGCAGTTCGTGGGATTTGGACCGCAAAAATGGCGGTGTTACTGTGTTGCCTCCGTTCATGGAACAAAAAGGCGGAGACTGGTACAAAGGTACAGCCAATGCCATCTACCGCAACATTGGATTTATTGAGCAGTATGATCCGGAGTATGTCTTGATCATCTCGGGTGATCACATTTACAAAATGGATTACGATAAGATGCTTTCCTACCACAAAGAGAAGAAAGCTGATGCAAGTATCGCCGTTATCGAAGTGAAATGGGAAGAAACCAGCCGTTTCGGAATTATGAGCGTAAATGAGAATCAGGAAATAACTGAATTTGCCGAAAAACCAAAAGAAGCGAACAGCAACTTGGCTTCCATGGGTATTTATATTTTTAACTGGAGCGTTCTGAAATCGTATTTGATTGCGGACGAAGAGAATCCGGATTCCAGTAAGGATTTCGGGAAAGATATTATCCCGATGATGCTCCGGAATGAAGCAAGGATGTACGCTTATCCGTTCGAGGGGTACTGGAAAGACGTCGGTACCATTGACAGCTTGTGGGAAGCAAATATGGATTTGCTCGATGATCATAATGAGCTGAATCTGAATGATAAAGATTGGCGTGTGTACTCCCAAAATCCATATCAACCAGCTCAATATGTGGCGCCAACTGCGAACATTAAGCGTTCACTCGTGAATGAGGGTTGTGCGATTTTCGGAGATGTCGATCATTCTGTCTTGTTCTTTGGTGTACAAGTGGGGGAAGGCAGCCAAATAAAGGATTCCGTTATTATGCCAAATGCAAAAATCGGTAATAATGTAACGATTAACAAAGCGATTATTGGGGAAAACACGATTGTGGAAGATGGCGCTGTTGTAGACGGTCACGGTGAAATTACACTCATAGGCGGCAATGAACGAGTATTAGCGACTGCCAAACAGAAGGGATGATCTCAGATGAAACATGTAATGGGTGTCATTAATTTAGTGAATGAACCGGACGATTTGGAAGAACTGACTTATTTCCGCTGCCCTGCATCGGTACCATTCGGCGGACGTTATCGGTTAATTGATTTTACATTGTCGAACATGGTGAATTCTGGGATTGACAATGTGGCCGTATTTACACAGCACAAGTACCGTTCCTTGATGGATCACCTGGGGTCGGGAAAAGAGTGGGATTTGGACAGAAAGCGCGGTGGATTGTTCGTCCTTCCATCCGTCTTGGATGAGCCAACAGGCATTTCACGTGGTGACCTATACCAATTCTATAGCCATCGGGATTATTTCTACCGTGGGAAAGAAGAGCTGGTTGTTATTTCCCGCAGCCATATGGTGTGCAATCTTGATTTGCGCGATGTTATCCGCCATCACGAGGATACGCAAGCGGACATTACTGTCATCTATAAGCAAACGGATGAGGACATTCAAGGGAAGTTCCGCCGCTTGGCGGTCAAAGATAACGGACAAGTAACGCTTATGGAGGATCACACGGGCAGACTGCGGACGAATAACATTTCCATGGAAATGTATATTATGAGCAAAGCGCTGCTGCTGGACATGGTAGAATCCTGCCTGGCTCAAGGGTATGATCACCTGGTTCGCGACGGTATCATGAAAAATATTGATAAGCTTAGTGTGTATGGCTATAAATTTGAAGGGCATGTAGGCATCGTGAATTCGATTCAAGGTTACTACAAGCACAGCATGCAGCTGTTAAATCCAGTGATCTGGAGAGAATTGTTCTTCCAGAAGAACCTGATCTATACAAAGGTAAAGGATGAACCGCCTGCGAAATACCTGGAATCCGCCGCAGCCAAAAACGCGTTGATCGCAAACGGTTGCACCATTGAAGGTAAGGTAGAAAACAGCATTTTGTTCCGCGGAGTGAAAATCCGTAAGGGAGCTTACGTGAAAAACAGTATTATCCTCCAAAACTGCGAAATCGAAGAAAATGTTATTATTGAGAATGCGATTCTCGATAAGGATGTCTTCATCTCCCGCGGCCGTGTCCTGACAGGTGACAACAAAGCGCCGTTCATCGCGGCAAAAACGAAAGTGATCTAATCGGTATCGTTCTTAAGCGCATAACTAGATATAATCCGAAAAGCCTGCCTTCCCATAGGCGGCTTTTCGACTATCAGGAGGAGTGGAAAGATGAAAGTACTCTTTGCAGCTTCAGAGGCAGTTCCTTTTATTAAAACGGGAGGTCTTGCCGATGTGATCGGTTCATTGCCGAAAGAACTTATCCAGCAAGGGCTGGATGTACGGGTTATCTTGCCTAAATATGGCGGGATTCCTGCCAAGTACCGGGAAGCGATGACTACGGCTGTGACGCATGATATCTATGTCGGTTGGAGAAAGCAATATATCGGCATTCAAGTTCTGCAGCAGGATGGGGTTACCTTTTATTTCGTGGACAATGAATTTTATTTCAATCGTTCCGGCGTTTATGGTTATGGCGATGAGGCAGAACGTTTTGCTTTCTTCTGCAAAGGCGTTATCGAAACGCTGCCGCTGCTCGACTTCCAGCCGGATGTTATTCACTGTCACGATTGGCAAGCCAGCATGATTCCCGTGCTGTTGAAGGCTCATTATCAACATTTGCCATTCTATAGCGAGATTAAAACGCTAACGACTGTTCATAACTTGAAATATCAAGGTGTGTTTAGCCAATCGTTGTTTAAGGAGCTGTTTGGCTTATCCGAGGATCATTTTACCGGAACAGCGCTTGAACTGCATGGTGGTGCGAGCTTCCTAAAAGGAGGGCTTCTGTACGCGGACCGTATTACAACGGTTAGCCAGACCTATGCCGAGGAGATTCAAACGCCGTACTTTGGCGAACATTTGGATAGCCTGCTGCGCCACCGCAGGGATCAGCTGACGGGAATCGTGAACGGGATTGATTATGAAGTATTTGATCCGATGAATGATCCGCATCTGGTGTCTACATACCGGGATTCACTGCCTAAAAAACAGCTGAACAAGACAGCACTTCAGGAGCGGCTAGGATTGGAAGTGAGAGAAGATGTCCCGATGATTGCCCTCGTAACACGTTTGGTGCAGCAAAAAGGGCTAGATCTCATCCAGCATGTCCTTCCAGAAATTTTGTCGCTAGACATCCAGCTCGTTGTACTCGGGACAGGCGAATACGACTATGAGGAGATGTTCAAGCAAGCGGCATTGAAGCATCCTGGCAAAGTATCTGCTCAAATTTGCTTTGACGAGGCATTGGCGCATCAAATCTATGCGGCTTCTGATTTGTTCCTAATGCCCTCACAATTTGAGCCGTGCGGGATTGGTCAGCTGATCGCGCTTCGGTATCGCTCTGTGCCGATCGTCCGTGAAACCGGTGGACTGAAGGATACGGTTCTGCCATATAATGAGTTTACAGGCGAGGGAACCGGTTTCTCCTTTAGAGATTATAATGCGCACGATATGCTGCATACGATCCGCCGTGCGGTCTTTTTCTACAAAAATGACCGTGACGCCTGGTTGAAAATTCAGATGAACATGAAAAAAGGCGACTTTAGCTGGAAGAAGTCCGCGCAGCAGTATATCGGACTTTATAAGGAAATGGTCAAATAAAGGGAAAAAGCAGGACTGGAGGCTCATAGCTTCCAGTCTTTTTTACCTACCTCCTCTTCATTTATCATTTACAAATGACGATATGTATGTTGTCAGGTGAAAAATGGTGAGGGAGGCAGTTGTTCAGATGAGCAAGACGACAGATTGTTTAACCGACGCGGATATGTATCTTTGCATGCTATTTCAAACACCTGTTGAGGTGTGGTTTGACGGCGAATTAGAAGACTCAGGAACACTCATAGAAGCATATTCGGATGATGTTATTAAAGTAGGTGGCGTTTACTATTTACGGAAGTTATGCCTAATTAAAAAAATAGCCTAATACAAGATCAGCCTCGTGTTCTGAAGCCAGAATACGAGGTTTTTTTCGAAATTGCCGAAAATAAGGTATAATATTCCTGATCCACTGACAACAACGGTTAGGAGTGGCAACATGGATTGGATATCGCACGCACTTACTGTACTTTTTATTGTTAATATTTTACTTGCTCTTACGGTCGTATTCTTGGAACGCCGGAACGTGGCGGCTACCTGGTCATGGTTAATGGTGCTGCTATTTATTCCGATTCTCGGTTTTCTGCTCTATGTGATGTTAGGGCAAAATTTAAGCCGCAGAAAGCTGTACAAATGGAATCAGCGTATGCAGGAAAGAATGCAGACGGTCATCTCTGAGCAGCGGGAGCAGCTGATGAACGGGACGATGACCTATCTGAATCCGATGGTCAGCGAATACCGTGATTTGATTTATTTGAACGTGTCCTCGAATGACGCATTTCTAACCCAGGATAACAGCGTCGATATCTTCACGGATGGGATAAGCAAATTCAGTGATTTGATGTTGAAAATCGAAGCCGCGAAATCGCATATTCATATGCAGTATTACATCGTAAAAAATGACGCGCTGGGGAAGCGGATTATTGAGGCGTTAACGAAAAAGGCGGAGCAGGGGGTCATCGTTCGATTTTTGTATGATGATATTGGTTCACGTTCTTTAAAGGATTCTTTCTTTCGGGATTTTCTGAAAGCAGGCGGGCAGAAAGCAGCTTTTTTCCCTTCGCGAATCCCTTATTTGAACTATCGAGTGAACTATCGCAATCACCGGAAGTTAGTCATTATTGATGGCAAAATTGGCTATATGGGCGGGTTCAATGTGGGGAATGAATATCTCGGCATGGATCCTCGTTTCGGATTTTGGCGGGATACACATCTCCGTTTAACGGGGAGTGTGGTTCGAGCGCTTCAGTCCCGTTTCATCTTGGACTGGAATTTAGCTTCTTCGACAGCAGTCGAAGTGGATCAGTGTTATTTTCCAGAACGTGAAGAAGGAGGCAATTCGCAGCAGGTACCGATACAGATCGTGGCGAGTGGGCCCAACGAGGAATGGCCTCATTTTGTGTACACATTCCTCAAAATGATTCATATGGCCAAAAAACGGATCCTGCTGCAGACGCCGTATTTTATTCCCGAAGAGAGCATGCTCAATGCTCTGCGCATAGCTGCTTTGTCTGGCATTGATGTTCGTATTATGATTCCGCAGAAAGCGGATCATTTGTTTGTGCATTGGGCTTCTCTTTATTATGTGGGGGAACTGCTTCGCGCCGGCGTGAAATGTTACCTCTATGATTATGGATTTTTACACGCGAAGACGATCATTATCGATGGGAAAATGGCATCGGTAGGGACGGCTAACTTCGATATTCGAAGCCTGCGGCTTAATTTTGAGACGAATGCGCTGATGTATCACGAGGAAACTGCGAAAAAGCTGGAAGCCACATTTTGGAAGGACATGGAAGGCTGTATGGAACTAACATTGGAGGAATATGAGAAGCGCTCTCTTCGCATACGATTCCTGGAATCCATCTCGAAGCTGATCTCTCCCATTCTATAAACAAAAACACGCCTTCTCCCTGGAAAGAGAGGACGTGTTTTTTGTTCATCCGTGGAATTAGTAGACGACTTCGCCGTTATCGTAGTTAAACTGCCATTGGATGCCGAACTTGTCTTCCAAGCTGCCGTAGCATTTGCTCCAGAAAGTTTCTTGGAGTTCCATACCTACTTTGCCGCCTTCTTTCAGCTTATGGAAAGCGGATTTGATTTCTTCGATATCCTTACTGACCATGGATAAGGAAATATTATTTCCGGCTACAAAAGGCATACCCGGGAAGACATCGGAGAACATCACTGTGCTGCCGCTAATCGTTAGTCTGGCGTGCATAACCATGGATTTCGCTTCTTCCGGGAGCGGGTAAGCCGGGTCTGACGGCGTATCGCCAAAGGTCATGATTTTCGGTTGTTCAGCACCGAATACTTCTGCATAATATTCCACCGCTTCGCGACAATTCCCATTGAAATTCAAGTAAAAATCTAATGCCATTTGTGTCACTCCTCAGATTTGTTTTTTTTCATATTATTCCCATATTGTATCATTTAACTTGTCCATATTCCAATGTAAAGCAGACGAAGGACGCTTCATTTAACTCTTTTGAAATTGCGTTGGCGTCATGCCCTCGAGTTTCTTGAAAATACGTGTGAAGTAGCCGGCATCATCGAAACCAATGGATTCGGCAATCCATTTGATGGCTAAATCGCCATTACGCAGCAACGGTTTTGCTTCCTCAATCCGCTGTTTCTGCTGGAAGTCGGTCAAGGTCATTCCTGTCTCTTTTTTGAATTGCCTTGAAATATGGGCTGGATGTGCGTGGCACTCCTGTGAAAGCTCCTCTAAGCTTAATGGTTTATTATAATGCAGGGAAATAAATTGAACGACCTTTTGAACGAGCGGGGAATAGCCCTTTACCGCATGCTGGCGCACGAGACGGCAATATTCGTCGAACATGAGCGTCATTACTTTATTGAGAAAATCGATCGTTTCGGTCCTTTCGATTTGCTTTGCAAATTTCTCTGAAATTTGATGCAAGAAAAAGGGCTGAACATTTGCATTTTTGGCAGCGATACGTAGCAAAGTATTTAAAATAATAAGCGCATTTCTTAAAGCTCTTACCGGTTGGTTTGGAAACCTTTCGGAGAAGTCATACAGGTTTTTCATTTTGGAGCGCACTTTTTGCAAAGTTTCATGATCCCCATGCTGGACGGCTTGCATCATTTCCTGCTCAATTTGATAACGCAATTCAATCAGGTCGATAAAGGCCTCATCAGGCTGCTGCAGCATAAGTTCGATTTTGCTCTGACGGGGGGACCGAACAGGTTCCGTTTGGAGTTCCAGCTCTCGAATATCCGTTTGCGAAATGCCTTCGATTTGCTCGAACACATTGGCCATGCTTTGGACCCTCGCGGCGCTGATTAATTTCATTCCTCTGTAAAAACCTTCTAATTCAATTCGCTTTCCTTGATCCAGCTTGAACTTCGAGTACAGTTTATTGACGTCTGGAACCTGCAGCAAAAAAGGCCCCGTAACCATGATTTTGGTACGTTCCTCATGTAAGTGAAAAGCTTTGGCTAAGTAGGTAACCCCCCATATATTCGTGTATTTGCAGCATTGTACAGGAGAGATTTGAGCTTCCGCGGCAAGGAACGCGATATCTTCCTTCTGCCAGCTATTTAGAAATTCAGGGATACTATCGTGCTCATGATTTAACAAAACAGTTCCGCTGCTCGTCAGAACGACGGTGTTAATGTCCGTTAAGTGAAACAATGTGGTGCTAATTGCGGATAGATGAAGTTGCAACTCGCTCATAAGAATCTCCTTACTATATACAAGGACGTTAAAATAATCCCTTAAATGCATTTCTCGTCCTACTTAGAATGTCGGTTAACTTAGTATAATCTTAATTGTTGAGTTTGCAAATGAGAATAAAAAGGAGCGGGTATTATGTTATATCCAATCGTATCAGAGTCACGGGGAATCATAGATCTTAGTGGGATTTGGAATTTTAAATTAGATTTTGGAAAGGGCTTTCAAGAGAAATGGTTCGCTTCAGCGCTTACTGAGACCATCTCGATGTCAGTGCCGTCCTCCTTCAACGATGTAGGCGTTACGGCGGATATTCGAAACCACGTTGGCTGGGTCTGGTATGAGCGGGATTTCACGGTTTTGAATTTGCTAATGTCGGAGCGTATTGTCTTGCGGTTTGGTTCGGCTACTCATCGAGCTGTCGTTTATGTGAATGGGGAAGCGGTTATGGAGCATAAGGGGGGATTTACACCGTTTGAAGCGGAAATTAATTCCTTTTTAACTACAGGCCATAATCGGTTGACAGTCGCCGTGAACAATATCGTGGATGAGACGACGCTGCCGGTAGGAATCTACAGTGAGCAGGAAGTTCCGGGTCGTGGCCTTGTTGCGAAAAACAGCCCGAATTTTGACTTTTTCAATTATGCCGGCATCCATAGACCGGTGAAGATTTATACGACACCACATGTGTATGTGAAAGATGTGACTATTTTAACCAATTTGAACCAGCATAAAGGACTTGTTCAGTATGAGATCGAGATAGCGGGAAAAGGACAAGTCAAGGCAACGGTTGTTGATCAGTCTGGCCTTGTTGTGGGAGAAAGCAGCGGACTTCAGGGGATGATCGAGATCGAAGAGGTGAAGCTATGGGAACCTTTGAATGCTTATTTGTATACGCTTAAAGTTGAGATTAGCGATAATGGACAGCTTGTAGATGTTTACGAACAGCCATTTGGTGTACGAACCGTTGAAGTTAAAGACGGGAAATTCCTGATTAATGATAAACCTTTTTATTTTAAAGGGTTCGGGAAACATGAGGATTCGGCGATTCATGGAAGAGGATTTAACGAAGCGGCGAATGTTCTCGATTTCCGCTTGATGAAATGGATCGGTGCCAACTCATTCCGTACAGCTCACTATCCTTATTCAGAGGAGTTAATGAGGCTGGCCGATCTTGAAGGTCTTGTTGTCATTGACGAGACGCCTGCTGTCGGGCTGCATTTGAATTTCATGGCGATGTTCGGAGGCGGGGCGAAGCGGAAAACTTGGGAGGAGCTTCGAACGCAAGAGCATCATCAGGATGTCATTCGGGAACTCATTGCGCGTGACAAAAATCACGCTTGTGTCGTGATGTGGTCTATTGCCAACGAGCCGGCTTCAGAAGAAGAAGGAGCGGATGCTTACTTCAAGCCGCTCGTCGAGCTTGCCAAGGAACTTGATCCGCAAAAAAGACCTGTGACCATTGTCACACACCTGAAGTCAACGCCTGAAACGTGCAAAGTGGCAGAGCTTGTTGATGTGCTTGCACTGAATAGGTACTACGGCTGGTATGTGCAAAGCGGCGATATGGAAGCAGCCAAAATCAAGCTGCGCGAGGAACTGGATGGCTGGGGCAAACGCTGCCCGGGTAAGCCAATTATCATGACCGAGTATGGGGCGGACACGATTGCCGGCTTGCATGATGTAGACCCTGTGATGTTTACCGAAGAATTCCAGGTCGAGTACCTGCGGGCGAATCACGAAGTATTTGATGAATTCAGCACCTTTGTTGGCGAGCAGGTTTGGAATTTTGCGGATTTTAACACATCTCAAGGCGTTATACGGGTTCAAGGAAACAAAAAGGGCATTTTCACAAGGGATCGGAAGCCAAAATATGCGGCACATGAGCTTCGCAAAAGATGGCTGGCTATTCCAGACTTCGGTTATAAGAAATCTAAGAAATAGGATCTGATCTGAGTTACACATGTAGCGGGGGGATACGATGAGTAATTTGGTTATTCACAATGTGTCTGAAACAACGGGCAATATCAAGGCAAGCCGTCCTTTTGGGATGCGAGATAAGCTGGGGTACTTGTTCGGCGACTTCGGGAATGATTTCTTTTTTATCCTCGTGAGCTCGTTCCTGATGGTTTATTATACGGATATTTTCAAAATTCATGCGGCGACGATCGGCCTTGTCTTTGTCATTGCTAGACTTTGGGACGCTGTTGCAGATGTCGTGTGGGGGCGTTTCATCGACACTAGAAAAGCGGGGGTTCAAGGCAAATTTCGGCCTTGGATCTTCCGAATGTCTTTTCCGCTCGTCATATCCGGTATTCTAATGTTCGTGAAAATCCCGGGGATGTCCGACGGGTTCTACATGGCCTATGCCTTTGTCACTTATCTGATTTGGGGAACGCTGTACAGCACGGTTAATATTCCATACGGTTCCATGGCGTCTGTGATTACGAGCGATTCGGTGGAGCGCACGACATTATCGACATTCAGGACGATGGGGGCTATGCTCGCGAGTTTAATTATCAATGTGATCGGGCCGTTGATCCTGTTTGTTAACAATAAAGCAGATTCCAACAGGTTCATGCTGGCCGCTATTATTTTTGGCATATTGTCGATTGCCTGCTACATGGCTTGTTACAAACTATCAACGGAACGGATTAGGATACCGGAAGCGCAGAAGAATAAGGTCCATCTAGGAACAACTTTAAAAGGCATGTTAAAAAATAGACCGCTGATCTCTATTCTGATTGCATCGCTCACGTTTATGATGCTTTCGATGCTGGTAGGCGCAGTGAATGTGTATTTGTTTAAAAATTATTTTGGAAGCGCTTCGATGTTGAGTATGGCTGGATTAATTCAGACAGCTGCGGTATTTATCGCGATTCCTTTCGTGAAATCATTGGTACACAAGTTTGGTAAAAAGGAAATAGCCGCAGCAGGTATGCTGCTTTCCTCCGTTGTCTACCTTACGCTCTATTTCTTGCCGTATTTGACAGCTTGGCAATTCGTGCTTATTTCCGCTATTGGTATGTTCGGCTTTGCGTTTTTCAACTTAGTCGTATGGGCATTCGTCACCGATGTAATTGATTATCAGGAGTATGTGACCGGCGTGCGGGAGGATGGTACGGTGTATTCCGTGTATTCCTTTGCCCGCAAGGTCGGGCAAGCGCTTGCAGGCGGGATCGGCGGCGTGGCTATCGGTTCGGTTGGCTATGATGCGGCTCGATCCGTTCAGACCAAAGAAGCGTTAGATGGCATCTACACGTTAGCCACTTTAGTACCAGGCATCGTCTATCTGGTCATTTTTCTGATCATTGTATTTTTATATCCGCTGAATAAACGGCGGACGAGTCAGTTGGCGAGTCATTTGAACGAAAAGCGACTAGGGGGCGCCTGAGAGTAAGGATTTTGGAAGTGATGAACCTGATCTGTTTGCAGATCAGGTTTTTTGGTTTGCCAGCTCTTGCCGCTGACTTGCTGGGCTGCGTGCGGCGGCGGATAGTGGACCCTGAGGGTGCTATTTGAGCCCTCAGGGCTGTTGCAGAGCTTTACGGGGAACTCCAGGGCTTTATTTCTAAGAATTTGGCGGAAAATCCGCCCAATCCATAGAAATAAGGCCCCGCAGTTCCCCTTCGTCGCAAAATCGGCCTATTTCGCAGAAATAGCGCCTTGTAGTTCCCACAGCCGAGTCTCAGCCTCGGCCCGGCCTTCCCGCCGTTATGCCAGCCTGCTCGTAGCGGCACACTTGCTAGGTGCTACCGACATGGAAGATGGCTAAGCAGGAATAGTGTTGACTTATCCGAAACATCAAGATAGAATCGGGTTAGTGGTTTACTAAATTACTTAATTACTAATTTACTAAATTACTAAATTACTAAATTGATAATTCATCAAACCCAATCAAAGGAGCTAACCAAATGAAAATACCAACATCTTTAAAACATAAGCCTGTCATTGTTTCCGAAAATTATGAGCAAGTAGACGGCAGATACGCCGATACGTCCGACGCGAAAGGACTTTCGCTGGGACTGGCACAATGGAACGACAGAGGGAAGGTCGACATTTCGGCCAAGGTCTGGAGATACACAGGGGAGAAGTGGTCAAGGCAATCGGAAGAGCTGCCGCTGCACCGCGTTCTTGATCTTGCCATTCTTGTAACAAGAAGCATGCTGTATTTCCGTGAAGAGGCGTACCGAAATAAGAACTTATACGATCCCGAGAATCCGGTGATTGACCGTATAGGCTTGCAAGGAGATGCAATGACCGTGGCCGTCTGTACGGATAACGATCGAATTAACGAAGATATTAAACTATTCAGCCAAGCACTTAGCGAAGATGATGAGCTCAATGGCGAACGTCTGCGTATGCTGTCTAGAATTTTAAAAGATATGGGGTATTAACGTGTTTACGAATCGATATGTGCGAACGATTATCCTGTCGCGGGTGTTCCTGCAGTTAGGCGTATGGATAAGAAATTTTGCCGTACTTTTATATGTGACGGATCTAACAAATAATGATCCTAAGTTTGTTTCACTTATTTCCGTCGTTGAATTTGCTCCGATATTTTTATTCGCCATCATCGGAGGGACGTTCGCGGACCGCTGGAAACCTAAGCGCACAATGGTTTGGAGTGACTTTTTATCAGCTATTTCCGTGTTAGTCGTGTTGCTCGCTCTAGTGATGGGTGAATGGTATGCGCTATTAATTGGAACACTGATCTCAGCGAGTTTATCTCAATTTTCGCAACCCTCCGCGATGAAGCTCTATAAGAAACACGTTGCCGCTGACAAACTGCAAAGTGTCATGGCTTTATCGCAATCGTTAATCGGCATTTTTACCATTGTCGGTCCGATCATTGGTGTTTTTATTTTCATGCAGTTCGGTATTCAGGTTTCCCTTTTGTTGACCTTTTTATTTTTCCTGACCTCTGCCGTCATCTTGTCGTTTTTGCCTCGTGACGCAGAGGAAACGAACGCGCATAATACAGGTAGTTTTATGTCCGAGATGAAAGCTGGAATCAGCTATGTATGGTCTAACCGTTCATTACGAACCCTGGGTGCAACTTTTGCCGCTTCAGGGCTTGCTGCGGGGATGATTCAGCCCCTAATGATCTTTATCACGATTGAAAATTTAGATCAGGATAAATCATTTATGCAGTGGTTTCTAATGACGAACGGCGCGGCCATGCTGATTGGCGGAGCTTTCATCATGACGGTAGCCAAGAGAGTGAAGCCGCAAGTTTTGCTTGCAGTGGGCTTGCTGGTCAGCGCCATATGTACCATTGCAGTCGGAGCATCGAAGATATTGCTGCTGTCCTTTGCGCTCCAAGCGCTCAGCGGGTTATTTTACCCTTGCATTCAAGTCGGCATTCAAACTCTTATCATGAAAAATACAGAAGCCGCTTATATGGGTAGGGTCGGAGGGGCGATAACCCCCATTTTTATGGGCATGATGGTGGTGGGCATGTCGATTTCAGGATATTTAAAAGATATGTCCTCACTGCTTTCGGTCTATGTACTCAGCGGCTGTTTGCTCCTGGTTGGAGCATGGCTGTTGATGCCGATTATGAAGGAAAAGCAAGCGCGGGTGCAAAGTTTTTGATTATCATGACAACAAGAGGCTGTCCACAGGTTAAAAAACCTCAAGACAGTCTCTTCTTCTTGTCCTTGTTGTTGTTGTTCTTGTTCTTCTTCTTCTTTTAACCAAGAACCCTACAAGATTATGCACGAAAAGTCGGATGCTGTCTTTGTACAATTGTTATTGTATAGATAAGCGAGGGAGGTGAGCTTGGAGATGCTTGAAAACATGAATGGTGCTTTGGCTTATATCGAACAAAATTTGACGGAAGAGATTGATTTCAAAGAAACAGCCAGAATAGCGATGTGTTCGGAGTTTCATTTTAAAAGAATGTTCTCGTTCCTGGCCGGTGTCTCGTTATCGGAATATATACGTCGTAGAAGGCTTACGCTTGCTGCATTTGAGCTGAACCATAGCGCAATCAAGATTATTGATTTGGCGGTCAAATACGGCTATAATTCACCGGATTCTTTTACCAGAGCTTTTCAAAGCATACATGGGATAACGCCAACCGAGGCAAGAGAGACAGGGCAAACGTTAAAAGCTTACCCAAGACTGACCTTCCAGCTCACCATTAAAGGAGGAGATGTCATGAACTACCGGATTGAAGAGAAAGAAGCATTTCGCATCGTGGGACTGAAGAAAAGGGTACCGATTATTTTTGAGGGAGTAAATCCAGAGATCGCCGCGATGTGGGGAAGCTTAAACGCAGAGCTCATTCAAGAACTTAAATCGCTTTCGAATGTGACGCCAAGCGGGCTCATTAGCGGGTCAGCCAACTTTTCAGAAGGGAGGATGGAAGAGAAAGGGGAGCTCGACCATTATATAGGAGCGGCTACCACGAAAAAGTGCCCAGATCATCTGGCTGCACTTGAAGTTCCCGCCTCTTCGTGGGCCGTATTTGAGGCTGTGGGTCCTTTCCCGGAAACGCTGCAACAGGTATGGGGCCGCATCTATTCCGAGTGGTTTCCATCGTCAAGCTACGAACAAGTGGATGGTCCGGAAATCTTATGGAATGAAAGCAAAGACGTAACATCCCCTAACTTTCGAAGTGAAATCTGGATTCCTGTTTCGAAAAAATAAGTGAAACTTCATAAACAATCATGTAGAGATGGTGCTTCCGGAGCATCTTCTCTTTTTTTGCAACAATTTATTATTATTTTATGTGATCTTTCGCTTATTTCGACAAACATTTCAAATGGAACGTGATAGATTATTCGTGTATTTAATCGGTGGAAAGGGTGAGCGCTTTCAATAATGTCAGCAAACTAATCTCTATTCGCACGATCTTGCTGTCCGTTTTTCTACTGCTCATGATTCTTCCGCTAGTCGTTATCACGTATATTACCTACAAAAAGGAAAATGAATTGTTTCAAAAGCAGGTTAGTCAGTATTTGCTGCAGACCGTTGGGCAAACTCAGCGTGCTTTGGATGCCAATCTTTCCGAGATTGATCGGCTCACTTGGACTTTGTTGTATGAACAGTCGCTTGATTTTTTAAACGGCCCCTTAGACTCCTCCTATCCACTGTTCGAAGCCAATCAGAAATTTAAAAATATGGTCTATTCCAACCTGTTTCGTGGCAGGCTTGAGCATATTCGTGCCATCTATTTTATAACGGCTGGACATGAGGTTCTTTCGACAGAAAATTTATTTTACACGTATGAGCAAGTTGATCGCGTCAATATTCAGTTTGTTATGGATCAGATTGAGCGTCAGCCCTTAAAGATGAATTGGTTCAGCGATAAAAGGTCGATTTACCGTCTAAAAGACGGTTTCGAAACACCGGTTCGCGCGTCCGTAACGGCTGCTCGGCGTCTCATTGACAGTAATACGGCAAAGCTTCGCGGTTATTTATTTGTGCAATTTAACGATCGTTTTATAAGCGAGCATTTGCGAAACGTTCAAATTGGTTCAACAGGCTCATTATTAGTCACGGATGCTTCCGGCGATGTGATTTATCAACAGGACCCCCAGCTGTCTCAAAATAATAAAATAAGCCAAGCCATTCAAGCCTTGCCCGCTCAAGGCCAAGGGCTGCAGATTGTTGATGGCAAATGGCTGCTCGCCTTCGATACCTCCCAAATTAGCGGATGGAAGATGACGGCGGTCGTCCCCATCAATGAATTAATCGGCCCCAATCAAAAAATATTGCGGTATTTGTTAATGATGTCGGCCATTGGCGCGCTTGTCGCCGTAATTGTCTCGTTTCTTTTGGCTACCGCTATTTCGAAGCCGGTTATTAATCTTGCCAGGTTAATGGCATTTGCGGCGAAAGACAATCTTCATGTACGGGATACGCAAGGACCCATTCAAGAGATCAGCATCTTGCAATTCAGCTTTAATCGGTTGATGGACCGTATTCAAAGGCTCATTCATGAAAATGAAAAGCAGCAGAAGGAAAAACGCGAGGCGCTTCTTCAAGCGCTGCAAATGCAGATCCATCCTCATTTTTTATATAATACGCTGGATATGATTTATTGGATGGCCAAGAAGCATAAAGCGGAATCCATCAGCAAGCTGGTAACGGCTTTGGGGAGGTTTTTTCGGTTCACCCTTAATGCCGGTCAGGAATGGACAACACTGGGGAAAGAACTTGAGCATGTGGAGAACTATTTGCAAATTCAATCCTTCCGCTATAGAGACAAGCTGTACTATGAAATTGAGCTGGAACCCGAAGTTGCTTATGTCAATGTGATGCCACTTATTTTGCAACCACTAATTGAAAACGCTTTAGAACATGGGATATCCAAGAGTCAGGATGGCGGAAAAGTGATGATCAAAGCATTTCGAAGCGAAGATAATGTTCTGATCGTCATTTCGAATACGGGTAGGCAGGTCGATCTGGAACATGTCCGTCTTTTGCTGCAAAATGCAACTTCAAACAACCATGTGGGACTGCGAAATGTGCAGCAGAGAATTCAGACGGCTTTCGGGACGGAGTATGGCATTGAGGTAGCGGCAGGTGAGGATCAAGGTGCGTTGGTAACGGTTACAATCCCTTATCGATTGGCTGCGTTGCAAGAGGATCAAGAGGGGGCATAACATTTGAAAATGCTGCATTTCAATCGATTGATGTTGGTTTCGTTCGTTTTGCTTCTCGTCTGGGCGTTAAGCAGCTTGCTCTTATTGGATCGGGTGACCGTGGATTCTCCTAAAGCATTAGCGAGCCCCAAAAAGATAAAAGTGTTGATTCGTACCGGTACGGAATCGACGGCGATGCGTCAAATCTCCCAGACGTTTGAAGCGGATACGGGGATCCAGGTGGAGTATATTGAATTGGGAAGAGATGTCTATTTCACTTCTGTCGGCACGCAGCTGCTGGCTGGGACAGAGTCATTCGATATTGTCTCGATTCCGAACACTTCTATTGCCCAATTTGCGGCCGTGCATGCCATTCTTCCGTTAGATTCCTTCATGAATGATAAAAATTTGACGGATATCCAGTCGTTTGATGTGAGCGATTTTTTGGCCACTTACCAATATCAAGATACGACTTATGCATTGCCGACAGATATTAGCACGCACTTTTTGTATTATCGAAGCGACTTAATTCCTCATCCACCGGAAACCTGGGACGAATTATTCGAGTTAGCCCAAACGTATACCAGAAGTAAAAACGCCACTTCTCCTACGAGATGGGGGCTTGCGATGCCCGCTGTTGTGCCGGAAGAAAGATCCAAGATCTTCGCATCCCTGTTGTGGTCGTATGGAGGCGACGTGCTGAATGAGGAAGACGGGAACGTCTTGCTGGATCGGGAGGAATCGGTTCAAGCGGGCAAATATTTGGAGAAACTGGTTCAGGAGAAAGTGGTCCCGCAGGATTTGCTAAGCTGGGATTTCACCAGAACTCGTGATGCTTTAATCGCAGGGGAAATCGCTATGGCTGCGCCATACTGGAATGCGGCGTATCCAATGATCAAGCAAAACAGCGACCCCAATAAAGATGCTATCAAAATCGCGCTAATTCCAGGCACCAAAGATCAGTTTGGCCATATTAAGCGTGTCCCATTTCAGCATGGTTGGACGCTTGCCATTAATGCAAGTTCCAGAAACGCTGTGGACGCGTGGAAATTTCTTGAATATGCAACCGGGAAACGCGGGGGAATGATTTATGCGCAGCAGGGGGGGATTCCGGCAAGACGCTCCATTCTGGCCGATCCCTCTTTTGAAGAGACGAGACCGGACTTTGCCTTAATTTTAAAGAGTATGGATATGGCCAAAATTGAGCCATCTATCAGTTATTATCCGGCAATGGTGGAAATTGAAGAAAGGGCTTTGGCCAAAATCATTACATCTTTTGCCAAGCCGGAAATATCTTTTAAAGATGCAGCGAATGAATTACGCCAGCTCTCAATGAAAATGAACGGAAAATTGAAATAGGACGGAGGATGACTCGATGACTACGACGACCGGTTGCCGTGCCGTCATTATTGATGACGAAACCTGGATTCGGGAAGGCTTAAGCGAACATATCAATTGGGAAGTGCTCGGCATCGAACTGGTTCAAGTCTTTCAAGACGGGGTTGAAGCTATCCGATATATGGAGGAGCATCCCGTCGATATTCTGTTGTCGGATATTCGCATGCCCAATATGACGGGGCTTGAATTAGTTGCCAGATTGCGCGAATTGGAAAAAGAAAGTCGTTTGCTGTCGAGCACTAAGGTGATTTTCCTGAGCGGGTATGGTGATTTTAAATACGCTCAAGAAGCGCTTCGCTTAGGAGCTGTAGATTATCTGCTTAAACCTTCGGATGTGGAAGAGATCGAGGTGGCTTTGCAGAAAGCAAAGATGCTGTGCGCCAACGAGGCAGCAGCCCCTGATAAACAGGAGCAAAAGGTTGCTGAGGAGCCCAGCTCCTACTTGATTAAGAAAGCGCTTCAAATGATGAGCGCCAGGTTCACAGAGGATCTGCATCTGAATCAGATTGCGGACGAATTGTTTGTGACTTCGAACTATTTAAGCAGGTTGTTCCGCCAAGAAACGGGCAAATCGTTCAGCGATTATTTATCGATGCTGCGCATTGAGAAAGCCTGTGAGCTTCTTGGCACCAGCAACCTCAAGATTTATCAGATTGGAGAGTCTGTCGGTTACCCCAACCCCCGTTATTTCAGCGAATGGTTCCAAAAGCAAAAGGGCATGTCGCCCGGGGATTATAGGTCAAAGCATGCTTAACTAACAGGGATTGCGTTTTGTGCAAAATAACGGAATAAAAGATAGATTTACCTCATTAAAAGAATTTCCCCAATTGAGTAAGATAATTTTGTAAAGCGGTTTCATACAAAAGCGATCTGAAAGGGGAAGTACTGTGAAACGTAAATTATCTTTGATTCTTTCGACTGTAACATTAACGGGTTCGCTTCTTACGGCATGCGGCACCACTACCAACGAGGCGACGAACAGTCCGGCTCCAACTCCGGCTGCGGCCGCAAACACGCCTGCCGCATCGGCAGCGCCAGCTACGCCGGCTCCGGCTGCTGGCAAGAAACAAGTGGAAATCTTCAGCTGGTGGACGGGTGCCGGTGAAGAAGCGGGCCTTCAAGGACTTATTAAACTGTTCAAAAATAAATATCCGGACATTGAAGTCATTAATGCGGCTGTTGCCGGCGGTGCCGGAACCAATGCCAAAGCTGTTCTCGCCAGCCGCATGCAAGGCGGAGACCCGCCTTCGGCCTTCCAAGTTCATGGTGGGGCAGAGCTGAATACAGGCTGGGTGGCAGCTGGTAAAGTCAGCCCATTGAATGACCTATATGACAAGGAAGGTTGGAAGGATAAGTTTCCGAAAGACCTGATTGAGATGGTTAGCAAGGACGGCAATATCTACTCGGTACCGGTTAATATTCATCGGGGGAACGTCATTTTCTATAACAGGAAAATTTTTGACCAGAATGGTTTGAAAGCGCCTACGAATTTCGATGAATTCGTTAAAGTAGCTGATGCGTTGAAAGCGAAGGGCATTACGCCTCTGGCACTGGGTGATAAAGAACCATGGACAGCGACCATGTTGTTCGAAAATGTCTTGCTCGGCGAATTTGGCGCTGACGATTACAAAAAATTATGGACCGGTGAAATTCCATTCGACGATGCAAAAGTGAAAAAATCACTCGAAACTTTTAAAAAGATGCTTTCTTATACAAATAAAGATCATGCTGCACGTAACTGGCAGGATGCCGCCCAGTTGGTGGCCAATGGTGAAGCGGCAATGAACAACATGGGAGATTGGGCAAAAGGATATTTCACAACGGATTTGAAACTGAAAGTAAATGAGGATTTTGGATGGGTGGCTTCCCCGAATACGGACGGCAGCTTCATGGTCGTAACGGATACGTTTGCTTTGCCGAAGGATTCCAAAGACCAAGCGACAGCTAAAGAGTTCCTGAAGGTTCTTGGCTCGGTAGAAGGTCAAGATGTGTTTAACCCGTTGAAGGGGTCCATTCCGGCAAGGGTGGATGCGGACGTTTCCAAATACGACATCTATGGCAAAACGACAATCGAAGATTTTAAAAAGAGCAAGCTGACGCCAAGTATGGCTCACGGCTCGGCAGCGCCTGAAGGCTTTACGACACAAGCGAACCAAGCAATTAATATCTTTGTAACGCAAGGTGATGTAGAGCAAGCGGCAAAAGCGCTGAAACAAGCACAAACTGCCAATGGCATGAAGAAATAGGTTTGAAAAATCGTCAGGGCCAGATGTTGGATTTAGGCATCTGGCCCTGTTTTTCTGGAGTGTGAATCGATGAACGCTTTTCGTTGGAAGTCGGAGAAGCTTGTGCCTATCGCTATGCTGATGCCGTCTTTAGTAGCAATCGCCATATTCGTGTATGGTTTTATAGCCTGGACCGGCTACGTATCTCTATCAGAGTGGAATACACTCGTTAAAAACCTGACCTTCGCAGGATTCAGTAATTATGCTTTTTTATTTAATGATTTCCGATTTCAAGCGGATTTAAGAAATACGGTGATGTTTACGGCTTTATTCATCGCCGGCGGGATGTTTGTTGGCTTATTTCTGGCGGTGATGGTTGATCGGAAGATCCGGGGGGAAGCATTTTTTCGAAACATATTCGTATTTCCGATGGCGCTTTCTTTTGTTGTAACCGGGGTTGTGTGGCAATGGATTTTGAATCCAACGACTGGTGTTAACTTATTGCTGAAGTCGCTTGGGGTTACGAATGTGCCCAGCTGGTTTGTAAGCACGCAAATTATTCCCAAAATTCCAGTAGGCCAGATTGATGTCGGCCTTCCAGTCGCTATTATTGCTGTTGCGATTGCGGCTATCTGGCAAATGTCGGGATTCGCCATGGCGATGTATTTGGCCGGATTAAGGAACATTTCCGAAGAACTCCGGGAAGCGGCACGTGTGGACGGCGCAACGGAATGGCAAGTGCTTCGGAAGGTGATTTTACCGCAGCTGAAGCCTATTACGATGAGCTTGATCATTATTTTGGCGCATATCTCCCTAAAGATTTTTGACTTGGTCTATGCCATGACAGGACCTGGTGCGATGTTTGTTACGGATGTGCCGGGCGTGTACATGTTTGAAACGACATTTCGCGGAAATCACTATGCCCAAGGTGCAGGAATCGCGATGATTATGCTGCTCTTGGTATCATTGCTCATCATTCCATACTTAATTTCCAACTTGCGCAAAGGAGAGGAATAATATGTCGCTGGAGCGCGTGAATCGTACGCTGTTGTATGTGGCGCTGATCGTTTTGGCGATTGTTTATCTGGTTCCGGTGTATGTCATGCTCATCACGAGCGTCAAGGGACTGAACGAAATCACACTCGATAAAATGTGGGCGCTGCCTCAGTATTTTAACTTGAAAGGTTATCAAGAAGCGTTTAAGAAGTTGATCCCCAATTTGACGAACAGCTTTTTGCTTGCCATTCCGGCTACGTTGTTATCTTCTTTGCTCGGATCTTTAAACGGCTACATTTTATCCAAATGGAAGTTTAGAGGGTCGAACTTTTTATTCTCCCTGATGTTATTCGGGATGTTCATTCCCTACCAAAGCATTCTCATCCCTTTAATTCAATTTCTGCAGTCCATTAAGCTTTACAACTCAATCCCTGGATTGATTCTCGTTCATGTCGTATACGGGTTGCCCATCTGCACCCTGATGTTTCGCAACTTTTACGTGGGAATCCCAACGGAAGTGCTGGAGTCGGCCAAAATTGACGGAACCGGATTTTTCGGCATTTATCGGTATATCATGATTCCACTTTCATTAACGGGATTTGTTGTAGTAGGAATTTGGCAATTCACGAGTGTATGGAACGAGTTTCTGTTTGCCGTTACGCTGACCACCCAGAAGCAGCAACCGATCATGGTGGCTCTGCAAAACCTGTCAGGCAGTCAAATCGTACAGTGGAACGTACAGATGGCCGGAGCAATTTTGGCGGCTTTACCTACGCTGCTCGTTTATATTTTCTTGAGCAAGTATTTTATTCGGGGTCTCCTGGCAGGTTCGATTAAAGGATAAAAGGAAGCTCAGAGAGGAACGATCTGCATGAAACGTAAAGTTTTTGGTATGTGCCTGACTCTCATGATGTGTATGCTGCTGGTTCCAATCTCCACTTGGGCTGCAGACTCCTTCACTTACACGTTAACAATCAATAACGATAAACCTGAAGTAGGGAAAGATAAAGAAATTAACGTGACAGTGACTGGGGATAACCTTCAGGATGTATACGCTTATGAAGTGAATTTCGTTTATGACCCCAACCAATTACGATTTAAGGAGGCGAAAAGCGCGCTAGATGGCTTCTCCATTCCTGCTATCGTGAAAAATAATCAGATTCAATTTGCGAGTACCAAAATTGGCAATAAGGCCGGGGAAAGCGGGAAAGTTCCCTTATGCACGCTTACTTTTGAACCGATTGGCATGGGCCAAGCAGCGGTAGAACTTACAGACGTGAAGCTGGTCACCAGTAAAATGGTTTCTAGTAAGCAAAATGCGGGCACGCAGATTGCTATGGATATTACGAACGATAACGCAGCTATGTTTCGTGATATTGCAGGGCACTGGGCGAAAGAGGCGATTGAAAGAGCGGCGAAACTGGGCTTTGTCAACGGTTATGAGGATGGCACTTTTAGGCCGCAAGGACTTATCACACGTGCAGAGTTTGCTACCATGTTAGCTCGTGCCATTCATTTGCCGTTGAACGGCCAAGATCAGCTTGCCTTTGCAGACGAGTCTACGATACCGGAATGGGCGAAATCAAGCATCGCTTCAGCCGTAAACGCCGGCATCGTATCAGGGTATGAAGACAACACATTCCGTCCAGACCAAATGATATCACGAGCAGAAATCACCACGATGATTGTGCGGGCTTCAGGTATCCAGACAGCTGAGCAACCAATATCGACTTTTGCCGATAAAGACCAAATTCCTGCCTGGGCGTACTCTTTCGTAGCAGCTGCAGCAGAAGCCGGGCTGGTTCAAGGCAAGGGAGATCATCTGTTCATGCCTAATGACAATGCGACCAGAGCTGAGGCGGTCACACTCCTTTTATCTTTGCTTGATTATAAGAAATGACAAGCGCCATTGGCCCTTACATAAAGCCAGAGAGGATATTAGACGATGAGAAAAAGAAAAAGGCATAGGACATACCTAGTATATGCGCTTCTCATGCTTTTATCGGCGAACTGGTTTGCTGATCTCTCACTTGCCAAAGCCGAGGAAGCCATCCATGCCACCTTGTCCGGTCAGGACAAGGTGCTGGTTGGTGAAGCATTTGATTTGACCTATGGATTGAAGGGGGTAACACAAGCGGTCTACGCTCAGGATCTCACAGTCACTTATGATGCTGAGCAGTTGAGTTTTAACGGTGCGGACACGGTAAAGGAATTAAAGGATCAGTTCTCGATTGTCGGACTGTCTGACACTCCCGGACGAGTTCGAATCATTGCGGTTAGCCATGGAGCGCAGTATGCCATTCGCGAAAATAGCGAATTGTTAACGCTTCATTGGAACTCTAAGAAGCTTACTCATTCTGCCTCATCCGATGTAACAATTAGCAATCTCGTTGTTTCAAACGGAGACGGCGTGGAAACAAGCGTAAGTGGAGCGACACATACGGTCCAACTTTCTGTAGACAACTCGCTGCCTGGGGATTTGAACGGAGACAACAAATACACGATCGGGGATTTGGCGATTGCGGCAGCATCTTATGGTAAAACATCGGCTGACTCCGATTGGGCCAAACATATGAAGGCGGATGTCCATCCCGATGGCAGGATTGATATTGCGGATTTGGCGATCATAGCCAAAGCGATCATGAGTGGTTTGCCGGATGTACCAAAACCACCGGAATGGATGGCGGCAAAGCGGCTTGACGTGTCCGACGTGTCGAGATCAGGTGTGACCTTATCATGGTCCGGTGCGACCGATGCAGACGGTGTAACCGGCTATAAGGTTTACCAAGATGGGCAGGCTTTAGCCACTGTGACGGGTAATGTCTATCAGTATGCTATTACATCATTGATGCCGAATACGGCGTATACCTTCAAAGTGGAAGCGGGTAACGCCTCCGGGCTTTGGAGCACCAATGGTCCAAGCGTTACGGTCACCACACAGGCAAATCAGCCGCCATCCGCTCAATTAACCGGTCAGGAAACTGTTTATTCCGAAGGTCTATTTACGCTAACTTATGGACTTAAAAGTGTAACTGAGAGCATCTATGCTCAGGATTTCACACTGACTTATGAGGCAGAGCACTTGGAATTCCTCGGAGTGGAAGCACTCCCTGAAGACATGTCAGCCGTCATTGATTCCGCAACGAACGGACAAGTACATGTCGTGCTTCATGGAGGGGAATATCCAAGACAAGAGGACGCTGATTTATTAGCGCTGCGCTGGAGGGCCAAAGCCATATCTCAG
Source organism: Paenibacillus anseongensis (assembly GCF_009757995.1). NCBI lineage: Bacteria > Bacillati > Bacillota > Bacilli > Caryophanales > Paenibacillaceae > Paenibacillus > Paenibacillus anseongensis. Next base: position 61,024 of record NZ_WSEM01000033.1, read on the forward strand.
CCAGTAACAACAACAATGACGATTCAAGACATTGCACTAACGGATACGAACGGTGTGGAAACAACCATTGGCGGTGTATCTCATAGCGTTCGCATTACTTTGGTTGATCTAAATAGTGATAACAAAATTTCGGTGGGAGACCTGGCTGTGGTTGCGGCGGCTTATGGACGCACGTCAGCCGATGAGGATTGGGCGAAGTATGAACGAGCTGATCTCAATCATAATGGCAAGGTGGATATCGACGATCTGGCGATGGTAGCCAAATGGATTTTTCGGTAAAGGCACAAAGTGAGGGGATAGGCGGTAAGCGACCTCACTTTTTGTATTCTTGAATGACGATCGCATGCAAATGTGATTATTTTATCGGAAGAAAAGATAGATTTACCGCATAGTTAAAGCCAGGCTCTTTCAGTAAGATATGTATGGGGAAGCGCTTACAGGTGTGCTTCGAAAGGAGGCTGCTTGAATTTTCAAGTTTAGGATGCGTTGAAAACAATAATGGGAGGTTTTCTGGAATGGGTAACCGGAAAGCTAGGAAATTTCTGGCTATGGCAACGAGCTTTACACTTCTGGCAGGATCATTTTATCTGCCTACGAATCAGCGGGTATCCGCTGCTGCAGCAGAAGGTGCTGACTTCTACTCGTCATTTGAGGCAAGTGACCCGATTGTGACATGGGAAAATAAAGTCGAGTCAGACATCGACGGGAATCCTCTAACTTCGGGGATCGACGGCAATACGCCGTTTGCAGGCATTCCGGGCAGCATCACCAATAAGGTCGTTGAAGTAACCGCAAGAGGTGAGTACACATCTTCAGGTGAAGTAGCCGTCAATTTGATCGATTCAAACACGAATTCGAAATGGCTGGATACGAGCTCAACTAGCTGGGTAAGATTCAAGCTTAGTGAAGCATCGGCCGTCATGAGATATGCTTTGACTTCTGCGAATGATTCAGCCGGAAGAGACCCTAAAAATTGGCAGTTTGAAGGCTCCAATGACGGCAGCACCTGGACCACGCTGGATACGAGAACCAACCAGACCTTTAGCGAACGTTTTCAGACGAAAGTCTATGACTTCGCGAATGAAACACCGTATGTCTATTACCGGTTAAACATTACGGCAAACAGCGGAGATTCTTACATTCAGTTATCCGAGTTCCAACTTTCCAATGGCATTGTTCTCCCTCCTCCTCCACCAGCAGATATGAAGTCCTATGTCTCAAACGGTCCATCGGGCCTCTATAATGCCAAATCAAATGCAGGGTGGACCGGTTTGAAAGGGTTTACTTATTCCGGAACTCACCTGGTTGATGGCAGAGCTTATTCCTATAACAAAGTGTATGATGCCAATATCGCTGTGACGTCAAGTACCGAACTTTCCTATTACATTGCTCCTGAATTCACGGATAAAGCGCAAATGGATTATTCCAGCACTTACGCAGCAGTAGATCTCGCATTCTCAGATGGCACTTATTTACATAATCTTGGTGCGCTCGATCAACACGGCGTTAAACTGAATCCTCAAGATCAAGGCAACTCCAAAACACTTTACAACAATCAATGGAACTTCAAAAAATCCAACATCGGGGCCGTTGCGGCCGGAAAAACAATTAAACGCATTCTGGTTGCGTACGATAATCCAGCAGCGAAAACCGGTACGGGATTCAAAGGCACGATCGATGACATCAAAATTGTGGGGAACCCCGCGCCTGTAAATTACAGCCGGCTATCCGACTATGCCAACATCCTCAGAGGCACACAGTCCAACGGGACTTTCTCCAGAGGAAATAATATTCCAGCTGTTGCTGTTCCTCACGGATTTAATTTCTGGATACCGAAAACTAATGCAAGCTCCGACTGGGCTTATTATTACAATCAAAGCAATAATGCGAACAACTTACCAACGATTCAAGCGTTCGCATTAAGCCATGAGCCAAGCCCTTGGATGGGGGATCGGCAAACCTTCCATGTGATGCCTTCCGACACGGTGGGAACGCCAAATATTAGCCGTACGACAAGGGCGTTACCTTTCAAGCACGAGAACGAAATCGCGAAGCCGTACTATTATGGCGTTACTTTTGAGAACGGTCTCAAAACGGAGTATACGCCAACCGATCATGCAGCGATGTTCCGATTCACATTTGCCGGAGATTCGTCCAATCTGCTTTTTGACAACCAAAGCAATAGTGGCGGCATTACGCTGGATGCAGCTAACAACGCTATCTCAGGCTACTCCGATCAAAAAAGCGGCCTTTCCACAGGCGCAACGCGCATTTTCATCTATGCGACCTTCGATAAGCCGGTTACTGCAAGCGGCAAGTTGACGGGCAGTGGCGGCGGCGGAACCAATGTGCAGGCCTACTACAAATTCGACACCACGACGAATAAAGTGGTCACGATGAAGATCGCAACTTCCTTGATCAGTTTAGATCAGGCCAAGAAGAACCTGGAGTTGGAAATCAGCCCTGCGGACACATTTGAAACGATTAAAGAGAAAGCTCAAACACAGTGGGATCAACAAATGGGCATCATTCAGGTTGAAGGTGCCTCAGAAGATCAACTGATTACTTTATACTCCAACATGTACCGTTTATTCTTGTATCCGAACTCCGCTTTTGAGAATGTGGGCACGAATGAAGCGCCGGTATACAAGCATGCGGATCAAACGCCGATTACGTCCTGTACGACAAGTACAGCAACGACATCATGCGCCAAAATTAATGACGGCAAAATTTATGTTAACAACGGGTTCTGGGATACGTATCGTACGGCATGGCCGGCCTATTCCTTGTTAACGCCGTCTAAGGCTGGCGAATTTATTGACGGTTTCGTTCAGCACTATCGGGATGGCGGTTGGATTTCCAGATGGTCCTCACCTGGTTATGCTAACTTGATGGTAGGAACAAGTGCGAATGTTGCTTTTGCGGATGCGTATTTGAAAGGTGTTACGAACTTCGACGTTCAAAGCTTCTATCAATCCGCGTTGAAAGACGCTGCCGTCACTCCGCCAAATGGCAATGTAGGCAGAAAAGGGATGGCGACCTCCGTTTTCGACGGCTATACAAATACGGATACAGGTGAAGGCTTGGCATGGGCTGTGGATGGCTATATCAATGATTTCGGTATTGCCAATCTAGCTGATGCGCTCGCTAAGAAAAATGATACTAACGATGCGTATAACGCTCATTACAAAGATGACCAACAATACTACATCAACCGGGCACAAAATTATGTCAACATGTTCAACCCTGATTTAGGATTCTTCAATGGTAGAACGGCCAGCGGTGCTTGGAGATCCTCAACAGCGAATTTCGATCCTAGAAATTGGGGCAACGATTACACGGAAACGAATGCGTGGAACATGGCTTTCCATGCTCCGCAGGATGGCCAAGGATTGGCTAATTTGTATGGCGGCAGAGCGAAGTTGGCTGAGAAACTGGATTCATTCTTTAGCATACCGGAACCTGCTTCCAGCTCCAATGCCGGTTCATACGGCGGTGTCATCCATGAGATGACAGAAGCCAGAGACGTAAGAATGGGACAATACGGACACAGCAATCAGCCGTCACACCATATTATCTACATGTATGATTATGCAGGGCAGCCTTGGAAAACACAGGAGAAAGTTCGTGAAGCTTTAGACCGTTTGTACCTTGGAAGCCAAATTGGCCAAGGTTATGCAGGTGACGAAGATAACGGTGAAATGTCTGCATGGTACATTTTCGGAGCATTAGGCTTCTATCCGCTCAAAATGGGCAGCCCTGAGTATGCGGTAGGTGCACCATTGTTCAAAAAAGCGACGATTCAACTTGAAAATGGCAAAAAACTCGTCGTTAATGCACCGAATAACAGCAAAGAGAACAAATACGTGCAAAGCTTGAAAGTGAATGGCGAAGCTTATACGCAAACATCGCTGCCGCATGCGGTGCTTGCAGCGGGAGCTACACTGGACTTTGATATGGGGCCTACGCCTTCTACATGGGGAAGCGGTGACAATGATGTGCCGTCATCCATTACTCAAGGTTCTGCCGTTCCTGCTCCATTAAAAGATATGACAGATAAATTGGTTGCTCAAGGGTTTGCCAAAGTAACTGACAGTACGAACAGCTCCACAATCGGCAACTTGTTCGATAACAGCTCGAATACCCGAGTTACGTTAAACAGCGCGAAGCCATGGGTTCAGTATCAATTCCTCGGCTCGAAAAAGCAGGCGGCCATGTATACATTGACTTCGGGCAATACAGAAGGCGATGCAAAAAGCTGGATGCTGAAGGGCTCCAATGATGGTCAGAATTGGACGGTATTGGATCAAAGAACGAATGAAACTTTTGCTTGGCGTTCATATACCCGACCATTCACGATTCAAACTCCGGGTAAATATGAATTCTACCGTTTAGAGGTTACAGAAAATTCGGGAACCGCCACTACATCATTTGCCGAAATTGAGCTCCTTGGCTACCCGACTCCTCCTGTAAACGATGAAACAGCGGTAGCGGAAACTGTTAAAGGCCTGGATTTAGGAAATACCAGCGCTGTGACAAAGAAGCTGACCTTACCTACAGGCAACTTTGAATTTGGTACAACGATTACATGGGTAAGCTCTAATCCAGCGATTGTTTCTAACGAAGGCAAAATGATTAAGCGTCCTGATTTTGGGCAGTCGGATGAGATCTTAACGTTGACCGCAACGGTGAATAAAGGCAGCGTAAGTGCTACGAAGGTTATTACGATCACGGTGCTTGCTCTCAATGAAACGGATCTAAGCTACGAAGCCGGTGTTGATTTTAAAACAGGACTTGAAGCTGGCGATGTCATGCCGACTTGGGAAAACCGTACCATTGAATCTAAGAACATCGGCGAATTCTGCTGCGGAATCGGTGGTGTTGAAACAAAGGTTGGTACACCAGGACGAAATAACAGTACAAGTGCGATCCTGTATTCCGGTAATGCGACAAGTGCTGTAGAGAACTATGCTTATAATCAAATGTTTGATGCTGATTTCGACATTAAACCATCTACGGTGCTTTCTTACTGGATAAATCCGGAAGGCAGCGCAGGAACCGTACTGCCTGGTAATGCTAGAACAACAAGCCAGAATTATGCCGTTGACTTGCTGTTCACCGATGGCACGTATTTGCATAATCTGAGTGCCGTCGATCAAAACGGTATCGGTCTTAATCCGCTGGCACAAGGAAATGGCGGTAAACTTGTTTCTGATCAATGGAATTTTGTGACATCGAATATCGGAGCGGTGGCCGCCGGGAAAAGGGTAGATAAAATTCTCATTTCCTTTAATGCTACAGGTAAAACCGGATATTCACGCGGATATTTCGATGATATTTCCATTGAACACGGCAAGAGCGAAGCAACGGCGTTCTTAAGCGGCAGCTCCGTCGTTTCGGCCGGTCAAACGTTTAATTTGACGTATGGATTAGGCGGAGTGACACAAAGTGTGTATGGTCAAGATTTTACGATTACGTACAATTCGGATATTTTTGAATTGATTTCCGCTAAATCGGCGAAGGACAAAGATTTCGTGATCGTGGACGAGAAAAAAGCTCCTGGTCAAAGCCGATACCTTGCCGTTCATGTTGGGCCGAGTGCTTCCCAGCCAAACGGTGCCCTTCTGTCGCTTCAATTCAAAGCGAAGACATCGGAGCTTGGCGCAGCCGGCACAATCGCGGTCTCCCAACTTGTGATTGCTGATGGAGAAGGGAAAGAGACGGAAATGTCAGGCGTTTCGAAAACGATCAGCATTAAAGCGGTGGATAAAACAGCGCTGAACAGCCTGATTACAGAGGCGCAAGCAGTACACGACACAGCTGTGGAAGGAACCAAATACGGTCAATACCCGGTAGGTTCCAAAGCAATTCTGCAAGCGGCTATCGATACGGCTAAAGCAGTAGCAGCGAACCTGCAAGCTGTACAGGATGAAGTAGACCTGGCAAGAACGCAGCTGAATGCAGCTTTGCAAACGTTCAAAAATGCAATCAACAGTACAGTGGATAAAGCAGCACTTAATGCCTTGATTGCAGAAGCACAATCCACGCATGATGCAGCCGTAGAAGGCACCAAAACGGGCGAATATCCTGCAGGCGCTAAAGCACTTCTGCAAGCAGCCATTAACGCAGCCAGCCAGATCGCAAGTGACGCAGCGGCTACGCAATCTCAAGTAGATCAAGCTGTGACCGAACTGAACTCGGCTCTGCAAGGCTTCCTTGCATCGGTGAATACACGCGTACCAGAGGATATGAATGGTGACGATAAGTTTACCATCGGTGACTTGGCTATTGTGGCTGCTTATTATGGAAAAAATGATCGGGATGCTAATTGGAACCTGTACAAAAAAGCGGATTTGAGTGGCGATGGCCAGATCGATGTCGCTGACCTTGCGATGATTGCAAGTAAAATTTTGAATCAATAACAAGCTATCGGGAGGATGGCAGGCGGTAACGTCTTCCTCCCGATTTTTCTCATGGAAAAAAAGTGGAGGTGAACGCGATGAATAGTAAGACCTTCAGGAAATCGTGCAGTCTTTTACTTAGTTTTGTGCTGTTGTGGAGTATGTTGTTCATCTCGCCGGCATTCGAACATTCGGCAGAAGCTGCGGCACCAAGCTTCAATGCAGGGTTCGAAAGCACTGAGGCTGTACAGCCAAATTGGGAAGATGAAACCGAAGCGAGCCTTCATGTGAGCCAGGCGGAATCCAAAATTTCCGGTGAATTACGCCAATCCGGTAAAAAAGCATTACTTTATGCGGGGAAAACTTCTGATACAAGTGCAGCTTATGCTTACAATAAAGTGTTCGAAGTGAATATTCCTGTTAAACCCAATACCACGTTATCTTATTGGATTTATCCGCAAAGCCGTACAATGCAAGGTGGGAATGAACTTAATCTTGGGAAAAACAGCACGTATGTCGCTGTAGATCTTGCTTTTGAAGATGGAACCTATCTGCACAGTTATCAAGCTGTTGACCAGCACGGGGTTGTCATGAGTCCCGAAGAGCAAGGCAAAGGCAATCAATTGGCTGTAGACACATGGAATTTTATTACTTCAACTGTGGGTTCGGCTGCAGCGGGGAAAACGATTAAGCGGATTCTCATTTCATACGAACAAAGCGGCGGAAACGCGGGGACATACCGAGGATTTATCGATGACATTCAAATTAGAAACTCTGAATTCGATCCTTCGGCATACGCCAATCCGTTGTTAGGCTCACAGAACAATAAGCTTGATATCGTTGGTTTCGGCGGCAATAGGGGAAATACGTTCCCGGGTGCCGTTGTGCCTTTCGGTATGATTCAATGGAGTCCGGATACCGGTTACAACGACCTTGGTTCCGGTAAATCACCTTTGGGCTCGGGATATGATTACGATCGTAAATCCATTGCGGGATTCAGTTTGACGCATATTGACGGTCCCGGCTGCGATATTGCGCAGAACATTCCCTTTTTACCTGTCGTAGGCAAGATGGGAAAATCCCCGGCAACGCATTTCGAAGACTATGCTTCACCTTTTCAACGCGAAAATGAAATTGCAATCCCGGGCTATTATAGCGTCTTGTTGGATAAATACAACATTAAAACGGAATTTACAGCAACGGAGAGAACAAGTATCGGCAGATTTACCTACCCTGCTTCCACACAGGCGATGATGCTGATTAATACCGGTATTAACGCCACAGGTGTCAGAGATGCCAACATCCAGATTGACAAGGATAGCAGCATGGTGACCGGGTATGTGAATGCCGGCGGATTCTGCGGAACCAAAGGGAGCGGTACATTAGCTGAAAATACGAACAACTACACCGTTTATTTTGCAGCAGAGTTCAGTCAGCCGTTCACAGAGGTCGGCACGTATAAAGGCTCTCAAATTACGAAAGACAGCCAATCTGCACAATCGGAAATTCCGAACAATCGGAAGGTTGGCGGTTATGTCAGGTTTGATACATCTAGCCAGAAAGAGGTTTATGTTAAGGTTGCAATCTCCTATACCGATATGGAGCATGCGAAGCTGAATTTGAAAACAGAGAACCCTGGCTGGAACTTCGAATCCGTCAAACAAACGGCGCAGGCCAAATGGAAAACGGCGCTCAGTAAAATTCAAGTCACTGGCGGGACCGAGAAGCATATGCGGATGCTTTACTCCTTCTTGTATCACTCCTTAATCCATCCGAATGTGTTCAGCGATGTGAACGGCGATTATAGAGGCTTCGATCAAAAGATCTATAACACCGGGGGCAAATATACCCATTATTCGACTTTTTCCGGATGGGACGTATATCGCACACAGATGCAGCTCATAGGGCTTCTATTCCCGGAAATAGGCTCAGATATTGCGCAATCCTTCGTTGATGATGCCAAAAGTAGAAGCGGGTTTTTACCGAAATGGAGTATTGCCAATTCCGAAACGAACGTGATGAATGGCGATCCCGCTTCGATTACGATCTCCAACATGTACGCTTTTGGAGCCAGAAACTTTGATTTGCAAGAAGCTTTGAAAGTGATGGACTTTCATGCATCGACACCATCCAGCTTGAATGGGCGCTTTAATTTGGCCGATTATCTGCAGCTGGGCTACATTCCGATTGAAAGAGGCGGCTGGGTAACCGGTTATATCCCGGAATATAACAATGCTGACTTTGCGATTGCTCAATTTGCCAAAGCGCTGGGGGACGAAGGGAAATATAATACGTATTTGACCCGTTCGCAGAGCTGGAGGCTTTCGTTCAAAGATGGCTATATTCAACCGCGACTGGCGAACGGGAATTTCGAGAGTACCTTCGATCCGGCTAGCGAGCATGGTTTCCAGGAAGCAAACTCCGCTCAGTACACGTGGGTGCTACCTTTTGACTACAAGGGATTATTCGAGAAAATGGGCGGTTTGGAGGGAGCAAGAACAAGGCTCGATTTCTTCTTCCAAAAATTGAATGCAGGATCGACTGAGCCGTATTCATTCTTGGGTAATCAACCGAGTTATGGCATTCCGTGGGCGTACAACTTTGCCGGACAGCCTTGGAAAACCCAGGAAATCGTGCGCAAAGGCATGACGGAGCTGTTCCATGATGGACCTGCTGGTCTGATCGGCAACAATGATTTGGGAGCGGGCTCTGCCTGGTTCGTTCTGGCAGCACTTGGGCTGTACCCGTCAATTCCGGGTATCGGTGGCTTCTCGGTGCACGCACCACTATTCGAGGAAACAATCATTCAATTAAACGATTGCAAACAAATCAGGTTAATCGGCAATCATGCTTCGGAAGAAGCGAAATATATTCAGGACTTAAAGCTGAATGGCCACAGTTATGACAGTACCTGGCTGCCATACGAGTACTTCAAGGACGGGGCGGTTCTTGATTTTACGCTGGGCACAACGCCTAATACAAGCTGGGCAACAACTCCTCCGGATCCGTTGGCGCCGTCTTCCAAGGCGCAGTTTGCTTCTCAAGTCGCCATTGCCTGCAGCAACTACACGCCAATGCAGGATAGCGCTCAAAAGGCGCCGGACGCGAACAATTCGGATGCTGCACAGCCATTAGTTGCCGTTTTGAATACAAAAGAGGCAGCAGCTACCGAAGCTCCGGCTGGATTCAGCAGCGAGGCGAAGCTTTGGAGGCTTGTCCAGTTGCCTAACTCGAACGCCAGGTACAAGGAGGTTACTGGAAGATGATGAGACAGCTCTTAAGTCGTTGGCATGTTCTGATTTGCAGCCTGCTGATGTTCTGCCTGCTTCCGAACCTGACCGTTCAAGCAGCTCCTGGGGATTTGGTCAATGTCGCTATCGCGGGCAATATGACCGTTAAGTTCAGCAAAGAAAACCAGCCAAATGAAACCGCTGTGAAATTGTTCGATAATAATGCCAACACGAAGTGGCTGGGGGCTCAAACAACGAATGTTTGGGTGCAGGTCCAATTCAATTATGGGGATACCCAAGCAGTTAGTAAATATGCCATGGTATCGGCCAACGATGCAGCGACGAGGGACCCGAAAAACTGGCGAATTGAAGGTTCGAATGATGGGTTGAGCTGGAACGTGCTGGATGAGCAAAGCAATCAATCATTCAGCGCGCGTTTTCAAACGAAAGAATATACGATTGCAGCTGACAAAGTGAAGGAGTACGCCTATTACCGGTTGTTTATTTTGAATAACAGCGGTGAATCGACGAATACGCAATTAGCGGATTGGAAATTGTATGCAACGGAGCTTGATGATAATACTTCTGTAGCGTCAGCAGTTGCAGCGCTTGATGTAGGAGATACGACGGCTTTAACGAAAGGAGTCATCCTTCCAGCAACGTTCAGGAAGGGCACAACCATAACGTGGGAAAGTTCGAATCCCGGGGTACTCAGCAACACGGCTAAAATCGTGAAACGTCCGGATCTTGGCCAGCCGAATGCACAGCTTACCTTGACAGCTACCGTGAAGAAAGGGTCTGCATCGCAGATCAAACAGTTTGCTGTAACTGTATTGGCGATGCGGGAGGCCGATTACCAATATGAAGCGGGAATTGATTTCGATTCAGGTTTTGAAGCGGAGGATCTCGCTCCTACAGATACGACGGGTCCGGCTAACACGTACAGGATCTTGTCGTTGACGAAAAATATCGGTGAATTTTGCTGCGGGATCGGCGGGATGGAGTCCAAAAAAGGCACCGGAGCACACAATGGCGCGGGCGCACTCCAATTTTCTGGAAATGCTCTAAATGCTGATCAATCCTACGCTTACAACCAAATCTTTGATACGGAGATTCCGGTTAAGGCTTCGACAACTTTATCTTACTGGCTGTTTCCTGAGAAAGAGTCCGATGTTCTGTCGACTTTGACAAGAACGACAAGCAAGTATGTCGCACTTGATATTTTGTTTACGGACGGTACTTACCTGCATGACTTGGGTGCCAAAGATCAAAATGGCGTTGTCCTTCATCCGAATGCGCAAGGGAAAGGGGGCTTTGTTCTCGAAGATCAATGGAATTTGATTACGACGAACCTCGGAGAAGTGGCGAATGGAAAAGTCATCGATAAAATTTTGTTCGCATTCGATTCCAGCGGTACGGTATCAGGCTTCTTTCGCGGCTCCGTCGATGATATCACGATTGATCACAATTCGATGGTTGGAGAAAAGGATACCATCGCCGTTAATGCCGCGAAAGCTGCACTTAACTTAGGCGATACATCCGGAGTCTCCCATGATTTGAATTTGCCTGTAGCAGGCGAACAGCAAACAAGAATCACATGGGAGAGCTCAAATCCGCTGGTCATGAGCGACACCGGGCATATCGTGACCAGACCCATTCAAGGGGAGCCAAGCACGGAGTTGAAGCTGACGGCTACGATAATCAAGGGTGATTCGATCGCGACGAAGGCTTTTCAAATCAAAGTACTTCCCATGGATGACGCTGAAGCGGTTGATTTGGATAAAGCTGCGCTGCAATTGGGAAATACAAGCGCGGTTGCTGACCATTTGACGCTGGTGACAAAAGGGAAATATCGATCGACGATCGCATGGCATTCATCGAATCCAGCTGTGATTGACGATGCCGGGCATGTGACTCGGCCAGAGGTGGGTCAACCGAATGCGGTAGTGACCTTAACGGCAACAATCATGAGCGGCGGGGTATCGGCAGATAAACCTTTTATCTTGACGGTGGTTGCCCAAGGAGATATGGGAGATCTAGCCGCAGATAAAGCCGAGCTTGAGCTTGGCAGCAGCAATACGGTGACCGGCAATGTGTATTTACCGAGTAATGGCCGATTTGGTTCCAGGATAAACTGGAATAGCTCTAATCCAGATGCCATTAGTGAAACTGGGCAAGTTCATCGTCCAGGTGTCGGGCAGCCGGATGCGAGTGTTAATCTGACAGCTACGTTGACCAAAGGTGCCGATACCGAAATGAAAACATTTTCCAAAACCGTGAAAGCAATGAGTGCAGACGAGGAAAGTGTGATGTCGGCTGCAGCGTCGCTTGATTTGGGGAATACGAGATCCGTCGTGAACAATTTGCTCTTGCCGATCAGCATAACCGGTTCGCCTGAAGTGGTGATTACGTGGTCAAGTTCAGATCCGGGAGTAATTGATTTCCATGGCAATATTGTGCGGCCTTGCTACGGTGATTCGAATGTAACGGCTGTGCTGACAGCCAGGATTAGCAGAGGTACTACAAGCATCACGAAAACCTTTAACATCACGGTTGCTGCGCTTGGTGACGTCGAAGAGCCTTTGAATGATGACGCAGCCTTAAGCAGCATCACGCTAAATGGGGAGCGGATGTCCGGTTTTGATCCAAACACAGCAGCCTACACTGTGGAACTGTCGGAAGGCGAAGTCCAAGTACCTACAGTTGCAGCAACAGCGGCAGATTCGAATGCAACGCTAGTGGTAACACAGGCTGACAAACTGCCGGGCCAAGCGACAATTGTAGTTACGGCAGAAGACCGTTTCACACAGAAGACGTATACGATTGATTTTAAAATAAAAGAAAGTCCTGCCATAAACATCGCGTATTTATTTGGTGTGGATCAAGTCAGCTCCGGTGCTACTTTCGATCTTACTTATGATTTGCACAGCGTGAGTCAAAACGTCTATGCGCATGACTTGATCTTCACCTATGACGCGGCAGCTGTGGAGTTTATCTCCGCTAAATCGCGACAAGAGGATGTCTTCTTCGTAGGTACGAAGGATACACCAGGTCAAGTTCGTGTCCTTGCTGCAAGAATAGGAGCGGACAAAGATCCTTTGGCGAACGGTTTGATTAACCTGCAATGGAAAGCCAGACTTTCTGCGTTACCTGTATCCACAGCTATCTCACTGTCTAGTATCATTATCTCAGACGGAGATGGAGTCGAGACCAATGTGGCTGGCGTTGTACATCCTATTCTTATCAACAGTGTAAACAAAGCCGGTCTCCAAGAACTTATTGCGCAAGCTCAGGCAGCGCATGACGCCGCGGCAGAAGGCACAAGTGTCGGACAATATCCGGTTGGTTCGAAAGCTGCGTTACAAGCCGCTATCGTTAATGCCAAAGTTGTGGCCGATAACACGGCAGCAAGCCAAAGCCAAGTGGATCAAGCTTCCGCCGAGTTGAATGCGGCGCTCCAAGCTTTCCTGGCATCCATCAATACGCAAACGCCAGGCGACCTGAACGGAGATAACCACTTCAGTATCGGTGATTTGGCGATGATGGCAGCCTACTATGGCATAAAATCCGATGATCCGAATTGGCCATTGTATAAGAAAGCGGATCTCAACAATGACGGAGTCATTGATATTGGTGACTTAGCGATTGTAGCTAAAATGATTCTAGGCTAGAAGGTAGGCCAGAGGTGGTGTCCATTGTGACATCATCTCTTTTTTACATGTCTAAAAATGGAATAGAAGCTGCCCGGTGATCACATCCTAAGCTTAGCCTTATCATGAAAAGGGGGAACCTAGGTGAAATTAACATCCGAGCAGCGTATTACCTTGCATGGTTTTAATAATTTGACCAAATCACTAAGTTTTAACATGTATGATATTTGCTTTACAAAAACCAAGGAAGAGCGCGAAGCCTATATTGCTTATATAGACCAGCAGTACAATGCAGACCGATTGACCGCGATCTTGAAATCCGTTGCCGACATTATCGGCGCTCATGTGCTGAACATTTCCAAGCAGGATTACGATCCGCAGGGATCAAGTGTCACCATGTTGGTGTCGGAGGGGCCGATTGAGAAAGAACCGAATGAATCGTTCGAGGAATCTCCGGGCCCGCTTCCGGAAGCTGTTGTAGCACATTTGAACACCAGTCATATCACTGTACACACGTATCCGGAGTATCACCCGGACGAAGGGATCAGCACATTCCGGGCTGACATTGACGTATCCACTTGCGGAGAAATATCACCGCTGAAAGCGCTGAACTACCTAATCCGCTCTTTCGATACGGACATTATGACAATGGATTACCGGGTAAGAGGTTTCACACGCGATATCACGGGGCACAAGTTGTTCATTGACCATGAAATCAGCTCCATTCAGAACTATATACCAAGTGAAATCAAAGACATGTACCAAATGATCGACGTAAACGTGTATCAGGAAAATATATTTCATACGAAATGTAAGCTGCGAGAATTTGATTTGAACAACTATTTGTTCGGCTACACCAAAGATTCCTTGAGCAAGGAAGAGCAGCTGGAAATTGAGAAAAGCGTGAAATGGGAGATGGACGAGATTTTTTACGGGAAAAATATGGTCTTCACTTGATAGAAAGACGAAAAACCGCTCACAGGGAGAAGATCCCGATATGAGCGGTTCTTTTTTTCCACTAATCGGACTGAACAAGTTTCGGCTTTTTATTGCCGATTTTAAACTGGATGAGAATCATGATGGCTACCAGTATCGACATGCCGATAAGAGCAGGAGGAAAACTGCCTGCATAGTCATGGATAAAACCTACAAAAAAAGGGCCCAAGGCAGCAAAAATGTAGCCGCCGGATTGCGTCATTGCCGATAACGCGCTGGCTTCCTCCGTATTCGATGTTTCATCGATAGGCAGCATTAACGCCATGGGGAACAGTCCTCCTGCTCCGATTCCCAGGAAGATGCAGGTTAGCCAAGGCGTTACGGGGAGTTGGAGCAGAATAAGTCCGATTAACTCCATCACCGAGCAGCCAATCAGCCAGAGCATTCTGCGTTGAAAACGGCTGACGAGAATAGGAATAACCAGGCTGACAGGCATTTGTACGGCAGTAAATAAGGTCAAAATCATTCCTGCCGTTTGTTTCCCGTAGCCCATTGCTTGCACCATGGGGGCCAGCCAAGCGGTAAGAGAATAAAAAATGAAGGCCATTAACCCAAAAAAGCAAGTTAGCAGCCAAGAACGTTTATTAGATAATGGGAGTTTCAAGCTGCTGTTACCTGATTTGGGCAAGGTGCCGGCTACAGCAGATTCAGATGATTTTGGGATTTTCCGGACCGGTCTCCACCAAAAGCAAAGCGCAAGGAAGGCCAGGACGGACCAAGACGCGACGGATGCTTGCCAGGAGTGGTTAAAGGCATTTTGCAAAGGTACGGAAAAAGCAGACCCAAGGGCGGCACCAAGAACCATTGCCATGGAATAGACCCCGACGATTGCTGAAGGATTAGCAAAATTGCCTTTGATAAACCCTGACAATAATGGTCCAATGATGGCAATACCGATTCCGGCGAGGAAGGCGGTAACTAACATCAACCATTCAGAGGTAACAAAGTACCTCGCCGCAGTAGCAAGTCCGATGAGCAATAAACAATAGGCAATCGCTCTTTCAATGCCCCACCGATTGCCTAGTTTCACTGCAGCAGGAGCGAAGAAGCCCATGCAGAGTACAGGCAGGGAGGTCAATAGACTAGCGCTGGAACCGCTCATGCCAAGCGCCTCCTGAATCGTTCCGAGCAAAGGAGAGACCGACGTTATGACAGGACGCAAATTAAGTGAAGCGAGAAAAAGGGCAGTAATCAGAAAAGCAAAGCGCATGATCGGTCATCTCCATGATTCATTCAAGATTTATCAGCTTAGTCTATAATACGAGAGTTCCGTCAAAGACTGTCTCCATATTATGCATTTATACAAAGTGCAATATGTGTGAATGGAATTGACTTTCGGATCAGCCTTTTGTGATTATGCGATAGAGTATGCTAAGCTTTAGACATAAAAATCCCAGAGGAGGGTGGTCTTTGAACGAGAAGGATTGCATTATGCTGCAGTATCTTGCAGAGGAACAGAGTCTGACAAAAGCGGCGGAACGCTTATACATTACGCAACCCGCGCTATCTTACAGGATTCAGCAGTTAGAAAAAGACTTCGGAGTGCCTATCATCGTGAAATCCTCTAAGGGGACCAGACTTACCCCAGAAGGAAAATATCTGGTTGCCTATGCAAAAAAAACACTGATCGAATTGAATAAAATGAAGGATCACATTATGAGCTTGCGTAATGAGGTCAAAGGGACACTAAGACTGGGCGTTGCCAGTTATTATGGTCTATACAAACTTCCGCCGATCCTCAAAAGGTTCAAAGAGTTTTGCCCAGACGTGCAGTTTAATGTTACATCGGCCTTAAGCCCGGAGATTCTTGAATTGCTCCAAGAGGAAGAGATCCATGTAGGTGTTATTCGAGGAGATTACCCGTGGTATGATGCCCGATGTCTCTTGCACGACGAGCATATTTATTTGATTTCCAAAGATGATATTGATTTAGATAACCTCCCGGACTTGCCTCATATCTACTATAAAGAACCAAGAATCAAAACCATGAGCTCCATGCAGTCTCCCTTCAGTGAAACGATTCAAGCCTGGTGGCATGAGCGGTATAACACGCCGCCTACGATTACAATGTGGGTAGACGCCTATGAAACTTGCAAAGAGATGGTAAAGCAGGGGCTGGGCTACTCGATTGTTCCTGGGGTTTTTGTTTCGCCGCAAGATGGATTGAAAACTATCGAGCTGATTCGAAAGAACGGAGAGCCAATCAAACGAAATACATGGATGATTTATCGGGAATCTACGCTAGAGCTTGCGTTTGTGGATAGATTTGTGGAATTTATGAAATCCCAATATGTTTAAGAAAATGTACAGTGCCATTCGGCAGTGTATTTTTTTTGCGTGGCTTTGGGGTACTACGGGGCGCTATTCCTCTGAAAAGCTCTGTTTTTCGGATGTGAGGGGAACTACGTTCCTTTATTTTGCCGACGTCACCTGAAAAGTGTAGCATGCGGAACAAATAAGAGACTGTAGTTGGTCATCGAGCTACCACAGTTCCGCCACAGCTGCCGCCGCTATAAAAAATTTTTAGGGGTTGGCCAAAAAACAATCAATTGTACTTATAGATTTGAAGTCGATAAAATAATATTCATTATGTTACATAATTATTCATTTCATCATTGGCTTTATCCATGCAAATAGTCAATCATCACGAGGTTTTGACAGGGGGGCTTATACAATGATCCAAGAGAATTTAGATGCCAGTAAGAGCAAACAACAGATTGAGCAAGCTGTAGATTCGCTTGACGAGCAACTGAGACGTATTTCTAAGCAAATTCATGCGAATCCGGAACTCAGCTTCCATGAACATAAAGCGAAGATGTGGTTGGTTGAACCCTTACTTGAAGCGGGATTTGAGGTAGAGCAAGGGATTGCGGGTTTAGAGACCTCGTTTCGCGCTACTTGGGAAGGTCAACCGGGAGGGCCGACGATTGCGCTGCTGGCCGAGTATGATGCGCTTCCTGCGATTGGCCATGCTTGCGGCCATAACTTGATTGGGACTGCATCCGTAGGCGCCGCGCTGGCGTTGAAGGAAGCACATCCTGATCTGCCAGGTAAAATCGTTGTCTTAGGGACACCTGCCGAAGAAGAAGGCGGCGGTAAAATCATCATGTGCAACGAAGGCATCTTCGATGGCATCGACGCCGTGATGATGGTCCATCCGCAAAATAAAACGATGGTTCTGCGCGGAGCACTTGCTTGTGTCGACGCAACGTTTACCTTCCACGGGAAGCAGGCACACGCTTCTTCCTCTCCAGAGAAAGGAATCTCTGCGCTGGATGCCTTAATTAATGCCTTCGTTGCCATCAACGCCATCCGTCAGTTTGTGAAAGAGGATGTGAGGATTCACGGCATTATTACCAAGGGCGGAGATGCGCCGAATGTCGTTCCGGAGCTGTGTGAAGCCGTATTTATTTTGCGAGCGTCGACGGTGGAAGAACTGGAAATTGTCAGAGAAAAAGTATATCGGGCCGTTCGCAGCTCGGCAGAAGGTGTTGGAGCTACCGTTGATATTGCGGAAGGGTTAATTTATGCGGAGCGGAACAACAATAAGGCTTTGGCTCAATTGTTTCAAAACAATCTGGAACAGATGGGCATAGAAGTATCCGCGCCGCCGCAAAAGGGAGGTGTCGGTTCCTCCGATATCGGGAATGTCAGCCAGATGACGGCGACGATCCACCCGTATATCCGACTAGGAGATGCCACGACGCATACGCCGGAATTTGCTCAGTTGGCGGGTTCGGAAGAGGGCATGATTGAATTGAATCGAGCGGCTAAAGCGTTAGCCCTTACCACGTATGATTTATGTACGGACAAGTCGGCGATGCAGCGCGTTCGCAATGAGTTTACAGCGTGGAAGCAGAATAGAGAGGGGGGAACGGGCATTGAATAGTATAGCAAAAGATAGTCCTCGCAAATGGTTTAAAATGCCTCATACCTTTGTTATCTTATTTATCCTTGTTTTCGTTGCAGCGGCATTAACGTATACAATCCCTGCAGGAAAATTCGAACGTGTCAAAGATAAAGTGACTGGAAAATCCTTACTCGTGACAGGGTCGTATCATCAAGTAGATGCGAGTCCGGTTAATTTAGTTGAAATTCCGAAAGCAATCGTCCACGGGCTGGTTTCTTCGGCGGATGTAGTCTTCTTTATTTTCATTATTGGCGGGGCCTTCCAAATCATTTCGTCGACAGGTACGATTGAGGCGGTAACCTCCAGGGTGGCAAAAACATTTGCCAATAAGGGCAGGTGGGTGATACCCATCTTCATTACCCTGTTCTCAGTCGGTGGTTTTACAATGGGAATGTCCACCGAAGTCATGGTTTTCGTTCCCATTGGGATCGCGATTGCTCGTGCGCTCGGTTTTGATGCTTTGACAGGTACGGCGATGATATCCTTGGGGGCATCCTGCGGTTTTACGGCGGGGATATTGAACCCGTTCAACGTTGGTCTGGCTCAAGCTATTGCGCAAGTGCCGATGTTCTCGGGGGCTTGGCTGCGCGTTATTTTATTAATTTGCCTGATCACCGTGACAAGCTTATATTTGGTTCGATATGCAGGTAAAGTAAGAAAAGATCCAAAGCAAGGGCTTGTTTATGATTTAGAGCAATCTGTTACAAACGAGAAAGTCGATTTCTCCAAGCTGCCGACCATTCAACTCAAGCACTACCTTACAATTGCTGCGGTGATCATCGGTTTCGGTCTCGTCATTTGGGGTGTTTCGAAAAAAGGCTGGTGGATGGAGGAACTCGGTGCGTTATTCTTGACCATGGGGATTGTGTCCGGTTTCAGCGCAGGTTATGGTCCAAGCCGTATCGCCAGCGAATTCGTCAAAGGTGCAAGCAGCATTACTTATGGCGCGTTCATCATTGGTATTGCAAGAGGTATCATGGTCGTGCTTGAGCAAGGAAATGTCATCGACAGCATCGTGAATGGACTGTCCATTCTTGTAGGCGACTTGCCAAGTTCAATTCAAGTGCTAGGTATGTACGCTTTTCAAAATATTATGAACGTATTTATCACCTCTGGTACAGGTATGGCGGTTACAACGATGCCGATCATGACACCATTGTCCGATTTATTAGGCGTTACGAGACAAACATCCGTATTGGCCTTCCAACTGGGCGACGGCATCACGAACATGATTCTACCTACCTCTTCCGCTTTGATGGGCAGCCTGGCTGTATCGGGGATTGCTTATCAGAAATGGGTAAAATTTTTCTGGCCGTTGATGTGTATGTGGCTGATTATCGGTGCCATTTTTATCATCGTGGCGAATGTGATCAAGTATGCATAAGTGATGTTAATGCAAAGTATGCTCTTCCTATTTAAATGGGGAGGAGCATGCTTTTTTTCTACCTATCAGCTAGTGAGTTACCCAAACTTCAAAGTATAATTCCTTGCTTTATGGAGAACCTATCTCATTAGTGAAATTGTTTTCCTTTATTTGGGGAGGATGCTATGGAATTTATTATACTGTGGGCCGTCACAATACTGTGTTTTGCTTCAATGTTCGTCTGGATGCTTAGGAAACCTATAAAAGACTGGTTGATTATTTTTTTCTTGAAGTCAGTTATTACAACAATTACCGATTGCTTTATCATGGCAGCTGATTTATTGGATTATCCGATTCGCTTCTTTCCTAAAGTTTTCGATACAAACATTGTATTTGATTTTCTCGTTTTTCCTACACTCTGCGTCTTTTATAATATAACTACGCAGCACTCGAATTTAAAAAGCATCTTTGTACAAGCACTTTTGTATAGTATTCCGGTGACATTGCTTGAATTTTGGGCTGAAAGAAATACGGAATTGATTACGTACAAACACTGGAACGCTTTTGTAAGCCTGGTTACTTTAATAGTAACTTTTTTGATTGTTCGTGGAGCGATAGCTTTAGTTCGTAAAGCGGATTCTTATGTTTGATTGATGTTTTAAATAGTATGCCGGCAATAAAAATCCAGCCAAAAGCTGGATTTTTTGTTGTATAATTATTTTGTTTAAATGGAAAAAACAGGGGTGTTTTGTGATGGAAGAATGATTGTGTTGGAGGAGGGGGGGTCAAATGAACAAGCAAATCCTTTTATTTGAAAATGAATTTAAGAATCATAGGATTAGGATATGGCTTAATAATCCACCACCAATTTCAATGGACACTATTGATTCATTTGAACATCAGATTAGACCGAAAATACCTATATTACTTAAATCAAATATCTCTGTTGTTGTTGAAATGAATAAAAATCAGAATGCCAGCAACTACGCCTTGCTAGGGGCAATGTTTATTCCTTCAGACAATGAAGTTTTACAAGTTAAAGGACTTATTAGTAAAGACACAGGAAGAGTTTTATTAGATAACATCGCTAAACCAAACGATATGATTCAAATAGGAATACCTTTTGAGTATGCTCAAGCCATTTCGAATATAACACTTAGTTTTAAATATTATGCTAACTTGCTACCAACCGGGCACTTATTGTTTAATCTTGGTGCGCACGCTGCTGTGGGTTCAAGTAAAGCAATTTTTGCCAATGTGACTAGGCTAATCTATAGGTTGCTTATAGCTGATGTAAATAATCTAAATCTCGAAGAGAAGAAAATAATTATTCATAACCATTTGTACGAATGAAAGCGTGAATTGATTGAAAAAGAGGATTGATATGATGCATGACGACTTCATCTTCAATATGGATTATGATATGTGGGATTAAGCCAAAGAACAGATAATAGAGCAAATTTCTTATGAAGTTTGGTGGGAAGTACATGAAACTTAGAGGTACGAAAACGGAAGAAAATATTAGAATAGCATTAATCAATCAGCATAAGTCTTTGTTCCACGATAAAGATAGACAAAGAATGTTGTTCGTGCTGCGAAAACATTTTCCCAATATTAAAACAGCATATATTATCGATTGGATCCCAGATCAAGGTGAGGATATTATTACTTTCCTTATAGATACAAGTGTAATTGCCCAAATTGAATTTGACCTTATGGATTTGGATTCTGAACCCACAGTTGAAATTTGTTCAATTGACGTTTATTCTAATGGGTTTCGAAAATTGGCTCAAATCAAACTTGCGGTTGCATTGGATTTAGCACATAGAGATATTGAAAGATAAAACGTGGATTCATATTAGCTTGCTCCGAAAGTGGTGTGAATTATTGAAACTAAAATTAATACATTTTCCGTTGCTGTTGGTAGTTGCATTCGTAGCATATCTTGCTTTTCCTTGGCTGCTCATATTTATTGGCATTCAAAGCAAACCAAATCCTCCACGACCTGAAATTACATACGGAGAATTTCCATTTCGTTTGAAGTATGAAATTAATGGAAATCAAAAAGTGATTGAAGATACATTAATATGTGAGTTCGATGGTTTTGGTGCAGATGAGGGACGAGGGAAATATCGTAAATGGAAACAAAGATTGGTGAGTGGTAATGAAAGAATAACAAAGAATAACATTGCTAAAGGTTGATAACGCAACAGAAATATACTTTACGGCTGGTAGGACAGAATACTATATGGGTGATCCATATTATACGAATAGTAATAGTAGTTTTCCAAATGCCTCAGTAGTAAAAAAGGAAGGTGCGATGTCAAAGGATAGTTTTCTTAAGGCAGACGAATTACTTAAACAGTACAATATAAGATTGATCAGTTGGGACGTTAGTCCGCCAATTAAGAATAATTTTAACCAATTGGTTTTTCAATAAAAGAGTAGTTACTTATACAACTCGGTTGAGTTATGTGCTGGCTTTTTGTTATTTTATTATGTCAGAGGGTGCTAAGTTGGAGGATATTTATAAACTTATTAAAGATTTGAGTTGGAATAACCCGGAACACGTTCAACGTGATGCAGTAAAAGAATTATCCAACCTGAAAGATGAAGATGTGATTCTTCTAGCTAAACAATCAAATGATTTGTGCAGTAAACCATGCTGGGACAATGCCGCGATTGTATTGAAAAATATTGGTTATCCAGCGAATGCAATGGCGTTGCCTTATTTAATGGAGTGGTTTCAAGACATAACGTGGCCAGGTGTAAGACCAATTATTACGACACTAAAAGATATAGAGACAAAAATACTAATTCCACATATTAAAAATGCATCGATTTCAGCAATTAATGAAAATGATGATTGTTGGGCAAATGGATTAGTTTATTTAATAAAAGAACTCAATCTAGATCAAGCAGACTTTAATAATGACAAATTATTTTGGAAATTAGAAAAAATAGCTGATAGATGAAAGTAATACTACTTATTATTTTTTATTTTCAAATATGAAGAGTGTAAAACAAGAAGTGTCCAACGTCTAATCGAGTCTATTTTTCGGATGAATATAACGGAATTGTACGAAGCCACCCTTCTTGTTTTCAGGTAAAGAACAATTTGAGTATCTAAAATGTGGATTCATTTGACACTAGAAAGTGTAATTTATAAAAACGGATGGTGAAGAAATTGTCATTATTAAAAAGACGATTTTCCTTCTGGATTTCTACTATAAGTATCATTATTTGTTTAAGTGATTATATGGGTAGTGGTTTTGCAAATATTTTTATTAGATTAATTCCACCAATAAATATTCTTGCAAATGTTGAACCAATGAGACATTGGATGTTTGATTATGAAAATAATAAATGGGGAGCATCGAGCAGTATACTGTTAGAAGTTAATTTTTTAACAT
This sequence comes from Paenibacillus anseongensis, assembly GCF_009757995.1. NCBI lineage: Bacteria > Bacillati > Bacillota > Bacilli > Caryophanales > Paenibacillaceae > Paenibacillus > Paenibacillus anseongensis. Next base: position 83,987 of record NZ_WSEM01000033.1, read on the forward strand.
ATTTTATATTTTTTATCACCTGGTTTTTGGTGGGGTTATTTATTGACATACTTGTTAAACGCTTTAGAAGAACAATACAACTTGTATAGTTGAAATAGTTCATGCAACCCGGTTTCAATAATCAATATACTAATATTCAAGTTCAAAATTTAAAATCAGGACTATCTGCGATGAAAGATTGATTTTATTTGGGGGCGAATTTGTTTGAAATTAATCTTCTTAGATATTGATGGAGTTTTAGTGACTACAAATTCATTGACACCAAGTGATAAGTATTTTGGTCATACGTTCGATAAGACCTGTGTTCAAAATCTAAATGAGATACTTAACTTCACAGGAGCAAAAATCGTCATTTCGTCTTCGTGGAGGGAAGGAAGAACATTGGTTCAGTTACAGTCAATTTTCAAGGCTAATGGTCTAGAAGATTGCGTTATTGGTGTAACCCCTTCCTTTAATGGTGAAACAATCAGAGGAGCTGAAATTAAGGCCTACATAGATAGTTTTGATGGTATTGAATCTTTTGTGATTATTGATGACGAAGAATCAATGGGCAACTTCGAGTCATTCCTTATAGAGACCGATTTTAGGACTGGAATTACAAAAAGCGTAAAAAATGAAGTGATAAGAAGATTAATGATAAATCCAACTGTATAGCTGTGGAGGGATAGTTTTGATTGAGAATTGGTCTAAATGGAATCCAGAAAATATTGATGAACTTCCGACAACTACTTATCTAAAATCCCTTACTCGAAATGATGATGCACTCCAGATTTCGTTTGAAACCAAAAAACAAGGGCAACTAATTAATGTAATTTTCGATGGTCACATTCTATCTTATCGTTCAACTGATGAAGGACAACGACTTAAGATGCTCTGCGACTTAAGTGAAAAGTATGGTGAACTCTTTTACAAAGAATGGCGTTTCTTCAAAGTGGAACATTCTACTTATATTAGTTGGCTAAATGAACAAAACTTAGGGGTATTAAGCAACTGGGAAATAATTCATTTTGTATTTATAACTAATCTCGACGTTATTGAAGTTCTATCAACGTACAGTCCCAAAGTGTTTATTTTTGATTGATAAAGCAGAATCAACCAACGAATACATAAACATTACTTGCATTATTCCTAGCTATCGCCATTCAACAGGTGGAAATTTATATATTAATGCTGATGAATTAATTTTATATGACGTAAATGACAATGAATTATCTGTTAATCACTTAAGGGAAACGGCAAAAGATTATTGGGAAAGATTCAGTAATGGAAATTGAATAAAAGAGCAAATTTATGAAGTTGCTCTAACGGATTACGAGAGTGCAAGAACCAATAACAAGAAGCTGCTACGAAACAACGGGCAGCTTTGCTGCGCAAACATGCAGTAATGTTGAAATGGTAAGATAGGAGAGAACAAATGAAGTTTACATGCTTAGTTTGTAATTATATAGGCTTAGAGGAACCACCATACGATTTACGCGGATTTGGTTCTGATGAAATTTGTGTTTGTTGCGGTTTTCACTATGGATATGATGACAATGGTAACAATAAAAATCCCTATGTAATTGAACAATGGAGAAGAAGTTGGATAAATATAGGATATAAATGGTTTTCAAGTTTCACCAAACCACCGTCAAATTGGAGTCCAAAAGAACAATTAAAAGGTATTACCTGAAAAGCTTTTTGTGCTAACTGATAACGATTGTTTCAAAATAAAAGAGAACTTTCATTGTAATGGACAAAACCAGAACTAAGGAGGGAATGTAAAATGTCTGAACGGAGACCTAACTCACTTATAAACGAAAAATCCCCCTATTTGCTTCAACACGCATACAACCCGGTCGACTGGTTCCCTTGGTCTGAAGAAGCCTTTGAAAAAGCGAAGCAGGAGAATAAACCAATTTTCCTATCTATTGGATACTCAACTTGCCATTGGTGTCACGTCATGGCACACGAATCCTTCGAAGACCAGACCATAGCCGACATGCTGAATAAAGATTTCATCTCAATTAAAGTAGACCGTGAAGAACGCCCAGATATCGATCACATCTACATGGCAGTGTGCCAAGCGATGACGGGACAAGGCGGCTGGCCGCTCACGGTGTTCCTGACGCCGGAGAAGAAGCCATTCTTCGCCGGAACGTACTTCCCACGCAGCCGGAAATACAATCGTGCCGGGATGGTGGAAATACTCGCGCAACTTTCAGCGAAGTGGCGGGAAGACGCCGAACGCGTTCGCGAAGTCGGGGAACAGATCATACAAGAGACATCAGCTCGGTTACTGGAGCATCATTCTGGAGGAGAATTGACGGAAGAGACGCTTCACGAAGCGTTCCGTTTATATGAGAGCTCGTTCGATCCTGAGTTCGGGGGATTTGGAAATGCGCCGAAATTTCCAACCTCGCACAATTTGTCGTTTCTGCTCAGGTACTATAAGAAAACGGGGAACGAACGCGCCCTTGCAATGGTCGAAAAGACGCTGGATGCCATGCATCGCGGGGGCATGTACGATCATATAGGATTTGGTTTTTCCAGGTATTCGGTTGATTCCCAATGGCTGGTTCCGCACTTTGAGAAGATGCTGTATGATAATGCGCTTTTGCTTATGACTTATGTAGAAGCCTATCAAGTTACTGACAAAGCCAAGTACGCTGAAGTAGCGGAGCAGATCATTACCTATGTATTAAGGGATATGACCGATGTTGGTGGTGCTTTCTATTCGGCGGAGGATGCAGATTCCGAAGGCGAAGAGGGTAAGTTCTACGTATGGACACCCGATGAGGTAGAACTTGTGTTAGGCATAGAGGAGGGAGACCTCTTCTCCGAGTTGTTTGATATTACGGAGTCCGGTAATTTCGAAGGGCACAACATTCCGAATCTGATCCAGACGACGCCTGCTTCTTTTGCCAAGCGGAAGCAGATCCCTGCGGATCAGCTGAAGCAGCGGATGGAGGAAGCCCGCGTCAAGCTGTTCGAGCACCGCGAGAAGCGCATCCATCCGGGCAAAGACGACAAGATTCTGACCGCGTGGAACGGTCTGATGATCGCTGCGCTGTCCAAGGCGGCCCGCGCCTTGGACAAGCCGGCTTACGCGGAGGCGGCCGCGAAAGCCGCGGACTTCCTGCTTCGCGAGCTGCGCCGCGAAGATGGGCGCTTGCTCGCCCGCTATCGCGACGGCGAGGCCGCTTTTCCAGGCTACGTGGACGACTACGCGTTCCTCGTTTGGGGACTGATCGAGCTGTACGAGACCACGTTCGAGCTGCGCTATCTTCGTGAAGCGGTCCAGCTGAACGCAGAGATGCTTCGTCTCTTCGGAGACGAAGAGAAGGGCGGGCTCTTCTTCTACGGCAGCGATGCCGAGCAGCTGCTCACCCGCCCCAAAGAGATCTATGACGGCGCAATGCCGTCGGGCAACGCCGCAGCCGCGCTGAATATGCAGCGGCTGGCGAAGCTAACCTACGACGCAAAGCTGTCGCAGGCCGCGGATGAACAGCTCCTGGCTTTTGCCGGAGCTGTCGCGTCTTACCCGCCGGGCCATGCGCTCATGCTGGCGGCGCTTGATTTCGCTTACAGCGAAGCCAGCGAAATCGTCATTGCCGGCGACCCGGCGAAGCCGGAGACGCAGCACATGCTGCGCACCGTACAGCGGCAGTTTTTGCCGAATGCGCTGCTCATTCTTCACCCGCCAGGGGCAGCGGGAGAAGAAGTGCGCAAGCTGATTCCGCTTGTGCAGGACAAGCTGCCCTTGGGAGGGCGCGCGACAGCCTATGTATGTCAGAACTTTGCCTGCCAAGCGCCGACACAGGATCTAGAAGACCTCGAAAATCTTTCCCGTATTGGATGATAATAATTATCATTATTGGTTACAATAACAATAGAAAGAAAAAAAGAGGCCCGAAAGGGCCTCCACACACTCTTTAAGTTAAATAGCTCTTAAACTAAACTTTAGGTTCAAATGTTTTGCAGTCTGTTTCTTCGGAATTGCGCGCTTGATTGCTGCCGTGGTGGCTCACGACATATATCGAGGACGCGTTGCATTTATTGCCATTTGCCCAGTTTTTGCAGGAATTGACTTCGCAAAGCACATCTTTTGCCATCGGTTATTCACCTCCTTTACCTCATAGGTTGGGGTAAAAAGGCATGTTTTTATACATGGTCAGACACGAAAATGGAAAAAAGTATAAGGATTCGCATTCACCATTCGTCCGAATGACTTCATATACTTGGAGTAGAGAACCTACTTCAAGAAGGTGAAATTATGGCTGAAAAGGAATTTCAGCAATGTGTCAGATGCAAATATGTTGCGGACAAAGAGGAAAGATATTGTATCAAATGCGGAGCCCCACTCAAAAACCGCTGTACACGGGAAAAAACGTTGCTACACAAGGGCTGTTCGAAGGTGAATAAACCGGATGCAAAATACTGCGCGGATTGCGGAACGGCAACGATATTTAACGAATGGAATCTACTGTAAAACTCGGTTTTCCTCCAAATAGCGGACTCCAGTTCCCTCAAAGTAAGTCCAGTTGCTATTTTCTCAAAATTGTTGCTTTCTTACCCAAAAATGGTGTCAACCGTAGATGTACAGAGGAACTATATTTCAAAGTAAACATAAAAGCACTGCCAGGAGCATCCTGACAGTGCTTTTCTGCTTCAAATAAATTACTTGTTCTGCAAAATCATCGTCCACAAATCCGAAGAATCATAACCAAGCCGCCAAGCTGCGACACCGGCGATGTCATACTTTTTGGCCACATCCAATCGAGCCTTGACAGTTGCGGAATCTTCTAACCAGAATACATAAGTAAAGCCGTCTTCCTGGTACTCCACGCGATACTGACCGTATGTCGTATCCCATGTCTGTTTGACCGTTTTGGAAGCGAGCAAAGCTGGAATATCCTTCATCAGCACAGTCCGGTTACTTTGCAAGGCGCCGGCTGCGTCGAGTTTCCATTCTCGCACATAGTAAGGGATGCCTAGAATGATTTTGTCTCGCGGGATACCATAGGATAAAAATTCTTGAATCCCACCATCTGTCCAAGGGAGACCTGCAACGGAACCGGCGGATGTACTCCCCTTATAAAATTGGTCATAGGCCATGATAACAACGTAATCCACAACGCTGCCGAGCTTCTCATGATCAAAAGCGGAAAGATGATTCCATTTGACACTGCCGCGCGGTAGATCGATGGAAATTGCCAAGCCGTTGGAGTGCGCGTAAGTTGTTAATTTGGTAATAAAAGTAGTGAATGCATTGCGGTCCGACCCTGCAAGGCTTTCGAAGTCCACGTTGATGCCAGGAACGCCAAGCTGCACGGAACGATCTACCAAAGCTTTAATGAATTTATCCTGGGCCTTGCTATCGGCAAGGAATTGCGTCGTTAAGCTGGCATTGAACTGATTACTGACGAGAGGGTACACGGTAAAGCCGCTGTTTTGCAGCCATTTGACAGTATCGGGATTCGAGCTGTCTTTGAGATTACCTGCAGCGTCCGCAAGCTCGAAATAGCTTGGTGAATCGACATCCAGTCCAACTGTGTTGGAGACTTGAGCTTTTATCGCATCGCCACCGGATTGGCCGTTCCATCCCCACACTTGCAATTTCTTGAAATTATCCCATAGTATGCGGTGTTCAAGCGTTTGAATGGAGCTGTTGTTGTACTGTACGCCATAGTTCAGCGCATCAGGAAGGTTCGTATACTCGCCGATTAGAGAGGCGTTCTGGAACACTTGATAAGCGGCAAAATTGTTCCAAATTTTGTGGCCATCCTTGAAAATGGTGGCATGTCCCCATAATTTTGCATAGTCAATGGCTGCATCTAATGAAGTGAAATCCTGAAGAAAGGTATCATTTTGGTATACTTTATAGGATTTAAGATTGCTGTATACGGTTTTATTCGTGTTTTTATTAACGACGGTCGAGTTGCCCCAGTTCAAGGCTTCTTTTACCGCGTCCTCCAAGGAAGCGAATTCCCAATTATCGGCTGAAAAAGTACCTTGATAGACCTTATAGACAGGATCTCCAGCACGAAGCAAGGTTTTATCCTCATTAGAAATGTTGTCCCAGACCCAAGCCCGACTGTTTAAGTCAATGATATGGGCGCTGCCCCATTTCTTCGCTTCAGCGATGGCTTCATTCAACGTTTGAAATCTCCAAGAGTCTAGAGTAACTTCATTTTGATATACTTGATAATGAGGATAGTTGTCCCACACCCAGCCCGTGGAAGTTAGATCACGAACACTGGCATTGGACCATTTTTTCGCTTCAGCAATAGCAGCATCTAATGTGGAGAATTGCCATTCTGGGAGTGTAGCGTCCATTTGATAAACCTGATAGCGAGGAAAGTTGTTCCACAACCACTTGCGTGTGCCAATCTCTTCTACATAACTATTGGAAAAACCTTTGGCAAAAGTTTCCGCTTGTTTATATGTAGCAAATTCCATGAGTACTTGATTATACTGATAAACCCGGTATTTCGTTGTTTTATCGGTAGTGCCGCCTGCGGTTCCTGCTGCTTGTACAGCCTGCGGTATCGTTATGGATAACAAAAGGGTACTCGTCAGCAGCCATTTTCCAACTTTCATAGATCACGCCTCTTTCTCTTAATCTACTTAATAAGACGTACGGAATGATAGAATGGTTGCGATGGAAATAGCTAGAAATGTAAGCGAAATACAAGGTGATGTTGGACGATAGAACAACTTTCGAGTAACATGAGGTATACATAGTCATTATCGTGATCAGAACAAGGTGGAGGAACGATTTATGAAGCAGTATCCGGAAGCTTATATTGAATATTTACTGCATTTTCATGCGGAGCGGGATTATTTTGAATGCCATGAGGTTATGGAAGAATTTTGGAAAGAGCATCCAGGGGACGAACGCAGCAGAACGTATGTCGCGTTGATTCAAATAGCGGTTGGCATGTATCATATCAGACGCGGGAATCGCGCAGGTGCTGTAAAAATGCTGCATAGCGCAGAGCGTAATGCGCAGGCTGAGCATGTGGCTTCTTTGGGGCTTGACCCTGAGAAACTTGGCGAGTTAATTGGACAGACTTGGGCTCAAATCGAGCGGGATGGTTATTTGTATCAAGATATTAATTTGCCGATCGCAGATTTGGAGTTATTGGCGTTATGCCAGGCCGAATGCGAGCGAAGAGGGTTGACTTGGCATGCACCAAGCCGATTGGCTGATATCGAACTCATTCAAAAACATACACGAAGAGACCGGACAGAGGTCATTGAAGAAAGAGCAAGACAACAGCAAATTCGTAAGGAAAAGGGTGGCGCCAAGTGAACTCGGAAGGTAAAGTACTTGTCGTAGATGATGAGCCGAATATTGCGGAAGTGGTCAGATTGTATCTGGAGCATTCCAACTATGAACCGATTCTTCTGCCGCGTGGGCAGGAGGTTCTTCGTACAATTGTAGAAGAGAGACCGAGCTTAGTTTTACTCGACATTATGCTTCCGGATATTTCAGGCTATGAGCTATGTGAGATGATTCGTAAAATGGATGCTCCGTATCATCAGACACCGATCATTTTTCTAACGGCGAAAGGCGAATCCATTGATAAATTAAGAGGATTTAACTTAGGAGTCGACGATTACTTAGTTAAGCCATTTGATCCTAATGAGCTTATTGCCCGCATTAAGGCTGTACTGCGACGTACGGTTCAAGTCCCGACAGATGTGTCAGCTTCGCAAAATTCGTCTCGTAAATTACTAGAGATCGGAAATATTGTGATTGATTTGGATCAGTATCGGGTGACCGTAGGTGGGAAACGAATTGATCTCACGCCAAAGGAGATTGAGCTTCTGCATTTCCTGACCAGCCACCCAAGCCGTGTTTTCACTCGTGAGGATCTGCTTGGTTATGTGTGGAATTTTGATTTTACCGGTGGCACGCGTACGGTTGACGCTCATGTAAAGAATTTGCGTAAAAAGCTGGGACAACATGATACGTGGAACATTCAAACGCTATGGGGAATTGGTTATTCTTTTGAGGTGGTCCAGCATGTTTAAGCTTTGGCTTAAGGGCAAATATAACAGCCTTTATCTGAAAATCTTCTTGTCGTTCCTGGCGACATGTGTGCTTTTCTTTGCGGGATTGTTTTTGTTCTGGAACTATTATTTTACGGATTTGTTTTATAAGGACAAAGTTGAACTGCTGGAGAAACGGGTTGTCGAAGTGACCCGGCTTATGAACTCTGTTCAAGACGGCACCATTTCCACGAGAGAACTGAAATACACCGTACGCATTTTAGCGAGAAGCATTAATGGGCAGGTATGGCTCGTTGACGATAAAGGGAATATTCTGAACGGCTCCTCAGACAGTGAAGGTCGAACGATCCCTAAGCAGATGGATACGCAGTTTATCGACGGATTGCACGGCCACAGCGGTTACGGCATGGTCACTTTAACGTCCCCGCAGGGAAGAACGATTAATGTATTTACATATCACGCCCCTTATCAATTAAATGATCAGCCAATGGTTTTCATTTTGCATTTCCCGGCTGAGGACATTGGTGAAGCTATTTCCGCTGTAAGGGTTAATATTCTGGTTCCGCTCTTGTTTTCTCTCTTGGCTGTAGGGTTCATCCTCTACATTATTTCACGAAAACTCGCCGGCCCCCTTCAGCAGATGAACCGTGCGGCACTCGAACTGGCGCATGGTGATTTTACGACACGTGTTCCGGTCACTTCACATGATGAGGTCGGGCAGCTTGCTGCAAGCTTCAACTTCATGGTGGAGCAATTGGAAGAATGGGAAGGGACTCGGCAGGAGTTTCTGACGAACGTATCCCATGAGCTGCGTTCACCGCTTACGACACTGCGTGGTTTCATCGTGGCGATGAACGATAAGATCATCCCTGAAGAGAAATATTCACATTACCTGCGCATCTGTGATCAAGAGGTTCAACGGCTGCAGCGTCTCGTTACGGATTTATTAGACCTTGCTCAGATTCAAAATGGTGTCGATGTGTTTCGACTTAGACCGGTCGTTATGACAGAAGCACTTGAAGAATCATTGGAATTATTGAAAGCGCCAATCGCTGTTAATGAAATATCACTGCATCTTATTTTGCCTAGCCCGGATAAGGAACCTGCTCAGGTTCCACTAGACCCTGATCGATTTGCTCAGATCGTCCATAATTTAATTTATAACTCTTTAAAATTCACGCCAAAAGGCGGGACGTTAACCGTTGCTTTGGAAGAAGCGGAGCATGAAGTCCATCTGTTCATTCGTGATACGGGAACTGGGATGACGGATGCCGAGTTGGCGCGCATTTGGGATCGTTTCTATAAAGCGGATGAAGCAAGAACATCAAGATCAGACGTACCAACGGGGACGGGGCTTGGACTTACGATTGTCAAGCATCTAGTCACAGGTATGCATGGCACGATCCAAGTACGCAGCCGAGTAGGGGAAGGAACCGAATTTTGTGTAACATTTCCGCGAATTTCGTAGAGTTTCACAATTTTTTTACAACTTAAACAAACTTATTTCATGTTTGAAATGTATCCTGATCCTATTGGACAGGATTTTTTTGTCTTGGAGGTGTATGTTTGATGAAATACACTTGGAAAGCAGCTATGGGTTTGACGCTTTTTTCCTTCCTATTGGGTGGTTGTCAGACTCATTTGCCGGATCTTTCCTCAACGCAGGCTGTGATCGCATCGCCCCCAATAACCGAGCAAGCTCTCCCCGAAGAAAACCCCACAGAAGACGTCCAGAATGTGAAGGAAATGCAGCTGGTCATGTTCTCTCAGGAACTGCTTCTTATGGACCGGCATACCAATTTGTCCATTACTGCTAAGCAAGCAGAGACGATTCTTCCATTGGTCCGTAAAAGCATAGATGAAGGAAGCATGAACGAATCCGAACGCAAGCTTGTTCTTGGCGGCTTGACCGCAGATCAAATTGCTTTTCTAGAGGAACAATCCAAGCAAGAAAAGGCGCGATTTGCTGAGCGTGCGGGCAACCAGGGGGATGAGCTCTCTTCCGAGGAACGAGAGAAGCGGGTGAAAGCTTTTATGCAAAAAAGAAAGACCGATCGACAGGCAGAGTCAGACTTCATTGACCGTGAGCATGGAGAAAACCAGTTCGATCCTCGAAGCATGGGGATCAGCGTAGAGCAGCAGTTAATGGAATTACTCATGTCCAAACTCTAAGGAGGAAGTTACTTCATGAAATGGTATCGCAGTAAGTGGTTTATTATTTTGATCGCGGTAATCGTCTGCGGAAGCGGCACTTATGTTTATTTGACGAAAGGTAAGAAAAGCAAAGCAGCGGACGTGAAGGAGGCTATTTACGAGGTTAAAAAAGGTAATATCCGTTCTTCCGTTTCCGGTACAGCCCAATTCGAACCCAAAGATACACAAACGATCTCTGTTCCGGTTGATTCGGACATTAAATCCATTAATCTAAAACGGAACCTGGCGGTGAAGGCCGGGGATGTACTTTTAGAATTGACGAGTACAAGCTTGGAAAGTGATTTGCAGGATGCCCAGTTGACTTACGAGCAAACGCAGAAGGACTTGGATTCTTTGATGGCTCAACAAGGATTAATGGCTGTTAAGGCTCCCGTTAGCGGGAAACTTACCTATGCCACGAACCTGGAGGAAGGAGCTACGATTAACAAGTCGACTAAAATTGCAACCATTTCCGATGTAAACAACTTGACGGTGACGCTGCCATTTTTTGTAGAAGATGCTGCACAGCTGCACAATGGCGATCCTGTTGATCTTACGATAGATGGCTATATGATAACGAAAACAGGCAAGATTCAAAGCATTTCTAAAGACCCGAAATCAGATGGAAAAGGCGGTAAAGTAGTCGATATTGATGTTGCCATTCCCAATGACAACTCCATGGATGCAGGTACGAGCGTGCTGGGCAGCGTGACAATCGGCGGGCGTGCGGTTGATTCGCAAGCGAAAGCTGCGCTTCAATATGTGAAAGTCACAACTGTTTTGGCAGGCACAACCGGCAATGTGGCCACGATGCCTTTAAAAACAGGCAATATGGTTCGTCAAGGTGATTTACTTGCAACGTTCGCGAATGATACGATCGGCGATGATATTCTCACGAAACAGTCTGCTCTTGAGCGTGCGAAGCTGAAAGTGGACTCGGCGCAAGACAAGGTGGATGGACTTAAAATTTTAGCGCCATTTGATGGTGTATTCTCAACGGACTTTGTTAACAAACGCAATGATATTCTTAGTCTTTTACAAGTTGGAACCAAGGTAACCAGCGGTATGCAGTTAGGAGCCGTTGCGAGCATTGCCAAAATGCAGCTACCGGTACAGGTAGATGAGTTAGACTTGCCTAACGTTAAGCTTGGGATGAAGGCTGAAATCAAGGTCGATGCGTACCCTGGCCGCATTTTCCCGGCGGAAGTAACGCAAATTTCTTCTGTGGGTACAACAACGAATGGTGTAACTGCTTATGATGTCGTACTCGCTGCCGATAACAAAGATAATGTATTGAAATACGGCATGACGGCTACAGGTGAGATTTTGATTCAAGACAAGAAAGATGCGATTTACATACCTCCTGAAGCGTTGCAGCTACAAAAAGGCAAGCGTATTGTCACATTGAAAAAAGCGGATGGAACCGTAGAACCTGATCATGAGGTGAAAATCGGGATTCGCTCGAAAACGCAAATTGAAATCACAGAAGGTCTGAGTGAAGGAGATAAAGTTGTTCTTCCTACTGCAGTAAAAAGACAGCAAAACCTCAGCCAGGACGAAATTAACCGTTTAAGACAGCAGTTCCAACAAAACGGCGGAGCAGGTGGAGCCGGCGGATTTGGCGGCGGTGGTGCAGGTGGTGGATTCCCAGGCGGCGGTGGTGGCGGCGCAGGCGGAGCTACCCGGACTAACGGTGGTGGAGGCGGCGGTGGCGGTAACAGATAACACTGCCGGGAAAGGAGTTCGTGCGGTATGAATATCATTGAGCTAAAAGATATTGTCAAAACCTATAAACGCGGTTCAGAAGATCTACCTATCCTGCGCAGTATTTCGCTTACTGTTGAAGAAGGCGACTTCGTAGCCATCATCGGGCCCAGTGGATCCGGTAAATCAACGCTGATGAATACCATTGGGCTCCTGGACGTTCCGACGTCGGGGAGCTATATCCTGGACGGTGTCGTAACCGAACGTATGAGTGATAATGAGCTTGCTGCGCTTCGTAATCAAAAGATCGGTTTTATTTTTCAACAATTTAACCTATTGCCTCGTTTATCCGCGATGGAAAATGTGGAGCTCCCGATGATCTATGCTGGAATTCCAAGAAAAGAACGGCGGGAGCGGGCGCATGAAATGCTCAAAATGCTCGGGATGGGCGAGCGGGGCCATCATAAGCCTAGCGAGTTATCCGGTGGTCAACAACAACGTGTAGCGATTGCCCGAGCCCTTGCGATTTCGCCATCGCTTATCTTGGCGGATGAGCCGACAGGAGCTTTGGATTCCCGGACGGGGGAAGAGGTTCTGGAGTTAATTTTGCAACTGAATGCGCAGGGAAATACCATCGTTCTGATTACCCATGATCATCATATTGCCGATAATGCCAAACGCGTCGTTGCCCTTCGTGACGGCGTCATCATTGATGATTACCGGAATAACGCTGACAAAAGCGATGTTAAGCAAGAGGTGAGCGTATGAAGGTAAGTGAACTGCTCAGGATGTCGCTGCAGACGATTGTCTCCAGTCCGCTGCGGACCTTTCTGACGATGCTGGGGGTTATTATCGGAGTTAGCTCTGTCGTGACGCTAGTGTCCATCGGGCAAGGGACTTCGGAACAAATCGCCAAGCAGTATGAAAATATGGGGACCAATCTTCTCGTTGTTACAGCGACAGGAAACGGTCGTGCGACGCAGTTGGATTATAATGAATTGATGAATTTCGAGAATTTTGAGGAATTCAAATCCATTGCGCCTACAATGACGAAGAATGGCTCCAATGTCAAATATGATCGAACGCAAGAGAAGTACAACGTACTTGGAACTAATGATCGATACTTGGACATTATTAAAGCGAAAGTCGATAAGGGCCGTAACCTGTCGCCGACGGATCTTGAGTTTCGTTCCAATGTGGCGATTCTCGGGAGCGAAGTAGCGAAGACATTTTTTGGTACTTTGGACCCGGTTGGAGAGGAAATCAATATCGATGGCGCTGTGTTCAGTGTTATCGGGACCCTTGAAGCAAAAGGTTCTAATATTGGAGGAGCCTCGGTAGACAGCTCTATCATTGTGCCACTGGAATCGGCCAGACGTGTGTTCAAGCTGGGGCAAATTCGTACGACCTACGTTGAAGCGCCAACCAAAGAAGATATTTACACTGCTCAAGAAACGATGAAGCAATATTTGACTTATAAATTTAAAAGCGATACAGGCTTCGTGCTTACGAATCAGGATGAGCTGCTCAAGGCACGGACTGAAGCAACGAACACACTTACGAATCAATTAGTAGCTGTTGCTCTTATTTCCTTGCTCGTCGGCGGTATCGGAATTATGAACATTATGTTGGTGACGGTCAGTGAACGGACGCGAGAAATCGGGATTCGTAAATCCATCGGTGCCAAAAGGCGCAATATTTTGCTCCAGTTTCTTGTCGAAGCCGTCGTCATCAGCGGACTTGGTGGACTTATCGGGCTTGGATTAGGGATCGGTTTATCCTACGCACTGCCCTATTTCAGCCCGAAACAAACGACTAGCCTCTCCTTGGATATTAGTTTATACGCCTTTTTATTTTCCGTATTGGTCGGTGTTATTTTCGGTTTATATCCGGCCAACAAAGCATCCAAACTGCGTCCGATTGACGCCTTACGATCTGATTGATGAACAAAAGAGGAGGACTACCTGTGAAGCAACATCTTAAAATGAAACGCTTGCTTAGCCGCTCAGCACTTATGCTAACGGCTGCAAGCTTCCTGACACTACCTCTGGCCACATCGGCTTTCGCTGGCAAGGAAGGCGTCTTCCTGAGCGATTCCGTCTACTTTACATTAGACAAGGTTTCCTTGTCCTCAGGAGCGGACGACGGCTCCCTTCGTTTTTCTCTTGGGCTGAACAATAACAGCGCTTCGCCCGTGGATTTTAACAATTATGGTGTTAAAGTTATGGATACGAATGGGGTTTCTTATACGGCTAAACTGAATGAGAAAGTCAACGGCCGTGTGCAAGCAGGGGAAACCGGCACTTTCAAATTCAGCTCCGAAATACCTGCGAATCTGACACCGGGTCAACTGAAAGTGGATATCTTCGAATGGAACTACAATACGATGCACGATATCGGGGCTTTATCCGTAGAAGCCGCCATGAATGAAGCGGGGCAATCCGTGGTGCAGCAAGCTGCCATTAACCTTCAGGAGGTAGACACTACCTTCGCAGATGATGCGATAGTGACAGCTCAGCTAGGCAATAGCTACAAAGTTTACAAAGACGGTGCATGGTTGGTTTATACAGACTTAACGTTGGAAAATTTAAGCAATACGACCCTTAAGCTGCCGGATGCGCTTGAGCTTAATTTGCAAGATAGCAAGGGATTGACTTACGTCTCCCAATTTATCTCGGGATCAGGACAAACCTTACTGCCGCAGCAGCCTGTTAAAACGACCATTCAAACAGCGGTTCCGGCATCCATGGATGCGAACGGGTTATCCCTGCTTTTCTCGCCAAAAGGCAAAGTGAAAACGACGGTACTCGGGTCATTAAATGTAGCCAAATCATTCGTGGTTGGTAAAATCGGCGACGACACCCAATACCCGGATGCAGATCTAGACGGGCTACATATCACTACAACGTGGGCCGCGGCTAGCAAGCAATCGGATGGGCTGCATCTTCAAGCCAATGTCACGTTGACGAACAAAAGTGACGGCATTATAACGATTCCTAACTTGTCTGCTTCGTTTCAAGCACTGCGCGGTAGTGTGGCGGTTACGTCTTCGGATAATGCCGCTCGGACGTCCTACTTATCGCCAAATGAATCGACGACTTTCCGCTTCTCCGGTATTTTGCCAGCCGGTCTGAGCACAGATGCTTTGCAGCTGGTCGTTTCAGAGAAACAAGGTACGTCGAATAACAGCACGCAAACGAACACAGGAACGGGTGCAGATACGGGAGCTGGTTCAGGATCTTCCGATACAGGGAATTCCACGAATACAGGCAATACTAGCAATTCTGGCAATAGCAAAACAGCGTCGCTGCCGGTTACAATCACGACACTGGCGGGAGCTGGACAAGGCGGAGAGAACTCCTCTTATACTTCAGCGGAAGATTACACGCTCGGTACGCCATTCAAACTGTCGTCCAATTCGCTTATTGACTCGAATATTGATGTATCGCTTGTAGAGCTTGGAATGAGCGAGAATACAGACTTCGGCTTCAAAACCGTCGTTGCCAAATATAAACTGACGAATAAAGGGACGACATCGTTGAATTTACCGGATTTCCAAACCGATTTGACCAACGATGAAGGCTTTACTTATTCGGGTGATCGACAATCTACTGTTGCGAAGACGATCGCTCCGAACACCAGCTATGTGTTGAATTACTCCTACTTGGTGCCTGGTACAGAAACGGCAGATAAGTTGGCGCTTAACTTATATGATGCCAATCGTTTAGCGATCGGCTCCTACAAAACAGCTGTTCAACCAGTACCAACAACGGGTGCCGTATCCTTGTATCCGTTTAGTATTGCAATTAACGATTACAGGGTCAGTGCAACGTATAGTAAAGATCAATCTTACGCATACCGTCTGCGCCTGGATCTGGATGTGAAACGTCAAGAGCAGGTCATTACAGATGCTAACTTCTCATCTCTGGTCTTCGAGGTTGTCGATTCGGAAGACCGCCTGCTTAGCACCAAGACCATGAGCTTCGTAGGCCAGGACAAAATTATGTCCGGCATTCAGTTTATCGATTTCGGTTCAATTAAATCCGAACAACTGAACACGAATGTTAAAATTAATCTGTACGAGGTTGTTACTACACCGAGCGGTGACGCGAAACGTTTGGTAAAGACGTTGATTATGTAAAAGAAAGTGCTCATCCCTTGGGGATGGGCATTTTTTTATTGGGGTAAGCTTCGGCTTACCCTTATTTTTTTATGTTGAGCGCTCCGCCCGATGAAATTTGCTGTGATCGCTTGAGCGCTTCCTCCCTGGAGGGAATTGCGGGTCGCTATTTCAGGGAAATAAGCACCTTTTCGTGCGGAGAGGAACTATGGGACGCTATTTGTCCGTTTTCATAAAGAAAACGGGATTAGGGGATCAAATAAAGCCCTGTAGTTCCGCTCGAATGCGGTAACGGGCTGAATTTGCTAGAATAGCGGCCTGTAGTTCTTCAAGGGTGTATCGTTGACCAACTTGACACTAGCTATGAGGTTACCTCCTCCACCAAATGTCTCATTAACGCTGGATTATTCGTTGTGCTGGGTGTTCTCCACCTCAAAAATTCGCTCCAACCGAGTTCTTAACAAGCTAAACTTCGTTGGAGGAGTTATCTCCTTCAATAGTTCCTTCCTCGCAGCGAGGGAGCTAGGAGCACGCATCGCCATTGGATGAAATCCAATAAAAGGTTGAATTTGGCGACCGTTTAGCTCATCTCATTGGACAAAATCCAGAGGGAGGAGTAAATGTAGTCGCATTTTGAGAGCTTTTATAAGAGCGTATTGGATTTCGTCCTATGTAAAGCGAAGTTTGGTTAACAAAAGGGCAACTCATTGGATTTCATCCAACATGAGTCAATCTATAGAAGCAACGTTAGCTCAAAGTCAATCAAATGGAAGAGAATGGCATGAAAAAGATTGACAGTTAGATATCCTTTTGCGAAAATGAGAATGATTATCATGATCGTTTACGTAATTTGCGTAGTCGAATGGAACTTATATTTGTATGTTGAGGCAATTTGTACATTGAAGCAGTAGTCTAACCAAATTGGAGGCACAAGCACGATGAATACTATGCAAAATGAGAAATTAGGCGCAATCAGCGAACTGATTAAAGACAGACGTTCTGTCCGCGCATTTAAAAGCGATCCCATCGACACGGACCTTATAACTGAGCTGCTTAATGTAGCAGTATGGGCGCCAACACACGGCCTAAGGGAGCCTTGGAGGTTCATTTTATACAAAGGCGAGGCGCGTAAGCCGCTTGCTGAAGCTATGATCCGCACTTACACGGCGGAGGAGAAAGAAAGGCTCGCTGCGCAGAAACTGGACTATTTCATGCAGATCCCGGCCCATCTCGTTGTTGTCATGAACGAAGATCCGAGGCAGAAGCAATGGGAAGAAGATTTCGCCTGCGTTTGCTGCTTGATACAAAATTTTCAATTGGCTGCGTGGGAAGTGGGGGTAGGCGTTGTTTGGAAAACGAACCCGTTTATTCACAGTCCGAACTTCCGCGAGGCGGTAGGTGTTAAGCCAGGGGAGAAAATTGTAGGCTTGCTGCACATCGGCTACCCGGAGCAAGTACCAGCTGTGAGACCGCGGACTGATGCAAGAGAGAAGCTGATTATTAAAGAGTCGGTATAGAAAAGCAAAAACCCTCACGGTTTCCCGTGAGGGTTTATTATCGTGCTTATTCAACATCCTGATAGCCATCTTTGATTAAATCCAGTCTTCCTGTTTGCGGGTCAATAATCAGCCCGTGAACCGGCAAGTTTTTGGGAAGCAACGGATGATTGCGAATAATATTTACGCTTTTCTCGATCCCTTCCCGAGCATGGTCAAAGCCTGTCAACCAGCTTGACAAATCGATACCGGAATGGCCGAGCGTTGTGATGACATCGTCGGAAATGCCGCGTTTTTTGGCGCTTGCGATCACCTTGTCCGAATTCAGCCCCGTCATCCCGCAATCGTAATGGCCGATTACGAATACTTCATCTGCATCGAGCTCATAAACAGCTACAATGATACTGCGCATAATACTGCCAAATGGGTGGGAGACAATGGCTCCGGCATTTTTGATGATTTTGGCGTCACCGTTGTGCAAATTCATCGCCTTAGGCAATAGTTCGACTAAACGCGCATCCATACATGTTAGAACAACCATTTTTTTGTCTGGAAACTTCGTAGTCAGAAATTCTTTGTATTCCTCTTTCGCTACAAATTGTTCATTGTAATTCAAAATTTCACTAATCAAAGACATGGTTTCTCCTCCAGGCAAGTTATTGTGCTGCTTATACGTTCCATGCAGCTTTATCTTTTGTCGACCAAGCTCATACCCGCATTGTAAATCTGATTATTACTCTTCAGTATATAGGATTTATTTCCTTCAGAAAAGTCAATTTTCATATTCATTTCATAAAAAATTTCATCCTTGCTGTTGTAGATCAGCTTAAAAGCATTGGTTTCGGCAGTTAAATCCTGCTGACTTTCTTCGGAAACCAGCCAGAGCGTCGGCACTCCGTTAACGGAACAACCGCATCCTTCTGTATCAAAAACGAGCTTCAACTGGGCGTCACCTTGGCCCATATATGGGGTTAATCGCTCAATTGCTGAATCAGTAAATGTAATTTTCATGGATGTCATCTCCTCACAATGTTGTTTGACAATGAATTTAACTCGCATTAAGAATAATGGCTAGTCATTATTCTAACACAAGTTCAATAAATTTGATTCTGTGGAAGGGACGAAGTATGATGAAAATAGAAATTGATGGGAGGAGATTTGAAGCATGAGTGTGCAAACTGCCACAGCCAAGCTGGAATCGTTTAAAGCCTATGTTCGTAAAATGAAGCAGTACGAGGAGGCCATCGCCCTAATTTATTGGGATATGCGGACTGGCGCCCCGAAAAAAGGGATTGGAACACGCTCTGAAGTAGTCGGAGAGCTCTCCACCGAAGTATTCCGGATGTCCACTTCCGATGAAATGGGCGAATATGTTGCTTTTTTCACGCAGCCTGCTGAGCTTGAACAGCTGGATGCCATTTCGAGAAAGATGGTTGAAGAGTGTAAAAAAGAATATGACCGCTCCAAAAAGATACCTGCCGAGAAATATCAAGCCTATGTCGTGCTGACATCGCAAGCTGAATCCGCTTGGGAAGATGCCAAGCACAATTCCGATTGGGATTCGTTCCAGCCGTATTTGGAGAAAATTGTGGCGACAACCCAAGAGTTTATTGAACTATGGGGATATGAAGGACATAAATATAACACGCTCCTCGATATGTATGAACCTGGCATGACGGTTGAGAAGCTGGATGAGGTTTTCGGAGCATTGCGCGAAAAAGCGGTTCCCTTGCTGCAGCGTATCCAGGCGTCACCGAATCAACCGGATCGCTCTTTCCTGGATCAACAATTTGAGATCAGCAAACAGAAACAGTTTTCACTATCGATTTTGAAGCAAATGCAGTACGATTTCGAAGCTGGCCGGTTGGACGAAACGGTGCATCCGTTCGCGACGGCGCTGAATCCAGGAGATGTGCGGATTACAACGCGCTATTTGCCTAACGATATCACTTCCGCATTATTCGGAACGATTCATGAAGGCGGACATGCGCTGTATGAGCAGAACATTTCCGACGATTTGGTAGGCACTAACCTGTGCACCGGAACCTCCATGGGCATTCACGAGTCACAGTCCCGTTTCTGGGAAAATGTGATTGGCCGCAGCAAAGCGTTCTGGGACAGATACTATGGTGAACTGCAAACGACGTTCTCTCCGCAGATCGATCAAGTGGATGTCGATACGTTTTATAAGGCGATTAACCACATTGAACCATCGCTGATCCGTATTGAAGCGGATGAACTAACGTACAACTTACATATCATGATTCGTTATGAGCTGGAAAAAGGGCTGTTTAACGGAACCATCGCGGTGGCGGATCTGCCTGCGGCTTGGAATGCCAAATATGAAGAATATTTGGGCGTAACGCCGGCAAATGATGGCGAGGGCGTGCTGCAAGACGTGCACTGGTCAGGGGGATCGTTCGGGTATTTCCCATCCTATGCGCTCGGCAACATGTATGCCGCACAATTTACCCAAACCTTACGTAAAGAGCTGCCGGCTTTCGAAAGCTTGATCGCCGAAGGCAATCTGGCGCCGATTAAGGAATGGCTCACAGAGAAAGTATATAAGCATGGAAAACTGCTGACGCCAAACGAAATTATTCGCCAAGTAACAGGCGAAGAGTTGAACCCTGAGTATTTGGTTCAGTATTTGGAAGAAAAGTATAAGTCGGTCTACGGCATATAAAACCATATGAGCAGCATCCTTCGGCAGTGACAACTGTCTTGGGATGCTGTTTTTTGTGTTGCAACAAACAATTTAACCAAAAGTTGCCATTAACCGTCTTCTGGGCTCCTGCATAGGATAGATTACTACTTTAGCGGAGGGACGTCGTATGAAGATTCGGAAAAAATGGGGAGTGGCTTTATCCGTGGTCTTGCTGCTCAGCAGCATCGTTTCGGCTTGCGGAACGAAAAGCACGGAAACAACCAAAGTTCGCATTGGTGAGGTAACGCGATCTTTATTTTATGCACCACAGTATGTGGCGCTGTCACAGGGCTTTTTCAAGGATGAAGGCCTTGATGTAGAGCTTACAACAACACCTGGCGGCGACAAAACCATGACGGCTTTGCTCTCTAATGCCATCGATGTGGCGTTGGTTGGCTCGGAAACGTCCATTTATGTGTCGCAGCAAGGTTCAGATGATCCTGTTATTAATTTTGCACAATTAACGCAAACGGACGGGACTTTCCTCGTGGCTCGCAAGAAAGTGGATCAATTTGATTGGAATTCACTCAAGGGATCTGTATTCCTCGGCCAAAGAAAAGGCGGAATGCCACAGATGGCAGGGGAGTTCACGCTCAAGAAGCACAACATCGACCCTCAGAAAGATCTGCAGCTGATTCAAAACATCGATTTTGCGAACATCGCTTCGGCTTATTCGTCGGGAACCGGGGAATATGTTCAGTTGTTTGAACCGCAGGCATCGATTGTTGAGAAAGAAGGAAAAGGATTCGTGCTGGCTTCCTTTGGCGTCGAGAGCGGTCACCTGCCATACACGGTATTCATGACGAAACAAAGCTTCATCAAGCAAAATCCGGGTACGGTTCAAAAGTTCACGAATGCTATCCAACGTGCACAGCTATGGGTCGCGGCGAAAAGTGTAGATGAAATCACGAATGCCGTTTTGCCTTATTTTAAAGATATCGATGTTGAAATCGTAAAAAGTGTTGTTAAACGTTACAAAGATCAAGGTTCGTTTGCCACAGACGGTATCGTCGATGAGCAGGAATGGAACAATTTGCTCGATGTCATGACTTCTGCAGGTGAGTTGAAGGAAAAAGTGGCTTGGAAAACGCTGGTGAACAACACATTTGCTGAGAAAGCCAAATCGACTGTAAAACCTTAAGAAGAACATGGGAAGGCAATGAAGGGCGAGAGGGGGGTACGAACATGGATTCAGCTGTGACGGTTCAAAATGTAACTCAAGTTTACGTGACCGAAGAGAGGGCGACACTTGCTGTTCAGGGGATCGATTTTGCGGTAGCGCGCGGCGAATTTGTAAGTCTCATCGGTCCAAGCGGCTGTGGGAAGACGACTCTCTTGTCGATCATTGCCGGCCTGATTCGGCCGACCGTTGGCACTGTGTCGGTTGCTGGGAACGTAGTGAACGGTCCATCAACAAAGGTCGGTTACATGCTGCAGCAGGATTATCTGTTCCCTTGGCGGACGATTGAAGATAATGCCTGCATGGGATTAGAGATTGCAGGTGTTTTGACCAAAGAGAAGAAGCAAAACGTGCTTCACTTGCTGGAAGAGATGGGGCTGTACAGCTTCAAGGATTATTATCCTTCTCAGCTTTCCGGGGGGATGCGCCAGCGAGTCGCTTTGGTCCGCACACTTGCTACCGAGCCCGAGCTGCTGCTGTTGGATGAACCGTTTTCTGCACTCGACTACCAGACGAAGCTTCAGCTGGAAGATTTGGTGGTGGAAACGCTGCAAGTCAAGAAGAAAACAGCGCTCCTTGTAACGCATGACATTTCTGAGGCCATTGCGATGAGCGACCGCATTATTGTCCTGGACCCTAACCCGGGGCGTATACGGCAAGAATTCCGTATTCCGGATGAAATTCGCACATC
Source organism: Paenibacillus anseongensis (assembly GCF_009757995.1). Taxonomy (NCBI): domain Bacteria; kingdom Bacillati; phylum Bacillota; class Bacilli; order Caryophanales; family Paenibacillaceae; genus Paenibacillus; species Paenibacillus anseongensis. The sequence goes on from NZ_WSEM01000033.1 coordinate 106,079, forward strand.
AGTGCCTTTTGAAGCAAGAGAATTGCCAGGGTTCCATGCACTCTTTCGATTGATTTGGCAGGAGTTTGGAGGGCATGACGCATGATGGAGAATCAACGCCAATCGGCTAAACATATAGCAACTGAAGATTCACTTACCAAAAAGGTTCATGAGCGGTTCGCTCAAGCAAAGAAGAGGGAAACGAAGCAAGTAAGGCTTGTTCAACTCATCATTTTACTTGTGTTTTTTGCTCTGTGGGAAGTTGCGGCCCGATTAAAATGGATTGATGTGCTCCTGTTCAGTTACCCAACGAAGGTATTTAAGCTGCTCTGGGATAAACTGCTGGACGGGAGCCTGCTTCCTCATGTGGGTGTCACGGTTGTCGAGACAATCATAGGTTTTGTGCTAGGTACATTATTCGGCACTGCATTGGCTGTCGTCATTTGGTGGTCACCGTTTCTTTCCAGGGTGCTTGACCCTTATATCGTCGTTTTAAATAGTATGCCGAAGGTTGCATTAGGGCCTCTTTTTATCGTTGGGTTGGGTCCAGGATTGCTCTCAATCATTGCGACGACCCTTTCGATTACTGTCATTATAACTACTCTTGTTGTTTATGGCAGCTTCAAAGAGGTTGATCAGAATTACGTGAAAGTAGTGTCCTTATTCGGGGGTACGAAGAGAACAGTATTCCAAAAAGTTATTCTACCCGCATCGTTTCCTGCGATTGTCTCGACTTTGAAAGTAAATGTAGGCTTAGCGTGGATCGGTGTCATTGTAGGGGAATTTCTAGTCTCTCAAATGGGTCTCGGGTATTTAATCATATACGGCTTTCAAGTTTTTAATTTTACATTGGTTATCTCAACGTTGTTCGTTATTGCGATTGTAGCGACTTTCATGTACCAGATCGTATCCAATTTAGAAAAAAGATTGACAAAACATCGGTAATACTTGCCACTTTGTAATCAAAATGAAATAATGGAGCCCATAGTACAACCAGTAAAGAGGTGAAACGCTATGGGCTTTCGCGTGCTCAAAACGGCCATTGCGGTGGGGGTAGCGATGTATCTTGCTCATCTATTCGGGATCAAAACGCCGGCCGCCGCAGGGCTGTTAGCTATTCTCGGAATAGAAGTAACGAAGAAAAAAGGAATAGAAAGCTCATTGCACCGCATAGCTTCCTCTATGCTCGCACTGTTAATGGGCAGCCTGTTATTCAGGTTCTTGGGTTTTCATATTTGGGTCGTCGTTTTATTCATTTTGTTCGTATTCCCGGTACTGCATCGCATGCGGATTTCAGAGGGAGCCGTGACCGGAGCCGTTGTTTTGCTTCATCTTTATGCGTATGAGGATGATAGCTGGGCAGCCATATGGAACGAAATCATTCTACTTCTTATCGGATTAGGCGTTGCTACACTTATCAATATTGCTTATATGCCAAAGACGGATAAAGCAATGGCGGACCAGAAAAAAAGAGTAGAGGACTTATTTTCAATCATTTTTATGAATATGGCCAAGCATCTGCGGGATAATTCCATCGTTTGGGATGGGAAGGAGCTGCTGGAGGTCAGTGAACAAATTGATCTGGGTGCCGCGCTTGCCAAACGCTCCTTAGATAATACGCTTCTTTTCGGTGGAGAACCCTACTGGCGGGTTTATTTCTATATGAGGGGTGAGCAGCTGGAGTCGGTGAATCGGATGCTCGTTCTGGTCGCACAGGTGTATCAGGCTTTACCGCAAGGAGAACTGCTCGCAAAGATTCTTGAAGATATTAGCCAATCTGTGAAGGAAGACTATTATACAGGCGAAGCGGAGAAAGAATTGCAAGAGCTGGATGCCCGTTATAAACAGATGAGCCTGCCGGAAAGCCGCGAGGAATTCGAGGTCCGATCCGCGATTTTACAGCTAAACAGAGAGCTGAAGATCTATTTATCGATTGCCAAAAAGCAAAAAAAACACCGCGCGGGGGCGGGTTGACTCTAACAGATATTCCTATTTTTAAACAGCAAAAATAATATAAAATAATTGTCACTCTAGACTACTGTCCTGCATACACTTGTAATGAATGATTGTATGGAGGAGGTTGAAAGGATGTCATTAGATAAAGATTTGCAAAGCAGAGAGATCATTACTAAAGCTGTCTGCGGTAAAGGTCGCAAATTTTCACATGTAAGTCATACCGTGACTCCGCCCTTTTCTCCGACCAGTATATTGGGCGCTTGGATTATTAATAACCAATTCGAGGCGATCCAATCTGGAGAGGGCGTAGAGGTAGTTGGTACTTATGATATCAACATCTGGTATTCTTACGATCGCAACACGAAAACAGACGTAGCAAAAGAAACCGTTTCTTATGTAGAAGTCGTCGGTCTAAGCTATCTGGACAAAAAACATAAGCCAACGACAGCTGAAGTATCCGCTGTCGCAACGCAAGAGCCAAACTGTGTGGAAGCCAGTATCGCTACAAGCGGCGACAGCGTAGTGATTCGGGTTGAGCGCGAGTTCCAAGTCGAGCTCACTGCCGAAACGAAAGTGTTTGTCATTGTGAGCCCGTATGGTCCGGGAGATTTCGATGACAAACATGTGGACTTCGATGATAGCGGCGATGGAGATTTCGAGGATCTCGATGCCGAACTTCTTGAAGATGATCTGGATTAATGAACCCTATACGCCAGTGTATGCTGGCGTAGCAGGTTCGGCAGAGGGCATTTGCCCTCTTTTTTGTTTTATAGACATATTTGGGCTTAACGAGAAGGGGCAATCTCGATGGAATCATTTTTACTGCACGCACAGGAGAAAGAAGCGCTGGAGCTGGCTGATCTTATTCAAATTCCGAGCGGTACGAAACTTCCGGATAATTGGCAGGGACGGACCATTATACACTGGGGAGCCGCTCATGATGAATGGCCACAGAAACAGGCGCTGCAGCCAATTCGAGCGATTCTCAGAGCGAAGGCAAGCGCTAAGCGTGACGAGCAGCTGGCTATGCATGGGTTGAAGACCTTAGCGTCACTGAAGAAACGCGGTTTGATGAAGGATGCCCCGCTGACGTTCACCCACAAATATAAAGTGGCTGTCTTTCACTTACAAACGCTTATTGTTTACGAGAAAAAAGAAACGCTGCTGCTGTCTGAGAAAACGCTATTTAATCAGCGGCAAGCAAACGCAAGCTCCGCCTACATAGAAGTCCAGCCGGACCGAGCCAGCTTTCATGTGCGCCGAGCAAGCCGTGAGGCGGTAAAAGCCATTTATGCCCTAGGATTGGATTATGGATTGGTTACAATCGGGGTGCTGGCCTCCGGGCATACCGTTGTTTTGGATGTAGATCCGGTACCTAAACTCAATGACAAGCTGGCGCAGTTGTTCGCACAGGCCATTGACCGGTATGAGCTCGCACTATCTAAAGAAGTGCTGCGCAAGGAGCGGGTTATGCTCGGGACAGATCCCGAGTTCCTGCTCCTGAGCCCGCAAGGCGAAGTCGTCTTCGCCGACCGCTTCCTGACGCGAAAAGGCGAAGTCGGCTGCGATGCCATCGTGCTCAGCGGGCAACGCCTGATCCTGCCGCTGGCGGAGCTGCGGCCGCAGCCCAGCGCAGACCCGCGCGAGCTGGCGAGGAACCTGCTGTCTACGATGCAGCTCGCCGCGCGGTCCATCCCTGACGAGAGCCTGGCGTGGCTCTCGGGCGGCATGCCGGTGGGGGGCTACCCCCTCGGCGGACATATCCACTTCAGCCGCTGCTGGCTGAATGCCCATCTTCTGCGCGCGCTCGATAACTACCTCGCGCTGCCTTTGATCTTGATTGAAGGCGACACGACGGGCCAGCGTCGCCCCAGATACGGCTTTCTCGGCGACTTCCGCAAAAAGTCGCACGGAGGCTTCGAGTACCGCACGCTGCCGAGCTGGATGCATTCGCCTTTGATTACGCGCGGGGTTTTCGCGCTCGCTGCGCTTATAGCGGATAATTACTGGCTGCTTGCAAGGCAGCCGCTGCAGGATCTGGACATTCAAGCGGCCTATTATAGCGGTGATAAGCAGCGGCTTTACAGTGTGGTTGCCAAGCTTTGGCAGGATCTAGAGCAGTTGAAGGGTTATGAGGTGCACGCAGCCGTTCTCGACCGCTTCCGCAAGCGAGTTTTATCCATGAAACCTTGGGATGAGAGAGAAGACTTTCGCAAAGCTTGGAAAATTGCTCCGTACAACCGTAAAGAAGCAATTGAAGAAGGAATCATGTTATAATAGATTATCTATACAAAGATGGAAGATTGGCTAACGCTAGAGGCTCGTAGATCCGAATGTGCCCTGTCCAATTGGCAGGCTGATTTCGGGCGAGCGGGCCTTTAGCGGTTTCTGCTTTTTAATATTTTACCTGTCTATGAAAAGGAAAATAGTAGTTTCATAGTGTTTGATTAATGAATAACGTGATTGGTTGGAGGAACGCAAGGTGGCCCAATATACGCCGATGATTCAGCAATACTTGGCCGTGAAGGCGCAGGTCCCGGATGCATTTTTGTTTTTTCGTCTGGGGGATTTTTATGAAATGTTTTTTGAAGATGCCATCAACGCTTCCCGTGAGCTGGAAATCACCTTAACCGGAAGAGAAGGCGGCGCAGACGAGAAAATTCCGATGTGCGGCGTGCCTCATCACTCGGCTGAGAATTATATGTCTCGTTTGATCGAGAAGGGCTACAAAGTAGCGATTTGCGAACAGGTCGAAGATCCTGCTGAGGCCAAAGGCGTTGTTCGTCGCGAAATTGTGAGGATTGTGACACCGGGTACGGTCATGGACAGCAAGCTGTTAGGGGAATCCAGCAACAATTACATTGTTTCTCTGGTAAGCCGCGAAGCAGGGTATGCCTTTACGGCATGCGATATTTCAACCGGCGAGTTGTATACGACGAAATTAGCTCCTTCCTGGGAGCTCGTTGTAGATGAGCTTAATGTGTACAACCCGTCCGAGATTATTACGGATGCGGCTTTATTAACGACAATTCGCGAGTCCGGTGTCACTTGGGGACGGAGCACGGTATTAACCGAATGGACGCAGTCGGACGAGAAGCTGCTGGACGAGCATTTTGCAGAAGATTCCGCGCTTTCCGGTTTATCGGCACTTAATCGTAACGGCGTGGCTTTACTGCTGGCTTATTTGAAAGAAACCCAGAAACGCGCCCTTACGCACGTGAAACATATTAGGGTCTATGAACCTGATCAATTCATGACGATGGATCCATTCACACGTAGAAATCTTGAACTTGTAGAAACAGTCCGTGAACGCGCGAAAAAGGGCTCCTTGCTTTGGCTGCTCGACAAAACCGTAACGGCAATGGGCGCACGGATGCTGCGCCGCTGGATCGAGAAGCCGCTCATGAGTGTTTCGCGCATTGAAGAGCGTCTGGAAGCTGTTGACTTGCTTTACAATCAGCTCATCGTACGTGATGACGTGAAGCAAGCGTTGAAGGAAGTCTACGATTTGGAACGTCTCGTAGCGCGCATTTCGTACGGTAATGCAAATGCCCGGGACATGGTCGCTCTGAAGCATTCCTTGCAGCAGGTGCCTTTGCTGCAGGAAGTTTGCGCACAATCCGGTTCTGCAACCCTGCGTAAGCTTGTTGAGAACATGGATGTCTGCGATGACGTGATGGCGTGGATTTCCAACGCGATTGTCGATGAGCCTCCGGTATCCATTCGGGATGGCGGAATGATCCGTGAAGGCTATCAACCTTACCTGGATCAACTGCGTGAGGCAAGCACCAACGGGAAGCAGTGGATTGCTGAGCTGGAGCGCCAGGAGCGCGAAGCAACGGGTATTAAATCGCTTAAGATCGGCTACAACAAAGTGTTCGGTTACTTCATCGAGGTGACCAAAGCGAACATGTCGGCGCTTCAAGAAGGCCGCTATGAACGCAAACAAACACTGGCGAATGCGGAACGTTACGTCACGCCGGAGTTGAAAGAGAAAGAAGCGCTGATTCTGGAAGCGCAGGATAAAATGATTGATCTGGAATATGAGCTGTTCACGGAGCTTCGCGACCGGATTTCCCAGCATATTTCCAGATTGCAGAAGCTGGCGGAAGTGATCGCGACCGCCGACGTATACCAATCGCTGGCCGCTGTCAGCGCGGCGCAGCATTTCCGCAAGCCGGAGATCGGCGAAGGCTTCGATCTCCAGATTGAAGAAGGCCGCCACCCTGTCGTAGAGGCGGTCATCCAAGACGGCTCGTTCATCGCGAACGATACGCGCCTTGAAGATGAGCAGGGTCGCATTCTGCTCATTACCGGCCCGAACATGGCCGGTAAGAGTACATACATGCGGCAAGTCGCCGTCATCTGCCTGATGGCGCAGATCGGGTGTTTCGTGCCTGCAAGATCCGCGCGGATTCCGGTCACGGACCGGATCTTCACGAGAATCGGAGCGGCCGATGACTTGATCGGCGGGCAGAGCACGTTCATGGTCGAGATGATGGACATCCAAGTGATGACGGAGAAAGCGACAAGCAAGAGCCTTGTCATCATTGATGAACTCGGACGCGGCACTTCAACAGGAGAAGGCATGGCGATTGCGCAGGCCGTTATCGAGTTCTTGCATGACCGTATCGGCTGCAAGACGCTTGTATCGACCCACTTCCATGAGCTTGCGCATCTGGAAGAAAGCCTCCGCCATCTGCGCAATCATTGCATGGCGGTCAAGGAAAGCGGCAGGCAGGTAACCTTCCTGCGCAAGCTCATTCCTGGGGCAGCTAGTACGAGTTACGGCATCTATTGTGCCGAAATCGCCGGGCTGCCGGATACGATCATTCAGCGCTCCTACGAGCTGCTGAATGGCTTTGAAGAGCGGGCGGCGGGTTCTGCGCAGGTCGCCGCCACTGTGGCGGACGTTGTTCCTGCGTCCGCCCCGATTCAGCAGCTGTCCCTCTTCGAGGAGGACAGCGCCGCGGCTGTGTCCGGCAAGAAGAAGCCGGACACCAAGTCTCAGCTGGTGATTGATCAGCTGAAAGGGATTGATTTAATCAATATGACGCCACTGCAGGCGCTGAATTTGGTCTATGAATGGAAACAAAAGCTGCAATAATACGGATGGCATTCATCTATTCATTTTATAAAACTCAAGGAGAGACGCACATGAAAAATCAACCTAGATTGAAAAAAATGAAGGTAACTTTAGCTCTCGTCTCTGCTTTAATGGCCGTATTGCCTGCTAGCGCCGCATTAGCCCAAGAAGATTTGCAAACCATGCAAGTCAGAGAAATTATCGGGAAAATGCATGTGAGCGGGGTAACGGAGGAAGCCTTAGCCGGTCAAAGTATTAAACAAATGATCGATGGATTGAAAGATCCTTACACCGTTTTCTTTAGTAAAGAAGAGTTTGGCCAGTTCTCCAGTTCTTTGGAAAATAATTATGTTGGTATGGGTGCACGCATTGGAATTGACGAAAAAGGCGTATACTTAACCGAAATTTTTGCAGGTTCAGCTGCCGAAATCGCCGGTTTGCAGCGGGATGACTACATCCGTGCGGTAGATGGTGTGCCTGCCTCGACAACGTCCATCGATGAAGTGCGCAACAAAATCGTCGGTGTGGAAGGCTCGAAAGTAAAGATAACGGTGGCTCGCGGAGAGAAAGAATTGACCGTTGAGCTTACGCGCAAAGGGGTTAACGTCCCTGAAGTGTACAGCCACAGCTTTACGAATGGGGTAGGATACATCCAAATTACAGATTTCTCCAGCGATGCGGATGAGGATTTTGATACACAGCTTGCCGCGCTTCAGGCCAAAGGTTTGAAATCGTTGATTCTGGATGTGCGCAATAACCCCGGAGGGCTTGTGGACACCGCACAGAACATTGCGAAGCATTTCGTGAAAGACGGCGTGCTCATTCATACGAGAGATCGCAATGGCGTCGATGATCCCGTATTGATTCAAGGCGGGAGCCAGCTATCGATTCCAGTTTATATTTTAGCCAATGAGAATAGTGCCAGCGCATCGGAAGTGTTGTCAGGCGCTTTGCAGGATTATAATGTTGCGAAAGTAATCGGTATGCAAACTTATGGCAAAGGAAGCGTACAGCAGCTGTATCAGCTAGATAACGACAGCGCATTGAAAGTGACGATTGAAGAGTATCTGACACCGAACAAACGGAAAGTGAACAAAGTCGGCATTACGCCAGATGTGAAGGTAGATGGACCAGCCGCTCAATTCATTACAGCCTTGCACACAGCAGGCATCCCTGATGTTCAAGTTGACATCTCCAATCATTTGGTGACATTCAATGGGGTTGAAGTTAGCAGCGGTTTCGGAAACTTCCATGAAAATGGCAAATTGTTTGCGACTTCTCGTGGATTGGCAGCCTTAGTTGGTGCGACTATTACATGGAATGAAGCGAACCATACCGTCGATATTTCCGACAGCAAAGGGACTCATGCCATTCCGGTTGAGGATGACAAGCTTATCATCGAAAATGGTACAAGCTATGTGAATGTTGACTTGTTTGCGCAATATTTCCCGCAATTGCAAGTGAAAGAGCAAGGAGATCATGTTTCCATCCGAGCTGTAAAGGGGAACTAAGGTATTATGGGTAAAATCCAGCTTTTAAGCGAACATATCGCGAACCAGATTGCCGCAGGGGAAGTGGTGGAACGCCCTTCCTCCGTCGTCAAAGAGCTTGTTGAGAACTCGGTCGATGCAGAGAGCACACGGATTGATGTAACCATCGAAGAGGGTGGGCTGCAGTTGATTCGCGTGTCCGATAACGGGACCGGTATGGCGCTCGAAGACTGTGAATTAGCCTTTCAGCGGCACGCGACGAGTAAAATTGCGACAAGCAAAGATTTGTTTTCGATTCGCACATTGGGTTTCCGCGGCGAGGCGTTGCCAAGTATCGCGTCGGTCTCCCGACTGGAGTGTGTGACGAGCTCTACAAATGATGGTTTAGGGCGGAAAATCTCCATCGAAGGCGGCACCATTCGGACGGTTGAAGAAACAGCCGCTTCGCGTGGGACCGAAGTGACGGTTAGAGATTTATTTTATAACACGCCTGCGCGCCTCAAATATATGAAAACGATCCAAACCGAGCTAGGCCATATTTCGGACTATATGTACCGCTTAGCGCTAGCACACCCCGGCATTGCCTTTTCGCTGAAGCACAACGGCAATATGCTGCTGCAAACGCTGGGCAACGGCGATTTGCTTCAAGTGATCGCCGGCATATACGGCACAGCCATCGGCAAGCAAATGCTTCCACTCCAAGTGGATAGCTTGGATTACACCATCACGGGCTTCGTTGCGAAGCCCGAAATGACGCGCGCGAATCGCGGCGGCATATCGACCATTGTGAATGGCCGATACGTCCGCAATTTCGCGCTGAATCAAGCGCTGCTGCAGGGGTATCATACCCTGCTGCCGATCAACCGCTTCCCGGTTGCTGTGCTGCAAATCGGGATGGACCCTGCCCTGGTGGATGTGAATGTGCATCCATCCAAGCTTGAGGTCCGCTTCAGCAAAGAAGCGGAGTTGACCGCTCTAATCGAGGCGGAGGTCAAACGATTATTCGGCCGTCAGGTACTGATTCCTACGGGAAGCAAGCCGTCAGCCCCGAAGGGCGCCTATATTCAGGAGCAGCTCGATCTCACGCGAACGATTGAACCGTTAGCAGCACCGAATCCTAGTGTTGCAAAAGCAATGGAAACTCCGACGGAAACGGATGCTCCGCGGATTCAAATCAAAGAGAGCGTGACGGCTTACAAACCTGAGCTGCCGAAGCCGGCATTTGATTTGCCGGTAAGAAAGGCAGAACCTAAATCATGGTCTCCTCCTGCGGAGGTTCAGAGACATACAGCCAACCCGAGTCCGTCCTATTCCAGTAGGACTTCATCAACGCAGGCGGCCAGCTCATATTCGTCGGCAGCCGCAAATCCAAGACAAGTTTCGATTCAGCAGCAGCGCCGCACGAATGAAGCCTTCATGGATTTGCTGCCTTCGAATGAAGAGAGCGAACAGCCGAAGCTGCCGGCTTTTCCAAGTTTAGAGCCTATCGGCCAAATGCATGGCACCTATTTGATTGCACAAAATGGCGATGGTCTGTACTTAATTGATCAGCATGCTGCACATGAGCGGATTAATTATGAATATTATTATGAGCGTTTTGGCAATCCTGCTGAGGCAAGCCAAGAACTGCTCGTTCCGATAACACTGGAGTTTACGCCTTCAGAGGCTGGGATTCTCGCGGATCGATTGTCTCTTTTTGAACAAGCCGGCGTGTTTATGGAAGCTTTTGGCGGCAATACGTTCCTGGTTCGCGCTCATCCTCATTGGTTCCCGTCAGGGGAAGAAAAAGGCATCGTCGAAGAAATGTGCGAATGGGTGCTTAGCGAGAAGAAGGCGGTTGATATCGCCAAACTGAGGGAGAAAGCAGCGATTATGTGTTCCTGCAAAGCCTCCATTAAAGCGAATCAAGGGCTTAGTGTCTTAGAGATGGAGACCCTTATTGACCGTCTTGCGGGCTGCCGAAATCCGTATACATGTCCGCACGGACGACCTATTATAGTTAGTTTTACGACCTATGAACTGGAAAAAATGTTTAAGCGAGTGATGTAACCCCGTGATTGTAACGACATCTTTTGATCCTTCGATTGAGGTAGTAAGCAAAGCAGGACGATTGGCTGAGGCTTATGGCGGCCGATTCGTCCCCCGAAGGAAGTATTCTTTGGAACATCTTAGGAAAAATAATAAGGATTCTGCCCTTCTGCTTGTGACCAGGGAAGAGATCAGGTACTATGAAGATGACCATCCTGCAGCTTTTTTCCATCCCAGTATGGCACTCGTTCGCGTGAAGCGTATGCTTAGAGGTGAAATAGACCTATTGGTTGAAGCCTCAGGTGCGGCAAGCGGCGATGTTATTGTGGATTGTACAGCAGGTTTAGCGTCAGATTCGATCGTGTTCTCCTTCGCTGTCGGCGCGCAAGGAAGCGTTACTGCCGTAGAAAGCGAAGCCATTCCGGCCATGTTGATTCAAGAGGGCTTAGCGCTCTACGAATCAGAGGTTGCGGAGCTTAACGAGGCCATGAGGCGCATATCGGTCATCAAGCAACATCATCTTGCCTATTTGCAACAATTAAGTGCAAAAAGCGTGGATGTTGTATACTTTGATCCGATGTTTCGCAATCCCATCGAAGAATCCCAAGCGATTTCTCATCTTAGAAGGAATGCGAACGATGAGGCCGTCACGCTGGATTCTATCGAAGAGGCCAAGCGTGTTGCACGCAAAAGCATTGTGCTCAAAGAAAACAGAGACAGCAAGGAATTTGCGCGTCTTGGTTTTGAGCATGTATTACGATCGACGACCAAAACAACGTATGGAGTGATTCGACTGTGTTAGCCCCATCAGCCAAGCCGAAATTACTCGTGCTTCTTGGTCCCACGGCAGTTGGCAAGACCAAGCTTAGTTTAGAAATTGCCCAGAAGTTCGGGTGCGAAATTATTTCCGGAGATTCCATGCAGGTCTATCGGGGGATGGATATTGGAACAGCTAAAGCGAGCGAAGCTGAACAGCTCCTTGTTCCGCATCATTTGATTGATATTCATGATCCTTCCTACCCTTTTTCGGCAGCGGAATTTCAAGAACGTGTGAAAGCATTAATCCTTGATATCCACTCGCGTGGAAAGCTTCCATTTATCGTTGGCGGTACAGGCCTATATATTGAGTCCGTCTGTTATAACTATCAATTTACAGATGTCAGTATGGATGAAGCGTTCCGTCTCGAGCAGGAGGCCTACGCGATTCAGCATGGCGACGAAGCCCTGCACTTGAAGCTGCGTGAAATTGATCCGGAAAGCGCAGATCGCCTGCACGCAAATGACCGTAGACGGGTGATTCGGGCTATGGAAATCTATCATGTCTCCGGTGAGACGATGACTTCCCATTTGGCCGCCCAGAAAAAAGAGTCCCCGTACGAACTATGTATCATTGGACTGACGATGGATCGTGCGCTTCTCTATAAGCGCATTGAAGAGCGCATCGACGAGATGATGCAAGAGGGACTCGTGGACGAGGTGCAGTCGATTTTGTCCGCAGGTTGTCCGAAGCAGGCCATTTCAATGCAAGCACTCGGCTACAAAGAAATCGTCAGCTATTTGGAGGGCGAGCTCACTCTTGATGCGGCTGTGACGCTGCTGAAGCGAGATACGCGCCGTTTTGCCAAGAGGCAGCTGTCCTGGTTCCGGCATATGAAAGATATCAACTGGGTGGATGTAACGGAGCCGGCAAATTTTTCTGACCATTTCGAAAAGATTAGTGATATACTAGCAGGAAAGTTTGTACATAAAATTGAATATAATTAACAAATATGACCACTAGAAAATAGCGCCGTCAGGCGATAGTTTCATTCCATTAAGGGGGACCTACTGATGAACCGATCCATTAACATTCAGGACAACTTTTTAAATCAACTTCGCAAAGAAAGCATTCCCGTAACCGTCTATCTTACGAATGGGTTCCAAATCAGAGGGCTTATCCGCGCATTTGACAATTTCACGATTATCATTGACAGCGAAGGCCGTCAGCAAATGGTGTACAAGCATGCCATTTCTACGTTCACGCCGCAACGCGCTGTTTCTTTAATGGCTGCAACGGAAACAACGGAATAATATTCCTTTACTCGTTTGGTTTTGCAACTTTTTAATGGACTGAACCGTCTAACCGAATAGACACTTGTGGGAGCAACCTTGTTTAAGGTTGTTCTTTTCTTGGTTAATAGATAAAGAATTGTACAACGAGGGAGTCGGTGGATTTGGAGAGACCTACGAATAAACAGTCAACAACGAATACCAAAACGAAACCACAAGGCAAGAAGAAAGGTCCTAAAAAGAAAAAGTTTAATTTTCGCAAATTAATCTTAGGTACCATTATAGCAACGATATTGGCAATCATTTGTGCAATGGCTATTTATATTGTCGTTATTATGAACGGCTTTAAGATTCTGGAAATGAATATCGATAAAATCGAGACGACGACAGAATCAACCCTTATTTATGCGCAGGAAGAAGGCAAAGATGCACAGCCTAAGGAAATCGCCAAAATTTATAAAGGCGAGAACCGGGAGAGCGTGAACATCAAAGACGTTCCGGAACGATTGAAGCAGGCGTTTATTGCGACGGAAGATCGCCGTTTTGAGCAGCACTCCGGTGTAGACTTCTGGGCGATTGGCCGAGCGCTGGTCAAGGACGTTATTCATATGAGCGCCGTTGAAGGCGGAAGCACCATTACCCAGCAGTTAGCCAAAAACGTGTTCCTCAGCTCAGAGAAAACAGCGTTCCGTAAAGGAACGGAGATGTCCATTGCGTTTGCTTTGGATGAAAAGTACACCAAGGATGAAATTCTAGAGCGTTATTTAAATCGCATTTTCTTTGGAAGTAATGCTTATGGCATTAAAGCGGCAGCCAAGGTTTACTTTGGCAAGTCCAATTTGAATGACTTAGAAATATGGGAAATGGCTACATTAGCCGCTTTGCCGAAGGCACCTTCGAAATACTCGCCGTTAGCGAATCCGGATCTGTCTAAGGAGCGAAGGGGTGTCGTGCTCAAATTGATGGCAGATCAAGGTTATATAACAGAAGCTGAACGTGCGAAAGCAGCGGCTGTGGATTACACACCTCCTGCGGCGGCCGCTACGAGCACCAAGGATTATGCCAGCTACGTGGATTACGTGATGAATGAAGCGGAAGATATGTACGATATTGATGAAGATGAATTGTTGACGAAGGGTTACCGGATCTACACAACGATGAATACGAAGGCGCAACAAACCATGGAGACAACCTACGCGAATCCGACCTTTTTCCAGAAGGATGCAACGGATGGACAGAAAATTCAAAGCGCCATGGTTATTGTAGATAACAAAACAGGCGGTTTGATGGCGATGATTGGCGGTCGTGATTACAAATCGCGTGGATTCAGCCGTATTTATTCCAAAAGGCAGCCGGGTTCTTCTTTTAAACCAATCGCTGCATACGGACCTGCCCTAGAGAGCGGGGATTATACGCCATATTCCATCTTGGATGATTCTCAAACTTCCTTCGGGAATGGGACGTATTCGCCACGCAACTATGACCGTGTAACGCATGGTCAAGTCACGATGCTTGAAGCCGTGAAAAAGTCGTATAACTTAGCTCCAGTCTGGCTGCTAGATAAAATGGGCGTAGGTGCAGGTATCAATTTTGCTAAAAACCTGGGCATCCAGCTGAATCCGACGAAAGACAGAAACTTGGCTATCGCCCTTGGAGGTCTTACGGATGGGGTTTCACCACTGCAAATGGCAACTGCCTATTCAGCCTTCGCAAACCAAGGATCACTCAACAAAACCCATGCGATTCTTCGCATAACGGATGCTCAAGGGAAAGAAATTGCTGCCTATAAAGCGGAGAAGAAACAAGTGATTCAGCCGAAAACCGCTTATTATATGACCCTTCTTCTTCAAGGAGTTGTCGAAACAGGCGGCACAGGTACGAAAGCGAAATTCAATCGTCCTGTCGCAGGTAAAACAGGGTCAACCGGTTTGGATATTAAAGGTATCGAGCAGTATGACCGTGACGTCTGGTTCGTTGGCTATACGCCGGAGTGGACGGCGGCCGTGTGGGAAGGCTTTGATAAGGTAGATTCGAAGCATTACGTGACCGTCGGTAGCGGAGGCACGGCGGCAATTTTCAAAGAGATCATGTCGAAGTCGCTGGATGGCGTTCCTATCACCAATTTCGTTAAGCCTGCGAATGTGCCGACACCAACGGAGACGCCTACTGGAGTTACCGATCTAGCGGCTGTTTATGAGATTGATAAGAAATCTGTTAAACTAACATGGACACCGGTTGGGGAGAAGACGAGTTATAATGTGTACCGCAAAGGTTCCAAGGAGACGGATGCTAAACTTCTCATCCAATCACCTACGCCAATTGTGAATGATTCCTCGGTATTCAGCGGGGAAACGTATCAGTATTATGTTGTTCCGTTCAGTGCAGATACGAATGTCGAGGGCGCCAAGTCGAATGTGGCTTCCGTTGAAGTTCCTAAGGATGACACGCTTCCGGACGGAACGAAGCCGTCGACATCGCCAGGAGTGTCACCTACGCCTTCACCGGGCAATGGAACGGACCCGACAAATCCGACGCAATCACCAGGAACGAAACCTACACCTACGCCAACGCCGGGTAACACGGTCAAGCCAGGTGGAAGCCCGAGTCCAAGTACAAGTCCAACTCCGAGTTCAAGCCCGAACGCAAGCAATGGACCAAGTCCGACACCAACGCCACCAACCAAGCCGGGGAATGGAACTCCGGATAAACCGAAGGATGGCAAGCCGGATGGCGAACAAGTCATTGTTCCCAAAACGCCGTAATGAAAAATCAGTAATGTGAAACCCACGATTAGACGGAGGAATTTACAATGAACCTGCTTAAACCAGCGAAACTATTGCCACTCACATTGATCGCACTTACGATGCTTGCTTCGGCCTGCGGCAATAAACCAACTGAAACTACTGGCGGTACGGCTACGCCAAAAAGCGGTGCTACAGCGCCGGCAGCTTCCACTTCGCCAGCCGCATCATCTGCGACAGGTTCAACTACAAAGCAATGGAGCAAAGCTCCGGATATGACGATTGATACAAATAAAAACTATCAAGCGGAAGTGACGACGTCGAAAGGCTCGTTCACGATTGATCTTTATGCGAAGGAAGCTCCCAAAACGGTTAACAATTTCGTGTTTTTATCCAAAGAGGGCTTCTACAATAATGTGACGTTTCATCGTATTATCAAATCATTTATGATTCAAACAGGAGATCCGCTAGGAACGGGCATGGGCGGACCTGGCTACAAGTTTGCGGATGAGCTCAAAACCACGCACAAATACGAGCTCGGTACAGTCGCAATGGCGAATTCCGGTCCCAATACGAATGGCAGCCAGTTTTTCATCTGCTCAGGCGATGACTGCGCGAACTTGAACCAAATGCCGAACTATACGATTTTTGGGAAAGTGACGCAGGAAGGTATGGCAACAATAGCCAAAATTGCTGACACTCCTGTAGAAAAGGGCGGAGAAGCTACGCCAAGCAAACCGAAAGAAAAGGTAACGATCAATTCCATCACGATTAAGGAAAAATAGAATAAATTACATGTATTGACATTACTATTGAAAGTTTGACGGGAGGGATGCCGGGTGAAACAACCCTGTTTATTGTTCCACGGATTTACAGGTGGGCCTTATGAAGTTGAGCCGTTAGCTCGGCATTTGCGTGAACGCGGTCAACTTTGTAAGGTGCCGGAGCTCCCATGGAATGGGGATGCCAATAACCAACTGAAAACATCCCGCTGGGAAGATTGGGTGAGGGCTGCCGAAGAGCAAGCGGAGAAAATGACGCAAGAATACGGCGAATTTGACATGGTCGGCTTCTCGATGGGTGGTTTGCTGGCAGCGTATTTATCCGTGAGATACCCGATTCGCAGGCTCATTTTATTAAATACGGCAGTCATTTATGTAAGTCCAGGGCGGATGCTTGAAGTGATGCGTGATGAATGGAAATATGAGCGGAAAATTTCGCTCGACAAGGCCAAATCAACACCACTGAGAGCAACTTGGCAGTTTGCGCGGCTAGTTAACAAATTAAAGCCCGAACTGAGTCAAGTGAACATTCCTACGCTAATTGCACAATCAGAGAAGGATCAAGTGATTCATCCACAAAGTGCGCGTTACATTTATAGCAAAGTCAAGGGTCAACGTGAGCTCCATTGGCATCCGAGATCCAACCACCTCATTTGCCATAGCGATGATGCGGCTGCATTGTTCCGGCAAGTAAGCGCATTTTTGGATAAGGAGCACCTGGATGACAGCCAAATCAAACATGAACCATAAGCAACGAACGGTTTCCTCAAAACCGCGCAAAGCTGCGAAACCATCTTCAAAAGCGGGTCCAAAGTCAAAATTTCGCAGAAGGCTAGCTTATTTGTTCCGAACATTTATCGTTTTGTTCCTTCTCGGTGTAGCTTGGATCATTTACGTACAGTGGAAGGTGCAAGTCGCTCCAGACCAAGTTTTGCCTAAGCAGGTTGACGTCGGCATTGTATTAGGAGCATCGCTGCGTCAAGATATTCCAAGCCCTGGGCTTCAGGAACGGTTAGATTTAGCTGTTAACTTATATAAACAAGGAAAGTTCAAAACACTGATC
This sequence comes from Paenibacillus anseongensis, assembly GCF_009757995.1. Classification (NCBI taxonomy): domain Bacteria; kingdom Bacillati; phylum Bacillota; class Bacilli; order Caryophanales; family Paenibacillaceae; genus Paenibacillus; species Paenibacillus anseongensis. The sequence goes on from NZ_WSEM01000033.1 coordinate 123,253, forward strand.
GTAAGCGGCGGTTTGGATCATAATGGCTCTAAACTGACTGAAGCAGAGGGTATGCGCAATTATTTAGTCCAAAAGGGGCTGCCCGCCAAAAGCATTCTGATCGAACCGCGGGCGACAAGTACGTACGAGAATTTGTTATTCTCCAAGCAAATTATGGACGAGCAGGGCCTTGTGAGCTCCATCATTGTGACGCACTCTTATCATGGCTCGCGATCGCTTGATATTGCGGAAACGGTAGGATTGAAAGAACCGCTCGTTTCATCCATCGATTCCAAAGTCCTGTTCATGCCGTATCATGAAGCTAGAGAAACGCTTGCTTATACGAAATGGATATGGGACAAGCTGCTGCTCAAGGTAAGCGTCTAAGTGGCGTGGACTCCAGTTCCGCCGAGATGCTCGTTAAACCGAAAAGAACCGTCAGGAGATGGATTTCCCTGACGGTTCTTCTTTTTCTTTAGCCGTTAACAATAGTTCCACCATTCACGTGCAGCACCTGACCCGCCATATAGGAAGAATCCTCGCTGGCCAGGAAGACGTAGCTTGCAGCAAGTTCACTTGGCTGCCCCGCACGCTTCATTGGTGTCGTTGAGCCGAAGGTCGCGACTTCCTGCTCCGTGAAAGTAGACGGAATCAACGGTGTCCAGATTGGACCCGGCGCGACGGCGTTCACACGAATGCCCTTGGCGTTCAGCTGCAAGGAGAGGGAGCGTGTGAAAGTAACAATCGCGCCTTTCGTGGCGGAATAGTCGATTAACTGCTCATGACCATGATAAGCTGTGATGGAAGCTGTATTGATAATGGCGCTACCCGATTTCAGATGGGGGAGTGCAGCTTTGGTTAAATAAAATTGTGAGAAGATGTTCGTTCTAAAGGTTCGTTCGAGTTGCTCGGACGTCACATTCTCGATGCTTGGCTGCGGATGCTGTTCGGCGGCATTATTCACGAGAATATCGAGCTTCCCGAATTGTTGAACGGCTTGCTCGATAATTTTCTTGCAAAAGTTCTCATCGCCAACATCACCTGCGACATGGAGACACTTCCGACCTGCCTTCTCTACATGCCGCTGCGTTTCTTCCGCATCTCCGTGTTCATTGAGGTAGACGAGCACGACGTCGGCGCCTTCTTTGGCAAAGGCTACCGCAACTGCCCTGCCTATCCCGCTGTCGCCTCCGGTAATTAGTGCGACTTTATCCTTCAGCTTGCCGGCTGCTTTGTAAGCAGCGTTGTCAAACTCAGGTCGCGGGTTCATTTGTGACTCAATGCCAGGTTGTGTATTTTGATGCTGTGGTGGAAAAACAGGTTTTGGCGTAGTAGCTGTTGCCATGCAAGTAAGCTCCTTTCATATCCTTAACAAATTCTTAGTTAGGATGATGCAAAGGGGCTCAAATCATACTTCATTCGGTAATGATAGCGATACTTGGTTTGGTAACCAAGTTTTTCATACAACGAAACAGCGGTCGTATTGGAGGCGACAACTTGCAAGTATTGCTGGGTTGCGCCATGCTCCAGACTCCAAGATGAGAGGGCTTGCAGAAGATAATAACTCAGACCTTGGCCTCGCTCCTTCTCGCTTACAACCACATTCAGAAAGCCGGCATATTCGCCTTCGACAATAGCCGTGGCGACGGCGATAATTTGATCATCTTTTTTTATTTTTATAAACCCTTTGGTCTTGGAGATTCGATCACATATTCCTTTGTAGCAGTCTTTGAGCGTCTTGTCGTAACGTTCAAGCTCAAGAAAAGCATCCAACCATTCTTCGTCCACTTCGCCTATCCATTCGGTCGTAATCGACAAAGGTGGTTTTAACAAAAGTTTCTCCTGTGCGAATGCGGCTGCTTCTTGAGCGTTAGCAAACATCATGAGACATGGAAGTTCATGGACATACCCCTGTGAATCCAACATCTCATCTAACCCAGGAGGCGATGCGTCGCTAATATGAAAAATGGCAGGAAGGCCTTTGTCAGCATAAAATTGTTCGACAAGCGGCAGCCAATTGGCGGTTTTCGGATAATCACCGATGGCAAGCACACTGTTGGCACGTTTCGTGACACCTTGGGTGGCTCGCAATTGCCAATTATCAATATAAGCGGTAATTTCGGCAGGCCATGTGTTGGAAGCAATGATATCGATTTCGTTGTAAAAAGTGATGGAATCGTTCATCAAACGTAGACTCCTTTCGATTGTTTCGAAGAGTTTTAAATAAATATACATATTAATGCATAAAAATACAATATCAAAAGTGGAAAAAAACAGTCCATTGATGTAAGCTATGAAACAACGGAAAGTTTATTGCAAACTGGCAACAGGAGTGGATAATTTGGAATTTATCATACGACGGGCGCGTTCCGAAGATTATGAGGCAGTCAACGCCATCATCCGTTTCGGCCAAGAGGAGCACGCGGCTGCTCTGCCTAAGTATTTTGCAAGATTGGATCGCGTCGTTGCCATGGGCTGGTACCGCAGCTTTTCCGATCAGGTGAACAAGGTCATATGGGTCGCTGAGAAAAGCGGGCAAGTGGCGGGTGTGGCGATGCTGGAGATGAAAAAAAGCCCATCCTATGAGGCACTGGTGCCACGCTCTTACGCCTATTTGAACGAACTCGCGGTATCACCTGAGTTTCAGCGGCAAGGTGTTGGAACGCTGCTCTATCAAGCATCGGCAGAGTGGGCGCGGGACCAGGGGGCTTCCTCTCTTGAGCTTAATGTATGGGAATTTAATGAGAGCGCCATCGCTTTCTATCGTTCTTTGGGCATGTCCACACTCAATCGAACGATGACGTCCGATTTATCTTACTAGTTAAAGGAGCATATGCATGCGATTTATAGATAACGAAGGAATAACAGATCCACGGATCAACTTGGCGATAGAGGAATATGCGTTAAGGCATTTGCCGGATCAGGACAGTTACCTGCTTTTTTATATGAACGAACCCTCCATAATTATTGGCAAAAATCAAAACACGCTGGAAGAAATCAATCCGGAATATGTAAAAGATCATAACCTCCATGTCGTTCGCAGACTATCCGGCGGCGGTGCTGTGTACCATGATTTAGGCAATTTGAATTTTAGCTTCATTACCAAAGATGACGGCAATTCTTTTCACAATTTTCAAAAGTTTACGGAGCCTGTCGTAGAAGCCCTTCGCAAACACGGGGTAGAGGCGGCATTAACAGGACGAAATGATATCCAGGTAGGCGAACGTAAAATTTCAGGCAATGCGCAGTTTGCAACCAAAGGCCGGATGTTCAGCCATGGCACGCTTTTATTTAACTCTGAGATAGAAAATGTCGTGTCTGCGCTCAAAGTTAGCCCTGATAAAATTCAATCCAAGGGCATTAAATCGATTCGCAGCAGAGTTGCGAACATCGTTGAGTTTCTGGATGCACCTTTAACGATTGAAGAATTCCGTTTGAAGCTATTGGCTTCCATATTCGGGATGGAGGCGTCGCAAGTGCCGACGTACAAGCTTACGGAAGAAGATTGGCGCCAAATTCGCAGCATATCCGAAGAACGTTATGGGAACTGGGATTGGAATTATGGCAAATCGCCGAAGAGTACGATCCAAAACTCCAAGCGCTTCGAAGGTGTTGGGAAATTGGATGTACGGCTAGCAATAGAAGAAGGCCAAATTCAAGATATCAAAATTTATGGCGATTTCTTCGGCGCTAGTGATGTAGCTGAGCTGGAAGAAGTGCTGCGCGGCTCCCGTTACGAAGAAAAGGCTGTACGAGAGCGGTTGGAAGGCGTTGAAATGCGGCGGTACTTTGGCGCTTTGGAGCTTGACTCTTTCGTTGCGCTACTCATGTTAACTTAAGCAATTGTGATTCATCCTGGGGAGGGAAATCCGGCAATGACGAAACTATATTTAATCCGGCACGGGGAGACGCTTTGGAACGAGGAGCGGCGCATGCAAGGGCATATGGATTCACCACTATCTGCTTTAGGCGAGCAGCAAGCTTTATGGTTGTCCTACGCTTTAAAAGATGTTCCCTTTGAAGCTATGTTTGCAAGCACCAGCGGTCGAACGCTGCAAACTGCACGTATTATCAAGGGGGATCGCGATCTGGCGATTCAGCCATCAGATGAATGGCTGGAAATGAATTTAGGCGACTGGGAGGGGCGCATCTCCGATGAAATTGAGCGATTAGACCCCGATAATTTCCATGCCTTCTGGCGTAATCCGGAAGCGTATCGTCCAGCGCGTGGCGAAACCTATTCAGATCTGCAGAAAAGGGTGACCCCGGCACTTGAACAATTGCTTGCAGCACACGAGGGGCAGACGATTGTGCTGGTATCACACACCGTCACGCTGAAAGTCATTATGGCTTATTTTGAGCGGAGAGGGCTTGCTGAGCTTTGGAATCCGCCCTATTTTCATCCAACGTGTTTAAGTCTAGTTGAAATCGTAAATAACGAGCCGCATATCCGTCTTCATGCAGACACTTCGCATTTTCAAGACGAAGCCTTCGGGTACTAACATTCAACAATTAGGAGGAATCGACAATGATTCTGGAAGTAGCCATTTTACCTGTGATTGCCGGGAAAAATACTGAATTCGAAGCAGCATTCCGCGAAGCATCATCCATTATTTCGTCCATGAAAGGGTATGTATCCCATGAGCTGCAGTCATGTATCGAAGATGGGAACAAATATCTGCTCCTGGTGAAATGGGAGAAGCTTGAGGACCATACCGTAGGCTTCCGAGGCTCAGCTGAGTACCAGGAATGGCGCAAGCTGCTGCATCATTTCTATGATCCTTTCCCGGTAGTAGAGCATTACACGCTGACGCAAACTTATGGCAAATAAAGCAGAAAAGCTTCCGACTTGGCTCGGAGGCTTTTTCTCTTGGTATAAGCTCTAATGATCGGTCTAAAAAACAAGGAATGCGCGTAGGATGGATAGATACCATCCATCGAAACCAACTTGTAAACGAGGTGATCCTCATGAGTGGTCGGAGCTTGCCATCCAGACAGATCAACATCGTCTTGCGGCAGCCAGAGCAGCGGCGAGCGGTTGATGGCGCCGGCGACCAGCTTCATGCTTCGCCGCAGGCCGAAACAGAACCGCAGCAAACCGGAAAAAGGACACCGCTTGAGGGTCCGTTATCGGATATTTTTAAAGAGCTGAATCAATTGATAGGTCTTGATAATGTCAAAGAATTGGTGCATGAAATCTATGCGCTGCTCCAAATTTCACAATTCCGCGCAGAGGCCGGATTAATCAGCAATGCGCATGTGTACCATATGATTTTCAAAGGGAGTCCCGGAACGGGGAAAACGACGGTGGCCCGGTTGATGGGACGCATGTTTCACGCAATGGGTGTATTGAGCAAGGGGCACTTTATTGAAGTGGAACGGGCAGATCTCGTAGGTGAATACATTGGACATACAGCTCTGAAGACGAGGGAATTGATGAAAAAGGCGATGGGCGGGATCCTGTTCATCGATGAAGCCTACAGCTTGGCGCGCGGAGGGGATAAAGACTTCGGGAAGGAATCGATCGACGCGCTGGTCAAAGGTATGGAGGATAAAAAAAATGACTTTATTCTGATTCTCGCCGGCTATAGCGACGAGATGGAGCAATTCCTTGCTACGAATCCCGGGCTGCCTTCCAGGTTCCCGATTCAAATTGATTTTGAAGATTATCCCATTGAACAATTAATTCAAATTACGGAACTTATGGCCAAAGATCGTGAATATGTGCTTATGCCACAAACGGTAATGAAACTTAAACAGCATTTGATGGAGGAGAAAGCAGCGACTTGGCGGGCTTTTAGCAATGCAAGATATGTTCGCAATATTCTGGAGAAAGCGATGAGGCATCAAGCGGTGAGGCTGCTCAGTCAATATGTGAATGCTCCTTCCAAATCGGAATTAATGTCGATACGGCCCGAAGATATGAAATTTAAATGAACATTTGGAAAGCCATTTAACTTTTTTTAAGTTAAATGGCTTTTTTTCTTGTTGAAATGAATTGACAGGTTGAAAGAACGGAGTAAAATAGACAGAGTAATTAGATCTTGATAATGATTATCAGTCTTAACCGGATTGGTGATTGATTGGCCAAGGAGGGCTTTTGCTATCATGCCTAAAATGTTTATTGCTAGCTGGATCGCATTGGTCTTATTTTTAACGGTCCCCTTTTCCGTTTTCGCTAAAGCAGAGGATGACCTCGCGAAAGAAGACGAGAGTATTGTGCGTGCTATCCAAGCTGCAGAGAGCGGGAAGGTGGAAGAGGCTTCCAAACTGTTCGATACGTTTCAAATGAACTGGTTGTCTTATGAAGGTGGCGTGAAGGAACGTTCGCTTGCAGCTTATCAGAAGATTGAGCAGGCGATGGGTGAAGTGTCCTTTCAAACGGTAAAGCAGCCCATCGATGAGCAAAAGCTTCTAACGGGCTTGAAAGAGCTTCACACGCTAAATAAGAACTTTATCGAAGGGAATTTGGATGCTTTTGGTCAAGCTTCAAAGGGCGAAGGCCAAGTATCGGTTGCTGATCTGGTCGCACTTTTGGACAAAGCAGCCGGACAGTTAAAAGAGAACGATGTGGAAGGGGCTTCGGCCAGTATTCAAATGCTTCGAGATTCTTGGCTGCAGATTGAGGGGATTGTTCTTACACAGTCTTCCGCTGTTTATACATCCATGGAAAGAGACATGGTCACAGCCTATGCACAGCTGTCTGCGTCGCCTGCTCAAGTTAATGAAGCTTCAGCAACGATTGCACGTATGCATGCAGATCTGAATCCGTTAGCTGCCAAAACCAGATACACCATGTTGGATGCAACGACGATATTGCTGCGAGAAGGGCTAGAAGCTCTGCTAGTCGTTATTGCCCTGCTCGGGTTTCTAAATAAATCGGGTCATAGTGATAAAAAACAATGGATTTGGTACGGGGTGCTCGGCGGACTATTGGTAAGTATCGCTCTTGGCATCGTCGTTCAGCAGCTGTTCTCAGCTAGCGCTTTTGGCAATAACAACTTTTTAATTGCTGGATGTACCGGCATTTTCGCTGCGGTTATGCTGCTATATATGAGTTATTGGTTGCACAGCAAGTCAAGCATTTCGAACTGGCAGAAGTACATAAGAGATCAGAGCGTCAAAGCGCTAGCGACAGGGAGCTTGGTTTCATTAAGCTTGCTGGCTTTCCTGGCAGTATTCCGCGAAGGCACGGAGACGGTTCTCTTCATGATCGGAATGGCATCCTCGATTTCATTGACCTCTTTGGTCAGCGGCATCGCCATTGGTGTAGTCATTCTGATTATTGTGGCCTTCCTTATTTTAAAAGTCGGCTTGCGTATTCCGATGCGGCCTTTCTTCCTAGTTTCAAGCTTTTTCGTATTTTATCTGTGCTTCAAGTTTGCCGGTATGGGCGTCCACGGTTTGCAGCTAGCCGGTTATCTGCCAGCTACGACGGCATCTTGGCTGCCTAGTTGGGATTTCGTTGCTCTTTATCCGACATTAGAGAGTGCGATTCCACAATTTATTCTTCTCATAGCGGCATTGTTCACCGTCATCTGGGAACGTCTGAAACTGATTCAAAACAAGAATCGTACGGTCTATAAATAATTTTTTAATCGAAAAGGGGCACTCATTCATGAAAAAGAAACTTATTATTTTAGCGGCAGCAACAACGCTAGTACTCGCAGGCTGCGGAAAAACGGAAACAGCGGAAGTTACGAAAGTGCCTTTTAAAGAAGGTTCCGCTGCGCTCCTAACAAGCATTGATCAACTAAAAGGCCAATTAGATGCCAATAAAATTAAAGATGCGAAGAAGCTGTCAACGCAATTGGAAGATCAATGGGCCAGCTTTGAGGATGAAGTGAAACCGAAATTCCCGGAGCTCTATTTTAAAGTGGAGAAATTTTTGATTCCTTTGGAAGCCGGTTTGAAACAAGACAAGTTGGATTATCCGACATTAACAGCACTCAACACGAACGCAAAAGCAGCGATGGCGGAGTTAACGACAGCTTTTACGGAGAATAAAGGTGCCGTCAATAAAGATGTCATCGAGGCTTCCAAAGAGCTTCAAGAAGCAGCGAAAGCTTATAATAAATATGTACAAGATCAAGGGAAACAACTTGTCAGCCTATTGGAACAGCTTGATACAGCAGTGAAAAGCGGCGATCTGAAAAAAGCGCAGGAAGCTTATGGACAGTCCCGTATGCCGTATGAAAGAATTGAACCTATTATCGAGACGTTCAGCGAGTTGGACGGCGTGATGGATGCTCGTGTGGATGATTTCAAGAACGAAAAAGATCCGGCATTTACAGGGTATCACCGAATTGAGCACTTGCTTTTTGTGAAAAAGAATGTAAAAGATGCTGAACCATTCTCTGCCCGCTTACTGGAAGATGGCAAGAAAATGCAGCAGGCAATCGCAGCGACAACAATCGAACCTTCTGACTTTATCGCTGGTGTTGGGGAACTGATGGAGGAAGCGCAGTCTAGTAAAATTACTGGTGAAGAAGAGCGCTGGAGCGGGGCTACCGTGCCTGTTATCCGAGCGAATGTTGAAGGCGCCCAGGCGATTTATGATCTTGTCAAAGGTGAACTGAAGAAGAAAGATGCAGCCTTAGATGAGAAAATTTCAAAAAGCTTGGCAGCTGTCATAGATACGATGAACACACTGTCGCCAGTTGGACCAACGTGGAACGATTTTGGAAAACTTGATCAAGCCAAACAAGTTGATTTGAAAAATAAATTGGAGGCTTTGGCAGAGCCTCTAGTGAAAATGCCGGGAACGTTAAGTAAATAAACGAGCGGAGAGGAGAAGCGGCAATGGCGGATAAAATGAATCGCAGAGCTTTTTTGGGGATGACTGCGGCTGGAGCAGCGGGAATCGTGCTCGGTGATTTGCTGGGGAAAGCGCAAGGAGCGGTTCCTAATGCGGCAGAGGCGAATGCCAACAAAGCCAATGTTGAGAGTGAAACGATCTCTTTCTATGGCACTCATCAAACGGGTGTCGTGACGCCTGCTCAGAACTTTGCCAATGTGGCGGCTTTCGATGTTACGACTGAGAATGTGCAGGAGCTTAAAGAGCTCCTGCAGCATTGGACGGAAATGGCGGCTACGCTAATGGCAGGTAAACCGCTGGCAGCCGAGCCTCAAGAGGCCAAATTTCCTCCAACGGATACAGGTGAGCAGATAGGATTAGATACGGGGAAATTGACGATTACTTTCGCGGTAGGTGCCTCACTTTTCGAAAGGGAAGGTGTCGATCGTTTCGGACTTCGTTCACGTAAACCTTCCGGTTTAACGGAGATGCCGATCTTTCATAAAGACTCCTTGCAGGATCAATTAACCCATGGCGATATTTTGATTCAGGCTTGCTCGGACGATCCGATGGTTTGTTTTCATGCGATTCGGAATTTAGCCAAGGCTGCACGTGGCGTTGCCCATTTGCGCTGGCAGCAAACCGGTCAGTTAGGCGTGAAGGCGCAAGGTACTAAGCGAAATCTGTTCGGTTTCAAGGACGGCACGAATAATCCGGCTTTGAATGATGACACATTTATGAAAAATAACGTTTGGGCAGATAGCGCTGATGGTGCCTCCTGGTTTGCCGGCGGAACTTACATGGTCGTGCGCCGCATTCAAATGCGAATTGAAACTTGGGATCAACAAACGTACGCTGCTCAAGAGGACATTATAGGTCGTCAAAAAGTTTCCGGGGCACCGCTGGATGGCCAAAAGGAAATGGATCAGCCTAATTTCCAAGGAGATGCTTCAGGCAAGTTTACACCACTAGATTCCCACATTCGCCTTTCGAATCCGCGCACAGGCGAGAATTCGGAACGTGAACGTATTTTGCGAAGAGGCTATAATTTCATGGAGAACCTAGACAGTGTTGGACGGTTAAGCGCGGGTCTGCTGTTCGTATGTTTCAATCGGAACACTCAGACGCAGTTTGAATCGATCCAGAAAAGGTTGACGAATCCGAAGCTTCCCGATCAAATGCTAGCTTATACGGATACGACAGGCGGCGGTTATTTCGCCGTGCTTCCCGGGGTTCCTTCGAAAGGCTCCTACTTAGGCCAAAGTTTATTTGCGTAACATTTGTGGAAAGATACCGGAAGGCCACGTGCCTTTCGGTTTTTTTTGATTATCATAGCTATAATTGAATTTTCCTTCACAGTAAATTGACTTTCCCAAGCATTTCCTACACAATGATGAAGGAATCTGCCGATTTAAGTGGATTTCAATCGTGAAAGTGCAAGGTAAAGGAGAACAATCACTTATGAAAACAACTTCACATATGGTTGAAAAAGAAATCGATGACCGTGCTGTGCTTGTAAGTCTGGTCACACAGAAGCAGAAGCGTAATGAAGCGATTGCCGAGTATTCGCTGCAGGAGCTCGTGAAACTGGCTGAAACCGCCGGTGTGCAGGTTTTGGAAACGATGACGCAAAACAAAGAGACGAAGGATAGCAAATGGTTCATTGGTAAAGGGAAAGTGGATGAGCTCAGAGCAATGTTGGAAGAGCTGGGAGGCAACACGGCGATATTTGATCAAGAGTTATCGGGGGCTCAAGTCCGTAATCTGGAAGCGGCTCTCGACGTCAAAATCATTGATCGCACACAGCTTATTCTTGATATTTTCGCGCAGCGTGCGAAGACGCGAGAAGGTATTATCCAGGTTGAGCTGGCACAGCTCAGCTATTTGCTTCCAAGGCTTTCCGGCCAAGGGAAGAACCTTTCCAGGCTGGGCGGCGGTATTGGTACGAGAGGACCCGGGGAGTCCAAGCTGGAGACAGATCGCCGGCACATCCGTGGGCGAATAGACGAGTTGAAGGCGCAGCTTGAAGAGGTCGTTCGACATCGTACGCTGCACCGGGAGCGCAGGAAAAAGACCGGTGTGTTTCAGGTTGCCCTGGTCGGCTATACGAATGCCGGTAAATCAACCTTATTGAAACAATTGACGCAAGCAGACGTCTATATTGAGAATCAGCTTTTTGCTACTTTAGATCCGACATCACGGACGATGGAACTGCCAAGCGGCAAAGAGATCGTTCTTACAGATACCGTAGGATTTATTCAAAACCTGCCGCATGATCTTGTAGCTTCTTTCCGTGCTACCTTGGAAGAGGCCAATGAAGCGGATCTCATTCTTCATGTCGTCGACAGCTCTACAGATATGCGCAACGAACAGATGCGCGTCGTAGGCGAGGTGCTTCAGGAGCTTGGTGCTCATCAGAAGGAACAGCTTACGATTTTCAATAAAATCGATGCTTGTTCCCAGGAAGAGCGAGAAATGCTGACGACTGAAGGAGAGTTTCTGAAGATCAGCGCTTTCGATCAAGCGGATTTGGAACGTCTGCGGATCGCTATTCAAGAGAAGCTGATGGGGGAGAGCAAAGAGTTCCGCATTCCAGCTAATAAAGGAGACGTTATCTCTTTGATGTACCGAATCGGCGATGTTCTTGAGACGGATGTGGACGGCGAGGATATGATATTCAAAGTCCGTGTGAACAAAGATGATTATGTAAAAGTAGCTTATCAGCTGGTTGCATATGACCAGCAAGCGAAGCAAGGGCAGCAAGAGGACAGCGAGGGAGAGAATTATTAATCATGCAATTTGGGGATAAAGTCATGTCGTTGATGGAAAGTGCTGAACGCCAAGTCGAAAGCGCTTTTCGTCACATTGAAAAAACAATCGATCTGAATCAATGGAAAGTGATCAGCGCTTTTCAGAAACATAAAGTAAGTGATTACCATTTCGCCTCCTCCACCGGTTATGGGTACAATGATCGCGGCAGAGAGGTGCTCGATCTTGTGTATGCGGATAGCTTCGGGGCAGAGGCAGCGTTAGTTCGTCCGCATTTCGTGTCAGGAACCCACACGATTGGGACTGCATTGTTCGGTGTGCTTCGGCCAGGCGAACATCTACTTTACATCACAGGGAAGCCCTATGACACCTTGCATAAGGTCATTGGCAAACCTGGCGACGGCACAGGCTCGCTGCAGGACTTCGGCATAGGCTATGATGAGGTGGCCTTGCTGGAGGACGGATCGCCCGACTGGGCGGCTATCGCAGCTGCTATTCAGCCGAACACGAAGGTGATCGGTATCCAACGCTCGCGCGGCTACTCGTGGCGGCCATCGTTCACAATCGAACAAATCGGAGAGATGGTCCGATTCGTCAAAGAAGTAAATCCTAATCTTATCGTTTTCGTCGATAATTGCTATGGGGAGTTCACCGAGCTGCAGGAGCCGACACAGGTTGGTGTCGATCTCATGGCTGGCTCACTGATCAAAAACCCCGGAGGCGGCATAGCCCCATCTGGCGGCTACATAGCCGGGCGGCAGGATCTCGTGGACCTCGCCGCCTATCGATTGACCGCCCCTGGCATTGGGGGCGAGGTTGGTGCCATGCTCGGTGCTACGCGAGCCATGTTTCAAGGGCTATTTCTTGCCCCGCATCTCGTCGGGCAAGCGGTTAAGGGCTCGGTGTTCGCAAGTGCGGTATTCGAACAGCTAGGCTTCGAGAGCCATCCGCGTTGGGACGCGCAGCGGACGGATTTAATCCAAGCGATTCGCTTCACGTCGGCGGATCATTTGATCACGTTCGTGCAGGGCATCCAGAAAGCGGCTGCCGTGGATTCGCACGTGGTGCCTGAGCCGTGGGATATGCCCGGCTATGAGCATCCCGTCATTATGGCGGCCGGGACCTTCATCCAGGGCGGCAGCCTGGAGCTGTCCGCCGATGCTCCGATTCGCGAGCCGTTCATCGCGTATATGCAGGGAGGACTTACCTATTCACATTGTAAGTTAGGGGTGCTTACGGCAATCCAACATATGGTAGACAAGGGATTGCTTTGAAAAATAAGACTGTAAACAAACCTTACACTCCTTGACACGTTTTTGTTACTTAGGTACAATATAGGAGAGTTACTTAACTTTGCAGGAGTGATTAGCATGAGTGATGAAATACGTAGAAATATGGCGTTATTCCCAATCGGGATCGTCATGAAGCTGACGGATCTAACCGCAAGACAAATTCGATATTACGAGCAGCATGAGCTTATTATTCCAGCCAGAACAGGCGGCAATCAACGACTCTACTCCTTTAATGATGTTGAACGACTACTTGAAATTAAAGATTTGATTGAAAAAGGCGTGAACATCGCAGGGATCAAGCAGGTGCTCATCCCAGTCGATAAAGATTCGGAAGATGCTACGATTTTGAACGAGCATACGGAAGTTAAGCGTAAGGAACTAACCGACTCCCAACTGCACAAAATGCTTAAACAGCAGTTGATTGGCGGGGGCAAGCGTCCGGATCAGGTTTCCCTCATCCAAGGACAGCTTTCCCGGTTCTATAAATAACACTCCGTAAGCGCTTGTAAAATGAGAGGAGAATGAACGTGACTTACAACAATAACTATACCAAAGAAGATATTTTGCGCATTGCTAAAGAACAGAATGTTCGCTTCATTCGCTTGCAATTTACGGACTTGATGGGAAGTATCAAGAACGTTGAGATTCCTTTCAGCCAACTTGAAAAAGCGTTAGACAACAAAATGATGTTTGACGGTTCTTCCATCGAAGGTTATGTGCGGATTGAAGAATCAGATATGTACCTGTATCCGGATTTGGATACATGGGTGATCTTCCCTTGGGTAACGGAAAGCAAAGTGGCTCGCTTGATCTGCGATATCTACTTGCCGGATGGCCGTCCATTCCCGGGTGATCCTCGCGCTATTTTGAAAACAGCGCTGAAGCAAGCGGAAGAAATGGGCTACACAGCGATGAATGTTGGTCCAGAACCAGAGTTTTTCTTGTTCAAAACCGATGAAAAAGGCAATCCGACAACTGAACTGAACGATCAAGGCGGATACTTTGACTTGGCTCCGATGGATCTTGGTGAAAACTGCCGTCGCGATATCGTGCTAACGCTGGAAGAAATGGGCTTTGAGATTGAAGCATCTCACCATGAAGTAGCTCCTGGTCAGCACGAAATCGACTTTAAATATGCGGATGCAATTAAAGCGGCTGATCAAATTCAAACGTTTAAACTTGTTGTTAAAACGGTTGCCAGACAGCATGGTCTGCATGCTTCCTTTATGCCTAAGCCATTGTTCGGCATGAACGGTTCAGGTATGCACTGTCACCAATCCTTATTCAAAGGTGAAACCAACGCATTTTACGATGAGTCCGACAAGTTAGGTTTAAGTAATGTTGCAAGACATTATATGGCAGGTGTACTTCGCCATGCCCGTTCCTTTGCAGCGATTACGAATCCGACTGTTAACTCCTATAAACGTCTCGTACCTGGCTACGAAGCACCTTGTTACGTCGCATGGTCTGCGAGCAACCGTAGTCCGATGATTCGTATCCCGGCTTCCCGCGGGTTAAGCACGCGCGTTGAAGTTCGTAATCCGGATCCAGCGGCGAACCCATACTTGGCGCTTGCTGTTATGCTTGCAGCTGGTCTGGACGGCATCAAAAACAAAATGCAGCTGCCTCCTCCAACGGATCGCAACATTTATGTGATGACGGAAGAAGAGAGAGAAAGCCAAGGCATCCCAAGCTTGCCACTCAACTTGAAACAAGCTTTGGACGAGCTGCTGCGCGATGATGTGATTTGTGATACGCTTGGCGAACATGCTTTAGCACATTTCTATGAGCTCAAAGAAATCGAATGGGATATGTATCGCACCCAGGTTCACCAATGGGAGAGAGATCAATATCTATCCCTATACTAAGATCATCAGCAATGTTTGAAAATTAGATAAGATAGCCCGTCATGATTCAGGTACGTCCTGAACTGATGGGCTTTTTCATGCGAAGGAGCAGGAACTCATGGATAATTTTTTAGTCAACTTAGAGAAATATGCGGAACTAGTGGTAAAAATTGGCGTTAATTTGACCAAAGGTCAAGACCTAATGATTGAGTCACCAATGGAATGCTTGGACTTGACGCGCCTAATTGTTAAGAAAGCTTATGAGGCTGGTGCGAACTATGTGCAGGTGAACTGGCAGGATGATTTCCTGACGCGTGCGCGCTTAGAAACGGCTCATGATGATGCACTCTACTACTACCCGGTGTGGTATACGGATATGTTGGAGCGTTTTGTTGAGAATGGCGGAGCACTTCTGAATATTAAGGTGCCAGATCCTGATTTGTATGCCGGTATTGACCCTGGTGTGATTTCCAGAGCTTCCAAGGCGATGGCAACAGCACGTTCTAAGTATCAAAAATACGTAAGAACGAGCACGTTCAGCTGGTGCTTAATTAAAGCACCGACAACTGCATGGGCTTCCAAAGTTTACGCGGATCTTCCTGAAGAAGAGCGGATGGATGCGATGTGGGACGCTATTTTTCGGTTCAATCGTGTATATGAAAACGATCCGGTTAGTGCATGGCGTGCACATATTGAGCAGTTGAAGCGCGTTCGCAAGGTGCTGAACGATAAACAATATGCAGCGCTGCAGTACCGGGCTGCAGGGACTGATCTGCGCGTAGAGCTGCCAGATGGCCACATTTGGCTTGGTGGGGATAAAGCGAACGCGAGCGGGATTCGCTTTGTTGCGAATATGCCGACGGAAGAAGTATTTACGATGCCCAAGCGGACAGGTGTTAACGGGACGGTAACAAGTACCATGCCGCTGAATGTGAATGGCGCATTGGTCGATAAGTTTTCGTTCAAGTTCGAAGACGGCAAGGTTGTAGATTATAAGGCAGAGGTCGGCCATGAGCATTTGACCAGGTTATTGGAAATGGACGAAGGCGCTCGTTATTTAGGCGAAGTCGCGCTTGTTCCCTATGATTCACCGATATCCAATCTAAAACGGATTTTTTATAATACAGGTATTGATGAAAATGCCTCCTGCCATCTTGCTTTGGGCAGCTGTTATCCAATCAATATGAAGGATGGGGCTTCTTTATCCAACGAGGAGCTGAAAGTAAGAGGCGGGAACACAAGTCTGATCCACGTGGACTTCATGATCGGGACGGCTGATCTTGAGATTGACGGTGTGCTTCAGGATGGTAGTTTGGAGCCTATTTTCCGTCAGGGGAATTGGGCGCTTGCATTTTGATTCGTAAGAAAACCGGGGGACGAATTGTCCTTCGGTTTTTTGTCTTTATAGGGGGAACTATAGTCCCTTATTTGCCAGAAGAAGCACATTATCCACTAGGTAAGGGGATCTACAGTTCGCTATTTTGTTGATTTCACTGATAGGACGATTGTTGGACGTCAAATAAAGGCCTGTAGTTCCTCTTCGAGATTACAATGGCTATTTTTCTCCAAATAGAGTACTACAGTTCCCTTATCCTGTTTCGTGGATCCTTAGCTGGATTCGCGCGCACCTAAAAAGGACCATCAGGCAGATCCACCTGACGGTCCTTCTTATTCTTACATATCGCGGAATAATCCGATGACTCGGCCTAGAATCGTAACATTTTTCAGTAGAATCGGCTTCAAAGCTGAGTTTTCCGGTTGAAGGCGGATATGATCCTTCTCTTTGTAAAAACGCTTGACCGTCGCTTCGTCGTCTTCCGTCATCGCGACAACGATGTCACCATTGTTCGCTGTTTGCTGCTGCTTGACGATGACATAATCTCCGTTATGTATGCCGGCTTCGATCATACTGTCTCCCATGACGCTAAGCATAAACACATTGTTATCTCCGACCATGCTGACTGGAAGAGGGAAGTAGTCTTCGATGTTCTCTGTCGCCGTAATTGGCACACCGGCGGTAACTTTACCTACGAGTGGTACGCGTGCAACGGAAACAGCGAAATGAGTCTCGGCACCGTCTAAGCCAAGAATCTCGATAGCGCGAGGTTTGGTTGGATCACGACGAATCAAACCTTTCTTCTCAAGACGCTCCAAATGACCATGTACGGTTGAACTGGAGGCTAGTCCGACAGCCTCGCCGATTTCGCGTACGGAAGGCGGGTAACCCTTATCTTTCACTTCGTTCTTAATGTATTCTAAAATAGCTTGTTGACGCTGCGAAATCTTACTCAATAGTTATCACTCCAATACTGGGAATCATTACCCAAAGTATAACATAGAACCCGAGTTCGTACAAACATAAGTTCGAATAAATCGTTGACTCAAACATGTGTTCGTGTTATTCTAAAAACAGAACAAATGTTTGGGGGATGATTATTCATGTATATGGCCTACTCACACACTACCAATTCACGCACGCCTCATAGATCAACTGCCGCGTCCAAAGGGATTGCAACCAAATCACGTAATACGAAAACAATCATTCGATTTCTTTTTATTGCATTAATTCTGGGGACTGTGTTCTCATTCGGTGCCATGGTACAAGCTTATGCGGCGGCGTCTTCGCCGACGGGCAGTGTATCCAATCACGTTGAAACTAAGAAAGTTGTCCAGGAGCAAGTTGTCATTCAAGAGGGGGACACGCTCTGGGGTATTGCGACTGCTCATAAGAAAGACGGAGAGAACATTCGTTCTTATATAGATGAGATTAAGACGAAAAATCATTTAACTACGAGTGCCTTGAAAGAAGGACAGGTTTTATTGCTCCCTTAATCATTACTTTCCTATAGAATGGAAATAGACGAATAGAGGCCAGGAATTATTCCTATGCCTCTTTTTGCTGTTTTCTTGACATTCCACTAGAGGGATGGCAAAGTAATAGTCATATTGAATTTTTGAACTGGAGGATCACTATGAGTGACAGTATGGACAAAACCATCGAACGCATTAATGAGCTTGCTCGTAAAGCGAAAACCGTTGGCTTATCGGATGCGGAAATCGATGAACGAAATGAATTGAGAAAAAAATATATTGAGGCTTTCCGAGGCAATCTTAAAGTTCAACTTGATTCCATCAAGTTCACGGACGAAGAGTAGTTGCTTTTTCACATAGAAACAACATTCAAAGGGGAAATGAATGATGACGTTGAAGGCTGTACTTTTTGATTTAGATGATACGCTTTTGTGGGATGACCGCAGTGTACAAGAAGCTTTTGAAGCAACTTGCGCGGAAGCAGCGAAACACGCGGCAGTGAATCCGGAAGAATTGGAAGCCGCTGTTCGTAAAGAAGCTCGTGCTTTATACGAATCCTATGAACCTTTTCCATTCACCAAAATGATTGGCATTAATCCATTTGAAGGGCTTTGGGCTAATTTCACACAAGGTGAAAATGAGAATTTTCGCAAATTGGAGGCACTAGCACCAGGTTATCGCACGGAAGCGTGGACTCGCGGGCTTCGCGCGTTAGGCGTAGAAGATGCAGAGCTGGGGTACAAGCTGGGCGAGCTTTTTCCTGCTGAACGACGCAATCGTCCCTACGTTTATGAAGAAACTTTCCGTGTGCTGGACGCATTGAAGGGTAAGTACAAGCTGCTTCTCCTAACAAACGGATCACCTGATCTTCAAAAAGAAAAATTAGCTGGTGTGTCAGCTATTACGTCCTATTTCGATCATATTGTCATTTCCGGGGAATTTGGAGTGGGTAAACCGGATGTTTCTATTTTCCACCATGCGCTGGAACTTCTGGGAATTCATGCGGAAGAAGGGATTATGATCGGTGATAAACTGACGACGGATATTCTTGGTTCCGGACGTGTAGGTATGCGCAATATTTGGATCAATCATCATGGACTACAAAGTGGAGATGAGATTGTTCCTGCGAATGAGGTATCGCGTTTAGAGGAAGTTTTACCGATTATCGCTAATGCTTAATACTGCATAACGAAAAGCCCAACGGCGGTTTGGACAAGATGTCCTGCGCTGTTGGGCTTTCTTCTAAGATAAAGTATTAGGCTTTGATGAAAGCTGGATCTTCCACGTTATAAGCGACCCATCCATCTTTTTCAATGAAAAGACGTACGGCAACGATTTGACGATTATCCATCAGTGTAAAGAAGTGGTTCGTGTTCTCAGGAACCGAAATGACATCCCCTGGCTCAAGTTCAACATCGAAATAGCCAAGTTCTTCGGATTTAATGATGAAGATCCCTTTACCGGAAACGATAGCGCGAATCTCATCTTCTGTGTGTGTATGAACTTGCTCAAATTTCTTAAGCAGTTCTTCAATATTCGGTGTAGCATCGGAAAGGGAGATTACATCCCAGATTTCGTAACCGCGTCTAGCCGCCAAATCACGGATTTCCGGCTCATACGTGCTGATGATTTGAGCTTTTTCTTCATCATTCAGTACGAATTTCTCGCGCAGTGCTTCAGGAAGCTTGTTCGCATCCCAATGTTCATATACAACTTCTTGGCTATCCAAGAAGGCTTTGACTTGCTCTTCGCCTTCGATTCGTTCATTCGTATTGCGAATTCTAATTTGTGCCATGCAGCATCCCTCTTTCTTAGTAAATATACTTGTATTATAGTGGAAATGGTGTGCGCTGTCGATGCATGATCATAAGTTTACCCGATAAATCCTATAGGTTTTTATGATAATTCAAAATCTTTTCATAGAAGCCGTATTCTGTTACACTAAATCTTAACATAATTTGTCGATTATTTATTATTTATCGCTTCAGGATAAGTTGAAAGGGAGTCATTTCATGTCTAAACCACCGATTCAAGAACAGCTAAAGAAAAAGATCATGATCCTCGATGGCGCCATGGGTACCATGATTCAGCAAGAGAATTTAACAGCTGAAGATTTCGGAGGCGATGATTTAGACGGCTGTAATGAAATTCTATGCGTAACACGCCCGGATGTGATTCGTAAGATTCATGAAGCTTATTTCGCCGCAGGCGCGGATATGATAGAAACGAATACGTTCGGAACGACAAGTGTAGTTCTTGCCGAATATGATTTGCAAGACCGTCATCGCGAGTTGAATCTCGCTGCAGCCAAGCTGGCAATCGAGGCAGCGAACAAATATTCAACGCCGGAATGGCCGCGATATGTCGTAGGGGCTATGGGGCCAACGACCAAAACCTTATCAGTAACAGGTGGCGTTACGTTCGACCAATTGGAAGATAGTTACTATGAACAAGCTTTAGCTTTATGTGAAGCAGGGGTCGATGCGATTCTTCTGGAAACGTCGCAAGATACACTGAACGTTAAAGCGGGAAGCATTGGGATTCGCAGAGCTTTCGAAAAGTTAGGCTTCGAGCTGCCGATTATGATTTCGGGAACGATTGAACCAATGGGTACAACGCTAGCCGGGCAGAATATCGAGTCTTTCTATATTTCACTTGAACATTTGAAACCTATTTCTATGGGATTGAACTGTGCTACGGGCCCTGAGTTCATGCGGGATCACATTCGAACGCTAGCGGGGATTGCGGAGACCGCCATCAGCTGTTATCCGAACGCCGGATTGCCGGATGAGAATGGTCATTATCATGAATCGCCGGAATCCTTGGCCAAGAAAATGGCCGGTTTTGCCGAGCAGGGCTGGCTTAATATTGCCGGCGGATGCTGTGGAACAACTCCTGAGCACATTCGTGCTATGGCAGAAACACTTAGCGAGTATAAACCTAGAACGGAATATGGGACACATTTACCCGCTGTTTCGGGGATTGAAACCTTATTTATCGAACCTGAGAACCGCCCCATCATGGTCGGTGAACGTACGAATATTTCGGGATCGCGTAAATTCAAACGCTTGATTAAAGAAGGCAAATTTGAAGAAGGTTCAGAAATTGCCCGTAATCAAGTGAAAAACGGAGCACACATCATCGATATCAACTTGCAGGATACAGATATTGATGAGGCTTACGCGGTGGAAGAGTTCATGCAGCAGGTGGTCAAAAAGGTGAAGGTGCCTTTGATGATTGACTCCACGTATGATCACATTATCGAGTTGGGACTTAAATACTCGCAAGGTAAAGCGATTATCAACTCCATTAACCTGGAGGATGGCGAATCGAAATTTGCCGGGATTTTACCTCTTATTCATCGATATGGCGCAGCTGTTGTTTGTATTCTCATTGATGAACGAGGCCAGGCTGTATCGCGTGAAGCGAAAATTGAGGTCGCAACTAGAGCATATGAGCTGCTAACCGAGAAATACGGGATGAATCCGGAGGATATCATTTTTGATCCGAATATGTTCCCTGTCGGCTCTGGGGATCCGCAGTACATCGGTTCTGCTGTTGAAACGATCGAGGGAATCAAGCTGATTAAAGAGAAATACCCAAGAGCCAAAACCATTCTTGGTTTGAGTAATATTTCATTCGGTTTGCCGGATGCTGGACGCGAAGTGTTGAACTCGGTTTATTTGTACCATTGTACGAAAGCCGGTCTTGATTATGCGATTGTGAACACAGAGAAGTTGGAGCGTTATGCCTCTATTTCAGAGGAAGAGCGTCAACTGGCTGAGGAACTGATTTACAATACGAATGATGACACCTTGGCGAAATTTGTCGCTCATTTCCGTGAGAAGAAGGTCGAGAAGAAGGAGAAGATCTCCAATCTGACCTTGGAAGAGCGCCTTGGTTCTTATGTGGTGGAAGGTACGAAGGAAGGGTTAATTCCAGATTTGGAAATTGCACTGCAAACTTATTCGCCTCTTGAAGTCATTAATGGACCACTTATGAGAGGGATGGAAGAAGTAGGCCGCCTTTTCAATGGCAATGAATTGATTGTTGCTGAAGTACTTCAAAGCGCTGAGGTCATGAAAGCATCCGTTAGTTATTTGGAACCTTTTATGGAGAAATCTGAAACGGCTGTCAAAGGTAAAATTATTTTGGCAACCGTTAAAGGTGATGTGCATGATATCGGTAAAAATTTGGTCGAAATTATTTTGTCGAACAATGGCTACAAAATTGTAAACCTTGGAATCAAAGTACCGCCTGAGCAAATTATTGATGCACAACGCAAAGAAAACGCAGATGCAATTGGTTTATCGGGTCTATTGGTAAAATCCGCTCAACAGATGGTTATTACCGCTCAGGATTTGCGTACTGCAGGTGTAGATGTGCCGATTCTGGTTGGTGGCGCCGCGCTGACACGGAAATTCACCAAAACGCGTATTCAACCGGAGTACGAAGGTGTTGTTCTCTACGCGAAGGATGCCATGGACGGTCTGGATATTGCCAACCGGTTAAGCGATCCTGAGCAGCGTAAACGTCTCATCCAAGAACTAAGAGAAAATCTGGAATCCGATGTCATGGATACAGGCAAGAAGGAAGAGAAACTGCCGCAGCTTACGCGCGTGAGTTCGTCGGCTGTATCCAAGGATTTGCCTGTACAAGTGCCGCAAGATACAGAACGTCATATCATGAGAGATTACCCAATTAGCCATCTCATGCCTTATGTGAATATGCAAATGCTGCTCGGCCATCATCTCGGTCTCAAAGGGAAGGTTGAAGCCCTGCTTAGTGATCGGGATGCGAAGGCCATGCAGCTTAAAGATACGGTCGATTCCATTCTGTACGCGGCTCAAAATAACGGGATCATTAAAGCGCATGGTATGTACCGCTTCTTCCCGGCGCAATCCAGCGGAAATGATGTTATTGTCTACGATCCACAAGATCATAGCAAGGTTCTTGAGACCTTCACATTCCCGCGTCAGGATAAAGAGCCGTATTTGTGCCTTGCTGACTATTTGAAGTCCGTAGAGAGCGGTCAGATGGATTATGTAGGCTTCTTGCTTGTGACAGCTGGGCATGATATTAATGAGCTGGCTAAGGAATGGCGCGACAAAGGAGATTACTTGAAATCTCACGCGCTGCAAGCGACTGCACTGGAAGTAGCGGAAGGTTTTGCAGAGCGTATCCACCATATTATGAGGGATGTATGGGGAATCGCGGATCGTGTCGATATGACGATGCAGGAGAGATTCGGTGCCAAATACATTGGCCAACGATTCTCATTTGGTTATCCGGCATGTCCGAATCTCGAAGATCAAGCCAAGCTGTTTAATCTTCTGAAACCGGAAGATATTGGCGTTGAGCTGACAGAGTCATTCATGATGGAGCCGGAAGCGTCGGTATCGGCTATCGTGTTCGCCCACAAAGAAGCGCGTTATTTCAATGTAGGCTAAGAAAAGTTATGGCATAAAGCGAGGCAGCTTGCTCGAACACCATGTTCAGCAGCGACCTCGCTTTCCGTGTTACCAACAGTGATTTTCAGAGAGATTGGGGTTTTGGAACGTGGAACTATATTTTTTGGGAACAGGGGCAGGCATGCCTTCCAAGCAGCGCAATGTCACATCGATTGCTCTTAACTTGCTGGATGAACGGGGAACCTATTGGTTATTTGACTGTGGTGAAGGCACCCAACAGCAAATTATGAACTCTCCAGTGAAACTTGGACGTACGGAGATGCTGTTCATCACACATTTGCATGGAGATCATTTATACGGATTGCCAGGCTTGTTAACCAGCCGCTCATATTTGGGTGGCGATACACCGCTTACGATGTTTGGTCCTCCAGGGCTCAAACGATTCGTTGACACGGCTCTTGAAGTTAGCGGCGCGCATTTGACTTATACGTTGAAGATTGTGGAAATCGAAGAGGAGGGACTCCTGTTCGAAGATGACACCTTCTTGGTGGAGACTGCGCGTTTGGAGCATCGCATCGAATGTTTCGGTTATCGGATCATCGAGAAGGACCAACCCGGGAAGCTGATGTTGGATAAGCTGACGGCGCTAGGTATCCCTGCCGGGCCGATCTACGGGAAGCTTAAGCAAGGGCAGACGGTTCAGCTTGAAGATGGGAGCACGCTGCATGGCGCCGATTTCCTGGGTGCGCCGATTCCCGGACGCATCGTCGTCATTCTCGGCGATACCCGCTACTGCAGTGGAGCACAGCTTTTGGCACGAGGCGCCGATGTGCTTGTACATGAGGCTACATTCGCCATGGATAAGCAGGAACTAGCTTATTCTTTCGATCATGCGACATCAACGGATGCGGCACGGATTGCGCAGGAAGCAGGAGCGAATGCTTTGATCATGACGCATATTAGTTCGCGCTACCAAGGGGACGCTGTGCTGGAACTGCTGCAAGAAGCGCAGCATCATCATAGCAACAGCCACATTGCCAAAGATTTTTGGAGTTTTGATGTGCCTCGAAAAGGTTAGGGAGCATGGAATGGGACTATTTCGGAAGGTCAGTGATGGCCGAACGGATAGTCTCTTTTTTTATCCGGTTAGTCGTGTCCATCCGTCGGAAAAAGTCATTTTCGTAATTCTTGCTCATACACTATCCAAAAGGTGTGTAGACTGAGGTGAATAAATGGGGATTCCAGCAGCAGAAATACTGCTTTCTATCTTTATGTCCTCGATTTTTTATGTTATGTTAAGGGAAATAAGAAATGCTTATAAAGATTCTGGATGAACTGGTTTTTGAGCGGAAAGGGAGACAATATGCTTGGTTTTGCAATTTTATTGGCTTTTAATTTCATAGGGTATGTGATCCAAATGGGCCTGCACCTGCCGCTACCTGGCAACGTGATCGGGCTCATGCTATTTACAGCGGCTTTATTCGCTAAGCTGATTAAACTTGAATGGGTGGAAGACGCCGCGTCGCTGATGACCAGGCATATGATGCTTTTTTTTATCCCCTATACGGTTGGTATTCTCTTGTTTCTGCCTATTATTGGCGCCAATCTGGTTGCGATTGTCGGTGGTATCATCGGTGCAACGGCAGTCGTTCTAATCGTTACGGGATGGGTATCCTCCAAGCTAGGTAAGGAAGGGGAAAAATATGGCGGGTAATATGCTGCAGAACCCCTTATTCGGTTTATCATTAAGTGTTCTGATTTATGCGTTCGCTAATGTGATGTATCAGCGATGGCGGTTTATGCATCCGCTTTTTGTATGTACAGGACTTATTATTCTTATTTTAGTTGGATTTCGAATTCCTTTTGAAGATTTTAAAAGAGGGGCAGATGTTCTCACTCTTCTTCTTGGACCGGCAACCGTTGCTTTAGGTGTCCCGCTGTATAAATACAGATCCTTAATCCGGTCCAATTTAAAACGCGTCATGCTTAGCGTGCTCGCTGGATCCATCACCGGCATAGCATCGAGCGCAGCTATTGTTGGACTCCTTGGCGGCAGCCAGTCAATTATTCTTAGTATGTTGCCTAAGTCGGTTAGCTCGCCAATCTCGATTGAAATCGCTACGCGGTTAGGGGCGATACCGGAGCTTACGGCCGTTCTGACGACGATGACGGGTTTGTTTGGCAGTATGTTTGGCACGCGATTGTTGAATTGGCTGAAGATAAGAGACGACATCTCCATCGGGATTGCTTTAGGGACGGCCGCACATGGCATTGGGACAGCGAAAGTCGTTAAAGATTCAGAGCAGCAGGGCGGCTTTGCCGGACTATCCATGGCGATCTGTGGCATCATGACATCCATTTTATTCATACCAATCTATTACTGGCTCCAATGACTTTGTAAATGAACAGGATAAACCGTATTTCGTCTAAATGGCGAATGCGGTTTATTTTCATTTTCCAAACATTACAATTTTTTTACAATACGAAAACGAAACCATAATAAACCTCTGCTACGATGGAACAGTGAGAATCCAGTAGAAAGGCGTGAAGAAGATGAGTGGACCCCTTCTGAATACGGCGCCTCAGCAGGCCAAACTAGCAGTTAGGCTTGCAAGCAGCGCAGATGAAATTGAGCAGGCCATGAGACTAAGGTATCAGGTTTTCGTTGAAGAAGAGAAAAACATGCGAATGCTCAATGAGGAAGGTCTTGAAAAAGACGCTTATGATGCGTACTGTGATCATCTCATTGTGAAAGATTTAGACACAGATCAGGTTGTAGGGACTTACCGTCTGCTTCCAGGAGATCGTGCCCTTCAAGGCATAGGCTTTTATTCTGAGACCGAATTTAATTTAGCGGCTTATACCGCGTATAAAAAACAGACGCTGGAGCTGGGGCGCAGCTGCATTGCACCGGAGTATCGCGGCGGGAAAGCAATTCAGCTTTTATGGGAAGGCATTGCCGGTTATATTACGGAGCGAAATTACACTCATTTGATTGGCTGCGCTAGTGTACATATGAGCAATTTAGAGGATTTAAATCTCATTTATACGATGCTGCTTCAAAAACAGGTTATTACTAACCGATACGGTATCGAACCGCTATCCACCCACCGGATACCTGGGCTTGCTCGTTTGGAAGTTGAATGCAATGAGAAAGATGTGTTTCGTAAGCTGCCCCCACTCATGAAGGGTTATCAATGGCTCGGTGCTGAAATTGGCGGCGATCCGGCGTATGATGAGCTTTTTGAGACCGTTGATTTTTTTATCATTTTGGAAAAAGAGCGGGTTACAAGACGGTACAAACGCCATTTTCTAACAACGTAGGCAAGGAGGATTTGCTTTGTATGATTGGATCGCCAAACTAACTTCAGATGAACAGAAACTGGCGCGTATCGAACACAGGCTGCGAATCATTCCGCTTTGGGTTTTGCATGCGGTGTGTGCGTTTATCTCTTTTGCCGGTCATGCTGCTTTGCGTAATAGCTTAGTTAGACGTGTGGAGCATAATATTGCCGATTTACTTGATGACATGCCGAAACGAGCCATTCGTGCGACTTCCAAGAATTATATGGAAAATGTTGTGTTTACGCTTGTTGAGATTCTTTTCTTATCTAAGCGACTGTTAAAATTGCAAACGCATCATTTCGATGTGCAGGGCGAAGAGAACCTCCGAGAAGCTCAAAGCCGATCGAACGGAAAGGGTTTTATCGTCTATACGCCGCATATGGGCAACTTTTTTTACTACTACTGGTATTTGACCCGGAAATATGATTGTCTGACCGTTGCTTCAGCAGGCAGTCAGGAGCTTAGACCGCTTTATCTGAAATTTGCTGCCATGGGCTGCAAGGGACTGGATTATGACAGCGTTCCTCCTCTGGAGCTGTATCGGACTTTAAAAAAGCATTTGCAGAACGGTGGAGTCGTTTTTCTGCTAGGAGACTTCTGGCGCGCTTCCTTTCCGTTATCCCGTTTCTTCGGGAGATTGACTCGCACGCCTGAAGGTGCGGCAATGCTTGCTCATGATTTGCGAATACCCATTGTACCATTCTACGGGCATCGCATCCGCGGATTCAACCACAAGCTCATCTTTGGTTCGCCTTTTGAACTGCAAGATGAACTATCCGGGCGTATCGCACGCGCCGAGGTAAACCTGCAGTTGAATGGGTTCATGGAGCGGGTCATCCGGGAGCAGCCGGGTTCTTGGTTTTATTGGTTCAATGTGCATGAACGTTGGGAAGAAACATCTGTCACAAATGCTGATCAAACGACATCATCTGAAGTAGGATAGCACACATATGACAAAGGATGGGTGATTGACACATGGACACAGGAAGCCATTTATTGTTCGGCGTCACCTTAGCAGGCCTTGCTTGTTTGGAGCCTGTCGTATCG
Source organism: Paenibacillus anseongensis (assembly GCF_009757995.1). Lineage (NCBI taxonomy): Bacteria > Bacillati > Bacillota > Bacilli > Caryophanales > Paenibacillaceae > Paenibacillus > Paenibacillus anseongensis. The sequence goes on from NZ_WSEM01000033.1 coordinate 150,551, forward strand.
CAAGATCCGAATTTGACCCATGCAATTCTGGCCGGAACGCTCATTGGATCGCATGCCCCTGATTTTGACACGATCGCTAGAATCAAAGGGTATACGAACTATTTGCGTGTTCATCGAGGAATTACCCATTCCTTGCCGGCATTATTTATTTGGCCGATTGTGCTCAGTTTGCCTCTTGCAGCTGTCTTTGGGGTATGGGATCATTTCTTTAGCTTGTATATGTGGACTTTGTTGGCCGTTGTTTTTCATGTGTTCTTAGACTTATTTAACGTATATGGCGTGCAGTGTCTCCGCCCGTTCTCTTCCAAATGGCATCATCTCGATACCCTCTGTCTTTACGAGCCTTTCCTGTTCGTTCTGCATACCGTTGGCGTCCTTATCTGGATATTTGTTTGGCACGGCAGCGGGGGGCTTCATATCGGGGAGATGTTCGCGCTGATTTACGTGGCGACTTTCTTTTACATTGCCATTCGGAGCGAACAGCGGAAACGATTTGTCAAATTGGTGAAAAAGGAACTGAATCTAGAAGACGGGATCTGCCATCTCATCCCCAGTCTCAGTTGGTTCCGTTGGCAATTCGTCATCGAAAGCGATACGCGGTTTTACTTGGGCGAAATTCGGGATGGTTCTGTCGTGACGGAAGTGGAATATAGCAAAATTGACTATAACCAGGAACAGTCACATCCGATCGTGCAAGCTACCCTGGCAACGGATGGCGTCCGTGCCTTCTTGCACTTCGCGCAGCGCATTCATGTGTGCTGGACTGAGAAAACGGACGGCTATGAAGTGCAGTGGCGAGATGTCCGATTCTGGCATCAACGCAAGCTGCCTTTTGGGGTCAATGTTCATCTGGATCGCGATATGAATGTGGTCAGCGACACGTTGGGATGGGATAAAAAGGCGTGGGATCCGCCCTATGTCTAAGGTCGAGAATAGCTTAAGAAGCCTTGCTCCTATAAGGGAGTGAGGCTTTTTTGACATTTCGGGAAAGAGACACAAATTGAGCTTTGATTGTCATTTTTTATGCAGGAAATTAGTGATCGGAGTCGAAAATATGGTACAATAGTCCTATATTAAAAGTCCTATATTTGCAGATGCGTGACAGGTTGAAATTATTAATCTTAGGAGCACATGAGATGAGTAGAAGAGAGCCCCGTGAAGAGGGATTTACGCTGATAGAGGTTTTGGCTGCGACGGTCATATTGTCTGTGGCTTCCATGGCGATGCTGGCGTTTTTCATAAACGCGATGTCGTATAACAAAGGGAATCAGAATAAGACGGTGATGGTGAATTTGGCTAGGAACGCTTTGTTTTATATGGAGAAGCAGAACTATGCAACGATTCATAATTATTTTATTGATCCTAGTACGAAAATACAAAAAAATAGTGTTATTTCGTCTGAGGGTTGTACTAGAAATATTTGTGATAAACCTGATTTGCAAAATTTATTTCTAAACCCGAATATGAAGCTCCTCTGGGATGTGCTTAATCCCAAAGTGAACGATATTGAATATCAAATATCTGTGTCTTATCAAGATAAATTAACAGAAGAGTTAGAAAAAGATCCTGTCAAAAAAGGGATGGCGAATTATTTGCTGCCTATTCATGTTGAAGTGAGTGTCAAAGATAACAACGTGAATAACGGAAGAAATAAACCTGTCATTGTGGAGGGCTATATTGCTAATGAGTCGATTCGTTAACAGCATCAAAGAGCAAGAGGGTTACTCACTGGTCGAGCTCATTGCTGCTTTAAGCATTTTCTCTTTAATAGCTGGATCCATTTATGGGGTGATTAATTTCGGTTTCAAAGCTTATGATCGAGTAACTGTCGAGAATTCCCTACGTGATGAAGGCGATATCATTATGTCGGCGATTATGAGTGAGTTTTATACACAAGGCCCCGAAACCGTTGAGAATTTCAGCACGAACCGTGAAACGGAAAATGGCATTTTGATGCATATAAAAACAACAGATAAAAATAATGTTGTGCATGATTCAGTTAGTCATGTCGTTATTGATAACACGGACCATAAAGTTTACATCTATAACGATCAGAAAACGGCCAGTAGTGCTATAGAATTAAAATCTCAAGTTATGAGCGATTCTATGATTCACATTAACAGCTGTACAAATGGATGTACGAACGGGCTTATTAATGTCACATTGGAATTAAGTCAGACTTCTAAAGGAAGAGACCACAAGCTTAAACTGCAAAGCCAGTTCGGTTTCTAAGGAGGAGTAGCATGTTTCGCGAGGAACGCGGTTCAGCATTGCTGTTAGTTTTATTTATGGTTCTTATTTTTTCGATATTAGGTTTGGCTGTGTTGAGTGCAAGCATAGGTGGGGCAACAAGAACGGAGACGAAGCAAAAGGATGTTCAAAGTCTGCATTTGGCTGAGAAGGCATTGAATGAGGCTGCTGCTTATATCATGTCCGATTTTGAAAGTCAGGATGGCGTTAATATTGATGAAGTTCAAAATAGGTTGGATGACATTACAGTGAAGTTAAATGGGAGAGCGACCAGTACTTTATTGGATCAAGATGTTGGTGCAGCCAGAGGGAAAATACATCGTATCGAATTCATAGAAAATAAAAAAGAGGACAGCTCGCTGAATTATAAAATTACGATTGATGCTGAAGCTACTGTGAATAATGTCACGCGTCGACTTACCCAGGATCTTTTTTTGGACACGTTTCCAGATTCACTGAAATATGCGATGGGTTCGGAAGGAACTGTGCTGATTAATGGATCGCCTTATATCATCGGGGATATTTATGCGGGAGAAGCTTTAAAGGTCAAAAATGAAGCTGAATATTTGTACCTTGGTACGCCGTTATATCAGTCGACGAAATTCCCGAAATTGGAGGGAAGCGCCTACGTTCAAAAGAATGCATCCGGGGACGGGTTAAATGCTTATTATTGTGAAACAGTAAGCGCAACATCTTCTCAAACCAGTCCGCAATGTGACACACTCGTGAATGTCGGCAACAGCAATAGTGGTTATAAAAGTATTAGTGAAGAAGAGGGAGAGGGCGTAAAAACAATCAAAGAGGTGCTGACTAGCACGGATCCGGCGAATATACATGTCAAGGACCAGAGCAAATTCGCAGGGATTGAAGTCAACGAAGCCTTCGTGGATAAAATGATTCAGGCCATCGGGAAAAACAAGTTAGATCCAGATTTCCAAAGAACGAACGTGAAGACGGCGTTGTTGTCACGAGAGAGTCTGACGAACTACTTGCGTCCATTGATTGAGGTTATTGATCCACTGGATGAAGTAGAGCCTGATCCTGCTAATGCTCCTGCGTATGCCGCATACGAGGAAAAGAAAAGAAATCTTACGGCTTTGTTTTCATCCGAACTTGAGAATACGATAATGTATAATGGCAATTTAACGATAGATGGCGGCGAGGTATTCAGTCAATTACTTTACAGAGAAAGTGTGAAAAACCCCAAGCCTCTTAATTTAAATAAAAGCAGCTGGTTCATCGTAAATGGTGATTTAACGATTAATAATATGAGTACAGATAAGAGCCTACTTGACATAAGAGCTAATATACTGGTCACAGGAAATTTATCTATACATAACACTGTTAATATGGATTCTACCATCTATACGTTAGGCAAAACAGAGATAGTGGATGCTTCTATTTTAGGATTGAAGGATCCAGATGGTGAGGAGAAAGAGTTAGTTCTTATTTCAAAAGGTGCTATTGATATATATCGTGTCAATTCGTTTCGTGATATTAAGCAACCTTTTAAGTATAATTCGGAGTCAGCTGGAAACAAACCGGAGAAGACGCATGAAGATAATCCTCCAATTTTAAATGCTTTTTTCTATACGGACAGTGATGCGACGATCTATGGGGTAGGCTCCGTATTTTGGGTATATGGCGGTTTTTTTGCCAAAGGTAACCTAACGGTCAATGCTATTCGAGGGAATGTTATAGGCCAAGTAGAAAGCATTGAAATGGAAAATCAATCGCTAATTAACTCGGAGAATCTGTCGCGTCTAATCATTGATTATAACAGTAAGATTTTTGAGAATCAGAACGCTGGTTTACCACGTGTTTCTAAGGTAGGCTTGACTGTAGGGAAGAAAAAGCAAGTGACGGAGTTTAAATAATGAAAATCATAAAAAAGAGGCTGTCCCAATATGATTGGGGCAGCCTCTTAGCGTTTTAGTATCTGTCGTCAAACTCGATGACGTTCACCGTAATTTCGTCTTTCACCGTTTCATCGTCTTTATTCGTGACGGTAATGGTTGTTGATCCTTGCTTTAAGCCGGTTACCTGGCCATTGGAGTCAACATCAGCGATAGTCGAACTACTGCTTTTCCACTTTAATTGACCATTTAAATCATTAATCCATTCTTTTTTCCACTTGTTTGGCGTAACGGTTAGATACTTGAGTAAGTCAAACGTTCTTTGAGCAGTTGTACCTTTTGCATACAAAGTGATCGTCGAATCAGGAAACTCCAACTTTGTCAGGTCTTGCCTCACGTCAACAACCTTGGCTGCTGTTTTGGCAGGGAAGCCAGGGCCTCCAGCTACGTCTACTTTGAAATGGATAGTGCCTTTCTTAATCCCAATGAGTGTTACAGTTTGCTTGTTGTCATCGCCAACAATGGCAGCCTCACCATTTTCTCCAGGTTCACTGATTAAGCTCCACTTAAATCCATTGTTTAATGCTGTTGAAGGATTCAAAGCAGCCTTCAGCACGATGGACTCACCTTTGTCCATTGTAATAACAGAGATGCTGCTCTCAACACCATCGATCATCCTGACAATGGCTAAGGATTCGACGGAGATGCTGAAGCTTTGCTTATACGTGATGTCTTTATCCGTCACAATGCTGACTGTTCCTGTTACTACGCCAACATTTTTACCTGTAAAAACTCTGGAATCTTCTGCAGATTTCGTTACATTTGCAAAAGATTGATTAGGGTTATCCAAAGCCCATGTGAAAGTCTTCGCTTTCTGATGTGAAGATCGCAACCATGTCCGAAGTGTTGTTGTTCCGGAGATATTTACGACTTTATCTCCATCAAATTCGACAGTAGGTTGAGCAACAGTTATCGTAGCAGAAGCAATGACACTTTGATCAATTTTCGAAATAATCGTTACTTGTGTCGATCCTTCGGATATAGCTTGATAATTCCCCGAGTTATCTACTTTCAACACATTCTCATTTGCTGACTTCCAGACAACTTCCGAATTCAATTCTAACGGAGGTGTAATGGATGGTGACAGGCTGCCGCTTTGGCCGACGTCAACGGTTTGATCATTTAGTTGCAGTGAAATGACAGTTACTTTAAAGCTGGCATCGTAGGAACTCCTTTGATCAGTGACCATATGTACGGTTCCGATAATAATCCCAGGCTGCTTTCCGGTAAGAGTTCTCGTTGGACTCCCATCTAAACCGGTGAATTCTGCTTTCAATTTATCCTCATCTGAAACATTCCAAGTCGTATAAGTAGGTGTTTCATTGACTGAACTTAGAAGAGCTTGAAGCGTAATGGGTTGACCGCCAATAAAGAGTTTATCAGGCCCGTTAACAGAAATTGATGGCTGAATGACTGTAATCGTCGCTGTGCCGGATAGATTCGTGCCATCCGTCGTGGTTGCTTTAATTGTAGTTGTACCAACAGCTACCCCTCGAGTATTTCCGTTAGAGTCGACTGTGACCACGTTTGGATTGTTTGATTCCCATGTAAGCACTTTAATACTTGCATTTGTAGGCTCGAAATTTGGTGTTAGAACATAAGATTGATTAACACGAATCGTAGCATTGTCTATTCTTACAGAAGTCACTGGAACCGCTGTAACGTTAACGCTGAAATTTTTGGAATAAGTACTTCCTTTATCTGTTGTAATCGTAACAGAGCCATTCACAGCTCCCGCTTTAACACCAGTTAATACACGCTTGTAATCACCATCTGTTACAAAGCTCGCTTTATCCTGATCGGGTGAGCTCCAAGAAATGGATGCTACAGTTTCATTAATTGTTGAGAAAATAGCTTCTAACGTGATCTTCTCTCCAATATTTACCGATGTTGGTCCAATAACCGTCAAAGAAGGTTTAACTACGGTAACGGTCGCGTTGGCTGTCAGGTTGGATCCGTCTGTGGAATTAATGATAACTTTCGCTGTTCCTTCAGCTACGCCTGTAATGTTCCCTGAACTGTCTACGGTAACCAGATCGGACCGGTCTGTGCTCCAGGTCAAGTTGGGATTATCAGCATCGGACGGTGTATAGTTTGAATTTAATTTGATGGTTTCGCCAACGCGAATACTAGCGCTCCCTACATTAATTGATGTTAAAGGTATGAATATTTTTACTGTGTAATCTTTGGAATAAGTATTTCCTTTATCTGTTACAACGGTAGCTGTTACAGTCACGGTGCCTTTTTGTACACCATGTAAGATGCCAGTAAATTTATCGCTTACCGTGAAGTTCGCTTTGCTGGAATTTGAAGAACTCCATCTGACTGAAGTTACGTTCTCATTCACGGTTACCAGTGCTGCTTGCAATGATATGTCTGCACCAACGGCCACTTCCGTCGGACCTGTGATATTCAAGCCTGGTTGGATGACAGAAACCACGGAGGTGGCGGTAAGTCCGCTTCCATCTTTCGCGACAGCCGTTATTTTTGCAGTTCCAGCACTGACACCTCGAATTTCACCACTTGCATTGACCGTAACGATGGATGCAGCATCCGTTGTCCAAGTGAAATCTTCATTTTTCTGGTAGGTAGCATCACTAGGCATTACCTTTGGAATCAGTTTGGAAGTATCACCTTTTGCAATTGTGAGGTTATCCAACGTCAAGGAAGTTAATTTCGTAAAAGCGGTTATGACCTTATTCGAAAAGAGAACATTTTGATTTGCTGAAGCAAAATCCTTGTATTGCAGGTTAGCATTAGATAAAGAGTAGTCTCCCGCTTTCGTTGGTTTAACAACGACGGTGAACGTGGAACTGCTAGCTACAAATTGATTGCCTTCTCTGCGGTATGGAATTTCGTCGATATCACCTTGAAGGGTAAAGCCGCTTGTTAAAGAGCCTGTTTTTGTGAAACCTGTTGGAATTGTAACAAGTTCCAAGTTCGCTGGGAATGTTTCCTTATAATGCAAGCCTGTAATTTTTAAATCTTCAAGGTTCGTAGCTGCACTGTAAGGTTTTGCTGTTGGATTAATGATGTAATTCACAGTCACAAGACTATTCACTTCAATTTTTTCAGCTGATACCGTACGATCTGGCGTTAAACCAGTAGAGGTAATGACTTTGACGGCAACTTCCTTTGTTTCAAGAGCGCCTGCGGCGTCTTTGGTTGAGACTGAGATCGTCAAATCTCCGCCGCTTGCAGCTAGAGGATTAGGGAACGTTTTGGTGATCGTCTCACCTTTATTTGTCTCCGTATCTGTTAGAACTTTGACAGATTGATTATTACCTGAAGCGTCTTTGTAAGTAAAAGTAATGGATGAGGTCACTTTTTTATCATTTAAGTCCAAATCGTCGGGTTTGAAACTTACAGAAATTGAACTGTTCGCTGAGATGTAATTCTTTAAAGATTCGTTGAAAGCTGCTGGAGATATGAGATCTAAAGTGGGCTTATGATTTGAACCGATGAAAGCCCTGTACATCGTGTTTACGAACAGTCTTTGTTCCCAATCTGGAAAAGAGCTGTTTTTGGTTGTGTTTACGAAATTATGCCCTGTACCTGAGTAGGTGACATTCCCTTTGGAGTAGGTGTAATAATGATTCCAGCTATCTTCCACGTCACGAGGACTTCCATTGATGTTGTACCAAGGAATAACCTTGGGATCGTTTAGATCCAGCCTAAAATATTGATCGTGCGTTGTTGCCACGGATGGTGTCATTTCGCTTATAAAGAAAGGGAATTCGGTCAGCAAACCTTCATTTATTTTTACAGTTGACGTTGATGTGTTAGGGGCATTGAGACCCATATTCGTCATTGGACCGACTTGCCCTGTATCCGCTTGGAAATTAGTGATCCATGTTTGATTCCCTTGATAGACGGTATCGTGGGTGAACATAACGCCTTGCCCTGTAGCGATAAATGATTTAACTGCAGCAGCAGCTGTTGAAGAAATGTCTGCAGTTCCGTTGTATGAATCGTTAAAACCGAAGATCAACATATCGTATTTGCTATTTAAAGTTTTGTATTCTGTAGAGTTAAACGTATTGAAGTCAATGACTGTGATGTTGATATCATAATCGTCAGAATGTAAATAATTTTGTTTTAAGTTTGACTCTAAAAGTAGGCTGCTGGTCTTACTAGTCGACTGCGAGTTAGGAATAACTTGCAATACCTTAATGGTTGGCGACTGGTCTTTATAACGGAAAACGCCTGCAGCCGAATCTTTCAGCTTGCCAGTGCTGGTTTGATCGACGAGCTCTAGACGCCAGTAGTAAAGCCCTGAGTAACCTTTTGGAAGTGTAAAGCTAATTGTATTATTGGTAAGGGAAGTTACTGGAACCGTTTGTACTAAATTGGAAGCATCGAATTTTAAGACGCTGTCGACACCTAAATATAAATTAGCTACCAAATTGCGCTGACCGATGTTTCTAACATTAGAGACATTAAAGGTATAAGTTAAAGTGTCGCCAGCTTTATACTTAATATCACGATTTGAGCTTACTGTGTAGTCAGTTGGTTTGCTTGTCAGACTGAGTTGAGGGCGAACATTGGCATTTACAAGTAAGTTTGTTTTCGCAATAAAGGCAGATGAACTACCAATATCCGTGTCATTTACAAAAATCACATTACTTTTAGGTGTTGTTGTATTGTAGGGATTAAACAAATTGTATAAATTACCATTGGACTTAGTATGGATGCCATTGCTGTTTAAGTATCCTTGGTACAAAGCACCACGTTTCTTGGACGAGTCGCTATAGACAATAACGGGCAATCCTTTATTTATGTATTTGTCTGTAATTTCTGTTGCTTTGAGAGATGTAATGTCATTCTCAAGGAAACGAGTATCGTGGTTGCTTCCAGTCTCTGAGGTGGGATTAAATAAACTTTTTCCGAAGTAAATGGCATCGTATTTACCATCTAATTCATCGCGGAGAGCAACGAATTTTTTTATGCTAATTGTTTCTAGCTGAAAATCAGTATTTGTACCTAGTTTATCTTTTAAATCTGAAGTAAGTGTTTTCTCGTTGGAAGATTTCTCCAAATCTTTAATCTCAAGTATCTTCAATGGTTTGGTGAGATCGAAATAGGAAATTTGAAATTTTGTAAGTGTAGACGTGGAATTGCTTTGCTCTGCATTTATTTCGTTACTGCTATCATCTTCTAAACTGACAAAGTAATCTTTAAGGTTACCTACAGGTTTGAATGATACCGTGGAGTCAGAATTTGGTATCATCCTGAACTTCTGATTGTCGGTAATTGTTTGTGATGAAGCTTTTAGCGTATCCGTTCTATTAGACCCAACAGTCACATATTTGGAATTCGCTCTTGATTTTAAAGCGTAGATGCCTTCCCCTTGGTCAACTAAATCAAACAAATCGGATACCCATGGATTCGTCTTATTCGCATAAAGTGAAGAACTGTTACTCGTATCTGTCGTTATATACTTACTGTTATTGACAGATTTCAGTGCTACGGTTACCGTGTCTCCGGCAGCTGCTAGAACTGTTTGGCTCGGAAGACCTGTGAACCCGAACCATGATATGGCCATGGATGTGATCAGTAGAAAACTGATCTTTTTTTGTATGGCTGAAAACATACATTTCTCTCCTCCCGTAGACTTTCATATAGTAAATCTTATATGAGACTATTTTACTACTTTTCGGTCCTAAAAATATACAGTTTGTGTATATGATATCGAAAATATTTTAGGAAAACATAAGAAAGTTGACGAAAATTACAGAATTTTAATAATTTTTTAAAAGAGGATTATCCGAGATAGGGAGCGAATTGTATTATTACAGGTAGTTTAGAACTATAAAATTGGGTAATTAGACGCAAATATATAAGAAAATTATTCTAAAATGTACTCTGATGTTGTATAATGATTTTTATCTTGCTTAAATTAGGTATTTAGTCCTATTATTTTCTTGGGCGAAATCAGTAATGGAGTTGATAAGGAAATGGCTCTTGTTAGGAAAAGATTGGGTGATTTGCTAGTAGAGAGCGGGATTATTTCAGAAACTCAGCTCCAAGAGGCACTTAAGGAACAAAGTAAAACAAAACAGAAGCTTGGGGACCTGCTGATTACGCAAGGATATATTACAGAGCAGCAATTGATTGAGGTTCTGGAGTTTCAACTCGGCATTCCTCATGTCAGCTTGTTTAAATATCAGATTGATCCTGAAATAACGAAAATCATCCCTGAAAGCATGGCAAGACGCTACCAGGCCATTCCTCTTCACAAAGAGGGCGGGAAACTCATGGTGGCTATGGCGGATCCTTTGGATTACTTTGCAATTGAAGAGATGAGAATGAGTACAGGGTATCGCATAGAACCGGCAATTACGAGCAGAGATGAGTTGCAGCGTGCCATTGCCCGTCACTATGGACTTCAGGATTCAATGAGTCAAATGATGACAGATATGCCAACAACCGAAGATATCAAGGAAACCGAAATTACGGATGAAGATTCTCCAATCGTACGGTTGGTTAATCAAATGATACAGCAAGCGGTTCAGTTAAAAGTTTCGGATATTCACGTTGACCCAGGTGAGACGAATCTGGTTATTCGTTACCGGGTTGACGGTCATTTAAGAACTGAACGTGTCATTCCAAAGCAGATGCAAGGTTTTATAACAGCGCGTTTGAAAATTATGGCTAAATTGAACATCGCCGAACGAAGATTGCCACAAGACGGTAGAATCAAAATGCAAGTAGATTATAAGCATGTAGATATTCGTGTATCCTCTCTTCCTACCATTCATGGTGAGAAAATCGTTTTACGGATTCTAGACTTATCAACCGGCGTTAAGCCTATTGAACAGCTAGGGTTCGGGGAGCGTAATATGGGTGTTTTTCGTGAAATGATTGAGCAGCCTTATGGGATTCTGCTTATCACAGGTCCTACTGGAAGCGGGAAAACAACGACGCTTTACTCTGCACTAAGTCATTTAAATCAAGAGAATGCCAACATTATTACGATTGAAGATCCTGTAGAGTACCAATTGGAAGGTATCAATCAAGTGCATGTGAATCCGACGATTGGCCTCAATTTTGCAGCAGGACTTCGCTCCATTTTACGGCAGGATCCGAATATCGTCATGGTTGGTGAGATCAGGGACTCCGAGACAGCAGAAATTGCAATTCGTGCATCTTTAACGGGTCACCTTGTACTGTCAACCCTGCATACCAATGATTCCGTGAGTACGATAACTCGGTTTCGGGATATGGGGATAGAACCGTATTTGATTGCTTCGTCCCTAATCGGTGTTGTTGCCCAAAGGCTTGTTCGTAGAATATGTCACGAATGCAAAGTGGTGTATACACCTTCAGAGCAAGAACGGATCTTCATGAATAGCAGAGGAATACATGCCGAAAAGCTTCACAAAGGCAATGGCTGCGGCAACTGTAATCGTACCGGATATCGCGGGAGGTTAGCCATCCACGAGATTCTCGTCGTGAACGATACAATGCGCCAGTTGATTAGCAACAAAGCATCTGTTCAGGAAATGCGAGATGCTGCAGTAGAGCATGGTCTGATTCAACTGATGGATGACGGGATTCAGAAAGTACGACAAGGAATTACGACATTGCAAGAAGTTATCAGAGAGACCGTTGCTTATTAACGAGAAAGGAGGTGTGGGAAATGTCAAATTCGTTAGAGCGGATCGTAAATTTATTGAGGATTGCCCATGAGTCTAAGGCATCTGACTTGCATCTCTCTGTAGGTTCGCCGCCAATCATTCGCGTTCACGGCACATTACAGCAAGTTGGGAACGAAACGCTGCATGCAGATGATACTCGCTCCATGGCAGAGGCTCTTTTGAATGCTGACCAAATAGATCGATTTGATCATGCTGGAGAGCTGGATTTTTCGTATGAGCTTGAAGGATGTTCACGGTACAGGATTAATGCCTATCGTCAAAGAGGACGCGTCAGCGTCGCCATTCGAACGATTCCAACAAAGATTCCGTCTCTGGAACAGCTCCAGTTACCTAGTGTGATTAGTACATTAGCGTTGAAACCACAAGGACTTGTCTTAGTGACAGGACCAACGGGAAGTGGCAAATCTTCCACATTGGCAGCTATGATCGATTACATTAATCGAACCGAGAAGAAGCATATTGTAACGTTGGAAGACCCGATCGAGTTTCTTCATACGCATTCTTCATCGATTATTGACCAAAGAGAAGTAGGTAGTGATACGAAGTCTTTCTCAAATGGTTTAAGAGCGGCTTTGCGCCAAGACCCCGATGTTATTCTTGTTGGTGAGATGCGTGATCTTGAAACGATCTCAGCAGCCGTTACGGCAGCTGAAACGGGACATTTGGTCTTTGCAACCTTGCATACAACAGACGCGCCACAAACGATTGATCGCATCATCGATGCTTTCCCGGCGCATCAGCAAGGGCAGATTCGCGTGCAGCTGGCAGCAGTTTTGGTTGGAGTCATCTCACAGCGGTTGTTTCCCAAGCCTGGTGGCCAAGGACGAACATGCGCTACGGAAATCATGATCAATACACCGGCTGTAGGCAATCTTATTCGTTCGGAGAAAATTCATCAGATCAAGAGTGTCATGCAAACCGGACGCAGCTTAGGCATGCATACGCTAGACGTGTCGATAAAGGAACAAATGCAACAAGGACTTATTGATCCCATCGCAGCGAGAGCTTATCTTGCTGAGGGTGGTGTGATGTAATGTCAGAGTTCCTGTATGAGGTAAGAGGCAGCAGCGGTAAACAGGTAAAAGGCAAAATTTCCGCCACTGATAAATCAACTGCAGTCGAGGAGCTCCGCAAAAAGGGATATATCGTTCTCTCTGTAAAAGAAGAACAGTTCAAAGCCCTCAAAACGGAAATCTACATCGGCAATCCGGTAAAAACGATTCATTTTATCGTGTATTGCCGGCAATTTGCGACGTTAATCAGGGCCGGGGTCAATATCGTGGAAGCAACGTCGATTTTGGCTTCACAAACTGAGAGCAAGCCTCTTCGTAAGGCACTCTTGCAGGTTGCTTCGAATATTTCGAAGGGTGTTTCATTCTCCAGCTCGATCTCGGAGCATAAAAAGATTTTCCCGCCAATGTTTGTCAACATGGTTCGCGCTGGGGAAGAGACGGGTGACTTGGAAGGAACGTTGGAGCGACTTGCAAAGTTTTTTGAGAAGGAGCATGTGACTCGGGAGAAGATTAAGTCGGCGATGACTTATCCGGCAACCGTTGGTGGATTGTCGATTGTTGCGGTAATTTACCTTCTAAAATCTGTTGTTCCCCAGTTTGTAACCACATTCGAGTCATTGCATGCTGAACTTCCTTTGATTACTAGAGTTGTATTGAAATTAAGTAATAGTATTCAACATCAGTGGTTGTTTTGGTTAGTTGGGGTGCTTGCCATAATTACTGTTTACCAAGTGGCAAAAAGGTTTGAAGCAGGTGCATATGGGATCGATTATATAAAGCTACGAATACCTATTTTTGGTAAGTTGAAGCAAAAAGGTTCAATTGCCTTAATGACTCGAACGCTATCCTCGTTGTATTCAAGTGCGGTTCCAGTTCTTCAGTCGCTTGCAATCGTAGAAGAAGTAGTTGGTAACAAGGTTATTGGTAGTTTTATAAAAAAATCGGCGGACTCGTTACGGCAGGGTAACCCGTTGTCTGAACCGCTTAAGCAGTCCTGGGTATTTCCTCCGTTGGTCACTCAGATGATTTCCATTGGAGAAGAAACGGGTGCACTTGATCAGATGCTCGAAAAAGTGGCGGATTTCTATGAGATGGACGTTGAAAATACCGTGGATCGCTTAAAGTCGCTGTTAGAGCCGCTATTGCTAGTTTTATTATCGGGATTAGTAGGATCAATTGTTGCCGCAATTATGCTGCCGATGTTTAGTATGTATTCAAATTTAGGTTAAAAAATTATTGGAGGTAGACATTATGTTATTTAAAATGATGAAGCGTCTTAAAAAAGAAGAAAAGGGATTTACATTGATTGAGTTGCTAGCTGTAATTGTTATTTTGGCTGTTATTGCGGCTATTGCTGTTCCTTATATTTTGGGTGTGATTAATAAGTCAAAAAACGATGCAGATGCTGCTTTTTTCCATCAGGTTTATGAAGCATCAAGACTCTATATTACTACTGAAAAAGGTGGAACACCTCCAGCTACTGTAAAGGTTTTAACTGACTTAGTTGGAAATAAATTTTTAGAACCTGGTTTAGTTTTGCCAAGCACCAAAGATCCGATTACTGCAGGTAAACTTGAGTATACAGATAACGTTCTAACAGGTATTGTAATAACTACAAAAGTTGACAGTTACACAATTAGCCCAGTTACAGATGTAATTTCAGGTAAAGGTACATTGTCAGCAGCTACAACAGACTACCCTTCTGAATCTAATTAATTTTTATAATTTATGTAAAAAAGGAATCGGTCCATTCCGATTCCTTTTTTAAAATCAAAGAAAGCGACCCAAACACATGACACTCCTCATCGCAATCTACATCTTCATAATCGGTCTTGTACTCGGATCTTTCTTCAACGTAGTTGCGCTGCGAGTGCCGGCCAAACAATCGGTCATCAACCCGCCATCGGCCTGCCCGAAATGCGGGACAAAACTGACATCCAGGGATCTCATTCCGGTGATCAGCTATCTTTTTTCCAGAGGCAAATGCAGGCACTGTCAAACAAGAGTTTCCGTTCTATATCCCATAGGGGAGCTTGCAACAGGGTTGTTATTCTTATGGGTTTACGTGCACGTTGGCATCACAGGAGAATCGTTGGTCGCTTTAACATTGGTAAGTCTTTTAGTTATCATCACGGTTTCAGATCTATCTTATATGCTTATTCCTAATAAAATATTGATAGTTTTCTTTCCTATTTTCATAGTTTTAAGATTCATTTTTCCTGGAGATCAGGCTTGGTGGAGTTACGTACTAGGCGCTGTGATCGGGGGCGGTATTATCGTGTTAATCGCAGTTCTTTCGCGCGGCGGTATGGGAATGGGGGATGCCAAACTCCTTGTAGTCTGTGGTGCAGTCCTGGGCTTACCTCATATAATGGTCGCATTTGTTTTGGCATGTATGATTGGCAGTCTGATAGGTGGGTTGCTGCTTCTGCTAAAAATCACCAAGAGAAAACAACCGATACCATTTGGCCCGTCATTGGCGTTGGGCATTATGATTTCATACGGTTATGGATCGGATATGATAAAAGCTTACCTAACATTACTCGGATAGCAGGGTGTGATTAATATGTTCGGCTTTGGTACTAAGCGAATCGGGATTACGGTAGATCAAACGGGAGTCCGGTATGTCACTGTCAAAAAGAAAAAGTCGTGGGAAGTTGGATCGAGCGGATTTCTTCCCATCCCGTCAGGGATTATTGTTGAAGATCAAATTGTCAATTCGGAATCTCTGAGCCTTCAGGTTAAACAATGGGTAAAAGCAGAAAAGCTGAGGGGCGCTTCAGCGACCATAGCCATTCCGACATCGCAAATTATCATTCGTAAAATGCGAATTCCAAGCATTAAGCCGCAAGAGCTGCGTCAGCTTGTAGAGCTTGAAGTGGAAACTGCGTTACGTCTGCCTTTTGAGGACCCTGTCTACGATTACATTAAGGTAAGCCAAGACGATGAGAGCACGCTGGTTCTAGTGTTTGCAGCTCCAAAAAAGCTGATTATGAGCTATGTAAAAGTGTTCGAGGATGCCGGAGTGCACGTGAAAGCGGCAGAGATTTCTGCCACTGCTTTAGTCAGGGCGATATCGTCGCAGCAGGAGGAGTTTTTTGAGGAATCCATGTTGGTTTCCTTAGATCGTGGCACGCTGGAAGTGTACATGCTGCAAAATGGCAATCCCATTTTTATGCGAACGATTAGTCTTTTTGAACACGATACAGCTGTTGATGATGAACTAACACCCGATCAGACGGGGGAAATTATTGCTGAAATCTCCAGGATGCTGAGCTTTTATCAATACAGTATTCAAGAGGGAAAAAGCCGAATTTCTCATATTATCGTGACGGGTGCGAATCAAAGTAGAGATCAGCTGCATTTGGAGCTTGAGCAGGCTCTTTCTGAGCTGAAGGTGGAGAAGGTCGATTTTGATTTATATGCGAGCGGACGGTCAAAAGATTTTAGCGCTAATGCGTATCGTGTTGCAATCGGGGTCGCTTTATTTTCCAAGCAAAAAACGCAAATCAACTTGCTGCCGCATCGGAAAACGGAGACGAAAATCAAGTTTGTATTAGCCATTTTGGGCATGATGGTGTGGGTTGCCTGTGCCGTATTGATAGGTACAAATTATTTGGATAATCAGAAAATATCAGCTCAAAACGCGTCAAGACTAACTGCCCTCAATGCTCAAAAATCAGCTGCGGAGGCAAAATTAACTTCAAAACCTGCAACTCAGGGGGATCCAGCGGCGTTTATTACAATGACGAGGGCGAACCGAAAAGATGTTGTCGCAATGATCGGAGATATCAAGAAACCGTTGCCGGTAGATGCTCAAATCAGCACCATTTCCTATTCATCGGAATCGCAGATGTCTTTAATTGTCGTTTTCGCGAAGATGGAGGATTCGGCCCGCTATTTATTTGACCTGCGCAAGTTGTCTTTTGGCGAAAATGCCAATCTACAGTCAATTACCGAGACGACAATTGGGACTACGAATGCAGCGGTGAGTGCTAATACACAAACTCCAACTGACCCAACGAACCCTGTTGCGAATAACCCGATAACCACTACGGCTAAGCAATATACAGTTAATTACTCAATAGCGTTCAAAAAAGCCACAGCTGCAAAAGATGCGGGAACTAAGGGGGCTGGAGAAGCGAAAGGAGAGGAGGCTACGAATGTCCAACAAAAATAATGCGAAGTCTCTTTTTCTATTTCTCGCGGTTCTGTTGTTTTTAGGTCTTTTTGCTTTCTATTATTTCATACAACTGCCTTCTACCAATAAAATCAAAGCGCAAGAAAACGAAATGGTACTCGTGGAAAAGCAAATACAGATTCTAACGAAGAAGTTAAGTGAGAAGAAAGAGGATGTAGGTCCGTCGTTAAAAGACATTCAAGCCGCTCTTCCATTATGGGATAATACGGAGCAGCTAACGCTTGATTTAAATCAGATTAAAACGAGCTCAAAAGTTAATTTCAACTCGATTTCCTATGCGGTGAGTGACAAGAGCACGCAAACGCAACAGACAGATGCGAACACTAAAAATCCGTATCCGAATGTTGGGGAAGTCAGAGTGACGACTTCCGTTGGCGGGACATTTAATGAAATTACGGATGCCATCACACAACTGCAAGCTTTACCTCGATTAATTCGTGTGGATACGGTAAACTTCGGAAATTTGCCTAAGGATACATCGCGAAAACTGACTGTAAATCTAACGTTCACGGCTTATTTTGATCCGTCCTACAAATCAAGAGTCGATAAAGTCGAACTTCCTTATTAGTTAGCACAATACTTTCAAATTAACGGACTTCAGTTCCCTTGAGGGGACCGCCAGGGGCACTTCCCTGGCGGTTATTTTTTTCAAATTTACAGTGTTTGGCCAAAAGTCCCTTCAAATAGCAATTCGTTAACGGGACGACGAGTAGAAGGAGCTTCACGCTCTTGAAAGCGTTCAGGCAAAGCTTCAACAGGACCGCGGTAACCAATCGCAATCACGGCATGCGTTTGATAATCCTCAGGAATTTGAAGCGTTTCACGCGCTTGATTATGATCAAAGCCACCCATGGCATGTGTGATTAATCCTTGATTGTTAGCTTCTAGTGCAAGGTAACCCCATGCTGCTCCTGCATCGAAAGCGTGACTCGGGGAGGTATTCCCGTTGGACGCCTTGGTATAGGAAATCACTAAAGCAAGAACAGGTGCTTTCTCACACCATTCGCGGTTAGCAGGGGCTATAAAGCTGTGAAACTTGGCTAGCTGCTCTTCCGTACGGGCAACGATGAACCGCCATGGTTGTATATTACTGCCGGACGGCGCCCAGCGTGCCGCTTCAAACAAGCTAAGGAGTACATCTTCGGTAACCTCTTGCTTTGTGAATGAGCGAGGTGACCAACGGGTCAGGAATTGCGGATTGATTTCGTGATCCGGTTGGCGATTGGATTCGACTTCGACGGGTAAAGATGTTGTCATGATGAATTCCTCCTTATTTATATACTCTTCCTGATTTTACCTGATTTCTTCGTACAATACGAGTTTTTGAAAATAACGGTGCTCAGTATGTGTTTACCCTATTATGGCAAAGCTAGAAGTTGAGAAATAAAGTACCGAGAGAGGTGCGAGGAACCGTGAATTTTACTAGTCATGATGTTGTGATCATTGAAAGAGCTTTGAGAACTGCGATGAAACATGATTTGGAAGAGCACCGTTCTAGAGATTATCAGGAAGTATTGTTGAAAATGCAAGAAAGTGCTAGCCAAGCCTTTCAAGTTAATGCCCCAGTTGCGAGAGCTGATCACGAAGGGATTCGGTATGATTACGATGATTCATCGGATCTCATGTAGACATACGAACGTAGTCATTGGATTAAAATCAGAGATAGCCTTACGATTCATTAGCCCCAATTCCTGGGGCTTTTTTATTTTGCTGTAGACGTTTATAATAAGGGGAACAGTCGTTCTATAAGGGAGGGGTTAACCTTGCTTCGAAAGAAGAATCTTACACAACTAATACAAAATTTAAGAGCAAATGAAAATATAATTAATTGGCACGAAGTCGAACCCATAGAAGCGAAGACCCGGCCTATGCCTGAAAGCGTGGACGAACGCATCAAGGGCGCCCTGACGAAAAGGGGAATCGAACAACTATACAGTCACCAAGCAACAGCGTACGAGACTATCCGACAGGGTGAAAATGTAGTTGCTGTAACCCCAACGGCTTCAGGTAAAACGCTTTGCTATAACCTCCCTGTTCTACAGGCTATCGCTGAAGACGACGCCAGCAGGGCGCTTTACCTTTTCCCTACGAAGGCTTTGGCACAAGATCAAAAAAGCGAACTAAACGAAATAATTAACGAAATGGGAATTGATATAAAAAGCTTTACCTACGACGGCGACACGTCCCCGGCTATTCGGCAGATTGTAAAGAACGTAGGCCATATCGTTATTACGAATCCCGACATGCTGCATTCGGCCATCCTGCCTCATCATACGAAATGGGTAAGCCTATTTAGCAATTTAAAATATATCGTTATTGATGAACTACATACATACCGGGGCGTCTTCGGCAGCCATGTAGCCAACGTAATACGCAGGCTGCTGCGTATCTGCAAATTTTACGGCAGCAATCCGCTGTTTATCTGTACATCGGCGACGATAGCAAACCCGAAGGAATTGGCTGAACAGCTTACAGGTAAACCTATGCGGCTAATAAACGACAATGGCGCACCCAGGGGCCGTAAGCATTTCGTATTTTATAACCCGCCTATTGTTAACAAGCCACTGAACCTACGGAAAAGCGCGACGGTAGAAGTAAACCAGCTGGCGAAAGAATTTTTATCAAATAAAGTACAAACGATCGTTTTTGCCCGCAGCCGCGTTAGGGTGGAACTCATATTAAGTCATTTACAGGAACTGGTTAAAAACGAACTAGGGACGAAAACCATAAGAGGATACCGGGGCGGCTATTTGCCAAGCCAGCGTCGGGAAATTGAACGAGGGTTACGTAACGGGGAAATCCTGGGCGTAGTAAGTACCAATGCACTGGAATTAGGCGTAGACATAGGCCAGCTGCAAGTTTGTATTATGTCCGGATATCCCGGAAGCGTCGCCAGCACCTGGCAGCAAGCGGGTCGGGCTGGAAGGCGACACGGTGAAGCCCTGGTTATTATGGTAGCCAGCAATACACCGATTGACCAATACGTAGTCCAGAACCCGGAATACTTTTTCGAACGTTCCCCAGAGTCTGCCAGAATTAACCCTGAAAATTTGCTGATCCTCGTAGACCATTTACGATGCGCTGCGTATGAACTTCCAGTAAAAATAGGGGAGGAATTCGGGCCGTTAGAGATTACCGATATACTGGAATATTTGGTAGAAGAGAGAGTACTTACTCAGGCTGCCGATTCATTTTATTGGGCTAGTCAATCGTTTCCGGCACACGAAGTAAGCTTACGATCTGCCGCTCAGGAAAACGTAGTAATTGTTGACCAATCGGACGTAGCGAACGTAAAAATTATCGGTGAGATGGACAGATTTAGCGCTATGACTCTTTTACATGACGAAGCGATTTATTTGCATGAAGGTACTCAGTTTCAAGTCGAAAAGCTGGACTGGGAACACAAAAAGGCGTATGTACGCGAAGTAGACGTAGAGTATTACACAGATGCGAACTTGGCCGTAAAGCTGAAAGTTTTATCTATTGACCGTATAGCCAAAAGGCAAACAACTTCTATAAATTTCGGCGACACTGCGATAAATGTTATGGCAACCATGTTTAAGAAAATCCGTTTAACCAGTTTTGAGAATATTGGATACGGGCCTATCAAACTTCCAGAAGAAGAACTTCATACCAGCGCGACCTGGATTGAAATAAAAGAAGTAGACCCAACTGTAGAAACGAAAACGTTGGAACAGATATTAATGGGAATTTCCAACGTGATTAGGCATATCGTACCCATTCACGTAATGTGTGATCGCAGCGACATACACGTAATTTCTCAAATCCGGGCTGAACACTCCCAGCTACCAACAATTTTTATTTACGACCATTACCCAGGCGGGATTGGATTAGCGGAAGACGTATTTCAACGTTTTGATGAGATAAAAGAAGCAGCCAGGAGTCTGATTCGAAAATGTCCGTGTGACGATGGCTGCCCGTCATGTATTGGAACCGAAATAGAGGGGATGGATGCTAAGAAAAAATCCCTTCGAATACTGGAGGGATTATAGATGTATGGTTTTGTACCCATGTTCAGTAAAACCCGTCTGAAAACGCTGGATGGCGGTGCCCGATGAGCGGGCTCCGCGAAAAGCTCGGCCGCCTGCGTGGACCCGGGGCGGCACAGGCCGCTCCGCCGTCCGTGCCTGCGGCCGACGACGAATGGGCGCAGCTCGGCGCCCATATCGAGACGAGCCCGGCTGGCTCGTTCGTCATGCGGCGCCGGGTGTACGGCACAGACAGCGTGCACGGCAAATATCGGCTGCGGGAGCTGGCCGATTGCGCGCAGCAGCTTGTCTGCTTTCACGACCGCGGCGCTGCCGTCCGGCATGACGCGCTGCTTTTCTTTGACACCGAGACGACGGGACTCGGTGTCGGTGCGGGCAACGTGCCGTTCATGGTCGGCATCGGCTATTACACCGGCGAGCTATTCACGGTGGAACAGCTTTTGATACGCAATCCAGCGGAAGAGCAGGCCATGCTTGTGTATTTGCAAGAGCTGCTCGACCGCTTTACCCATATTGTGTCCTACAATGGCCGGACTTTCGATTGGCCAATCTTGAAGAATCGCTATGTGCTCAATCGGCTTACGCTCGATGATTCGAATCTTCTGCAGCTCGATTTTCTATATCCTTCTAGGAGTTTATGGCGGAATACGCTGCCCTCCTGCCGTCTGAGCAAGGTTGAAGAGAGTCGACTTGGTTTTGAGCGTGTGGACGATGTGCCCGGCTCAATGGCGCCTACCCTTTATTTTCAGTACTTGGCAGAGAAAAATCCATCTGTTCTGCAAGGTGTGTTCGTTCATAATGAGCATGATATTGTAACATTAGCAGCCCTTGCCATTCATTTTTCCAAGCTGCTAAGCGGAGAACTAGAGCCGGCAGTATCTTCTACGAACGCTGAGGCTGAGGCCGGGGTGGTGGAGAATACCGCACACTACGCTGATATCGAATTAGAAGAGCTGTTTCGCACGGGTCTTTGGTTGGATAAAATGGACCGTTCGGAACGTGCAGAGACGTTCTTTCAAGATTTATTTTCGAGATTAATGAATGACCCGAAACCTGCAAATTCAACCGAACATGAGTCGGTGATTCTCCAGCTAGCTGGCTTTTATAAGAAAAAAGGTGAATATTCCCGGGCTGTTGATCTCTGGAAACGTTGGATTCATATCAAGAATGCAAGCCTTTCGCTGCAACTTGAGCCTTATTTGGAGTTAGCCATGTATTATGAGCATCGGGAGCGAAATTTGGCGCAGGCCATTTTTTACGCAGAGGAAGCATGGGCCAAACTATGGCGCAGGCGCTCCCTGCACCGTGGCGACCGGAAGCAAAATGAGATAGAGGAAGCTCTAGAGAAGCGTATCAGCCGTTTGAAAAATAAAGTGAGGAAAATCGAGAATTTGGTGCCTCAGGAAGGTTTTCAGTCGAAGCCTAAAACTCGCAAGATGAAGCCGATGTACGCAAGCGAGGGATTAATCTAAGTCTTGCCCGCTGCCGTTTACTTTCCCTATCAATTGGTTATACAAGGTAGAAAAAGGCAAGGAGAATATGTTATGCCCGAGCTACCGGAGATGGAGACATATCGTCAGCAGTTAACGAGACTTATCCAGAACTCGCCAATTACAGGGGCGGAAGTCACGCGTCCCAAATCCTTGAATGTGGATCCGGATCGCTTTATCCAGAAGCTAACCGGTAATCAAATTGTTCGAATCGAGCGCAGAGCGAAGCATTTGCTGTTTCTTTTAGGCTCGGGTGAAGTATTACTGCTTCATTTAATGCTTGGGGGCTGGATGTTCTATGGGACGGAAGAGGAGAAACCGGATCGAACATCGCAGGTCGTGATCCATTTTGGCTCGCAGCACTTATACTTCATTGGTTTGCGGTTAGGCTATCTACACATGCATACGATACCTGAGGTTGAGAAGGTTTTAAGTAAATTAGGTCCTGAACCTTTGGATCCTGGTTTTACATTGAACCGATTTCAAAGTCTACTCAAAGGTAAAAATGGCAATCTGAAAGTGACGCTAGTTGATCAATCCTTTTTATCAGGAATCGGGAACTGTTACTCGGATGAGATTTGCTTTATTGCAAGTATTTTGCCCCTGCGTAAGCTGTCATCCTTAACAAATGAGGAGCAAAATCGGTTATTTCAAGCGATGCGCACTGTTCTTCTCGAAGCCATTCAGTATGGCGGCTATATCGATGAACCTTTATTTGTTGGAGATCGTTTGACGGGACAATTTGACGCGAAATGCCGTGTATATGACCGTGAAGGCGAGCCCTGCTTACGTTGTGGTCATCCACTATTGAAGACAGAAATTTCTAGTCGCAAATGCTTTTATTGTGCGAACTGTCAATCGTGAAGGGGCTGAGGGGTTATGTACGTTGGTGCCCATGTGAGTACAAGGGGCGGATATAGTGGAGCAGCCAAAACGGCGCTAGCGATGGGGGCTAAAGCTTTTCAATATTTCCCGATGAATCCGAGAAGTCTATCAACGAAAATAGTAAATGTGCGGGAAGCTACGTGGTGTGCGGAATTTTGCCGAGAGCATGATATGTTGTCTATTGGGCATGCGCCTTACCCGTTGAATCCGGCGGCAGATGCTGCTGAGCGCGATTTAATGGTGAGTTTGATAAAGAACGGGCTTGAGATTACGGAAGCATGCGGATCTGTCGGCCTCGTGGTGCATTTTGGCAAATATGTTGGAAAAGACCCGTTACAAGGTTATAAAAATATAATACAATGTTTGAATAGCGCCACTCAAGGCTATGAGGGGGCGTCTTTCATTTTGCTCGAGAATCAAGCCGGTGAAGGCTCACAGCTTGGTCTTACATTGGAAGAGATGGCTCAGGTGCGGAAACTGTGTCAGCGCCCGGAGAAAATTGGCTTTTGTTTGGATACGTGCCATGCTTTTGCCAGCGGTTTATGGACGAGCCATGGATGGGGTGAGCTGGAAGCTAGAGGAGAAATGCTTGATTATTTCCCCCATTTGAAAGCTGTTCATCTGAATGATTCCCTTCATCCTTATGGCTCGCGCAGAGATCGTCATGCGAATATTGGAACGGGATATATCGGTCTTGATAATTTTAGACAGATGCTGTCTTCAGCGTTTTTAAGACATATTCCGGTTGTTCTCGAAACGGGAAAAGGGAGCAATGGCACTCATTCTGAGGAAATTGCTCTCGTGAAAACTTTATTCAGTAACGCTGACTGACGATCCGTAGGAACAGGAAGGGAAGGAAATCCAGCGATGATTCATGTATACTTAGATGATCTGCGTCCTTGTCCCCAAGGGTTTACGCTAGCTAGAAATATACAGGAGTGTTTGCTGCTGCTCGAAGAATGTGACATCGATATTTTATCGCTGGATCATGATATGGGCTGGTCTACCGAGCAGACAGGCATGGATGTTGTGATTTGGCTCGTCCAGAAGCGGAAATTCCCGCGACAAATTTATATTCATACCTCCAGCCAGGCAGCCTGTACGGCCATGTATCAGAAGCTTTATACGGCCAAACCTGATGGAACGAGCATCTACGCTCACCGTGTTCCGGACGAGTTGCTGCTGCAAATTGCACAGGGAATATACAAAAGTGAAGTGTAATAAGAAAGGAATGTAGCCTGATATGATTCATTTATCGCATATTCATTTTATTCGAGGCGAACGACATATTTTAAATGATGTGAATGTACATATTCAACCAGGTGAACACTGGGTATTGTTAGGTCGTAACGGGTCAGGCAAAACAACATTGCTCGAGATGATGAACGGTTACGAATTCCCGAGTCGGGGAACCGTAGACGTGTTAGGAAACCGATATGGCCAATGCGATGTGAGAGAAGTTCGTAAGAGAATTGGTTATATCTCACAGTCGCTTATGGAAAAACTAAATCTAAGCGATCCTGTTATTGAAGTTGTTGCTACCGGCGAGTATGCCTATCTCAGATTTTATCAAGAGATCCCGCAGGAAGTTTTGGATCGTGCCATGGTTATGCTGGAGCGGGTACGAATTCGTCATTTGGCTCATCAAACATTAGGCAGTTTGTCGCAAGGTGAACGGAAGAAAGTGATGCTTGCCAGGTCCTTGATGATGAAACCTTCCCTTTTGGTTTTGGATGAACCTGCTGCTGGCCTGGATTTATACGAGAGAGAACGCTTTTTAAGAGATGTGAATGAACTTAGCAAGCAGGATATTACTGTCGTCTATGTGACGCATCATATTGAAGAAATTATTCCGTTAATTACGCATGTTGCCATCATCGAACAAGGGGAATTAATTGCTGCTGGGCCAAAGAAAGAGGTGCTGACGCCGGGAAATATCCGTAAAGCTTTTGACGTGGATATTGAATTGGAATGGTTTCAGGATCGACCGTGGATTAAGGTTTTGGATTAAAGAAGATAAAGGATGCGGCTATGACACAAATTACGACATACATTGGTTCTTCGAATCACGGGTTTGCGCAGTACGCGCAGGATGAAATCCGTAAGTTATTTCCGCTGACCAAGTTCACCTTACTTGTGCCAACTGAAGTTTTTTTATTCGAAGTGCCATCAGGTACGGAAGATGCAGTAACACAAATGAAAGAGCAAGAACCAATTTTTCTTAGACATATTCAGCCTGTTTTTCAGCAATGGGAGATTACAGGAACTGAAGCGGATCTTGAACATCTCAAAGGATGGTTAAAAAACGCACATGCAGAAGGGCTTGTTCACTCCGGCGAAAAAATAGCCATCCAAGTGCGTAAAGAAGAACGCGCTGATGTTCCCTACGCCCCCTTTGCGGTCAAGGCTGCATTAGATGAAATCCTTGTTTCGGAAGTTCATGCTGAACCAGTGGTTCGCTATGCTGACCAAATTATATCCATCTACATTCATGCGAAAAATCTGTTTGTAGGGATATCCAAGCCAGCCGATAATTTATCGGATTGGTCAGGCGGCGCCATTCGTTTTATGAAGGAACAGGATCAAATTTCACGTGCTAAATTCAAGCTTTTGGAAGCGGAGCAGCGATTTGGCATTGATTTTAGTGTCGCAAGAACGGCTCTTGATATCGGGGCTGCACCAGGTGGTTGGACCTCGTTGTTATTAGAGCGCGGCTTGAAGGTTACGGCCATTGACCCTGCAGCAATGAGTCCAAGACTCCTTGGCAACCCTAATCTCAAGATTTACAAGAAAAATGCAAGCGATGTGAAGCTTCGGGATCAAGAGTTTGACCTGCTTGTTTGTGACATGAGTTGGGATCCCCGTCAAATGGGGCGTTTGGTCGCAGATTTGTTGTATTCTTTACAAAGTGGCGGCACGGCGATTATTACGGTAAAACTGATGCATAAAAAACCGTTTCAAACGGTTCGCGATATTCTACGAATACTAGAGCCATCTCTTTTTCTGCTTAAAGCGAAACAGCTGTTTCACAATCGGGAGGAATTGACGCTTTATTTGCAAAAGATGTAGTACTTTTGGAAAATAATGTAGATTTTTATCTGAGCCCCTTTTATAATCAATGTAAATATTACTTGATGAAGGGGGCTTTTTTATCGTAAGCCATAAGAAGAATTGGATTGGAACTTGTATCGGTGGAAGATACCACATGGAATCTTTGCTAGGGCAAGGAGGGATGAGTGAGGTTTACTTAGCAGAAGATCAAAAGCTCAAAGGAAAGATGTGGGCTGTTAAGGAAGTCCTGCCAATTGAACAAGACGGGGCATCCTTCCTGGAAGAAGCGGAGATGCTCGCAAGGCTTCATCATCCCCAACTGCCGCAGTTGGTTGATTATTTGACAATGGAAGATGGAACAGGTTTTTTGATTATGGATTATATTCAAGGCCCTACGCTTCAAGATTTATTTGAAGAAAAAAGGCGAGAACTACCCATGGCCAAAGTCGTCCAGATCGCTTTTCAATTATGTGATATCCTCCATTATTTGCATACATTCCAACCTCGCCCGATTATTTACCGGGATCTCAAGCCCTCCAATATCATGTTGAATGAGCAATCGCAAGTCCGGTTAATTGATTTTGGCGTTGCGAGACATTTCACACAAGGCAAACAGAACGATACCATGCAAATGGGGACGATCGGCTTTGCTGCTCCGGAGCAATTTATGGGTTTACAAACCGATGTGCGTTCTGATTTATATTCACTTGGTGCCATGCTTTACTACTTATTAACGGGTGGTCAGTATGCCTATCTCACCAACAAGTCTTTAGATCAATTAAACCCTGAACTCCCCGAAACACTTATTTCAACAATACGGCTACTCCTGCAAGAGAATCCTCAGAACCGCTGTCAATCCGCCATGGAAGTGAAGATGAGACTTCGTTCCATATACCCCGATTCCGCACACACAACGGATTATCAAAAACATTCCAATCGAATACCGCAACAGGATAAATTAATTGTAGTCGGAGGCCTATTTGCTGGCGTAGGATCGACATTTCTGGCAGTTACACTAGCTAGAATTTTAAACGCCCTCTACATTCCTAACGCGCTTGTAGAACAACCGACCATCGAACCTGATCTGTACATGCTTTTATACGGAGATCTGAAAGCCCCTAAGAACTACAATTTTGCAGCTCAATCAATGAGAGTGCAAGATCAGAGTTTAGCTTCTTCTTCTCCTTGGGATAAAGGGCATTCAACATGGTTCCCAACTCATCCAGACGGATTTCATGAAGAATGGCAGCCAGCAGACTCATTTAAGCTTCTACATATGATCAAAAAGCCAATCGTTCTATGGGACATATCGACTCAATGGGAGCACCCTTCCGTTCAGGAACTCTGCCATAGTGCAGATGATATTATCGTAGTTCTTGATGCTTCCCCGGGTAAATGCAATCGGCCTAGCTCACGTGCTAATTTCGAACGGTTTAATTCCTATCAGCAACGTGGGAAAAAAGTACACTATATTGCTAATGGAAATATGCAAAATCACTTTCATAAGGAATGGATGGCTTCGCTCCCAGCCTCTCCGTTGTGCACGATGCCGGAGCTCCCTAGAGGGGAAGTCATGCGTGCAGTTTGGAAAGGGGAGTGCATCCAGGATCGCCCCGAAGTGTTAGAACAGTTAATGACGGCTTTGTCACCACTCCTGAAAGAGCTCCTACCAGAGAGTCGTTTACTTGTTAACGAAGGCAAGAGGGAGAAAAATTCCTTATTCTCAAAATTAAAAAAGATTAGCAATCGATAAGTTATAGCCAATTTTGACCAAACAGATGAGAAATATGCTATGATATTGCATGATTAAACAAGCTTGAATGCAAAGGGGCAGTTAGTTATGGAAAAACGATTTGCCAGAGAATCCAGATGTTTCAAAACATCACGCATTTTTCCCACAGATGTGAATAATCACAACACGCTGTTTGGCGGAAAGCTGATGTCCTACATTGATGACATTGCTTCGATTGCTGCACATAAACATTGCCGGAGATCCGTTGTAACAGCATCAACTGATTCGGTTGACTTTTTGTATCCGATCCACACTTCGGATTCTGTCTGTTTGGAATCATTTGTGACTTGGACAGGGAAAAGCTCGATGGAGGTTTTTGTGAAAGTCGTTACAGAGGATTTGAAAACCGGAGAAAGAAAAATTGCCGCGACTTCCTTCCTGACTTTTGTTGCGTTAGATGACAATAAGATACCGGTCGAGGTGCCTCATGTGATTCCGGAAACGGAAGAAGAGACGAAGCTGCATGAATCGGCGCCGCAGCGTGCAGAGATGAGACGTATCCGCAGAGGTGAAAGTAAAAGGCTTGCTGGATTTTTCACGATGAAATATCCGTGGGAATAAAAGGGATTGATTTTTCGGTAAAATGTGGTACAATTTGGATAAATTGTTGGACGAGCGGAAGCACCGCTGGTTTTGGAGATCATCTCTGAAATCGGCGCGTGCTTTTTTTGTTTTTCCTTCAAGAAGAAGGAGGATGGGAGGATGATGCTTTGAAAGCTGCTACTGCGATTCGCCTGGCGATCGTACTTGGGGTGGTTGGTCTTGTATTAATCGGCAGTGGCATATACAGCCAATTCTCTTGATTTTAGAGCATATAGGAGGGCGACTGGATGAAAAAATTTCAACTTTATGTATTAGATGATGACGAGGAATATGCGCAGCGACTGGCGTCCTATATACGCGCTTCCGAGTTCGGAGAACGCATGCAGGTGAAGCTTTTTTCGAAAGCAGAATTGGTCTTGGAAGTTCTTGAGGCCAAGCAGGCTGTAGGCGTGTTGTTGGTGTCGGAGACATATTATCGTCTACTTCTAGATCGGAGAACCAACCTCCATAAGATGATTTTAAGCGAAACGATAACGAACTCATTGGATGCAGAAACGAAGGTTCCATTTTTGTACCGGTTTCAATCTTTGCACCATTTGCTTACACGACTTCAGGCTTTCTATGCCGAAAAGCTGAATGAGGAGAGGAGCAGTCTCGGGACTAATAAAACCAGTGTCATCTCCGTCTATAGCTCAAGTGGAAATAGTGGTAAGACCATGACGGCTATTCATCTGGCCAAACAGCTTTCTTTTCGAGGGGAGCGAGTTTTTTATTTAAGCCTGGAGTCCGTTAGTTCAACTTCACTTTGGCTGAAGGGTGAAACAGGGCGTTTTTCACAATTAATATACTACTTGAAAAGTTCGCCTGAATTACTCGGGCCTAAGCTGCAATTACTGAAGTCAGTTGACCAGCAATTGCGAATTGACTATTTGTCGCCCAATGATCAGATCAGGGAAATGCAAGAAATAAGCGGAGAACAGATTCGAATTCTCATAGACGCACTTATTTCATTAAATGAATATGAATACATCATTATTGATCTAGAAGCTTCCGTGCATCCTCGAATCGTAAAAGGGCTGGAAGTCAGTGATCATATCATTTGGCTGGTTCGAGATGATCTGAATGATGTTTATAAAACGAAGGTATTGTATAAGCAATTGGGAGCGATGCACAACGTTCATTTTGTAATGAATAAGTATACTGGCATGCAGACGAACGATTTTTCGGAGCTTGGCCGTGATATTGCTTTTAACCTTCCTTATATCCCGGAGTGGAAAAGTATTAGATCCCCAGAGCAGATGTGGGCATCCAGTTTATTCTCGGAACAAGCCTATGAGATGGCTGCAACTCTTTGTATCATCAAAGGAAATGCTGCTTCAAGAGCTGAAGGGGCTGTAGCTTCTTGAAACAAAGTCAATTCGTAACGTTGAAGCAGCAGATTAAAGAAAAGATTGATCTTTCAAGCACAGTCAGTGATGCCAAGTTGATGGAGCTTATTGAAGAAGCAATTTTTCTTGCATCATCGGAGGGAAAATGGACATCGAACGAAATACACGCTTCAGTCAAGCGTATGTTTGACTCATTTCGAGGTTTGGACATCCTCCAGCCGCTTATCGATGACCCCACTGTTACTGAGATTATGGTGAATGGGCATGAAGATATATTTTTCGAGCGGAGAGGAGCCGTTGAGCGATATGCATACTCTTTAGAAAGTGCGGAGAAGCTTGAGGATCTCATCCAGATGATTGTGTCTAAAGTGAATAGGATCGTTAATCAATCAACACCAATTGTCGATGCTCGGCTGCAGGATGGTTCGAGGGTTAATATTGTGCTACCGCCAGCCTCTTTGAGTGGGCCAACGCTGACAATTCGTAAATTTCCTGAGAAACCGCTGCTGATGGAAGATCTGATTCAGATGGGGAGCATCTCTACGGAGGCTGCAGAAGTACTTCAGGTGCTGGTTGAGTCCGGATATAACATTTTTATCGGAGGTGGTACAGGTTCTGGAAAAACAACTTTTCTTAATGCGTTAAGCAGCTGGATACCCGCACATGAACGTATTATTACGATTGAAGATTCGGCAGAACTTCAGATACAAACCGTACCCAACCTGGTCAGAATGGAAACCAGAAACGCCAATACAGAAGGCAAGGGTGAAATTACCATTCGGGATTTAATTCGCGCCTCGCTCCGGATGCGGCCTAATCGAATTATTGTTGGGGAAGTTCGAGGTGCTGAAGCGTTAGATATGTTAGCTGCGATGAACACTGGGCATGATGGAAGCTTAAGTACAGGGCATAGTAACACCTCAGTAGATATGCTGAGCAGACTTGAAACCATGGTGCTAAGTGGCGCCTCCCTGCCGATTGAGGTTATCCGTAAGCAGATTGCTTCGGCACTTGACGTGATGGTTCATATCAGCCGAACTCGTGATCGAACCCGAAAGGTGACTGAAATTCATGAAGTCATTGGAATGAAGGATGGTGAAGTTCATCTCCACCCGTTGTTTTTATTCGAGGAAAGAGGGGAAGTGACAGACGCTAAGGTAACCGGGGAGCTTGTGTATACAGGCAATCCACTCCAAAGCA
This sequence comes from Paenibacillus anseongensis, assembly GCF_009757995.1. Taxonomy (NCBI): domain Bacteria; kingdom Bacillati; phylum Bacillota; class Bacilli; order Caryophanales; family Paenibacillaceae; genus Paenibacillus; species Paenibacillus anseongensis. The sequence continues at coordinate 181,951 of NZ_WSEM01000033.1, forward strand.
TGCACAAAATACGTATGGCTGGCAAAAGGTTGCCAACTTGGTTTTCACACAGAAAGGAAGAGTGTGGAACTGAATGAAAATTATTTTACTTATAATCCTGACAGGAACAATCAGTTGGATAATCCTGTTATTCATGGAGAGACGCCGGCAAAGCACCGAACCTGCTGAGAAGAAGTCTAAAACTCGAGATCTGCACCACCCCCAACGCCATTCCGTTCTCACACTAGTTGATTACAATTGCTATCAATTGACTCCTCGTGAAAAATTGAGCGCCATCCTAATGCTCGCCTTGCCTGCTTTTGTTGTAGGTTATATTTTCTATAAAAGCTTCGTTCTTGCTGCCGCTTTTTCAACAGTCGGACTGATCTTTCCCCGCATTCGCAAACAACAATTAATCCAGTTACGCAAAAATAAATTGTTTGTTCAATTCAAACAAGCGCTAAGCTGTTTATCCTCTTCCATGGCCGTCGGCAAATCCATTGAAAGTGCTTTTCAAGAGGCATTGGAAGACTTAAAGCTGCTTTATCCTGACCCTGATTGTTTAATTGTTACTGAATTCAGCGTTATATGCCGAAAGGTTGAGAACGGCGAACCCATAGAGGCTGCGCTAAAGCATTTGGCGGATCGCAGTCATTTAGAAGATGTCATCAGCTTCACAGACGTCTTCCTTACCTGTAAGCGTACAGGCGGAAATTTGGTAGAGGTCATGAAGCGTACAGCAACAGTCATTGGAGAAAAACTTGAAATCACGCAGGATATCAACGTCATGATTGCACAGAAACGGTTTGAGTCGAGGGTGTTATTGTTTGCTCCCATTGTCATTGTTGCCGTGCTTGCCTTTTCATCACCGGAGTATATGCAGCCGCTTTATTCAGGGAGCGGGACCCTCATCATGAGTGCGAGCCTGCTCTTGCTGGGCGGATGTTATGTGATCACTCAAAAAATTATGAATATTAAGGTGTAGCATGTGGATCAATTATTTGCTCATATCTGAAATGTTGGCAATTCTCATTTTGCTGCTGTGGGGGCGCAAACGATATGCAGATATCATTACCGCTTACCCCTATCCCTTTCGGATTAAATTACTATTTCCTTGCAGTTATTTAATCGTTGATCAGCTGCGTTTGATGGAAAAGTTACCTGATTTCACGTCCAAAATCCACCATAATTTAATTAAATTATATGGCAGAAGTTTATCTGCATATGGGAGTAAATGGTTTTATGCGGAGATCATTTCGATGAGTTTGCTATGTGTTGTGATTGTCACTCTTTTCTCGGCGCTCGCAGGGGGCGATGCATCACTCTTGTGTTTTGGTTTCATCGTTGCGATAGTTCTTCCAATGCTCATGGTGCGCGATTTGGATGTGAAAATTAGAAAAAAACAACTTTTAATGATCATGGAATTGCCTGAAGTATTAAGCACAATCGTGCTGCTGGTTAATGCAGGTGAAACCGTCAATCGCGCATGGATTCGCTGCGTCGAGGTTAGACCTCATAAAGCGCAATCACCGCTATACATAGAACTTGCGCGAGCTGTTCATGAATTGGAGATGAACGTTTCTTTTTCGAAAGTGATGGAAGACTTTGGTAAACGCTGCGCACTGCATGAGGTGTCTTTGTTTACTTCAGCTATGATGCTCAACTATAAACGTGGAGGAAGTGATTTCGTAGCGGCGCTTCATTCGCTATCCCTGGAGCTTTGGCAGCGCAGAAAATCGGTTGCGCGAACGTTAGGAGAGGAAGCCTCCTCTAAGCTGGTTTTTCCCATGGTGCTTATTTTTGTAGTGGTGATGGTAATTGTGGCCATGCCGGCATTACTGATGATGAAATAATGGAGGTAAGAAACGATGAGAAGCATGATGGAAGGGTTGAAATCATTTTGGAAAGAGGAAGATGGACTCGGTACTTTAGAGATTTTATTGATTGTTGCTGTGCTTGTTGCCATAGCAATTATCTTCAGAAAGTGGATAGTCTCGTGGTTTCAAAAGCTGATTGGGGATGCCAATTCTGACCTAAAAGACAATAGTAAGGTGGCTCCTTGTGCGCCAAGTCCAACAACTAGCTGTGCGCCATAGCCGTCATAACCGCAGACAACACTTTAGAGATGGAGAACAGGGAAGCTTTACATTAGAAGCGTCCCTAGTTTTACCACTCATCTTATTTTGTACAATTACTGTCCTTTTCGTTAGCTTATACGCTTATCAAAAAGTGTACCTTCAACAAATCGCTAGAACAGCAGCTGAACGGTTAGCTTTTACTTGGGATAACAGCCACAAAGATATAGTGACAGGCAACTTTAACCCTTCGGAGACGGATGGACTTTACTTTCGACTTACACAAAACCACGTATCCGATTTATTCGGAAGACTGGTGTCGAACGAATCATCTGAGATTGCGCTTCCATCAGGAACTGCTGGCGATCTCGTCGAGAGAAAGCTGGCTAAAGCGTCTGAATTGCTGCCTCAAGGTGTTACGGGATCAGCTAAGTTTTCAAATTTTATTTTAGACCAACAAGTCGAGGTGAAACTCCAAAAACCATTTCATTTCTCGCCTGTTATGAGCAAATGGTTTAGGGCTAATCAAACAGGCGGAACAGCTGTCTCGCACGTGGTAGAGCCGGTTGAGCTTATCCGATTAACGGATATTACACGGACGTATTTTAAAACGATCAAGGACCGGATTACTCCTCAAAAAGCGCGAGAGGCACTTGTTGAACCTGCACAAGGTGATTTGTCAGGTCCGAGTATAACGATAAAATCAGAGCGGCAGGCCGCGGCGTATTTGCGATCTTTGGTTAATGGCACTGAGGTGGTTTTGACGACAGAGTCTGGTAAAAGCAGAACAGTCGATGCGTTGGATGCTCGCGGGATTGGCCATCAAGCTTTTTATAGTTTGACAGAGGCTCAGCTTCGAATGGAGCAGCTTCCTAAGGATCTCGAGCTTATCCAACAGGGCACACAAGTGAAGAGTGTCGTATGGCATTTCTTTAAAAAAGATGCCGGCGGCAAAGGTATGCCCTCCAATGCTTTTCGGAAAGAGCTCGAGCGGAAAGGGATTGTCGTTGTTATTCATAATTAGAATGGGGGGAGTTTTTGAAGAGATTCGTTCGATCAGAAAGAGGGGCCGTTTCCGTCTATCTGATTCTAATCATTGTGCCGATCTTTTTATTTCAAGCGGTACTCATTGATTTTGCCAGAATTAAATTGGCGGAAAAAGAGACCGAATCAGCGGTCAAGGCCGCTGCGCGCTCAGTGATGTCATCTTTTGATACAAAGCTTCAAGCGATGGGCTTATATGGGCTGGGGATCTCACAAGAGCAATCAGAGGAAGTTTTTCGAACCGTTTTTGCTAATAATTTGTCAAGTCAAGTTTCGACAGGCGCTTTTCATTATGTGGATACTAAACCTATCGATCATGGAGATCGTGTGACACCTGTTTATGCATTAGCCAGTCATGAAATTTTTGAGCGTCAATTGTTGGAGGATATGAAAATCAAGGCGCCAATCGAGTTCACGCTGGAAATTACGGATAAATTTCGCAAAACAGGGACGAAAGCTCCCTTTCAGTTTGGAAGCCAATTCTCTAAGGAGGCTGCTGAGTTAGAGAAGCTTATTGATCAAAGAGAAAAGCAGTTGGATGAAGCTTGGCAGAGCAGTGAAGAGCTTTATCGCAAAACGAGCCTATTTCATAGTAACTATCAAACCCGTATCGCGGAACTGGACAGTTTAGCCTCCCAAATTGGCATCCATACTGCAGATGAGGTACGAAATGAAATCGTTCAAGTAGAAAATCAGCTGCAATCTGTTCAGGCATCGATAAGAGACTTGGATATGTCCATTGCGGCGATCAGCCGAGCAGGTTCGGGCGGTGTGGCGGGCATGCAGGCTATTTTGGAATCCCGTCAGGCATTAGGAACTCAAGCTCAGCTACTATCTCAAAAGCTGAATGATCTTAAAAATTTGCTGCAATTAATTATTAAATATGTGGCTCTCCTTGCGACTACAAAGCTCGAGGCTCTGGCCAATACCAAAGAAATTGGGCTGCTGCAGCAGGCGATTGAGCCAGCATTACGTACGGCAAAGCAGCAAAACGATGAAATTCGCACGAAGCTTAATGGGATTACTTCACGACCTAATACAGAGGGGACTAGTGCGAACGAGGTTTTTCAAAGTGTTCCTGTGCTGGGCGATGAATACTTCTATAAGTACCAGACAGCTGTTGCAAGCATTACAGCCTTATTTTCTGCTTTTCAAGAGGTAGTTGACTCCGTGCAACTTTATACGGCTGAAAATACAAACAAAGCCAATCAAGCTAATGATGCTTATTGGACGGAATCGCAAGAATTTTATAACAAGCAAAGCGTATTAGAGAGAACGAGAATGGAACAAAACAGTGCGATCTCAACGAATAAACAGCAGCAAAAAAGTAAAATTCAAATGATTTTGAATCAAGCGAAGCAATCGATCGGCGGATGCAGCTTAGTGAATGCTCAGAGTAGTGACGATGAACTTTATGATCGTCTTCAAGGTACTGGTTCACAATCATCTTCATCCAGCAAAGGTTTCTACCAGAAATATCGGGAGGCTAATGCGCAGGAAGCCACTATCGGCAGCGAAGTTGCGTACGATCTAGAGAAATCTGAGCCGGTTAGCTTTAAAGCAATGGATATGCTTGCAGCCTTCAACAATGCGGCGGAGGTTATGCGTAACGAGCTATATGTGAATGAATATGCGCTTACTAAATTTAATTACCGGACGATTGGTTTGGAAAAAGATCAAACAGGCAGTCCCAAAGTCTTAAGTGATCGAGCAGACCCGAGAAAACACGTATTAGCAAACCAAGAGGTAGAATATTTACTATATGGCTTCTCCTCCTGTTCAGCGAATATCTCATCGGCGTATGCGGAAATGTTTTCTTTTCGCCTGGCAATTCGAACCGTTGAGGCTCTGCTCGATCCTAAAAAAGAGCTGCTTAATATTGGCTCTCCGCTGTTGGTACTTCTGGCAGCAGCAGCAGAAGGGGCCGTTTTGGCTTTCCAAGACATGACAAAGCTGGTGAATGGAGAAGCCGTAGAGTTATCCGCAAAAATAGCAGCCCCCGCCTTAAGTTTGACTTATAAGGATTATTTACGGGTCTTTATGCTCATACATAGCAATAACACGAAGCAAATGGCTAGAATGCAGGCACTCATAGAGCTTGAAACCGGAAGGGATTTAATGCAAGCTACGACATATTTGCAGGGTAACGCCTCAAGTGATATTAAACTGTGGTTTATTCCTCAAATCATGAAACTGCTGGATGGGAGCGGGTTATTAGGCTGCAAAGTGACAGGGAATCGATGTCAATTTTCTAGCTCAGCTGCAGTAGCGTATTGAACGTTGGGAGGGGCATTATGCTGCACAAGTTTTACAGTGAACAAAAGGGAGGTATCGTATTGGAGGCCGCTTTAATACTGCCTTTTTTCCTTGCCTTTGTTGTTGGCCTTGTCATTTGTATTCAAATCGCATGCCTGGAAATGGCGCTGCAAGCCGGTGTGTCTGAAGCAACGAAATCGATTGCTGGCCAGTTGTATCCCGTAAGACTTCTCGTGCAAGAAGCTAAAGTGAAATTTGAGCAGAGTGGACCAGTAGAAATCATAAATTCAGCCATCGGTCATGTACAATCTGCACGAGAACAAGTGTCAAACACGGAAAACTTAGCAGATGAGTATGCCGCATATATTCCTCAACCGCTGCTCGAATTAGTTAAATGGGAGAAAGAGAAACGGCTGCAAGGCGAAGAGTTACTGACAGAAGGGAAAGATGAACTGTTCGAGCAGCAAGTTAAATCCCGCTTACATGCCGCGTTTACTCCGATTGTTTACGCTTTTTGCGATGATTCAATCGTACAGAAAACCAACTTTAAAGTTGTTTCTGTGACTCTTCCAAGCTTGTATAACGATGGAGATGCTTATTTTGGAATTGAGGCGGAGATTTCGTATCGCTTACCGATCCCGTTTTTAAGTCAAACGATTATTTTGAAAAAAAGGGCATTTGAACGAGCATGGTAGGTGCTTAATCGCCGTCTCTGATAGAGGAGGATTTTGCATTCAATATTTACTATTGATTTTCATTACGATTGCTTTTGTTACTGATGTACGGAAAGCGGTGATCCCCAACAAATTAACCATTATCGGAGCGGTTGCTGGAATCATGTTGAATGTGTCGATAAGCGGACTGAACGGATTAGCTTTCTCGCTTATAGGGGCAGGGAGTGCACTTTTCGCGATGTTCCTACTCTATCTTATAGGTGCTCTTGGAGCAGGAGATGTAAAGCTGTTTACCGCTATAGGAGCTATGATGGGCTTTAGTTTTGTTTTTCAATTAATGCTGTATTCCATACTCTGCGCCGCATTAATAGGTCTTGTCTTACTACTGATGCACAAACAAATGGCAGCCACGGGGCAGAAGATATTGAAATGGCTTTTTTCAATTATCGTGCTGCATGATCTGAACATCGTAAAGGGGATGAAACGTGATGCCAATATCAAGTTTCCGTTTATGTATGCCGTTATGCCAGCCGTCGCAATGACCTGGTATTACTCTATTTAAGATGAGGTGGGCCTGTGACAGAGGAATTATTCGGACTGCGATATGAATTTGTATATCAACATGGCCATTGTATGCGTCTTTTTAAAGATGGTGGGGAAGGTTTGACCGTTGAAGCTCTTTCAACTTTGCAAATTAAGATGCTTGAGGCTAACACGATACCAAACATGCTTCCGCTTGAAATCCAGGAGATCGATCATCGAGTAAGCCTGCTTTACAGCATAACAGCTAAGAGAATGCTTGCTCAGGTTCTTAAAGTTGAAGAGCTTACCAAAATTCAATTCGCCAAGCTTATGTACGCCATTGTTTGTGCTATAGATGAAAGTAAAAACTATATGCTGCATGAGACGGGATTTGTGTTGAAAGATAATTTCATCTTTATTGGCAGTGACTGGTCCGATGTATTTTTGACATATGTGCCAATGGAACAAGGTATGAAGGAATACTCTGTATATAATGCATTAAAGGATTTAATGAGGCAGATTAATTCGAAGTTGAATGACAAAATAAGGGAAGATATAGACAGTTGGTTAGAATCTGATACATCGTCAAGTACGCCGCAAAGTCTCCAAAATCTCAAAATGAACCTGTTGAAACTTATGGATCCGCAACCTCCGGTTCAAGAGGGGCTGCCAAAGCCGGTCTGGAAACATAACGTAAAGATGATCAACACAACGGATTCGATTGTTGAGTCGCCGATAAATACGCCAATAGCGGATGTGCAACAAGAAATAAACAATAGTCAAACTGCCGCTTTTTATCCAATCACACAGAGAACGCAATTCATAGTCCTTATTGGTATCATACTCGTAATGGCTTTTCTCTGGCAGCATTATGTATCTTCTCCCTCAACTAGTTCGCTGCACCTGTCAGCAGGAATGACTATTTTATTAGCAGATGTATGGTTTGTATTAAAATTTTTTGGGCTGCCGCGGTACAGAAGTGCCGATGAAAAGCAGGTGCCGCTCTTTTCCGATAAACCGGAGAACCATTTTGAAAATAAGAAAGAAGCAGTTACGGTATCTAAAGTTGAATCGCCCGATATTCAAAGTCATTATCAAAACTTACATATGCATACAACATTAATTCAAAACAACGCTAGGAATGCAACCGTTTTTCTAGGAAACCTTAAGCCGGAAGGGCCAAGGCTCGAAGTGCAAATTCAAGGTATGCCGAAATCAGTGCCAATCTTTAGCGATCATTTCACGATCGGCCGAGGAGATGCGAATTTAAAAGCGGATTATGTCTTGGAAGAAGCGGGTGTTTCCAGAATCCATGCTGAGATAACAAAATGTGAAAAGGGTTATGCACTGAAGGATACAGGCTCCACGAATGGAACTTCTCTCAATGGAGAAACGATAGTTACCTATCAATCTTACTTGCTAAAAGATGGCGACGAGATTCAAATTGTGTGCCAAACCTTGATATTTCGACATTGAAAATTTAACTATTTCCTGTCTAGCTCTAGCAGTGGTATAATAAGAAGTCACGAGTATGTGCGATTTTTTAACAGACAGGAGTTTAGATTTTTAAAATGAGTCTTTTGACGATAGAAGATTTGAGCCACAGTTTCGGGGATCGAACGTTGTTTAAAAATGTTTCCTTCCGTCTACTGGCAGGCGAGCGCGTCGGCATAGTTGGAGCAAATGGTGTGGGAAAATCCACATTAATGAATATATTGACCGGAAAATTATTGAAAGACACAGGGAAAGTAGAATGGACGCCAAGAGTTCATTACGGGTATTTGGATCAGCACTCGGTACTAACGCCAGGCAAAACGATTCGTGATATTTTACGCGATGCTTTCCTACCTCTTTTTGAAGAAGAGAGAGCGATGATGGCCATTACGGAAAAGATGGCGGATGCTTCGCCGGAAGAACTGGAAGTTCTTCTTGAACAAATGGGTGAGATCCAGGAGCGTCTGGAAATCGGCGGTTTCTACTTGCTGGATGTCAAAATCGAAGAGATGGCAAACGGACTTGGCCTTAACGTCATTGGTTTAGACCGTGATGTAACATCGTTAAGCGGTGGGCAGCGGACCAAAGTTCTTTTGGCTAAGCTACTTTTGGAGAAACCAACGGTGCTGCTGTTAGACGAGCCTACGAACTATTTGGACGTCGAACACATTGAGTGGTTGAAAAACTATCTCAAAGATTATCCTTTTGCGTTTATGCTGATTTCACATGATACGGAATTCATGAATGAAGTCGTTAACGTAATCTATCACTTGGAATTTACGAAGCTGACTCGTTATACTGCGAATTATGAGAAATTCCTGGATATGGCGGAAATGAACAAATCGCAACATATCGATGCCTATGAGAAGCAGCAGGAGTACATCAAAAAACAGGAAGACTTTATTGCTCGCAATAAAGCCAGGGCTTCGACCTCTACGCGTGCCAAAAGCCGTCAAAAGCAGTTGGAGAAAGTGGATCGAATCGAAAAGCCGGAAACTGCGATGAAACCAACGTTCATATTTAAGGAATCTCGTACAAGTGGTAGAATCGTATTTGAGGCGGAGAATTTGGAAATCGGGTATGACCGACCGCTTTTACCGAAAATGAATGTGACGATTGAACGCGGCGAGAAAATTGCGATCGTTGGCTGCAACGGTGTGGGGAAATCTACACTGCTCAAAACGATTCTAGGGAAAATTGAACCTTTCAGCGGCAAAACGTATCAAGGCGATTACTTAAGCCCGGCTTACTTTGAGCAAGAGGTTAAAGCGCCCAATATGACGCCGATTGACGATGTTTGGAATGAGTTTTCTTCGATGAATCAGAATGAAGTCAGAGGCGCTCTGGCAAGATGCGGTTTGAAAAATGAGCACATCACGCGTGCCATGAGCATGCTCAGCGGGGGAGAGCAAGCCAAAGTCAGGCTTTGTAAACTGCTGATGAGGGAAAGCAACTGGCTGTTGTTCGATGAGCCTACCAACCATTTGGACGTTGTGGCCAAAGAAGAACTTCAAAGAGCTTTGATCGCTTATAAAGGAACCGTTTTGCTTGTTTGCCACGAACCGGAATTTTATGAAGGTTGGGTAACCAGAGTTTGGAATGTGGAAGAATGGTCGGCCAAAGCAAAAGTCACGAATTAACCAATTAGGAGGAAATGTCCATGTTAACTCATGTTGTGTTTTTTAAGCTCAAAGATCGTAGTCCTGAAGCGGTGGAAGTAACGAAAGCAGTTCTTACGAACATGGAAGGGAAAATTCCGGTGTTGCGCCATATTGAAGTAGGGACGGATATTCTTCATTTGGAGCGTTCGTATGATATTGCATTGATTACAAAATTCGATTCCGTTGAAGATTTAAAAACATATGACACGCACCCTATTCATGAAGGTGTGAAGGCCCATATGAAGACAGTACTTGATGGGACTTCCATTTGTGTTGATTTTGTAAGCTAATCGGGTTTGAAAAACATAAGGGAACAGTGTAGTATCCTTAGAAGGGGTTAGCATTGCGGCTTATGCCGCTAGCGCAGCTAAAATTCCTAGGCTGCACTGTTTTTTGTGTGTTTACAGGTATCTTCATATTTTATAGAAAAGGGAGGAATCCCGAGTGAAATCCAAATTAAATAAAGCTTATATGACGGAAGTGCTCGAGATGCTGCTGCGTACGCCAAGTCCGACTGGTTACACGCACCACATTATGAAAAAGGTCGAACAAGAAGTGAATAAGCTTGGTTATGAGCTTACATATACGAATAAGGGCTGCGGTATTGTGACGGTTCCGGGTGTCCGTAATGACCGGGTTATTGGTATTTCTGCGCATGTGGATACCCTTGGTGCTATGGTTCGTTCTATTAAAGAGAACGGCACGCTTAAGATCACTTCATTGGGCGGATTCATGATGGGCGCTATTGAGAATGAATATGTTCAAATTCATACACGCGACGAACGCGTGTATGATGGGACAATTCTCACTTCAAGACCATCTGTACACGTATATGAAGATGCCAGAGAGTTCAAACGCGATGAAGCTCATATGGAAGTGCGCATTGATGAGCTTGTAAAGTCCAAAAAAGAAGTTCAGGATCTTGGAATCCGGGTTGGAGATTACATTTCGTTCGATCCGCGTGTACAAGTGAAGGAAAATGGCCTCGTGAAATCTCGTCATTTGGATGATAAAGCAAGTGTAGCTTCGTTATTCGGTTTGCTAAGACTTATCAAAGAAGAAGGGCTGCAGCCGCTCTTCACGATAAAACTGTTTTTCTCCAATTATGAAGAGGTTGGGCATGGGTCATCTTTTATTCCGGAAGATATTACGGATTTGATTGCCGTAGATATGGGTGCGCTTGGCGATGACTTGAGCGGTAGCGAACGTGATGTTTCTATTTGCGCGAAGGATTCGTCAGGTCCTTATGACTATCAAATGACTTCCAAAATGATTGAGCTTTCCGAGAAGCTGGAAATCGGCTACGCCGTTGATATTTATCCAAGGTATGGCTCAGACGCTTCGGCCGCTCTCAGAGGCGGACGCGATATTCGCGCCGCGCTGATAGGTCCTGGCGTTCATGCGTCACACAGCATGGAGAGGACGCATATGGATGCTGTAGTTAACACAGCAGCGCTTCTTGCAGCCTATGTCATGGAGCCAGTGGAAGCATGAACATTTTGAGTGCAGTTAATATTACCAAAACCTATGGCGACAAGGTTTTGTTCGATGACATCACGTTCACGGTGAACGAGAAGCAGCGCATCGGTCTCATTGGCGTGAACGGCACAGGCAAGTCCACGCTGCTGAAGCTGCTGGCGGGACTGGAAACAGCGGATCGCGGCAAACTCGTGCACGCGAACCATTTCCGAGTGGAATACTTGCCGCAGAACCCGGAGTTCGATCCGAACTCCACCGTGCTTGAGCAAGTATTCCACGGCGACACGCCGCTCATGAAGACGCTGCGCGACTATGAGCTGGCCCTGGCTGAGCTGGAGCTTGATGCCTCCAGCGAGAAAAAGCAGGCGCGGCTGTTCACAGCCCAGTCGCGCATGGATGAACAAGGTGCGTGGGAAGCCAGCACCTTGGCCAAAACCGTGCTGATGAAGCTGGGCATCAGCGAGTTCGACAAACCCGTCGGCCTGCTGTCCGGCGGGCAGCGCAAACGCGTCGCTATGGCGCGCGTTCTGATCCAACCCGCCGATCTGCTCATCCTGGATGAGCCGACGAACCATATCGACAACGAGACCGCAATCTGGCTCGAGGAATTCCTCGGCAAGTGGCGCGGCGCATTGCTGCTCGTTACCCATGACCGGTACTTCCTGGAGCGGGTGACGAACCGCATCCTGGAACTGGACCGGGGCAAGATCTACAGCTACGAGGGCAACTATGAGGCGTTCCTCGAGAAAAAAGCGGAGCGGATGGAATCCGAAGCCGCCAGCGAAGATAAGCGGCAGAATCTCATGCGCCGCGAGTTGGCTTGGCTCCGTCGCGGCGCGAAAGCGCGCACGACGAAGCAGAAGGCGCGCGTGCAGCGCGCCGAAGAGCTGCGGGACACCAAGGTGGATGGTCCCGCTGACAAGCTGGACATGGCGCTGGCTGGCAGCCGCCTTGGCAAAAAGGTGATGGAGCTGGAAGCCGTCACCAAAGCTTTCCCAGGCGGGAAGACGCTGCTGAGCGGCTTCAGCTACATCGTGATGCCGAAGGATCGCCTCGGCATCATTGGCCCTAACGGCAGCGGCAAATCTACGCTGCTGAACATGCTCGCCGGGCGTATTCAGCCCGACAGCGGGACGATCGAGACCGGCCAAACCGTGAAACTCGCGTATTACACGCAAGAAACGGTCGAGATGGATGAAAAGATGCGCGTCATCGACTACATCAAGGAAGCAGCTGAATTAGTTCGCACGTCTGACGGCGAGACAATACCCGCGTCGCAAATGCTTGAGCGCTTCCTGTTCTCCCCTACACTGCAGTGGTCGCCTATTGGGAAGCTATCAGGCGGCGAGCGCCGCAGACTATATTTGCTGCGTACGCTTATGGGAGAACCGAATGTTCTGCTCCTCGATGAGCCGACGAACGATTTGGACATCCAAACATTGACCATACTGGAAGATTATCTGGATCATTTCCCAGGGGCGGTTATTACCGTGTCCCATGATCGGTACTTTTTGGATCGCACGGTTACGCATCTGTTTGCTTTTGATGGCCAGGGAGGAATCGAGCCTTACATTGGCAACTACTCCGACTATTTGGAGGAGAAGCAAGAGCAAGAAGAAGCGGAGCAGGCACACAAAGAATTGGCGCGTCAAGCAAGTAGCAATACTGGCTCTAGCAAAACAGCGGTCAATCAATCAGCAGCTTCCAGCGGCTCAGCCAATACAAACCGTCCTAAGAAACTGACTTTCAAAGAACAGAAGGAATGGGATGAAATCGAGGGGACGATTGCGGCTTTGGAAGACAAGGCGACAAGCTTGAAACAGCAGATTGAAGCGGCTGGCAGCGACTTTGACCGTGTTCGCGATTTGTATGAGCAGGAGCAGCAAACAACGGCCGATTTGGAAGCAGCAATGGAAAGATGGACTTATTTATCCGAGTTGGTAGAAGAAATAGAGCGAAATAAGTTATGATAGAAGAAACTATAATAAAGGCAGGTAAGTATTCCACATGATTAATGTTAATAACGTAACGCTTCGTTACGGCAAAAGAGCCCTTTTCGAAGACGCTAATATTAAATTTACTCCAGGTAACTGTTATGGTCTGATCGGCGCGAACGGTGCAGGAAAATCCACATTTCTAAAAATTCTCTCTGGTGAAATTGAGCCGAACACAGGCGAAGTATCGATCACTCCAGGGGAAAGAATGGCTGTTCTAAAACAAAACCATTACGAGTTTGACGAAATCGAAGTTTTGAAAACCGTTGTGATGGGGCATGCTCGTTTGTTCAAAATCATGGAAGAGAAGGATGCGCTCTATGCAAAAGCGGATTTCTCTGAAGAAGATGGTATGAGAGCTGCTGAACTCGAAGGTGAGTTCCAGGATCTGGACGGTTGGCAGGCGGAATCCGATGCGGCAGAACTACTAATTGGTCTGGGCATCCCAACTTCCTTGCATGATACGAAGATGAAAGACCTCGACGGTAACGAGAAGGTTCGTGTACTCTTGGCGCAAGCGTTGTTCGGCAATCCGAACATTTTGCTGCTCGATGAGCCTACCAACCATTTGAACTTAGAGTCGATTAAATGGCTGGAGAACTTCCTAGCACGTTTTGAAGGCACCGTTATCGTTGTATCCCATGATCGTCATTTCCTGAACCAAGTATGTACACACATTGCGGATATTGATTTTGGTAAAATTCAAATGTACGTGGGTAACTATGATTGGTGGTATGAATCCAGCCAATTGGCTCTGAGACTTACAAGAGATGCTAATAAGAAAACAGAAGAAAAACGTAAAGAATTGGAAGCTTTTATCGCTCGATTTAGTGCGAATGCATCCAAATCCAAGCAAGCAACTTCCCGTAAAAAACAACTTGAGAAGCTTACTCTTGAAGATATTCGTCCTTCCAGCCGTAAATATCCGTTCATTCACTTCAAAGGTGAGCGTGAAGCTGGGAAGCAGCTGCTTGCTGTTGAAAGTATTTCCAAAACGATTGATGGCGTTAAAGTTTTGGATAATATCACGTTCACGCTTAACAAAGGGGATAAAGTTGCGTTTGTTGGTCCGGATGGTATCGCCAAAACGACGCTTTTCAAAATCCTCATGGGTGAGATGGAAGCAGACTCGGGCACGTACACATGGGGAGTTACAACTTCACAAGCGTATTTCCCAAAAGATAGTCAAGAATATTTCAATTCCGAATTAAACTTGGTGGATTGGCTTCGCCAGTATTCCAAAGACCCAGACGAGTCATTCCTTCGTGGTTTCTTAGGACGTATGTTGTTCTCTGGTGAAGAAGCTTTGAAAAAAGCTAACGTTCTTTCCGGGGGAGAAAAAGTACGCTGCATGTTCTCCAAAATGATGCTAAGCGGTGCCAATGTTCTCATTCTTGATGAGCCTACGAACCACTTGGATCTGGAATCCATCACAGCGCTTAATAACGGCCTTGTTGATTTCGACGGCACGATGTTGTTCGTTTCCCATGACCATCAGTTCATTCAAACGATCGCAAATCGCGTCATGGAAATTACACCAAAAGGATTCATCGATAAAATGCTTACGTATGATGAATACCTGGAAAGTGAAGATGTGAAAAAATTGCGCGAAGCTCAATACGCATAAGAACAAATGAAAAGCGCCCTGATGTTTGACTCTCAGGGCGCTTTTACCTACATAGCTCTAGCTTCCGCCAGTACGACGGCGTTGATTATTTACTTTTTTCGTCATTTGACTTTTGGCACTTTGGTTGGTATTGCCTGCTTGTTTAGGGTTTGCACGTGCTGCGGCTTGATCCGCTTTCTTCTGAGCTAACTTTTGTTTGATGGCATCGGCTAGGCTTACTTTCTTAGGACCCTGTTGTTCTTCCAGCTGATCTTGTGGCTTGTCTGACATAGAAACACCTTCTTTACCGTGATATGTTAATAGTATAATCGAATCAAACAAAAGATGAAAGAAGGTGTGAACGATGTTTGACCCAACGATCTATGACAACATTAAGGTTGTTTTGGAAGGAGCCGTCTACGACTTGGATTTGGATGGCAAAATTATTATCACACGCCGGGAAGATCTTGTGGATCTGTCTTCCATGTCCCGAACGTATGCGATTGAATTTGCAAGAAAGATCGACAAGCCGAGCAAAGCTGAAATCAATTTGCATGTTCATTTAAGCGATTTGGCTGCTGAAATTTTAGAGAATCCTACAGCTAAACCGGGATGTACGCTTACGATTAAGCTTTTCACGAAGGTTAAGAACCCGGAAATGGAATGTAAGCATATCGAAGAGCAGTTAGGCCTCATCTGGGAGCATCGTCCACAAATCACACAACTTCTTTCTTACAAATACGGCATTTTTCCGTTGGTTTATCATAATCAAATTACACTTTCATTCGGCAGAAAAATCGATGAAAGCCATTTGGATGATTTCCCCCATCTGATCGGTTATGCGGCTGACAGTTTGGCTTGGTTAGATGAACGAGGAGGTTAGCATGAAGGAACTGTCTCAACAGGAATTGTTGGAGATCGTTAACAGGCAGGAGGAGTCCTTTTCTGTATTTTTGTACACGCCGTTTTGTGGAACCTGCAAAGTGACTGAACGTATGCTGGAGATCATTATGACCATGCAGCCTTCTTTGCCGCTTTATAAAAGCAATATTAATTTTCTGCCGCAAATTAGCCGTGAATGGCAAGTGACCAGCGTGCCGTGCATTGCTATTTTTGAACAGGGACATGACAAACAATTGATTTACCGCATGCAATCGGTGGATGAGCTATATCGCAAACTGCTGCCACTGAGCAGCAAATAACTATAGGAGATGATAAGAATGAGCAGCTTTCAAATAGGAGATCACGTCATTGCTGAGTATAAGACTGGGGTTTATTATGGTGAAATAGTGGAAATGTCGAGTACAATGAAAGCGGCAGTGCGCATCTTGGCTGTAAAAGAACATCCAACTCAAGGGGACTTGCATAATCCAATGGACCCAAACGTTGCTTTTTTTCATCAAAGACGGGCGTTATCGTTCCAGGAGATTGCTTTAATGCCAATTTCAACGATACGTTCCTATGCGGGCGCTATTCCCGAATATCAAGTATCACTGGAGAGAGCGCTAATGGCTCAAATCTCTAAGCTGTCGGAAATGGAAGCATGGGCTAGGCGCTCTCTTCAGGAGCTTAGTCAATTGCAGCAAGAATATTTCCCAAAGTCGAATTAAGAAACTTCTAAATACAATTTTGTTCCGTCGTTATACTTGAAAATAGCGACATCACCAATGATCTCGATGAGCGAGATCATTTTTAATTTGCGGCGAAATTCGAAATGAAGTTCAAACTCCTTCAGCTTACTGGACAACAATTCCATATGTGAACTGCGATGTGTGAAATTAAGCACGGGAATGGATTTGTTTTTGAATTTAATGGTAACTGCTTGCATGTTAAGCCCTCCTTCACGTCTTCCATCTGGAAAAAGTACCAGCTGGTCTACATATTTAGGATACATTTCAAATGTTAAGTATGTGTGAGACAAACTATTAAAAAAGTTTTAGCATCTTATTATATGTAAAGAATAGCGAGAGAGGGCTAGTTCCCAAAGAATCTTTTGAAATTAATCGGGATACCCGTCTGCATTTGATTCAACTGAGCGATAGATTGGCGGTTGCGGGGAAAGATAAGCACAATTATAATAAGAAAGATTGTAATCAAACATGTTTTTGGGGGGATTTAGATGACAGCAGGAAAACCAATCAGAATCGGGATTATCGGTTCCGGAAACATCGGAAATGTACATATGGAAGTGATAAAAAAAGTGCCGGAGGCAGAAATTGCCGCGGTAACGGATGTGTACTTACCACTCGCAGAGGCCAGAGCTAAGCAGTATAACATTGAGAAGGTATATGAAAGTTCGGACAAGCTTCTCGCTGATCCAAGCATTGATGCGGTTGTTATTGCTGTATCCAATGAGTGGCATGCGCCTTTAGCCATTCAAGCGCTAGAAGCAGGTAAACATGTCATGCTGGAGAAGCCTATGGCGCTTAATCTCGAATCGGCTAGACAAATTGTAGAAGCAGAGCGCAAGGCAGGCAAAGTGTTGATGATCCCACACCAGCTGCGGTGGGAGGTTCTTTCACAGGCCGTCAAACAACAGGTTGATAAAGGCGCACTAGGCCATATTTATCATGCCAAAGCAGGCTGGATGAGACGTAAAGGGATTCCGGGCTGGGGAACCTGGTTTACACAGATGGGGAAATCGGGCGGCGGTCCGTTAATTGATCTAGGTGTACATATGTTAGATCTATCCCTCTATTTGATGGGGAATCCAAAACCGGTTTCGGTTTATGGGGCAACCTATGCGGAATTTGGTCCGCGCAAAAAAGGGATCGGCTCTTGGGGGACACCGAACTGGGAAGGGCAATATGATGTAGAAGATTTGGCTACAGCGTTGATTAAGCTCGATAATGGTGCAACCCTATCGCTTGATGTCAGCTGGGCTGCGCTCATCGAAACGGATAGCCAGCCTTACGTGCAGCTGCTTGGTTCCGAAGGAGGCGCTTCGATTCGCGGCAATAAAGGTAAGCTTCTTGCAGAAATGTTTGACCGCGAAGCGGATGTGGATCTGACTGTGCCTGAGCTGGACGAAGGACCTCGTGTGCGTATGCTGAGACATTTCCTATCGTGTATCGAAAGCGGTCAACAACCAATTACCTCTGTGATGACAGGTTATACGAATAATTTAATTCTAGATGCGATTTACCAATCCTCACAAACCGGCAATGAAGTTAAATTGAATTGGGACATCGAGTAGACAGGGGCTGCAGCAAGTGAATTGGGAGTTATTTAGCATCATCGGGACGATCGCTTTCGCAGTCAGTGGAGCGATTGTTGCGATGGAAGAGGAATATGATATTCTAGGGGTCTATGTTCTTGGGCTCGTAACGGCATTCGGCGGCGGTGTCATTCGAAATTTGCTAATTGGCAAACCCGTCGTTTTGCTATGGGAGCAAGGGTTATATTTTCAAATCGCCTTATTTGCTATGACTTTAGTTTTCTTGATGCCTGTCAAATACATTCGGGTGTGGAAGACGTGGGAAGCTTTCTTTGATGCTATCGGTTTGGCAGCCTTCTCCATTCAAGGTGCGTTCTATGCAACGAATATGGGGCATCCTTTAAGTGCTGTCATCGTAGCAGCCGTATTAACGGGGATTGGCGGTGGAATGGTCCGGGACGTACTGGCTGGCCGTAAGCCGCTTGTACTGAAGGACGAAATCTATGCCGTATGGGGCATGCTGGCCGGTGCATTGGTTGGTTTGGGCTGGTCGCAAGGTGCTTGGCAGATATCCGTGCTTTTTGCACTTATCGTCATTTTGAGAATGTTATCCGTATTTTATAAATGGAAGCTGCCAAAACGTTCTTTGCGCAATGCAATCGCGGCATCAACACGTAGATCAGACTCATAGCTTAACCGCTAAATACCTGGATAAATTTTAAAAAATCAAGATGAGGAAAGAGGTGATTAAAAATGGAACAGGAAGCATCATTCCTTCACCATCAAAAGATTTCCGCTGAAACGATGGCAGCACGCATTGTTCCTGTAAAAGAATTGCTTCAGACAGAATTGGATCTGTATGAAGTATCCAAAGATTCAGAAACGGGTGAGCATTATCTCCATTATGCTTACATGCACCGCGATTTCACAAATACCGGAGAGCCGGAGTCGTTTCATTATTTGCTGCCGATTGACAGCGATGATGTGCTCGGAATGATTTTTGGAGAGCAGGGTTATGCGTATCCGGAGTTTTGGCGTAAAGCTTTTCTGCGCAATGGCCCGGAAGGTTTCTACATCTGGTTCGACCCCACGCATGAAGCTGAGCAGTCAGAGGACGAAGCTATCGCTGCGGATTTGCTAAACAAGCTGAGAGCTTTTAAAGAAAACGGTTCGGCTGATCCGGATGCGGTTCGAAAATTGCTCGAAGAATTGGACGAAACTCGTAAAAAAGAAGATTAGGATGTTGTTAAAGCCTGCTTGCCAATGAATCAATTGGAGGCGGGCTTTTTTTATTATTTAGTAAAAAAGGGGATAAATGACCATATTAAAGCTAATCGTTATTTTTCAGGAAGGAGGGTGAAATGATGAGTATAGAGTCATATCAATTCGCTAATCTAGGGGCACATGAAGATCTGTTGGAAGATCTACGCAGGCTTGAATCCCGGATGAGAGAGCAATTGGGGTATGAGATCTCCTTAATTGCTTACACACCGGAAACGAAGGACATCAGCAAGAAATAAAGAAAGAAGGGGGAGCTTTTAGATGAAAAAAACGTTGATCCAACTTACACTTTCGATCGTGTTAGTAAGCACAGCCGCTGGCTGCACCGCCGCAAGTCCGAACAATCATGCAGGAGCAAGTTCCTCAAATCCGAATGCGGGCTCATGGGATACGAGTCTCAGGAACAATGAGAATTCTTCACTGGGCGCTAAAAGTGTTAATCAATCCCCGCTGCCTTCGATGCAGCGATCTACGCTTGATAACGTTAAAGCGCACACAAATACACATTTGACGATGAACCGTGATTTGGCAGATAGCATTATTCAAGCGGCTCACCTCGGGAACACAGCTGTTGCATTTACGGATAACAACATTTATATTGCGGTAGATATGGGCGGGATGCAAGCCATGGGTGCCGATAATGACGGCATGAAAATGCTTAGTAAAACAAACGACCCGGAAACCGGGGCTGGGTTGTTCGGTTCAGGAGCCGGAGCTCAGATGGATTGGCTCTCGGCCAAGCCTTTGCCAGCAGAAAGCGCTAGCGCCATCAGGAGTTTGCTCACACGGATTTATCCGGAAGCAAATATTTTCATTTCTACGAACCCGCATTTCGTGAACCGCATGATGTATTATGATGCTCAGCAGCAAAACAACAAACATATGGATACGTATCTCAACGAATTTAACACTATGATCCAGTATGCTTTCCCAAGCTACTCTACGGGCCAAAGAAACACGCTGCCTTAAAATAAGACCATTTGCGAAAGCTTCACTCATCTCCCTCAGCTTCCTGCTGAGGGTTTTGTCATAGTTTCCGGATGGTCCACGAATTAGAAAAAAAGGAGTATGACGATGATTGGGCAGAAGACTGTGATTGATCGGCATGACACGTCAACATTTAAAAATGAGCAATAAATTTAAAGTTCGAGCTTACTGCAGTTCACGCCAATGTGACTATGTACATCCCGATGATGTCATCCAAGCCATTAATGGGGAAACCTCTTATGCATTGGCGCAGCTGTATAACGAGTTGCCATCCAAGCCAATCTGCCCCAAATGTGGAGAAGCGATGGCATTCTACTCATATTCGGTTATCGAACAACCGTGGCTGCCTTGAAAGGCTTGACAACGTTAGCTTTCCTGATAAATAGTAAGAGAACAAAGGAATCAGGAGAGGAACATTAGCGAATATGTTAACAGAAGCTATACCGCAAGATATCCGTGAGCAGCTGGAACAAAAGAGAGCACAGACGAACGCGACCGCAGAGGATGCGAAATTAATCGGGGCAGCTGCCTTTGAGGCGCCTAGGGAAGATATTCTGATCGATAGTGTTATTGCGCTTTTCTTGGGTAAAAATGTCCTGCTCAAAGGCCCGACAGGTTCGGGAAAAACGAAGCTTGCCGAGCATGTTTCGGCGATTTTTAATCAACCGATGCACGCCGTAAACTGTTCAACGGATTTGGATGCCGAAGCTTTACTCGGGTTCAAAACGTTGTCCCATGACGAGCAAGGCCGTTCAGAGATTGTTTTCATTCCTGGACCGATCATGAAAGCGATGACGAAGGGACATTTTCTATACATAGACGAAATTAATATGGCAAAACCGGAGACCTTGTCACTCATCAATGGTGTTCTGGATTATCGGAGATCGATTACGAATCCATTCACTGGGGAAGTTATCACCGCTCACCCTGATTTCAGAGTGGTTGCTGCGATTAATGAAGGCTATATGGGAACCGTGCCATTGAACGAAGCATTGAAAAACAGGTTTGTGACCGTAGATATTCCTTATTTGCAAGGGGAAGCGTTGTACAAGCTTTTGAAAAGCAAGTCTGTTTTGCGTGACGACAAGCAATTGAGAACTTATGTGCAGCTATCGGCTGATTTGTTAACCTTAATCGAGATGGGGCAGCTGCCTGATGAAGCGGGGTCGATCCGAGCATTGCTCGATGCTTGTGATCTTACGGCTTATATTCCGCCGATGCGAGCAGTGGCGAGAGCAATTGCCGACAAATTGGAGGATGAAAGGGAACGTGCGGCTGTGATCAATGCGGCTGAAACGTTATTTTAAGCCATGTTTGTAGGAAAAATAAGTATGCTTGAGGATAAAATCGACGCTAATCTGCAAATGCAGTTAGTGGATTTAGCCCGCATGTTCACAAAACGCAAGGAGCTTGAGGTGGAAGCCGCCTTTCACGCTGATTATGAAGAAAACTCGGCTCGTATGACCGTTAGCCAGTTCTGGTGGGATTATCCGCCATTGGATAAAGCTGCGGGGATGAAAAGCGATGTGTACCTCCGAGGCATTGGAACAGCATGGTTTACCAGCGCAGAGGTTGTAAAGTCCTACCTTAAGGGTAGTCAACAAGCATCCCTCCCCAAGCTGGCAAACTCGCTTTTTGCCTTGTGTGAGGATATGCGTTTGGAGCGTATTTGCCGTGCGCGCAGACCCGGGACGACGCGAGTATTCGCTGTGCGGCATCGTATTTATGGAGCTTATTTTGGTCATAAATTGCGTGCGCATTTGAGTAAAGGCGAACTGGCCGATGCCGTCCTTTTATTGATTTACGGCTGGTTTACCGGAGCGGAGTGGAGCGCTGCGGAAAGCGTGGGTTTGAATGCGCGGCTCACATCGTTATATCCGATTTTAGAAGGCATCGAGGAAGCCGAACATACGGCCCAAGTAGCTGCTGGCTGTGAGGAAATGATGGACGCGCTATCTTATTGGCTGGATAGAGATGCGAGTTCCGCGTATTTCTGGATGCAGCCGGGGGGCGGCGTGGCGGAGCCGCTGCCCGCGGGGTATCAAGGCGAGCTGAAGCGCGCTAAGCGGCTCGCCAACGATGATGTGCTCCCCGAGCAGGACGGGGAGCGTCAATTGCCGGGCCAGGAGCGCCTGCCGACCTGGCACCGCGAAAGCAGCGACCGCAGCCCGGGGCTGCTGCGGTTTGAGCTGGAGCGCGGCTCACGCACCGCCGCGCTCGGTTCTGCGCCGCGCGAGGGCGACGCGGCCGATCAGGCGCTCGCCATCGCCCAGGGGCGCTCGCTGCGCGCCCAGCGCACCGGCGCCGCCTCCGGCGAGCGGCGCGGACAGGCTCCCGTGCCCGCTGCCGCGGGGCACGGAGAGGGCGCAGTCGCCGCGTTCGCGACGGCGACTTGGCTGGCGCCTGAGCGGCCAACTGCTGCGCAGGAGGCCGCCTTCAGGCGCCTGAGCGAGCGCGCAGCGCCGCTCGCGAAGCCCTTGCAGCGTGCGATTCGGCGCACGCTGGAGCAGAAGCGGATAGCCCCGCGCGGCGATCGGCTGTTCGGGCGGCTCGATAAGCGGCTGACGCGAGCCTTCACACAAGAGATGCCGCGCCTCTTCTATAAGAAGCGCGCGCCGATCCCGCAGCTCGACGCCGCATTCGCGCTGCTTGTCGACTGCTCCGCGTCCATGTACGACAAAATGGACGAAACCAAACTGGGACTCGTATTATTCCACGAGACCCTCCAGTCCTTGCGAATCCCCCACGAAATCGTGGGATTCTGGGAGGATGCGGACCGCGTGACGGAGCATGAAGCGCCCAACCTGTTCCAGGTTGCCGTGGACTTCAGCTCCTCCCTCGCTCCTGGCAGCGGTGCGGCTCTCATGCAGCTCGAGCCGCAGCAGGACAATCGCGACGGCTTCGCGATCCGCTGCATGACAGAGCGCTTGCTGCGGCGTGCTGAGCGGCAGCGCATCCTCTTGGTATTCTCGGATGGAGAACCGTCCGCAGCGAATTATAATGACGTAGGCATTTTGGATACCTACGAAGCTGTAATGCGAGCACGGAGGCTGGGGATCGAGGTCATTTCCATCTTTTTGGCGAGCGGAGGTACCGTTCACGAAACCGAACGGGCTGCGATGCGCAATATGTATGGGAGAAGCAGCATAGTTGTGCCACGTGTGGAGGAGTTAACCGAGCAGCTCGTGCCGATTTTACGCAAACTTTTGCTGAAATCTATCTTTTAATGTCGAAATCCTTTACAATAGATCAGGGTATTTGCGCAGGATAACTGGCTAATTACCCTGTTTATGCCATTCTTGTTATGTTTATTTACATACATATCCATTTGCTGTTATAAGTTTACTTCCGTTTGGAAAACATTAAGGGGGAAATCATTTCATGTACGGTGCACCATTATCAAACAAAGCGAAGAAAATCATGTTGCTGGGATCAGGAGAGCTCGGGAAGGAAGTTGTCATCGAAGCACAGCGCCTGGGGATTGAGACCATTGCCGTGGATCGTTACGCGCATGCTCCGGCTATGCAAGTCGCGCATCGCAGCCATGTGATCAATATGTTAGACGGGGAGCAGCTTAGGGCTTTGATCGAGCAAGAGCGGCCGGATCTAATCGTACCTGAAATTGAAGCCATTGCTACACCTGAGCTTGTAGAACTTGAGAAAGAAGGTTACCGGGTAATCCCAACAGCAACTGCCTCTCGATTAACGATGGACCGGGAAGGCATTCGCCGTCTTGCCTCCGAAACGTTGGAACTGAGAACAGCCAAGTATGCTTTTGCCAACAGCCTTGAAGAGCTGCATGCTGCTGTTGCGGAAATCGGGACGCCTTGCGTTATTAAGCCGATCATGAGTTCCTCCGGTAAAGGTCAAAGTGTGTGCCGCACGCCTGAAAATGTGGAACAATCGTGGAACATTGCCATGGAGGGCGGACGTGCTAAGAACGCTCGCGTCATTGTTGAAGAATTCATTCATTTTGAGTCTGAAATCACGCTGCTAACTGTTCGCTCTGTCTCCGGAACGACCTATTGTGAGCCCATCGGCCACATCCAAAAAGACGGGGACTACATCGAATCCTGGCAGCCGCACGCCATGACGGAGCAGCAAATTCTTGATGCGCAGCATATGGCCAAAACGATTACAGACGCACTTGGCGGCTACGGCCTCTATGGCGTTGAGCTATTTTTGACTAAAGATGGCGTGTACTTCAGTGAGGTATCGCCTCGTCCGCATGACACGGGGATGGTTACCATGGCGACACAGGATTTGAGCGAATTTGCTCTGCACGCGAGAGCGATTCTTGGATTGCCGATTACGGGCATTCGTCTATTAACGCCAGGGGCAAGCTACACGCTCAAGGCAGATCGCGAGCAAGTGGAATATACAATCAGCGGGCTAGAAGAAGCGTTGTCCGTTCCGAATACGCAAGTTCGCGTCTTTGGCAAGCCGGAGACGAAAGTCGGCCGCCGTATGGCAGTTGCGCTCAGCAGCGGGGAATCTGTTGAGGAAGCGCGCAGTCTGGCAAAGCAAGCCGCAGGCAAGCTTAAACTAAACTACGAATAAGAAATCATACATGATCAGCCATCAGGAGGAAACGACATGGAAGCTAAACCAGCAAGACTCTCCCGAACCGTGTTGACCGAAATTATTTTGCCTGCTGACACCAATTATCACAATACCGTGTTTGGCGGACGTGTGATGCAGTACATCGACAAAGTTGCAACAATCGCCTCCATGCGTCATTCGCGCAGGGGGGTTGTCACCGCTTCAAGCGACAGCTTGGACTTTTATGCGCCTGTTAAACTTGGTGAGGCTATTCAACTAGAGGCATTCGTCACCTGGACGCACCGGAGCTCCATGGAAGTATTCGTGAAAATTGAATCGGAAAACCTGTTGACCGGCGAAAAAAAACGCACAGCCAATTCCTATTTAACTTTCGTCGCTCTGGATGAGTATGGCCAGCCTGTTGCGGTTCCGGGCATTATCCCCGAGACGGAAGAGGAGAAACGACTTTTCGAAACGGCTGAGATGCGGTATGCCGCACGCAAGCTGCGGAAAGAGGAGCGAAATTTACAACTGTAGTCGACATTGACTTCCACATCGAGCAGATCCCTTACGGGGTCTGCTTTTTTTATAGGAGCTATTCATGAAAAGAAAGATATTTCGATCTTTGATCTTCGCCATTATTTTAGTTATTGTGTACTATGCTTTTCAAATGCTGATGGGCGTCTATCTCACTTGGAAATACGTGCCGGACATCCTTGATTCGTATTCTGCGATTGATACCTTCGGAAGTCATCAAGTTGCTTTTGGGGTTAAAGCTGCACCTGTTGAAGTGGTGGCTGAAGTTATCATCATCATGGTGATTGGTGTCGTTACCTATTTCTCGGGGAGCTATGTAACGAAGAAAATAAGAAACCCTTGAAACCTGTCATCTCCAACAGCGTATTAGAAATAAATCGGTTTTATTTTCAACTTAAACTATTCGGAGGTAATCTCACAATGAATGCACATGAAATTGATTATCGTATTTTAGGCAATGAAATGCAGTACGTAGAAATTGAGCTCGACCCGGGTGAAAGCGTTGTGGCGGAAGCTGGCAGCATGATGATGATGGATCAGAACATCCAGATGGAGACGATTTTTGGTGACGGCAGCAGCGATAATAAAGGATTCATGGGCAAGCTTCTGGGAGCGGGCAAACGGTTATTAACCGGCGAAAGCTTATTTATGACCGTGTTCACGAACCAAAGCCGTGGCGGGAAAGAGCAAGTTAGTTTTGCAGCGCCATATCCCGGTAAAATTATTCCGATGGACTTGTCGATGCTGGGGGGACGACTCATCTGTCAAAAAGATTCCTTCCTTTGCGCAGCGAAAGGCGTTTCTGTTGGTATTGCGTTTCAGCGTAAGCTGGGGGCTGGTTTCTTCGGCGGCGAAGGCTTTATTATGCAGAAAATTGAAGGCGATGGCTTGGCCTTCGTTCATGCTGGCGGTTCGATTTGCGAGCGTGTGCTTCGTCCAGGTGAAGTCATTCGCGTAGATACGGGCTGTTTGGTTGCCATGACGCAAGATGTGGATTATGACATCGAGATGGTGAAGGGCGTGAAAACAGCGCTATTTGGCGGTGAAGGCTTATTCTTCGCAACGCTTCGAGGTCCTGGGCGTGTATGGATTCAATCTTTGCCATTCAGCAGGCTGGCAGATCGGATGGCAGCGGCATCAAGACCAGGCGGCAGGAAAGAAGAGGGAAGTATCTTAGGCGGTTTAGGCAATTTATTGGATGGGGACGGAAGATAAGTTCATTCGTCCGCACAAAGAAGCCCGGCAGCGAATCTGACACTCGCTCCGGGCTTTTTTGTAACTGTTTTACTTGGCTCCGCCTTCTGCGAGGATTGTTTCCCAGATTGCGCCTTTACCATACAATTCTTTGTTGACTTTATCCCAACCGCCAAGATATTCGATATTGAATACGCCGGCAGGTGTAGTGTAGTTTTTCTCATACTGCTTAGCAACTTCAGGAAGTACGGAGCGGAAGCCTTTATCAGCAAATACTTTTTGAGCATCAGGGCTCCATAGGTATTCGAGGAATGCTTGAACCGCTTCACGGTTTCCGTGTTTATCTACGTTTTTATCAATGAGTGCAACTGGGTTTTCAATCGTCGTCGTGTACTGCGGGATTACTTCTACATATTTTTTACCGGATTGAATCCGGGAAATGAGCTCATTTTCATAAGTGACGATGGCATCGCCTACGCCTTTGTCGAAGGTCGCAAGGGAATCGGCGCCGCTTTTATCAAGCACTTTGATGTTTTTGTAGACTTTGGCCAAATAATCCTTGGCGAACGCAGGATCTTTTTTGCCAGCCGCTTCGGAAGTTTTCAATCCAGCCCCATAAATGGCGTTAATGTCCCATTTGGCTCCGCCGGACGTGCTTGGATTCGGGATCAACACTTCCACGCCTGGTTTTGTTAAGTCAGTCCAGTCTTTGATGCCTTTTGGATTGCCTTCACGAACTCCGATTGCTGCGATCGAAGCAGTAATGTTGCCTTTATAAGGGTTGTTTTTCCAGTCGTGCGTGATCAAGCCTTTTTCTACGATTTTTTGGATGTCACCTTCAAGGGAAAGAGGGGCGATATCCGCTTCAAAACCTTGGATAATCGCGGTAGCTTGCGAACCGGATGCCACATAGGATTCTTGGAATTCTACGGTTTGGCCGGTTTTCTTTTTCCACTCTTCTTTAAATTTCGGTAAAATGACGTCAAATGAATCTTTAAGAATGGAATAAGCGCCAATTGTGATCGTTACTTTTTCAGCTTTAGGTGCAGAGCTTGCCGCTGTTGTAGCTGCAGCTGTTGCCGCGGCAGATGGAGCGGGTGTGCTGGCCGATTTTGTACCTGTGCCGCATGCCGTAAGCGCGATACTTGCAGTGAATAACGCAGCAGTGACAAGACCTAGTGATTTGAATTTTTTCATGGTTTACAACTCCCCTTCATGTGTAAGCTTATTTTTTTATATAAAAACAGGCAGCGGATCTTGTTTAGCCTGATTTTCAATGACAATATTCTCGGTTTTGGTGAAGACGGAAATTTGATGGATCAAAATATTCACGTCATCGCCTGGTTGATAAATTTTTTCTTTTACGGATTGATATGCGAATAGCTTAATGGCGCCAGTATCGATTTCTAGATACCAGGAATCCCCGCGGAAGTGGACATGCGTCACTTTCCCTTTCTCTCCAGCGGTTGCCAGATGGCTCACGTCATGAGGGCGAACCTCAATAGCTTCCGGTCGAATCAACACGTTCACACCCGGCAGCCATTTGCCG
The DNA here is from genome assembly GCF_009757995.1 of Paenibacillus anseongensis. Lineage (NCBI taxonomy): Bacteria > Bacillati > Bacillota > Bacilli > Caryophanales > Paenibacillaceae > Paenibacillus > Paenibacillus anseongensis. The sequence continues at coordinate 209,982 of NZ_WSEM01000033.1, forward strand.
TCCTGCTGGATCTCATCTAAGTAAGGGAACCCGACTAGAGGCGTATATTGTGAGATCACATTAGATTCACCGATGAAAGACGCCACGAATGAGGATGCCGGTTTCGTATAAATTTCCCAAGGACTGCCTTGCTGCTCGATTTTCCCGCCTTGGACGAGAATGATTTCATCAGCAACTTCGATGGCTTCATCTTGGTCATGCGTAACGAAGAGGGTCGTGACTTTAAATTCATCGATCAGGTTACGCAGCCAGAGGCGCAGTTCTTTACGAATTTTGGCGTCGATAGCGGCAAAAGGTTCATCCAGCAGCAGCAGTTGAGGTTCTGGAGCCAATGCTCTGGCGAAAGCAACCCGTTGGCGCTGTCCACCGGAAAGCTGATGAGGGTATTTGCGCTCATTGCCGGCAAGCCCCATTAAATTCAGCAGATAGGTCACTCGGTCATGAATGAATTCCTTCGGCTTTTTGAGAACTTTGAGGCCGTAAGCGACATTGTCAAACACGGTCATATGTTTAAAAAGGGCATAGCTTTGAAAAACGAAGCCAATTCCTCTTTCTTGAACAGGCAGATGTGTAGCAAGCTTCCCGTCGAAATAAATGTCACCTGTCGTCGGGCTCTCGAGGCCGGACAACATGCGCAGAATGGACGTTTTACCGCCGCCGCTGGGACCGATCAAACCAACGAGATGCCCTTTCGTTATGCTGAAATTAACATCTTTAATGGCATGAAAGGATCCGAAATTTTTATTTAAATTTTTAACTTCGATATGCATACAGGGTTCCTCCTTAATGACTGCTTACTTTTTCGCTTCTTCGTTTTAACCATTCAAGTGTTAACAAAATAGTAATCGAGATGAGTCCTAGCACAAATGCGACACTGTTCGCTGCAACAAGCTGGAACTGCTCGGCATCCTGATACACGAGTGTGGTAGCTGTCTGCGTTTGGTTGATGATATTGCCTGAGACAACTAAGATAGAGCCGAATTCACCAAGCGATCTTGCAATGGTTAAAATGAGACCGTAAACGACGCCCCAACGAATACCTGGCCATGTGATTTGAAAGAAGGTACGCCATGGACCAGCGCCAAGCGTAGCTGAAGCTTCTTCGGATTGGGTTCCGATTTCTTCAAGTAAGGGAACGACTTCACGAACCATTAGAGGAAATGTAATGAACATCGTAGCAAGAATCATACCGGGAATAGCGTACACAATTTTCATGTTATGATCTTCAAAGAATGCGCCCAGTGCCGTATTTGGCCCGAAAATCAAGATGACCATTAAACCGACGATAACCGGTGATACGGCAAAAGGTAAATCAATCAGCGCATTAATGACGGGTTTCAACCAGCGGGAGATCCAGGAACCTCTAACGATTTCAAGAGAAACGTAAACACCAACAATTGTATTAAGAATAGTAACGATAAGGACGATGATAAAAGAGATTTTCAAAGCGTGCAGAGCTTCAGGTCTTACAAGTGCGTTGATAAAGGCTTGTGGACCTTCTTCAAAGGCGCCAAAGGTAATGCCCAGGAACGGCAGCATAATTAATAGAAAAATGACAAGAAACGAAATGCTGATTAAAATTTTTCTCATGCCAGGCGCCCCTTTCCGCGTGTCAATACATTGATGATCCATAGAATGAGGAGCGACAATGTAAGGAGCACAAGAGAAATAGCGGCTGCGCCTTCGGGATTATAGTTCTGCGTCTCACCGTATATATAGACCGAAGCCACCATCGTTTTCCCCGGTAAATTTCCGGAAATCAGTGAAATGGCGCCAAACTCGGCTAGTGATCGAGAAAAGGCAAGCATGCTGCCGGCAAGAATACCCGGAACAATAGCTGGAAAAACAATTCGGCAGAAGGTATAGAACCTGCTGGCGCCGAGTGTGAAGCTGGCTTGTTCTTCAGCGGGATCAATTTGTTCTAGCAAAGGTTGGACGGTTCGAATGACGAATGGGAAGGTAACGAAGACCAAGCCAATCACAATAGCTGTCTGATTGTAGAGTAGCTTAATGCCGGCGTGATCGAGCCAGACGCCCAGCGGACTAGAGGGTCCAAGCAAAGTTAGGAACATGAGACCAGCCACTGAAGTTGGCAATGAGAAGGGAAGGTCGACCATACTGTTCAGAATGCTCTTGCCTCGGAATGTATATCTTACAAGAACATAAGCGATGATGGTGCCTACTATAGCTTGAATAACTGTTGATACAATACTGAGTTTGACTGTTAGTAGAATGGACTTCCAGGCTAGTGGTCCTGTTACTTCTTGCCAAAAGGGCTCCCAACCCAAGGAAAAACCTTTGAAATAGATGGAGCCAATCGGGATGAGCAGTAGCACAATCAGATAGCCAATAAGCACAGATCGAACCGTAGCTTTAAACACCTTGTTAATCACATTACACCACCCATTAATATTAATCATAGTGCTTTACTCGGAATATTTAAATTGACTATAACAGCGTGTGGTCGAATTTGTCAATATACCTATTTCCGATATTTATGGATTTATTCAAAAAAAATTATAAATGACACAAAGGTACAAGGATCTATGTTTGACATTAGATGAAAGGATACGGAAATGGGTTCATCAGTTGGACTAGCCTCTGAAAAAAGCATTGACGAAGCAAATAGGCGATGGTAACATAGGCATCAATCAATATCCGAGTAAAACAATATGAATTATTAGTTATCGGAAAAAGTCGACCAGATGACTGGAGACTCCCGTCCTTGCTTCGTATTTTACAAGCAGGAACAGGGAGTCTTTTTGTTTTCAAACGCCTTTTCACTTTATGAAAAGAAAGAGGGATTCACATGCTAGCGAATCGAACAGCACCACTTGCGCAATCCAAGGTTTGGCAGCCCTGGGTCATACCGATACTCATCTTGCTGCTGTGGCAGGTGCTCGGCTTAACGGGTTGGTTATCGGAACGTATTCTACCGACACCTTGGGAAGTCGTGAAAGCCTTGTACAGTGTAATTAAGGACGGCACTATTTTTGAATATGTAGCGGTCAGCACGAAGCGGGCGTTTTTGGGCTTTATAATTGGCGGCAGCATTGCTTTTGTCATTGGATTGCTTAACGGGATATTTCCTATCGCGGAAAGATATATTGATTCTTCGGTACAAATGGTTCGAACGATCCCGCATCTTGCGATGATTCCGCTAGTCATTATGTGGTTTGGCATTGGCGAGACTTCCAAATTATTTCTGGTTTCTCTCGGTGTTGCTTTTCCCATCTACTTGAATACATTTCATGGCATCCGCTCCGTTGATCCGGGTTTAATCGAAATGGGGAAAGTGTATGGGCTCAGGGGGTTCTCACTATTTACGAAGGTGATTTTACCCGGAGCGCTGGCGAACATCCTCCTCGGTATCCGCTTCTCCTTGGGGATTATGTGGTTAAGCCTGATCGTTGCTGAAACAATAGCGGCTGATTCCGGTATCGGTTATATGGCAACGCACGCCAGAGAGTTTATGCAGATGGATGTCGTCGTGTTATGTGTAATTTTGTACGCCGTATTAGGGAAGCTTTCGGATTTGATTGCCAAGTTTTTCGAAAATCGTTGGTTAAAATGGCATCACAATTATATTCAGAAATCTTAGAAGGAGGGGGATTCTTATGAGTAAGGTTGGCGGTACTCAGCTTCATATTCGTAACGTGAACAAATCATTTGGCGCAACACGAGTGCTCTCAGGTATCGATTTAAACATTAAACAAGGAGAGTTTGTTGCGATTGTGGGCCGTAGTGGATGCGGAAAAAGCACGCTGCTTCGCCTTATTGCAGGCTTGGATGAAGCGACGAGCGGAGCCATTCTGCTGGATGCTCAAGGCATTCAAGGCGTACACCAAGATACGCGTGTACTTTTTCAAGAACATCGGCTTCTTCCTTGGAAAAAGAATATCGATAATGTTCGGATTGGCATTAAATCCGGTGACAAGGAAATTGCTTTTAAAGCGCTGCAGCAAGTTGGCCTAGAACATAAGAAGGACGACTGGCCGGCTGTGCTGTCTGGGGGTCAACGGCAAAGAGTGGCGCTTGCGAGGGCGCTTGCCGGTAATCCTAGGCTGCTGCTTTTAGATGAGCCGCTAGGCGCTTTGGATGCGTTAACTCGCATCGAGATGCAGCAGCTCATTGAGAAACTATGGCTGGAGAAGCAATTTACTGTCTTGCTGGTCACACATGACGTAAGTGAAGCCGTAGCATTGGCGGACAGAGTCATTGTGATTGAAGACGGGAAGATTGGGCTTGATTTGAAGATATCGCTTGCCAGACCTAGAGAGCACGATAGCGGTTTTGCTTATTTTGAGAAGGTTATTTTGGATCGATTGCTTGTGAAACAACCGTATGAGACAGCGAAAACAGCTGCAGAAGCTTTTTCCATATAGGGAATTTGAGAATGAGGAAATAAGGGAGGGCTTATAAGATGGCTCAATATGATTTGCAATTACAGGCGGATGTACTCATTATCGGTGGCGGGCCTTCCGGAGCATGGGCGGCGATTACAGCTGCCAAAGAAGGAGCAAAGGTCATCCTTGTCGATAAAGGATATTGCGGAACGAGCGGTGCAACAGCTCCGTCGGGAACAGGGTTGTGGTATGTCAATCCAACAGCCGAAGAACGGGAAGCTGCGATGAAGAGCAGAGAGGCGCTGGGCGGATATCTCGCGGATCGCGGCTGGATGAAGAGGGTATTGGATCAAACTTATAGCAACACGAATCAAATTGCAGCTTGGGGATACCCCTTCCCACTGGACGAAGCAGGTACTTCACATCGGAAAAGTCTGCAAGGACCAGAGTATATGCGTTTAATGCGCAGACAGGTGCAGAAAGCGGGTGTCCGCATTCTCGACCATAGTCCTGCGCTGGAGCTGCTCGCAGATGAGCATGGTGTGGCAGGAGCGACAGGAGTAAACAATCAAACCAAAGATACATGGCGCGTTGATGCTGCATCGGTCGTTATTGCAACCGGAGGCTGCGCGTTCCTGAGTAAAGCGCTGGGCACGAATGTATTAACCGGCGACGGGTACTTGCTTGCCGCAGAAGCAGGAGCCAGCCTTTCCGGCATGGAGTTCTCCACGGCGTACTCGTTAGCCCCGGCATTTTCTCCGGTAACCAAATCAGCTTTCTACACTTGGGCAACGTTTTACTATGAAGATGGCACCGTAATCGAAGGGGCTGGTTCGCAGAGAGGGCGTTCGGTCATTGCCAAAACGCTGTTGACACAACCCGTTTTTGCCCGAATCGATAAAGCCGATGATATTGTCAAGAAGGCGATGCGGCAAGCTCAGCCCAATTTCTTTTTGTCCTTCGATCGCTTGGGTATCGACCCGTTCACACAGAAGTTTCCCGTGACGCTGAGATTTGAAGGGACTGTGCGGGGAACCGGCGGCATTCATATTATCGATGAAACGTGCGCGACGGAAGTGCCGGGCCTTTATGCGGCGGGAGATGCCGCGACGAGAGAGCTGATTTGCGGCGGATTTACCGGCGGTGGCAGTCACAATGCGGCATGGGCGATGTCTTCGGGCTATTTCTCAGGTGAAGCTGCAGCGAAATATGCGCTTACAGTAGGCGTAGGTGCTGCGGATCGCAAGGCCAAAGGTTTGTCAGAAGCAAGCGGCGTTCCCAAAGTCGCAACGACGAGAGCCGGGGCAATTGACACGCAAGAAATTATCAAAGCGGTTCAAGATGAGGTATTCCCATATGACCGTAACTGGTTCCGCACAGGGGAAGGTTTGCAGAGCTCTTTAGGGCGATTGGATAATCTGTGGCATGAATTAAAACAAGGGATTCAAGCAAGTGAAGGCAATATTGTTCGGGTTCGCGAAGCGGCAGCCATGACAGCCACAGCAAGATGGATGTATACCAGCGGACTGGAACGCAAAGAAACCCGAGGCATGCATCGGCGGGAAGATTTCCCGCGTATCGATGAAAATCAAAAATACCGCATTAAGAGCGGCGGTTTGGATAAAACATGGGCGAAGCCATTGGTAGATGGTGCCCAGCCAAAGGTGATTAAGGAGGCTGTTGTCTAATGATAGAACTATTAAGTAAAGATCGCTGCATAAGCTGCAACCAGTGCGTTTCCGTATGCCCAACGAATGTGTTTGAGGCGGTTCAGGGAGAGATTCCTGTCATTGCCAGACAATCGGATTGCCAAAGCTGCTTTATGTGCGAATTATATTGCCCGACTGATGCCTTATATGTATCTCCGGTGGCAGAAGAGAAGACAAAGGTGGACGAGAGCGAATTAGTTCAAGATGGCTTAATGGGCAGCTACAAACAGAACGTGGGCTGGGGCAAGGGCAGAGTTTCTACGGCCTCTTCCGACGGTTCGTACATCATTTTCCAACGTATGCATGCATCGCATTAATCGGTTTATCATTTATTTCATTTACCAATCAGGGGGTCAAGACATATGAAACAGAGCACTGTGAAGGTAATCAACCTTGCACTCATTTTAACTTTATTTACCTTTTTATTAGCGGCTTGCGGGGCTAAAACAGAGAAAACCGTGGCTCCGGCAGCCTCCAATGCGACATCAGACGCAAAAATTTCGCTTCCTGAAACACTGCGAATCGGATTTATTTCAGCAAATAATAACAAGACGATTACCGGGCCTGAAGGTTGGGCGCAATCCAAAGGATACTTAGAAAGTGAGTTAAAGAAATATGGGGTTAAAGAGTTCAAATACTTCACATTTCCTAACGGGCCCAACTTAAATGAGGCTATCTCGGCAGGGACGCTTGATGTTGGCATCTATGGCGACACGCCGGCGATCAACGGGAAAGCGGCAGGTCTGAAGACGCGGTTAATCAACGTCACGCAAGTGAATATGAATGCCTGGCTGGTTGCGAAAGCGGACGGTTCCAAGTCGTTGGATGATCTCAAAGGTAAAAAAGTCGCAACTTCACAAGGTTCATATATGAGTCGTTATTTAACTAGCCTTTTGAAAGAGAAGGGGCTTGATAAGGATGTGAAAATCCTGCACTTATTGCCTGCTGATGCAGAAGCTGCCTTATCTCGTGGGGATATTGCCGCCTATGCGTACCCGACTGGTTTTGGACCCTTATTGCTGAAGAAAGGCTATGTGGCGATCGACGAAGCTGCCAGTCATCCGCTTTTGCAAGGCTCTAGCTTGACCGTGGTGACGGAGGATTATCTGGCCAAAAACCCGCAATTCCCTAAGCTGTGGAATGATCTGCGCACCAGAGCGGTCAAAGAAATTCGTGAGAACAACGAAGAGTATTTCAAATTTTATGCGGAAGCATCAGGTTATCCATTGGATGTTGTGAAAGCATCTTTCAAAATTGAGCAATGGCCGGTAGAGGCAGCGCAACCTGACGGACTGAAACTGATTGAAGAAACGAAGAAATTTTTGGTCGATCAAGGCTTGGCGAAGAAAGATTACGCGATTAAGGATTGGTTGGCGAATTAGGAGTGACGCAAATGAGAGAAGTCCCGCTTTCCCTTGTGAAGGCGAATCAAACAGGAATTGTTGTCTTTGTTCTACTGGCGATAGTGTTTCAGTGGCCTTGGTTAGTCGCTATACTGTGGGCTATACAGGTACTTGGATTAGCTGGAGGAGCGAAGTGGAACCTGTTCATCAAAGTCTTAAAGAGGCTTTTTCCGGAAAATCGAACAGAAACGCAAGCACTTGAGTTGACCAAGTTTAACAATGCTTTGGCTGTCCTATTTCTTTCCACATCCTCCTTAGCATTCGCAGTGGGTTGGTCTTTGGTGGGTTATCTCTTTGCGGTAGGCTTGCTTTTGGCCGCCGGTGCGGCATTGCTCGGTTATTGTGTAGGCTGCACGATTTACTTCCAGTACAAGCAATTTGTGAGCAGACAACGAATGAAACGTGGTTAATGCATGCCAAATATGGAAAGACTCTCACTTGGAGATAACTTTAGTGAGGGTCTTTTCAAATCAACCCATGTTTTACCGAAATTTTGTTAAAAACAGGATTGACACCCTCGTACGTGGATGCTAATATTGGTATATAACTAATTCATACTAATCTTATCGGAATTATACGAAAGGGAGTAAACATCATGGAGCATGCCATCACTATACAAAGCGACGACATTGAATTGTCGGCTACACTGCATTACCCAACGAATCAAACAGGAGCTGCAAAAGCTGATTGTCAGCGCTGGCCGTTGATTATCATCTGTCATGGATTCATCGGCAGCCGGATCGGGGTGGATCGGTTATTTGTGAAGGCAGCACGTGAGTTTAGCTCAAAAGGCTATTTGGTCTTGCGGTTTGATTATGGCGGCTGCGGTGACAGCACAGGGGATTATGGTGCAGGCGGACTGGACGTTCTCATTGATCAAACGCGCAGAGTGATTGACTATGCATTAACAATTGATTGCGTCGATTTGAGCCGCGTGATATTGGTTGGACATAGCTTGGGCGGTGCTACAGCGGTTCTGACAGCGGCGAAAGATTCCCGTGTTAAAACTCTCGTACTATGGTCGGCAGTAGCTCATCCGCATAATGATATCGTTCGAATTGTTGGCAGAAATGAATATGAGAAATTACCACTCGGCGGCGCCATCGATCATCATGGATATTCACTTACCAGCCGATTCTTTGATACACTTGCGCAACACCAGCCGTTTGAACAACTGCGCAAATTTAATGGCGATGTACTCGTCATACACGGAACAGCGGATGAAGTTATCCCAGTTGATTATGCCCCTTTATATCAAAAGATGTTCTGGCTGCGCAATGAAGGGCAGTGCGATCTGGATCTGGTCTATCAGGCCGATCATACGTATTCGACTTCCGGAGCGACCAAAGAACTATTAGAGAAAACAAGCAATTGGCTATCCTTCATTCAGAAACAGAAAAACGATTGGAATGATTGGACGATCTGATTAAGAAGCGGAGGAAAATGTGATGGCGAAGCCACTAGAGTTAGATGACGTTTGGGTGGACAGAATTAAGCAAATGTTGAATGGGTTAGAATACGGATCGGTACAAATTGTGGTACACGACGGTAAAATTGCGCAAATCGATAAAACAGAGAGAAAACGATTTGACACACCTTCGCAAGCACAATCGCAGCTGCAAGCAGTGAAATCAGTCAAACAAACGAGTAAAGTTTAGCTATTATATGTATTTTATCGAACAGCCCGCTTTCTTCGGAAAGGGGCTGTTTTCATGTGCAAAGAGCAGTATACTGAAGAGAATATAAGCAATTGCAGGGGAAGGGGGACGCAGATGATATGCGCAAACAGCACTTTATTTGGCGGGATGATCAAAATGTGAATCATTATGTGCATGAATGGCTACCTGAGGAAACGGTTACAATGAAAGGGCTTGTGCAGATTGCACACGGAATGACCGAAACGGCTGAACGATACGAGAGACTGGCCGAGAGGTTGACGAAAAGCGGGTATGCCGTGTATGCGAACGATCATTTGGGACATGGGCGAACTGCCGGATCGCCGGATGCCGTTGGCAAGTTTGTGAAAGACAGCTTTCGGCGGATGGCGGGAAATATGGGCCAACTGACAGGGCAAATTCGGCAACGGCATCAGGAGGAGCTCCCCGTATTCGTGATGGGGCACAGCATGGGCTCCTTTTTGACACAATATTACATGGGTACTTACCTCACGCAACATCCCAACCAAGTACAAGGAATCATATTATCAGGCTCTAATGGTAGTGAGGGCGTCGCTCTTAACGCCGGAATCGCGTTAGCTTCTTGCGAAGCAGCCATTCGGGGAGATCATCATCGGAGTTCGCTGCTGACGGGGTTGTCTTTTGGTGCATATAATAAGAAATTCACTCCTAATCGTACGTCTTTCGATTGGTTAAGCACTGATTCGGCGGAAGTGGATAAATACGTGGCTGATCCTTACTGTGGTGTCGTGTTTACTTCAGGATTTTTTAGAGATTTTTTCAGGGGACTGAAAGAAATTCATCGTCCAGCACATGTGCAGCGGATACCGAAGGAAATACCGATCTATATTTTTTCCGGTGAAGAAGATCCAGTTGGTGGACATGGGAAAGGGGTGCGGAAGCTCATAAGGATGTATGAGAAGCTCGGGCTCCAGAGCGTCAGCAGCAAGCTTTATCCAGGCGGGCGGCATGAGATGTTGAATGAAACGAACCGTGAGGAAGTAATGGTGGATTTGGCAGCGTGGCTGGATGAGCAGGTTGGTAGAGGTCGTGGGGGATCGTAAAATGCAGTTAAAATTAATGATTTGACATATTACAAAGTTGCAATATATAATGGGTGACATGAACAATTCAATTGAGATTTTTAAGGCACTATCCAATGAAGCGCGTATTCAAATTTTAGAATGGCTGAAAGATCCAACAACCCATTTTTCACCCCAGGAAGGGGCTGATCTTCTTACAGTTGGGGTATGTGTGAGTCAAATAACTGAAAAATTAAAGATGAATCAATCTACAGCTTCGCAATACCTCTCAATGCTTCAAAGAGCAGGACTGGTGCATGCGACACGTTTAGGGAAATGGACTTACTATAGAAGGAATGAAGATGCGATTAATGAGATTGGTCGTTTTCTTCATAAATAATCTCATCGATATATAGAAAATTGAATTCATTCTTAGAATTCAATTTTTCTTAAAGTAAACATATTGATAATTTGCAAATTATAAATTTTTTTATTTTATCATATTGATAATTTGAAATATATAAATATTTATTGAAGGAGGTGATGTGCATTTCAACACATTTGGCACAATCTTTGAATGACTTGATCAAAAAATATAATCTCAATGGAGAGAGGAATAACGAATATGCAAAACTTTGAATTTCAAAACCCGACTAAGCTTTTGTTTGGAAAAGGTCAAATCAGCAGCCTGAAAAAAGAAATTCCTGCTTACGGCAAACGCATCTTGCTAGTGTATGGTGGAGGAAGCATAATAAAAATTGGATTGTACGATAAAGTTATCAATGAACTGAAGGAAATAGGCTCATTTGTTATTGAGCTTGGAGGGGTTGAACCGAATCCACGACTAACAACCGTGCAAAGAGGGATTAACCTCATAAGAGAAAATGAGCTTGATTTTATTCTTGCAGTGGGCGGCGGCAGCGTCATTGATGGCGCTAAAGCGATTGCCGCGGGTGTGCCATACGATGGCGACGTATGGGATATCGTAACTAGTAAGGTGAGTGCCCCTTCTAATTCCGTACCGATTGGCACCGTTATAACGATAGCGGGAACGGGATCAGAAATGAACGGAAATTCCGTCATTACGAATTGGGAAACGAATACGAAAGCATTTTTTAACTCTAATCATGTGCTTCCAAGATTCAGTGTTTTAGATCCAGAGCTTACATTGTCTGTACCTCGGGATCAAACGGTATACGGCAGTGTTGATATTATGTCACATGTCTTCGAACAATATTTTCATGGTTCGAGCAATGCACCTCTTCAAGAAAGAATTGGTGAAGCGATTCTTCGCACTGTTATCGAGACCGCGCCTAAGCTAGTGAACGATCTGAACAATTACGAATATCGCGAAATCATGTTATTAAACGGAACACTGGCTTTAAACGGGCTAACTGCAATGGGTGTCAGTCCGGATTGGTCGACTCATCTAATCGAACATGCCGTATCAGCTGTCCATGACATCCCACATGGCGGGGGGATTGCGATCATTGCCCCGCACTGGATGGAACATGTCGCGGCCGTACGTCCAGAGAAAGTCGCACAGTTGGGTATTCGTGTATTCGATCTGGATCCAACAGGAAAAACCGATGCCCAATTAGCAGAGGAAGCGATCCAGTCTCTCAAGAAATTTTGGGAATCCATTGGAGCGCCTACGAAGCTGTCGGACTATGGCATCGATGACAAGGAAATTGAACTGATGACAGAAAGGTCTATGCTCGCCGATCAAATAGGGAGTTATGTCTCTCTTTCAAAAGAAGATGTCAGAAAGATTTTGAGAAATTCTTTATAATGTAGTCAAAATGGGCTGTCTCAATAAGAGGCAGCCCTTTTATTAAGAATTCATATGGCGATTAGCTTAATGAAGTTTTCCGTGACGTATATGGGTTATTGGGCTAGGGAAACTTAACTGCTGATGGCGAAATGATGAAGTCTATGGAGGAATTGAGATGTCAGGAAATAAATTTAAGGCTCGAAAGATAGCGAGGCTGCTGACCGTAGCGCTAATACTTCTCCCCGTAAGCTTGGCAACCTACAAGCAAAATGTCGCAACGGCAACAGGACCGACATTTATTTCTGTCACTTCGGAATCGGGCAGTAATGATAATCAGGACGAAGAATTAGTTAAAACGCTCCCGGGTTTTCAGAATGCAACTAAAACGGTCAATGGAATCAAACTTCACTATGTTGAAGGCGGCAAAGGCGAACCGCTATTTCTGCTGCCAGGATGGCCCGAAACGTGGTATGAATATCGCAAAATAATGCCTGAGTTAGCTAAGCATTATCATGTTTATTCCATCGATATTCGAGGAATGGGAAGTTCCGACAAGCCTACAACCGGCTATGACAAGAAAACGATGGCGTCCGATATTTATGCATTGATGAACGAGCTGGGCTATAAGAATATTTATATTGCAGGGCATGATATCGGGTCCACGGTTGCTTATGCTTTCGCAGCCAATTACCCGCAAGCCACAAAAAAACTAGCCATGCTTGACATTTCACATCCAGACAACAACATGCTGAAGTTACCGCTCGTGGCACCATCTGGCTCGTACAATGAGAGTAATCCAGCCCGTGTAAAATTTCCGTGGTGGTGGGCGTTTAACGCTGTACCCAATTTGCCGGAACAATTACTGCATGGTAAAAATCTAGACATAGCCTACAATTGGGCTTACGATTATTTATCCTACGACAAACCTGCTCTTACCCCACAAGAAAAAGCGATCTATCTCGATGCCTATGCAAAACCTGATGCACTTCGCGCAGCTAATGATTGGTTTCGTACATTTCGCCAGGATATCGACGATTTCAACACATATAAAAAATTATCTATGCCGGTCTTGGGTATCTATGGTTCAACGGGCATTAGCGATCTGGGTCCTTTCCTAAAGGAAAATACAAGGAATCCGAAAGTGGTGGAACTTAAAAAAACCGGACATTGGATTGCAGAAGAGCAGCCTGAAGAAGTCATTAAACAGTTTAAGGAGTTTTTTCGCTAAGCGGTTAGTAAATACGTGGATTGATATGCAAAAACACATCGCGTCCCAATAAAAAAAGGGCAATGTGTTTTTTTGATTTTGTAAGCGTTGAAATAAGAGGGGGTCAAGCATTTCGCTGAAGCTGCAAACGGATGCCTTCGCGGTCGATTTGAATCCAGTATTCGACGATTCGTTCGTTTTCGATGCGATAAACAGCGCTTGCAATCTCGATGATTGCTTTGCCTGTGGGCGCAAATCCGTCTACCTCGCCGATATGTGTGCCGGTTTGCTTCCAGCGTACGTAGACACGATCATTTTGCGCGATCATTTCTTGAATTTCGAGCTGGAAATCACCGTAAGCGGCAATCATCTCCCTGACGTGATCCGCATAATTGGCCGGTGTGCGGTGAACGGTCGTTTCGTTTTCTCCCGTCATTTGATGAGCCAGCACGTGCTCAGCCATGTAATCATGAGCGGCATCAGGTTGTATACCAGAGCGAGCTTTCGCAAAAAAATGTTGAACAACTTCGGTTGGGGTCATGGACATGATGAGAACTCCTAACATCTGGAATGTACGATGAGTTTACTGGAATAACATCAAAATTTCAAGAAAAGAGTTTGTTCGGCGAACCACAAAAAGGAACTAAAGGGCGCTATTCAGGCTAAAACAGCCAAACGAGAGATCTAGTGGGACTGCAGGGCTCTATTTGCCCTGGGGACCTGCTAATCCACCCCGAAAGGGGGAATTAGCGGATCACAGTTCCCTAAGATCTGTTAAGCCCCCTAATTGAATTGGAGAGTACCTAGGGAAATGAGGTACTATTAAATAA
>NZ_WSEM01000034.1:0-510646 GCF_009757995.1 Paenibacillus anseongensis
ATGTACAGAGGGTGCTTGTTTTTTGCAAAGCTGAATAATTAGCATCTACAGGAATGCTCGCTTGTGGTAAAGTGCCCATTTCACTGAAATAGCGCTCTACACTACCAATAGTCGCTAACTAGTCAAAGTACCTCGAATCCAGCCAATAGCAGCTCACCCTACAAGCCCTTCCGAGTAGCTACTTTTTCTCTTACGGACTCAGAAGACGTTATTCCGCCAAATTCGTTCGTGAGCGCACAAATAGCGCCCTCAGGTTCCTTTATTTTGCTCCGACGATCAAGTAACGCGGCGGAGAATGGGGGTTCGGCTCGTACGAGTCTGAGTTTGCAGCTCGGATGGGAACTACAGGGCGTTATTTCTGCGAATTGCGCCCGTTAACGCAGGGAAGGGGAACTACGGGCCGTTATTTCTATGCCACGGGCGGATATTCTGCCCAATACATAGAAATAAGGCCCTGCAGTTCCCCAAGAACTGCAAAAGGAACCGTGAGCGCACAAATAGCGCCCTCAGGTTCCTTTATTTTGCTCCGACGATCAAGTGCCGCGGCGGAAAATGGGGTTTCGGCTCTGACGAGTCCGAGTTTGTGGCTCGGAGGGGGTACTATAATTTCCCCTACTCCTCAAATATACGCGTCAGCAAAGCGCCAAGCTCCTGCATCGCTTGCTCCTCTTGCTCGCCATCCACTTCCAACGTCACTTCGTCATTCTGTTGAATTCCGAGTGTCAGCATACTAAGCGAGCTTTTGCCGTTGACCTTCTTCTCCCCTTTAATCACACTTACTTTGCAGGGAAACGTGCCCACCTTTTGAACGAATACTTTGGTCGGGCGGGCATGGAAGCCGGATGGATTCAACACCGTAAAAGTTTGAGATATCATGCTTGATCACTCCTTGTCTTCTGTTCTACAAACTGTTTGATTTGGGCTTGGCTGCTCATCGCCAGAATTTGCTGGGTATAGCCGGCCCATTCTTGTTGTGAGGTCTTTTTGATCAAAGCTCTCGCAGGTAAAATCGAGCTGGCACTCATGCTAAATTCATGAAGTCCCATGCCGAGTAAAATCGGGATCGCGTGCTCATCTCCAGCCATTTCTCCACACATGCCCACCCATTTGCCTTCCTTGCTCGCAGCTTGGATGACCATTTGAATTAAGCGAAGAATGGACGGATGACAAGGTTGATATAAGTAAGAAACGGTTTCATTCATCCGATCCGCAGCCATCGTATATTGAATGAGGTCATTGGTTCCAATACTGAAGAAATCCGCCTCTTTCGCCAATGAATCAGCTGCTATCGCTGCTGCGGGCACTTCAATCATAATCCCAACTTCAATGTTATCGGACACAGGGATTCCTTCTTGTAAAAGCTTCTCTTTCTCTTCCTGCAGCAATTGTTTGGCAGCTAACAGCTCATCCATGACGGCAATCATAGGGAACATGATTTTCAATTGTCCATAACTGCTTGCTCTCAGAAGTGCTCGAAGCTGCGTACGAAACAGGTCCTCTTGGCTCAAGCATAACCGTACCGCACGTAACCCAAGAAATGGATTGCTTTCAACTGGCAGCTTCATGTACGGCAGTTCTTTGTCTCCGCCAATATCAAGGGTGCGAATGACGACAGGTTTGTTGTCCATCCGCTCCAAAACATGTTTATAAATCTGAAACTGCTCTTCTTCACTTGGCAGCGCGCTACGCCCCATATAGAGGAATTCGGTTCGGAATAATCCAATTCCTTCCGCTCCATTAGCGAGTACTTTTTGCAAATCTTCCACACTGCCAATATTGGCAGCCAACTCTACACGATGATCATCCGAAGAAACAGTCGGCTCATTGATCAGCTTGCGCAGTTCGGCTCTTCTCTCGTCATACGAAGCTTTACGCGTTTGATACGCTTCAACCTCTTGATTGCTTGGTGCGACGAGCACCACACCTTCAACCGCATCCAGGATAAGCATCGTACCTGTCGCGATGTCCTTAGCCTCTTCACCTGCACCAACAACGGCAGGCACTTCCAGGGAACGAGCCATGATGGCGGAATGAGAGGTACGGCTGCCAACCTCGGTCACAAATCCAAGCACATAGTCAAGATTTAATTGTGCCGTATCAGAAGGCGTCAGATCATCAGCGATCAGAATACATGGCTCATTAATAGCCGTAATCGCTGCATAGGAAACACCGCGAAGCTTGCTCATGATTCGCCCGGTGACGTCACGAACATCAGCCGCGCGTTCGCGAAGCAGCTCATTATCCATTGAACTGAGCACTTCAATAAAGCTGCTTGCAACTTCATGGAGCTTGAATTCCGCATTCATGCTTTCATCTTTAATGCTATCTATAATGGCATCTATATAATCAGGATCTTCGAGAAGCATCAAGTGTGCTTCGAAAATTTCCGCTTTTGCCGCGCCCATTCGCTGCTCAGTCAAATCTTTAAGCTCTTCTAATTCTTGCTTGGTTTCTTCCACAGCTTTACTAAAACGAAGGACCTCCTGATCCTTGTCAGCCACTTCCACAGCCTCGGGCTCGAACTGCTCCTTATTCAATCGAAAAGCTTTGGCCAGCGCAATGCCGGGGGAAGCAGCTATGCCGGTTAGACGTTTGGTCATCATGTTCGCCATGAGGTAACTCCCCTTTCTTAAGAAACAACGGTTTGTTTGAATTGTTCGTAATGTGTTCGAATCAGGAGATGAATAGGGTGCTCTTCCCCAATTGTCGTGTACTTGGTAATCGTCCCAGCAAGGCCCATGTCTCGCAAATCCGCTTGAATTTGGACAGCTTCAGGATCCGCTGGATCCTTAAACAGCAGGGCAGCAGCCATGACCATAGTAAGATAAGATGGAGTCATCCCTAACTCATACCCTTGCAAAGCGGGTCTAACCAAACGGTCATTGACCGATAATTTACGAATCGGTGATCTTCCTACGCGCGCTACATCATCTATCAAGTAGGGGTTCGTAAATCTTTGCAAGATTTTATCGATATAGATCTCATGCTGTGCAAGCTCAAAGTCATGCTTTTTAATCAAGATCGAACCCGTCTCGTGCATAACGTGCCTAACTAATGAAGCAATTTGTGGATTAGCCATCGCCTCTTGAATCGTTGCGTTCCCTTGCAAATAGCCAAGATAAGCAGCGCTGCAATGACCCGTATTAACAGTAAAAAGTTTACGTTCAATGTATGGCTCTAGTGTCTTCACGTAATGAACGCCGGCAATGCGAGTAAAGCCTTCCAGCATTTGCGACTCATCAACAACCCACTCGTAAAAAGGCTCTACAGTGACTTCAAGCGGGTCCTCGTTATGCTGAATAGGAACGATTCGATCCACAGCAGCATCGGGAAAGGCAACAACCATCTCTGCTTTCGCACGCAGCTCTTCACTTAACAAAGCATATACGTGTTCTTTGAGCTGCGTACTTCCGCCAATTGCATTTTCACACGCGATGATGTGCAGCGGCGCGGCTCCCCTCGCGATTCTTCGCTCGATCCCTTTGGCAATTCCGCCTGCAATATGCTTCAGAATATTGACGCCAACCGCTGTTGTCACAAGATCAGCCTGTGCAACGGCTTCAGCTACATCTTCCAGATTTTTGCCGTTGATCGCTGTAACACCGGAAACCATGAAGGTCTCTTGTGCTTCATTAGCCAAACGCACCGTATACGTTTTTCTTTCCTGCAGCAGCTCCACCAAGGTATCGTTGACATCTGAGAAGATAACTTCATAACCGGCTTGTGACAAAAGCAATCCGATGAAGCCTCTTCCGATGTTACCCGCTCCAAAATGTACAGCCTTCATCATTCCATCCCGCTTTCGAAAATCTTCACCATCGCTTCAGGTGTGGAAGCTTGCATGATTTGCTCGATGTTCTCATCTTCCGAGCAGATCATCGCGACATTGGTCAATATGTCCAGATGATCATTGCCTGCTGCAGCAATCCCGATCACCAGATTCGCCGTCTCTCCGTCACCAAAATCCACACCGTCCGGAATTTGAACAATGGACAGTCCCGTGGAGAGGATCAATGATTTGGAATCCTGTGTGCCGTGTGGAATGGCCAATCCATTGCCCATGAATGTCGATAAGGTTTGCTCTCTCTCGATCATTTTATCGATATAACCGGCTGAAGCATGACCTGCATCTACCAGCAATTGGCCCGCCATTCGAATGGCCTCGAATTTGTCTTTAGGTTTCGCGTTCAATTTTACTTTATTGGTTGATAAAATACTCATCGTAGATCTCTCCCCATATCCGATTATTTTTTATTCTCTAGAAAAGCTGCTAACTCTTGGGATAAAAATTGCTTAATCTCTGACTGGCTGCCTGATCTCAACAGTTCAATCATTTCAGGGATGAGCAGGAAAGAGCTGATTTCGCTTAGCACTTCCAAACTCTCCTTGGAGAGCTCCTGCGGACCGAGCATAAGCAGCATTTGCCTCACGCCGGATTTTTTTCCGCTTTCTAACGGCAAGTCATCCGCTAATCGAAACAAAGTGAAGGAAGGCTTTTTCACCTGTTCACTTCGGATATGGAAAAGTGCCAGACCCGTGTCAGGAATCACTTGACTGCTCAACTTCTCCCGCGCAAGCAGCAGCTCAACGATAGGTTTTACATCGTCAAAGACACCCGCTCTACTGACATAGCTGCATATATCCTGCAAGGCTTCTTCCAAGTCTTCATAGCTTTGCTCGATGTGAAACACCGTAAATTGATCAATGATGCTTACAATTTCATTAATATAGAACTGGATGCGATGCAACCGATCTCTTGATCCTGCCTCCAGGTGCATGGAAATCGGTTCACCGGACTCTTTTTGTAATGTCACATTTTGAATAAAAAGCCTTAGCCGTTCCGCCTCATCTTTCGTCAATAACGGACTCAGCTTCATGTATTGATCGGAAGGGAGCGGTAGGTCTACCGTCGATATGATTAAATCGTAGTCCTTCTTAGGGATACGCGCAGCTTCAAACCAAGACGCATTACCGATAATATTGATTTGCGGCAGCTCTTTCGTTAGGCGTACAGCCAGCATCTTGGAGGTGCCTATGCCGCTTGTGCAGACCAGAATGGCCCTCACATTTCGCTTAAATTGTTTCTGCCTCTCGATGGAAGCACCGAAATGCATGACCAGGAACCCGATTTCTTCGTCCGGTATGGCAATTTCACTGATGGTCGTATTGACAGCTTCCCGAATGGCTTCAAACAGGACTTCATAGTCTTTTTTAATTTGCGTCAAAAGCGGATTGCGAATCGTAGCTCCCGCCAATAACCGCTTAATCGCGGACTCCAGATGGCTCAGCAGCCCATCTTTCAAGGAACGGTCATCGCTGAACGGAACGCCTAGATTTCTTTCCATTCTGCGAATCAGCTTCCATACCATTTCCATGTAACTCAACTCATCGATCGGAAGCAGTAAATTAGCATGAGGTTCAGCAGTAGGTTCCAGCAGCTCAGCAATATACGAGATTTCAGCTGGAGTTAACTGAATTGGAATTTCTTCGGTCAGGTGATCAATGGTATGGGTAAGCAGTTTGCTAGGACGCGCCGAGTGATGATCACTATTCGCCTCGATCGGTCTGCCCATCTGAATTCTGGCAATCGTTATCGAGAGGGAAATAAGTAAATTGGTGTACTCCTCCTCGGAAATTTCGCTTAAGCCTTCATCTTCAGCCAGCCAAAGCGCTTCTTCCACTTTCGTAAAATTCTCTTTTCCTATCAGCTTCAAAAGCTTTTGCGCTAACGGTGAATGTTGGCTCTCATTTTTTCCAAAGAGATCAGACTCATCAAGTCCGTTTCTCGCCAGGTGCAAGATCATCCTCCGTTTGTTAGCTTCTGTGCCGCTCAACTCAACGCCGTAACCCCTTTTGCGAACAAGGGTGAGATTGGACCGATTAACCCAGCTATCCAACTCATCCAGATCATTCGTAATGGTTGGAATCGTGACAGCCAACTCATGCGACAATGTAAAAAGCTTTACGGGTTCCTCCTCCTGAAGCAGCAGGCCTAACAGCAGCATCCTTCGTTCTTCAGCTGAATAGGCCACATTCACCCTGCCTTCGAGCAGATATCTCAATGCCTCCAATTTCTCCGGCTCCGCCAGAAGTTGAATCCCTTTTCCCGATTTCTTACGCAGCGCTATGCCGAGATTCCCCAGAACAGTCTCCAACTCAGACAATTCTCTATGAACCGTTCTAGTGCTTACATTAATCTCAGCAGCTATTTCTCCTGCCGTAATGTCATCCCTTTGCTTCATTAACAGCTCAAGGATCTGCCGATGCCTGTTTGAGAGGCTCATAATTATTCTCCTCACGAACAAAATGGAGATAACGCCGGCAAGATGCCAGCGTTAGATGCTTATATTTAGCCCAATCGTTTCACAAGCTCATCATATTCCGGGCTTTTCATGAAATTATCAATCGAAATATGTTCAGCTTGCGGTGCTTTGTTTCGTGCGCGGTCCGTCAAGGATTTATGCGTGATCACGATGTCAGCATCAGATGGGATATCATTGATTGCAGTATTGATGACGTTGATATTGATACTGGCTTCTTTCATTTTCTTTCTTAAAATAGAAGCTCCCATCGCGCTTGATCCCATCCCGGCATCACAGGAGAAAACGATTTTCTGCACATTGTTGGCAGACTTCGTTACTGGAACTTCTACACGCTCTGCTGCCGCTGCAGCTGGAGCTTGCTTCATTTCTTTCATTCTGGCTTTAGCCTGATCCAAATCTTCGCTTTCCGTTTGCTTCGTTGTTTTCAACAACAGAGCGCCTACTGCGAAAGAAACGATCGTTGAAGTGATTACGCCGCTGAAAATCGGCAGCATACCGCCTTTTGGAGCCATCGCGATGTAAGCAAAGATACTTCCCGGTGAAGGAGGCGCAACCAGACCCGCATTGAAAAGAGAGAATGTGAACGTACCTGTCACACCACCTGCAATCACCGCTAGAATAAGACGCGGATTCATCAGGATGTATGGGAAATAGATTTCATGGATACCGCCGAAAAAGTGAATAATAGCAGAACCTGGAGCGGAAAGTTTCGCTGCACCGCGCCCAACAATCCAGTAGGCCAATAGAATACCAAGTCCTGGACCAGGGTTGGATTCTAGCATGAATAAGATGGACTTGCCTGTTTTGGATGCTTGATCAAGCGCGATCGGGCTCAGAACGCCGTGGTTAATCGCGTTGTTCAAGAACAGTACCTTACCTGGTTCGATCAGTATATTGGCTAGTGGAAGCAAACCTGCATTAACTAACGCTTGAACTCCGGAAGCAAGTCCTTTACTCACGACTTGAACGGCAGGGCCGACAACCGTGTAAGCCAGAACGGCTAGTATGGCTCCTATGATGCCTGATGAGAAATTGTTTACAAGCATCTCGAAACCGGACTTGATTTTACCCTCAATCGACTTATCGAACTGCTTCAGCACCCACGCGGCGAACGGACCTACGATCATTGCCCCCATAAACATCGGAATATCCGTCCCGATGACAACCCCCATCGTGGTTACTGCCCCAATGACACCACCGCGTGTGCCGTGGATCATCGTCCCTCCCGTATACCCAATCAAGAGCGGAAGAAGATAAGTTATCATTGGACCTACGAGCTTAGCCAAATATTCATTTGGAATCCAGCCCGTCGGAATAAATAAAGCTGTAATCAATCCCCAAGCGATAAACGCCCCGATATTAGGCATCACCATGCCGCTTAAGAAACGACCGAAACTTTGCACTTTCACCCGGAATCCGCCGGATGATGCTTGCTTTTGTGCAGCAATTTCACTCATTAGAATAACCTCCCTTTGTCTGTTTCATGATCTTATCGTAATGCAAAAACGCTTTCATGATCAATCAAATCAAAATCCCTTTTCGTCATGAATAATGTTGACATCATTTAAACCTGTTATTACAGCGGTTCCCGTTAACATGCAAAAGACAGCCGATTGATCACCGGCTGCCTCCTCATTATATCGATTTACTTAAGTCCAAAACCCATGCCATATACGCCAGGAAACTCTATTTCTTTTCCTAGCTTCTTAGCAGCTTCTAACGTCCAATATGGATTTCTTAACATCCCGCGGCCCACACCCACGAGATCTGCGTCCTCGTTGCCGATCACGGAATTCGCTAACGCCGGATCGTCTAACCGTCCCACGGCAATCACCGGTACATTCAGCGCATTCCTGATTTCTCTTGCCATAGGAACTTGATACGCCACATGGGTGCCAGGTCTCCCGTGCGCAAGAATCGGCCCTTCTCCACCGGAGCTGATATGAAACATGTCCACACCTGCTTCCTTATACACTTTGGAAAAGGCAATACTTTCTGTAAGCCCATAACCGCCATCCACGTATTCTCTTGCCGAAATACGCATCAAAAGCGGCATGTCATCAGGCATCACGCTTTTGACGGCCCGAATGACCTGCTGACCGAATAATGGCAAATCCTTGCCGTATTCATCCGTGCGTTTGTTTGTGTAAGCAGACTGGAACTGGTGGATCAAATAGCCGTGGGCTCCATGAATTTCAATCGTATCTACGCCAGCCTTGATCGCACGCTCGGCAGCCAGACGATACTTGTCCACCATTTGCTTGACTTCGTCCGTAGTAAGTGCGCGAGGTGTTTTGTATGTCTCGGTCTCATCGAATGGAATAGCGGACGGCGCTACAGGAACTTCTGCATGTTCCGCTTTACGTCCCGCATGAGCAATCTGAATGCCCACTTTAGCCCCGTATTGGTGAACGGCATCAACGATTCGCTTTAATGGAGCGATCTGTTCGTCAGACCATAACCCAAGGTCAAAATCGGTAATTCGTCCATCCGGCTCGATGTCCGTCATCTCAATGATGATAAGTCCTGCTCCGCCAATCGCACGGCTAAGATAGTGATTATAATGCCAATCGTTTACGACTCCATCATTATTTCTGACAGCATATTGGCACATTGGCGGCATGACGACGCGATTTTTCAGTTCCAAACCTTTCAGCTTGTAGGGTGTAAATAAATGGTCCATTTTTTGTTCCTCCAATCGTTATATGAACGAATTAGTCCTCGTTATTTTTAAAACCATAACCAGTAGCATAACCATCAAACATAGCAATATCCCAGTACGAATGCGTCCCCCATCGTTGGATATATTACCAGGGCTCCACGTAATCTTGCGTAAATAATTTGTTCCCAAAATGCAAAAGATCATCTTAAACATTTCGTCGTGTTTGCCGTATACATACTGTAACATCTTAGAGCTTCGAATCGAACTACCGATAAGTTAGGTGAGGAATAACCAAAGGTTATGGGGGATGGACGTGAAGATCGAATGGTTAGAAGCCTTCCGGCAAACGGCTGAAACGAAGAGTTTAACGAAAGCTAGTGAAATTCTGCATATTAGTCAGCCCGCCTTAAGCAAACAAATTCGCACTCTGGAGGATGAATTAGGAGCACAATTATTGGTGCGTTCCTCCACTGGCGTAACGCTCACGCAATCCGGCCAGATTTTACTTGAAAGAAGCAAGAAAATTATGAACGAACTAAATGATCTGAGAAGAGAGATTGCGCTAACTCAAGACGAGGGCAAAGTTGATCTTGTCATTGGATCATGGCCAAGCGTTGCAACTATTTTTTTGCCAAACCATATGGCGGCTAATCAGCAGGAAGATACCAAAATGGCATTCAAAATCAGGGTGTTTTAC
This sequence comes from Paenibacillus anseongensis, assembly GCF_009757995.1. Taxonomy (NCBI): domain Bacteria; kingdom Bacillati; phylum Bacillota; class Bacilli; order Caryophanales; family Paenibacillaceae; genus Paenibacillus; species Paenibacillus anseongensis. Next base: position 9,683 of record NZ_WSEM01000034.1, read on the forward strand.
AGCTTTTTTGACCTGATAAAAAATATAGAAACCGGCACCATCGATGCGGCCTTATTTGATGACAGAGGCGTCCAACATCACTTTCACTCGACCCTTGTTTTTAAAGAAAACTTCTTCTTATTTGTGAATGCCAATCATCCCTTATTTGGTCATAAAGAAAAAGTATTCTTTCATGAGATAAAGGACGACCCCTTTGTTATGCTGCCTGAGGGATGCGATGTCAGAATGCTGGTGGAAAAGGAATTTTCAACAAGAGGTGAAACGTTACATATCGCGTTAGAAATTGAGTTGGGACAAAGCATCCTTGGTTTTGTACAAGCCAATCTAGGCATAACCATTTTGCCTGAAATCTTCATTAACCAAACGAATGATACGATTAAGGCAATCCCGATTACTGATTTCGGATTAACCCGTCAAATCTCTGTCGTTACCCGCGAAAAATCAATAAGCAAACAATTGTTAACTTTATTTAATACGAGTTCGAAGCCAAATGAACATCTCTCGGTTCATCCCTGATTTCCTCAGAAACACGTTGAATAAACTCATTGATGATGAGCACATGTTTATGTTTGGATTTAAACCCAATGAATATTTCATTATGAACCTTCAAATCTTCGAAAATGAATTTCCATCTCGGATTTGTCCCATTCTGATGCTTCAGAATATGCGTTGGGAGCAGACTCATCCCCGCCCCTTCCTCAACGGCCTTTAGAATTAAATGCATGCTAGGGATAACATGGGCTGGATTAATGAGTGGCCCTTTTTTGAAAAACTCTTTCCAATATCTTCTTATAATAGGAAGTTCCAGGCCATAGCTGATCCACTTTTGTTCGGAGAGCCATCGTTCCTTCTCCTTCAAAAGCGTGAAATCCGGCACGGCCGTCTCCAGCGGTGCAACAATGACAAAACTCTCCTCCATAAGCCGTACATATTCGATTCCGGGCGTTAAGAATCTTTGATTGGTTAAAATAAGATCTACACGTTCTTCTTTTAAAAGTTCTAGCAGCTGCTCCGCATCTCCAAAGTACGTTGTCGTATCCAATTTCAATCTCGACAAATGAGGCAATATGTTCTCAGTGAACAACTCCGGGGTTGCACCGATTTTTATCGGATTCATGGTAGGCCCTTGATGCAATTTTAAACTCATTGTCTTTTCCTCTAACGACTCAATTAGGGGCGCTAGATGAGAATACAGCTGCTTTCCTCGTTCGGTCGGCACCATTTTGCGTGAAGTTCGAATGAACAACGGTTCACCGACTTCCGATTCAAGGCAGGCGAGGTGCTGACTCAATGCGGGCTGGGTCATGATCCGCGTCTTAGCGGCCTCCGATACGGAATTATGCTTAAAAATGGCAATAAAGCTTCTGTACCATTCAAAATCGACCATGGCCACTCCTTCCTCTTATATAAAAAGAATCATATAACGCACATCTGGAAAAAAAACCACATGTTGTCATTGTAAGTTTTTCTCACATACACAACAAATTACAAAATAAAGACTCGTAAATAAATTTATTTATATACAGGTCAATTAATATGACTGCTGTAGCCATACCGTAACATGCTGAATGCGAGAATTGTACTATCATTAAGTTTGGAATGCATAACAAAAAGTTATGGCTCATGTGCCTTCACTCCTTGCCAGGTTGGGACTGCAACGCTACAAATTCAGCGATACTGTGACACTAAGCAGAGGGGGCATCTCATACTAGCGTGAAGTTGGTCAACGAAACACCCTAGAGGAACTACAGGACGCTAATCTAGCAAATTCAGCCGCTTACACGTTCAAGCGGAACTGCAGGACCTTATTGACCGCCTAATCCCGTTTTCTCTAAGAAAGCGGACAAATAGCGCCCCACAGTTCCTCTCCACGCGAAAAAGAGCCTATTTCGATGAAATAGCGCCCCGTAATTCCCCTGCCAGGGACGAGTCGCTCAAAAGCTTACTCCAAATCGTCGTCTTGATTTAAGCAACCCTCTTGATCTCCCACAGTCGCAGAATCTCTTTATAGTTTTGACTGGCTTCAGAGAGCGTGGTTGGAGAAATCAATCAAAGAAAAGAAGGCTATCTCTCTGGTCGAATAAACCTTCGAGACAGCCCCATTTTTCATTAAATTACAAAGAATTTCTCAAAATTTTTCGGACATCCTCAATTGTAAGAGGAACATAGTTACCTATTTGATCGGCGAGCATAGCTCTCTCCGTCATTAACTCAATTTCCTTATCATCAATGCCATAGTCTGACAGCTTAGTAGGCGCTCCAATGGATGTCCAAAATTTCACGAGCGACTCGATCGCTTCCGCTGCCAGTTGTGTATCCGTTTTTCCTGCCGGATCCAAATCGAATACACGTACACCCAACTGCGCCACTTTCTCCGGACGCACAGCCGCGACATGTTCCATCCAGCGCGGGAAAAGAATCGCGAGGCCTCCGCCGTGCGGGATATCATGGACAGCCGATACGGCATGTTCAATGTAATGCGTTGCCCAATCGGTTTTAACCCCCATAGAGGTTAGTCCGTTCAAGGCTAATGTTCCATTCAACAACATGACTTCGCGATATTCGTAATTGTTCAAATCGTTCACGAGCTTAGGTGCCGTCTCGATGACGGTGTGAAGGATCGCTTCACCGATTCTTTCTTGAAGAGGCGCATTGCTCGAAGCATGGAAATACTGTTCGAAGACATGGGACATAATATCAACAATGCCGTATACCGTTTGATCACGTGGTACTGTGAAGGTAAGCTCAGGATCCAGAATACTGAATCTTGGATAGACATGAATGGAGTTAAACGATTTTTTCTCATTCTCTTCCCAATTTGTAATGACGGAATTTCCGTTCATCTCGGAACCTGTTGCCGCTAACGTTAGGACGGCGCCAATCGGAACAGAGTTTGATGAAGCTATCGCTTTCTTAAGCACGAAATCCCATACGTCTCCATCGTACGGCACGCCCGCGGCAATTGCTTTTGCACAATCCAGCACACTGCCGCCACCAACGGCAAGAATAAATTCAAGTTGATTTTCTCTTATCAGGTTAATTCCTTTTTTGACGGTTGTTAGTCGCGGGTTGGGCTCAACGCCTCCTAACTCAACAACTATAGCGTCGATTTCTTTCAGTTCCTGAATAACCTTGTCGTAAAGGCCGCTCTTTTTGATACTGCCGCCACCATACAATAGCAAAATACGTTTGCCATAAGCGGGAATTTCTTTTTTCAAACTGCTTAATTGACCTTTTCCAAATAGAAGCTTAGTCGGATTATAAAACTCAAATTTATCCATCGTCGTTGTTACCCCTCTCGAATGTGAATGAATTTCTGCCAATTATACGCTCAAATCGACATAAAACGGTGGCGTTACGCCTAGCATGCGGGCATATACGAAGAGTTGTCCTTTATGATGGGCCTCATGTCCAATTAAACGATGAAGTACTTCTACGATTGGTTCTACATTTTCAAAAATAGTTGCGTCTTGTTGCAGATCTGATTCTGAATAAGAGGCAAGCTTTTGCTCGTGTTCGGCGGTTAACTGCTGAAGTAGCTCACGAGCTTCCGAAATGGTCGAGGGAACGGGTGGGACGAACATATCACGCGATTCAATAGCGGCAAAAAAGAAATCCGGCGTCATCGCAAGATGATGGATAAGCTCAATTGTCGTCATCCCGACGTCCCATGGACGCCATGTACCTCCTGATTCAGGCAATAGCGCTACAAGTTCGAGCAAGGCATTGCGGTGCATTTTCCAACGTTTCATTATTTGTTGTGTAGTTGTAAGTTCATTTTTCATTGTATATAGCCCCCTGATTATTTATTTAGTTGACGAATAACTTCCTTAGCGGCACTTTCCGCAGATTGTGGGTTTTGACTTGTAATGAGATTGCCGTCCACTTGAAAGTTATCTGTCCAATTCGGTGCTAAGACGATATTAGCTCCCAATTCGCGAAGCCGTGTTTCTAGTAAAAACGGCATGAATTTATCTAAGGTCGTTTCTCTTTCTTCCTCATCGGTGAACGCCGCGATCGTTTTTCCTGCTACGAGAGGCGTACCATCTGACAGTTTCACGCCGACAAGTGCTGCCGGACCATGACAAACAGCGGCAACGATTTTACCGGATTCATACATCGTACGGATCATGGATTGCAGCACCTCGTTATCTGGCATGTCGAACATCGTTCCATGACCACCCGGGATGAAAATAGCATCGTAAGAATGAATGTCGTTCACATTTTCCAGCTTCATAGTGTCTTTCAGGTATTTAGCCATATCTAACATCTCTTGAGGAGCACCTTCTAGACTTCTATGATCTAGAGGAACCTTCCCACCTAGTGGGCTTGCTATCGTAACTTCATATCCTTTATTGTTAAATGCGAGGTATGGCTCTACAAATTCTGACAACCATAAACCTGTTCGCTCATTCTCATTTATTTGATCGGCAGTTGTGACTACCATTAGAATACGTTTGGTCATTGAAATTCCCCCTTTTCGTCCATGCAGCTGACTTACGAAAGATATTATTGCCTCTGAGACGCTTATTACACATTATAAAAACCGATGTGAAGATTTTTTTATATCAGCAGCTGCATTCGCCTTTTGTTTTGGCGGTAAACATACTTTAACACCTTGGCACTGTGGATTGTACTACAGGTAAGTTGGGGGCGACATAATGAAAAGTTATGGGGCTGGATAGGAAAGCAACAGCATCGAAAGCTATCTATTCATAAAAGTACTTATTGCCTCATAAACATTTCGTTATTTGTTTGAAGAAATTTTACGCTTTACAATAACGGAATGCAGGCCCTAATCCTATACCCCAGTGAGGTCAAACCATGATAAGCACGCCAGACATCATCAAACAAAACATGATTCATATTATGAAGCAAATGAGCGGCTCCTGTCCTCGCATGTCATTCGTGAAGACACCCCAAGTGATTCGTTACGAAAGCGATCTTCCTCATTCGCTATTCAATCGGATTATCACCTATGAAGGACTGAAATCCGATGGCGCATTGAACGATATCGCAACAATTGCCGATCATTATCGGTCATCTAAGCGCCCTTTCTCATGGTTGATCTGGTCACATGACACCGACGCCGCTGAGCTGGCAAGTGTATTGGAGGAACAAGGACTTAAAAAGTCCGGTCAATCTCCCGGCATGTCACTTTCCCTTGTGGACTGGACGTATAAGGCTCCAAGCCTTTCTAGCTTCGAAATCAAACCTATTCGGACAACAGCGGAATTCTCCTGGTTCAAAGAGATTGCCCTTCCTGCATTCGGCCTACAAGGAGAAACTGGTGAGGTATTCATGCAAGTGAACGAATCGTTAGCGCTCGGTGAACAAGCCATTTTACGGCATTATGTCGGATTCCTGGATGGACGTCCTGCCGGAGTGGTTACAGCCTTTCAAGATGGAGAAACCATTGGCATCTACAATGTAGCTACTGCTGGAGAATACAGACGGCGAGGTATCGGAAACGCTCTGACCGCGCATGCCATTCGTGAAGGACAAGCCGCAGGCGGCAAGATAGCTGTGCTGCAGTCAAGCGAGATGGGCGTTAGTGTGTATCGTGCGCTTGGATTCAGCGAAGAGGTTCGAATCGATTTTTATATCGGATAAATATACACTAAAAAACGGAGCCTTTAGACCGCAAATGCGGGGCTCCGTTTTTGGTTGCTTGATTTCTCAAGCTTCGGTCACAATTATTGAAGACCTTTTATGAAAGAATCTACGAATTTCTCGCTTGCTTTACTAATGTCGTAGGTGGAATCGGAGAGGCACCAGGTTACGAAGGCTCCCGACAAAAAGGAGTATACATAATTTACGATCTCTTCTACGGACAACTCATTTCTGAATAACGATTGAGACCGTCCATCGCTAATCGCTTGAACAAACAGTTCCTGCTCGATGCAATCGGCAAAAAAGGACGGTTCTGTTGATTTTAATGATAAATTGACAATAAGGTTGAGTTTGGTCATTTCTTTTCCAACGATTAATGGAAACTCCAGTGCTACCATCATGAAACTTTTTACTTTGTCTACCGGAGAAGCATCTTGATGTTCATGGATATATTTCCCGAAATTCTCTTCCATATATTCAGAGAAATCGTCTCGGTACAATTTTTTAACGATATCCTCTTTGGACTTATAGTGAATATAAAATGCTCCTTTGGAAAGGCTGCATGTCTCACAAATTTCATCAACCGTAACTTTGTTGTATCCCTTCGTCAAGATGAGCTCTTTCGCTACGGCAAATATCTTTTTCTTCGTGGCTTTCCCCTTCAGGTACCGACTCGTTTGCTGTTCCTTCATCTCGCTCCCCCTCATCTCCTACAACTATAACGTATGTAATTTTGGTAAGTCAAAAGCGCTTCCTAACACAAAAGCCTGACGGATCAATCTCCGTCAGGCTTTTGTATTTGTTATTTTGCTCCTGCCAGTTTCCTAGTTCAGAATCTGAGTAGCAAGTATGACCAGATCCTCAATGTCTACGGTGTCGTCACCGCTCAAGTCGAACTGCTTCCACGAGTTCCAATCGGAATCTGCGGACGACTTGCCGTAAGCTTTGGCCGCCAGCGCCAGGTCACCGATGCTGATCTTGTTGTCATTGTTGAAATCGCCGCCGCCATTCGGCTTGATGACCGCATCCAAGAACGTCTGCAGCGCCGTCTGCAGCTGGGCTGTTGCCTGATCCACCGCCGCCTGATCGGCTGCCGGGTTATTCGCAACCTCCTTGGCCAGATCGATCGCCGCCTGCAGTGTGGCCTTCGTACCTGCCGGATAACTACCGACTCCGCTGCCCTCCGCTGCTTGGTCATGCTTAGCCTGGGCATCCGCAATCAAAGCATTCAGAGCCGACTTATCTACCACAATCTGCTGCTCAATTCTCAAGCTGTGGCTCACTCCGTCGAGCGTCGTCTCCACGCCATTAGCATCCGCCGTAATCACCTTGCTGAGCAGGATCGACGTATTCCCTTCCGCTTCCGGCTTCGCTCTCAGGCTCAGCTTCAACAGATCCCCATTCGGATCTGTCTGCTTCGCGCCAAGATGTACACCCAGCACGCGCAGCTTGCCGTCAACCTGTTTGTGACTGACGACGACGAATTCCTTATCGGCCATAGAGACAGGATCGTATACCTGCTCCACGACTGTCGGATCGAACTCGAAGGTCAGATCCTGTGCCATCACTCCTGATTCCAGATCCTTTCCACTGTAAATCAAATCGAACGTTTCACCGGGCTGTACCGTGGACGGTCCCGTCAGCTTGATCTTGCTCTGGGCATTCGGTGCCGTCTTCGGAATAGCGATATCCGTCCTCATAGAGGGCAACTTTGCCTCGTCACCCAAATAGAAGCTCGCGAATCCCATCTGATCGTAGCCGGTGTTCTTATTCGCCACGCCGCTGCGGTACATCGGGTCGTGCATCAGTGTGCGAATACCGTACTCCGTCGGCGACAGAGTTGTGACAATGGCCAGGCGGTTATTGCTGCCTCGGAGAATGAGCTCCTCGCGCCAGTCCCCAAACATGTCGGCCTTGAGTGTCGGAGTGCTCTTATTGCCGGTCGACGTAAGCCCGGTCGCGAGATAAGAGGTGGTCGCGAAGGTCAAGTCGTTGACCGTGTTGATCGTAGCGCTGTTGACAGCCATGGCTGTCAAGCCGCCACCGAACCAGATGGCATTCTGGCCGCTGCCCAAATTCCTGCTGCCGTTCAGGAGCTCGCCCGTGATCATGCTCCTGGCACCGTTCTGCGAATAGCCCTGCGCGCCGGGCCAGCGGTTAGAGAAGTTGCCGGCTACTGCGCCCTCGGCATCGGTACCGGCGTATACGCCGAAGACCAGCGAGTTTTCATAGACAATCTCGCCTTGCGCGTTCAACCGTTTGCCCTTCATCGGGTCGTGTGCCTCCGGGCCAGGCAGCCAGCCGTAATGCTTGCCGTTGCGAATGTCGTCCAGCATGTGCTCCTCGCTGCCGGACCACATTCGGATGCTATTGTCTTTTGCGACTGGGAGCAGCGCACTGCGGTCACCGTGACGGAGCGGAGCCCACACATTCAGCGGGTTATTCCGAACCGCGTCGGTAGCGAACTCGAAGCTGTCTGCAACTGGAGGGATGCTATTCTGACCCTCGATTGTCGGCATGATGTCGCCGTTCAGTACCTTGGGCAAAATCATGGTCTTGTCGGCGTTCAAACCGAGGACCATCGCTTTCATCACGATCTCGTCCCGTCCGTCGCCGTCGAGGTCCGCGGTTTGAGTTTGATGGTTGCCTCGGTTCTGGTAGTCGTAGGCGGAGCCGCCCAGTGTCCAATACCGTGGATCGGCCGAGTCGAAGCTGGCCTGAAGGTTGACTTTGCCGTTCACGATATTGTAAGCGGCAAAGGTCGTCCTTGCGTAGTAGCCGCGCTGAGAGACGGCATAATTGTTCACGCCGTCAAGAGCAGCGACGACGCCGAGGTAGCGGTTGGCGCGGTTCCCCTGCGCGTCGCCCCACACGGCCGCCTTCCAGGGATGCTCAAGCCAGTAGGCTTCTTTTTCAGCCATGATCTGCGCTTTATAATCACTAGTCGAGCTTCCGGCACCCGGGCCGGGGAAAGCCAAATAAGAATAATTACCGCGCTGGGATTCTGGCGTCATAGCCCAGTTCTCGCCGTCAACACTGCCCTTGTAAGGAAACGGATATTTGGAGCTGTCCATGAGCACGCCTTTGCCAGCTTCGCCGTCCCACTTAAAAGCTGAGAAAAACTCTTGATCGTCTTTGGCGGAGCCGATCGGGCCAACATGGTAGGTCTTAATCCAGCGTTTGATCGTCGGATCATTGACTCCGTCGTTGCCGCCACCGGCTATCGGGCTGCGATAGGAAATGGTGAAGCTGTTAAGGAGAGACCAGTAGGTATTAAGGGCCTGTTCGTTGCCGGATGCGAAGTATTCCTTGAACTTGTCTGTGGTGGCATTCAAGCCGTCATTGCCACCCACAACGGTATTAAGGGTGTCTTGATATATGACGGACTGCGACTCTTCGTCCCAATTTCCGATGCGAGTGCCCAAGGCTGTCTTCAGCATTAGCTCGGCTTTGCCGTCACCGTCAAAGTCTTGGCTAAACAAGGTGGTCTCGTGGTCGTTGGCTGCTCTTACGTTATAGCCCATATCGACGCGGAACAGCAGCGTGCCGTCCAGCTTATACACGTCTATGTACTCGGGAGCGGTCAAGTTGTTACTGCCACTGAAGATCGGCTCGGAATACATGGGATCTTGCTGGGTGCTGCGCCACTTCACGACGATCTCATACTCGCCGTCGCCGTCAAAATCGCCCACCGTCATGTCATGGGTGGAGTAGGCGCTGCTTTGCGATGTATATATGGCCCCTGTGCCGGTTTTCGCATAGGGAAGTTTCGGTCCTGCGTCCAGTTCCTCGACGTACTTCATGAACTTGGCCTCTAGCTCCGCGTACAAGGCATCGCTGATGATACCGTCGGTCCCGAGCGAATGGGTCGGTTGCCAAGTTTCCTTATTGTACTCACCCAGCTTGTCGACCCATCCGCTAAGGTCTGCAGCGCTGACCGGGGTTTTGTTATCGTGCGGCTCGCGGAATGCCCTGAGCAGATCCATGTCGACGACGTACCAGTGCTGGCCGCCCGTACCGGGGATTACCATGTTGGCCGTAGTCAAATTCGTGCCAGGGCCGAACCTGTTGCCGCGGTAGGTAAAGTGCGCGAGCGGCACGGGGGATGGAGCCGGCTTCATTGGGATATAATGCACGGCGCCCCTGTTGGCCTGTCCGGCGCTTCCCGCTAAAGCCGACAGCATGGGTACGGACATCCCCTGCCTGACTCCCTCAGCGCCGTTAATGACTGGCGCCACTTCATAGATGGAAGATATGAGACCAGCCGGGTCGGTGTAGTTAGACGGGGTGACATTTTCTTTCACAATGCCGGGGTTTGTCTCGTAATTGCTCTCTGGCTGTACATCCCGGGGAGTGATGGTCGTGATCTTCACAAAGTCAGCATCCCCATCTTTGCGGTAGACGTTCCAGGAGAGGCCATCGGGTTCGTCTCCCAGGAAGCGCCAGCTCAAGAATATGCCGCCTGTGACTTGGGCAGCGACCAAGCCGCGTGTCAGATATTCCATCGGGCGCAGTCTGGGCGCTGCACCATCAGCTGACGCTGGGACGCTGAAAGCGAACAGGGACAGGCACATAGAAAGCGCCAGGGACATAGATACGAGTCTGAGCAGTGACTTTTGCATTTTGTTTTCCTCCCTCTAATCATGAAGCTATATTAGTGGTTTGATCCGTTGTAAAGTAGGTGCTGATAAACCCATAATTGGAAACGCTTTCTAAAATGGTTTGTATCATGCGAAACTATTCCAACATACAGGTACATGAAGTCGAAGTCGATGATGATGGAAAGTATGTGTTAGAAAATTATGTCAGGCAGAATGAATCTCTGCGGAACTTATGCGATATACCTCCCATGTCTCTCTGGGCATTAATCATGTACCTTTTAAAGGCATCGTTGTGGGGAATCTTTGGCATCATCATTTGGAAAAGAGAGCTCGCAGCATTTTTTGCCCTATCGGGAGATGCGTTGATAGGTCAACAATTAAATATTCCAAATCCAGGTGCCGTTGATAGCTTTTCATTCTCTAAAGATCGGGAACCATTCGATTCACCCCCTTGATCCATTTCGTAGCAAACCATCGGAACCGCTGCGAAATCCAGATAGTTCCACCTTACACTACGTGTCGGTTAAGGGGTAAGTTAAAAATCATACCTATTTGTTCAAAAAACAGAGGTGTTCGTCTACGCCATTATTTCATCGTCCAATATGAGGGGAATTGACATCGCTGGGGAGAAAGGAACCGTTGGTGGAGTTACTTCTCCTCCCTAATTTAGCTTGTTAAGAGCCGGTAGGAGCAAATGTTTGAGGTGGGGAACACCCAGCACCGCTAAAAATTTAGCGTTACTGAGACACTTGGCGGCGGAGATAAGTTAGCCAATGATACTCCTTTAAGGAACTGCAGGCCACTATTCTAGCAAACTCGCCCGTTTTCGCGTTCATGCGGAACTACAGGGCCTTATTTGGCCGCCTACTCCCGTTTTCTTTAAGAATACGGACAAATAGCGCCCCACAGTTCCCCTCCCCGCGAAAAAGAGCCTATTTCGTAGAAATAGCGCCCTGTAGTTCTCCTCCCAGGGATCGTCCAAGCCTTAGCGCAAATTTCATGGAGTGGAGTGCTTAGTGCTTACCCCGTGCAATACGGCGGGAGTGTGATCCGAATAACTCCTCCAATTTAAAAAGCGCTAACACTGTTCTACTAGAACGGTGTTAACGCTTAGTCCTGGCATGAAATGTACATTTAATCAATATCAAGAAGTTCAAGAATGACGCCCAAATCGTCGGTACTTTCTACATAAGCATATTTATTGCCATTTTGAATAAGAGGGAACCCGAATTCCTCCAGTTTGGAAGCTGTTTCCAACATTTTATTCTTTGCCTTAAATGCGATGTGGTGGACTCCCGGACCTTTTGTTTCAAGGAATTCCTTCCAAGTTGAAGGATCCTCTGTAGGTTCAATGAATTCTATGACGACATTCTCCATGTGAAAAAATGAAAGTCGTACTCTCCCTTGGGTAGGTTTCCCCATGTAGGTGACGGTGTCGCTGCCATCTTCATTGGCCATGATGATCTTGGGAGCAGTGACTCCTAGAAGCTCGGCAAAGCGGTTGGTCGCCTTTTCCACATCTCGCACGATCATAGCAATCTGACAAACCAAAGTTGTACCCAGAATCGTCTGTTCCATCGTTTTTCTCCTTTACTTTAAGAAGGTTGGATACGATAACTAACAAAAGCCAGATGCCTGCTGTCCGGCGACCAGGAATTGACGTTAAGAGTTCCCTGTCCTCCAAAAAGCTCAACAACCGTTCGATAACTGCCTCCAGTGCTGGACATCACACGAATTTCTACATCTTTGTTAGCGGGATGATCTCCCGGAGCGACATCGCCTTTGCGATAAGTGATATAGGCTACCAGTTCTCCATCCGGAGATACATGAGGAAACCAATTATTGCTCTCATCAACCGTCATTTGGGTCTGTTCACTGCCGTCGGCATTCATGCGCCATACTTGCATAAGACCTGTTCGTACCGAGTTGAACCAGATGTGTTGACCGTCAGGTGAATATTCAGGGCCGTCATTTAACCCCGTGGTAAACGTTAATTGTGTTTCTATGCCCCCATTCGCTGGAATCGTGTAGATGTCGTATTCGCCATTCCGCTCCGCACAATAAGCTAATGTGCTTCCGTCCGGTGACCATCCGTGCAAATAGCTTGGTGCTATCGGCGTAATAAGTGTCGGGTCGCCACCCTGCAAGGGGAACGTATAGATGCGAGAAAGACCGTCCTCTTGAGTGTGATGGCTTACCGCAACAAAAGCGTTATCCGGTGAAAGCACATGGTCGTTATTACATTGGGTGGCATAGCCGGAATCAATAACTGTACTTTCCTTCGTCTTGAGCTCAAACTTATAGAGACGGCCTAAGCTGTTATAGACTAAGTGGTTGCCGTCACACGTCCAATTGGGTGCTTCGATCAGAAAATCAAATTCAGCCAAGATGTTCCGTTCACCAGTCATCACATCGACTGTTTCCAACGTACTGATCACGTTTCTTTTCTCTACCTTTCGTGGTTCCTTTAACGTATTCATCGCGAATCTCCTTCATCTTTTAATTCGCCTAACTGTCACATAGGCATCGGTTCTCCCTTGTAATTGACAAAAAAGGATTCCGAATCGATCTCTTTTTTCATTTCGAGGATATCGATAATCCCATTAGCGCTTTCGACAGGATCTCCCGGAGCTTTCTCGCCGCCCATGTCTGTCTTGATCCAGCCTGGGTGGATGGCGTACACACGGATTCCTCTGTTTTTTACATACCTTTTAAGCTGCTTAGAGAACATGTTGATCGCCGTCTTGGAAATAGCATAAGGAAAATCTCCCCCGTAAGCGTTGGACATACTGCCTGCTTCGGACGAAATGTTAAGAATGGCGCGCGAGCTGCCTTCCTCCATGAGAGGCAGCATATGCTTGATGAGCATCATCGGGCCAAACAAATTAACTTCGAAGGAACGAACCACATCCTCGATCGGCAATTCTTCTAACGCAACACCTCTTCCGAGCAAAATCCCCGCGTTGTTGATCACGGCATCAACCGTTTGTTTATCTGCACGTAACGTTTCCGCTAACCGAACAATCGATGCTTCGTCGCATACATCGAGCTGAACAGGCTTAACTTGGCCGGGAAAACGGCTGACCAGCTCCAACAAATTCACATCTTCCTGCGGTGAACGATTTCCCGCTATAACCTTGTGCCCTCTCTGTACGGCAGCGAGTGTCAATTCATACCCAAGACCACGATTTGCACCGGTAATGACGATATTCATGTCTGCTCCTCCTTGTGCCCCTGCTAAGCTCGGGGTTTGATGTTTAAATTAACGCCCAAATCATCCTCGGCGTCGACAATTGTCCAGCTGCTGCCAGGGTAATAACCTATCGTCCGCATGGCGTAACCCATCTCCTCCAACTCGCCGATGATGGCATCACGTTTCTCCCCTACCTGGAAGCCTAGATGATGTACCCCGTTGCCATGTTGATCAAGAAACTCCCTGAAAGTGCTATCTTTCTCGTCTGGTTCATGCAATTCAATAACAAAGTTGCCAACTCGGATATTCGCTAGCTTCAGGCCGTAGTAAGCGGGTTTTCCACGATACGTCAAATCGGGGTTATGTACGGGAGGCAAATAACGGATTTCCGGCACAGGAAAATTCAATAGATTCGCCCATGCCTCCGCAGCTTTCTGGATATCATTTACGACAATCGCGATCTGAATAAAGCCATCAAAGCTAATGTTATTTTTCATATTTACACCTTCCAATTTTCATTTTTTACGGCCTATTCCTTCACACTGCCCATTACTAGCCCCGTTGTAAAATACTTTTGCAAGAAAGGATAGATGCACAAAATTGGTATCATAGCCAAGAACATTTGTGCAGCTCCCGTCGTTCGGGCACTGACCATGGACAAATATTTGGATAAATTGCCGCTAAGATCCGTGTTGTTGCGAATAAATTCCTCCGGATTCACGACAACCGTTTGCAAATAGGTTTGTAAGGGATAGTTTTGAATTTTGTTCATATAAATCATGCCGTCAAACCAGCTGTTCCAGTGGTCTACGAATGAAAAAAGCGTTACTGTCGCAAGCGTGGGTATCGAGACTGGCAAAACCACACGGATTAGTGTCTGCACGTGACTTGCGCCATCCATATACGCTGCCTCCAGCAATTCCTTTGGCAGACTGCGCATATAATTCATGACAACGAGCATGCTGAACACGGGAAGTGCCCCTGGTAGAACAAGCGCCCAGATGGTATTCATTAATCCGGTGCTTTTCACGACCATATAGGTAGGAATTAATCCGGCATTAAAGAGAATGGTCACAACAAAAAACCATGAGAAAATACTACGCGCACCAAAATCTTCTTTTGATTTAGAGAGAGGATAGGCAGTCAGAATGATCAATAATAAATTGAGCGGAACGCCGATGGCCGTTCGTTTAATAGAAACCAGCAGCGACATGAAGAACTTCGATGTGTTCGTAATAAATTGGTAAGAGATCGTTGTAAATCCCACTGGGAAAAAAGTAACCTCCCCTGCCGCTACAGCTACTTTATCCGAGAATGATACAGCCAACAGGTTGATAAAAGGCGCAATGCATAAAAGTGCAACAAGCAGCAAGAATATGGCATTGCTCACTAGGAATATTTTGCGTGATAGGGAAGCCTTTATTCCCATGGTCATCTCTCCTTTCCATTAAAAGACTCTATATCCGGTTAATTTGTCCGCCAAGTAATAAGATACGACGATAAAAATTAGCGATACACACGACTTAAACAGGCCAGCCGCAGTGGAGAGCGCATATTGCGCCTGTTCAATGCCTAGACGGAACACGAAGGTATCCAAAATATCGCCGGTAGAGTAGACCACGGGACTGTACATATTATAAATTTGATCAAAACCGCCATTGAGAATATTGGCAAGACCCAACACGGTCATCAGTACGACCATCGATGAGATGCCGGGCAGGGTGATATGTCTGGTCTGCTGCCAACGGTTTGCGCCATCAATGACTGCTGCCTCGTAAAGTGCAGGGTCTATGCCTGTGAGAGCAGCCAGATAAATCACCGATCCGAATCCAAAAGTTTTCCAAATATCGCTGATGACCATGGTGGCTGGAAACACATTCGGGTTACCCAGGAAAAAGATAGGTTCAATACCAAGCTTGGATAGAATAACATTGACAAAACCCTCGTTCGGTGACAAAAGATTTAATAAAATTCCGGATAAAATGACCCAGGACAAAAAGTGGGGTAAATACACCAGCGTCTGAAAAATACGCTTGGTTAATTGATTCCTGACTTCGTTGAGCAGCAAGGCGAACCCCACTGGAACAACAACGCCTGCAATCATTTTGCACAAGGCGATCACAACCGTATTGCGAATGACCAACCCTATATTCGGCATGGAAAACAACGTAACGAAATTTTGAAAGCCTACCCATTGTTGGTTCCCGAACATCCCTTTCGCCGGAATAAATTTTTGAAAAGCGATGATTACGCCGGCCATAGAGCCATAGCTGAAGATTGCAACCAGAATGACAGCGGGGAGCAGCATGAGATATAACGGTAGTTCTCTTAACATCTTGTCTTTTCGTTTCAGACTCGCAAACACCACTTCACCACCTGTCAATGATTTACGGTGAGATATCACCCACCGCTGCCATCTAAACCATTATTTGGCCGGATACATTTTATCCAGTTCGTCAAGTGATTTTTGACCGCCTGCCTTCAACCACTGCTGCACAAAGGTATCGAAATAATCGACAGGCTTAGTACCCGTTATGATATCCGTAAAGGTCGTGATGGTCAGAGTGTCCAAGGAAGCAACGTTCGTTAACCATACATCGGGTCTTTGAATGCCCAGGATACTCTGAACGATGGCCTTGTCGGGGATGTATTTGTTCAAAACGATGGGTAAAGAGCCTGACTTGGACATTTGACCCCAAGTACCGAAGGCGTTGTCATCTTTGGCAAGAGTTCCATTTTCAAAGCCAGCAATATAGTCATATAAGGGCTTTGCGGCAGGAGGAAGGCCTTCGGACGAGCCTTTATCCATTGCTTTCAGCAAATCTGCTGCATAAACCTCACCCGGTTGATCGATATAAATTGGCGATAAGCGATATTGCTCGTTAGCCCAATATTTATCGTAGACATCCTTTGTAGAATAATTAACGGTCTCATCGTACAGATTTAGCATTTTAATGACGGCTTCGGGGTTTTTGTAATCTTTCCTTACCATCGTCATCTGGCCTACAGCATTACTCTCGATACCAATCTTGTAATCGTAGCCGGACTGTGTGGGGATCGGGTAGGGACGTACGATGACGCCATCTTTTTTATACACATTATTGTAGGGATACCAGGTGCCCCAGTTACTGCCGAAAGCCATACCGATCTTGCCGCTGGTGATATCTTCTACGAGTGCTGATTCGCTTTTGGAGGTAAAATCCTTATTGATAAGTCCTTGTTTATACATATCTGCCAATGCAGCAAGCGCCGGCTTCATGTTCGGCTGAATCCAGGCAAACGTCATTTTGCCATTTTGATCACGATAAAACATGCTTTCGTCGCGCCCAGGTACGCCAAACGCAGAAACCAAACCAAGAATGCTGGCATGATTTTGTCTGATGAGATCCTTGTTGAGAGCAAGGCCAATCGTATCACCATTTTTACCATTTCCATCCGGATCTTCGGTGGCGAACTTTTTAGCCAGAGCAACAAGTTCTTCGATGGTCTTAGGAGGCTGAGAATTCGTTCGTTTAAGCCAGTCTTCACGTATCCAAAGAAACGGCGCTTCGTGGAAGTTATCGTTCATTCGAGGTATGGCATAAAGTTTGCCGTCTATCGTAGCTCCCTTAAATGAATCAGCAAATCTCTTTTGATACTCCTTAATGGAATCCGTCGCGTATTTGTTATACACCTCGGTGAGATCAGCCAACTGCCCATTCTGTGCCAACTGCAGAAAAACGTTTGTATCCTGCGTTTTGAATACGTCCGGCAGATCACCTGAAGCAATGATGGCATTCAGTTTATTTTTATAAGCATCGGTACTGCTGTCGGCCGTGAAAGCAACCTGAAGATCAATATTGAGCTTATCTTTGAACAAGCGGCTCCAACGGTTATCTTCCCAGGTTTCATTGTCCAGGAGTTTGGAAGCGGCTGCTGTTTGAACAGCCCAGGTCATGGTGACCGGTTTCTGATATTTCCCATTGGCGTCCATGTTTTCTGAAGGATTGCTAGTGCTTTGTGGATCAGACCCCGTGGTAGCGGTTTCACAAGCTGAAATAGTAAAAACCGTCAGTAGGGCCACCATCGCGTGCGGTAGAACTCTTTTGATTTTCAGCTCTTTCACGTGTAATTCCTCCTGTATTTGGATTGTTATAATGACACAGCTTTGTAAGCTATGATAAAGCTAAGGCTGATGAACATGTAACCAAAACTTGCATACAGTTTCTTATGTGTTCCCACTTTTGTGAACGCGTGTTTATTTGTTAGTATATACGTCCCTCGAATCGCCAAAAACCGACTGAACGCGCGTTTATTTTGGTTCAAAAAAATATCAGACTTCTAACCCACTATTTTCAAGCTTCAATGTGCCACCAACTTCGTGAACACGCGTCTATGGACTCATCATACACAACCGTCAAAAGCGCTGTCAACCTTTAATTTCTACACATTTCCAAATAAAAATGATCCACTCTCATAAACTCCATTGTCTAAACACGCGTTTATGATATAATTATCAAACAGGGAATTTTCCACTCATTGTTGAACACAAGGAGGTATTATGCAGAAAAACGACGCAAATTTCACCCCCATCTTCGATGGCAAAACGCTCACAGGATGGCATTTCGTTCCCCGCCTGCCTGTCCCCCGCGCTCCCGGCGAACCAGGCCCTGATCCTACAACCGAGAAATACCAACGCGCTGCGCAGACATGTGGAAAATGGACCGTTGAGGACGGTGCTATCACAGGTCGGCAGGATCCGCCGGGATCCGGTTATGGCGGTTATCTGCTTAGCGACGGGCTTTATGAGGATTTTGAATTGATTTTTGAGGCGCGTCCCGATTGGCCAGCGGATACGGGCATCTTGGTCCGGGCCTCAGCCCTCGGTTCTCAAGGATTCCAAATCCTTCTGGACCACCGCCGTTCGGGAAATATCGGTGGTATTTATGGCAATGGGATCGGTGGCTTCCATGGCATTTCTTTCACCCTTAATGCGACATACGATGAGCAAGGAAATCCCACAGGGCTGCGGCTGGAAGACCCCTCGACAACCATTGAACCCCTTACACCCGACAAACCCGCACTGCTTGATTACGCAGCCAACGGCGAGGAGTTCCTGTCCATATGGAAATGGAATGAGTGGAATACATTCAAAATTCGTGTAGAAGGGGCGTCCCCGCGAATCACCGTACATATTAACGACATGAAAATTTCAGAAATGAATACTGCGGATCTGAAGCATCCTTTCTATGATGCAGCTAAAGTCCGGGAACTCCTTGGCTCGAAAGGACATATCGCGTTTGAAATCCATGATAACGATCCTGGAATGGGAGATGCGCGCTGGGCACCAAACGCAGCTTGCAGATGGCGCAATATTCAAATTCGGGAGCTTAGTCAACCGGGGAACGAACCAAATATTTAAATTCTTCGGCATGATTCTCTGACCACAAGGCTGCAATCAACCGTGATTTCTTTTATATCCGTAGTCTTCTGTTCAATTTTTGTGATTAAGCAGGAGGTCATGCGTTTCAACATATCGCTAAAATCAACACGAATCGTCGTCAAAGCGGGATGATGTTTTTCACTTAGGGCATGATCATCAAATCCAATCATGGATAGATCTTCGGGGACACGCAGCTTATGCTCTTTCAGCGCCCGAATGGCTCCAAATGCTACACTATCGTTCGCTGCTATGATCGCTGTTGGCAGATCCGTTTCCTGACTCATTAGTTTTTGTATAGCTTTATAACCGCTGCTCTCATGAAAATCGTTGCCATTCAAAACCCAGTTCGGATTCACCTGTAAGCCGCACATGCGCATCGCTGTTTTGTAGCCCTCATATTTGGTCTGGCCGGATAGACGATTCATATCCCCATTGATGACACCAATGCTAGTATGGCCAAGTCCTGCCAAATAGGCTACGGCCTGTTTCATGCCTGAATCATTATTAAATTTGGATACAATTCGATTCGGTTCAGGATGATCCGAAAGCGTTTGATCAACAATGCCGATTACAAAACCTTCATCAACTAATTCTTCAATGAACGGTTCATGAATGGCTGCTCCGATAAAGATGCCGCCATCGATTCTACGCTGGAAGAAGATTTCTTTTACGTTTTTGATCATTTCCGTATCCTTGGCATCACGAATAATGTGGGTAAGCACATAATAGCCGTGCTCGGAAGCGTGTTCGATAACACTAACGATCAGCATATTCGTCAGCATATCGCCGGATACATTCCCTTGCTCAATGAGAAACAGCCCAATCGTACGCGCCCGCTTCCCAGCAAGGACCTGGGCAGACACATTTGGGAAATAATTATATTGTTGTATCACTTTCAAAACCTTCTCGCGCGTTTCAGCAGGTACATTCGAATAATTGTTGATGACCCTGCTTACCGTGCTTCTGGAAACCCCGGCAAGCTTAGCAATCTCTGTGCTGTTGATCTCTGGTTTTTTCATGTTGCTCATCCTCTTTCGTGAACGCGTGTTTACGCACATCATACACATGCCTAGAAATCGTTGTCAATATTTTTTAATATCTATTCACAAAAGGTGGGGTTGCGATGCGTCTTGGCGGTCAAGTATTTCTGAATGAGAAAAACCCGGAGAATTGGGCGCTTGCCCTTAAAAAAGCTGGCTTTCGCGCAACAACTTGCCCGATTAGCGGTGAGGAGGATATCGGTGAGCTGGAAGATTATCTGACTTTGGCCAAGCGCTATGACATCCTCATCTCCGAAGTCGGTGCCTGGAGCAATCCAATCAGTCGAAATGAGGAAACAAGGCGGAAAGCCATTGCCTATTGCATAAAAAGGCTGGAGTTGGCAGAGCGAATTGGTGCACAATGCTGCGTTAATATAGCCGGATCCCGAGGAGAGCAATGGGACGGCCCCGACCCCGAGAATTTTAGTGAAGACACTTTTGAGCTGATTGTGGAAACAACCCGCGAAATTATAGACGCTGTAAAGCCTGAGCGTACGGTTTTTGCGCTTGAGATGATGCCTTGGATTTTCCCGGATTCCGCAGATTCTTACCTTTCTCTCGTTCAGGCCATTGACCGTAAAGGCTTCGGGGTTCATTTCGATCCTGTGAACATCGTCACGAATCCACGTATTTATTATCGCAATGGTGACATGATCCGAGATTTTTTTGCGAAGCTTGGACCCTATATACGAAACTGCCATGCCAAGGATGTTCTACTGAGGGGCAAGTTAACCGTGCATCTGGATGAGGTTATTCCTGGTCAAGGTCATCTGGACTATCGGACATTCCTCACAGAACTTAACAAGCTCCATCCCGATACAACGCTCATCATTGAGCATCTTTCAAGCAACGAAGCCTATCAGCAAGCTGCGGGGTATATCACAGAAATTGCCTCGGAGCTCAAAATCCCGTTGTAAGAAAAAAACAGAGCCCGCTAACTCGCGGAGCTCTGTTCATCCTTTCTTTTCGTCGCACGTGTTCCTCATCAAAAGGATTATTAAGCCCCCTGCAAGCTGCGCTTTTTCGCTGCAACCGATAAAACGCAACAAATTAACAAGACCAAGCTCGCCAGCGTATATGGATAATTGACATTCAAGTCTAATAAAAAACCAGCTGCAATAGGCCCAACAATATTACCAAGACTGGTAAAAGCGGAGTTCAAGCCGGCAACATAACCTTGCTGATCCTCAGCCACCATGGACAATTGGGTACTGATTGCGGGTCGTAAAACATCGATCGCCAAAAATACAACAAAGGTAACAGCAAAAATCATCCAGAATTGGTGAACGAAAAGCGTCAGCAGAATAAACAAACCTGCAAAGAAAAGACAAAGAGAAATAACAAGCTGCTCCCCCAAACGATTCAATATCCAACTAAAGGCTGTGACTTGAATCACGGCGCCAGCTATGGAACCGAACGTTATGATAAAGGCGATATCCTTGGGCTGAAAACCAAATTTTCGATCCACAAAAAGTCCATAAATCGTTTCGTAATTAGCAAGCCCAAAAGACATTACAAAAACGATAATTAAACTTAAAAAATAGGGCTCTTTGTAAGCATTCTTCATTTGTGATAAAAGCCCTTTTCGTTCAACTGCTGCTCTAGGTGGCGTATCTGATGCTTTCTCTTTTGCAGGAAGCGACTCCCTTAGAATAAACATGGTGATGCACGCCGCAAAAAGTCCCGCAGCCGCCGCGGAGTAAAAAGGTACGCGAATCCCAAATTCAGCGATATAACCGCCTATACCGGGTCCAATAATAAACCCCGTCGTAATCGAGGCTGTAATATACCCCATTCCTGCCGCTCGTTCTTCCTGAGTCGTGATATCCGCTGCGTAAGCCATAACGGCCGGCATGATCATGGCTGCACTGATGCCGCCTAGCATCCTTGAAACAAATAACAGGGCAGGCGAACTGGCTAATCCAAACATGCCTTCAGAGACGGCGAACACAATCATGCCAATGACGATCATCTTTTTTCTGCCAAATGAATCAGCCAAACGGCCGGCCAACGGCGAACAAAGAAATTGCGTCAGCGAAAACGAAGCAATCAACAACCCGATAACTCCTCCGGTGATCCCTAGACTATCCATAAATTTAGGCATAATAGGGATAACAAGCCCTATTCCCGAAAAGACTAGAAAAAGATTAAACATAAGTACTAATAAAGCGCCTTGATGTCTTGTCAATAATGTCATTTAAATTCCTCCCGATCTCGAAAAACACTGAATATATATTCAGTATTATTGCAAAAAAAAGCTAGCGGATAGGCTTGGCAATGCCCTGCAGAAACACATCCACAGCCAACCGATAGGTCGCTAGCGCTTCCACTCGTTCCATTCTCCGGCAATGCTGGCTTAACCCGAGCAGCAAGCTGTCCAAAATAATCGCGTGACCGGAGACATTCGAAATTTCGAATTCCTGGTTATCGATTCCCTTTTGAAGCAATTCCCGATTAAAGTCAATGTACCCTTTAACCATTACGTTTATTCGCTCCTCCACATCCGGAGCTTTCTCTGCATTATTAAAAAACTCGTCAGCAGCTCTCGTCAACGGATGACTCAGCTGATCAAGCGCCAAATATTCAACCATGCCGTATAATTTATCGGTTGTGGTCAGGTACAACTTTTCTTTAACCAACCAATTACTATCCCATTCCCTGTTCCATTCCTCAAGCAAGTATAAAAAAAGCCCTTCCTTGTTCTTGAAGTGATAGTAGATGTTACCTGCGCTACACCCTACTGCTTTTACAATGTCTTCAATAGCGGTTGCTTTATAGCCCTTTTGGGCAAATAAAGCTCTTGCCGCGTCAGCTATCTTCTTCTTCGTTAGCTCGGTCTGCTGTTTCTTTTTATTCACACTTGCTTCACCGCTTTCTGGCTGACAGGTCTGGACAATGAAAATCGCCTATAATACTGAACATTCATTCAGTATTATAGGCGATTACTAACATCTTTGCAAACACTTATTTGTTCGTTCTTGGGTAAGAAATCCCCGGATTTTTAACGATAAATTGTTTTTCTTTATTCAATGCGTGAATGAATTCAGGTCCAAGATTTAAATTTTGCGATACGAGTTGCGGAGGTGTGAGCGCCATCCACTGATTCAACGAAACATCTTCAAAGCGGTCACTCCTGAACATCTCCAAAGCCCACACGCTTTCATTACCCGTGTTTTGAATATAGTGGCCGAAAGCCCGCGGTACATAACCCACATCGCCAGCACGATAATTAAAAGTACGTGCCGTACCGTTGGGTGCCATAACTGTCATGCGCGCCGTACCCGAGATATAATACTGCCATTCATCCGCGTTTGGATGCCAGTGCATCTCTCTCATGGAACCCGGTTTGATTTCAAGTAACGCTGCGGATATTTGAGTCGAAATAGGGAAATTGCTTGAATCCACGATACGCACTTCACTCCCGCCCGGGGTTATAATCGGCTCTTGTGCAAGCAGTCGATGTTTAAAGGGCAAGGGCACCGTACCTTGAGGATCTGCCACCTGTTGACTTTCTATTGGACCGGGCACTTCGGATTGAAAAATGTATACCTGATGGTTCGGGATATTGTTAAAAGCACTTTGGGGAACGCCAAAATTCGCTGAAAGAACTTCCTTTGGTGTATGTGCGAAGAAATCAGAGATAGCTAATGTATTAAGATCAGAGAAATTACCGTCCGGGAAAACGAGCAAAAACTCCGTACCTTCCTCGAGTCCTTGAAGAGAATGCGGAATTCCTGGAGGAAAGTACCAGAGGTCTCCTACGCCTATGTCGGCAATAAAGTTCCTCCCGTTTTGATCGACGGATGTAATGCGTGTTCGCCCCACAAGCACGATCGCCCATTCCGCTTGCTGATGCCAATGCATCTCTCGCACACCACCCGGAGTCAGAGCCATATTCACCCCAGCAACCTCGGTCGCAATCGGAAGTTGTCTAACCGTCACTTCACGTGACCAACCACCGTGATTCAACTGCATATTCGTATCGGAAAAAGAGAATTTCAGATTGGGAAGCGAACCGGCATCGGTGACAGGAGAAACCAGCATGTCAGGATTCTCCCTGTCTCGCATAATATCACGTGGTCCTAAATCCCACCAACCAGCCCCATCACTTCGGATCGGTTGAGGTATATTTTGATTCGGTGTATTGATTTTCATATGTTTCACACCCCATATTCTAACCACTTCAAATTTGCCACTGGTTAAGTGCCTATCTTAGGTTATGAATACAGTCCGAAATTGGAAATTTGTCCTCCCGATTTGTTTAGCTCTTTTGAAAATGTAAAAAAAAGGAACAGAACCAAATCCTAAGGATTCGTCTGTTCCTTTTTTTAATAGCCTTGTCCTTTGCCGCCGGTAACGATGGCGATACTGGAGCTTGCACCGATCCGCGTTGCGCCGGCCTCAACGATCTTGCGAGCTGTTTCGAGATCGCGCACGCCGCCAGATGCTTTAACGCCCATTTCGGGTCCAACTGTTTTCCTCATCAGCGCAATATCTTCCACTGTTGCTCCGCCATGTCCAAAACCTGTCGATGTTTTCACGAAATCCGCTCCAGCTTCTTTGCAGATCCTACTAGCCGTTGCTTTTTCCTCATTGGTCAGCAACCCTGTTTCCAGAATCACTTTAACGACCGCTTGGCCGTTGCTCGCTTGAACGACGCCTTCGACGTCTTTTTTCACAGTGTCCAAATCTCCGGATTTTAACGCGCCAATATTCAGCACCATATCCACTTCCGTCGCTCCGTTCGCGATGGCGTCGCGTGTTTCAGCCATTTTGGCGAATGTTGTGGTTGCACCCAAAGGAAAGCCAATAACAGTAGTAATGCCTACGCCCGAGCCCTCGAGTTCTTGCGCTGCAAGCGAGACCCACGTTGGATTTATGCAGACTGTAGCAAAGCTGTATTGTTTGGCTTCGCTGCAAATCTTCAAAATTTCACTCTTCGTTGCATCCGGCTTCAGAAGCGTGTGATCTATCATTTGAGCAATGTCTTTATTTTCCATGGGATTTACTCCTTTTACTTTTCCAATTATTCATTGTGATTGTTCATTGGCATAAGCCAATAAATGTTGTGCGGTAAATTGATCTGTAATCAATGTATTCGTATAGTTACCTTTAATAACACTGTAGATGGCTTCGACCTTCTTCATGCCGCCTGCGACGAGGATTGATTTCTCTTTCGTTCTCAATTCAGCGAGATCGATACCAATCGTGCGAAGATTCAACGCTTCACTGCACACTCGGCCTTCCAGATCGATAAATCTAGAGCAAATATCACCCGCACCCTTCGCGTGGATGATCTCCAGATCGGCTTCGGAGAAATAATTCGCTTTGATCAGCACCGAATCTTCCGAAGGTACACCAACGGTGAACACAGCGATATTCGCACGCTTGCCAATTTCTAGAATTTTACGGATATGCCGATCCGCCTCAATCGCCTGCTTCACAACTGCGTGATCCACGATCGCTGGCAATGGCAATAAATGCGGAGTAGTATTGAACGCATTACCAAAAAGATGAATAATCTCAGAAGCGTACGTATTCGTCTCCGAATAGCTGACACCACCGTTCAGTTGAACGACAGTCACATCTTTCACAAGCTTATTCGGCAAATGAGAGGCTACCTCGTAGAGCGTTGTTCCCCAAGTCATCGCGATCGTGTCGCCATCTTTCACGACTTCATCTAAATATACAGCGGCTGCTTCCCCAATATATTTCTTAACGATATGATCTTCATATTCAGGGACCGAAGCGACGACCGCCTTTTTGAGCCGGAACTTTGCTTCCAATTGTTCGGCTAAAAGTTCTTTATTTTCGGTCGGATCCATAATTTTGATCTGGACTATTCCCTCTTCTTTTGCCTGCTGCAAAAATCGGGATACAGTCGGACGAGATACGCCTAGCTTCTTGGCTATATCTTGTTGACTATAATCCAATTGGTAGTACATGCGAGCCGCATCTACAATTTTCTCCAGTTTGTCTCCGCCCATATGTTTCCGTCCTCTTCTTATCATGAAATTATGTTCATTCATAATGAACATAATTTCAAATCTATTATAACTCAACTTTTTACATTTTCAAATACTTGGACATATAAAAAAGAACCCGGCAGTATACCTGGCCTGGGCTCCTCAATATTCGCACTAGTCAAAGCACGAAGTATTCCGCTCTTTTCATAAAAATCTGCTCGACAGATGCAACAATTTTCCCGTCCTCTTCAGATTTCTGCTTTACTTCGTTCCACTCCTTGTCCTGCGAGAAAACTTCCCATTGTCTTGTTCTTTCTTCCATACTTTCATATTTCATCGTGTAATAGAGCTTGGGCTGCTCCTCCAAATCCTCCCAGAAATCACACACCTGCATGCCTAGTCTGGCAAAAATGCCAAGCGTATGATCGGAGAAACGCTTTCGAATCGCATCGATTCTTCCTGGATGAATGGTATAGATTCTCAATTCATATATCACTCAGTATTCACCTCCATCTTCTCATGATTTCGATCTACCTCAAAACGGAGGCGAATAAACAAAATCTTTACTTACTTCATCAAGCGCTTTCAGAACGTCCTCGGTAAGCTCAAGATTAACCGCCTTCAAATTCTCATCGATTTGGGATTCACGGGTCGCCCCGGCGATAACTGTGCTTACTGCAGGTTGGTGCAACAACCAGGCCAGCGAAAGAGCCGTGGCCGATGTGCCGATCTCCGCCGCGATCTTCGCCACCTGTTCCCCGACCTCCACGCGAGCGGAGTTCACACGCCGCACGAAGTTAGGATTCATATCCAACTGTGATCCGCTTGGTACAGAACCCCCCGAATATTTCCCTGTAAGAATTCCTCCTGCAAGTGGGAAATAAGGAATAATGCCGATTCCCTGATCCACGCAGAATGGAAGGAGCTCCTTTTCCACACCGCGGTCAACCAATGAATATCCGGGCTGCACCGAAACATACTTCACAAGCCGCTCCTTTTCGCTAATGGACAAGGCTTTCATCATTTGCCAGGCTGCATAATTTGAAGCGCCTACATATCTCACTTTTCCGGACGTCACCAGATCGTCCAAAACACGGAGCGTCTCTTCAAGCGGAGTCTTCGGATCAAAAACATGAATCTGATACAAGTCAATATAGTCTGTTCGCAAACGGCGCAAACTTCCTTCGAGTTCCTTTAGAATATGTTGACGCGAGGAACCTCTTGTATTCGGGCCTTCTCCTCGTTGTATCCCCACTTTTGTCGCAAGGAGCACTTCGTGGCGCCGTCCTTCAAACGCTTCTCCGATGATCTCTTCCGATTTCGTGCCTGTATAAATATTTGCAGTGTCAATAAACGTAATCCCATTATCCACTGCATGATGCAGGACTCGAATCGAGGTATTTTTGTCTGCGCGCCCCCCAAATGCATTTGTCCCCAAACCCAGCACCGAAACTTCCAATCCGCTTGTCCCCAAATTCCGATATCGCATAACGAATCCCTCCAGATTTTAGTTTTACGAACTTTTATTGCTCGGGAAATATTTCAAGTGTTCACAGTTGCTCGATGACGATCGAATTTCTCCTATTCAATCGTCTTTCCCTGTATAACACAATTCCGATAATAAGTAACGATAGCGCTACAAGCGAGCTTGGAATGATGAATATTTTCGGCGTTATCCCCTGAATGAACAGAGGCAAGAAATATCCGATTAAAGATGCTGTTTGCGAGATGAACACGTACAGGCTTGCCCCAAATCCTGTTCGGCTTAAAAACATCCGCTGCACATACCCCATGGCAACTCCGTACAGAATCGAAACAAAAAACGAATACAACGGCTGGACGGCAAAGAAAACAGGAAGCGAGGTACTGCTCGTATACGTCAAATAGGTGGCGAGTGCGAAACAACCGCCGAGTAAAATAATCTTCTTGCTACCGTACCGTGCCGCCAAGTATCCGCCCAGTGTCATGAAAAACAGCTCGAATACCGCCTGTGCACTCCATATATAGGACATAATCTCCGGCTTACCGAACAACTTTAATACGACAAGCTGTAAATATAAGCCTCGAATGGCATCAGCACAAGCGAGCATAAGCAGTGCAATCAGCATAACAATGGAGAACGGTTCTCCCTTCACAGCTTGCTTTACTCCCGGTTCACCCGTTGTCTCTTTGTACACCAGCAAGAGAACGACCAAACTTACATAGCCGGCCAAATTTCCCCACAGCACGCCTTTAAACGTTGCAATAAGGAAGATGTTTGCTCCCAGCAGCAGCCCCGTAAAAAAACCAATACTATACGTGGCCCGAAGCCATATTTGAGCCATCTCCACAATCTCACCGGCACTGCGGGCAAAATGATTTCTAGCCATGCCAAACAGCTGCCCCATAATTAATCCGGACGGTGCAACCGTTATCGTCATGCCAATGAGCGCACTCCGAAAATCGGAAGCATTCATGTAAATGAACAATCCGATGATGCAAAGAATGGCGGCTATTACCGGGAGCTTTTTCTTGTTCTTCAGCCGGTCACTGATCCATCCAACAGTAATCGTAATGGCCATATTGCAGAACAGGGCTACCGCGAAAACAGCAACGATCTGATCTTTCGAAAGCCCTACACTCTCGTTGAGATACACAGCATTCATTGGCGCTAAAATACCGGTTCCTATGCCGTAGAGAAACAACATAGTAAGCAGCGTTCTCGCTCCGGGGATCGAAACAAACTTGCGAACATCACGAATGATTTGCATGTCTACCTCATCATTTATTCTTTATTATCAATTATAAATAGTCATTCCTGTTATGAGAAGGAGTAAATAATTTTATACTAAGTTACCTAGAGTTAAGTGGAGCTGAAGCAGCAAATAAAAAAACAGATACATTCCAATTAATGGAAATACCTGTTTTTAAAAGAAGGCCGATTTGGGGTTTGAGCGTTTATACTTGTAATTCAAACTGCTTGGCATACAGCTGGGCATAAACACCATTTCGTGCTAATAAAACTTCGTGCGTTCCCTGTTCCATAATGCCGCCCTCTGTCAATACGATAATGCGTTCGGCATTACGGATCGTGGAAAGTCGATGGGCAATGACAATCGTGGTTCGCCCTTTTGCTAATAACTCCAGTGATTCCTGGACCAGGCTCTCACTTTCGTTATCAAGTGCACTTGTAGCCTCATCTAAAATAAGAACGGGCGGATTCTTTAAAAATACACGAGCGATGCTTAGCCGTTGTTTTTGACCACCTGACAATTTAACGCCTCGCTGCCCGATCTCGGTATGGTAACCGTTCGATAAATTCATGATAAAATCATGGGCATTCGCGCGTTTCGCGGCCTCGATAATTGCGGCTTCGTCCGCCTCCGGGTTTCCGTACCGGATATTGTCCATCACCGTTCCCGCGAAAAGGAAGATATCTTGCTGTACGACCCCGATATGATTTCTTAATGACCTCAGTTCGAGGTCCCGGACATTATTTCCATCCAATAATACATCCCCATGGGTTACTTCATAAAAACGGGGGATCAGGGAGCATAATGTCGTTTTCCCCCCACCGGACGGCCCTACTAGCGCCACATACTCTCCAGGTTGCACGCGTAGCGATACATTATTTAATACAGGTTTCAAGTGGGCTTCATACCGGAAGGAAACCTCCCTAAATTCAATGTCTCCATGTACTTCAGGAAGAATCAAAGCATTCGGTTTGTTGGCAATCGTCGGCTTTACATGCATGATTTCCATAAACCGCTGAAAGCCCGTTATTCCTTCTTGCAACTGAGAGCTCATATGCGTTAGCCGTTGTATGGGTTCAATCATAAAGCTGATATATAGCAAAAAAGTGATCAAATCCGCTATATGGAGTGTCTCGCGAACGATACTGGCACTGCCAAAGATAATCACCGTAATGGTAATCAGCTGGATGATCGACTCCACAGCGTTGTAGAAATACGCTTCCGCTTTGTATGTTCTCTTTCTGCTATCGAGAAAATGATTATTGGTCCGCTCAAACTTTTCGATTTCAACATGCTCGTTAGCGAACGACTTGACGACACGGATGCCCGATAGGCTATCTTCTACCTGAGCGTTTACGTCCCCGATTCGCTCCTTGTTATTTCTAAGGGCACGGTTTAACTTCTTATTGAAATACAATGAAAAAGCACCTAAAAACGGAAAGAAACAGAACACGGCTATCGTTAAGTTGGCGTTAATGGAAAATAAAATGAAAAATGCTCCAATAAAGCGGACAAGGTATTTCACATAGTCTTCTGGACCGTGATGGTAGAGTTCGGAAAGCAGCAGCAGGTCATTCGTTATCCGAGACATGAGCCGCCCCGTCTTTTCCTTATCATAAAAACCAAAGGAAAGCGTCTGCATATGTGCAAACAGCTCGCTGCGCAAATCTCTTTCCATGCGTGCGCCAACTTCATGACCTTTGAAATCTACAAAGTAATTCCCGATATTTTGGATCGCGACTAAAACAAGCATCAACCCGCCAATTTTATACACGCTGCTTAATGCTGAGGACAAGTCCCCCTGCAAAACGTCTTTCGTTATATGCTGAACGAGCAGCGGAAACAGCAATGTCACAGCAGAAACGATAAAGGAACAAGCCAATACACTAAGAAACAAGGGTAGATAGGGTTTGTAATAAGAAAAAAACTTTTTCACTGGAAAACGCATGGTTTTACCCCTTTTTCGTGTTATTTAACTAACACATCAAAGGGTGTACACCGCTAACATTTTAAGCAAGGGGTCCACCCTTTGATGTTGGTACGGTGATATAAATCGTTAAGTTTTCCATGTAAAATGCCTCCTCTATTCATTGATGCTTTGATTATAAGCGATATCTATCGGGAATAGACCCGTATAATTTAGTTATATACATTTATTACTAATTGCAAAGTCTACGGCGTATTCCGCATGGATTTTCGTTGTATCGAATACAGGAACCTTGCAGTCCGATTGAGATATTAACAGAGTGATTTCCGTGCAACCAAGGATGACCGCTTCCGCTCCATCTTGGACAAGAAGATCGATTATCGCCAAGTAGGACTGTTTCGAATTTTCATTCATAATTCCGAGACAAAGCTCCTCGTAGATAATATCATGTACAATTTTCCTGTCTGCTTCGCCTGGAACGATTACGTTAAGTCCAAACTTTTCAGTAAGTCTACCCTTATAAAAAGCTTGTTCCATCGTAAAAGCAGTTCCTAGTAAAGCGACTGTTTTTATGCCACATTTAACAATTTCCCTTGCCGTTGCGTCAGCAATATGCAGTAAGGGGATGGATACCGATTCTTCTACTTCTTTTGCCATCTTGTGCATCGTATTCGTGCATATGACGATGAAATCTGCACCACCTGCTTCGAGTTTTTGAGCTGATTCCATCATGATGTTTGTGGCTTCATCCCATTTTCCTTCATGTTGCAGCGTCTTGATTTCGTGAAAATCCACCGAATACATTAAACTTTTTGCGGAATGATGCCCACCTAGCTTTTCCTTTACGCCTTGATTGATAATTTGGTAATAAAGCAAGGAAGATTCCCAACTCATTCCACCTATCAGTCCTATGGTTTTCATAGCTAACACCTCATCTCATAGTTGGGTCTCTTTGGATAACCCCTCAAAATATTCAACAACAACCTCATGAAAATCCAGAGCTGCCGGTGATATGTAACGACTCTTATGCCATAATAATGCGATTTTCCGCACCACTTCGTGAGTCTCTACTTGCAAATATTTAATTTGTGCTCGATCATTTCTAGCCGTGCTTGGTATGAAAGCTATGCCAATTTCGGCTTCCACCAGATTGACCAGCCTTGCCGGTTCATCCCCTTCGTACACATAATGAGGGGTAAATCCAACCGATTTGCACACGGGGTCCATTAAATCGCGTGTACCGTAGCCAACTTTTAGCCCGACAAACCATTCATCCTTCAGTTCGCTCAAAGATACGCTGCTTCGCTCCGCCAACCGATGCCCCATCGGAACTGCAACAAGGATGGGGTCGATGAAGACGACTTGACATTCGATCTCATCCCGTTCAACAGGAGGCGAGGACAAGCAATAATCGACCTCACCTCGCTCTAGAAGCATAATCATTTCTTGTGTAGTCAGCATTTGGACGTGAAATTGAATATTCGGCCGCTTTTTTCGATATTTCCGAAGAATGTCGGGTAATACGCTTGCGCTGGTTACTCCTAATTCAAGTGCGCCATGATCGGGGCTGGCTAAATCGCTGAGTTCCTGCTTCCCCTGTTCCAATTCAAACAAAGCCCTTTCTGCACGCCGAAGAAATCTTCTTCCGAACTCATTCAGTTGCAACTTCCTGCCGATTCGATCGAATAGCAAGACGCCTAGATCCTCCTCCAGGCGTTGAATCGTTTTGCTCAATGACGATTGTGTGACATGCAGTTTCCGGGCAGCTTCGGTCACATGCTCTGAACGAGCGACCGCAAGAAAATAGTGCAGTTGAAGAAGTTCCATTCCGTACACCCCATTCATTCCTTCTAATCAATGAGATTATAGCATGAAATGCATTGGAATAAATAACAGATTTCAATTACGATGATAATAGGAATTTCAAAGAAAGGACTGAGCATCATGAATCGTAAATTCGTCGTTTACCTTGTTGCGTTTGCTGCATTTCTTGGACCGTTCACACAAACCATTTACACCCCGGTGTTACCCGAGGTTGCCAGTCAGCTCCACTCCACCTCATTCGTTGTCAACTTGACGATTTCCGTGTTTACCTTATTTCTTGCCATGATGCAGGTGATTTATGGTCCGCTCACGGACTTGAAGGGCCGCCGCAAAGTCATGCTGTTCGGAATAACCTTGTATGTTATGGCTTCGGTTGGCTGTTTCTTCTCT
The DNA here is from genome assembly GCF_009757995.1 of Paenibacillus anseongensis. Classification (NCBI taxonomy): domain Bacteria; kingdom Bacillati; phylum Bacillota; class Bacilli; order Caryophanales; family Paenibacillaceae; genus Paenibacillus; species Paenibacillus anseongensis. The sequence goes on from NZ_WSEM01000034.1 coordinate 42,391, forward strand.
GACACGATAGCGCTGCTGTTGGTCTTCCGAGCGCTGCAGGCGATTGGCATCGCTGCGGGATCTGTCGTGGCCGTTACGGTCATCAGCGATTTATTCGAAGGCAGAGAACGCGGCCAAGCGATGGGAACCTTTCAAATGCTGGTTTCGTTAGGCCCTGTGCTTGGGCCGGTCATCGGCGGCTTCCTTAGCGGACTGTTCAATTTTCATTCCGTATTTCTCGCACTTGCGGCAACGGGTATGCTTGTGTTGGTTTTCAACTACCTTTATTTGAAGGAAACGAAGCCGGACAACATCGAAGGTGCGCGCTTTCAACTGCGGGATTTTGCAGGCATTCTTCAGAATCGGATCGGATCGTCCATTATCTATCTTGGGTTCATTCAATATTACGCGTTTTATTATTTCCTGGTCTTCTTGCCGAATATTTTAACCGAGCGTTACGGCTTGTCAGCTGAGCAAAAGGGGCTTGTCTTTCTGCCGATGTCGCTTGGCATCGTGGTTGGCAGTTATTTGGGCGGGAAAATTCAAACACGGATAGAAGGGGAAAAACTGCTCGTTCTGACAACTTATCTAAATGCAATTTCGATCCTGTTTTTTCTGATCTTCTACGCAATTTCTTTACAATGGCTGCTGGTTGGCATTATTTTATTTGGCTTATTTCTCGGACTCTCTCTTCCGGTGCAAACCACGCTGCTGACTGGAGCGTTCACGAAAAACCGTGCGACCGCTGTTGGAGCATACAACCTTTTCCGATATATGGGAATGGCTCTCAGCCCGATCGTTGGCAGCCTATTTTACCGTATCGGGGGCTATTACTTGTTGTACGGTTTTATCGTGGTAGCCTTTCTGGCCTATGCCTTTCTGTTATCGCGACGTCTCCTTGGCGCACAAGTAACGAGTAGTCCGTCCCTTGAAAAAGGATGAGTTCGTTTCATTCCATCTTCTTCTTATCATCTTCAACCTTCGTTTCTAATACAAATCCCGCCCGATGGAGTGACTCCGATCGGGCGGGATTTGTTATACCTTTTAGCGCAAACCTTTTGCATCGATGAGCTTTGTGGTTGGTATTTGGCACACATAATACAGCCCCCTACTTTGCGTAGCTGGCTGTTTTTTTTTGCGTTATTAATGCAATACCATGTTCATCACTTATGGAATAGCGGCTCAATAAACACATGAAAGAGCTTGTTTTTAATCTCTTCTGGTGAATAACCGCGATGCTGTCTTTGGAAAATATAAACATCAGGACGCAATATCGCCATGATGGCATCCGACGTAAAAACAGCATCGAGGGCGAGGTTCTCCGTATTCTTCGCGACTTCGTTCAATAATTGGACGATAACGGAATGAATGGATTCGTAATGCTCTGAATAGAAAGGAACGTTTTGCTGCTCATCACCGCCACTGTTCGCCTGGATGGCTGCAAGAACGGGAGAATGCGTCTCAAGCGACTCCAAATGATACAGAAGTACGGTTTCCAAACGATCTTTAATCGGGCTGGAAGTATGTTCCCCTAAAAATGATTGGATCCGATCGTAGTTCTGGATGCAGCTTTCGCCGATGAGATCCCAGCACAATTCCCCTTTGTTGTTATAGCTTCGGTAAAGTGTGCCTTGCCCGACTCCAGCTTCTCGGGCGATCTGACGCATGCTGACATGCTCGACCCCATATTCAGCGAATAAAGCAGCTGCCTTTTCTAAAATGACTTGTCTGCGTATTTCCGCATCTTTGCGAAGGTTTTTCTCCAACATTAGATTTCCCCCGTTTATTAATATTATCCATTTGACAACCGGACCATGATCCGGTTATATTGTTTAACAAGCGGACCGCAGTCCACTAACGAGCTCGAATAACTCTTATTAGAACATATCTTATCCATCTTGTACAGGTGGGTCAATATCGTTAGGGAATGAGTCCGAGGTTCGCGATTGCCAATTAGATTAGAGGAGGAATTACAATGTCCAATCATCAACAGCAAGCCAATCATAAGAAAATCGGTGTAGGTATTATAGGAGCAAGTCCGTCCAACCCAGGGTGGGCTGTCGCCGCGCACATCCCGGCGGTTCAAGCGTTGCCGGACTTCCAACTGGTTGCGGTGAGCACGAGCAACCGCGAATCCGCAGATGCGGCTGCCGAAGCGTTCGGTGTTCCTGGATTCGATAATTACCAGGATTTGATTCAGCATCCTGACGTAGACCTTGTCGTGATTGCTATTAATGTGCAATACCATTACGATATCGCCCGAGCTGCTATTGAAGCAGGCAAAATGGTATACAGCGAATGGCCGCTTGGCATGTCCACGGAACAAGCGCAAGACTTGGTGAACCGTGCTAAGGAGGCTGGCGTTCGGACGTTTATTGGCTTGCAGGCGCGTTACTCTCCGGCAATCCAACATGCCCGCGATTTGATCACTCAAGGCTATATCGGCAACGTGCTCGCAACTACATTATCTGGTACAGCCTTGATCTGGGAACCCGTTACGATCCAAAAATTCGCTTATACGTACGACGTGAACGCCGGCGCGACCATGTTGGCGTCCGCAGGACTTCACGCGATCGACGGGCTGAATTACGTGCTCGGCGATTACAATAACGTGTCCGCGAAGCTTGAAGTTCGTCACCCTGAAGTTCAAATCGCGGATAATGGGACGACACTTAAAGTGACGGCTCCGGATCACATGGCCATAATAGGCACGCTTGAAAGTGGCGTGTTAGCGACAACCTTATACCGCAGCGGAACTTCGCGGGACTTCGACTTGCGTTGGGAGATCATCGGCACGGACGGCGAGCTTGTCATCACCGCCGATTTCAACGGAAATATGCAAAATACCGAGCTGAAATTGAGGGGCGGCAAAGGCGAAGACAAGACGATCGGCGAGATCGTCATTCCAAGCCAATACACCGAAGATATCAAATCGATTCCCGAAGGACCGGCAAGATCAAGCAACATCGGGAAATTTTACGCGAGCTTGGCTAAAGATCTTCGCGAAGGCACGAATGAAACGCCGGACTTCGTTCATGCTCTCAAACGTCACCGATTATATGACACGATCATGACGGCTTCCCGTACCGGAGTCGAGCAAAAAGTGAATGAAACGAACACAACATCTCATTAAAACATAACGAGTAAGATGCAACCGGAGAGGAGAGAGTATTTCTCCTTTCCGGCAAAAAAACATCCAGAAAGCGGGAGAAATCCATGAAGATAGAGGTCTGGACGGATATTGTGTGTCCATATTGCTATATAGGAAAAAGGAAGTTTGAAGAAGGGTTAAAAAAGTTCGAGCATCGCGATTCAGTGGAAATCGTATATCGCAGCTTTGAACTTGATCCGCACATGGCGGTTCACGTAAACGATGATATTTATGGGCTATCCGCCAAGAAATTCGGATCGACGAGAGCACATATGAAAGCTGTACATGATGATATCACAAAGCGTGCAGAACTAGACGGTTTGACATTCAATTATGATACTGCGATACACACGAATACATTTAATGCGCACCGTCTACTTCATTATTCCGCGCAATTCGGAAAAACGAACGAATTGTTGGAACGGTTGTACAAAGCCTATTTTACCGATTCCTTGCATATCGGGGACACGAATACACTTGTGATGATTGCCGTGGAAGTCGGATTGGACGCTGCTGGGACAGCCGCGATGCTAGACAGTGAGCAATACGCCGCCGAGGTAAGAGCGGACGAGCTTAAAGCTCAGAAGTTAGGTGTTCGAGGCGTGCCTTATTTCTTAATTAATGGAAAATACGCCATCTCTGGGGCGCAGACGAAAGAAGTATTTGTCGAGGCGCTAGAGAAAGCTTGGGCGGAGGAGCATCCCGTCGTTCAATTTCGTTCCGCAGGTGGGGATACGGAAGAGCTCGCCTGCCTAGACGGTTCATGCGCAGTGGAGCACCAAGAATTAAATAAACGAAAAGAGGAGGGTTAATTACGTGGGTGATCGGATTTCTAAAGCGAATATGTTGTTATTGATTTTAGTTTGTCTTGCACAATTTTTGGAAGTCATGAATTCCTCCACGGTGACCGTGGCGTTACCGGCGATCCAATCGTCGCTGCATATGAATACAAATAATTTACAGTGGATCGTCACTTCATATGTCCTCACCTTCGCTTGTTTTCTGCTAATCGGCGGACGTGCAAGCGACTTGATCGGGAGGAAACGCGTGTTGACGCTCGGTTTAGCGATTTTCGCGGCTGCTTCGCTCGCCGGCGGATTCGCGATGAATCCGGTTTGGCTCATTGCGAGCAGGGCGATTCAAGGGATCGGCGCGGCGCTGTCCATTCCCGCAGCCATGTCGTTGATTAGTACGTCGATTCCAGAAGGCGCGCAACGGAATAAAGCTTTTGCCATATTCGGCGCATTAGGTTCGGGCGGTTTCGCTGCGGGATCAATCGTTGGCGGGTTGCTGACAGACTCGCTCGGTTGGCGATCCTTGTTTTTCTTGAACGTCCCGCTCGGGATTGCGATCATAATCGGGTTAGTGTTTGTTAAAGAACGGCCGATGGAGCAAAAGAACAAGCAATCCATTGATTTGCCCGGCGCAATTGCCGTGCTGTTAGGCATATTCATTCTCGTATACGGGTTATCCATGCCTGATCTCGATGGCAGTTGGTCGACCACGAAAATCGTAACCTTAATCGTCGGAGCACTTATTCTGGTCGGATTCGTTTTCATCGAGAAATACGCCAAAAACCCGCTCATGCCACTCCGGTTGTTCCGTATCGGTTCGCTGGTATCATCGAATATTATCGGATTTTTAATGTATTCCTTCATGACCGCATTTATTTATTTCTCAACGCTGTATTTCCATGCGCTTGGCTATTCTTCATTAATAACGGGCTTGGCTTTTCTACCGCTCGGTTTATCGTCCGTTCTAGCCACGCAAATTACGCCTTACTTCATGCGTATATTCGGAGCGAAAATGTTGTTGATTGTTTCGCAGCTCGTTAATGCACTCGGCTTGTTCTGGTTAAGCACCATGTCCATGGACAGCGTCTATGCTGCATTTATTTTACCGGTCTTCATTCTATTAGGTCTCTCAACGGCAGCCGGATTTACGGCTATCATCGTAGGTTCCGTGAGGGATGTGCGACTTGAGGAGCATGGTGTGGCAGGCGGTATCGTAAATACGTTCTTGCAACTAGGAGGAAGCCTCGGATTGTCTATTCTGGCTACGGTCGCGAGCTCGGTGACGGCTTCGGCAACCGATGCATCGTCCAACGAAGCTATGCTGTCGGGATTTCAAACAGCATTAGTCGTTGGCGGCTGCTTTGCATTATTCGCTTTGCTCCTGGCCTTACTCAGCTTGAGAAAGAAAAAGGCAGCGTTGCTGCAAGCTTAAAAATTGTTAACCACACCAAGGAGGAAGCGACATGAATACGAGCGCAACAAAAAAAGAAGTGCTGGAAGCCTATCATTTTAGACATGCAACGAAAGCATTTGACCCAACCCAAAAAATATCCGAAGACGATTTCCAGTTTATCCTTGAAACAGGGAGATTATCGCCTAGCTCCAACGGTCTTGAGGCGTGGAAATTTCTAGTCGTTCAAAATCCGGAACTTAGGGAAGAGCTTCGGCCGTTCGCTTACGGCGCGTACAATCAACTGCCAACCGCGAGTCACATGGTCGTTATTCTTGCTCGTAAAGGACTTATCCCGGAATCCCCTTATATTTATGAACAGCTGACAAAAGTTAAAAAATATCCCGCTGAAATGGTGCGAAACAATGTGGGAGCATGGCACGATTTCTTCGATTCGTTCCATCTCGATAACGAACAAGCGAGAACAGCTTGGGCTTCTAAGCAAACTTATATCGCTCTAGGGAATATGATGACTTCCGCGGCGATGATCGGAATCGATTCGTGTCCGATCGAAGGCTTCGTACCTGATAGGGTCAACGAAATTTTGGCAAAACGGGGATTGCTCGGAGACGACGAGTATGAAGTAAGCGTTATGGTCGCTTTCGGTTATCGGGCAAAAGAACCGCGAGATAAAACAAGAAGAACGATGGAGCAAGTATCCGAATGGATTCTGTAACGTCCGTAAAATCAAAATGTTTCAAACAAGTTTGATTTTGCATAAAAAGCCAGCAAACTCAAAAGTTTGCTGGCTTTCGTTATGCTACAACAACGATGCAATTTTAGTATCAATTTCAGAAGGCAACACCGTTGATTCGAATCTTGCTATGACTTGCCCTTCACGATCAATTAAAAACTTAGAGAAGTTCCATTTGATCCCGTCGCCTATATAAATGTCCGGATATTTTTCACGCAGAAACTCGTCCATCCATTGGCCATCCTTGGTCAGCGTATCAAACCCTTTAAAAGGTGCTTGCTGCGTCAGATATTGAAATAATGGGTGGGTAGATGGACCTCTTACATCCGTTTTCTCAAACAATGGGAATGTGATCCCGAAGTTATTCTCGCAAAATACCTGTACTTCCGAATTGCTGGATGGCTCTTTCTCGTTAAATTGGTTGCATGGAAATGCTAGTATTTCAAAACCTTGTTCTCGCCGAGTTTCATAAAGATTTTGTAAATCAGCGAATTGACGCGAAAAACTACATTTACTTGCGGTGTTGACAATGAGAAGAACTTTCCCTCTGTAGTCTGACAGATTGACCTGCTTTCCATCTATCAAATTTGCTTGAAAGTGATAAATTGACATAGTAATGTTGTTCCTCCTCTTGTTCTGGTAATTATTGATATACTTATCATATTCTCAAAGTGTCTATTGGTCTAATATATTAAATCGATTATATTTATAGTTAATTCCAATAAACCTTCCTTGCTTCACACTCAGCCATAAATAAAAAAAATCCGCGACTTCCGCGGATTTGATGCTAGTTACTACCATAACTGAGCAATAAGCTGCAATTTTTTAATAATATTACGAGACAGCTTGTAAGAGCTATAGAAAGGTCTGTTCACAAAGCGTTTAGTCTTCCAAGCGAGATAGTTCTGTTCTTTTAAAAAATGCCCATCAACCGCGATCATCCACTTATTATCCTTCGTTCGGAGATGATCGATATGATGCATGCCATCCTTCCGCCAGCTTCCCTGTTGGCCCGACCCCGTCAGCAAACCAGGCTCAACGGCCTCCTCTGCATACTCTGTCTCACTCAGCTTCGTGATTCGAACAGCTCTAACCATCTTCCCGTAGGATGGAACTCCATCTTGTGTAAACCGATAAATCTCCCCATCCTGACAAACCACTTTTCCCGCCGGTCGAGATATATGCAGATCATTTTTTATAATAGGATTACAGGGATGTTCCACCCATTCTCCGTCCATTCGGTCAGCATAGAACAAATAAAGATTTCTTCCATCTTTGCTACCAACGAACATCCACCACTTCTGGTCATGATAGAAAAGGGTCGGATCCACAAATGAGCCAGATAGCAGCTGTCTTTTCCTCTCCCAGTTATATGGAAATTGCATGGATTTATATAAAAATACGCCACCTGCTTCCGCCGACTCCGGCAGCATATAATAGTCATTCTCATATGTAAATACGTTTGGATAAGACAGGTGAAAACTCTCTTTAAGGACAACTCTATCATAATGCCATTGTTCCCCGTCCGTACTGACAGCAACCGCAATTTCACCGCGTTCCGAATGTTTATTCAACACTTCAAAAAATACATAATACTTCGAACCATCCGAAACTACGAAAGGATCCGCTACAAACTCTGCCTCAACATCAGTAACATCCGTGCACTGAAGAGTAGGATAGGTCAAATCAAGTGGGTTAGCTCTTTTTGGAAAAATCGTGTCACTTTCTATAATCTTGATCGACCATACGGCAAGCTCAATTTTTTTGTTAAGATTCAACAAAGTGCCTCCTCAGAAGAACGGTTATTCTAAATTATAAAGTTCTTCCAAGAATTTTTCAACTATTGATGAATTAATATGAATTTAAATCTTCTAAAGTTGAATTTCATGACACAACTGAAAAAGGAAAGCCTTTCTTCCTTATTTTCGAAAAAATGAACGAAGCCAATCCGCCAGCAAATCTCCCTTCTTATAATAGATTTCATCCTTTACTTTATTGTTGATGGCACTCCATATTTCAAGTTCAGTTTCACTTAAGTTATGAACCTCATTTTGATCATCATCAACAAATTGGGCGAAGTAGTCCAATGGAATTCCGTAGAACTTTGAAATGTTGGCCATGATTTCAAACGAGGCCGATTTTCTTTGCCCTTTTTCAAGCAGACTCATATATTGTAAGGTTATTCCGGTCGCGGAAGCCGCTTCTTCCAAGGTTAGTCCTTTCTTTTTACGCAAACGTCTTAATTCTTGACCCAGTCGCTGACTCATTTGTATCCTCCTGTCGTAAGAATTCTTTTTAAATTGAATACATAATACCAACTGATTACCGCTTCTAAAATCGTGACCCATATTTCCTCAAGAAAGAGTGGGGACTTTTTGTATTTCCTTAACTCGCAGTGGATCCATTCATGCACCAGTGTATCCAGTTGCTCCGGATAATCCAGTTTATGATCAATCACAATGATACGTTTGTTCGGATAATAGACTCCCTTTATGGAGCCCAAATCCATCAATAGAACCTGCAGCTGAAGTCTTGTACCAATGAGAGAGATGAGCTGCTTGACATGTGATTCGTTCACTTGCATCCTTCTCGAATGACAGACTTTAACTACAATTAAATACGCCAAAAAAGATGACATGACGACGGGATAATTGAAATAATTGAATACGGCCATATAAGGAAAGATGACACCGATTTCAAACCAGGACGGTATGAACGTTGAAACGACTGGCGAGGTGGTCAGCTTACCGGACTCAAAAAACGAGAAAAAGTAAGCGAGCACCCAGTTTACCACAAAAAGCAGAAATAAGGTTCCCAACCGACTGATGTAGGAGTGCGATGTCCAATTATAAAATGAATTGCCCAAAACAATGGTAATCAAGCTGATTGACAAGGACGGTAGCAGATCATACCAGATGCTAACCCTTCTTTTCAACCAAATGATCACCGCATCCGGTATAAGGTAGAAGAAACTATATAAAATCGAGTGTTTTGCAAAAATAATGAGGCCGATCACGATGATAAAATAAGGCAGCCAAATCTTATTGAAAAGATGCATATAAATCCGTTCGATGATGGCTATCGAAAGGAGGAATAAGACAAGCAGCCAGTTGATTTTTGCCGGGAAGGTGATGCATTCAGAAACTATCACTAGCGCAATCACTGGAAAAATGAATAAGTATGATTTTGGCCCCAGAAATTTTGTCTTATTCATGCATACCCCTTTGTATGAGTTCTTCTCATCATTTTAACGAAAGCGAATTGCCGCCATTGTCACAAGCCCGACCAACAGAGCAACTGGTATCCAGATGGACGCAAAAAGCGCGTGCGGTTCCAAAACAGCGGTAATTACCGCACCAAGGCAATAAATGGCTACCGCCCATGTGCGCAACGATGCGTCTGCAGTAAAACGATTAACTCGGCGAAAATGAGCAATGGTATCCTCAATGACATTCGCCAGATTATTGGTCAAAACGGTCGTCGAAATTCCAGCCACTTTCAAATGTCTGGCGACTGTCGTTTGCATGCCCATCCCCATGCTCAATAGTAAAATGAGGATATATAAGTTCCTGTCGCTGTCTCCCGCGTAGGAGAGCAAAGCTGCAATTAAAAGCAGAAGAGCTTCGCTGCCTAACGCAGCCGTTACTCCTCTAGACCAAATCTGCTCTTCCCGACCTCGCTTCACGATCACAGTTGCGAGGGCGATACCGGCAACAAAACCAATAAAAGCAAGAATGGAGCGAAGCACAGCTAGCGGCTGCGCTTGCCCGATAGCGATTCCGATTAGCACAAGATTACCTGTCATATTAGCTGTGAAAACATGTCCCAGTCCCAAATAGCCGATCACATCAACGATGCCCGATATCAGGCAAAGCACCAGGACTGATCCGTTAAGGTATGTACGTGTTGGCAAAATTCATCAATCCTCCCATCAATTAATATGGCTAGGATCAGTTAAATCATGCTTGAAGTAATGGCAGCCGAATTTCTACTAAAGTTCCTTCATTCATTTTGCTTGAATAGGTAATATCACCTTCATGCTGCTTAATAATCTTCTTGCAAATCATTAAACCAAGCCCAGTTCCCTTCTCCTTTAAACTGTAAAAAGGCTCCCCTAATTTCGGCAATAGCTCCTCTGGAATCCCGCAACCGTGATCTTGAATGGCAATCACACCATGACATTCCCCGTCTTTTCGCAAACAAATTTGAATTTCTCCGCCATCAGGCATCGACTCCATTGCGTTCTTGATGATATTCAGAAGCATCTGTTTTAACTGATTTTTTTCTCCGGTAATCGGGAAGTGTGTCGCTTCGTAGTTCAATTGGAATTCAATATTTTTCAGGAGTGCTTCAGGGGATAAAATCTCAGTCGTGTAATCCACAAGCTCACGTAGGTCTGTAACTGTAAGTTGTGTCAATTGAGGTTTGGCTAATGAAAGAAATTCGCTGGTAATGGCTTCAATCCGTTCGAGTTCGGATAACAGCAATTCATTGTGTTTTCTCGAATAATTGCCTTCTTTGTATACTTGCAGGAATCCCTTTATTGTCGTTAAAGGATTTCGAATTTCATGCGCAATCCCTGCCGCGAGCTCTCCAACAATCGAAAGCTTTTCTGACTGCAATAGAATTTCTTCCGCTTTTTTGCGGTCGGAGATATCGCGGCTGATGACGATGACATAATGACTACCTTTGACAGGCTGGCAGCGTGATTCAAACTCTTTCCAATGTCCTTCTTTATGTTTAAGGCGAACTTCCAATGAATAGCCTTCCTGCCCCCCAATCATCGTCGAAATCGTTTGATGAAAGATTTCCAAGTCCTTCGGGTGCACCAACATACACAATAGATTCCCTGCTAATTCATGGTGTTCATACCCTAACACAAGCTCATGGGAGGGAGAAAAATAACTCACCGTATGATTTTGATCCATAACGATGATCAAATCGGAAGTATGATTAGCAATCAGCTTGTACTTCGATTCACTTTTTTCCAGCGTCGCTTCCATATATTTATTTTGCTTATTAATTCTCAAAAGCCGATCATTCGATTCGATCAGCAAGCCGCCCAAAATGACGCCTAACATGACAAACAGAACATATTGCATATGAAATAACGGCTCGGTCAATAAAATATGAAACGACAGGATCGTTACCAAATATCCCGCAACATAAGCCATAAAAAGAGAGCCGATTTTTCTGAATTGTGAGCTATGAGACATGATTTTATGTACAACACACAAAATCATCATATTGATCATCCAGCCCATGATTGCCGGAGCCCAATTTCCACCGGAAACAAGTCTGGTAAGCAGTGAGAATAACCCGGTTATTACCCCAGGGATCGGCCCAAAATAGGCAAAAACAAGAATAACGGGCGCGTATCTAATATCGTAGGCATACCCTTGCTGCTTGATAGAAAGGATGACGAGAATAACCGAAACAACCCCAGCATAAAGGCTTGCCCACAAACTAAAATACTTAATCGGCTTTTGGTGAATAAACGAGCGGATGACCAATGGTGTACTGACAAGCAGTGAAAATATAGCAATATTGACTATAAAGTCAAATAGAATCATAACTCCCTCACTTCTGTTAAAATTCTTAAACTTGTTAGCGCATACTTCATATATTAAACCAACTCTGCAGCTTCTACCAGCAAAATAACAAGTTATGAGAATCATGCGTTTTCACACGAAAAAGCCCATGAGCAATTCATGCTCATGGGCTTTCTTGTTTAAATTTTATTAATGATTTGGTACCACGTATACACTGCCATCAGACAACGTTTGTACGGTGCCGGAGGCTGATTCAATTTCACGAAGTGCCCAATGCTCCTGCGGTACATCCGGCCAGCTCGATGACTTCACATCGGCGGTCGGCCGCTTAAACAATCGGTTCAAAATCGTTACTGCTTCCGCACGATTTAATTGTTTTTCCGGCAGGAAGGTGCCGTCGGAATAACCTTGCAAAATGCCCGCTTGCGAAGCTTTCTTAATGGCTTCGAAAGCCCAATGCTCTTGCGTATCACTGTATCCCGCATAGGCGCTACCAGCATCTCCCGCAGGAAGCAGCCTTGCAGCAATGCTGGCCATTTCCCCGCGGGTAATCGCGTCATCTGGACGGAAGCCGGTGTCATCGCCAAGCATCACACCTGCGCGCTGCATATTGGCAATGGCTTCTGCCGCCCAATGTTCTTTGGCAACGTCTGGATAACCGCTAGGTTGAGCCGAAGCCGAATCATTATTGGACTTACCAGCGCCAATACGATTCAAAATCATCGCCAATTCCGCACGCGTAATGGCCTGTGAAGGACGGAATGTGCCGTCAGGGTAACCGGATAAATAAGGTTGCAGTGCATTCGCTCCATTTTTCTGAATAATGGTAAATGTACTGAACTTACTGATCTCAATAGCAATACCGACTGGTTTGCCATCCGCATCATAACGGATTTCTCCGTGCGTTAGCACTTTTTCGCCGTCGCTATGTTCAATGTACACAGCCAGCTCATCCAAAATTTGTTTGGCCGCTGCTGCGTTATCCGGCAGGCTGAGGTTATTCAGCGGGAATACAACTTCCGTTTTGTATCCTGAATAGTTTGTCTCAATCTTGACTGGTTGACCGATAATGGAGACAGATCGATCTCCTGCATCTTTGAGCACAAGCTCAGCAGCTTGCACGCGTTTTGTTACTTCACTGCGCTCAGCTTCAACACGGACTGGAACAATTCGGAAATAAGCATCTTTTCCGTCTTTACTCATTTGCTTCAGGGACTCCGCTGATACTGTGATCTGCCCGTCAGGCAGCACCAGTTGCAGCGCCATGCTGCCACCTGCAAGCAAGTTAACCGTTTCTGCATTTAAGCTGACAATCCGCTCATCCGCAGGATTTTCTGGCAAGTCCGTTACATAAATGCGAGCAACTTGGTCATTATTCTGTGCTGCTTTTTCCAAAATCCTACGCGCATCCACGCCATCCAACTTCACCGTATCCAGCACTTTACCATCTGACGATTGGGTCCGTACGATGTTGGTTTGGAAAGTCCAACCTCCGGAACTTCCAGCAACCGTCGTTTGGCGCGTGTCAGGGCCAGAACTTGACTCCTCGATACGTTTGACATCGATGGAATAAGTCTGTGAAGACTTAAGGTCCGCTGACTCCACATTAACGATAATGGTATTGCTGCCAATTGCTAGAGCAGGTTCAAAGGTGCCGCCGCCTTTTTGTTTTACATGCTGCACCGTTACCGTTGCCTCTGGATCATTGGTAATCGCCTTAATTGTTGCGTTAGCACTTTCGGTTGTTGAAATCGTTCCGTATTTAAGCTTGTATGGTGTAAAAGCACCGTCCAAGATCGTACCTGCCTGCAAACTCGCCAGTAATGGCGGCTGCCCAGGCACTGTCTGCTTACGCAATACAGAAATGTTATATGTGAGCGTCGTCCCATCTTGAGCTTTGACCTCAATGGTATAGGTCTGTGAATCCTTCGTAAATGGAAGGGACAAGACCGCTCCGCTCGTTACCTGTTGACCATCGATATGAATTTCTGCATCCGACTGTTCAGGAACTGGCAGAAGCTTAAACTCGAGCGCTGTGTAAGGCACTAGTACCTCATAACTTTTCACTGCCGGGTTAAAATCAGCTAACAAATCAGCTCCGTCTGTAGCAAGCCCCAAGCTTTGCAACAGCGCATTGCCGCTTGGTTCCCGCCATACGGCTACTTGGTAGTTTCGTGTTTCCGCACCGTCCGGAGAGGTAACTTCCACAGGAACTTGATTCTCGCCAACTTGCAGCTGAATCGCTTGGGATGCTTGCCCGCTCTGAACGGATTGTCCTTTTACCTTAATGCTGGAACCTGCTTTCATAGCACCAGGTGTCAAGGTTACTGTGTCCACGGTGTTATCCACATAAACAGCATAGCTTTCTTCCGCCCCTGTGAAGGCTTGCGCTGGAAGCACATCGCTTTTTTGCGAAGCCGTGGCATTCGTAATCTTCAATGTAGCCAACAATGCTTCATTGGAACCTGTTCCATCAAGACTTAGCGTATAGAACTTGTCTCCTGCACTATCGGAATGCACTTTGATGGATACGGATTTTCCTGTAACAGGTACCGCGATATCGACATAACCGCTCTCAGAAACTGTCTTGCCGTCGATCGTCACGACAGAAGCAGCAGCCATCGGAACTGCATAAACACGAACGTTGTCCGAATAAGCTAAAGCTTGATAAGCGGTTGTACCAAATTGATACGGAGCCCGCATCTGTGCGTTGCCTGTTGTCAGTGCTGCAAGATCACTAGGGGTTGCCGGAATTGCTTCAGCTACACCTCGAATGACTTCAAAGCCATACTCCGTTTTGTTGCCAACCCGGTCCGTAGCCGTCATCGTGAACTGCACTCGATCCGTCGATGTTCCCCACTCCAATGGTGCGTAATAGTCGAATTTCCCTTTATCATCCAGCGGTACTTGAATACCGTTGACAACAAGCTTAGCTCCCGCGTCAGTTTGGCCGGTGATATAAACTCTGCTGGTATCTGTAACGATACCATTCAACGAAATCGGCTTGCCCTGTGCGTCATTGCCTCCGGAAGCGATCAGCATCGGTCCGGTGCGGTCAATGAAGACCTTGCGGTATGCCGTACTGCGGTCGCCGCGCTCATTCACGGCTTCAACCAATACGTTATATTCCCGCTCTTTCAATACAGCCGTTTGAAGCAAATCTTGCAGAACAAACGTGGAAGTTCCACCTGCTGCTACTTGCTCGCTGCTGCCAAGCTGCTGTCCGTTCACAAACAAAGTAATAGCTGCAGCTTGATTAGCCGTCACCTTCAAAGAGGCTTGTTCAGCTGTTGTAAGCAACAACGTCTCTTCATTTCCGTCATATGACGTATACGTTTGTTCAATCACGGGTTGTGCGCCAGCGTCAAGCGCCACAGCTAACGTTGACGGTTGCGGAACTGGCAAATCCGTCGTCACACTCGCAGATGTTGGGCTGAGCACAACACGCCCTTGCTCATTGCCAATAGCCGAGACGGCAATCTGGTACGTTGCTCCAGCCGTTAATCCAGTCATTACGGCGTTCTGCTCACTTCCCGCTTCAGGTGTTATATCCATCACCGGAACTGCCGCTTTGCCGCTCGTGCCGTCACTAACCCAGATACGATAAGCAGTCACATTACCTGAAATAGAAGCAAAGTGCAAGGATATTTCTCCATTTCCTGTAGAAAGTACCTTAGGTTGCTCAGGTGTGCTCAGTGAAATAGGCGCAGTCACCTCAACAGTTGCATCTGCAATAACATGGATCGGTGCTTTATCTGCACTTTCGCCTACTACAGAAAGATAGTAAGTTCCAGGCAGCATGGAAGTCGGAAGATCAATAGCTTTACTGCCGGAAGATGGCAGACCGCTTTGAATAACTTCTCCAACCCATTGATCGGCGCTGTCCGTTAACATCATGGTTACTTGTGCATCAGACGATGCATTCTCCATGGACCACGCAACTTGAACACGATTTTCCGCGCCAGCTACAGTCTTCACGGAAGCCTTAATCTCTGGCTGAGGGATTAGTTTCTGTATTTGCAAATCCACTTTTTTCGCGTTTTGAATCATCCATTTGCCAGCTGGCGCATTAAGGAGTGTCACGTAAAGCGTATCCTTGCCGTCGTTTACTGGATTTGGTGTTGAGACCTTCGTCTGTTCAAGCGGATCTCCGCCTGGGCTCGCACTTGATACTCGGTCTGACGCCGGCTGTAAATAAGCGTTGCCAGCAGGAGCATCAAAGTTCAGCGTGTACGGCGAACCGTCAGGTGCTGTAATCACGGTATTGGCGTTTCCGCCGCTGACCGTCAACATATAATCGCCTTTTTCGCTGATATCAAAATATTTGCTAAATCGGCCTTCCATCGTCAGTGGTTTAATCGACTTAAACTTCCTTGTCGACTTGTAGGCAACAACACTTGTAAAACTGCTGCTTACAACTTTCCACTGTCCACTCAAATCAATACCGTCCAGCAAATACGTTTTCTTCTGCTGTGATTCATCATACAGCACATTCAAACCTGGCAAACTCGGGTCCGTTTGAAGTTTGTATAATTCACCATTTGGCGCATACAGCTTCGTCTGCTCATTGGCCCCGTAAATTTCTACAATCGCTTGACCATTGTCTGTTTTGGTCATATCAAACACGGTAGGATAAGCTTGATCCTGCACCCACTGCGCAACATCCTCGATTTTCACCTTAGATGATACTGTGCTTAATACGGCGCTTGGACTTGTGCCTGCGCTGATCATCCATGTTCCGGCCTCGACCGCATCCACTAACGTGTACACATGACCATTGGCGTCGCGCAAAGCATTCCAATTTGGTTCGTTCTGTGCCGTGTTCAGACTGTATGGCCGTCCATCTGGTTTGTAAACAATAACATCGCCCCCAGCCTCACCAACGTTAAGTACGTAGCTTCCACGCTCTTTCACTGTAAATGAGGTAACCGAGCGATCCGGTGTTTGCGACCATAGATCCGCCAACTGACTCAAGTTCAGCGCTCCGTTGGCAAATAACAATTCATTCACTTGAATGTGACTATTCGTGTTTGTTGTTAGACTCCATTTGCCTGCAAACAAGGATACACGCATATAGGTCATTTGGCTGGCGGCATCATAGCTGATTTCTGGACGCAAGGTCTGCTCAAAACCTTGTCCCGATGCCGTCGCTTTTAAAACAGCAGCCCGTTGATCTCCTGTCAAGGCAATAAGTGCCGTGAAAGAACGTTCCACCGCAAAAGAAGCCGTCGACTTCCCGTTTGCAGCGTTGGTTTCCGTTGTGATCAAAGGTGTTTGATCCAGTGATGTAAGCTGCCCATTCACAATGCGTGCTTTCGCATCGGTATGCACTGGCTCCTCCGGTTGGAAAGACAGGCTGACCGGTCTTAGATCAAAGACACGCTTAAGTGGATTCGCAGCAGCGATCCTTACCTCATTGCCTTCTTTGCTCTGATTGCCCGAATCTGTATTCCTTAAGAATAATTCTTCCGCAATGTCCAACCATGGTTCTGCAGCGTCCATAAAATCGGAAACATTGTTCACGAAATCCAGACCTTTTTCCCACCAAGACTTCTTAGGCGGTTCTGCTTCCACTTCAAACAGAATCGTATTGTTATTAAACGTATACTTCAGATTAGCGCCAACGCCGTTATGTTTGAAAGTCCCGTATACACCTGTTTCATTTACACTGAGTGCAACGTTACTCACGGTCGCTCCGCCAATACGCGGAATGCCTTTTGGAACATAAACCGTTCCTTTAATCGCGCCGTTGAATCCTTTTTGGTTAAAAGAGTACGTGCCAATGGCTCCTTTGACGACTTCAAAAAGATTGATGTCGCCTTTCGTTGCAAAGCCCGGTGAAGAAAATCCTTTGATTCCAGCCGTTGCCGGATTCACTACCGTTTGCATGTTCATGTTCTTCACAGGCAGCCAATAGTAATATTCCGTTCCGCTGCCGTTAAAACCGTAGGTCGTTAGATCCGTATCAATGGAATCGGTACCGATCAGATTGAACTTGTAATTCGCCTGAGGATGCTTCATTTCAGGGACAATAACATCGTTCACAGATCCGGTGACAGCGAATTTTTGAGGAATCTGAGACATCTCAGCAAGTTTGTCCACGCTGCCGAACAGATAGTTGACTTGAAGACCTGTCGACGCCAGCTTCACTTTCTGATACATGCCAAAGTTTACGCTATCCAAACGTCCTTGTTTGGTTCTCATATTCAAATCGAAGCTTAATTTCGTATCTGGTAAGCTGCCTGTTCCCTGAACACCGACATAAGGAATGCGGCTTTCCACGACGAATTTGGTATCACTTGCTTTGATTGGGCCAACTTGAAAGCTATTTTTCATCGTAAAGGTGCCCGACAAATCAAAGCGGTTATTACGGAATTTCAGGCCATCAAACGGCACAGTTTCCTTAATCTTTTGACTGCCTACCTGCAAGCCGATTTCCAGATCACCAGTTAGGCGCAGGCCTTCTTTTGTGAAAATAAGCGAGCTTGCTTTGACGGGCATGTCCATATTCAAGTAGTCTGTCGCTTCCGAACCGTTCAAGTCGAAAGAGAACTTGTCTGACGTGATGGTGAAAGGTCCATCATGAATCGTGTAAGACAGATTCGAACCGAGTGCTCCGCCGCCATTGACGTATAAGCGGCCGTTGCCGGTTATTGTGGCTGGGGTTTTCGTTTTGTCCACGACAAGACTTGTGCCTTTAAACATGACAGAGTCGTTGATGACTACTGGTTCGGATGGATCATTAAGTACATAGACATTAGGCGCTGACGGATCTTCCGTAAACGGCCCTTGCAGACCAAGACCGTTTACTTCGTTGCTGGCAGATGTACTAGGTACGTCTACTCTGGCGAAGTTTCTTGGTTTGTAGAAGTCTAGTGCTGTTATTAGAAGACCTTCTGGGAATACATAATCTTTATAGAAATCATGCTCCAGGTGCACATCATATTTGCCCGGCGGCAATTCATCCTTCCAGGTCAATTCCAACTGACGTTCATTAATAACATTGTAATTAAGGTTATATTTGGTGCCGTCCTTACTTTGTAAATAGTAATGAATATCTGCTAAAGGTTTGCGAAGCAAATTAGGAATGCCTACTCCGACTGCAACCAATCGCTTCTTGTCTTTCACGTGCAAAACCGAAGCGCCTACGCGGTCATAATCGACATCCGGAGGCGTCATATTCGGGTCATCTTTCAAAATAAATCGTTTTATTTCCGTATAGCTTTTACCAATTGCATTCGCAGCATAGCCACGGGTTTCATACTCTTGATGCCAAGTAAGTCCTTTTAAAACAACTGTAAAGGAGCTTGTTCCTTCTTCCGTAGCTGTATAAGGTACTTGAACCCAATCGCCAACTCCCGTATCTGAGTAAGTGCGGTACTCTACCCCTCGTGCTGTAATGTCTCTAGTTCCATCATCATAGACATTCGTAACTACACTCACAGTATCATCCGTATGTTTTGGATCAAACTGAAGAATCGGATCCACCGTAAGCTTAACACCAGGTGCTGTCGGCGGTGTATAGCCATACAGCCAGGTTTCGTTCATATTGCCTGCAGGCACAGAATCAACTACTGAGCCGAAAACTTTATCCATGATACTAATTTGATCGCGACTTCCGCCAAACATGACGAAGTTTTTGCCGTCAAACGCCATGGAGGCATAACTTAGTGGGAAAGGTACCTGATTGGGAAGCCCTTGAACTTCATATACCTTTCCATCCTTATCCATATTACTTTTATACATAACCCCCGTGGAGAATTTTAAAGGAGCCGTTTCCCACACACTTCTATTCCACCCGTAGGCCATGCTCCCCCTCGTGGGAGGGTATGTGCTCGATGGTAGCTTTAATTTTTTAACCAATTCGTTATCATAAGTATGGACATAGTCGCGTTCTCCGCCAAAAAAGACAACGCGGCGCCCATCATAGGCCATCGCCTGCCCCCAACGCCCATAAGCCTCAGGACCATTCGTCGAACTCCATGACTTTGCCTCACCGTCCCACTTCCACAATAATGGTGAGCTGTCATCGTGCGTGACCGTTTTCGTTACTTTCGTACCATCACTCGTATACTCTTTCGTAATAGTGCCTGCATTTCCACCGTAAAGTACAGCCGTTTTGCCGTCAAAAGCCATCTGTCCGCCATAGGCAGCAGGCGGCTTTTCAGTAGGATTAGCTTCCGTCCAGCCTGTCCCATCCCACAGCCAAGTATCGTCTTGCAGAATCTTAGAACTTCCGCTGCCCGAATATCCGCCGAACAGAACCAACTGTTTGCCGTCGAAGGCAAGTTGAGCGCCTCCGCGAGCTGTCGGGGAGTCAGGAAGCCCTGTAACTTGCTCCCATGTCGCGTTCATACCATCCCAAAGCCAAGTATCACCCAGCAGTACGCCGGACTGACCCTCGCCTCCGAATAGAAGAACTTTCCCTGTGCCTGGATCATAAGCCATGGCTGCACCTTTGCGTTTTGGAGGAGAGCTCGCAAGGCTTAGTTGTTCTTGCCAAGTTTTTTGTTTGCCATCCCATATCCAAGTCTCATCGAAGAACTTGTTGTTATCCTGGCCTCCGAACATGACCACATTCTCAGCCATTTCGTCAAAGACCATGGAGGCACCTTGTCTAGCAGCAGGCGCAAGATTCGTTGTTACTCTGCTCCATGTATAATCCGTAATTTTTGTTGCTGGACCGTATGTATTCTGCAACACAGTGTTGGTTCCGTTAGCCACTCCTGCTGCTTGAGCTACACTCAACCCGCCGTGTAAGAGCGGTATGTACTGTAGTAGCAATGCAGCAATTAATAGCTTGGCCCATCCAGCTTTCCGACGTCTATTCAACGTATATTCCCCTTTTCATAGTTTTCATCAACTCCTACGTAAGTGCAGTTCTCCAAAACTCCTACTTAGTACCTACATTTTGTAGAATTATGTCGATGTACATAAAGTTTATATCGGCATTTTCTCACAAAATGTTTAGAAAAGTATTAGAATTATAATATTTTTTGTCGAAATAACGAAAAAGGCTTATTGCGACTTTAGATAAATTATCCTATTCTTTCACTACCAAAGTCATAGGTACAACAATAATATTGTTTCTCATTAACGTGTTTAAGAGCCTTTAGACCCATAAAAGTGTTAACTTACCAAAAAAACAAAAAAATAGGCTGACCAGTAACAACTGGCAACCTATTTTTCTCTTTCGTTCTTTTCTTTGATTTTTTCACTAGTATGTTTGAAGATTTGCTTCTGCTTCTGCTTTTGCAGCCCATCATGACAACTTCAGTTGCTCTTACCCTGCCAAATGCCCAAAGTATTGCCCCTGTTTTAGTACAACCCCATAATATTACCCCAACGTGAATAAATTGAATTTCTGTATGCCGATCCATTTTCTGTAAAACTTTCCGTGGTCCTCGAAGCGCCGACTCAGAAGTTGATTCTTCGATGCTTCATGCAGTAATCTGCTTGACAGCTCCGTGGTAGAAAGAATAGGTGAATTCCGACTCTCAATGAACGATTTATGTAGTTTCTTGTGGGCAAGCTTCGTCCAATCCATGTGAGATCCACCTTTTTCAGTATGCTTGCTCGACTTATGAAACCGACAGCACTACTAAATTTCCCCAGTTGCTCTGTCTTTATTCAGCACATAGACTCCGTATTGTTCTAAGAGACTGCCCCATTTCAGTTAGATAGTTATCAACGTATCATATCGTTATGACACTTTTGTCAAGTATTTAATCGTTAATCTGAAAACATTTTTACTCTTGACGATTATCATTTTCAATGAGATAGTTATACATGCGTCTAACTGAGAGCGAGGAGGTTATCCTTTTGTCACGATTCTAGCTTGATCCCAAGAGAAACTCATCCACATTTTTTCTGTCACTTTTCAATCAGTGATAAAAAAATTATACAAATAGGAGTGAATTTTTGTGTCTGTTACGAAATCAAAATCATTTATCATTTTTATCCTAGCTTTCGGGATCTTCGGAATCATTAATACGGAGATGGGCATTATCGGGATCTTGCCGCTCATTGCTGAAAACTTTGGCGTTAGCGTTTCAACAGCCGGATTGCTTGTCAGCCTATTCGCACTCGCAGTAGCGATTTCAGGTCCAATTTTGCCTTTGTTATTTTCAGGCTTTAATCGTAAGGGCGTTATGCTACTGGTAATCGGGCTCTTTGTGGTCGGTAATCTTGTGTCCATGTTCGCACCCAATTTTACAATAGCTTTAATCGCCAGAATTGTTCCAGCGTTCTTACATCCCGTTTACTTTTCTGTTGCCTTTACGGCAGCTGCTTCCTCTGTAAATCCGGAAATGGCTCCGAAAGCCATCGGTCGCGTGTTCATGGGTGTCACCGCGGGAATGGTTATTGGAACTCCAATTGCTTCTTTCATTGCAGACAACACGAATCTTGAGCTAGCGATGTTGTTCTTTGCTGTGGTCAATGCTTTAACCTTCTTGGCTATTCTTCTCTTCGTCCCTTCTCTGCCTGTCAAACAAAAGCAATCCTATGGCTCACAGGTTCGAGTATTGAAGAAAGGTGTTGTCTGGGCAGCCATCTTTGGTGCGATTTTTATCCTGTCTGGTATGTATGCAACATTCAGCTTCTTCGCAGAGTACCTTGGACGTGTAACGGAAATGTCTTCAAATATGATTAGCTTGATGCTTATCCTGTTTGGTTTAACAGGCATGGTGGGGAATTTGCTCGCAGGTAAATTATTAACGAATAATGCGTTAAAAACTGCCTTCGTGTTTCCGCTCGTGTTCGTTGTAAGCTATTTGGTCCTATTCTTATTTGGATCGTTCACGGTTCCTATGATACTGCTTATTGCATTGTGGGGCGTGTTGTTTACATTTGGCCTTAATATCTCCCAATATATGATTACATCTTCGGCATCCGAAGCACCAGACTTTTCTAATGGTCTTTTCGTAGCTTTTGGAAATCTTGGGGTTACCATTGGCACAATGGTTGGTGGCGCATTTATCAATGGGTTGGGTATTCAAAGTGTCATGTGGTCTGGCATCGTGTTCTTACTACTCGGGTTCTTGTCTATCCTGTTATTTATACCACTTACCCGTAAAGCCAAAATCAAAGAAGTTTCCCAGATAGCCGCATAAAATTCTCTAAAGAAAAGGTCATGAGTCGTTAGGGTTACCAACCTGAACGACTCATGACCTTTTCTTTTTATTACTCAGCTAGATTTTTTATTAGATCCTCAGAAATTTTATCTAGATATGCTTGTAGTACCTCTGGTTGAAAAGCAAGGCTCATGTATTTACCTTCGCGAATGCTCTGTATTAAACCCGCAATTTCAAGCTCCTTAATATGGTGAGAAATTGTAGCTGCACTCACGTTATGGCTCTCAAGCAACATACTGCAAGGCAGTGGTTGACTGGAATCCTTAATTTCTTTGAGTATCTGAAAACGCCGAGGTTCAGCTAATGCTCTGGATATTCTGTTAAATTGCGATTCGGTCATGTCTGACATTACGCAAACCTCCTTTTTATAATGCATATATAATTATATATTCATCTAACTGTCGATGCAAGCAATGGTTCATCCTAAAAAAAGCCCCAAACCAACTCGGTACGAGCGGTTTGAGGACTTTTCCTATTCGTTCGCAGGTGTCGAAGCTGCCTGTCCGGCCGCTTCACTTCCTTGCTCCGTCGAAGGCTGGTTACCTCCATTACCGCCATTCATTCCGTTCGGGAATCGGCCTTGCCCGCTTCCGAAGCCGTCTTTGCCGCCGGGACCACCTTTGCCCATCCCGTTGCCCATCTTCGACAGATCCACCGTTGAGGCATCGATCAGTGTGCTGGCGTCAGCTTTTTGACCATCCGTTGTTGAAGGGATTTCGCCGTTAAGCTGACCTTGAATGCTCTCCGAGCGAAGTGTTCCCAGCTTCGTTAGCTCCGTTACAGCGGCTTTGTACTCGTCGTAGGTGTTGAAGGCGCTTGGGTCATTTTGCACATGGCTGGAAATCAATTGATCGAGGTTCGCAACCGTTTGTTCAAATTTACCGTCCGCAAAGTAACCATCCACAATTTCTTGCAAGTACTCATGATACTTCTCCATATACTCCGGTACTTCAAGCAGCTTGCCAAGGATCGGACGATCCTCCAGGCTTACGCCGGAGAGCGGCGTGTCAATGGCCTGATTGACGACATCGGATGCACTACCTCCCTGGAACCCACCGAAGGCCATATTGTAATCCCAAGGCAGCATGCTGAGTTGACCGTCATTTTCATAGAGATAATAATTATGCCCCATATTGGACGTGTAGCTGTCCATATTCACCACGACCGTGTGCGCGGCAAAATATTTCAATACCGCGTCCACATCCACCGACGACTCCAGATCCGTGCCTGTGCTCAGATTTTTTAGCGCCGCGATAACGCGTTCGTAGTCGGTTTCATCCGTTTTCGTTTCAGCATTGTCAAAAATGGCGGAATAACTGCTAACCTCATCGTCGGTATAAACGAGGGAAACTCCGTTCTGCGCGCCATTCATGCCGCCTCCGCCAGGACCACGGTTTCCGTTACCATCCATTGGAGGCATGCCGGTTTGTTGCGTCGCAGCGTCACCTGACGGTATCTGCGGAGGAGTCGCGCCCGTTGCGCCAGCATCCCCTGTAGCGCCCTGTGCACCGGCTCCAGCGGTTTCGCCATTTGCGCCCGGAGCATTCCCCATTTTGCCCATGTCACCTGGCATGTCGCCATCATTGTTCGGTTTGTACAGCTCACCTTCGCCGTCTTTCGTTCTGTCGAGGTAGCTGCCATCTATCACTTCAACCGCCAAGTAGAAGCCCCATGACTCGCCATTGACTTGAATATCTGCAAAAGCATACAACGGAGCGTCGACTCCGATATAGCTCATGATATCATAGCTTAAATATTCCTTCATGTAGCTGCTGTCAGACTGCATGTTGTTAACGACGATTTTGTCGAGACCCATCCAGGTTTGGCCGTCTACATACTCATCGAATTTAATTTTAAAACTATAACGGTCTGTCGTATCGTCTGATACAACTTGCTTGAGGGAGGAATTACCTTTGGGCCGGATTCCGACATTCTTGATGGTCGTTCCGTTAATCGTAACATCCGCTGAAATGTATTCCTCTTCTGCTGCGTTATCCAGCATCTCCTGCCATTTCGCTTCATCAACATCAACGGAGAATGACATGATTTTGGTTTTATCCATTTCCTTGACATACCCCAGCGTTTGCGCACTTGAAGTGTCCGCCGCCGCGGTCGCTGCTACAGCTTCGGTCGAAGCACCAGACGTTTGCGTATTTCCTTGGCTGCATGCCGTCAGCAAAGCTGAGCATAATAACACATAGCTGGCTTGTTTCATTAACATTTTTATATTCATATTGACATCTCCTTCTCTAAGTAGCCGCCACATGAACGACTGTGATGCACTTAGTTTAAGAGAACAACCTTTAATGAAACTTAAATGGAAAATGAACCGTACGGGAGCTTGTTCAATATGTTCTAGCAACCTTATACACTTTTGTATATAAAATGTCTTTACAAACAGAAAACGTCGCTTCCGTGAGCGTTTGAGGATAGCTCATCATCTTGAGCGGTAAATCAGGCATCCCAATCTGAAGTGGCGGCTGCATATAGTCGAAATCATTCAGATGAAAGCCGAGCCGTGTATAAAAGTTTACTCTTCGCTCCGCTATGTCCGTAGTTGGGGGTTCCACTTCCAATAAAACGGGCTTTAATGATTCTGCGATATAAGCCGTCATTAATTTTCCGCCTAAACCGCTTCCCCGTACGCCAGGATCAACAGCAATGTGCTCCACAAACCGAAACATAGGGAATTCCCATACGGCTAAAAAAGCAATGATCTTGTTGTCCTCGACTTCAGGAATAAGCCGATAGTTAGGATCAGATAGCAGTTCCTTTGCTCCTGCATAAGTTCTGCGTTCAATTTCAGGAAATGAAGCTTCCATAATCGCATAAATTTGATCAAATTGGCTGTCTTGCATCATCATATTCTCCCTTATGTAGACTGCATTTCACATTTCACACTTGCTATGATAACATTCACATTTTCAAAATAAAAAATGCCTGTTAATTAGAAAAAGGAGCCCGCAAACCCGCGTGGCCCCACTTAATTATTCCGTTTTACAACGTCTCCGTGCTGAGCGTAAATCCTTCGATAATGACGTCTTCGTCAACCTCGATCAAAATGCATCGTTTTCCTTGGTAATTCACTTGTCTCACATACTTTAAATCTTGCGGACTGACCGAAATCGTCGCTACTTTTGTATCAATCTTAATGGATTTCGACGTGAACTTCGGAAGGACGCTGCTTGCTTTAATCTCATAGTTTTTGTCGTCGACGACATTTTGAAACGCCCGTTCCACCTTTTCCTTCGTCACGTCCTCCACGCCGCTCACCATCAGCATACGTTCCACATCTTGATAATCCAGCTTCGGAGGCTCTTCTTGCTCGTTGGACTCGATGACCCGATGAATTTCCTCGTATACCTGAGCAATCGTAGAGGCATCCAGTTCTTCACCGGCAACTTCCTTCACGATATCCTCGAAAATAGCTCTTTCTTCCAGCGCCGTTACGGTCTTCTCGGCATTCAGGACTTGCTCAATGAAAGGCACATTCGGTTCATGCGCTCTCCCCGAGCAGTACAGAATCCGATTTACGTCGGAGTAGTTATCCGTCACGCTAGGGTAGAAAAACCCTTGCTCCGGGGTGTTCAATTTGATGATCGGGTCTACGAAGACATTGTACTTGAATTCCCTCTCGACATAATCAAACATGAGCGTTTTCCGCTGCTGCTCCGTGGAATTAATGCTGCACAGAATGAACAAATTCGCGAACATTTCATCCTTTTCGCTCTGCTCGGCTTCATCGTTCCTCGCCTTGGTCGGGCGGGAATATTGTCCGCGGA
The DNA here is from genome assembly GCF_009757995.1 of Paenibacillus anseongensis. Lineage (NCBI taxonomy): Bacteria > Bacillati > Bacillota > Bacilli > Caryophanales > Paenibacillaceae > Paenibacillus > Paenibacillus anseongensis. Next base: position 68,928 of record NZ_WSEM01000034.1, read on the forward strand.
CAAAAGTAATCACCGTATCCTGTTCGTATACGGTATCCGCCAACATTTTATCCACCAACAAAAGCATTAAATCCTGCCATTCTTGCGGATCACCGGTTATCAAACCTTGATGGAGAAGCACCTTTGTTGGCTGTTCCGCTTCTTCCTGAAATTTCAATTCGAACATCTTCTGATCTAATTCGCCGGTCAGCAGTTTTTTGAAATTCGCCATATAGAGCTCCTGCTTCTCTCTGTCCAATAAGGCGAACGGCTGGCGCTCGTAGTGGTAGATCTCATTCGTTTCCTTCATAATATACACGTTAAAAATTTCGTAAAGATTTAGCAACTCGTGATCCAATTTAAATAACTTGCGAATATGCGCAATTTCTTTTTTCATCATGATCCGTCAGTCAACTCCGCTTCCACCATTACTTCCTTTGATAATTCCGCTACAAATAAAACGAACATGTGTTTCTCTATTGCTTGAATGAACACTTCCTGTATGTTAATTCATAATGATCATTTTCACAACCATTTTAAAAATTTACCTCCAAAAGGTTTTATAGTAGATATCAATTTCAGACACAAAATATCTGACTCACGTGCATTTTATTCCCTTTTAAAATCATCTACTATTATAAATATAAAGGAATTGCACATCAGTTTTATACGAACAAAGGAGGATTTTTTTATGACAATTCAAGTTCAATCCGAGAGAGTAAATCCACTTACACCGGAGCAAATCAAGCAGTACCATGAAGACGGTTTTATTATTATTAAAAATGGCTGCAGCGATGATCTGATCGATGCTTTTAATTCGCATATTCATGCTATCCGTTCTTCCGAATCTATGCCTGAATGGGCAAAACCAAGAAAAGGCGGAGCCGTGGTCGATGATAAGGACCGCTTCTCCCTCCGGTTGTTTAATCCTCACCTGCATGATGGCTTTTCCTTGCAGATGATGAAATTGCCGGTTGTACGCGGCGCACTGGCCCAAGTTCTTGGCGATGAAGCCGCTGGCGTTCAAAGCATGTACTTTTACAAAGAACCCGGATCCCCAGGGCAAGCCGCTCATCAGGACTATTACTACATTAAGAATGATCCGAACACGTTGACCGCCGCATGGGTTGCCATGGAATATACCAATGAAGAGAACGGCTGCCTGTACGTCATCCCCGGCTCTCAGAAACTCGGAGTTCTGCCCCATGGCGATGTGAAAAATTTACAGGAACACGAAGCTTGGACTCATGAGGTGGAAGGCATCGATTTAAGCAAGGAGATTCCAGTTATCTTGGATAAAGGGGATATCTTAATTTTTGACAGTAACCTTATCCACTCTTCTACACGGAACCGTTCCAACCGCTGGCGGCGCTCCTATGTATGCCACTACATCCGCCATGACTCAACGATTGAGCGAGAAGATTTAAAAAAGAAAATCTCTCTTGTATAATGAAAGAAAAGCTGTCCGAAAGGATGGAATAATCGAATGGACATAGCATCCAAGGTGGAAGTCATTCCACCTTCTTTTGTTGTGACGAATACCTACGCAGGTACCGTAGTCTATGGCCCCGGCGGGAAATACGGTCCCCGTATTCAGATGGATTTGCAGCTTGTCCTGCTCCATAGCGGCTCCATGACCGTAGAGATTGACGGCGTCCCCTTCTCTGTCCCTCCAGAGAGCATTGCGCTGCTCAAACCGGGACATGAGGAGATGTTTCATTTTAATGAGAAACGTGACACGTGGCACCGTTGGATTGCTGTGGCTGTGGACCCGCTATTACCAGACGCAGCGGCTTATTTCGATTCATTACCCCTCTACATCCCTTTGACGACGCGACTGAATCAATTGACAGATATGCTGATGTCTTTGCAAAACGATGGATGCTCTACGGAGGATGAAGTGGTAAAAGCGCTAGGCCGTTCTGCTTTGTGGTTGTATGCGACGGAGTATTTGCATTTGGGATTGAATCACCTGAAACATCCGGCCGTTCTCCTTGCTGTGGAAACAATCCACGAAAGATTTGGCGAGGAGCTCAACCTTAAGGATTTATCGCAGATTACCGGAAAAACGCCCGAGCATATGATCCGCCTGTTCCAGCGGGATGAAGGGGTAACACCGATCCAATATTTATGGCAGTACCGGGTAAAAAAGGGGCTGGAATTGCTGCGCAGTACAGGCTTGAATATTGGTGAAGTTGCCGAACAATCCGGTTTTAAAACCTCGTATCATTTTGCACGAACCATCAAACGGCATACCGGTCTGACACCTAGTGAAATTCGTAAGGAACACTACAACAAGCCCTATCGCTCTGGAACGAACGTATGATTCAGAAGAAGAGCCCGGCCACGCTTCCAAGCGTAGTACCGGGCTTTATTCATTATCCTTTTACAGCTCCTGACGCAACTCCGCTGATAAAATACTTCCTCCCCACCACGCTTAGAAGAATTAAGACCGGAACCGCCATCAGAAACGCGCCTGTAATCGGCGTAGCATAGTCCTCTTTATAGGGATTATTCATCGTCGAAATGCCTACGGATAACGTCATTTTGTGCTCAGAGGTTAAAAAGATCAACGGGCTTAAATAGTCATTCCACGAGTTCATAAAGTTGAGAAGTCCCACAATTCCGATGCCGCTCATGGATAAAGGAACTGCAATGCTCACAAATGTTCGCCATTCCGTACAACCATCCACCCGTGCGCTTTCATACAGTTCTTTGGGTATGGCCGTCATCACTTGGCGTATCAAGAATATGTTAATGGCCGATATCGCTCCGGGAAATATTAAAGGAGAAAACGTATCCAACCATCCCCACTGTTTAAACATAATGAAACTCGGAACGAGCGTCATCTGCGATGGAATGAGAATAGTTGCGATCACAACGGTAAACAGCACATTTTTTCCTTTAAAATCATACCGTGAAAAGCCATAAGCAACCAAGGCATTACCGATCATAGAGAGCACAGAAACCGCTACGGCAATAAAAACTCCGTTGAAAAATTGGGTCCAAAACGGTATCTTCTCGAACAGCAAGATAAAGTTGTCCAGCGTTGGATGCAGCGGGATCGGATTCAACGGAGATGCTACGATGTCATCGTATGTTTTAAACGATACGCCTACCATATATAGAAAAGGGAGACTGAATAATAAACTCAATAAAACTAAAGCAGTATATACAGCTAAACGATGAATCCGGTTTACTGTCATTGTGGCATTCCCCCTTTACTTCTTCTCCTGAAACAACCGGATTTGAATAGTTCCTACGATAAGTAGAATGACAGTAAACACATAACCCACAGCGGATGAATACCCGAAGTTTTGTAACCGGAAAGCTTGCTGGTAGATGTACATCGTTGGGAATAGCAACGATTGCTCAGGTCCTGACTGTCCAGGCCCGGCAAGCACAAACGGCTCGGCAAACATGGTAAATGAGCCGATAATGGCCTGAAAGACGATAAAAGTCATGATAGGCCTCAGCAACGGTAAAGTCACAAACCACAACCTTTGGATCGCGTTTGCCCCATCTATTTTGGCCGCTTCGGTAAGCTCCTTAGGGATGTTTTGAAGTCCTGCCATAAAATAAAGGATATTAATGCCCAAATATCGCCACGTTAATAAAATGATTAATGAGGGAAGCGTCCACCTTGGATTCTCCAACCAACCGATCGGATCCATACCGACGAAAGTAAGCACTGTATTTAAAATGCCGAATGATTTGTTGAAGATGAATCCGAAAATGATAGCTACCGCAACAGCCGATGTAATATTAGGTGTAAAAAAGAAGGTTGCAAACCACCCCTTCTTCTTTTCAATGAAAGGCTGGTTAATTAGCAAAGCAACCATTAGCGCAATCGGCAAGATGATAAAGACACTGCCCCCTGTCGCTTTCAGCCCGTTCCACATCGACTTCCAAAAAACATCATCATTCATAACAAGCGTGTAATTCTTGAATCCTGCGTAGGTCAGCTTGCTGACACCTTGGAATAAGCTGAGCCAGAACCCGTATAGAGTCGGATAAAGGCTAAACACGGCAAAGTGAATAAAAAAAGGACTAATGAACAGATATGGTGCAAGTTTAAACCACTTTGACTGTTTGATAGGCAACGTTCAAACCTCCTTAAAACCAATGTCCAAACCTTACTTAACAAGAAGAAAGGAGGTGCAGGTTGCCCCTCATCTCCCTTGTCATTCAAACTGCCCGCCATCTAACCGGCAGTTTCATTTTTCTTCATCGACTGCTTTAATTCATCATCAACCTTTTGAAGAAACTGCTCAGGAGTCAATTTGCCACCTTCCAATTCAAATCTATACTTATCCCAAGCATCGGCGAATAAGGTCCGCCACCAAGCCTGGTTTTGGTTTGGCGCTACAGCTACAAGCTTCCCATACAGATCTCCCAGATCCTGACCGCCGAAATACTTGGTATACTTGCTTTGCTCATGCAAGCCCGCCTCCTTGACGGAAGTCAGAAGCGCAGGGAACAGGTTCACAATTTGGAAGCGTTTGACGGAGTTTTCAGGAGTTAACTGCGCAAGCTTCATGAATTCCCAGGCTAAATCTTTATTCTTGGAAAACTTTGAAATCATCAAGCCTGTTCCGCCCCATACGGTAGTCGGGACTGATTTCGGGCCGCCTAAAGGCATGGGAACAGCCGCCCATTTGCCCTCTAATTCCGGTGCGTTATCCGCAAGCAGATTGACCCACCAATCGGGGCCGAAAGCGGCTATGTAGTTCCCTTTCTTGAATTGATCCCAGTACGCCGGGCCGTCATAATAATTTTTATCCATAATGCCGTCTTTTTTCCATGCGTACATCCGCTTCAAAGCGGTTTGGCCTTCCGGGGTATTAAAGCCGGGTTGGCCGTCTTTCGTTACAATATCTCCTCCTTCTTGCTTAATGAACAATTCGAAATAGGTTTGGTCCCCTCCGGTTTTCGTCGTGGAATTTCCGGGAAATATAAAATGTTTATCACCGACTAATTTTTTAGCTTGTTCCGTAAATTGATCCCACGTTTTGAGCTCGGTGACAGAGATTCCTGCTTTATCAAACAAATCCTTACGATAATAAAGAGCAGAAGCCGTTGCGGCATGTTCGATCCCGTACTGCTTGTCGTTAATGGTGTACAACGCTTGCCGACCTTTAGACATCACTTCGGTTAGATTGTCTTTTTTCAAATAGTCATTTAAAGGCACGAATGGGATATCACCGCGAATAAATTTAGGAAACTGTCCTTGTTCAATGTCGATCAGATCAGGTGCGCCCTCTCCTCCAGATTTGGAAATAACGGAGTATTTGTCGACAAGCGCTGTGCTCTCCATTAAATTAATGTCAACCGTAACATCCGGCTGTTTTTTCTTAAAATCTTCTTTTACAGCCTCAAAAAACCGTTTATGAGGCTCTGCAAACACCCATAATGTCAGCTTTTTTCCACCTGCATTTGTTTGCTCTGCATTTTTATTTTCGCCAGATGTAGACTCTCCGACATTAGGTGTACATGCAGTTAACGCGATTGTTAACGAAATTGCTGCAGCAGTCGATGACCACTTTTTCCTCATCACCTACACACCCTTTCCAATTCTTGAAAATTTAGTAGGACTGTCTATAATTCAAATCATAATGTATGCGTTTACAGTTGGAAATGCACGAACATCCATTAAATTGTGTCCGAGATTGATATCTGGTTGACGACGGCAGCTCTGCCGGCATCCCCATTCCGGCTGGGGGCTTCATTCTCATTGGACTTTTTTCAATGCAAATGTGATATATACTCAAACGCTGTTGTCCCGTAGACACTTTTGAAATGTTTGTTTAAATGGGTTAAATCAACAAATCCGCAGGCAGCTACGGCCGAATAAATATCCTTATTTTTCTCGATGATACATTTCGCCCGTTCGATTTTGGCGTTCAAGAAGTATTGGTAGGGTGATATGCCCATATGCGCCTTGAATAAACGAATAAATTGAAACTTTGATAATTGAAGCTCACTAGAGATTTCGTCAAGTTTAAGCACATGTTCCAGGTTGGCATGCAGCATTTCCCTTGCTTTACGAATCAACTGGTTATCTTTCTTGACGTTCGTTGAAAAGTTCGTTTGAACCAGGCTCTCTGCGAGATTTACGAATAATTCGCTGCACAAAGCCTCATCTTTCTCACTCAAAATGGCCTGTGAGAGACTTAAAACGCGTTGTTTTAGCTGAACATCGTAGACAATCGGAGCTGAAAATCGCAAGATCTCCTTTTTCTCTGAGGCATCCAAGAGTAATTGGGGTTCAAAATAAAGCATGACATAATCCAAACCTGTCTTGTCATGAGCCATGCCATCATGCGTCTGTTCCGGATTAAAGAGCATAACACCATTCTGATGCGATAATTGCAGACTGCCGTCCAAGTGATATTCTTGAATCCCACGTAACGTCACTCCGATGGCGTATTCCTGGTGAGCGTGCTTTTTATACTTAAAATCCGTCATACTTGCCGACAGCGCTTTAATACCGGCCGACTTTTTATACACAAATTGGTTCATTTCATTCACCTCTTGGTAAGCTTGCTTACAACCAAACCATAACGGCAGCATAAGCCAAAGATAACGCCAACAAGACATTAACAATTTTGTTGTATTTATGTAAAAATGCCTTGAAAATCGCACCGAAAAGCACCCATGTGAGAAAGGCTAAAAATCCGATTCCAATGATAACCATAATGCTAATTGACATCATCGTGCGTGAGCTATAGCTAGGTATAATAAACGCTGGAATTACCGTTAGTGCAAATAACACGACTTTCGGATTCATAAACTGCATCAGAAAGCCTGACCGAAAGGTCGCCGCTTGGTTTACTGTCGGGTTAGCTGTATCCATTTTACAAATCAGATAGGAAAGATAGAGCATATAAGCACTTCCAATGATCTGCAGAATCAGGATGATTTTCGGTAAAAACGCCATGAGCATCGAATTTAAAAAAGCGGAAATGATCAGTAAAACGCCAAAGCCAACCGTTGCTCCATACGTATATTTCATCGCCTTTTTCGCCCCATGATGATGGACGGTGGACAAAATCACGATATTCGTAGGTCCAGGCGTAAAGGTAGCAATCATACAGTAAATAACAAAAGATGTAATATTCATGAGAACCTCCTCTTACCGGCTTTTCTCATATATTACATCTTAGATTATAGTCGCTATAGTATATTATTGCAGAGATTGGGCGTTATGCGCCATGGAACTGTGTGGTAAAGCTCTTATTTAGATATCTCCTTAGCTGCGGATACACTGGACTGGAAAGAAAACTTCGGCAGCTTAAGCAGCACAGCAACCAGCAACAACAAACTACCGTTGATGGCGAACACGACGGGAATAGATAGTTGGGTTGCTAGAAAGCCCCCAATCAGCGGCCCCAACAGCAGGCCCATTTGATTGGCCGATTGATTAAGGCTGAACGCGCGGCTGCGGAAGCTTGGTTCCGTATGAGTAGCGATAAAAGCATTAAGCGCTGGAAATACAGCAGCGAAAAAGAGCCCGTAAACAAACCGCAGCGATCCGAATCCAATTAGATCGTGGAACAATATTTGCAAAAAATTCCCGATGCCTCCGCCGATAAGCCCGATGAACAGCACCTTTTCGTAACCCAGCTTGCTTCCGAGCTTGCCCCAACGGGGCGCCGCAATCAATGTTGCAACTCCTACCGCGGAGAAAATAATCCCCGCATGAAGTGAGGCGGACGACTGGCTGGAGCCAAGCTTCAGCACATAGATCGTTAGTAAAGGTTCCAAAATCATGATGGATGTCGAGGTAATAAAGACAATGAACAGCGCGTATACGAGCGTCCGATTCGCAATCGCTTCTTTAAGATCATTAAGCACCGAGGATCGCTTCGCTTCGGATTTAACAAAGGAAGGCTCCTTCACCCAAACCCATGCAATGACGAAGGCAATCAGCACCATCACACCTGCCAGCAAAAAGGTTTCACGCGTGCCGATCAGGTAACTTACACTTCCTCCCACCAGCGGTCCTATGACGGAAGCGGCTGCACCGGAGGTAGAGATGATGCCAAGCGCATAGCCGACGTGTTTTTCCGGCGTATTCGTTGCTACCATCGCTATGGCTGAGGGAATATAACCCGCGAGCAAGCCTTCGATAATTCTTACGAGGATAAGCTCGTATGGATTTTGTACGATGAAGTATAAAAAATACGCGATGGACAAGCAAATTCCGGCGCGAAGCATCATCGGCTTCCGGCCATACTTATCGGCCATGGAGCCCCAGAATGGAGCGATTAAAGCAGCGGCCAAAAAAGTAATGGCAAATACGACACCCGTCCACAGTTCCAAATGGCTTTGTACACCGAGATCATTTTGCAGAAATATAGACATAAACGGTATGGATACCGTATAGGCCATACTGACGAGGAAAGTCCCTACCCACAGCACGAAAAGATTTCTTTTCCAGGAATTATCAGCCAAAAAAGCACTCCCTTTTCTTCGTTTGTCTCTATCTTACCATTAACGTCAAGGGAGTCTTAATAGAACGTTTTTTTTAGATGATAAAATCTTGTAATGACTTTTTTACTTCGAGATTAGTTTACCGTTCTCAAGCCAAAGCACTCGGTCACAAAGCGGCAGCACTCTGTCATCATGCGTAACCATAACGGCACTCTTTCGCTGCTCTTTGACTTGCTTGGCAATCATACGCACGACATCGAGTCCGCGTGAAGCGTCCAAACTCGCTGTTGGTTCATCTGCGAACAGGACGGCGGGGTCATTCATAAAGGCCCTGGCTATCGCTACCCGTTGACGTTCCCCACCTGAAAGCTTCTCAGGATAGGCGTTTCGTCGATGCGTGAGCCCCATTTTATCAAGCAAAGCTTTGGCTCTTTGACCTGCCCGCGCCTTCTCCGTCCCGGCAAGCTTGGAGATCAGGATCAGTTGTTCCTCGACTTTGAGGTAAGGGATTAAATTGGCGCTTTGAAAAATAAAGCCGATTTTTTGAAGCCGTAGTTCGGACAGTCCTTGCATGTCCTTACCGTGAATGGCTTCTCCGTCAATCAGTACCTGTCCGCTCGTTGGTTCAAGAAGCGCTCCTGCGATGGACAGGAAAGTGCTTTTGCCTGAGCCTGAAGGCCCCATCACCGCAACGAGTTCGCCTTCGGCTACCTCCAAGTCGAGCTTATCCAAAATCATTCTTTCATTGCCGCCGTCCTGAAAAGTACGGGTAATCGCCTGTAATACGAGTCTGTTTGTCATGCTGCAGTCCTCCCAATCGCGTCTAAAGCGTCAATTTTCACAATTTTCCACACCGAAATTAACGAACCGACAAGAGACATGGCCATAAAAGATAGACTAGTAACCGCCAATGTAGAGAAACCTAATTGAAATGGCATAGAACTCGGTATTACAGCCTTAAACAATTGAATGAAGAGAATACTAATAACTAAACTGCCAATGGATAAGACTAGAACCTGCAGCGCCACACTCTTTGCTAAATAGACCGTACGTGCCCCTACGGCTTTCAAAATGCCGAATTGGCTTGTTTTCTGAATCGTAATGACATAAAAGAATACGGCTAATACAAAAGCAGAGATAACAAACAAGAAAACAATCATCATCATCAACGAGCCTTGCTCTTCTTTGTATCCAGGAATAGCTGACACAGCCTCAGACTTTTTTATCACTTCGGTATGAGGCAGCACGCTTTGGAGCTGATCGGCTTTTTCATTCGAGGTCTTTATCGCAATCGCATTGTATGGCTCCTCCGAAGAGTTGGATCGACTGGACGACTGCTGAAGATTTTGCCAATCTTGTTTATTTAGAAAGACAGCAGGTGTGTGACTAAATGACTCGTTTTTTACAAAGCCGCTGACGGTCCATTTTGTCCCTGAAGCTTGATCGACCAGCTCTGTGCCTATTTTGACGCCGGAATCCGACAATTTCCTGTCAACAAGAACATGTCCTGCTGTCAGTTCGGTCATCGGCGAACCTTCTACGGATTTGGGTGCCAGCCAACCATCCGGATTCACAGCCAGTATCGTAACATCGATCTTCTCCGTTCCTCCAGCTTGCATAACCGTTGTCATTTTCACGCCAAGCGGTTCGGCATTTTCTTGTCCTACGACAAGGCCGGCTTGTTCGATCTGGTTCTTATCTATCTTCGATCGGGTAAATCGGTGGTTTGCGTCCTGTTCCATTACAAAATGTGTTGCGTCCATGTTTTTAACCGATGCGGCATTATCATACGCCAGACCCTGCGCAAGCCCGGTAACAAACAAAACAAGAAATGCTACCAGCACCATAATGGTGGCGATTAATGAATATCGCGCCTTAGCAAACCTCATTTCTCGAATAGCAAGATACATCATGCTTCCCTCCTTCGTAATGACTCAAGTATAGGAAGCGAAAATGAACGGCAAATGAATAACAGATTACATCTGAGGCAGCGTTACCGTGAAGGTGGTTCCTTCCGGCGAACTGGCTACTTCTATACGGCCTTCATGAACTTGAACGATTTTCTTTACAATAGAAAGTCCCAGACCTGTCCCGCCGGAGGAACGCTCGCGTGCACGATCTACCCGATAGAAGCGGTCGAACAAAAACGGCAGATGCTCTGTCGCAATACCGTCGCCTGTATCCTGAATCTGTATTTTGCAAAAAGAATTTGTCCGTTCCGCTCGTATATCAATGCTTCTTCCCTTTGGGATGTGGTTGACGGCATTGCCAATCAGATTCATCCAAACTTGCATAAGCAGCACTTCATCGCCGTAAAGGTTGATCGTTTCAGGTACAGAAAGCTTTAACAGCAGCTCCTTCTCTTCAATCTGCCATTGCAGGACTTGAACAGCTTGGCGAATCTGCCCTCGCAGCGAGAAGGATGTCTTGTTCACTGATTCTTGTCCTTGCTCAAGTGACGATAGCAACAGAAGTTGCTTGCTTAACATCGATAAGTGGCGGCTCTCTTTCTCGATAATGGATGCATAATGCTTTCTTTCATCCTGAGGAAGCTCACGATCTGCGAGTACGGAGGCGAAGCCTTGAATGGACGTTAGCGGTGATTGAATCTCATGGGAGACGTTGGCTACGAATTGTTGCCGTGCTTGATCGACTCTGTCCAATTCATGGCTCATGGTCATAAAATGCTCAGCCAATTGCCCGATTTCATCGCGGCGATGGATCGGGAGTTTAATCTTATAGCTTCCCTGAGCAATTCGTTTCGTCGCATCGGACAGGCGTGTGATCGGTTTCACTAAATAGGTTGTACTGATTAAGAAAAGCACGATGCTAATGATAATGGTGAACAAAATGATTTGTGCGAAAAATATGCGTAATTCACCAAATTGCAGGAGCACATCCGGGCGTATGAAGAGGGCATAAGTCCTGTCTCTTCCATGAACGGGGACCCCTACTGTATTACTCAACCGATTATCAAAAAAACCAGAGATAAAAGGTTTGTTCGGGAATTCAGCGACACCGTGATACAAGTTACCGTTGAGAACAGATTCTTTCGCGTGATCATCCATATCCTGTTCGCGGAAATCACGTCCATAATAGCGATTGGTCCCTTGGCCATCTGTCCAATAGATTTGATACCCAAGTGCCGCGGCGTTTTGCAGATATTCATGGATGTTATCAGGTTGTTTCTCCGCATACTGCTTCATCTGCTCCGCAATGCCAATTAACTTCTCGTCGTTGTAGGGCTTAAGTTTGACATGATAGTACATATTGGATCCCAGAAAACCGATGATACTGCTTACAATGATGACCGTTAGCGTAATCAGGAAGACCCGAGAGTATAGCGACTTCATGGCTTGCCCACCTCAATTTTGTAACCGATCCCGCGAACCGTCCTAATAGCGAAATCGTCCGCGTAATCTGCAAATCGTTCACGAAGCCGTTTAATATGCACATCGACCGTTCGATCATCACCTTCGTAATCCATTCCCCATACTAGTTGAATGAGTTCATCGCGCGAGAACAATCGGCCAGGATACTCAGCAAGCTGCGAAAGCAACTCGAATTCCTTCATCGGCAGCAGAAATACAGTCTGACCGTCCGTAATCTCAATATTTCTCCGATCAATTGTAATTCGATTTAATCGAATGGTGTCACTTGAAGCTCGATGATACCGTCGGAATAAGGCTTTAACCCTGAATACCAGCTCTTCCGGCTCAAATGGTTTGGTCAGATAATCGTCTGTCCCCTGGGTATATCCCTTTTCCTTGTCTTGTAGTTGATCCCGAGCAGTAAGCATAATAATGGGGATATCGTAATTTCGTCGAAGATAGTCACATAGTTCGAGCCCATCCATTCTCGGCATCATGACATCAACGATCGCTAAATCAATGGGTGTTTGCTTCATCAGCTCGATCGCTATCATGCCATCCTGAGCCTCGTAAATCCCATATCCTTCTTTCGTGAGCACATATCGAAGCAGTTCTCGAATATTCGCATCATCGTCTGCAATGAGCAGGTTCCTCACTATGATTTCCTCCTACAACTTGAATTCAATCTCAACTAATGAAAATCCAACCACTCCATATTGTATCACGGATGATGCATCTTCATTTAATCGCAAGCAGGAAGCAAAACAAAAAAAGAGACAAAAATCTCAAGAAATTTATTCTTAAGAATTTGTCTCCAGAAGACTTTTTATACGAGCTGTTTCACACGTTTAGCTTCAAGCACCTTGAGCGTCAAGGCGGCTCCAATCAAGGCAACACCGGTAACGAGGAATACGAAATGGATTCCTATCCATCCACCAAGTACACCGCCAAGCAAAGGACCAGCGACAATGCCGAACTGATTTGACGATTGGTTAAGACTGATTGCCCTTCCGCGAAAATCTGCCTCGCTGTATTTAACGACAAGTGAATTCAATGCGGGATAAACGGCAGCAAAAAACAGCCCATAACTGAAACGCAGTATACCAAAGCCGATAAGATGATGAACACCGAGCTGGATGATATTTCCAACACCTCCGCCGATCAGCCCGATGAAAAGGATTTTGTCATAACCGATACGCCCTCCGATGATTCCCCATCGAGGACCCATGATGACGATGGCAATGCCCACTGCTGAAAAGACAACACCCGAGCTGAGCGTAGCGTTGTTTATACTGCCACCAATTTGCACCACATAGATTGTGAGCAGCGGCTCCAGGATCATAACGGAAGTTGAGACTAATAAGGTTAGCCCAAATATCTGCATCAATCGCGTGTTGCCAGCAGCTTGTTTAAGATCACCGATGACACTTGGTCGAGTCCCCTTATGCCGTTCATGAACTTCTTTAACACCGATCAGAACGATGAAAGCGGAAACTAACGTGATAAGACCAGATACGACGAAGCACGCCCGCAATCCCAACCAATGACTAAGAACACCACCGGCGAGCGGCCCTAGAATTCCCCCAGCAGCAGTTGCCGTCGATATGACGCCAAGTGCGTAACCGACATGTTTCTCAGGCGTATTCGTGCCGACCAAAGCAATTGAAGCAGGACTAAAGCCCGCCATAAGTCCTTGAAAGATCCTAACAATCATGAAACTATAAGGATCATGAACGAAGTAGTTCGCGAAGTGTGCCAAAGCTAGGCCTATACCAGAACGAATGAGCATAGGTTTCTTGCCATATATATCGGCGAGCCCACCCCAAAATGGCGCACACAAACCACTAATCAGAAAGCTGATCGAAATGGAAACGCCTGACCAAACTTCTAAACCACTCTGAATACCTAAATCTTCTTGCAAAAAGATAGGAAAAAACGGAACTGAAAGGGTATACGCCATGTGATTAAAAAATAAGCCTAGCCATAACATATAAAGATTGCGTTTCCAATAGCGTTCCATGCTGTCACCGCTCTCTGATTACCGTGTCTTGTCTTTCCTACCTCGTTATTTAAATCCTGTAAGAGCTATCCCTCGAATAATTTGTTTCTGGAAAATGAAAAAAATAACAATAAGCGGAATGACAGATAATGAAGCTCCCGTCATAATTAATACCCAGCTTGAGCTGTCTTTTAATTCACTTGAGAAATACGAGATTCCTACCGGAATCGTCAGGTGTTCGGGGGTTTGCGTAACAATTAACGGCCAAATAAACGCGTTCCAACTACCAAGAAAAGACAATATACATAGCGTGGCAAGAGCAGGCTTTACAAGCGGAATGGATATACGAAAAAGTATGTTCCACTCATTCATTCCATCAATTCTTGCAGCATCCAGTAGATCCACTGGTAAGGATTCCATGAATTGTTTCATCAGGAAGATACCAAATGCCGAGATAAGACCAGGAAATAAAATCCCTATATACGTGTCTACCCAGCCCAGCTTTACGGTGAGTAAATACCAAGGAATGATGAGCATTTCGGTAGGAACCATTAATGTGCTCAGAATGGCAGCAAAAATAAGCTTCTTTCCTCTAAAGGAGAACTTTGCCAAGACATACCCGATCACAGTATCAAAGAAACAGACGCTTATCGTTGTTATAATAGCTATGATAACGCTGTTCAGAATCCATTGAGAGAATGGCGTTCGGGTAAATACTTCCACATAATTAGACAATGTTGCTTGTTTCGGTAATAGGTTTAGTGTGAAAGCATCAACCGGAAATTTCAAAGATGTTGATATCATCCACACAAATGGAAAAATCATGCCCAAACTTCCGACTGCTAGTAAAATCAACCGGAACGTTCTGCTCATTGTTACACCTCCGTAATCCTGGCCGTTCCGTCAATAATCAATCTTTCTATTGAGTATCTTCATCTGCAGAAGTGACAATGACAGAATCATTGCAAATAAGATAATCGTGGCTGCCGATGCTTCCCCCATTTTAAAGTGCTTAAATGCTAAATTATAAATGTAAAGGACTAGCGAAACTGTAGAGTTCAGGGGTCCGCCGTTGGTCATGTTCAGCACTTGCGTGAACGATTGCAGAAAGCTTATCGTCGCGATCACGATGGAAAAGACGATCACGGGATTCAGCAGCGGCAGCGTGATGTGCCACAATCTTTGCCATGAATTGGCGCCATCAATGGCTGCCGCTTCTTCATAGGATTTCGGTACCGTCTCCAACCCCGTCAGAAAAATGAGCATTTGAAACCCGATATTTTGCCAAATCATAACGGTAATAATGATGTAGATTCCCTGTGATGGAGATCCAAGAAATAGCTGCGGCTCGAACCCAAGCTTAATCAGCAGAGCGTTCACAATACCGTTCTTCATTAACGTCCAACGAAATACCCAACTTACGGCCACAACGCTTGTCACGTAAGGGATAAAATAAAGGGTACGAAAGAAGCCTTTTAACCATTTCAACCGCTGCAACAAGAGTGCAATCACAAGTCCTACCAGAAGCTGTGCTGGCACACCAACAATGACATAAATGAGCGTATTTCGGATTGACGCGATAAAAACTTCATCTTGAAATAAATGAACAAAATTTTGCAAGCCTACAAATGGCTTCTCTTCCGAAAGCATATCCCACTCCCTGAAACTTATGTTAAACGAGTATAGGATCGGTACGATTCGAATACTTAAGAAAAAGAATAGTGGAAGTAGTAAGCAGCTGTAGATAAACAAATATTTTTGCTTTACCATTATTTTTTATCCTGTTTGGCCCAATAATCATCAAATAGCTTTTGCGTTTTCTTCACCAGGTCATCAAAGGCTTTTTCATACGGAACTTTGTTCAATACGACTTCATCGACAGCCTGTGTGAAATAATCTCTCTCTAGTTTCTCATCCACAAAGTAATGCGCATGGGCATAACTGAGCTGGCTAATGAACGGCCCCAGTTTCTCATCCTTCGTATATTTATCTTGGAGCGCGACTTCTTTTTTGGCAGGCAGCTCGCCCACCTTTTCCGCCCATTGCTCTTGAACTTCTTTACTCGTTAGAAACTGCAAAAATGCTGTAGCAGCCTCAAGCTTCTTTCCTTGCACATTTTTTGTTATGGCGTTCGCCCAGAAAGAAACCTGAGTAGCCTTATCTTTATAGGAAGGCAGTGGCGCAACAGCGTAATTAAGGTTTGGCGCATCTTTACCAATTCCACCCAGCTGGAAGGAGCCGTCAATGTTCATCGCTGCATGACCGCCTTTGAACGCCGTGATGTCATCATTGTAAAAATCTTTTGTGCCCAATTGATGAACAAGCGACAAGTCAATCAAGTATTTGAATGCTTCCAAACCTGCAGGGGATTCATTCCACAGAATATGCCGGCGGTCATCGCTGATATCTTTACCTCCCGCTTGATAAACCAATGCATCACGGAACCAGTGGTGCAGCTGCGCTCCCGGCTGCCAAGCAATGCCCTCAACAACAAATTGACCATTTCTGTCTTTTTCCGTTAACTTCTTCCCATATGTGACTAGCTCATCCCAAGTAGCAGGCGGCTTACTCGGATCAAGTCCTGCTTTCGCAAATAGATCCTTATTGTAGAACAACGCTAGTGTTCGCACCGCCGTCGGTATGGCAAAATATTTGCCATTCAGCTTCGCTGTCTCAACAAAAGGGAAAAACTCCGATTTAATTTTCTCTTCAGAAAATGCACTTTCCGGTAGGGGCTGTAAGAAGCCCGATGCGACATATTTGGGCAGCCAGCCATAATACAGATTGATGACATCCGGCCCTTTGCCGGCAGGTACGAGCGTCGCCACTTTCTCATTGTATTGATCATACGGGAAAGTAGTTTGCTTCACCGTTATGTTCGGATATTTCTTTTGAAAATCGTCAATTAATTTGGTAATAAGTTCCACCTTGGCTGGGTACTGATACTGCCAGTATTCAATCGTCACTTTCTCATCATTACTAGCATTGGCTGTAACCGCTGCTTGTGGTGCTGTCGTATTCGTTGGCACTGTAGTCGAGACTGATTTACTGTCTCCTGCTGAGCACCCGGTTAGTAGAACAATGAATCCTAAAGATGAAAAAATAGCTCTTTTGGCCATACGGTATGTGGTTATCATAATCTTACTTCCCCTCCACTTATCAGTGAATATGTACCCACTTGCAGTAACTTCCTCGCATTATTTCCGAAAATAAGTTCCATATCCGTTTCACTGAACCGAAGATCTCTACAGACCCGGACCTGGTCCTGCAAATATCGGTATACGAAACCTCTGGGGAACGCACTCGAATCTGTGCCGAATATGATGCGCTCAGGCCCGATGAGTTCATAGGATTTGCGAAATAACGTCTCCAGCGTCAATTCATAAGGACTCCATCGAATCCACTGATTAGATCCCGATGTGTCGATATAGACATTGGGGCAGCTCCAGCATAAATGCAGCAGTTCCTGAAAATATCCGGCTCCAAAATGCGGAATGATAAACGGGATGTCGGGATATTCTCTGGCGACGTTGAAAATGGCCAACGGGTTAATGTTCAAATGCTGCACAATTCCTCCCGTGTGACCTAATAGGCCAAAGTGGATTAAAACCGGAAGCTTTCTCTCAGCCAGAAACCGCCATACCGGAGTCAATCGGGGATCATGAAACGGAATTTCAACCAGCGGTCCAAATAATTTATAACCTTTCAAACCTAGTGTATCAACGGCTCTTTGGAGTTCTTCCGCAGCATTTGGCTCTTCAATGTTGTGATGGGCAAATCCTGTCACACGATCGGGATACTTACGAATTTGCGCAGCCAGATCATCGTTATTCCAAGCCGTTAAGAAATTAATACCGCCAATCGAATAGCGATCCAATTCATCAATCCATCGGTCTATGAGCGGACGCTTGGACTCCTCTTCATTGTCTGGCTGGGATGGAAAATCCCAAGTCAAACGCATACGCTCGGATCGCAGCGCTTTGTGACGATTAATGAACTCATGGTGTGAACCTAATGGCAAAGAATAAGGTAAATGAGCATGAATATCAAAAACACGAAAACCATTTTTAAACATAGCCATCTTCCTCCTAAGTCATGTCTCCTAGAATAATAAAAAAAGAGATGCGTCATCTCCTCTTGGCAGAAGAAAACTCATCTCCGGTTGTCCGGTAAATTGAATGGAACGGATCTATTTATCTTGTTTAGCCAGTTTATCGAGTACGCGTTCCACTTTCTCATGAGCATCGTGTATCGCGCTTCTTTTACTTGCGAGCCATACTTTTTCAGCATCTACTCGCTGATCTTGCCCCTTCAATGCCCGCTCCACCTCCGATGGATTCGGTCCGCCGATAATCTTTCGGACATGAATAAAATGTCTGGGATCCAATGCAAGTTTTAACCTTTCTTCACTTATTTCCAACTTACGTCCAATAACTTCAGAAGCGGCATCGTTTAACAGCTCCAAGGAAAGATAACGTTTGGAATTTCCGAATTCCAGCGCTTTTCGCACGACACTGCTAACAATGGAATGTGCGGTGCGGAACGAAAGCTGCTCCTCACGAACCAATGTATCCGCAAGCTCAGTAACCGTTGAAAAGCTCTCCTCTGCTCTGGCCTCCAGCACTTCATTATTAATCGTAAGTGTTGCAATAACATTAGCAAGCAACCGATAAATGGATTCAAGTACAGCAAGGCTTTTCCAAGCGTAGGGTTGCATATCATCTTCGGTATCAACAATATCGCCAAACGGTGTATTATGAATCATAGTCAACACGGTCTGTGTAAGGCCAACACAACTGGACAAAAGCGAGCGCATATGCTCAATAGATACAGGATTCCGTTTCTGCGGCATAATGGAGCTGATCTGAACGTAAGGGGCTGCCACCTTCAGAACGGCAAATTCCTGTGTACTCCAAAGCAGCAGTTCTTGTACAAAACGGCCTAGGTTTATTGCCGCAAGTTGAACACTAGTAGCGATTTCACCGACATAGTCCGCTCCGCTAACTGCGTCGTATGCATTTTCAATAACCTCATCAAATGCAAGTAATTCAGCCATCCGCTCTCTGTTCACAGGGAATCCGGAAGTCGTTAAAGCTGCAGCTCCCATACTACTGCGGTTGCAATTCGCATAGGCGGATTGAAGCCGGCGGATATCCCGGCCTAGCGAGTCAGAAACTGCTGCTATATAATGGCCTATCGTCGTTGGCTGCGCTTGCTGTGTGTGCGTATAGCCAATCATAATTGTATGGACGTGAGAACGTGCAAACTGCAACAAATTCTCCTCGAGAAATAAAGCGGATGCCAATGTATCCAAAAGTTTTTCCCTCAGCGTAATTCGATAGATCGCTATTCCCATATCATTCCGGCTTCGCCCTAGATGCAAATGACCTGCAGCTTCCCCAGCCAATAGGTGCAATTGGTGCTCGACCTCAAAAAACAAATCCTCGAACTCTCCCGTGTAAGAAGTTTCCCTCAACCGCTTAATATCCAATGCCTTTAATGAGACTGCAAGCGTATGGGCATCATGATCACTTATTAACGATTGCTCCCACAGCATAATTAAATGCGCTTTGTTAATGTCCATCATGGGACTCAGCAATTCTTCCTTGGCATGGTCATAAGCTGGACTTAAGACAACCTCCGCATATGTTTTCCCTGGGAACTTATGGTCCTGATCTAATGTTGGAATAGACACTTGATGAGACATCCTCCTATTGGGCGAGTAGCATGAACTCGGCCTGTTTATTTTCGGGTGATCCTTCATCGAATAAACCGATTTAACCCTCCCGGTAGTAATTATTGAGTTAGCCGAGAATGGAACGAATACTTTCAATAATAGCCGTCTTTTCTTGCTCACGAGCCTTTGGGCGTTGTTCATTTAAATAACGCAATAACGACCTTTTTACTTCTTCATCCAATTCAGAAAGTGCCTTATCTCTCCCTTCCCACTCTGAGTGAAGATTCCAAAATTCCTCCTTCCAAATGCTGATTAGATCAGTTATTTGATCGGGGCGTTCTATGAACAAGCCCAGCTCCTCTCCACCATTAAAAAACACATAAGTTGGAATATGATTACGCCCGTCTTTGTGCAGGTAAGCGGCAGCAATATCTTGATTGTCAGGGTCTCGTAGTAGAATATGCAGCTTCAGTTTACCTGTTTCGCGCTCAATCTTTGCAAATAAAGGTAAATTCGCAACAACATCTCCGCACCAATCATGGGCTAGCACCAAGACATTTATTGGCTCCGGAAGACTCTTGAAATAAGCTAATTCCTGTCTGCTCAATGTATACTGCTCGAAATTCGCTTGAAACCTTTCAACATTTACCTTGGCGTTGTCAATAAATTGCTGGTAAGTGAAGGCTTCCTGAAAAGCTCGCTCTCTTCTTTTCTGTGAAATTCTTTCTGCATTTTGAGTGCTCATATCCGTCATTCCTCCATAAAAGTTTTTCATTCCACAATACTAGTAGACGAAAAAAAGCATGGATTTAGCATCCATGCTTCCGGTTTTCCGGTCAGTGTTAGATTAATATATTCCTATAAGTTTACTCGGTATTTACACAATAGCACCATCGACCAAAATTTGTCAATGAAAAGATCAGCTCCCTTCTTACAGAGAAACGAGCTCTCGGGAAAGCTGATTCAAACGTTCACAACCATTCGTTGTGACCAACACCATATCCTCGATCATCATCGCACCAATGCCGTAACCGTAATAAGGCGTTTCAAGACAAATGACCATTCCAGGCTGGAACAATGTCGCTTCAGATGGACCCAGGAAAGGCGGCTCCTCGGCTGCGAGGCTTAAACCTGCGCTATGCCCAAGGTGCCCACGATTGTAATTCGGAAGCCCCGAGCGCCGGATCACTCCCATCGCATCCTCAAATACTGCTTGCATCGAGATGCCCGGTGTTATGATCTCCAAAAGGCGGTCGTGACCAGCCTTCAATGCGCTGTAGACCCGCGATATCGTTTCCGAGGGATTGCCGAGAACGAAGGTCCGCGCAATATCGGACCCGTAGCCGTTCACATCTACGCCAACATCAAATTTGATGACGTCCCCTGTTTTCGCAGGGGAGGTATCAAAGCGATGAGCAGGTGCAAATGAAGCACCCACCGAAATCATATCGAAACGTGCGGATAAGCCCTTCACGTATTTCATCAAAGACAGGCGAAACTCATGCACGATGTCCTGCGCTGTGCTGCCTTGGCGAATGCTCTGAATCGCATCCGTTATACCTGCTTCCGCATAGACGCACGCGGCACGAAGCTGCTCGATCTCCCACGTTGTTTTGATCATGCGCAGCGCTGTGAACAGACCTTGGGCCTCCACCAGTTCCGCTTCTGGTGCCGCCTGATGCAGTGTTTCCACTGAGGAATGCCGCATGTTGTTCAGTTCGACAGCAATTCTGCCGGCCTGGCAGCCATATTCCGCTAGCGTCTTCTGGAGCAGACCGAACATTTCCTGCGCCTGATGACCTGTTGGTCGTTTGCCTTCATACTTGCCGCCTCTCATACCGAGCGGATCATCAACATCTACCCAAGTCGGATAAGTTCGCAGCTCACAATTCGGCAAATCGCTGGATACGCCAGCCGCTTCAAAGTCATTCATAATCATGACTGTCTTGGAACTGGGATCACGGAATAGGACCGCTAATGCAACTTCGCTCATCCGCAAAGTATACATAAATGTGCTTTCATGCCCGCAAAGATAATAGAAATTTTCATAAGACGATGCCACGAGCGCATCCAGGTTCTTTTCCTCCATCAGTACTCGTGCTCTTGCCGCAATCGTGTTTAAATGATGCTCATCGGGATGGGACACTGGTATATTTTTCTCCTCTCCTTCGGCTTACGTGAGGCGATATGCCTACAAATCCCCTAACTGTCTTAGAAATCTGCGAGCACGTTCTGTCTGCGGCTGCACGAAAAATTGACTCGGACTCCCCTCCTCTTGAATGGCACCATCGCTCATAAAAATGACTCGATTTGCAACTTCGCTCGCAAACTTCATTTCGTGAGTGACAACGATCATCGTCATTCCATCAAGTGCAAGCTCCTTCATAACCTGAAGCACTTCACTGGTCAGTTCAGGGTCCAATGCCGAGGTCGGCTCATCGAAAAGCATTACTTTCGGCTGCATCGCTAACGAGCGTGCAATCGCTACTCGCTGCTGTTGACCGCCGGAAAGACGAGAAGGATATTCGTGTTTTTTCTCCAGAAGACCGACTTTCACGAGTAATCTTTCTGCTAGTTCTTCCGCTTGCTTAACGCTCAAATTTTTAACCAGCATAGGCGCCATCGTAATATTTTCAAGTACTGTCATATGGGAAAACAAATGAAAAGATTGAAAGACCATCCCGCTCATTAATCGAATTCGTCTAATGGCTTCCCGCTTCGCGGATTTGGCCATGTTAGCGTTCCATGTGACATCATCCATGCGAATTGTGCCGGAATCCGGTTCTTCCAGCCCATTGAGGCAGCGCAGCAGCGTGCTCTTCCCCGAACCGCTTGGTCCAAGCAGCACGACGATTTCTTTGGCCTTCATTTTAAACTCGATCTGTTGCAGCACTTGCAAGTCATTAAAACTCTTCGAAAGCTGATTCACTTCAATCATACGGTTCACACCTTCAATAAGCCTTAGATAAATTCTTTTCGATCCTCGTCAGCAAATGGGAAAACAGCAAGCTCATGATCCAGTACATAATAGCAATAGCTATGTAAAATGGCATGGCGATATAATACTGTGCGATCAAAAGCTGAGCTGTGCGGAGCAGCTCTGTCACGGTAACAATGGAAACGAGCGATGTTTCCTTGAGCATCCCGATAAAGGTGTTGCCCATCGGCGGTATCGCTACGCGCGCGGCCTGTGGCAGTACAACCTTATAAGTCGTTTGCCAAGGAGTAAGACCTAGTGACATCGCCGCTTCCGTCTGCCCTTTGCTGACAGATAGAATGGCACCGCGGAAGGTCTCCGATAAGAAAGCGCCAATATTAAGGCTGAGTGAAAGAAAAGCGGCTGTAAGGGGACCCAAACGTATGCCGTAATCCGGTAAGCCGTAGTAGATGATGAAAATTTGGACGAGAATTGGCGTTCCCCGAAAAACAGAAACATAAAACATCGCGATATTCCTCACAACGATGTTTCCTTTTAGGCGGGCAAACGCCAAAACCAGAGCAAGAATGAAGCCAAAAAACATCGACACCACGGTGATTAACAGCGTGTAATACGCACCCTTCAATAGAAAGTCGAGATTTTGCCAAACAAGCTCCATACATGCCTCCTCCTACGCACTGATGCTCAGATGTTAGGATCGACTTTGAACCATTTTTGGAAGATTTGTTTAAATGTTCCGTCTGATTTCATTTCGGCCAATGCATTATTCAATGCACTTAAGAGTTCAGCGTTATTTTTACGAATCGCGATACCGGCAAAGTCATCTTTTACTGAAGCACCTACGGTTTTAATCTGAAAATGGTTCTTTTCAACCAACGGTTGAATGGCAAAAATATTGTTGATTGTGGCATCGATTCTCCCCGCATTCAAATCCGTAAGCGATGTAATCACATCGTTATAGGTCACGATATCAAAGGTGCCCACCTTCGGCAGTACTTCGTTGCGTAAATAAGTCTCATCATTTGTTCCAAGCCCAACCCCGATTTTTTTCCCTTTAAAATCTTCAATCCCTTTCACAGAGGTATTCTCATTTTTAACGATGACACTCACGCTGTTTTTTATATAGGGTGAAGAGAAATCCATCGTTTTCTTGCGGTCGTCCGTAATGGTAACTTGGCTGACAAGGGCGTCATACTTTTTTGTTTGCAGCCCTTCGATTAATCCTGAAAACTCACCCGTAATGAATTCTGCTTGAACACCGATCCGCTTGGCAACTTCCTTGGCAACATCGGCATCGAATCCGTCCACTTCATGTTTATCATTGAGAAAATTGTAGGGTGCATACGTCCCCATCAAGCCAATTCTGACTTTGCCTGACTTCTTAATTGATGCCAACAAATCCTCAGAGGCAGCATTGGTGCTCTTTGGTGTTGCTGAAGCTGTTCCCTGCGTATTATTCCCTGATTTGCTAGAGCAACCAACAACTGCTACAGTTATCAAACTTACTATTGAGATTCCTCTTATTAAATTTTTGACTGTGACTGACATGTTCTGTCCTCCTTGAGAAAGTAAACGCGAATTAACTACACCTAAGGTTTCCCAATTTCTCCAAATCATACGCAAGTTTACTTCCTCAAACTCTTCGATATCCAATTTCCTAGGGATTGCACGATCTGAACAATCAGAACAAGCAATAGCACAGAGGTATACATCACATCAGGTTCCCACCGCTGATATCCGAACCTTATCGCTACATCCCCTAAACCTCCGGCCCCCATAACACCAGCCATTGCCGATGCCCCAACCAACCCAATTGTAGCAATTGCAAGTCCGAGAATCACAGCTGGCCGTGCCTCTCTCAATATAACTCGGATAATAATCTGCCGTTTGGAAGCGCCCATAGCCTGATAAGCCTCAATGACACCGTGGTCGACCTCCAACAGCGCCGTTTCCATCAAACGTGAGATATAAGGGGCCGTGTAAAAAACAAGAGGCACAATAGCTCCTTTTACACCGATAGTCGTACCAACAAGCCATTTCGTTAAGGGAATAATTGCAACCATAATAATGATAAAAGGTATAGATCGAATAATATTAATGATCGTGTTCAAGATATGATAGACAACTGGATTTGCATAAAGATGGCCTGGTCTAAGCACAACTAACAGTACCCCTAACAAGAGTCCAATCACGCTTGAATAAACGATTGAATATCCGACCATGACAGCTGTTTCGTTCAGAGACTTCACATAGAGATCAGCATCCTCAATTAATTTATTCAACATCCTGTATCACCTCAATCTTTAAGTTCTGCTCCTTCAGGAAGCGTATGCCATTCTCGATAATTTCGCGATCGCCAGTTATATGTAAAACAAGCATTCCAAAAATACTCTCTTTGATTTGTGTAATATTCCCATAAATAATGCTGGGTCGTAGACCGTATTTTGCGGTTAAGTCGGCCAGTACAGGCTCTGTGACAGATTCACCAATGAATGAAGCACGGAGCAAGAGGCTTGTTTTCCCAGAGTTTCGTAACTTAGACAATAATAATTCCGGGATTTCCATATCAAAAACGCTTTGGATAAACTTACGCGAGGTATTCGTTTGGGGGGAGTAAAACAGATCGATAACCGAACCTTGTTCGACAATACGGCCATTGTCCATGACAGCAACCCGATCGCAGATTTTCTTGATGACATGCATCTCATGCGTGATAAGGACTATCGTTATCTCGTATTTACGGTTAATATCCAGTAGCAAATCTAAGATAGATTCCGTAGTTTGAGGATCTAATGCCGAAGTAGCCTCATCGCATAACAAAATCTCCGGATCGTTTGCCAAGGCTCTGGCAATGGCAACACGCTGTTTCTGCCCTCCCGAAAGCTGGCGTGGATACGATTTTTCTTTGTCCTCTAGTCCCACCAACTCAAGCAATTCTCTCACCTTGGCGTCGATCATCTTTTTTGGAACCTTTGCCAACTGCAGCGGTGCGGCTACGTTCTGATAAACAGTTCCTGAAGACAACAGGTTAAAATGCTGAAAGATCATCCCTATCTTTCTTCTCATCATCCTTAGATCGTTTTCGTTTAATTGCGACATCTCCACGCCGTTGATCTGGATACTGCCGGAGGTCGGCTTTTCCAAATAATTGATACAGCGCAAGAGGGAGCTTTTGCCAGCCCCACTGTAGCCGATTACACCGAATATTTCGCCTTTATGGATTTGAATGTTGGCTTGTTTAACCGCTTCTACCCGCACTCCTTTTTGTTCAAATGTTTTACTGACATTCCTCAACTCGATCAAGCTGTACATCTCCTCTCCGTTCAAGTGCAAAGCAAGAGGCCTCTTTCGTTTGGAAAGAGACCTCTATTTTTCCATTCCGCATATATTTACCAAGAAGGTACGATGTAGCTGCCGTACTTGTCTTCAACAAGTTTTTTCACTTCATCCGAATGATAAGCTTTAATTAATCGTTGAAACACCGGTTTATCTTTATCTGCTGTGCGCACAGCTATCAGGTTTACCCAAGGTGAATCTTTAGGTTCGATAAAAATGGCATCCTTAGTAGGCACGAACCCGTTATCCACTGCATAGTTCGTATTAATGACTGCTGCGGTAAGATCCGGCAGTGCTTTCGGGATAAAAGGAGCTTCTAACTCCTTGAATTTTAGTTTCTTAGGGTTTTCTACGATATCACGAACTGTAGCTTTGACGCCTACGCCTTCCTTCAGCTTGATCAAGCCTGCCCGTTCAAATAAAATTAATGCTCTTGCCCCGTTGGACGGATCATTTGGCAGCCCCAGTTCATCACCTTCTTTGATCTCAGAAACGTTTTTAATTTTCTTTGAATAAAGCCCTATCGGAAAATTCAACGTATTCGCCAGTTTAACGATATCCAGCTTGTTATCTGCCTTGAACTGATTGAGATATGGCTCATGCTGGAAAGCATTGGCATCCAACTGGCCATCCGCCAACACTTTATTCGGCTGAATGTAATCGTTGAACGTTACAATCTCGATTTCCAGATTGTCCTTCGCAGCTACTTCTTTAACTTTCTTCCAAATTTCTTCCTCCACGCCTGCGGAAATGCCGACCTTCAATTTGGCTTTTTCATTTGCTGGACTGGCTGAGGGTGAAGGAGCAGCTGTAGTACTTGCTGCCGTTGCAGCTGGACTTGCGGCAGGTTTCGTATTCGACGGTTTTGCGCATCCCGTTACCGACAAAATAAAAATCATAGATAGGATAGATAATAAATGCGATCTTTTCATGCTTTTGCCCACTCCCGTATTCTCTAGTATTTGTTTCAGAAAGCTATAGTCGAATCTCTACTTTTGCGTTTAGAAAATAGGGATCCTGTATTTATTTCCTTCGCTTGCGTACAGTATGGCCTCCGAATTATATAAATCAATATACAAAGGAGACTCCTTAATGGATGCCAATGTAAGTTTATTTAACCTTAATGCAGATAAGAGAGCCGGAATCAGCTTTTGTGTGGTGCCGATCAAATAAACGGGTACAGGAACTTCATTGTATGAAATTTTGACTTGCTTTGTAGTCATACTCACTCCTCCTTTCTCCAAAATATTGAACGAAAAAAAGCATGGATATAGCACCCATGCTTCCGGTTTTCCGGTCAGTATTAGATATTCTTAAATTTCTATGAGATTACTTGGTATTTGTATGATAGCATCATGAGACAAAATCTGTCAACCTAGAAATCTTGTGACTTGAGAAACGGGACAAATAGCGGCCCACAGTTCCTCCGCGCAAAAAAGAGCCTCTATCGCTGAAATAGCACCCTGTAGTTCCCCTGCAAGGGAGCAACCTGGCTCAAGCGAAGCAAAAATAAGACGCTCGGGAAAACCTCGAGCGTCTTAAGCATGAAACTATGTTAAGCTTCCTGAACAACTTGAACCGTTTTGTGAACGACTTCGCCTTGAATCTCCTGCGGATTCTTCAGCAGGTTATAAATCGGGCATACCCGCTCAATGGCTTCATGAAGGGCGGCGATCGTCTCCGGCGATTCATTAGAGGTGATGTAGAGCTTATATTGAATATTATGCGGATAAATAGGAACATCCTCATATCCTGGTTTGCCGGCCAGCGGATGCTGCTCCCCGGTCACTTCCACCTCGAGGGATTCGAGCGTAACACCACGCTCTGACGCTTGGATCAGCGCAATATGCGTAATGCAGCTGCTAAGGACGCCAAGCTGTAGCTCCGGTGAGCTTGGCCCGAGATTGTAGCCGGCGAAATTTTCCGGGCTGTCGCTAATGATTTGGAAGTCGCGAATGCGGATTTCGCGTATGCCGCTGCGGCCGGCTGCGCGGGCTTGTGCTTTTAACACATTCGGCTTCGGATCTTGCGCCGCTTTCTCACGCAGAGCGGCACCTGCCGCTTTTTTCTGAATCAGATACTCGTTTAATGTTGACATATGAACACACTCCCATTTATAATTTAATACTTTTCTTACCCGTTTAATCGGATTTGATATTAACAATATATCACGTGGATTCCGCTCTGGAACAATACTCATTATTCATCCATCAATAACCTAACAGAATGGCAAGCGCAAGCTTGTCAAAGGTTCACTTGTCGCCGGATAAACCTCTCTCCGTGGAATCAGCGGCAGCACGTGTTTTCGTTCATTGATTTTCCTTTGTAAAAAGTCGATGAAAGCAGCGCAAGCTTGAGGCAGCTGATAGTTCCGCCTATAGCCTATACCAAGCTGCACGGGAACGGGCGGAGAGAGCGGTACAGTCCGAAGCCCTTCATCCGTACTGGATGTCGTTCGCAGCAAAATGCTTGCCCCCATTCCTTCGGCGACTAAAGAGCGGAGCAAAGCGAACTGATTCGTTGTAAAAGCGATGTTTGGTGCGATACCTGACTCTTTGCCGGCTTCTAAGAAAATGTTTAGCTGCTGCTCATCCTCCTTGAACAAAATCAGCGGTTCCTCCAGCAATTTCTCCATCGTCACCGATCTTCTGTTGGAAAGCGGATGATCTTCAGCAACACAAGCAACCGCTTCGTCGGTCAACAGCGGAACGACCATGAGCTCAGCATCTTCATTCGAACCAAGCAGGATACCGAAATCGATCTCTTTACATTCAATGAGATGGCGAATATGGTCGTTCCCTTCTTCGATGACCGTAATAGCGAGCTTGGGATGCAGCTTTTTGAATTCCTTTAACAATGGAGCAAATGAGCTGCTCCCGATGATGGAAGGAAGGCCTATCCGAATCTCCCCGCGCTCAAGTCTGCGCAGCTCCTCCATCTCCCGGCGAGCTTCGTCGAATTGGCCTAGAATCGACTGAGCGTATGCGAGCAGCACATTCCCTTCTGAAGTCAGCACAACACTTTTGTCCGACCTATCAAACAGCTTCAGCTGCAGCTCCTCTTCCAGCTTTTGAATCGCTTTGCTTATGGCAGGCTGAGCCACCAGCAGCTTCTCCGCCGCCTTCGTGAAGCTGCATGATGCAGCAACCTCTACGAAGTATTGCAGCTTCCGACTATCCATCGTTACACTCCTCCCCTAGACAAAAAAAAGACATAACACAGCCGTGAATAAACGACAAATGTTATGTCTTCAGTTATCTGATCGACATACCAACAATTCCTATGAAATTACATTGTTATTGAGCGTATCACCCTTCAAGCCTATAGTCAATCAAGAATAAGCTCGGATGCTATTCAATTTTCAAAGAGGGAATCGAATTGCCCAAAATGTTGATCGGATCGAGGTCCACCCCTTTAACCCGTGCGTTATGTGCGGACAAAATTTTCAGATAAGACAGCAGCAGCACAGGCGGATCCTCCTTCAGCTCTTTGTACAGCGAATGATAAAGCTCCGTTCTTTTGCCCGTATCCAGAACGCCCGTCGACTGATCGATCAATTGATCCACCTTCGGATTGGCATAGCCACTGATGTTGTATTTCGAATGGTAGCTTTTTACTCCATCATACGGATCGGATAAATTCGTCGTTGTGAACGACGCGAGATCGAAGTCCCCTTTCTTCCGCTTGGCCAGCAACGCGTTGAAATCCAAAATCTCCGATTCTACACCGATCCCTATATCCTTCAAGTTTTCTTTAGCCAGAGGAATGAGCACATCATCGATATTGTAGCCTTTGCGGCCCAAATATTGCAGCACGAGCTTTTGTCCGTCTTTCTCCCGAATACCGTCAGAGCCCACTTTCCAGCCAGCTTCGTCAAGCAGTTGCTTCGCCTTTTGCGGATCAAACGGATATGCGGTCACGTCTTTGGTATACGCCCACGAGCTCGGAGAAACTGGAACATTGGCTACGGAACCGAAGCCTTGGTACAAAATGTCAGTGAACTTTTGCCGATCCAGCCCGTAATATAACGCCTGACGAACGCGTTTGTCTTTAAAGTACGGCTTATTCGAATTGAAATCCAGATAGACGTAAGAGGTTGCCGTAAAAATGTTGATATTGGCAAATCCGAGCGATTTCAGCTGCTCATAGTTATCGCGGTTCGCCGTGAATCGATCAAAATCGGTTTCGCCTACTTTTAACAATTGAAAATTCGTACTGCCATCGGTGACCTTGAAAATGAAATTTTCCACAGCCGGCTTGCCGTTAAAGTAATAAGGATTCGCTATAAGCCGTACCTCCTGGCCCTTTACGTATTTGCTAAATTTATAGGGTCCAGCACCTAGAGGCTGTGAATGCAAAGTTTTAATTTCATCCAAATTCCCCTGCTTGTAACCCTTGCCGTAGTAGGCCTTGGACAACACCTTGCCGCCAATCAACGGCAGCGACAGCGTACTCACCTTATCCGTCGTCACTTGAATGGTTTGCGGATCAATCACTTTGATTCCTTCTACCGAGGACGCTTTCCCCTCTTTGTAGGCTTTGCCACCCATAATGTTCGCTTGCGTAATATCCGTATTTCCATCATAAACGGGATCGTGTAGCAGCGTCAGCGTAAAAGCTACATCTTCGGCCGTTAACGGCGTACCGTCGCTGAATTTCAAGTCTGGACGCAGCCGGAATGTATAGGTCAATTGATCTTGGGAGATCTCCCATTTCTCAGCCAACTCGGGAATCGCTTTGCCCGCACCGTCTTTGCCGACCAATTGACCGAAAATGACGTTCGTCACGTTGCCATCCCAGCCGTTTTGCGAAAAATACGGATTGAAAACACCCTCCATCGACAGTGTCCCCGATACGAATGTGTTGATTCGTTTCTTGGAGGTATCCGGATTTTTCGAAAGATCCGTCGCTTTCAGTAGACCATCTTTAATATCACTAGCGCTTGACTGCTCGGCTGCTGGTGGAGTCTGGCCCGCTTGATTGGCGGTAGAGGTAGCCCCTGGATTGCTTCCGCATGCTGACACCAACGTTGTTGTCATAAGACTCAATAATATGAGTGTAACCCACTTTTTTCTCTTCATTTTCTATTCCTTTCTCTAACTCAAAATGTTGTTAAACCCGGAGACTTCAAGACGATGTCCACCGTACTCTTACCTTCTACGGCGACATTTTCGCGAACCACGATATGCCAATGTACATCGGGTATGGTCTCCCGCAATTGGACTAACTCTTCCTGATTCAGCCTCAATTGTTCCACACCGTATTCACTGCTGCTGAAGTCTTGGTCCTCTACCAGTCCAAACCGGTATTTCAAATACGTCTTTAATCCCCGAATCGTAATAAAGGTAAAAGAATAGCCGTGCAGGATGGCTTCCTCGCACTCCTCCCGCCGGGAGGCTGCGTATTCGAACAAGCTGTCCCACGTCCAGTCGTCGAGAACCGCATTCTTCAGTCTATTGAAGTCGCCTGATCTTAATATTTCCGTCAACTCCGTTCCGGAAATCCCGTATGCCCGGGCAGCTTCAATACGAACGCCTATCGGCTGCGGAAGTTTTACTTTCGGCATCGTTCTGCCTCCTTCTCAATTAGATCAAATGACAAGCAGCATAATGACCGCCGCCTACATCTCTAAACATTGGCTTCTGTTCTCGGCAAACGGCTTCTGCCCATGGGCATCTCGTATGAAACTTGCAGCCGGATGGAGGATGGGCCGGGCTTGGGATATCTCCCTTCAGCACAATCCTCTCCCTCACGGCTGTCGGGTCTGGGATCGGTACTGCGGAGAGCAGCGCCTTTGTATACGGGTGCTGGGGATGGCTGAACAACTCATCACGGGGAGCAAGCTCCACCAGTGAGCCCAGATATAGAACACCGATGGTCGTGCATAAGTGCTCGACCACACTCAAATCGTGCGAGATGAGCAAATACGTGTAGCCACGGCTCTCTTGCAGGTCGCTGAGCAAATTGATGATTTGCGCTTGAATCGACACGTCGAGCGCAGAAACCGGTTCATCTGCTACGATAAATTCAGGATTCAAGATGATAGCGCGAGCAATGCCGATCCTCTGCCGCTGGCCGCCGGAAAATTCATGCGGATACCTGTCGATATGATAGGAAGCCAATCCGCACAGGTTAAGC
This sequence comes from Paenibacillus anseongensis, assembly GCF_009757995.1. Lineage (NCBI taxonomy): Bacteria > Bacillati > Bacillota > Bacilli > Caryophanales > Paenibacillaceae > Paenibacillus > Paenibacillus anseongensis. Next base: position 100,802 of record NZ_WSEM01000034.1, read on the forward strand.
ACCTCCAGCACTTTCTCCCTGATTTCCGCTTTGGAGGCAAGACCATGATCGAGCAGCGCTTCTCCGATAGCGTCTCCAATGCGGATGCGCGGGTTGAGCGAACCGAACGGATCCTGAAACACCATCTGCATCCGCGAGCGCATGCTGCGAAGTTCGTTCCGAGATAAGGAGTATAGGTCGATCCCGTCGAACCGGACTTCGCCGTCGGTCTTCTCACCGAGACGCAAAATTGTGCGTCCGATCGTGCTTTTGCCGCTGCCGGACTCACCGACAAGCCCAAAGGCTTCCCCTCTGCGAATCGTCAGGTCGATGCCATCAACCGCTTTTACGTCGCCGACCTTACGTCCCCATAACCCTTGAGTAATAGGAAAATATGTCTTAAGCCCTTTGACTTGCACCAACGCTTCGGACAATGTCGCTCCCCTCCTCATACAGCCAGCAGGCTACGGAATGATCTTTTTCAGTATTTCGATTTTCCGGTTCTCTCGTACGGCAAATCTCCATTGCATATTCGCATCTGTCGCTGAACCGACATATGCTTGCAAGGCCGATTGGGCTCGGCACCTGTCCAGGGATGGCGTATAGTCTGTCCACCCGCTGCCCGAGTCGGGGTCTGGATTTCAGCAGCCCTTGTGTGTACGGATGCTGTGGATTGCGGAACAACGGCAGCACCGGCGCCTGTTCGATCACTTGGCCACCGTACATGACAATAACTTGATCGGCCATTTCTGCCACCACACCAAGATCGTGCGTAATAAGTAGAATTGACATCCCGGTTTCTACCCTAAGCGTCCTCAACAAATCGAGGATTTGTGCCTGTATCGTCACATCCAGCGCCGTTGTTGGCTCGTCGGCAATGAGCAGCTTCGGCCGGCAGCATAAGGCAATCGCAATCATGATTCGCTGCAGCATCCCCCCACTAAGTTCATGGGGGTAAGCATCCACGAGCTGATCCGCTCTCGGGACGCCAACCTTGCGAATCCACTCGACCGCTTCGGCGCGAGCTTCTTTTTTACGAAGATGCAAATGTTCCATCAGCGGCTCCATGAGCTGCTCACCGATCGTGAGCACCGGATTAAGCGAGGACATCGGCTCTTGGAAGATCATCGCGATTTCGTGCCCACGCAGCCGGTGCACCGGCTTTCCGCCGTCCCGCAGCAAATTTTCGCCTTCAAATATAATTTCACCGCCGACGATACGGCCTGGCGGCTGCTCGATCAGGCCCATCATAGAAAGCGCCGTTACGCTTTTGCCGCAGCCGGATTCCCCGACCAATGCCACCGTTTCCCCTTCGCCGATACAGAAACTCACGCCGTTGACGGATTTGACAATCCCCTGCTCCGTATAAAAATAAGTATGCAGATCTTTAAATTCCGCTAATGTTCCGGGCAACGGATTCACCTACCTTTTTAGTTTCGGATCCAAAGCGTCCCGCAGTCCATCTCCGAGCAAGTTAATGGCAATGACCGTGAAGAAAATCGCCGTCCCCGGCGGAATCCACAACCATGGCCGTGTTTGGAAATCGATGAGCGAATTGGCCGCAGCCATCATATTTCCCCAAGATGGCGTTGGCGGCACAACGCCAAGCCCTAAATAGCTGAGCACTGTCTCGCTTAAAATAGCCCTGGCCACACTTAAGGTGGCAACGACGATGATGACCGGCACCGCATTCAACAGCAGATGCACGATTTTCCTGCGGTCTCGCAGCCCGAGCGATTCTGCAGCGAGCATGAAGGTTCTCTCCCTGAACGATAAAATCTGACTGCGCACGAACCTGGCGAGCGACGGCCAAGCCATGAAGCTGATCATGACCATGACCAGATAGATCCGATATTCGGAAGGCACCTTGAGGTCGGATAAAATGGCACCGATGATGATAAGAATCGGAATTTCCGGGACTGCCAGCAAAATATCTGCCGCACGCATGATGATGTTATCAACCGCTCCGCGATAGTAGCCTGCGAGAGCCCCGAGCAGCGAACCCAATACAACGGAGAGTACCATCGATACGACGCCAACAAGCAGCGATATGCGCCCAGCTTGCATCAGCCTCGTCAGCACATCCCGGCCGAGCTGGTCCGTTCCTAGCCAGTGCTCGGCATTAGGCGGCTTGTTAATCAGCGATACAATCACCTTGCCTTCCTTATAATCCGAGAACAAAGGTCCAATCACGCATAATAGCGCCATAAAGAGCAAAAAGAACAGTCCCGCCATAGCCAATTTTTTTCTACCTAACCGTTTTCGTGCAGTTCCCCAAAGTGACGTGGCCTTTGTGCGGGATTCGTGATCTGCGGCGGTCTTATTTCCGGTCTGCACCGAGCTCCAGGTCTCCGCTTGCATTCCCCCACCTCCCTATTTCATCCGTATTCGTGGATCCGCTGTGGCATATAGCCAGTCGGCAAGTAAATTGCCGAGCACCGTTATAATGGCCAGAAACATCGTAAATCCCATAAGCAGCGTATAATCCCGGTTAGTGATCGCCTCCATATGGATGTAGCCAACTCCCGGCCAAGTGAACACTTTTTCGGTGATAATAGCGCCGGAAAACAATCCCGGCAGTTCGAGCCCCAGCAGCGTAATTGCCGGAAGCAAAGCATTGCGCAGCGCATGTTTGAACACTACGACCCGCTCCTTGAGTCCCTTGGCTCTTGCCGTACGGACAAAATCCTGCTTGATGACGTCGATCATATTGGTCCGAAAATGCCGGGTAAGCGATCCAACGCTTAGCAGCGTCATAACGGTAGCCGGTAAAAGCATATGGTTCAGTACCTCCCATGCGTAAGCCCACCCCGTCGCCTCGCTTCCGGTGTTCAGCATGCCTCCTATAGGCAGCCACCCCAAGTCAACGGCGAAAAACTTCACCATCAGCAAACCGAGGAAAAACGAAGGAAACGACATCAGCGCAAATACACCGAAGGTGACGAGTGAATCGTACCAGGTGTACATTTTGACAGCCGATATGACACCCGCCAAAAGTGCGATGATCCAGGTCATGATGAGCGAGGCGCCGGCTATGAGAAACGAGTTCCATATATATTCCCCGAGCACTTTCATGACAGGCTGCTGGTATTGCAACGAGTAGCCGAAGTCACCCCTCAGCGCATTGCCTAGCCAGATGAAATATCGCTCGAACAGCGGCTTATCGAAACCGTAGAGCGCCTTAAGCTCCAACGCCCGTTCCGGTGTCAGATTTATGTCTGAGTCGATGAAATCTCCCGGCGCCAGGGCGAAGATAAAGAAAATAACCAACGAGGCGCCGACAAGTGTTGGAATTAGGTGCAGCACCCGCTTCATCATGTATGCACGCATACTCGCTTGTCCTCCCCTCCATTGTCTTTCTTACTTTTCCAACTTGTTTAATCGGATTTTAACATGCGATGGACAAATGATTAAATACGAAAAAATGATCGAACGATAACTTCAAGGAATAGCTCATAAACTTAAAAAATAATGATGCCGAACATGGGTAGGTAGTAATTGAGCGCCAGGTAAAGCAGCCCAGGAACCGTCATTACTGTAAGTCGGATATACTTTTTAAAAACTTTCTTTTGCATTTTTGCTGCCTCCGCCAAGTAGTTCCCCTCTTTCTGCGTTTCTTTGCTCCTATCATACAATAGCGTTGAAGTCGCCTCTAACAGTATGCTGACTGTTTTTAAAGAATGCGAGAGGAGTTTTTCCTATAAAATGAGAAAAAGCCGCGATTTGCGCGGCTTTTAATGAGATCATGATCTTGTCTAATAAGTTGATAGATTTGACATTACAATTTTGCCTATTAAAACATGTAATTGTATCGTATATGCCTTCCAGCCAATTAGTGTTTCTCGTGCAAATCCATAAGTTCTTTCGCCTTATCAAATACCCAATTTAGATCCGCATAGCCTCGTTCCAAGTGTAGTCGAACGGCATCTTCCCAAATGAAATATTGAGCACCTTGAATTTCGTCAGCTTGGTGGATAGGTTCAGCCTGTTCGTCAATGGCTTCTAGAAGGAATAAGCGCACCTGCTTGCGAATGGTTAACCCTTTTCGTTCGATAGGATATTCAATGTCGCCAAGAAGTGAAAGAATTCTGGAATTAATCCCAGTTTCTTCTGAAATTTCTCGAATTGCAGCTTCTTCCCATGTCTCTCCGGATTCCAGGTGGCCTTTTGGGAAAGCAATATGTCCATATCTATCGTGAATGAGTAGGACATGGATTCCTGAATGTGTCTTGCGAATAACTAATCCACCGGCAGCACGTTCAATAAGATTCTCTGTCATAAAAACCTCCTTTGTGGCTAATAGCCTACTGTTCATCGGCGCAGTATCGACTAATCATTTACTCCAGCTCTTTTGCAGCTTCCGAATATAGCAAATTTGACCAATGTGATAGGCATTATGAGTTGATACATTTCCAAGTATCTCCCACCACTTGACAGCCACCGGAAATCCTATTACATCACTTTCGACTTTTTCTTCAGTAAGTAGTTCTTGCCATTTTAAAAGCACATCTAATAATTGATCTTTTAAATCAGTGAACTTTTTGTCATTAGGAACTATAAAACTTTTATTATTATCTCCTATGGAAGGCACTGCATTGACATCAGATTTTTGGTATCTGGTTTGCCATGTTTTATTCCAATAAAGTAAATGCTGCACAATTTCAGCGATACTATTGCTATCTTCACTAGGCTTCCAAAAAGCTGCTTCCTCCGACAAATTGTCAACTGCAGCTGAAAAGGGTAGGTACCAACTAGGGTCATTAGCATTTGCTAATAACTGATCGGATAACAAATCTTTTACATGAAATATACTTTCCACTCTCCTCTTTGACTAATTCTCCCAAACCTTTTTCTGTTCCGTTATCACCGATTATTTTCTTTAAATAACAATGCTTTCATTGCAAAACGAGGCAAAATTAATTGTCTTCGCCATCTGGATGGTTGATTTAATAATCGATAAAGCCATTCCACATTTAACTTCTGCCATATAACTGGTGCTCTTTTTACTGTCCCAGCAATGATATCAAGACTTCCTCCAACGCCAATAGCAACTCTAACATTTAATTCGTTTTTAAATTTATGTATCCAAAATTCAGCTTTTGGGGCTCCAAGTGCAACCACTAGAACATCGGGACTCAAGGTCGCAATCTCATCTACAATTTGTGCCTCATCCTTCTGATCAAAAAAGCCATGCTTTCTACCTAAAACGGATACATTTGGGTATCTCTTTCTTATTTCTTCTGCTGCCATTTTACTAGTCATCTCATTGGCGCCCAGAAGATAAAATGACCATTTTTTTCGGTTCCCCATCTCTAATAAATGGAATAGAAGATCACATCCTGTAACACGTTCGGGAAGTGGATTTCCCTTTAAACGAGAGACCATGACGATCCCTGCACCGTCCGCGGTTAGGTGACCCGCCTCATCAATGATGGTATGGAGCAGCAAATCATGTTGACAAGACATAGTGATTTCTGGATTGAGCGTTACCACATGAAACAATTCCGCTTTATTTTCCGTTATTACTTGGTCAATAATATGGACTGTATCTTCCATTGTTATTTTGGGTACTGGAATACCCATTATTTGTGAGCAATTCTCCATAGAATCCACCTTAGGCTTTTAACCACATTTTAACATAAAGGTTTACTCCAAACTATCCAACTCTGGTACATTAACTAATACCAATACTAAAACAGACCCAACGATTTCTCGTCGGGTCTGTGACGGCACATGTCTTAAACTGTACCTGAGGAATCAGGTACGTCCGGACCATCAACGACATCGATTACACCGATAGCCAGAATGCTGATAGCAGCCGCTTTTCCCAGCTTTTTCACGCCGTCTTTCAACCTCGCTTTATCGCTGTCCTTAAAGCCTGTCACGACATCTTTTCCGCTCTCAACCACATACTCGATGCCATGGACAACTCCTTTTGCCGTTGTAATGGCTGTTTGTTCAAGTTCATGGAGTCCAGCTTTCGATTGCTGCTTATCTGAGGTAATTAGGCCTGCGCTTAAATTCCATACACCGCTCGCTGCATGGCCCGCGATTTCGCCAGTTTTGGCCGTTACCTGTTCTATATCATTGCCAATTTCCTTTATATAATCACTGCGAACAAGCTCCCCTGCCACACGGACAGTTCCTCCAAGCACTTTGCCTGTCACATCGCCTGCCAGCTTGCCTAAATCCTTCAAAAAATCCATTTCAAGCACCTCCGTACATCAGTATATGCTGTATTACGATTGTCGAAACACTTGGTTGCAATTTATGAAGGAACGTAGGCGTTCTTGGATTCAAATTTTTAGCTTTCAACAGATTATTAATTTCTTTGTTGACTTAAACCATGGTTTAAGTCGTATCATATTCCTGTCGACATGAAATATAAAATTTGGAGGCCTCCAGATGAAGTATTATTCAATTAGCGAAGTTTCAGACAGACTCGATATTCCGGAATCAACGATACGTTATTATGAAAAAAAAGGATTATTACCACAAGTTGAGCGTGATGAAGCTGGGAGGCGTTTTTTTTCAGAAAATCAAATTACCTTCCTTGGAATCATTATTTATCTAAAAAACACGCATATGCCAATAAGTGTAATTAAACAATATGTTGATTGGGTAGTAGAGGGAGAGAGTACTATTGAATTGCGACTTGAAATGATGAAGAATCACAAAAAAAATGTACTAGCTGAAATTTCGCTAATGCAAGAAGCATTAAAAGGAATTGATGTGAAAATCGCACGTTATACAAAGTATACGCAGGAAAGAAAAGAAGCAAAAGAAGATGAATTCATATTGGAAAAGAGGAAATAAGATGAAACTTTCAGGAAATACAATTCTTATTACAGGCGGAAGCACTGGAATAGGTTTAGCTTTTGCAGAGCGCTTTATCGAAGCTGGAAATAAAGTCATTGTTTGTGGACGACGTGAAGATGTACTCCAACATGCAAAAGAAAAATTCCCTAACCTTATTACTCGTGTAAGTAATTTGGATATTGAATCCGAGCGTGTAGCATTGTTTGATTGGGTAACAGCAAACTATCCAGAAGTGAATGTGTTAGTTAACAATGCAGGGATCCAACAACGCTTTAATGTGTTAAAAGGGGATGCGAAGAACAATTGGAATTATTTCAGTAAAGAAATCACAACCAACCTTGAAGCACCTTTGCATCTCTCTATGATGTTCGCTCCATTTTTTGCAACAAAAAAAGAGGCGACTATCATCAACGTGACATCTGGATTAGCTTTTACACCGTTTGCAATTGCCCCCATTTATTCAGCATCCAAAGCGGCGCTTCATTCATTTACAATGAGTCTACGACACCAACTTTCTGAAACGTCTGTAGAAGTAATTGAAGTTGCTCCTCCGGCAGTGAATACAGATTTAGGTGGAGCGGGGGGTCATACCCAAGGAGAACCATTAGATGCCTTCGCAGATGGAATTTTCAAAGAATTAGAAGAAGGTAAAAAGGAAATTGGATATGGTACTTCTGTGAATCGCTTACGCATGACCCGAGATGAAGTAGATGTATACGTGGAAAATCTGTATAAGGCTACGAAAAACCTAATTGAATAATTACGCTTACTGGATTTTAACAGTGAGTTTCATCTACTAAATTCAGCAAAGTCCAATGGAAGATGTATATAAAAGACACCGTATCTACCCGTCACTTGAATAAAATAAGGGACAGTTGCCGACCACGGCGATCTGTCCCTTCCTAAATTCCGCTCCCCACTCATTCGTCCAAGGAACAAGATAAACTTTGCCTTTCGGTAGACCACGCATTTCGTCAAGGCAACCGATTAAATCGGCAACCTCGCCTGGTGTCATTCAACTATCGTCTCTCGACCGAAAACTTACTTCCGAAATGCTAATTGCTTCAATTTGTTGTATGATATCTGTGATATTATTGGGATCTTTTATTTCAAATAGATAATTAGCTTCGTCTTTACTAGGTGGTATTTCTCCCAAATTTCCTTGTCGCTCCAACACTTCTAAAAAGCTCGATGCACTTCTGAAAATAGTTTTACTTCTTTGTGTTTGTTCAACTCGTGCTCTCAGTATTTCAATAGATAAATTAAAGTAAACAATAATACTTTTAAATCCCTTTTCATGAAAATATCTGAGTACATTTGTTCGTCCTGATTTATTTAAATTACAATTGCTTAAGATGATGTCAAAATTACTTTGCAATACAGCATATTCAACAATCGCATTGGTAATAGAGAATTTTAGTGTATTAGGTCCTTCTTTAGGGAGAAGTTTCTTATAATGACTATTTATAAATTCTGCATGATTATCCTGATCAATGATTACAGCTTCTTGTAATACAGATTCCAATTCTTTAGCAAAGGTAGTTTTTCCACTATGCGTTATTCCAACTGTCATAATTACTAGGCGGTTCATATAATTAATCGCTCCTTTATGTTTTAGGTCTTGGTTTCAGATAACGTGATTTTCAGAAAGTTCGTTGAACAAAAGGGAGCTGCCGCTGAATAAGGTGTTACGTGCTTTAAAACCCTACGTGAAATTAGTCGGAATATTATTTATTCTCCATCCCGCCCCTAGAACATAGACATAATCAAGAATTACTTCGGCAGGCGGATAATCACCCTTCACAACAAGTGGGACTATATATTTGTAAGCTATTGTGCCATTTCCCTCATTTAAAATTTCACCTGTTGCGTTCTTCCAATCATTCATTGAACCACTCGATCTTGGAGTGAAAGCAAGCCTATTATTCACTTCAAATATATCTAACCCATTAATTATCTGATTAGCAATATTGTGAGTAAAACCTTCTTCCAAGTAATTGTACATTTTCTCTGTAGAATCTAAGTTAGTACAAAAGTAATAGTGCTCATTCTTATCATTTGGTACTCTCCTATCTTCTATAGAGCAAGTTCCACCTTCATTAATAGTTAATAGATAATTCGCTGCAACATCGTGAATACTTAATGCTTCTTCTTTAGACAAACTTAAATTTAGCGAATTCTGCGACATATTGGGAAATAGAAATATTAGTAAGAATGTAAAGATTTTGATCACTCTCTCACCTCATCCAATTGTTCTAAATTTATTGGCGATGTTCCGTTACTCATCAAACTCATATCTATGATCTTCTTTGATTCTCTGATAACAGATAGTATTCGAGAAGAGATAGAGTTATCCTGTTCTATGTCAATCGTCTATTCGAATTCATGTTTATGAGACCCCGCATAACTCCAGACAGTTGAGCGGAGCGCACCGAAACGAAAATAAGCGATGAATCGGTTCCATCTCCGCAGCGCTATCGTTTTTCGTTAGTTCCCGAGCTATTTCTTACCCATCACAAACTTAAATAAGATGGCATGAACAAGAATCGAAAATAAAACCGAGCTAATCCACCAGGTCATCGGATGGGAAATACCTTTAGCCGTAATCACGTATGCACCATAAACGGATGCGATAAACTGAAGGCTTGCCATTACCAGTCCTGGATTCCATTCTCTATATTTAATTCCTGTATAAATATGGGTGGCACAGTTCATCAAGCTAAAAATGACAATTAACAAACCAAAGCCGATATTTACGATACATAAAAGCCCGAAAATGAGGAACGCCAGCCACACTAGAATAATATTGATCCAAAACACTTTTTCATCCGTTAAAGCCTCGTCTCCCTCCGGCAACCCATTCACGACTCGATTAAAGTAATCCTTAAAGCCACCCGGCCAATAATGCTCCTCGGTTTGATGAAACAAATATAATGGGATGTTGATTAATGCCCAGAATGTAGTATCGACAGGACTCAATGTCCAGAATAGCATTACAATGGAAATGAGCCCCAACCAAGGTGTTAATTTAGCCCAATTTTGATTCTCTGCCCAATAATTCAGCATCTTACGTAATCCCTCCTTCCTGATTTATCAATTATAAAAATATATTCGGTTAATTCATTTATTTTCCTATACATAATTCCCGTTACTTCAAAGAAAAAGAGAACAGATGGCGGTGTCGGCTATCTGCTCCCTGGTTATTCAACTATCGTTCATTAGAAAGACTCTTCCCCGCTGATTATAGTTGAACCTAGGTGATAACCTAATTTGCTCAATATATATTCCTCAAAGGATTTCAATTATCCTCCCGATACTTCAACGGAAAAGAAGCAGATGCCGGTCGCCGCGATCTGCCCCCTGATTATTTCACTAACGTTCCCCGTTTAATGGATTAATTCACTGCATTGCAGCAACCATCCAAAAAAACCCCAAAAATACTCCCCACAAACTTAGAAGCGAACTAATCATAAAAGGTAGCCATTTAACTCTTTTAGATTTTAAATACACAAACACGAAAAATGGGTATAAAACAAATATCTTTATAACAAAGAAAATTAACATAACAATTAATGGGTTAAAATGAAACAATAATAGGATAGCCATAGGTATTAATCCAGTTACTCCAACTGAGTAGGCAATAAACTCCTCAAAAATATTCGATATGTAGGGGTTAACATTAAGCATAATTGCTGCTACCGCTGGGGGAAACCACGTAATTATATACTGAACTATCAAATGATAAAGTAAATTCCTTTCCAATATTTTTACCTCCACCCCAGCAGCCTCAGTTATTTGTTAAACTACCGTCACCCGTTAGTTTGAAGATCCAAGGAATGCTTACATTTTATTGAATTTATCAATACTATCAAGAATTGATTTATCTAAGGAAGTAAAATGATTGCCCTCCATGAGAATAATGTCAACGTTCTTACCATTTTCTTTTGCTATTTGAACGAAGGAGTAACTTTCCTTTAGGTGATCGTTATCCTTGTTACCGACATAAACAAATAATTTCTTTTGAATACTCTCAGTAAACTTATTCGGCGATCTCAGTGTCACTTCATTCGTATCTTTAACGTTAAACGGTGCAACCTTATCCCAGCCACTTTTTAAAAATTCTTCTTGATCTGGTGCTGCACCATAACTGGAAATTGCTTTATATGGAGATGGCATCATGGATGCGAGCAACGAAATTGTTCCCCCCGAACTATGCCCAGCTAAAAAAACTCGATTCGGATCCACTTCTTTTAATGTTAAAAGGAATTCTCCCGCCGAAATAACATCGTTAACTTCACCAAAAAAAAATTCAAAGTTTCCCGAATTTCCGTTCTCCCCTCTTAACATTGGGGTTAAAACTATATATCCTGCGTCTTGAAATTTTTTTGCATCGATCCAATCATCTATTCCGAAAGCAAATCCTCCATGAACATATACAACAGCAGGGTGTTGCTTGCTATCCCCAGGCACTTTAGATAACCAAGCTTTAAGGGTTAAATTACCTGAATTATAGTTAATTTCCGAAACTCCTTTAGGAGGTGGATCATTGGTATATTCCTGAGGTGCCGGTCCCTTTTTAATAAGTTTTGTCTGGAAATTTGACCTACTTTTCTCTAAATCATTTAAATTATCATTGTTACCTTTATGTTCTGATGAGCATGAAGTTACTATTATGCAGCATAAGACCAATAAAATAAAAATCTTCTTTTTCATCAAGCAGTCCCTTCTTGATATCGTTTACTCAGCTATCGTTCTTCGTCGTATTCTTAATCCAAAAATAAAAGGTAATAGCGAGAATAAGCAGCAAAGTACCGCTTAAAATTGGTAAGTATGTAAAAGCTTTGATTGCCTCATCGGATGTACTCCAACTGGATGCTCCTAATGGTCTCGAATTATTGAATGAAAGACTTCTTATTATCCTGAACAGTTATATTCTTGCCCCCACATTTTGGACAATAAGACACCTCAATTAGTTCAAGGTTTTCAATGAAACCTTTAATATTGCAATCGTGGCACGCTATTGATAGTACCTCGTTTGAGTTTTCCATTAATTTCTTTATGCCTCCATTTCATTTCTCTACTCATATATATTTATTTGCTTTTTCCACTTCCCCTTCTTTTTTTATTGGCCTTGTTCTGCTTCAAAACAATACAAGAACAGATGATTAAACTAACATAAACGACAATAACAATCCAAAGTCCTATTCCATTGGCACTCAATAGATACCTCTCTGCTTTTTTGATTTTTTCTCTCTCTTGCATTCTACCTTTTGAGTTAAAGCTCATGTAGTTAAAGTTCTATAAGCAGGCTTTCAACTATTACATTTACGTTTACAACTCTAAGCCCAGTCATGTTTTCCACAGACTCTCTAACGTTTTCTTGAAGCTCTCGGCTTACGGCCTGAATATTGGTACGGTAGTTGACGATGACATGTAGATTAATGGTTGCTTCAGATTCCAAAACCTCGACAAACACACCTTTTATGGCGTTTTTTCCTCTAAAACGCTTAGTAAGACCCTCGGAGATGCTGCCTGACATAGAAGCGATTCCAGGTGTGGCTAGGGCAGCGATACCAGCTATAGTAGAAATAACATCGTTTGATATACGAATTAAGCCATATGAAGTTTTCTTGGACATTTGGATTCCTCACATTCTATTGTTTCTTATGTGATATTTTACGCTAATGATCAATTTACTCTCAATCATTATCAGCCTCATCCCATTTTCGGGAGTACGCTATCTTCGTTGCCCAAAATGTTAAGCCCAGTATGATGAATAGGGCAACAACTCCTAAAATGATTGCACCAACCATTCGATAACACCCTCCCGTATTATTAATTTGTATAGTAATTGTTTTTTTCTTTAAAGTTCGTGATTATCTCCCCCCTAATTTGTATGTTTTTATGGCTTGTCGAAAGTTTTCAAAATCTTTAATTAAATAATTAAGCCTCTGTATAAAATGAGTCATCATATCCGAATCTTTAGCAAACTCTATCTCATCGATCAGCTCATCCAATTCACTAGCCAATACAATGAAATCGATATTGTCCTTATCTCTACTCAACTTAATTTTAAGGTCATTCGCTAGCGCCTCACCCAGTTCTCTCATAAAAGTAACTTCAAAATGAGTCTTCATTTTCACTAATGTTGGGGTATAATCCTTTCTAAAATCAATACCAGGCACTTCACCCCAAAATGTATGCCAGTCCTTAAGCAATCCTGCTTTGTAATATAATAATTTTAAATATCCGCATAACCAAGACGTGCAACTTGTATTTCTATTTTGACAACCTATTCCGTTTATTAAATGTTTACAACTGCGGCAACAAGAACCGCCGTTCTGAATACAGATCTTACAAATATGGTCTGCCCCTAATCCATTTAAATGTCGCATACCAAAGTCGATAAGATACTTTCTTGTAGCAATATACAATTCATCACCAACCAGCATTCAAAACCATTCCTTACTTCTTAATTTTTAAAAAACAAAATATTTGATTTTATAGATATTTATAATTATACTATAACTTAAAAGCATTTAAGAAGGCAAAGGTCATTTCAAGCCTTTACCTTCGTGCTTTCCGGTTTGTGTTATGATATTCTATATATATAAATTGTCAAACATTTAGGGGAGTACGCTATGTATCAAGAAATACAGCATTTTAAAGCCGATTTTTTTAAAGCGTTAGCACACCCATTACGTATAAGAATCCTTGAGGTTTTAGTTGAGGGCGATAAAAACGTGAACGAGATACAAACAATATTAGGTAGCGAAGGTTCTGCTGTTTCTCAACAGCTGGCTGTGTTAAGAAGTAAAAACGTTGTGCGTGGGATTAAAGACGGGACCTCAGTGATATACACTCTAACAGACCCCTTAATTAAAGACCTACTTATTGTTGCTAAGCAAATTTTTGACAACCATCTTGTAAATGCTATTTCAATGTTAGAAAATATAAAAAATCAGTGATATGTAAAAAGGGATGAATCGGGTTTGTTCTCGATTTACTCCCTTTTTTTATTTGTTTAATTTTCAGGAAAAATGAAATTGACACACAATAGTTTTACATATATGATTTTATATATATTCAAATAATCAAATATTAATATATGGTGGGATTAGGTATGAAATTTTCTTTTAGTGGACGATACCATGGTTATAATGGGAAAAAATTTCAAAAGGACTTGATTTCAGGGCTTATTGTAGGTATTGTTGCCATTCCATTAGGAATGGCTTTTGCAATTGCCTCAGGCGTAAAGCCAGAATATGGGTTATATACTACGTTTGTCGCAGGAATACTAATCTCATTTCTTGGTGGTTCAAAATTTCAAATTGGTGGTCCTACCGGAGCATTTATACCTATATTATTTGCCATTGTCATGCAGTATGGATACGCAAACTTGCTTATTGCTGGATTTATGGCGGGAGTCATTTTGCTATTCATGGGGATTTTTAAACTGGGTGGTGTAATTAACTTTATTCCACGTCCTGTTACAATTGGTTTTACCACAGGGATTGCTGTTACCATTTTCACAGGACAAATTGCGAATTTCCTTGGATTACATAATCTTCAAAACCATCAAGATTTCCTTTCCAATATGAAGGAATTAATTCTTCATCTTTCAAAAATAAATATGTATAGTGTCTTAACCGCAGTGATATGTCTAGTGCTCATTATTGTCACACCAATGCTTTTTTCTAAAATCCCAGGATCATTAGTAGGACTATTGATTTCTACGGTTGTAGCATCCATTTTCTATCCTGACAAAATTGCTACCATCGGCTCCATCTACGGCCCAATTCCCAAAAGCTTGCCTAACTTACACTTACCTTCACTCTCAATTGAACATATTCAATCTTTAATAAAGCCCGCATTTGCAATAGCCATATTAGGTGGTATTGAATCATTACTCTCTGCTGTAGTTGCTGATGGAATGTCTAGATCTAGACATAATAGCAATCGCGAATTGATTGGTCAAGGTATCGCTAATATGATAACTCCATTGTTCGGGGGTATTCCAGCAACGGGTGCTATTGCTCGAACTGCGACAAATATTAAGAGCGGGGCAGAGTCTCCCTTCTCAGGGATCATTCATGGTATAGTCGTCCTGTTAGTTTTGTTATTATTTGCTCCGTACGCTTCTAACATTCCGCTTGCAAGTATGGCACCAATTTTAATTGTTGTTGCTTGGAACATGAGTGAGCGTAAAGAGTTCGCTCATGTTTTAAAAAGCAAAACTGCGGAGTCATTCGTTTTACTTATTACCTTTCTTCTCACTGTATTTACTGATCTGATAACTGCTGTTGAAGTTGGATTAATCTTATCGGCTATCATTTTTTTAAAACATATGAGCAGCCTTTTAGTTATTACAAAGATCTTTCCGGATTTTCCCAAGAAAAATGATCAAATAACAGTACCTGCTGTTAATGAAGAATATAATTGCCCTCAAATTAGTATCTACTCCGTCGAAGGAGCTTTGTTTTTCGGGGTTGCAAATAAATTCGAAAAATCTATCATGGAAGAAATAAATAAGCAATCCAAAATATTAATTTTGGAGATGGGCCGTGTACCCTACCTGGATATAACGGGTGAATCCAATCTATCAAATGTAGTTAATCAATATAGAAAACACGGTGGTATAGTAATCATTTCCGAATTACAAGACCAACCGCGCCATATGTTAAAAAAAACAAGATTAGACGAATTCATTGGGTACGAACACTTTTTTGAAAAAACAGGTGAAGCATTTAACTATGCTTTAACCAAATTTAGCTTTCCTAAATCAATTTGAGTTTGAGCATTTTACGCTTAGAGAATGCCTACTCATTTTGACTTTAATCAAAGGGCTACCACGCGGTAGCCCTTATTTTTATAATATTTGACTGCGAATGTAGTTCTCTTCGTAATAGTTGAATCATACTTTTTATCTGTAATAATTAATCAAACTATTGAGGTGGAAATTGAAAAATTGGAAGCGTTTCTATCGGTTTACCAAACGTTAAACTTCACAAAGCTTCAAAACATTTGCATGTTTCACAGTCTGCTATAACAGCGAGGATTACGGCATTAGAGAGCACTATAGATATTCATCTTCATCTAATTTATAAGCTTTCATTCTACATAGAGTGTTCCCTTGTATCCACGCAAGTTCGCCACCTTTTTGATCTTTCGCTGGAGCAGCCCATTTTGAGAAATATCCTTTATTTCCGTTTATCCGACACTCGTGGAACTAATACCTCACTTTTACATCATCAATGCTTATATTTGGTTTAGACGCATATGCCGATTGATAAGGTGCTGCCTGCCGCGGCGAACTGCTCCCTTGTCATTCAACTATAGTTATCCGTTAGCGCAATGATCAATTTTCGAAAAAATGATCTATTAAAGCATATTACAATATTTAGCCGGTTGCGGCTTTTGTGTCAACCGGATACGGTATCTTTGCGACCAGCCCATCTCGTTCGCTTCATCAGTTCGGGAAACGCAACCGCAAGCAGTACCAACAAGACCCCAGCCCATTGGAGTAAGCTTACGTGCTCGTGTAGAACGATGGATGACAGCATAACCGCGACAGGCAACTCGGCGGCACCGAGGATGCCTGTCAAACCTTCTCCAATTTTCGGAACCCCTACCGCGAACAATACTGGAGGCAAGAACGCGCCAAACAAGCCGAGCAGTACCCCAAACGGAAGCAATCCCTCCAAAAGCGCGTGGTTGAACAGGAAGCTGGGTGGGAACAAGAGAAATACAAATAACATCCCCCCTGTAACCATCCAAGCGCTTCGGTATATCGGATGCATGGAAGGCACAGCTTTGCCACTGAACAGAATAAACAACGAGTAGCTTATCGCGGACATAAAGCCAAATATGACTCCCATCCAGTTAAACTCAGATAAGCCTTGATCAAGTATGCCGGCCGCTAGCCATGTCCCTCCAAACAGAACGGTCAGCGTGATCAACATGATGCCGTTCGGACGCCTCCTCTGTTCCACCGAATTGATCAAAACCCCCATCCATGTGAATTGGAATAGCAACAGAATGGCTAGCGAATTGGGAATATATCTCAGGGACTGGTAATACAACAAGCCTGTTACAGCTGTAGGCACACCAGCGACCATCAGGATGACTCGATGCCTCCACGATAACTTCGTAGCAGCCGTCGTGGATGAAGACGTCGTCTTAACGTTTCCGCTCCATCTTCCCTTCCATTTTATGAATAGAACAAGAGTCCAAGCCAATACGCACCCTGTCAATAATTGACTTCCCACGATTTCTCCGAGCGTATAACCTTTTGCGTATGCCTTTGTAACGATTGTCGATAGAATGCCGTAACAGACTGCGCCTAACAAAACAAATAATCTGTATTTCATCGTTATGATTCCTTCCTTGGGTTTCTTCTACTATATATTGGAAACAAAAAAACTTCCTTACTATCGAATATAGAATCGTTGAAACTCGATTCCATATTCGTAGCAAGGAAGTTAAGGCTTCCTGTAGAGACCCCCACCCTGTATTTCATGGGGTTATACGAATGTATTGTTGATTTCTCAAACTAAAGCAAAACAACATAACAAATAATAAGGCGCTCGCTCGCATTTGTCAACTGATGCCGGTTGCCATGGTGTCTTTATTAAGCTATAGTGTCCCATTTACTTAATTCCGTAAATAGAAAATTCACTCTCTCCTAAAATCGAATTTCTCATTTGGTAATCTTAAAACATGACCATTAATTTCGACAGTATCATCGTCAATCCATACGATATTTGCGTTCTCTTCTCTATAATTCCAATAAATATTCTTTTTCTTCGAGCTTTTGTTGGAAACAAGTTCTGCTCTTACAGCAAAATCAGTCGTTGCTCCTCCACTTGAACATACGCATTAATTGTATATTTGCCGTTGGGTGAGTTTGATTGTTCAATTAATTCACCTGTCGGGAGCCGATTCATGTCAAAGAAGGCCCAGTAAGTCCCATAACAAATTAAACCAATGAACAATAATCCAATTGAAAACAAAAATTTAAACACATTTTTTTTTGTTCTCTTAATTTCACAAACAATACTTTGCTCATCGTTTGATGGCTGCATATTCCTCCACTAATAATGACCTAATTTAATATTCTTAAAGTATAACCTCATTTTACTATTGCGTAGAAAAAAGGCGATTCTTTTATTCAAAGTGTCCTTTTAGTTCAAAAAGAAACCCTGTAAAGAGACAAATAAAATAAACAAAGAAACTAAAATACTTAAATACCCCCAAAATCCTTTTCTGTTTCTTTGATGTTCGACTAATCCTGTCACTAACATAAATATCGCAAGAGTTAACATCAAATAAGGCACTAATTCAAAGTTTTTTGTAATTAGAAGGTAACTAGATAAACAGATAACGAATATCGCAATAATAACTTTGCTTTTTTGCAACATATTACTCACTCCCATCAAGGTATGTATTCACCTCGGTTTTGCCTGCTAAACATAAGTTATATTTTAACACATATTGGAAGTGTCCTACCCTTACTTTAATGAAAAAAGGGAGCTGCTGCCTACGCGGCAAACTACTCCCTTTTTTGGAACGAACATCGTGTTCTGGTTAATGACTTATTTATTTAAGAATTTACTACGGTCAACTGCCTCTGGTGGTTTTTCTAACCATCCATTTTCAATCAAGAGATTTGCACCATCTTCCACATATAACATTACTTCTGCTTGGCATTTCAAAAATAAAGCACCAATATCTTTTCTACCGTCAAGCGATATGCCATTGGCATACTCCCTTATTTTCACATTAAACATGTCAACTTTATGAAAAACCATGATTTTGTCAGAAAATGGTGAGACTGTCGAAGAAGTCACGAAATGATCTATTAGTGTCGGGGAGGGCAATCCATCCTGAGACAACTTTTCTGTTAATGATTCAATGTGCTTTTGATTAATATCTTTTCCGCGTTCTAGAAATGTTCTTACCTTATTGTCATTTGCTACTTGAGCAAATCCAATAATAAGTGCTTTGCTTGTGATGTCGTTATTCAGATTTCCGAAGATATGCGCAATTTCTAATCCTTGTAGGGGTCTGCTTTTTCCGAAAAAAGAGCCTAGAAACTTTTGACTATGTACAAAATCAACTTTTTCTGGGGGCTGAATGACAGGCGAATTCATTAGCTCATTTTTAGATTCTGAAATTACCGCAACCACGGACTGCAGTTTCATTGTATCTTGAACGCATTTGATAAAAAAATCCCGAATATCTCTTCTTGTAACCAAAGGTACAGCAATCGAGTAGAGACTCATACCAGCTTTACTCGCATATTTCAAATAATGAAGATAAAACTCATCAATAAACAAACGAGGCGCATTCAAATTCACGTCACTATCAGTAAACCCAACAGGTATAGGAAAGTCTGCTTGTTTAAAGAAGAACTCAATTGTTTGGATATTATTATTGCTTAACTCCAATGCATATTCTAAAGTCACTTTAATCTCGGGATCATCTACATTCTTTAGATAATAATTGAGCATGCACTTTCCCATTGAATTTCCGATATAAGTCGCCCAAAGTTTCCCCATTTCAGTTCCTGTGAGCACAGATTTCATAATTACATAGTCCTCTTTTCTAGAGTCAAAAGGTGTAAAAGCATTATTAATCTTACCCAATAAGAAATTCAATATGTAAAATTTTATTATTTATCCTCAATCAACCTATATTTATAATCAACCGATCAAAAACTTCAAATTTATCGAGGCAAACTTACGCTTCGAAAATTTAAAGTCTTTGATCTAAAAGACTTTTTCTAAATTGCTTTAAATCGCTCATTCAACTATCGTATGCGTTAGCTCAATGAGTCGGTTAAATAGTATCCCTTCAATGTTTGCTTCGAAGGCATCTACGGCCTTGGCAGAGTTATTACCCAACACGTTAGCTATTAACGTCCCATATTATCCAAAGGCGTCCTGCAGAACACTTTCACGTCGTCCGCAGACAATGACCGTATTGCCAGCTTTGATAAACCGCTCTGCAAAAGCTAGACCAATTCCAGAACCTCCGCCAGTGATCAGTATCGTGTTCCCTGAAAGTTTCATCTGAGTTGCCTCCTTGTTTTTTTAATTAAAGTATCTAGTTCCCCTTATTAGAAACGTGTGGCAACTTCCTTAGCACGAGCAATTGCCTCTTCTTTAATGGCTGGAGCTCGCTCTGATGATGCAGTTCCTTCAACAAAAATGGCCTCCATAGATTGAATCCCATAGAACTGCAAAATTTTTTTCAGATAGCTGTATCCCATTTCAACTTCTGAAAGCGGACCTTCCGAATAAACGGAACCGCTAGCTTGAATGTGCAAGGCTTTCTTACCGGACAACAGACCTTCAGGACCATTTTTTGTATATTTGAACGTCTTGCCCGGAATTGAAGTCGCATCCGTGTATGCTTTCAAAACCGGCGGGATCGAGAAATTCCACATGGGGGAAACATACACGTACTTATCGGCAGCCACGTATTGATTGACAATCGCGTCAAGTCGAGCTATTTTTGATTGCTCGGCTTCGGATAGTTGATCGAAAGACGAACCCGACCGAAGCTTTTCCCAACCTCGCAAAACATCTGCATCGAATTGCGGAATATTCTCTTTGTACAAGTCCAAATAAACAACTTCATCTGTTGGATTAGCTTCGCGGTAAGCTTCAATAAATTCATTACCTACCGCGAGGCTAAAAGATTCCTGAGGATCAAGGGGATGTGCGGTGATGTACAATACAGTTGCCATAAATCAAAACTTCCTTTCTGTAATCAACTTGAGTACACTTTCTAAATTGATCATACAATATACACTTACTTATTTAAAGTAGGCACAATAATGTGGTATAGTATTAAAAAAGGTACTGTAACGGAGGTCAACGTATGCAAAAGAACCCTGTCCAATGTCAATTCGTTGCGGCGCTGGATTCGATCGTCGGCAAGTGGAAACCGATTATCCTTTATCATTTGCTTCAAGGCAAACCTCTGCGGTTCAATGAGCTAAGAAGATTGCTGCCCGATATCACGCAAAGGATGCTTACGCTCCATCTGCGCGAAATGGAGGAGGAAGAGCTCGTTAAGCGAGTCATTTATCCGCAGATCCCACCGAAAGTGGAATACTCCATCACGGAATACGGCATGAGTCTGTCTCCAATTCTGGAAGCCTTACATCAATGGGGAGCGGCCCATGTAGAGCGAAAGCAGCTTAATAAGGAGAATAATGAACAAACAGAAACGGACTAGCGTTCGAAATTACGCTAGTCCGTTTCATTCTGTAGTGATTCAAAAAATATAACGAAAGTGAATATAAGGTATGTCTAGCACAGCGACCGAATCACACAAAGTTATTTCTGACCTTACTTTTTGCACATATGTTTTCCTTAAATGCTTAGCCTCTTCGAAGTATTTCACAAGAAGGCACCTCATTATTTTGTGTATTAATATTGGAAATATTACTTATGGAATGTATTGCGCTAACCTCCCGTTAGCGTGAAAAAGGCAGCCGCTTTGTATCGGCTACCTCCACTGGTGTTTATAAGTTATAGTTCCACGTTAAACTGTATCTATCTCTTCCCTACCTTCCGTCGGGAAAAAGAAAATGTAATCATTCAATAATTGGTTTGATTTTCTTTCCACTTTCATTATAAACTGTATACCCTCCGCGAACCGTGATCCAAATCTCGTTATCTGTTTGGAGATCGGCTTGGAGCCCTCGGGTCGTTTTAGGAAAAAACAGCAAATGATTATCCGGAATCGAGGTTCCTGGCTGAAGATCCAAACCTGCAGTCAGGTCCGGAATACCTTCTTTATCCGTAGCTACAGCCACTGTTTTTCCCATTCGTACGATCATTTGGGAGCCCGGTTTTCCGTAAATCGTTTGCTCCCCAACCAACTCTACATTTGTAATGCGATTTATGTTCTGAATCGTTAACAATGCCTT
Organism: Paenibacillus anseongensis; assembly: GCF_009757995.1. Lineage (NCBI taxonomy): Bacteria > Bacillati > Bacillota > Bacilli > Caryophanales > Paenibacillaceae > Paenibacillus > Paenibacillus anseongensis. Next base: position 122,544 of record NZ_WSEM01000034.1, read on the forward strand.
AACTCCTACGATTAGTGCAGCGATTGCAATTATTGCAATACTGCCCCCGCGCAAATAAGTTAGTTTCATATTAATGTTGGCACCCTTTCTTTTCTTAAATAAATTAATAGAACGACTACTCCTCAAAGTGTATTTGATGGGTATAAGAGGAAGCAAGTTCAATGTACCTACTTCATATTAGTACTTCTCAATCTATTATTCTTTAAATTCAATAAGAAAAGGATGAATTTGCTTGAAACGATAAATTTCATTAGGTTCACCTCCAAATTTTACTTTTTCACATAACCGCTTTTATGTACTAAAGTATACTTGTTTGGGGACTCTTGAACAAGATTACCTAACTATCCATAACTTTGTCCGATCCGTCGGGAAATGAGGACACAATTCGAAAAAGCCGCATAAAATGCGACTTTTAATGTAACCATATTTTTGTCACCCGACAAGTTTATCTTTGCTTTCTGAATTTATGTACTTCTATTATCAATTCTATTGAACAAAAAGCAATCGTCAAAATACCGATAAAAGATAGAATATAGATCATGCATCTAACTGTAATATAAGCAATTGGCATGCTATCGAAAAGACTTTTTATTGTACTCAAAGCAATAGAATTATTTAAGAAAAGAAGGAGTACTCCAGCTACTATCCCGGAAAGCAAATTTTTTTTATGATCCATAAAAGCCCCCTTTTTAGGAACAAGTTGATCTTTAATAGGTTTTTTATACAGCTCCAATCTTAGGCCATGCCAGTTCGATGCCGTTCGCCGTCAGTAAAGCTTGAAGTTCTTTGAGCTTTGCTGCGTCAGCGCGAACCTCACTTGGGGTCATGCCTTGGTTCAAACAAAAGGCAGCCGTATAGCCTGCAGACTCCCCGATATTCCATTCAACGGGATGAAGCCTGTAGCAACCGTTGGTAATGTGGGTTGTTCCTATATTTTTACAGGCAGCCAGCAAGTTCGTAACCTTCTTGGGAATCAGACTTCCTAATGGGATCTGAAAAGGTAACGAAGAAATGTCGAGGAAGTTCCGTCCCGTCATACTCGGGTGCAAATCGATTCGGTAACATCCAATCCCTACGCTGTCAGGGAACTCTACTGCCCCTTGATCGCCTCGGATAGCTGTGCTTACATGTTGTTCCAAAACCGTAAATTCCGCTTTAATTCTACGCGATTCCCGAATATACGGCGCCTGGGCCATGCCGTCAGCGGTCCCGACGACGTCCGGACGCAGCCTCAACCCCGGATAGCCCACTCCCCCGTCAGGCCGAGGAGCTTCCGTCTGCAGCCAATATAACAAAGAAAAGCTCAGTTGTTTCGCTTGATATAGATGCTTTTCGGCCAACTGTTCAGGTACATCATAAACATTTCCAAGAAAGTAATCGTTCTGCGCCCAATTGACTAACGAAATGTCTGACGTGTAAGTCCCCGCCGCGAAGTTCGCTTTATCCACAATTCGGCGATAGATAAACAAAGGGTATTTATCCGTACCGGGAAAAAGCGTTTCTTCCGTTGGTTCCAATGTCTTGGGATCAGGCGATACCCAATTCAACTGCGGATTCGGCCAAAATGGTGCTTGAAATGAACGCCAGAACTCGTAATCATGGGGTTTATCTATGACATGATTCTCTCCTTCGAAGTAGTCCATCGCAAAACAGTAAGTAAAAGCCTGGATATCATGAGGATCTGCGGGACCCTCCAAGGCATGAGGTTCGTTTGTTTCTGCCTTCGATTCTGCTCCGGTTACGTAGTCGACTTCCGCAAGTGGCAGTACGTCCCCACATTCTGTTGCATCAAGATAATAAGGTGCGTAAACAGTCAGCTTTTCCCCGTTTTCGCGTTTAACAGTAACGGCTTGGATCTCGTTGTCATGTCTACACGCTTTTACAATTTTACTTCGTGTGTGGATGGTAAGTTTCCCGCTGTTAACGAACGGCGCGAGCATCTGCTGCAATACGGCATGCGTGACACGTGGTTCCGCGCACAGCCGGCTTACTCCACCATTTCCTGGATTCAAATAGTATACCGAACGCCCATACTCGGATAACGGATAGTGTTGACGGTAGTACTCTCTGACCTCTTCGCGAAATTGGCGATAGCTTCGCGTACAGCCAAATTGCTCGATCCATTTGTGCTCATCAGGCGGCACTGCCTGACTCGTCAACTGACCGCCTATCCAGTCGTATTCATCGGTCATGTACACACTTTTCCCCATCCTACAGGCAGCCAATGCTGCAGCGCACCCTCCCACTCCTCCTCCTATTATTGCAATATCTACGTGCAGATCTCGTTCCATGTTCATCATTCAACTTTTACCTCCTTCATCCACATTAGTAAAATTAAGCCTATATAATAGACGGATGGGATCTTCTTAAAGTTGCAAAATCAGCTGAACTTTATAAGCTTCCAGGGATTCCTCGGTTGAAATCATTTAATGAATGAAAATTAACTCCAATGTTAAAAGAGCTTTCGAATGACAGATCAACCAATAGCCACAGTCAGCCGTATGTTGCACTTTGTGCAGCATACGGGCCTCAGATCAGCCACTGGCTTCTTCCACGTTGTACAAAATACAACGTGGAAAGCAGGATAGTGGGGTTTTCACGCTTTTTTGATTGAATTTATTGCACTAAGTGCAATGAAGAGTAGGGTGGTGGGCTTTAAAGCTGTTTTATGTTGTATAACGTACAACATAGACATGGTAGCGAGGGGCCGTGACGCAAGGCGCTCATGCAGAGCGGCATGGTCACTTAGTGCGAGGCAGTCATGCTGAGCGATATGGTCACTTGATGCGAGGCAGTCTTGCTGAGCGGTTTGGTCACTTGGTGCGAGGCAGTCATGCGGAACGATATGGTCACTTAGTGCGAGGCAGTCACGCTGAGCGGTTTGGTCACTTGGCGCAAGGCGCTCATGCTGAGCGATATGGTCACTTAGTGCGAGGCAGTCACGCTGAGCGGTTTGGTCACTTGGCGCAAGGCGCTCATGCAGAGCGGTATGTTCACTTGGTGGGAGGCAGTCTTGCTGAGCGAGTTGGGTCATTTGACGCAAGGCCGCCAATGCCGAGCTATGATTACTTGGCGCGAAACTCTCATTCGCGTACCAGCAACAAGGCTTAAGCTTAGCTTACCCCAAGCCCAAAACATACAAAAAAGCCTCCATCCTCAAAAAGGATGAAGGCTCCCGCTCACCAACCTATTTCGTCCTCATGACCGTAAATTCTTGCTGCCATAAAATCCTGCCGCCAATCTCAAGTCTAGCCCGCAGCTGGTTCTGCCCGACCTTCAGCGGCTTGGCAGCTTGGTATTGGAAGAAAGCCACGTCCCACTGAATGGGTGCAACCCATTTTGAATAGGCCTGAATAGCCTCTGCCGGTGGGGCTCCGATCTCTTCGACAGTCAACTTGGGTCTTAACTCAGGTGAAGCGTCGGCCGCGAGCTGCTGCGTGCTGTCTCTAAAAGCTACATTGAGCACTATCTGATCGGTATCGACTGATGTGGGAATAGCAAGTGTAGTCACATTGTAGGCCTGAAGTGTAAAAGTAAGGGAGTTATCAACCTTAGCAATAAGAGTACCGAACAAGTTCCGTACATCGGCTTCGTTCAGGTATATTTCTCCATTTGATGAGACCTGTGGCGCTGCCATCAAGTTAACCTTCTGAACCTCTTTACCCTTCCAAAGTGTTGTTGCCTGCAAGGAGCCAGCCTGAATGCGAAAACCATTACCAAACCTGCTGTTCTGATAAGTGGTCCAGCCTCCTGACTCACTTTTGTCGTAGCGGAAACCTTCGGATAAAAAGGGAATGGATACATACCAAGCGTTATCGCGTATATATCCCACCTGTCGGTCTTGAAGCTTAAGCTCGTCGCCATCAATCTTCGCACTGTTGTAGTACAAAGAGTAGAAGGACATGTCTATAGCCGGTTCAAATCCATCAGTCACAATTCGATCGGAATATGAATTTAACTTCAACCAGACAAGCCCAACATAAGAATCGATCTGGTACCAACGGTTCCCTAGGGTATCATCCCAATAACGAATCGGATGTACAATTTGAGGGGAAGCTTGTGCGAATTTATACCAATTACCTAAGGGATAGTTCATCAACTCCGCATTGGATTTCAATTCTATGGCCACGTCTGTCGGTTTGGCATCAATAGGATCGGCAAACTGTTTATTCACCCAACCATCCCCTGCCGATGTATGAACATGATACCAGATGGGTTCATCCTGTGTGTTCCCATATGGATTATTGTTAATTCGTTCGAACACTTCCACTTTCTGAGGCTGAAGAATGGCCACCTCTTCCCCATAGGAATCAGGTTGTGCAAAAAGCGTTGTTCGCGTATACAATACTAAGCTTTCTTGGGACTCTTCAACCCTCGCGCCTCGGTAATACATCCACTGAACTCCGCTCTTTGTCTCTACACGATAGCTTGTGCTGTTGAATGGCGAAATGAACTCTGCTGTTATTTCCCCAACACCTTGTGGAATGCTGCTTACGTTCATGAAATATTCTTTCTCTGGCACAACGCTCCGCAGCGTACCAATACGATTAAGAGGAATTTGAATCCATTGGTCACCGAGCCAAGTCGTATGAATCTGCAGCCATGTCATCGTGTTGTAATCGAAGTTATCGGCAACAAACCACCTTTTCGCAGCAGCGACCACCTCCACATCCTGCGGTGCCAATGAACCCGTTGATGGTGATTTGATATCTGGGTTGGCATACATCAGCGTATTGTCCAGCAGCGATATTTGCTTTGGTGGAGCGACGTCTAACGCTTTTGAAGGCACATTGATCCACTTATCGCCAAGCCAGGTGCGGACTTTCCACCAATTATGCGCATCCGACCAAGGCATGCCTGCCTTGACTACTTGAACCTCCTGAGGAGCTAGATAGCCCTGAGGTGGACCGCCGGAATCTTCGTATTTGTCATAATAAGGGATGTTGCTCAATAACTGAATAACGGCAGGCACTCTACCTGATTCGGGGACCTCCGAAGGGAACATTTCGTGCTGGAACTCCGGCTGCACACTAGGTATGGGCTCCCAAACAACAGTTGCTCCTTCCGCTGAAGCGTCGAAAGCACATGACATCATGACTTGCGCTCCAACTACAGCCGCAATGGCTGCTTTTTTCCAGCTCATTGGATCACACTCCTATTCATTCTCTCAACTTAAACCGCTATATTGGTTATACTCGGTATTTGTTCCAAAGTTTCCTATATGCACTCATTAGATTCAGCATAAATAACACGAGTAGCTCAACAGCTGCGGACTGTGGAGCTACTCGTAAGAAGATACAAATTATCGATGTTGTTCATACCTATTTGAACGCGTCAATTTCTGAAGCAAAATGATCTCTTCATCCCTTAGGGGAGGGGCTTCTGCAACGGCGATGTTCTCCAACAATTGTTCTAGAGAGCTAGCCCCTGGGATGGTCACAGCAACCGCAGGATTCGATAGCACATAGCGAATGGCAAGCTGACTTAAATTACGGCCATTCACATTGGCTGAATCCAGTAATTTGGGAAACAGGCTACTAATTGATTCCCCTGTGTAGTCAAGGTAATTTTCCTGAAGCCGCCGTCCCCGATTCGACAGAATTCCTTTCGCCACTGGACCACGGGCTATCATACTGATTGAATGCTCAGCAAGCCAAGGTAGCACTTCTTCCTCCGGCCGTCGATCTAATAAACTATACTGACTCATGACGCTTATAATCGATGATCGGTTTGTATATTCCCGAATCACATTTGGACGAATCGAGGATATGCCATAATAGCGGATGACTCCCTCTCGTTTCAATTGTTCAAAAGCTTCGATCGTCTCGTCGATCGGGTCTTCAAGTGTACCGCCATGCAATTGATATAAATCAATGTAATCCGTACGCAGCCGTCTCAAGCTTTCTTTAACCGCGGACAGTATGTACGCTTTGGAGGCATCCCATACCCAGCCTTCTTTGCCTGGTATTCGTCTGTTACCGACTTTTGTGGCTATAATGATTTCGCCACGATTGCGACCTTGAATCGCTGAACCTACGATTTCTTCATTAAGACCTTCATCGTACAAATCAGCCGTATCCAGAAAATTTACCCCACGTTCCAATGCTCCATGAATCATAGAAATGGCATGCTGGCGATCTGTGCCTAACGACATGCAGCCTAATCCTATTTCGCCTACCATGAGCTCTGAAGCACCTAATCTGTTTCGTTTCATGATTTTGTATCCCTCCTAAATATGGATCTAATTTCTCTACAATTTATCATATACAATTTTTTACTTGAAGGACAATTTAACAAAACAAGCTCTTGCCTAATAGATTAGACAAGAGCTTGCTTTCCACTTTTTCAATCAACCTTCATATAGTTAGGACGCACGTAAACACGATTAAATCCCGCTCGATGGTAGTTACAGTATGACTTATTCGTATCCTCTTGTCCTTCAGGTGGTTGTCCGGTTTCCGCAGTGAAACCAGTAACACCTAGTGCAATCCCATCAGTTAACCGTTGTTTAATTAGAGCGTTCTGAGCTCCTCTGCCGCGATAATCGGGCAATGTCGCATCTATTCCAAGCCAAGCCCAGTTTTTATCGATAAACATTGCCCCACAGGCTACAGGATGATTAGCTTCGTACGCCACGTATACTCTCCATTTTGGGCGACCAGCCAATGCTGAAAACCATGAAATGAGTGACTCAGGAAACCCGAACCCTACCTGTGCAGCATAACCAAAGTCTGTGGCATGATGCGGCTCAACGAGTCGAACTTCGAGCGTAGTTGGCATAGGATGACTTTCTACTGGCATGGAATCCCGGTAATACTTCGCCCAGCCTCTTCCAGTACGCTTGAATCCTTTTGCTTGGATCCACTCGTGAATCATGTCAGGTAGCGCTGTCGGGGGAATTTGCAAAGAATACAACTCAGAAGCATGTTCGTTCATCCACGCTATCGCTTGATCCAACCCTTCTTCGCTTAAAGGTTCTGCAATCCCTAGACCGAGAACCCGGTTGAATTCCGCGATCGGCACACCCTGATCTGCAAGTCCTACACTCGTACCCAACCGTGCATAAGATGTTTTTGAGCTAGTAACATAGCTATCCGGTGCAGCAGCATACATATCCAACCATGCTTCACTTTCAACCTTCTCAATGGCAATCAAGCTATTAACAGTAGTGGTTTTCATCTACTCTTTCTCCTCTTCTATCATCTACTTTGAGTTTTCTATACCTAGTTACAGCTACACTTCAGCCATAAACAGTGTAAGCTGATCTCAGATATTCAACAAATTAAGATATAAAAAGTTAGCTATAAAATTATTTATAAATAATTACTAAGCTTAGCATTTAGTAACGAATGAAATAGTGTTAATTCAACCTCTCGAACAAAAGAAGGCCCTATGCACTCCCATCGAATGCATAAGGCCTTCATTTATTTCTCTACTCGTACCGTAAGCACGTCACTGGAGGTTACTCCGCCCGCATTGACCAATTCACTCCGGTACTCGTATGTACCAACTCCACGTCCGGCAATTGCACTCACCGCACTTTGAGCACCAGGCGTAGCGGCTTGCAGTGATTTCGTTTCGAGCAACACACCATTTTCGTATAAACGGTATTCGGTCGCATTCGTTCCCCACCACATGTTCATAGCAACATGAAAGGTTCCGTCTCCATCCCAATTATCTTGGGAGAGCACCGGTTTGCCCGGCGATGCGTTCGAGATGGTGACAACAAGCGGATTGCTCGTTGTTGTACCGAACTGGCTGATGAGCTCGCTCGTGTACGTATAAGTGCCGTTCGCTTTGCCATGCACATCAACCTTGGCCACTTGTGCAGCGGGAGCTGCATCCTTCAACGATTGGGTAGAGATGAGGGTACCATTTTCATACAATTTAAATAAAGTACCGTTATTGCCCCACCACATATTCATGGTTACGGTGTAGCTGCCATCACTCAATCCCGTAGCTTCACCGCTGTTAGATGATAAGACTGGCATACCTGGAACCCCTGAAGACACCGCCTTCACCACTGTGATTGTAACAGGATTGGTCTGCACGGATACGCCATTCAGAGTAACACCAGCTGTAATTTGAGCAGTACCTTCAGCTACCGCGGTGATATGCCCCCGCATATCAACCGATACTACCGCGCTGTTGCTTGATCCGTACGTTACTGTGGCTACGGTAAGATCCGCAGGTGCTGCATTGTTAAGCGTACCCGTCACCACCGCTGACGCTGCTGCACCTACTTGAAGTGATGTCGCATTAACCGCGAGCGTCGCTTGACTCAGGACCGGCGTTGTTGGCAGCGGCTTCGCCACTGTGATCGTCACAGCATTGGTCTGCACGGTTACACCATCCAGCGTCACCTCAGCTGTAATTTGAGCAGTACCTTCGGCTACCGCCGTGATATGCCCCCGCATATCAACCGATACTACCGCGCTGTTGCTTGATCCGTACGTAACTGTGGCTACGGTAAGATCCGCAGGTGCTGCATTGTTAAGCATACCTGTTACCACCGCTGACGCTGCTGCACCTACTTGAAGTGATGTCGCATTAACCGCAAGTATTGCTTGACTAAGTATCGGTGTTGTTGTTGGCACTTCGTTTTGAATCGTTATGTCATCCATGTAAGCCGTATAAACGCCATCTCCCGTGTGATCGTATGCGGCGATAACCGCTACGATCGTCTTGCCTATAAAGGAAGTATCTAAATGATAAGCGATTTTTTCCCATTGGCCTACGGCGCCTTTTGCGCTTTTGCCAGTAAATCCAACCTTGTCGCTTAAATGAGTACCGTCGTCAAACAATAGATCAATGAAAGCATGCCGACCTAAGTCGTTTTCTGCCCGGATATAGTAAGAAAGCTCCAAATTGTTTTCAACTTTTATTTTTGTTGGCGCAATTCGCGCATAAAGTTGAGTATTATCGGTCCCGTTTTCCGATTTTCCGCTAAATCGGAAGGAATACGCGCCTCTATGAAAGGCATCTTTCGCGATGGCAAAAGCGTCTAAAGCGGGATCCGAATGCTGACGCTTCAAAATTTTTGGATTCCCGCGCTCATTTTCATCACCGGGATTGTAAATACCTACGTCAACGTTCGTAAGTTCCCCGCCCGCAGCAAAGCGTTTCTCAAAACCGTTCCGCCAATACACAGGACCCAACGAATCCTCAATCGGCACCTCATAGCTAACAGGATTGCCTTCCGTAATGTCATGTTTATTCATATCGGCAATAGCTCCCGTCAGCCGCAAGTAAAAATCGGAAGAAAGCCATGTACCTTCAGATGCTTGTGTATACAAATACTGCTCGCCTTTCGGGATCTCGTAGGAATCTTCAGCGCCCTTAATGATGGATGTACCCTCATCAAATTCATCAAACATGGCAATATACGATGTCCTTAGACCATGTTCTCTTAAAAGCGCCGCCTGCGTCCACATGAAATCTCCGCTTTCTCTGCCTATCTCATTCGGCGCCGAATTCACACCATTTCTCAGATTCGACCAAGCAAATCCTGGAAAAATAACAGGTTGGAAGTCAATTCCGTATTGCTCGCAATACGCCATCTCTCTTTCCAATCGTTGGTCAGTCTGCTCCCACCAAGCTTTGGCGTCCTCTGAGCCATTAAACCGTCCTACTGTCCACGGAGATGCCATATTAAGGGACTGATATACCGCAGCATAATCATTGGTTACCGATGCCCATGTATTATCAGGCAGCCCTCCGATCACATAATAACCTCTGTCTTGGAACCAATGAATAAGTGTGAGCGCATTACTTGCACTCGGATATCTGGACGGGTTATCTCCCGCAAGACCCCATAAGCAAACGACCGGTTTTCCTTTTGCATAGGCATAACTGGTTGAGCTTACAATACCTTTTCTTTCTATATTGTATACCCAATCTTTTTTGATTCTGTCTACAGCAGCTTCTCCTACACTTCCAGATCCTGACAAATCATACATGACATAAAATAGTTTGTTATACTTTTCAGCTGCATCCTGAACCAGGTTTATATTATTTTTTATAGGACTTTCTGTCACTTCTGTTGAACTATAAAACCGCTGAACCGCTAACCCGTCTATGCCATAATCACGTAACCAAGAAACATGCAAGTCAACCACATCTTTATTCTTGGATGTAAACAACTTGGCTTGTTCGCCGGTTTCCAGGTTATCGAAATTGGTAGGGAATAGAGCAGTGTCGGGATACTCCCTTACATCGGGCCAATTTTCAAATTTAAGCTGGCCAACGCCAGGTTTCGTTCCCGAGTTCCAATGAACCCAACCCGAATTGGTATCATTGGCAGTAAACCACATCTGATATCCGGCAACCGTTTTTCCGATCATATTATTACTTGCCGTTTCCCCGGCAAATACAGGTGGAAGGGTTTCATCAATGGCAGGTTCCTTGCCACTCTCCACGCGTATACTTTTTACATAAAAATCTCCACCGGCAGCTAATATCCGGAAATCAGCACCGCCATTTTGCGCTTTCCTCATTTGGGCATCGGTCACATAAATTTTCAGGGTTACCAGATCGCCCGTATTATAGAGCTGTATAAAGTGCCTGTTATTATAAGCGTTTCCAGTTGATTTTTGACCCAACTCTAGAAAAGGTTTCTGTGTCCCGACATCATAATACTGAATGGTAAAAATAACATCTTCAGCACCTCGAAGGGAAGAGTCTGCACTCAAAGTACCATACAGATATTTTTGAGCATTAATGCGCCCAACCGTATCTCCTTTATACTCTTCAACGAAAGTTTGCGCTTCGGAAGAAGGATTACCGTTGTATTTCGTAAAGGCTACACCTTGTTCCACGACAGGATCGCCGAATACAAGCAAAGTCGAGGAGGTTTCCAGGCTGCCAAATGCGGCTGCCAACTCCGTTGTAGCGGTAACTATCTGGTCGTCAGTGGCATTATTGTTGTCGTACACGGATTTAGCCGCATTCCATTTCGTCATATAAGCATCCCAGGAAGCTGTGATGTACGAAGTGGAATCTGCCGGCTTTTTGTTCATCTCGGCGAGCAGTTCATCTTTGCTGACAGGCTTAACAACCAAAGCGCTTTTTGCCGTAATGACATTGTCGATAGCCTGACCCAGTTTGACAATATCGGTGCTGTTTCCCTGAATCAAGGCGTCTGCAGCCGTTTTTGCGGCATTGTAAGCAACCAAGGAGGCAGCGGTGTATGGGCTGGTATCTGCAACAAAGGTTGCTTGCAGCTGCGTCCGCATCGCAGCAGCATTAAACGCTGGGTTAGCAGCAGTTAGCTCGGCATCGGTCTTTACGCCGGCACTAGTACCAACCATGACTTTATCGAGATACAGGCTGCCATCGGTTACACCCGTGAAGGTGAACTGCATATCGGTAATGGCATTGAGCAAAGATTTGGTATCGGTTACAACTTGGGTTCCGTCAAACAATTTGCGCAGATTAAAGGTGACAGTCGTATATTTGTTGTCTTTGGCAAGGCTTTTTTCATATAAGCCCGTTTCGGCAACAGCTGCCGTATACGTCTTGCCGCCACTCACGAATTGCAGGGCCAGTTTGGCAGCGTTTTCATTTACATTAAGGACATTGACTGATACATAGTTGTAATTGCCGGCTTTAAATTTCAGGCTGTCATAGGTCAGTATCGGGCTGATACCGATCACTTTACCAGCAGAACCGGTATAGTTGACCTGCAATGCCGAAGCACCTTCCAGCTTCAAAGCAGGAGAATAACCGTAAGTAACCGCTGAGGTGGTGCTCACAGTACCTGACTTCCAAGACGGATGGAATCCGAAGAAATTAATCGTAGTATCGTTTTGGTCGACGACCCACTCGTCTTTGTCTGCGTACATCCAGCCTTGCTCCGTATAATAGGTGACGCTCGGGTCTGGAGCACTGGTGCTATCTGCATATGCCGTAGTACGGAAGGGGCTGACCGGAATATAATAATTCCCTTTGGCGGCACCGACTAGATTGGCATTGTTATTGAAATTGTCAAACGCGTAAATGACGTCCTTCGGATCAGAGACCATATTGCTCCAAACCTTAACGGTGTTCGGACCTATAACTTCAGCGTTGGCGGTCACATATACATGGTCTGCACCTGCTATGCTGAAGCCATGAAGGGAGATGCCGTTATAGGATTTAAGGCCTTCCCCGACATTGTCAAAGGTGAGGTTGATGGTATTGCCTGAAACGGTCATACTTTTATAGATCGGAGCCGATTTCAGGTCGTTGGCGCCATATACCAAACTCATGGCACTATCTGCGAAGCGCTGGCCAACCTGTTCTTTCGTACGTGGATGAATCGCGCCAGGTGAAGTCCCGTTCAACACATGAGTCAACGGAACATCGTAGATCGGAAACAGCGTCATATTCTTGTCAGCGTTGGCCAAATAGGATTTGGTCATACTCTCAGCCAGCCAACCGAGATGCTGCGGATTGGTACTACCATTATCGTACTGGTCCGGGGCAACCTGAGCTTCGATAAAAGGCATGGTGTTGTTTGCAAAACCAAACGCTTCGCTCCAGCTCTTTTTCAACAGATTTAATTCGATATCATAGATTTCGCTGCGGTTGGAGTTGCTTTCCCCCTGATACCAGATCGTACCAGCTATGTTGGTTCCGGCAAGAGGACCGATTTTCTGATTGTACAAAATGGACATTTTATTGGCTTCTGTCGGCCACCAGTCGGCATCATAGTACAGACCACGTTTCATCAGAGCGGCTTTTACTTCTGCGTCGCCTTCAATAGCCGTGCGGGGCAGCCAAGCTTCAATGATGGTACCGCCGGTTGCATCACTGATCACGCCCACAGGAACGTTCAGCTTCGGCTGCAAACTTTTTGCCATGAAATAGGCGGCGGCAGAAACTTTGTTGACTTCGGTGCCTCTATCGCCTGCGCCCCAATACGCTCCGGCAATATCCGGCGTTGGATCAATTGGCTGATCACCCGTTTGCCCCGCTGGGTAAGCCGGAACCAGGAAGAAACGGATGTTATGGTTATTAGCGTTAGCTACTTCGGAAGCGCCTGTCATCGCCGAACCCACGTTTAGAGCCATATTGGACTGACCGCCCGCGAGCCATAATTCACCTATGGCAACATCTTTGATGGTCTGAATGACAGTGTTGCCTTCGCTAACAACAATTTTGTAGCTGTCATAGCTGCCGACCCGGGGGGATAATGCAACATCCCATCTTCTGTTAGCAGCAGCAACGGCCGTCTTCGTTTCAAGAGCTGTAGTCTCATTACCTTTAAACAATTCAACTTTTATATTCTTCCCCTCATCCGAATAACCCCATATATTCATGGGCTTCTTCTGCTGGAACAACATGCCGTCGTTGAAAAAGGTGGGCAGTGTCGTGTCATTGGTCGTATCAATTAAGCGGACATTCGAAATTTTGAGCACCAAATTGTCGGTAAAGGTAGCCGGCCAATTCGTCATATAGAAGCGCATATAGTTGATGTTTGAATAATCAATGGTACCGCCTGTCGCGCCACCGGTAGTCAACATAGCGGAAGCGCTCGATTGGCCGTTTTGCCAGTTCAGCGATCCGACACTGAAGGCTAGTTCATTGGCGTCATTGTGGCCGCTGCTCGTAAGCTCAACTTGGCCTGCAGCTTGTGACATCACCGTAATATTACCAGGATGAGTCAGGTTTTCGATCTCGGTATCCATGACCAATTTAACTTTTCTGATATCATGGTGTGAAGCGTCAATTGGTGGAAATTGGACAGCAAAAGAGGCTGTAGGAGTTCCGGCACTGCCGCCACCGGTAATGTTGAACGTCTTGGTGAAGGGGATATTAGCTACCAGAGGTGTGGTGTCGTATTGCACCGGTGGCACCGGATCGGCCGGACGGGACATATCCACGATATTCACGTCTTTCATCCGGATGACATAAGCGTCTGGCTTAACAGTGAAGTTAAAATACTCTAAACGGAAAAACCGGATGTGAGCCAGGTCGACTGCTGCAACATTGCCCATCGCTGAAAATGGAAGCAACACGTCATTCCACCCCGGCTGGATCTCGGTGCCGTCTGCTCTTTTCAAATCCTTGGAGTTATACATTAAGTAATGCCCACCGATTTGATTATCCGACACTTCAAATCGGCCGTTGCCGCCGATTGTTTTCATCAAATCATTGATATTGCCGGGATGATCATTATTCTCGACATAGAGCTGCAAACTCACGGCTAGATTGGCTGGAGCTACTGACGACACATCGAAATCAATCGTGTTGATATAGCCCGATCCAAATCCATACCGAGTAGGATTGGTTAACGTATAGGGCTTAAGCTCCCTTTTATCCATAATTTTTTGTACAATGTAGTTATCCATAATGTCTTTAGCAGCCGTAGCTGAACCTGGTTGTATCATCATGATGGGCAGTATCAACATGATGGATAAGAGAACAGCCATTAGTTTTTTTGCCTTCATGCCATTTACCTCCTGTTTCGATTATAGGAACGCTCTTCAATCTTCCCTTTCGCTTCTTCGTTCGGATTATGGATCCATCACTTTATCCCCCCTTTCGACCCTTCAGGAAATCGCTTACATTCACTTCCTTTATTTACTATATCGCTCTCATAAGCTTAATTAAATGATGTTTCTTTACAAAAATTGATGCATTTTTACTGTTGTTATTAACCCGGACGTCGCGTCGCCAAAGCGGTCGATTGACGAATGACAATGACTCCGTCGTCTTCGGAGACCACCTCGGCACACCCCATAGCCGTTGAGCGCTGCGGCATGATGGCAGGCCGTATCTCTGCCCGAATGCAAGGTTGGCCTTGCAGGGAAACCGAAACCTCCTCAGCGCTTAGTTCCAAGCAAACCGTCGCTCTGGACATCGAAGCAAATAGCGTATGTCCGCTATGGCGAAGAACGCTCCCATACCCGATGAAACAGCGCTCGATATTCGTCCAATCGTCCTCATCCGCACCCTCAGGTCGAGTTACGGCGATCAGATAAGCATCCGTCTCCCATCCATTCAATTTGCGGATGCAATTCTGATGCATGACTCGGCCATCTGCCCGCAGATTCCAATAGATATCCGTTTGCTTGCCGCCTGATCGGATGCGCACACCAAGCATTTCATGTCCCTCCAGGGCGGTCACTTCGGGAAGCGGCTGCTCCGGTTCCATGGGGATTACAGCCGTTATAAATTTAGCCTCATGAACGGACTCGCAGGTTTCGTATGACAAATAAGTCACCTTTGTATCAGGAGCATGATCCGCCATGCCTTCCTTTTGCTTCAGAGTCAGTTGCTGCGGGAATAGATGCTTAACGATCACACTGGCATCACCGTTCGTGATACGCAATGGACCGTTTTCCACCATGCAGGTTTCCCCTTCAAAGTGAAGCAGCCATTGCAAATGGCCTTTCTCGTGCGCCCGAATGTCGTCCAAGATGACGATGACACCATCGCCCCAGAGAAAATGACGGAAATTTCTTGAGAAATGCATCGACATAGGTCCGGTTGCGTCAGCGTACACATAACGGAGACCGGCGTGATCCACCAAATGATACACATGTCCAGGCTCCTTCACGCCACGGGGCATATCTGACCGCAGTTGCCCTTCACCGTTAAACAGCACAACATTATGCGCTTCACTCTGTACATAATAATCAACATATTCAGGTCTCTCGTAAGAGCAGTTGCCGGAGTCAATCAAGAGAGGCCGCCCTTTATGATATAGAACAAAAGAACCCGCATCCGCATGGCAATGATTCCAGGTAAAGCCAGACTTCACCGCCAGCAACGTGCCGTCCTTCTCCCAACCATCGCGCATCGTCGCCCAGCCGATACCCTCGTAGATTATGGATGTCTCTGCAGAAGATGGTGGACTCGACTCCCCCTGCCAAATACGATCCTGCTGGATAAAATCATAAAATCCATACTCCGCTTGCCATTCTTTTAAATACCAGCGCAAACGTGGATCGTCGAGCCCGGTCGCCAGCAACATCTTTGCAGCGTGCACGGCACCTGTATACATATAGCCGTCACCGAAATTAACGGTCAGCGGCCGTTCGGAGGCCGGGTATGTCGTATGCAGGAAGAAGTCTCCAGCCTTCGCGAGATCAGGGATATCGGAAATATCCGTATACCCAAAAGCATGTTGATAAGCCAACCTGAAGACCAGATATTCATACAGGCCATAATCGGCATAGTTGAGACTTTCGTAGAATGCCCCAGCTTCGTCGTAATTCAAACTTTTACTGCCAAGAACACTGCCTTTGTACAAAAAGTATTCAGGGAAAATGCGAATGATTTCATTGAGCCAAACGCTCGCTTCAGGTTCCTCTTCCATGACGGAAAGCACGCCGACTCCCGCCAGTCCAATCATCACAGCCCACCAATTATGGCCCATGGAATCAAGCGTATGAATACGGGTATCGGCAAATACCCAATCCTTCAATGTCGGCAAAACGCCAAGATTGAGCAAGGACCGGCGAATCGTCTCACGCTCTTCCGTGCTCAGCAACTCGTAGATGCAGTCGTAGCCGACGGCAAAACCATGACAGAATCGGGATGTATTTAACTCCGAATGCCAAGGTGGATCGTTCTTCAGCAAGCCTTTACCGTGCCATTTCTGATAGGTGCTGTAATGAAGGAGCGCTTCCTTTAGTTTTTCTGCATAATGCCGCTGCCCCGTTACCTGATACACTAACCCAAGCATGGTGCCCATCTTGGCCACTTGCTCGCTCGGCGGCCCATACTTGCCATGCTGGGAATCCACCCCGTCAGCTTCAACTTCATCTGTAAAAGAATTTTCCAGAAGACCATCCGCCTTGGCCACATAAGCCTGCCATTCCCTCCGCAGGTTCTCATCTTCTTGCAGTTGAACCCGAAAATACGCAACCCAATTTTGATCAAAATATAAATACGGATGCTGTTTCTTTGTCATTTTTCCCATTTCTCATCTTCCTCCTATGTTTAAAATCTCAATACTGAGCTCCTTTACGAATAAAGAAATACGTTGTACATTGGGTATAGAAATTATCGATGGGGTTGATTCCAATGAAAACAAAAATTCAAAATCAATTCTTTTTATATTATCTTTTCCTTGCCGTCATTCCGCTTTTGGCGCTTTCCTATTACTCGTACTACACCATCAAAACCAACGCTCAAAAAGAGTTGGTCAACACCATTTCATTTGATATGCGGCAAAGTCAGGCTTCGCTCGACGCACTGTATATCCGATTTCAGAAGTATATGGACATTCTTTCGAATTCGTCCACGTTCTATAATTTCGTTCTCCCTGCGTTAAGTGATATCAAGCAAGGGGATATTCAACATGCCAAATACACCGTCACGACGAACCTTGATCCGCAATTTAAGAGCTTGTTTGCAACGGATGATGTCATTTCTGCTGCCATGGTTATGATCGACGGACGCGTAGTCTACAGCTACAAATCTTTTGTCTCCGTTACGAATGAATTCAAGCATAATCCCATCATTGCCAGCACCGAAGCCAGTCCCGCCATGCGTTGGTTTAGCAATCAGCCCACTCCCTTCGACTCTTTCGAAGGCACCTATTCGGTCATCACCAAAAACATTTATAACATTATGGGCAATAATCCGTCCGAAATCCTTTGCCAGGTTATCCTTTTGGTTAATCAGCAGAAAATGAACGATCTCTTAAACAATAAGCTTCGATTTGCTGACAGCATCATTCGCGTATTGGATACTGACAATACGATCATTGCCGGAAACGATTATGCTCTCCCCATTAGCGATCAGCAAACTGCTTTAATGACCCAAAAACTCCCACTCGATCAAGACCCGAATAACATCACGTACATCGATAAATTTTTCATTTTACAAGACATATCGAACGTTACGAATTGGCGCATCGTTCAATTGTCATCTTCAAGCCATGTAACGGAAGCGTCTTCGGCCATCATTCTTTTTTCCACCATTCTTGCAGCTGCCTTGCTAATCCTCATGTTTCTGTTTTCATTTATTATTTCTAATGAGATTCTGCTTCCTATCAAACGTCTGGCCAATGCGATGAAAAAGGTCGGAGAAATGAATGTGAAAATGACCGTTATCCCCAATTCCAAAAACGAAATCAGCGAAATTGCAAGCGGATTCAATCAAATGGTGGACCGTATCGACCACTTATTCAGACAAACGATTGACATCGAACGCCAAAAACGCAAATCCGAAATTGATATGCTTAAATATCAGATCAACCCGCATTTCCTATACAACACCATTAATTCCATACGCTTTTCCGCAATGAAACATAAGGATGAAATTACAGCCACGATGCTGGTTACGTTAAGCCGTCTGCTCAGAAATACCCTCAGTCATCCTAGTAACGTGATTGCATTAAGAGAGGAAATTCAGAATATTAAGGACTACATCTCTTTGCAGCAGCTGAGATACGATCATCAATTAAACGTCGAGTACCAGATAGAAGAGCAAACTACGCATTTGCTAGTACCGCATATGATTCTACAGCCCATAGTAGAAAACTCTATCATGCATGGCTTGAATCACAATTTGAACACGGGCGTCAAAGCCAACATTACCCTTTCTTCCTTTCTGAAAAATAGCACGACCCTGATTCTTGCCGTTCGCGATAACGGGATTGGTATCGCCAGCCAAATCGTAGACAATCTGCTCGTTCATCCATCAACGATTTCTTCAGATTCACTGCGCATAGGCTTCGTTAATATCCATAAAAGAATCAGGCTCCAATATGGGGAACCCTATGGCATCGAGATCGAGAGTGAAGCCGGTTTCTTCACAAATGTCAAAATTATTCTTCCCGTGCTAGAAAATATAGAAGATGCCCAAGCCCATTTCATTAGCGAAGGAGGTACCAACCAACCATGAATGCCATTATTGTTGACGATGAGCCTTACGTAAGACAGATGCTTAAGAACATGATCCATTGGGATGACCTGTCACTTCATCTGGCGGGCGAGTTCTTTAACGGTCAGGATGCTTATGATTGGATAAAGCAAGGCAACCACGTAGACCTGGTGATTACGGATTTAAGAATGCCAGTCATGGACGGACTTCAGTTGATCAAAAATACATTGGCGATTAGAGAACATATTACTTTTCTTGTGATCAGCGCTTTTAATGAATTTCATTTGGTGAAAGAAGCCTTTCTTCTTGGCGCCAAAGATTATTTATTAAAGTCTGAAATGACGGAAGACCATATCCATCATACGCTGTCCAATCTGCGATTGAACGATCACCCGAAATTGCCGGCGGTCTCCAGCAAAGAATTGATGAAAGAAACACTATTAAGCCGGCTTGCAGCGGAAAATCTGACAACAAACGATATCAGCACCTTGAAGGAATTGATGGGCAATAATGATAAAAGGCGCATGACCTTGCTTCTGCTGAGATTGAACAAGCTTGATGCACATGTTTCTACACCTGAAGCATCCATGAAAAAGGCCATCTCGGAATGCCTCTCACCTAACGAGCAGATCCTGGCTTTCAGCCGTCAAGCGCAGGTTGAAATCATTCAGACGTCGCCATTCGAGTATTTGATTCTTACGCTCTATGCCCCGCAGGAATCCGAGTCCAGCATCCTGCAGCATGTAAGGCGCGCCTTTGGTGCATTTCGCCCAAGCGGGTTCCGGATCAATCTTGGAGTTAGCCGTGTTTCTTTCGATTTCTTCTCGCTTCCGCAGCTCCTTCATGAGGCGAGAATGTCCGTCGATTATTGTTTTGTTGCAGGAAACGGTTCTATCATTCCTTATACCGTGCAGTTCGAAGAAACGGGGCCACTGGCGATCGACAGCCGGCAGCAAGTCTCCATCTTAAAAGAGCAGCTGAGTGCCATCCTATTTGATAAGCGCAAACCGGAAATCCAAAGTGTTATCATTCCGCCTCAAAACGTAAGTGCCAGCCATATTCGAGCTATCAAAGAGCTCTACATGAAATATCATTTTGTCCTCATGGACTTCGCGATGCAGAACGGGCTCTATGGCGAGCTGCGCGAGTTAAGCAATAAGTACGAGGAGCATTTGAAGTTTTACGGCGATTTGGACTCGCTCAACAAATGGCTATCCTCCGTAATCGCCGTCGTAAAGGCCCACAACGGCGAGAATTCCATGATCAATCAGGTGAAACATTATGTGGAAGAAAACTATATGCACGATATTAGCCTGCAATCCGTTGCCAACAAGTTCAACATTAACAGCAGCTATCTTAGCCGCCTGTTTTCAGAGAAACGCGACACCACTTTCACCGATTATTTGGCCCATACTCGCATCACCAAGGCAATTGAATTTATCAAATCATCCAACCTGAAAATCTATGAAATTTGTGAAAAAGTAGGCTACACCTCCCCTGAGCATTTCAGCCGAACGTTCAAGAAATTGACCGGCAAAAGCCCAAAACAATTTATGGATGGACGAGAATGATAAAAAAAATCTGCCGTGCAACTCCGGCAGATTTTTTTCGAGTCGCTTCACATTAATAGCTGATCTTGACTGTTTTAATTTCAAATGGCTTGAAACTAAGCGCGATCACGTTCTTCGTTTCCAGCTTCTCCGTGTCTTCTTCCAACATGTTGGTTACAGCAGCCTTGACCATACCATTCGCAAACGTCAGAGTCGAGTTGGTATAAGTCCCCTCTGCCTCATACATCCTGATGATATAAGCCTTATCGTTATCCTCGCACGGCTTGATCGTTTCAATCATAATATTCGGTTCGCTCACGCGAATAAAAGATTCAAAGCTGCATACGCCCGGAACGAGAATCGGCTTATAATTGAATGCATAAGCGGGCTTGATGACGGAATCGGCATCAAATCCGCTGTCATGCGGCAGGAACGCATAAGAGCAGCTGTGTTCGCCCTTATCTCCCCTGAAATCCGGCCGGCAGCCGCCTTTATGAAGCGTGAGTCCAAGCTGGGATTGGTGGACGGATATCCCGTATTTACAGTCGTTTAATAGGGCAACGCCGTACCTGGTTTCGGACAAATCGGTGTATTTATGATTGCACACCTCGAACTTGGCTTTTTCAATATCCGTATTCCGGGTCGTTGGCCGCTTGATGTAACCGAATTGGAGTTCCTGTCTTACAAAATCAGCAAATACACTCGTATCAAATACGGTCTTGAGCAATCTGTGATCGTCCTGCCAATTCATCAATGTCTCGAACTTCACTTGCTTGCTGTCGCTGTAGAAAATGACGTCCTGCTGCAAGCTCGATTTGGCGGTCAGTTTATAGTGATTGCGGATTCTAAATTCCACGAGCCCATCCGATACGATTTCACTTGAGAGCAGTTCAGCGTTATCTTTGAACTTCAGCTCAATATCCGCATCAATGTCCCAACTGTCCCAAGCGGTCGGCACATCCTCCGCCATCAGCATCGTATTCAGAGCGTAGCCGTCTCCTCTAAGCTCCCTATTCAAACCCTTATCAATCATCGATTTAATATAACTCTTTTCGTCGAAAACCACTTTATAGAATGGCGTATCCAGCGTATGGTTCCCATAATGGAAGCAGGAGCCTTCCTTCAATTCGCCTTCCACCCGCTCCAGCACCGCAGAGGATAAGGCTTTGATCGTTACACCCGCGACAGCGAGCTGCTTGCGGCCCCACAAATCGGTTACGCGCTGCTGAGCATAATCCCCTTGGATCACACAGCCATCCAAAGCATCCAAATAGATCGTATCGGTGCGATCGAATGCTAGGGTGTTAACAACCGAAACTTTGTTGTCTACAGGTTCAACAGGCACAACATGTTGAATTAATTGATC
This sequence comes from Paenibacillus anseongensis, assembly GCF_009757995.1. NCBI lineage: Bacteria > Bacillati > Bacillota > Bacilli > Caryophanales > Paenibacillaceae > Paenibacillus > Paenibacillus anseongensis. The sequence goes on from NZ_WSEM01000034.1 coordinate 144,282, forward strand.
CGCTTGCTGAATGATGTACGTCGTTTCCGAGATACTCCGGTCATGTACGTCAGGAATGGATGTTCCCGGTAAAATATCATGAAATTGGTTGATCAATAGCGTCTCCACAAGCGGCCTGATATCGGTATCCCGACATATCACATCACGATTCACCGCATCTCTAACCGTGAGATATTCCAAGTCATGCAGACGAATTTCGGACAAGCGGTTATTACGTTTGATCGTATGTTGATTCGTCAGCGTTCCCCGATGAAGCTCGAGATACAACTCACCCGCATAGACGGGAGGGCTTGTAAGGGACTGCTCCAATATTTGCATGAAATCGCCAACGAACATCGTCTCGACTCTTGGGCAGCCTTCCAAATCGCTGCATCTGCGCGCCATTTCAATCATTTCGAATTGCGGACCACCGCCACCATCGCCATAACCATAGGCTAATAGACGCATGTTGGACACCCTTTTATCCGTGATGGCATCTTTGGAGCGGTGACCGTCTATCACGGAGTCGATGCAAGTTTCCGGATCCGGCCACAGGTGGGTTTTATTTAGATGCGTTAACACTCTCGTCCCATCCAGTCCCTGCCAATAAAAGGTATCGTACGGAAACTTGTTCGTGTCGTTCCACGACATCTTGGTCGTCAGGAAATAGTCGACCCCGCACCCCTTCATAATCTGAGGAATGGAAGGACTGTAGCCGAACGTATCCGGCAGCCAAAAGCAATTTGACGTATAGTCGAAATGCTCCCGAGTAAATCGCTGCCCCCATACGAACTGGCGCAGCATCATTTCCCCGCCGACCAGATTGCCGTCGCATTCAATCCATACGGCGCCATTCGGTTCATATCTGCCGTCTTTAACCGCAGCTTTGATTTTTTCAAACAACTCGGGATAGTGCTCCAACATCATTTTTCCATGATAAGCGGAACTTTGTACAAATTTGTACTCCGGATACTGCTCCATTAAACTAATCTGATTGGCATACGTACGCGCACACTTTTTAACGGTTTCTTCAATCGTCCAACGCCATGCCGTATCCATATGCGAATGCCCAATGACCGCTGCAATCGGAGCCAGAGAAGTATTCTTGTATTGATATAATGTTTTAATGAGCTTGCTGGATTGCGCAACGGCCTCCACAAATATGCTGGTCTCAATATTATCAGGGGAATAATAGAGAATTTCATGGATTTGCGTTAACGTTTTAATGATATTTGCCCTAACAAAACTATGTTTATCCAACGCGCCAGCCATTTGATTAAAGGTTTTCAGGTCGAAGTAAAAATCGGCCATCTGATGGTTTTTCACACAAATGTCGACGGATTCATACTTGTGCAGGAAGTCAGAGCGCGGAGATTCCGCCAACGGCTGGCTAGCTGCTGAGAAATGGCCCGCATAAGACTCCAGCGCAATCTCGATGCGTTCACCGCCTTGCACATTCGACTTCAGCAAATCGCAGTAGTGATTCCCATGGCTTAATGTAAATGTTCCTGAAGGCGATCCGTTTACCCAGAGAAGCGTCTCATGTCCTCCAACATGCGGTTTCAGGAACAAAGTCATCTGATCCAGCTCTTGCTTGACCTTGTAGGTTCCTTTCAGCCAACAATAATTCCCTTCACCGCCCCACACTTCCCCTGAACTGGCCTGGACGAACAAATGGCTCTCCGGTATACGATGCAATCTTTCTGGAGTCCGGTAAATCTCTACATCCAATGTGTCTACTTTGGTGAAAATGTAAGGCTCTATCGTTTTCTCGAATCGCTTGAGCTTCCCGAGCATGCGCTCTGTCTGTTTTTCATTCAGCATAGCCTGTTAATTCTCCTTACTTTTTGTTATACAGTCTGTTCGCGTTCTTGACTAACTCATCGCCGAGCTGTTTTTTCCAATCCGCAATAAAAGCGTCGAAATCATTAATTGTCTTCTCGCCAACGATAACCGATGTGAACATGGTGTTCCATTGTGTCGCATACGTTTGGTTCTTGCCATCCAGATTCTCGCCGGATTCCGTGGTAATCGGGCCTTCTACCGTCGGTTTATCCGTCGTCACGAGGTAATCCACCTTTTTCTTGCTGTACAGCCCATTGTCGTCAAACAGCAGCTTCTGTCTGTTCTCTTTGATAAAAGCAGGAAGCACTTTCGCATTCACATCATCCGTGGCGTCAAAAGCGCCCATAAACGGCCAGCCGAATCCTTCTTTGGCTTTGGCCTCATTCGTCGAGAATTCCTGTTTGGTTACAGGCGAATCATTAACAAGCGTATAGTGCGTATCTTTCAATCCATACTTAGCCAGTGTAAACGTCTCCGCATCGCCAAAAATGGTATCCCAAGCCGTCATAATTTTATGCAGCTTGTCGCGATCTTTCTCCAGCTTCTTATTAAAGAAGACGATATTGGTAAACATCGGCGCGTTGGCGACAATCGCCTTGCCACCGTCTCCAGACGTCGGGAATGGCGCCCATTCCAGCTTCGCATTCGGATATTTGGCTGTTAGCTTGGCACCGATACTTCCTTCATCAAAAGGCGGGTTGATCTGGAGCGTCGTATTGTAATATTGGTAAAAGAGCGCGTTGTTATTGACAAATTCGTCGATAGGCGCCGATGTATTCTGATACATCGTGTAGTACTCCGGATTGATATAGCCGGCCTTATACCATTTGTTAAGCTGAATTAGCGCTTCTCTCATACCTGGCATGAAGGGTGCATATTGAATTTGGTTATCTTTATAAATCCAAGCATCACGCCGTACACCATAAGCGGACAAGAAGTAATACATCGCCTGCGCTTCTCCGCCGTTTTGAACCGTAATCGGATAATTGTTCGGATATTTTTCCTTATACTTTTTGAGCACGGTATCCCAATCGGCAATCGTTTTGGGCATGCTCACCCCAAGTGCTTGCAAAATGTCGGAACGAATGGCGACGCCATAAGGCAAGGAGTTGCCGAGTGCCCCGTTGTTAAAGCCCTTCAGCTTGCCATCTCTCGACCATAGATCGAGGATGTGGCTTTTTTGACTGCCGACTCTGCTAACAAATGACGCATAGATGTTGGGCGCGTATTGCTTGACTTCGTCCTCCGTCAAAGTTGCAGCCGAATCAAACAGCGCTTTGCTGCTTGTAATATAGCCGCCATACACATCCGGCATCTCGCCTGATGCAACGAACAAATTCAGCTTCGTGTCATAATCTGCATCGGGCACAGCTGTGATTTTCAGATCAACGCCAAGCTTTTCATTCAGCTGCTTAATAACTTCTGAATTGGGATTAGGCTGAATTCTTGTCGTAAAGATGTTGATGGACGGCTTTTCCGTGGTACCTGCTTTCGTTTCATTGGTAGAGGAGGTACAACCCGCAAGAACAGCAACCGCAGCTGTGGTCAAAACAAGTGAAGCAGAAACGCTTTTGACAACTTTCATCGACAATTTCCCCTTTGCTTTCATCATGTATTTGGACTAGCCATTGAAACCTGTATTACCCTTTCACAGCACCGATCATAATTCCCTTAACAAAATACTTCTGCAAGAAGGGATACACCAAGATGATCGGGATGGTAGTGACCAGCAAGATAGCTGCCTTCACGGATTCGGCCGTATATCGCTGACCGGACATATCGACATTCTCAATCCCCATGACATTGGCCAGCGCTGCATCCTGCGCATTATTAAGGACATCCCTTAAAATAATTTGCAAAACTTTGATCTCACCGTTGGAGATATAAATCATGGCGTCAAACCACGAATTCCATTGGCCAACCATAGACCATAACGTCACAGTGGCAATGATCGGCGTAGATAAAGGCAAAACAATCGTGAAGAAGATAGAAAAATCGTTTGCTCCATCAATGTATGCGCTCTCTTCTACCTCAACAGGCAAGGAAGTGAAAAAATTCCTAATAATCACAATGGTATAAGCACTGCATAAGCCTGGGATAACCAAGGACCAGATGGTATTGAGCATGTGCAGCTCTTTGACCAGTAAATAGGTCGGAATTAATCCACCTCCAAAAAACATCGTAAATATAATGAGGCCCATCCACCATTTTCTACCTAACAAATATCGTTTGGATAACGGATAGGCAAGCATTGCCGAGACAACAACCGTAAGCAGGGTTCCCAAGACCGTACGTAGAATCGTCCAGTAATAGGATTCAAGCAAAGCACCAGTTGCAAAAATTTGTTTATAAGCATCAAAAGTTGGATTGCCGGTAAATAAGTGAAGCCCGATTGTACTGGATTCATTGGGAGGGCTAATTGAAATTACAGCCTGCTGTACGAATGGAAAAACAATCGTTAAACAGATAAATAACATGAAACCTATGTTAAAACCATTAAATATCCTTTCACCTGTACTCAATTTCATATGCGTACTCTTTCCTTTCCTTATTAGAAGACTGTATAGTTTGATAACTTGCCAACAATCCAATTCGAAGTTAAGACAAGGATGAGTGCGATGACACTTTTGGCGATGCCAACCGCTGTTGAGAAACTATATCGCATATCGACCAAGCCTACCCGGTACACAAAGGTATCGATAATATCCGCAGTTGGCATGACGATGGAATTGTAAAGGTTAAATATCTGGTCGAAGCCGCCATCAAGAATACCGCCCAGTCCTAATACGAAGAGCATACAGATCGTAGGCAAAATACTTGGAATCGTAATATACATACATTGCTTGAATTTGCCCGCACCATCAATGACGGCCGATTCGTACATATCCGAGTTGATTCCGGCAATCGCAGCCAGATAAATGATACTGCCATATCCAATTTCTTTCCACACGTTAGAAACCAGTAGGATCTGCAGGAACGAATCTGCATTACCCAATAAAATGCGGGGCTGCCAACCAAACGCGTCGCTAATTAATCCATATAAGCCGTATCTGGGAGAAACGAGTTGAAAGATGAGTCCTGCTACGATAATCCAGGAAAGGAAATGCGGAAGATATGAAATCGTTTGCACGATTCTTTTGAATTTATTGGAAACCAGCTCATTTAGCAGCAAAGCAAAAATAATAGGTGCTGGAAATCCTATGGCAATCTTCAAGATGCTGATTTTCAGCGTGTTTAACGTAACCGTCCAAAAATATTTCATTTCAACCATCTCACGGAAATACTTGAGACCTACCCACGGGCTGCCAAAAACGCCGTCTTGCGGACTATAGTCTTTAAAAGCAATCAGAATTCCATACATTGGAATATATTTAAAAACCAGAAAGTAGATCATGCCAGGGATTAGCAACAAGAATAGAAACTTCTGCTTCATTAGCTTTGGAAATAGGCGATTTTTCTTTCGCAAAGTATGGATGCCTAATCCTACCTGCTCATTAACAACGCTCATACACATCTCCTGCTTTCTCTTGTAGTTTGCCACACGCATCGCGAATGCGCTTTCTTTCTTGAATTTATTGTAGCCCGATTATGAATGAATAGTAATGATTTATCTTTACAAAAAATGATGTATTTTTACTGTCGTCATGGTGACTGCGCGAACCCGCGGCGAAAAAGGCTGAAACAAATTCGTTTCAGCCTACTCAAAAATCAATCCCCTATGTGCACAAACGCCCACTCCATTGCATATGGTGGAAGCAATGCAGGATCTCATTTCAAAGGAGATAACCATATGTGGAATAACTTCCCGTCCTATCAAGATAACAGACCAGGGATTGCAAACCTTTTACAGTGTATGAATAAATGGGTGACCATCCAATTAACAGATGGGACTAATTTACATGTATATGTAACGAATGCCAATTTTAACATGGCATCAGGATTTTTAACCCACCAATCTTATCACTCCTTAGTCTGCAACGGAACTGCCATTCAAAACGCACAGCAAGATGAGGCTTGCTTAAATCAGTGGGTTCAGCTTGTGCTTCCCAATGGAATTTCCCTCTCATTTTATTTGACTCATTTTGATGATCAAGTGGTCGGGGGCAGTTTCCAATCGAATCAGCTTTTCGGACTATTCAACCTTGTTGCTTCAGTTCAATGTGAATAATGCATTTGGAAATTTTGGGTAAATTATGCTTTCTGGGAAAACCTGTTTCTATACTGCTGAGGCGTTTCGCCTAAATACTTTTTGAAGGAATAGCTAAAATATTGGGAGTTTTCATATCCCAAATCTTCGGAAATATCCATAATCTTCATTTTGGTGCTGGCTAACATTTTTTTGGCGTCATTCATCTTCATTTCTATGATATATTCATTTATCGTTTGTCCCGTCTCTCGTTTGAACACCGCACAAATATAGGTAGGGGACATGAATACTTCGCTTGCAATCTCTGCCAGTGAAATATTTTCTTTAAAGTTCCGATTCACATAACGTTTGATGCGCTCAACTAAGTTGTTATGCTTTTTGTTGTATTTTGCGCTGTAGTAGTCGGCGATGCAGATCAGCATTTTGCTTGCATTCGGCTTGATTGCTGATATCGACTCCCCCCTCATAATCGCTTGCAAAGAAATCATGTAGGTGGCGTTAACTTCCTCTACTTCATCTTCCGTTTCACAGATTTCCCGGTGAGCATCGATGACTAATTCCAGAAAGCGGCCCCGTATATATTCCTGGGAAAATTGATTTATTTTGGAGAGCAGCGAATAATATTCTTCAAATAATGCCATCGTTTTGATAGATTCGCCCAGTTTAATTTCTACGAGCAAAAGCTTCTGCAGCTCATTTAATCGGGCATTATGATTCAAATCGCTCATTTTATCAATCGTGTTAGAGTCGATAATATCATTAATATGAATAATAGAATTATTGCCGGTATAAAACTTATAGCTCACAGCATTACAAGCACAACGATAGGATAGATTAGCCGTTTTGACGCTCACACAATTCCCTATGCCAATAGAAAGCGAAATGCCTTCGAAATCAATTAGCAGCTGTTCAATGCCCTCAAATATTTGTGTCATTTTATCTTCATAACAGTACTCCTCGCCAAAAATGATGACAAATTCATTATCTTTGGTTGAAAAGCAGATGCCTGCTTGAAAGTTATTTAATGTTTGTTCAATAATGTTTTTAATCGAAAAGTTAAAGAACTGTACGCGCTCGACACCTTCTTTTCTCACGCGTTGTTCGTACTCGTCCATTTTAGCTACCGCGACGGTGATATCTTCCGAGATTCGAAACGGTAAATCGAAATACACTAAACGTTCTTGCAGTTCGTCGTTGCTTTCCATTCCATCAAATATAAGATTGGTTAGAAACTTATCTCGCATCAAAGACATGTTTTCTGAAAGCTGCGACGTGAGGCGCTGAATGACCTGTTCGCGTTGGAACTCCATTTCAATGGTATCCCGCGCTTTTTTCAATACGGATGTTACTTCTTTAAGCTGAATGGGCTTCAGAATGTAACCAGTTGCTTTCACATTCAGCGCCAATCTGGCATAGTTAAAATCTTGTACTCCGCTTATTAGAATGATCTTCGTTGGAATGTCATGCTCCATAAGCTCCATTGCCACTTCCAACCCGTTGCAAAAGGGCATCTGTATATCCGTTACCAAAATATCCGGTTGAAGTTCCAGACATAAGTCCAGTGCCTTCCTGCCATGATCGGCAATGCCAACTACCTGCATCCCCAGATCGTGCCATGGAATTGTATCGTTTAGAATTTCAGTGACCAAGCAATCATCGTCAGCTAGAACTACTGTTAACATCGTTATCCTCCGAAGTGTAATTCTTGGGAATCAGAACTTCGACCGTGATTCCTTCGGTCTGATTTTGCCTATATCTAATCCCATAGGCTTCTCCGAACGTGCTTTGGAGCCGCCGATGGACATTGCGAATAGCAAATGAGTGGTCTTGGGGTTCCGTTGACTCTAGCAATTGATTAAGTTCTTCGACTTCGGCGCCAACACCGTTATCCGTGATGGCAATGACAATTTTGTCACCCACATGCTTGGCGGATATCGTAATCTCCAATTCCCCCTTATCAGGATGAAAGCCGTGGATGATTGAATTTTCTACTAAAGGTTGAATGACTAATTTCACAATTCTGCTTCTCCGCAGCTCGCGTGGTATATCAATGCCATAACGCAGCTTTGAACCGAACGACATGGATTGGATCTCTAAATAACTATGCGTATGGTTGATTTCCTCTTCGAGCGTGATCATTGAGCGTCCTTTACTTAGCGAAAAGCGATAGAAATTAGCGAGTGATTGGATCATATTACTAATGATCGGCGCATTATATTTGATGGCATACATATTAATCGAATCTAACGTGTTGTATAAAAAATGCGGATTGATTTGAGCTTGCAGAAATCGAAGCTGAGCATCCTTGGCAAGCAGTTCGGCGTTCTGCTTCTTCAAGTCGCTAATCGTTAATTTCTCGATTAAATCTTTGATCTGGCCAATCATTTGTTTATATTGCCGTATCAGATACCCGAACTCATCTTTTTTGTTATATTTAAGGTTGATATCAAAATTATTCCCCTTTACCGTGCGCATAGAGGCAACCAACTTTGTAATCGGGCTGGAGATATAACGGGATAGAATGAATGCCGCTAGAAGCGCTGTAGTCATGCAAATTACAAGGATAACGACAACAATTCGCGTCAGCCGAATCTGATCTGAATTAATTTCGCTTAAGTTCGTAACATTCACAATTCTCCAGTCGATATTATCCATCATTTTGGAAGTTACGAGCACTTTGCCCCCGTCCGAATCCATAATTTGTGAATGGCCCGCACTCACATTCAGTTTCTGAATAAAGCTTTTTTCGACCTCAGATAGCGAGTCGCTGCTCAAAATAATTTGATTGTTGGGGTCCAGAATACATATTTTACTTTCTGGCGAGGGCTTGTAGTTTGCAAGCACACTGTTGATTGATTTATTTTCCAGCTCAATTTTTACCAAGGCTGCATATTCATATTTATCCGCGTTCTTTAAACTGTATATCCGTCTTGCCACGATGATATGATCTTGATCAGGACGAGCTTCGATGACAAAATTTTTACTTTGGCTGCTCACATACCAAGGTTCATTTTCAATCTTCGTAATATCTTGAACCTTGGAAGAAATATCATACTTTTGATATTCCGGCCGGTTGACTAAGTAAATCGTAGGTACGATTGCTGAAATCGGGGAGGCGTAATAGTTTGACAAATAGTAACTGTCCAATGCGCGATCCAGCTTAATAATCTGTTTCACATTATCGGATAAATCCTGTGTCGGGCTCTCGCCTACCACCTCTTGAATCATCGGGTTTAACGAAATTAAGGTGGTCATCTCATTGATAAATGCGAGCCTCTCTTGAACGATTAGTCGCGCTGAATCCAGGTTTTTCTCAATCAATTCACTCATTTTCTTATTAATAATACCGGTTGAACCCAAGTACACAATGACCGTAATAATGACGGAAGGCACTAAGATAGATGCAAGGAAATACAACACCAAACGATTACGAATATTCATACGTATTTTCCACTCGTGCTGGCCCCTTTCCGAGTAATCGCCGTGCACTTTCAGTATACCAACAATACGAAAACAGCCACAAGAGAGCGCATACAACTGCATAACATTTTTAACTTTTTCCCTCAAGTTTTTATATTTTATTGCGTTTATAAACTTGCTAACATAAATACGAAAGCGCTTCACACAACTCAAAGGGGGCTACAATTTGAGAACAAACTTTTCGAAATCGCGATACCGGCTTAGTCTTGCATGCCTTTGCGCTACATTCGTTACCACTGTTTTAGCCGGCTGCAGCAGCAGTTCGCCTACTACGAGCAATTCACCAAGCAGCAGCTCGGAAGCTGCATCCAGCACAAAAATGGAAACTATAAGGGTATGGACGAATGATGGTTCTTACAAACCTATTATGGATCCTATTGTTGATAGCTACAACAAAGGCCAAGGCTTAAAAGACGGGATCAATATCGAATACAAAGTATACGGAAGCAATTACGACGACGTGTTAAAGGTTGCCCTCGCAGCCGATCAAGCTCCGGAGCTGTATAAATTTGTCGGCACGGTCAAAGAACCTTTCATTAAATCAGGCTGGATGCTCCCGATTGACGATCTGCCCGGAGGCAAAGAATTTCTGAGTACTTATAAGGATATTTTAATTAAAGGATACACAACGTTTAACGATAAATCCTACAGCGTTCCTTATAAAGTGTTGACTACGAAGTTCATGTACAACAAAGACTTGCTGAAAAAATCAGGATTTACGGAGCCTCCTGCGACTTGGGACGATGTTGTTGCCTATGCGAAAAAAATTACGCAAGACAATAAAGGCAGCGCTTACGGATACGGCGTGCACTTGAAAGATTCCGCTTCCTCCGGAAAATGGTACTTCGCTACCCAATTTGCAAGCTCGGTAGGCAATATGGGATTTGACTTTGCTTCCGGTAAATTCATTTTCACGGATTTTAAAGATAATATCCAAAAAATACTGCAAATGAAAGCCGACGGAAGCATCTTCCCTGGCGGGGAAGGTATGGACAACGATTCGCTGATGGCTCAATTCGCTGCCGGAAGAATCGGGATGCTGCCAGGCGTAAACTGGGATGTCTCCTCACTCGATAAGTTTTGGAAAGAAACCGGAACCAAATTTGAACTTGGCGTCGTCGATACACCTGTTCTGAATCCAGCAGATAAACATAAAAACTACGCTCAGATCGCGGATGTGCTCTGTATTGGACCTAGCGCGAAAAAAATGCCTGAAAAAGCGATGAAGGTCTACGCCTTATTCCATAGTGATGAAGTGCTAAAAGCGATTCAAAATAACGAAATCGACTTTGTTGCCAGACAAGATATTCAAGCTCAAGCCCCTTCAAGCTTTAAAAAAGCGGGGACAGCCGAATTTGGGAATACCTCCAATTCTTATTTTGCGCCCACTCCACCCGATGGCGTCATTACCATTGAAGGCCAGCCCTACCAAAATACGATTATCAATCTGATCGCTGGACCGGCAAATGCAGACGTCTCCAAAGTGCTTACCGACTTAACCAATCGTTATAACACAGCTCTTGATAAGGCGGTTGCAGGTGGATTAGATCTTAGCTTATATGTAAACAAAGACTGGAACACCAAGTCTAAATGACACATGACTAAAAAATTGAGAGTATGGCCCTGCCATGCTTTCAATTTCCAAGAAAGAAGGCATCGCACGCATGAACAGTCTGCAGCGCAGGAATACGGCCAGAAAGGTTTTCACCCCTCATCAAAGAGATAACATGCAAGCTTACTTAATGTTGGCTCCGATGCTCATTGGATTTGCCTTGTTTACCATTTACCCCATGTTATGGCTAATTCAATGGTCATGGTTTGACTACAACGGCATTTCAACAGCCAAGTTCATTGGGTTTGACAACTATATTCGTGCGTTTATGCGGGATAGTAACTATTGGCATTCCCTGTTAAATACATCGTTTATTGTTGTTATCAAATTCGTACTTGAAATTCCTCTTGCCTTATTTCTTGCCGTTGTGTTGAACAGTAATAAAAAAATCAATTCTGTGTTTCGAACCATCTTTTTCTCTCCGACCATCGTCAGTACAGCCATTGTCGGAATCGTTTTCTTCTTAATGTTCGAGCCATTTCAAGGCGCAGTTAATCAACTGCTGAGATCCGTTAACATGATCGATTCGCCCATTAATTGGTTTGGAGACAAATGGCTCGCTGATATTGTCATTATTATCGCTAGTGTCTGGAAAGGGTTTGGGGTTAACATGATCTTCTTTATCATGGGTCTTCAGAACATTCCACAAGATATTTACGAATGTGCGGACATCGACGGCGTAACCAAATGGAAAAAGTTTAGCCGCATTACCCTGCCTATGCTTGCTTCTACAGGGAAAGTCGTGATGATGCTCTTCATCGTAAATAGTATCAAAATGTCCGATCTGGTCTTGGTTCTAACCAATGGGCAGCCTGGCGGTTCAACGGAGGTCGTGATGTCCTACACCTTTAAGTTTTTCTTCTCCTATGGTGCAGCGGACATGGTTAGCCAATATGGTTACTCTTCAGCGCTCGCCGTTATTACAGCCGTCATTCTGTCGATCGTCGTTGGTCTCTATATGACCCTCACCAAAAATGTCGGAGATCATTATTAAGGAGAATGGAAAGAATGAAAACGAAAAGAGCAATAGAAGCCATTCCACTCTATTTCTTTCTGGCGCTGCTCGCCATAATAGTGATTTTTCCAATCTTTTACGTTGTCATTAGTTCGTTGAAAAACACGGCAAGCATATTAACGTCTACCTCCTTTTTTCCTGAAACGATTACTCTCAAAAACTATGTGAAAGCTTGGAATTTATCCAATTTCAAAGTTTACGTATGGAACAGCATCTATATGTGTACGTTCATCGTCATCGGGACCATCTTTACTTCCATCTCTGCGGGTTATGTGTTCTCGCGCGGACATTTTCTAGGAAAACGCCTATTGCTTGCCCTAATCACCTTCTCTATGTTCATCTCAGCAGGCAGCTTATATCTCTACCCGCAACTCAATATTGCAAAAATGCTGCATTTGAACAACTCGCTCTGGGGAGTTATCATTATCTACATTTTCGGAATCAATGTTACGAATCTCTATCTAGCCAAAGGATTTATCGACGGGATTCCGAAAGAGATCGACGAAGCAGCCAAAGTAGATGGTTGCAGCTTTTTCAGAATTTTCTACAACATCATTTTCCCACTGACCAAACCACTTATTGCAACCGTCGGCTTGTTGGCTTTCATGAATTCGTGGAACGATTACCTGCTGCCTATGGTGTTTACCTTAGGAAATCCAGACAAGCAACCTCTCGTCGTTGGAATTGTGTCTATGAAAACCTCCGGAGAATCGGTAACCTCTTGGGATCTGATGATGGCAGGCACCGTCATGTCGGTTTTACCCATGTTAGTTGTCTTTATTGCTTTAAATAAATATTTTGTCGCTGGACTGACCAGCGGAGCTATCAAAGGCTAAAATCTATAAATCTACTAGAATGGAGAGATTACGATGCAAAATAAATTAATGACAGGGGTTCTCCCTGCACTGGTCACACCTTTGGATCAAGAAGGGAATGTCAAGACGGAGCTGGCTCCGGCTTTAATCGACATGTACGTCAAGCAGCAGGCGGATGGCTTATACATGCTGGGCTGGACAGGCGAGGGCCAATATTTAAGTGTGGAAAAAAGAAAGCAATGGGCCGAAGCGGTATTACAAGCTGCCGAGCATAAATTGCCTATTTTCGTACACGTCGGGTACAACGAGAATCTAGAAGATTCGATTGAACTCGCTGCGCATGCCGCAGAGCACGGCGCGTATGCCGTCGCATCGGTTGGCATTTCAGAACAAGCCACATTGCAAGACAACGTCGATTACTTCAAACGCATTTCTGCGGCCGCTCCAAACACCCCCTTTTATATTTACTGGGTAGCTATGGGGAAAACGCTGACTGGCGGACAAAGCATTGAACCTTCCCAGCTCCTCGAGGCTATGAAAGAGGTTCCCACTTTCCGTGGTATTAAATTTACGGACAACAACTTTTATTTCTTAGAAAGATTTAAGAAGCATCAACCCGATCTTAACATTTTAACGGGAGCCGACGAGCTGGCTATTTGCTCACAACTGATGGGAGCCGATGGTAATATTGGAGCTCTACAAGCCGTTACTTGTTATCACCATAAGGTGATGATGGAAAAAATGAGCGCAGGCTTGTACGAGGAAGCCCGTGATCTTCAATATCGCGCGAATGAAGTTACTGAGGCGTATTCAAAAGCCGCAATCGGAAATTTACCCGGAATCAAATTGTTAATCGAAGAAATTTTCCAGATTCCTGTTGGTTACTGCTCACCGACCGGTCCTTTTCACGGGGTCTATCATACAAAAGATACAGCGACTGAACTTATCGAAACTTACAGGAGAAATATCTTGGTTAACGGATAACTGCAACTAGGTACATACGTCCAATCAATTGCTGCTCAGCGGACATAATGTATACCGTAGTTACTAATTACCAGGAAGGAATGAGTCAACATGGGAGCAGTCGGTTATGGTGGTAGTTGTGCAGGTTACGGTTCAAGCGCAGCAGCAATTTTGGTTCTCTTTATTCTTTTGGTAATCATCACATCCGCTTTTGTATGGTAATTTCTTAGCCAAAACAAAAGAAAAAACGGCCGCTTATAAAAAGCGAGCCGTTTTTTTTCTGCGTGCGCACATAATGCAAGCTCTCGAGTATTTTTTCCATGTCGTGCAAATAGGTACATACGTCCAATCACACGGCACTTATCTAACATATCTTATACGGTAGTGATAAATCACCAGAAGGGAATGAGTAAACATGGGTGCAGTCGGTTATGGTGGTAGTTGTGCAGGTTACGGTTCCAGCGCAGCAGCAATTTTGGTTCTCTTTATTCTTTTGGTAATCATCACATCTGCTTTCGTATGGTAATTTCTTAGTCCAACACAATAAACAACGAGAAAAAACGGCCGCGAACTCAAATTCGGGGCCGTTTTTTCCCGTTGCTCCTAAGCAACACACCGAACACACCGGCTAACCCTTCTTTCAAAAACGATTTTACGGCCAGATCCAAAACCAAGAGTTGTTTATGGTTCCGTTCCAAAACCTGTATAGCGGACTGAAGAACATCCGTGTTTAACGTTAGATCACAGGCAGGGATTTCAACAATGAAAGGCAACTGTTCGGCTAGCTGTACAGCCGGTACCTCCAATACGTTTGATGTGGGACAAGCAAGTTTGTTTTGTGCCTCCATTAAAGCCTGTTGTAATGCCGCACGTAATGCCAAGGTTACATTCAAGCCTGCACAGCCATACCAACGATCACTTGTGCCAACCCACATCACAGGGAATCCACATACTTCCTCTCCCAAACCAATCATTGGCGCTCCCGTCATCGTTGTCAAAGCCTGTAAATAAAATCGGCAGTGTTGATCTTCGATTGTAGACAACTGTACTCGAAAGACAGATGGCAATTGGTGGGCGTGTCGCTTGTCCAGTAGCTCGGCCAAGCTCTTTTGCAGCCCACGGCCAATTCCTTCTGCAAATGTTTCCCCCGCTCCAACACCAATACATTCTTCCTGAACGAGCAGACCGGCCATGCGAGACACATACGCTTCAATCCCGGTCAATCCTGCTTCCCGCCTGGCTCCCTCATGCGTCATATCTGCACAAATGATGTCTGTCAGAAGCCTGGCCGGCCCTGCCGATAGCGGATCGACGGCCTGAACACGACACTGAGCAAGCGGTAGCTGCTTCAAGTCTCCTTCCTCCCAAAGATGGAAAACCCCTGATTCCGCCGATGTCAGCCGGCCAAAGTAAGGAAGCAATCCGCCATCAATTTGGCTTGATCTCCGTTCAAGCTGCAGCTCGAAATCATGAATCCACTCAGCTGCGACACGTCCGCTGACCAGTGGATGAGGCATGAACGAATGCCATTTTCCTTCCAATGTCTCGAGATTAAGCAGGAAGAATTGATTGCTTTGTTCCGCATCGAGCGCTCCCGTCATCTTTTGTAATAAGTGAAACACGATTACATTCGCTAGCATCGCTCCCGCAGTAGAAGAAAAAGTGTACCGCTGAGGGTCTTTATAAATCGCTGACTCGTGAATGCTGCGAAACGCTGACTCCCAGCCTCCCTTATCGTCGGGATGCACAAGCGGACCCGCAAGTCCCGCCTGCTGCAGACCTACTCCGGGAAGAAACAGCTTCCTCTCCTCCCTGCAAATAGCGTGAAGAAATCGCAGTTCCTCGATATTCCCCTCCTGTGATATATACAAAATAGCATCAAATGGCCTCAGTGCCTCTCGCCAACCATGATCCCCTTCCTTCTCAAGGGCAACTTCCTCTATGGTTATCTCGGGGTCTATGTTACGCGTACGAGCCGCCAGATTTAACATCCGTTGCCGATCCGTCGGCACTGAGCCAGAGACTAACACATGAATCTTGGGCATTCCGGATGCAAGCAGCGCAGAAATGAGCGAAATTAAAAATGGACCAGAGCCGATCGCCAATACGTTGGGCTTAAATTTTGTCATTTTTACCCCTCTTCCTACTTCCCGATCTTTTTCAACCCTTCACATGTAATTTTATGTATAGCTACTTGTCCCTCATGATCCAAATCGCACATATATTCATCCTCACACAGATATACTGAAATCATCTTAAAGAAAGCGGTAAGCAACTCAACGTGAGAGGAGGTGAACGGCATGCATGCTATCCTATCCGTTGTCGGGGAAGGTTTATTGGCCGACTGCGTATACGGAGAACTAATGGAGCGTTATGAGGTCGTTCGGCAGCCAGATTTCACTTCAGACATACCGAATTCGGCGAAATTGGCGGTAGTGCTGCACGATGACTGGCCTTCCTCCGGATACTTCGAGGCTGAAGAGGTTCTACAGCAGGCCGGCATCCCGTGGTTGCGAGGCTATCTTTCAAGGGATGAGGGCATCGTCGGTCCGCTCGTTCGTCCGAGCATGCCAGGATGCTCCCAATGTGCGGATAACCGACATTTCACGGCGTCCCCTGGAGATATGCAGCACGTCAGCTCTTCGCCTTCTGGAATCTGGCAAACAGCCCACTTGCTGATTGCAGAGATTGAGCGTGTACTGCAGGGCAATCGAGCCCACACGGAACAGCATATGTATATCGTTAACCTGTTAACTCTGAATAGCTCGCTCCATTTCATTCTGCCTGACCCGCTCTGTGAGGTGTGCGGCAGCTTGCCCGATGATTCATCGGCGGCATCCGACATTACGCTCAAGCCTAGACCTAAGACAAGCGCCGACAGTTACCGCAGCCGTCCAATTGATGACCTGAAGCTACATTTGGCTAAGGATTATCTAGACTCGCGGACCGGCGTTTTTAATGCCAAGATGCTTGACCTTGAGTCACCGTTTGCCGGGGCGGGGGTTAATCTGCCGTCATTTCTAATGGGAGATGAAATAACGGGAGGACGCAGCTTTTCTTATGCGGAAAGCGAATTGACCGCGATCTTGGAAGGTTTGGAACGACTCTGCGGAGTAACCCCCCGCGGTAAACGTACCGTAATCTACGAATGCTTCAACCGTGTTGCGGATCAAGCCCTTGATCCATCCACGGTTGGGCTATATTCGAAGAAACAGTACGCGCTGCCTGATTTCACGTTCGAACCGTTTGATCCCGACCTCCCGATCGATTGGGTCTGGGGCTATTCGCTTGTGCGAGACTGCCCGATCCTTGTTCCGGAGAGTCTCGCTTATTACAGCTCGGGATTCGGCGGCGGATTTGTCCAGGAAGGCTCCAACGGGTGCGCGTTAGGCGGAAGCTTGGAGGAAGCGATCTTACATGGGATTTTGGAAGTGGCGGAGCGCGACTCGTTCCTCATGACCTGGTACGCACAGTTGCCAATCCCTCGCCTGGATCCCTATTCCGCTCATGATCAGGAGCTGCTGCTCATGCTCGAAAGGCTGCGCGCAGTCGCTGGATACGACGTGCATTTGTTTAATATGACGATGGAGAACGGGATTCCGAGCATTTGGTCACTCGCGAAAAGCATCAACTCCGGGAAGATGAATCTTATCTGTGCAGCAGGAGCCCATTTGGATCCCGTGCGGGCTGCGAAAAGCGCCATTCACGAATTGGCCGGCAGATTACTCTTCCTGCAAGAGAGATTCGAGGCGAACCTGGAACAAGTCAAGCAAATGCTGGACGGTCCTTATCTCGTTTTGCAAATGGAGGATCATGCCCTGCTGTACGGTTTGCCACAAGCCGAGGATCGGCTGCGATTTTTGCTGGACGGACAACGTCCGCTCAGAACGTTTGACGAGGAGTTCAAGCGTAAGGCTAGCCATGCGGATCTGACCGACGATTTGAAGGACATGATCGAGGTATTTCGCCGCTTGAACCTCGATGTGATCGTGGTGGATCAGTCGTCGCCCGAAACACTGCGGAACGGGTTGCATTGCGTAAAAGTCCTGATTCCAGGCATGCTGCCAATGACATTCGGACATCATTTGCAACGCTTGACGGGGCTGAAGAGAGTCCTTCAAGTGCCTGTGGAGCTTGGATATGCGAAAAAGCCATTGAAGATTGGGCAGCTCAATCCGCATCCGCATCCATTTCTATAGGACGATAGGACGTGAAGTTTGCCTCTCCCGACAATCGAATGCAGACAAAGAAAGGACTGCCACAAGGCAGCCCTTTCTTAAGGTTTTTCTCACTTTCATTTTGATACTTTTCTTTTGAGCTTGGTTGAACTATTGTCAATGGGAGTTGAACCAAAAATCAAGGTTATGTTAATAAATGAAACTGTCGTGGCATTGTCACCCGTAACGTCAATGCCTGAACCTCTGAAACTTCTAGATATTTCAGTCGGCGAAATGTTAATCATATCGCCGTTGACAATGGTTCCTGAATTCGTGTCGATATTTAAGGCACCGATTATAGATTGTTTCCGCATCAACATCTCAGCCCCTTAATCTTCATCTTGTCCTTAGTATATGTAAACTTGACCATTTTGCTTGGTTGTGTGAACCTATCCAATACCTATTTTGCTTAATCGGTCATTGAATCTTTATGGACTCGACAAAAGCTTTCAGCTCAATAACACTGTGTTCCACTCGCGCCTGTTCAGCGGCAAATGCCATCATATGGCTTTGTACGGAATGATAGGCTGACGTAAGTCCTTGGCTATTGCCGTCCTCTCGAACCAGCTTGAGGAAATCTTTGATCAAACCCGTGTCACCGCCGCCGTGTCCAACATGGCCTCCGGCATCCTCGAAGGTAATTCGCTCCACCTTCCCGCTGCCGAAATGAATGACTTCGATTTCTTGCTTCTCCAGGGAACCGCGAATTTCGCCCTTTGTGCCCATCAGCTTAATGGTTCGGCTAACATCCCTGGTGAATGCACTCATCGTGAATGCCGCTGTTGCGCCGCTTGCGAATTCTAAATTCACCACCTGATGGTCAACGACATCATTATCGCAGTGATACACGCAGCGGCCATAAGGCCCTTCCTGCAGCGCTTTCAAGCGAGCCTCATAGCTGAGATCATCACTAATCGCAGATGTAGGCCAATGCGTATTATCCGTCAAATACTGTTTTGGCGCATAGTAGAGACAGTCGTCCGCTACTGGGCAGCCATCCAGACAGCGATGCGGTGCACCCTTCGGCGCTTGATCGGAAGTAAAATGGGATAAAGAACCGAAGGAAGATACACGTATGCAATCCGAGCCTGCTAGCCATAACAGGATGTCCAAGTCATGGCACGATTTGGCCAGAATCATCGGGCTGGAGTCCTCTTTTCTACGCCAATTGCCTCTTACGAAGCTATGTGCTTGATGCCAATAGCCCACATTTTCATTATGGGCAATCGACATAAGGTTCCCGATGGAACCGCTTTCTAACAACCCTTTGATAGTCGCAAAGAAATTCGTATACCTTAAAACATGACAAATGGAAAAAACGCGGTTTGATTGAGCGGCGATCTCTCCCATCAACACGCATTCCTGCGCATCGGGTGACATCGGCTTTTCCAAAAGAACATGATACCCTGCCTTCAGAGCTTTAATCGTTGGTTCATAGTGCTGCTTATCCTGCGTACAGATCAGGACAGCATCCGCCATCTTTGGCGCAGCAAATAGATCGTCCCAGCTCGTAAAACACTTGTCTTCGTGTAAACCATGCCTAGTTTTAAAATTCTCTCTGCGCTCCTTATTAGGCTCAGCTACAGCGGTAACCTCAAGTTCATGCGGATGCTGCAAGGCGTATTCCAGATAATTAACTCCTCTTAAACCTGCTCCGATTAGTGCAACTTTCACTTTTTTCATCTGCTATTGTCTCCCTTGAACGATTATTCGTTTACTCTTTAACGCTGCCGACCGTCATGCCTTTAACGAAATATTTTTGAGCAAAAGGATAGACAACCATAATCGGCAAAGCTCCCATAAAAATTTGTGCTGTCCGAAGCGTCTTCTCGCTGAGATTTTCCATGGCTTTCAATTGCTCGGCAGAAACGGCTGTCATCTGCGAACTCATCGCTGTAATCAGGGTAGAAAGATACGTTTGCAGAGGGTAGTTTTCAGGCGAATTCATATATAGGATACCGTCGAACCAAGCATTCCAATGGCCAACAATGGTAAACAACCCGATCGTCGCGATGGAAGGGAGCGAAACGGGCAAGTAAATCTGCCACAGCATCTTCCAATGGCCGGCTCCGTCAATCGTTGCCGCTTCTTCCATTTCTTTGGGAATCGTTCTGAAAAAGTTCAGCATGAGAATCATATTCCATACATTTAATGCGCCTGGTAAAATAAGCGCCCAGATCGAATCCATAATCCCTGTATTCTTCACAATGATATACGTCGGGATAAGTCCTCCGCCAAAAAACATGGTCACAGCGAAAAACCAAACATAAGGCGTTCGCCAAGCAAACTGATCTTGCGATTTGGAAAGAGGATACGCCGTAATGAACACAAGCAGCATATTCACTACGCTGCCGAGCGCAACCCGCTTCACGGATACCCACAGGGACCGGAAAAATTCCACCTTTTCTCCCAGATAGACATACGCATCCCAAGAAAAGCCGACAGGCCAAAGTTTCACTTCACCGGCCATTGCTGCGGTATTCGAACTAAGCGAAACAGAAAGTAAATGTATAAAAGGTATAATACCTAATACGGTGATGAGAGTTAGCAACAGCACATTGAACACGACAAAAAGCTTCCTGCTTAACGATTGCTTATAGACCACAATACATCCTCCAACCGTTTAAAATATTCTGTAATTGTTGTATTTGTAGGCAGCATAGTAGGAAATAGAAACCAAACCTAAAGAAATGATAGATTTAAATAATCCAACTGCTGCTGCAGGCCCGAATTGCTGACTGAACATCCCAAGCCGATAGACGAACGTATCGATAATATCCGATCCTTGGTACACAGTCGGGTTATACATGAGTAAAATTTGCTCGAAACCAGCATTTAAAATATTTCCCAAACTCAATACACCGAGTAAAATGAGCATCGGCGCTAAACCCGGCAGCGTAATGTGAAGCATTTGCTTCCATTTTCCTCCCCCGTCCACTTCAGCCGCTTCGTATAGACTCATGTTAATGCCCGTGATAGCAGCCAACATGATAATCATGTTGTAGCCCATCCCTTTCCATACATCAGAGCCTATGATGATCCCTCTGAACCAATCGTTGTTGAGCATAAACAAGATTGGCTTTAAGCCTAACAGCGATATCAAACCGTTAACGGGTCCATTTAAGGAGAACAGTTCAATAATAACGCCACCAAGTACTGTCCATGAAAGAAAGAAGGGCAAAAATATGCTCGATTGAATCAAGCCCGAAAACCATTTTTTCGTAATCTCATTCAACAGCAGCGCAAGAATAAGAGGCACAAGCAGAAATAAAATCATTTTGAATATAGAGATCAGAAGGGTGTTCCATAGCACTTGATTGAAATCCGGTAAATGAAACACATAGGTAAAGTTGTCAAATCCGACCCATTTGGATTTAAAGAATCCAGATAACGGTTCAAAATTTTGGAAAGCCATGATGATGCCCGCCATCGGACCATAAGCATATATAAGCGTCAAGATAACTCCCGGCACTAGCATGAGATGCAGCGGGAAATCTCTGCGTAATGTTCGCATCGTAGAATGCTCCTCCCTTTCCTAAGTGTGTAGAAATAGAGCGGGAGAAGTTATTAACCCGTAACTTCCCCCGCAATATCAACTTGTTTATTTTTTAACAGTGCTATACCACTCATTGACTTCTTTCGTAATTTGGTCTCCGCCCAGCGTCTTCCAACTGGCTACAAACTTATCGAACTCGTCCAGCGAACCGCCTAACACAATCTTCGTAAATGATTCCGACATTAACTTATCCAACTGGCCGCCCTTTTCGACTTGTGTCGGGGTAGGAACACTGTAAAACTCGTTGTTAACGAACGCTTTATTTTCGCGAATCTGACGCGTCAGCCCCCAGCCGCCTTCTTTGGCTGCACGACTGTAGTACTGCCCCCAATTTACGCCTTTGCTTGCATTCGTCGTATTGTTAGCGAGGAAGTCCTGCGTTGCTTTGAAGACGTCGGCTACGTTTTTGTAATTTTCGTCATCGAGCGTAATTTCATTTTGTTTGGCATCGAGCGCCTTGTTGACTTCCGTGTAGATCGTATCGATCTGAGCCGGATTGTAGATTCTCGGATTAAACCAGTTATAAACATAGCCATTCTCCGCTTTATTCTTCTCGATGTATTTCTTTTTACCCATTTCAATGTAGAAATTAATCATTTTAATAGCAGCTTCCGGATTTTTCGCATTCTTATTAACAGCAAATACTTTATTGCTGCGCAGTGTCGGAACAAGTGACTTCCCAGGTTTTCCATCCAGTGAAGGGATTTGAAGCGCGATCCAGTTTGCATTGGGATCCTTATCCACGTTCAAGTTAAGCGGCCAGTTCGGGTACCACCATTCGCCGTAGGATATCCCTACTTTGCCAGCCGTGATATCTTCAACCGCTTTATTCTCGTCCTTCAGCGCAAACTCTTTATCGAAGATGCCCTTTTGATACCATGACTGCATTCTAGCCAGTGCATTCTTCACTTCAGGTTGAATAAGTCCCGGGACTAATTTGCCATCTGCGCCTTTGATCCAAGCGGACTGATTATCGCCGACGGAAGGGTAAGCCCCGAAGCCATTAAATAAGCCTCTAACATCAAATCCCCAGAAGAAAAAGTTCTTTTGCATCGCGATGCCATAGGTATCGTTTTTCCCATTCTTGTCCGGGTCGCCTTTTACAAAAGCTTCAGCGACTTTCTCAAGTTCATCAATCGATTTGGGTGGCTGAAGCTTCAAATTGTCCAACCAGTCCTTCCGAATCCAAAGCAGCTGCGTTGATAGGAAGGGATCTTCGAAAGCAGGAATACCCAGCTGCTTGCCTTCTGAGCTGAACGTTTTCATGGCGAATCCGCCGTCGGACTCCATATACTTTTTGAGCGCAGGGGATGCGTACTGTTTGTAAGCTTCCGTCAAATCAGCAAGCATGCCCTGTTTCTTTAACTTCTCATAATTTTTCTGATCGAGTTCCAAAATGTCGGGCAGATCTCCTGAAGCCATAGATAGAGCAAACTTCTGCTCAAACTGACTTGAAGGAACGGTCCATTTATATTTAACCTCGATATTCGTCATCTCTTTCAAATCTTTAAAATAAGCGTTCTTATCCGGTGTAATCCCCTGCTGTGTTCTCGGATCTTCCGGCGGGTTGAATCCAAGTACTTGTGTAACCGTTACGGGTTCAGCGTACTTGCCTAATGGATCTTGCGCAGAACCCGTACTTGTGCCTGCTGTCGCTTGCGCAGGAGAACTCGGTTTGTCGCCTACTTGATTGCTGCAAGCGGTCAACAGCGAGAGGGCCATCCCTCCCGTCAGAAGCAGCTTCACTTTTTGATTACTTGTCATAGTAAACGCTTTCCCCCTTTAATTCGCAATAGGTTTTCATTTGTTTCCCTACGTTTTTATTGTAAAGGTAAACGGAGAAAGCAAACAATTTCAATTCTTTTACATTGCTTTCACTTTATTTACTTCTTGTTTCACTTATTGTAAATTGCGAAATTCTTGCGGTGAAGTTCCCGTCATTTTCTTGAAAAACGTTGTGAAATAAGAAGGCGAATCGAAACCTAACTTGGATGCGATCTCATTCAATTTCATCTGCGGATTGGCCATCATCGCAATTGCTGATTCCAGCTTGGTCGATTGAATATATTCCATCAGATTGCGGCCTGTAATTTGTTTATAATAGCGGGATAAATAGGAGGGATTAAAGTGCACCTCTGCGGCAATGGCCGTAAGCGACAAATCTCCCGAAAGCTGATTCTGGATATAGTGATGAATTTGTTCAATCAGCAGCATTTGAGATGACATCATCTCCGCCTTCATGCCCAGGTCAAGAACAACCATCTCTTGTCCCAGCTGAAATCTTTTGAGAATATTCGTGCGGGCAGCCTCTACTTGCTCATGAAGATCATTCCACTCATCTACTAAATTGCCTGATACCGCAAACGAGACGGAAACATCCAAATTCTCTTCACAGTCATTCTGCACCGCTTCCAGAATACTTTTCATATATCCAACAATGCCCTGCCAGTCCACTTCATGATCCTCTACCGTGAACCGGGCTATTAATTCATGATGGGGTTGAAGCAGCCAAACCAGCGTGTTCGCATCATAAATCGCTTGTTCGCCATGAATCGAAACGGGAAGATGCGTGTCGAAGGACTGTTGCACCGCCTGCAGCAGCTTCGATTTATGTGCGGGAGATTGCTCCTCCAGACGGTTAATTTGTCCTGCAATAAAAAAGGCTGGCTGTTCTGTCTGTATACGAAATTCCACCTCTGCGTATCGAGCATTCGCAAGAAGCGAAGTCACCGGCTCACCTAGCAGCAAAGCTTCCAGCATTTCTTTTTTGAGCAGTGGCTCAGCGAATTGAGCGTGCATCAGCGCTTTTTCCTCCAGCATATGATGGCGATTCTCCTGCTCTAATTTATCGATTGCCCTCTTAACAGCCTCAAAGATAGGGTCGATCCCTTCTGTCTTCAGAATATAATTCTCCACATTCTTACGAATGGCTTCGTAGACATAATCGAATTCACTGTAACCAGTCAGCAAAATAATTCGGCAAGAAGGCCAATAATATACAATATCGTCTATGAGCTGTAATCCGCTCTTCTGGGGCATTCGAATATCGCTAACCACGACATCTAACTTCGTTTTTCTAGCGATTTCAAGTGCTTCTCTCGCTGAATAAGCTTTGCAAACCTCAAGTTCGAAATCCGCTTTTTCCTGAAAAAGCAGTGCCAGACCATTCACAATAGCCGGTTCGTCATCCACAATAAGCAGTCGGTACATGATTACCTCTCCTTGATAAAGTTTATTATCAGATCTACTCGTAAGCCTCCGTGTTGGCTGCGGGAGACGAATACACCGCTGCCCGCCCCATATTTCAGTTGAAGTCTGACGTTTACATTCGTCATTCCCGTCTTCTCTTTTTGTTCCGCACTACTCGCAAGTTTTGTGCGCAGTTGCTCAAGCTTCTCGTCCGTTAATGACTTCCCGTTATCTTCCACCGTAACACGTATGCCTTGCTCCCGGTAATCAACATAGAGATAGACGATTCCCTGCGTCGTTCCGTCTTCAAAGGCATGCTCAAATACATTCTCTACAATGGGTTGAATAATCAGTCGAGGTACCAGTACCGACTGTACGGGATGCGTCATTTCTACATATTCATAGCGAATGCGATTCGAAAACCGGATACACTGAATTTCGCAGTAATCAAGCGCATGTCGATACTCCTTAAATAAAGGGACCTCATCGGACCCACTCCTCGTGATGTACTGATAGTAGCTCCCAAGCTTCTGAGAAAGCTCAGCAGCGGTATCCGAGTCCCCCGTTTTACACATCATGTAAATATTAAAGAAACTGTTATATAGAAAATGCGGGTTAATCTGCGATTGCAGCTGCTTCAATTCAGAATGCTGGAGAGCGATTTTCTGTTCATAATTTTCCTCTATGGAGCGCTTCAATCGATTCGCCATCCGGTTAAAGCTGTTAAATAAATAATGGAACTCATCTTTTCGCTTTGACTCAATACTCAAATTCAAATTATCCGTTTCAATCATTTGAAATGCCTTGGTCAGCTTGGAAAGCGGTTTATGAATCATGAAGTGGATCGAGAAAGAATAAAGAAGAAGCACCGTAATAGTGATAGCAAAAATCGCATAAAACCAGGTAGTAAACTGATTTAGCTTGCTTGTAAGTTCATTCTGATTGACATACATCACCAGCGACAAATTTAATGAACTGACTTGACTGTGCGTGATGAAATAGCTTGTGCCATTTATTTTCTGAATGATGGGTTTGTTCGTATTACGTTCGCTCTGTTCTTCAACCAGCGACAGCACCGTAGGGATAACATCCGTGTCTTTTGCGGTAGAGAGTATACTTCCCAGTTTCTCATCTCCTAACAGTACTGCTGACTTCTGGTATAGCGCCGCAATTTGGTTCAAGGCCGCCAATAGCTTGCTTTTAGAAATTTCAATATAAGACATTATGCCTGAATTGTTTTCGCTTTCAATAAATAACATGCGATCGCCCAGTCTATAGAAAGACGGCTTTGGCGTGGTTTCCATTAACGTGGAGATCATCCTGAATGTCTCATTCGGTGTACTCTCAACGCCGTTCATCATGGATATGATTTTGCCGACCGACTTGATATACACCCCTGCATCGACCACATAATCGCTTGAGCTTTGCAGCGTAAGCAAGCTGTCTTTCACTTGATCGATTAGTTGGACCTCTTCAAAATTCTCAATCGTACCGCCTACAAAACTGAGCTTTTGCAGATCCCGGTTGTTCATGAACAGCAGCTGTTGGTTCCGAATAAAATATAACTCATTGTCGATCTGCTTCGAATAAAAGGACGCGCCGGCAACCGCCGACTCGGATATTTCCTCCTTAACAAAAGCTAACCCTTTGTAATTCACCCCTATATTCATGACGACCAAAGGAATAAGCAACACGATAAACACGATCACAATCTTCTGATAGACGAGCCATCTGGATCTGCCAGCAGCCTGCAGCTTCATTTCATACCCCCAGCCTTATTGTTAAGAAATGTATAAGAAATGTATGTCTTACATTATCATACGTTTTTATGTATCTATCAACAGGCAGTCGAAATTGTGTTGTTAACAAAAAAACCGAAAGTCTGAGAGATACATACTCATACTTTCGGTTTTTTGTTTTATTGAGCTGAAGGATTACCGTTCAAACTTGACTGCATCAACCCTCGTATAAATCATATCAGCAGGAAGGGTTGGCGGATCTACCGTAGTTGGAGTCTCCCTAGTTAAACGAACATACTCGCTGCCGTCTCCTGTAAAGTCGAACGTTCCAAGATTAACCCAACCCGATGAGCCGACTGTCGCATCGATATACGTGACCTCGGTAACGGACTGATGCTTCACTTCCACTTTGACATGATTATCGTTTGCCGTTGTATGGACGATCTTGTAGATGGAGACCGTATATCTCCCTTCTGGAAGCTGGGCTTTCCAAGTCGCCGATGATCCTTGAACGGTAGAATAACGTGATTTAACACCTATTTTGTAGCCGGCTAAATTACTTTGGCTCCAAGACCCTTCCGTCGTGTATAATCCCGTCGTATCCGTGCTGTCGACGATAACCGTCAGATCCTTAATCGTTATAGCCAAAGATGGTGTTGTTAAGGTCACTCCATCCAACGTAACAATGGCCCACACCGTGATGTTTTCTGTGACTCCATCTAGGCTTCGAAGGGTCAACACGCCATTGCTGTCAATTTCAGCTAGATCCGTTCTATCAACGAAATACTGCACATTGGCATGGCTCAGATCACCGATCAGTCCATTGTCCAAATAACCGGTTACACTCAGTTGAGCAGTTTGTGTCAATTGCAATTCGTCCTTATTCGACTTGATGGCCACCGACTCTAATTGGAGCGTCTTATTAGGGTCCACCCACATCATGGCATCTGCAATTACCCGTGACTTGTTGGCCTTATTGATTAGTTCGACATACCCGCTATCCCCTGATGCAAAAGGATAGGCGCCAAGGAACACCCACGTTCCATCGGCCTTTGACTCATCAACGGTAACCGTCTCGGAGCCCCCGCTATAATAAACGGTAAATGAGGCATTGGTTGCCCAATTTTCGCTTGAGGCTGTTATTTGCGGCAGTTTGTAATACACGCTATAGGTGACACTTTCAGGAAGATCTGGTCGCCAGGCAATTTTGCTTGTTGCTGTACCCGCTGTCGATTTGGCATATACATAGTTATCGTAATAGTAGTCATTGGCCGTTGTATCTCGTATCCAGACACCTTCTAAATCAGCCTCCGTATTATCCACAATGATCGATGGCCCTTGCTGCCAATCCGGTTGGACTGGCGTTGTCGCTACCTGATCAGCCAGATATAACGTCCGTTTGCGGGTCTGTTTGCCATCGGATTCCACATAATAAGTGAACGTTTGGGATAAATCATTTACCCGTATCGACCATTCCATCGGATAAATCGTATCTGGAACGGTCGTGTACGTGACACCGCCATCCAAAGAGTAATGGATCGTCGCTGGCTTTGTCGTTTTTGCCTCCACATAAGCATCGTAGGACGTTTCGTCAGGCTTGACGATTAGCATGCCCTTAACAGCATCTATAGGACTGTGGACATCGAAGAAATAACTGGCATCCGATGTATCGGCCGTTCTAACCTGGTGCAACGGCACATCAATGTCTAGCCCCTCCACAATGATAGCTGTTATTCCCTTGCTTGAAACTGTGGCCTGTATGATTCCGTCACTCATAACGGCTTGCACGGGTGTCCCATTGTCGCGAATGATGGTTACGTTATAATCTTGTGCTGGGTTGAACCCAATCATTTGTGCATTCAATTCAATTGGAGTTTGTACCTCAACCTGCGATTCGTTGCTTAAACTGATGTAGAATTTATTTCCACTTTCTCCCGTTATCCAGTTCAATTGCGGATGGTTAGTCTGGATAATTCCTTTGGGCATCCAGAGCCACACGTTGGAATTGCCGTAAAATTGACCTGGTTTATTCCCATAAAGATGATATTTGAACCATAAAAAATTAGTTTCAAATACGGACGGGAAGGTGATACTTCCATTTGATTTCAGCGATTGTTCACTGATCAGATAATCCATTGTTTGCCCCAGCTGCGCTGGCATATGGTGATAATAGATGGATGTAGCCCCACTTGGACCTTCCAGAGGGAAATCTGGTTCAAGTTGGCTAACTGCAAAACCCTTATAGTAATAACCCGGATAACTGGAATATCGTCCGATGACCGCATTATGAGCGATATCCTGCAGCAGTTTATCGCCTGTATAGAGCGATAATCTCAGCATGAATGGAGCCTCCTGAGCATTCATTCGATAATAGCCGGTTGTACTTCCCGCCTCAAATGTCAACCCGTTGGGTGAAACAAGCCAACTGTCCGCTTGTACGCCCCCAGCTACATCTTCAGGGAGCTTGCTCCTAGGATATGCGTATTTACCACTTTCCGGCCAATGGAACGATTCCGCGTAATTATACGTCTCCGGCTGCGGTATCGTAACGGTGCCTTCAGGAACCGGACGAGCAACGAACATGGTAGCGTACTGCTTCGCTTCCTTGTAGGCGGCATTCAAGTATTTGGGATCCTTCGTTTCTTCGTAAAGCTCCAGAATCTCCATCCACAGCTTGCCATAATAATAAATAAACTCATTTTTACTCACGTTTACAGATGCAGGTGTATCGATATTTAGAGCGATATAGCTGTCGGCTGCATCCTTGGCAGCCTGTAAGTACTGCGCATCCCCCGTCATCCGATACATCATAAGGGGCTGAATGACAGGCCCCCGATCTTTCTGATCAGGATCTCGTACAAGATACTCTTCCTGCCCCAACGCCCCAATGCCTGGCGAAGTGCCCAGCATTTGATTGACAGCGGCTACGCTTGAAACATCGAATGGCAAGGTTGCCATTTTCCATAATGACGGCACGCCGTATACCGGCTTCTGCGTTGGCGACCAACCAATCCCATTTCGCGAGACACCGTACTCGATGGACGGTAATGCCCTCTTATCGTAAAGCTGATCGTCCCCGGTCAGATAGTAGGCCCCTAGAAGAGCCGCGTTTGATGTTGTTCGGACGCTATCCTCGTTCTCGATATCAATGAAGCCCTTGGCTCGGTTCCACCAGCCGCTGGGCGACGGAACGTAATTAACAGAGTCATCCCCTTGAGGTTCGATCTTGAGCAAATCGATCATATTGAACATCGCATCTGTAAGTGATTGATTCGCGACATTTTCCCTGTATGCTGAATAACCGTATTCACTGCGGAGAATGTCTTCGTAGGCCTTATACAGACTGCTGTTTTGAGCGATTAGCCCCATATGGAACTGATACGTGCTTTCAGCGGTCATCTGCGAGTAAGTCCCTAGTTGCGGCGCATAAAGAATCGGCTGCACAGTGCCTTCGTTGTTGACAAGACTCATGCCAAGCCGTTGTTGGGTAACGCCTCCTGTCGGTTCAAACTCGACGTGGAGCTCCTCTGACGGTACAAATATTCCATAGGACAAAGCGTTCCCCGCTCCGTCTTTCTTCTCAATCAGACTCATCGGAGCACTTAGCTCCCTCAAACTTGTTGATTCAACCGATCCTACCATTTTGGCATGCGATCTGAAGCCATTTAACACTTCATTAACACCAGAGGCTAACTCTGTTGTGAAAGATTGATAGCCAATGACATAATTCCCATTCCGGCGTGGAGTAAAAGTGAAGGAAACATCTGGTCTGTCTCCAGACAGGGACCAATTCACTTGTAAATCGTAATCGCTTCCATGCAAAGAATCGGTTAATACGGCAGTATGGCTATCAGGGAAATTGATCCCATCAAATGTAATCCACCGTTTGTTCATCGTATCGTAGTAATTGGTCCGACTCCCTGCATTCCCTTCCAACAGGACCCATTGTTCTTCAAGTCTTTCCGCCACATGATTGATTGGTACCCAGTTCCCTGTTTCTGTGTCCTTATAGAACAGATCACGAACGATGGATTTGCCTCCATCCCAAGCAGCTTCATAGAAAGTCGCCTTATAGTTTGCGTTCTCGATGCTGCCTTTTTCCGTATAACTGAGATTCGCCAATGTGCGGCTGCGCAGCGGAGGCAACGGTGGAGCTTGCTGCCGAATATTCCCTTCGAACTTGACGCTATCTGCCCGCGTAATGATGGTGCCCGTCGTAGGCTGCGTTCGAGTCAGTCTGACAAATTCGGTATCGGTACCGCTAAAAACATACTCCCCCAAATCAACCCATCCAACAGCTGGGCCTGATGAGGGCCTGAGATCCATAAACATGACATCCGTAATCCCATTGTGCACAATTTCGATTTTTACATTACTATCTGCTTTATCTGCCCAATTAAGCTTGTTAAACGATATTCTCGCCGTTCCTGCTTCCAATCGCGGATTCCATGTAATGCTTCTTCCCACGGCATCTGTATAGCTGGAACTGGAATTATTATACCCCTTCACTCCTGTACTCGTGCTCCAATAGGGAGCTGAGTATCCGTTAGTCTTGTTATCTACATCAGTGGTGACGACTCCATCAATCGTGAGGCTTCCATCATCAATAATGATCGTCTTATGAGGCTCTCTCTGCTGAATATTCCCTTCAAACTTAACCGCATCCGCGCGCGTAAGTATCGTGCTAGAGCTGCTGGTAGACCGGGTCAATTTAACGAATTCTTCACCTGTCCCGGAAAAATAGTACTCTCCCAGGTCAACCCATCCCGCTGACGCCCCGAATGAAGGCCTAAGATCTATAAATTGCACATCTGTTATGCCATTATGCACGATTTCGATTTTCACATTGCTATCCGCTTTATCCGCCCAATCAAGCTTGTAAAATGATATTCTCGCTGTTCCTGCTTCCAATCGCGGATTCCACGATATGGTTCTGCCTGCTGTACTTGTATATTTGGAACTGGAATTATCGTACCCCTTCACCCCTGTACTTGTGGTCCAATTTGGAGCCGAGTATCCATTGCTCTCATTATCTGCATCAGGAGTCATAACACCATCAATTGTGATACTCCCGTCATCGATGATAATTGTCTTGTACGGTAAGGTCTCCGCATTAGCGCTCCTTATTCCAAATAAGCCTAAAGGAACCATCAACGCCATTATGAAAATAAAGAAAAACAGTTTCCTTTTCACCAGATCACTCACATCCTCTCCTAAATTGATTGCGCTTTCAAAAAAGTAATCACCTCCGTCTTTTTATCATAGCAGGTCACATCATCATGAAATTTCTTTGATTTCAAGAATTTCTTATAAGATTTTAAGTAAAAAAACTACATAGCATTAGACTGCTCAACAGCCGTCAGATGCCATGTAGGTCTCTCGATGTTATACCGGCGGCTGCACCACCAACAATTTGCCAAGCTGGATCACCGTTTGGTTGTACCAATCCAGATGCTGCTGAACATGCTCTCTACTTCGTTCATTGCCAGATGCTTCAAACACGGCCGCTTTGTCTGTCTTCTCATTATCGATTTCAAAGCGAACCGTATGGTTCCCATTCGGAAGCTCCGGCAAGAAAACATACTGATTCCGATTATGGTCGTTATACGGTGTGAATCTGTCGACAAGGAACGATTCCCCGCCATCCACAGTCACCTTCAGCCTGCCGGAATCAGGTCCTCCGATATCGAACAGTCCAATATGTGTGCCTTGGAACTGCACCGTGATAGCCTCTCGGGGATCGACTGCTCGCCATAGTCCGGGAAATAACCAATCGTACTTGCGGGCCAGCGCAAAATCATCGGGAGTCACGAAGGACCATCCTGCTGATAAATGGGCATGGCCATCCAGCGACAGCATTGCGGCGTACTCCCATGGATTGGCTGGCACCAGAGGGTTCTGAGGCAGGTTATGTTCAACACTGCCCGAATAAACCCCGAGTGCACGAATCCGCTCAAATGACCGAGTGATTGTATCCGTGTATATCCGGTGCCCCTCGGGAATGATCGGATGGATCGCATCATGCGTAAAAACAATGACCCCGGGAATGGAATCTCCTGACTCTCCTGACCTTGAAGTGAACACTAACTTTTCCTCCGAAACCAAGCGACTGACCGCTACACCCAGATGAATCGAAGGAATACCGTAATAATCGGCCACTTCTTCTTGCATAAGAGCTCCCTTTTGGTACTCCCCAGACTGAAATCCTGCTACATCTCGCTCTTTCAGCGTATAAACGAACAAGATATCTATAAATCGGCTCCGCTTGCGAATTTGACGGACAATTCCTTCAATTCGCGCCTTGGACTCGGGGACTCCGCCATCGTTACCGACAAACTCCACAAATACGAGATCAGGTTGATGACGAAGCACATCCGTCTCCAAACGGGCGCAGCCCAAATCCGACCCAGTTCCGTCAATGCCTGCATTGACAGAGCGGATATCCGCCTTGGGATATTGTCCCCGAAGCCAATCCGCCGTCATGACCCTATATCCTTCAGAACGCGTATTACTGCCGCCAAAATAGACGATTGTTACCTCTTCCCCATCTTCCAACTTCTGAATGACATTAGGCAACCCTCTTCGAGGGAATAATTCCTGCATCGCGACTTCACCTGGCCTCACTGATCATTTTTAGGAGCATACAATTTAACAGCAAACACTTCATGATAAGGCGTACCGTATGTAGCACTGAAATCGAATCGGATTAGGGTGACACTTATCGCATCCACTTTATGTTTATTCAACGTGAGATAATTTCCACGGATACTGATTTTCCTCTCGGTTCCGTCTTCAAAGGTCAAGGTCACATCATAGTCTTGGATAAGGGACTCAATGGGATCGTCAAAATGCTCCAAGTCCAGCTGCGAATTGAAAACAAGATGGATTTCGTCCAGATTTTTAGGACTTGCAAAACTGAATTCCAACCACTCCTGCTCTTCCGTACATTTGGAAATCCAGCCGTTCGGCAGACCATAAGGTCTAGAGTAGCCATTGGCGACATTCTCGGGATTATACATATTCTGGTATGGCAGCAGATCCTTAAAGCAAATGCTCTTGTTGAATTTCTTCAGCCTAGACGGCACTTCCGGCCTATAATGAAAGCTGACCGCTCCAGTAAGTTTCTCTTCATTACTGTATACGGCAAGCCTCTCTGTACCTTCAAGTACAATGTAGATTTTGTCGTCCGCAGGTTTCGCACAGCCCAAATTCAACGTAATCCAATCGTCATAACCAGCTGCAATAGCCAAGCTGTAGTCTTTCAACGGGCTAGTCGGAATATAGTTTTCCTTCCGTTCTCCACCAAACAACTTCACATGCAGCGTTTCCGAATGTTCGGAACTGTTTTTAATTTTAACCTGTACGCTATCCGCCTCTGATGTCTGAATCGGCAAGACCAAACATAACCCTTGGTCCAAGGGAATCGCTTCGGTTGGATGAACATTGTCATAGCTGCGCTGAGACGAGGAACGAATATGTAATCCATCAGCGAAATAAGGATCCAACTCCTCTTTAAGCCCTACTATCGTTTGTCCGTCTCGAAGCAGCAGCCCCTGCAGCTCTCCCATATGTGCTCGGACGATTTCTGCGGGGTCTACCTCATATTTCAAGCATAACGCAGCCGCGGTTCCAACTGCCTGCCCCATGCATCCGCAGGTTGCCATTACCCTTGTCGATCCGAAAGCAACATGGGTAGCACTTATATTCCGGCCAGCGAACATAAGATTAGGTATATTTTGCGAAAATAAACTACGAAACGGAATATTGTATAAGCCCGGCACGAAGTTCCACGCTGTAGCCGGCCCCTCATCGTAGATGCCCTTGGCAGCATGTAAATCCATATACCAGCCCCCAACGGATACAGCATCTTCGAAATGTGGCTTCGCTGTAAGATCGTTTTGAGATAACATGTAATTCCCAATAAATCGCCTGGATTCCCGTTTTCCCGGAATCGGGCATACATAATCCAAGATGAGATTGTCTACATCATCAAATTCACCACTATTTTTGATATAATCCCAAATCCCGTAAACCAGTTTCCGCAGCTCTAATGCAATGTCTTCATTGTTTGTAATAACATCCATATGCCCGCCGTATTCCAGCCACCATAATCCGCCGAGCCCGTTGATTTTTCTAGGAAAAGCCCGATGGTTCAAGCCTTTTCTGATACTATCGAAAAAGGGCAACTTCGTAATATCATACGCAAAGCCAGGCCTCTTGTACGGAACGTGATACTCTACATCGCGTGCTTGGAAAAGGATTGTGTCCCCCATGGTGTAGTGATCCGCCACTTCAGGAGCCAAATCCTCCTTGTATTCATGCTTCGCTTCTCTTCCCCATCGAAAGAGAGCACCTGCTTGATATCCGACAACTCCGTCTCCAGAGCAATCGATGTAGGTTCGGCTTTCAAAACGTAATTTCCTTTCAGAAGCCAGTTGCAAGCCTTCAACCCACTTAATTCTGCCGTTCTCCATTCCCGTTTCATGCACGCATGTATTCAGAAATAGAGAAATGTTAGGTTCATCATAGATCATATCCAACAAGACCGTATCCGAAAGCGAAAGCATAAGCTTTTTGTTATATAGTGGATTATAGTGGAAAATTTTCAACTTTAGCTCTTCCACTAACCCGCCCTCACGCGCATAATAGGATGGACTTTTGCCGAGATAGGCCGACCCGTTGATATGAACCCTAACCTCGCTGCTGGCATTTCCCCCAAGAACCGGTCGATCATTGATAAGTGAAACTTGCAGCCCTTGACGAGCAGCAGCAATGGCGGCGCACAGCCCAGCAATTCCTCCGCCAACGACGGTTACATCCGCTTTAATTAGCTCCATTTTGATAACCTCCATGATAAGATACATCTATCATGGTAGTCCTTTTAAACCCTGTTTTTTTACATGATTTCGCGAAAAATTCATACATTTTTTTGCAAACTCATTTGGATTCATACCGTGTTATTTTTATCCGATATTGCTTAGGTGTATCACCCGTATATTCTTTAAACAGTTTGCAAAAGTACCCTTCATTGACAATGCCTACTTCCTCGCACAATTCCAATAAAGAATAATCCTGAACATGTAATAACTCGAGAGCCAGCTGTATTTTTTTGCGGTTGATGTAGCTAATAACGCCTTCGTTCATTGTTTTTTTGAAAAGACTGCTAAAATACGACGGAGCTAGATTCACTTCCTCGGCAATAGCCTCCAACGTTAAACGCTGTTTCAGGTTTTTCTCAATAAATCGCATGGCTCCCATAATTTCTGCTCGGTGTAAGAGTTGACCAGCGTGTACATATTCGAATGTAAAGTCGCTAATATAGGCTAGTTGCTCCCGAAATGCCATAAATTCGATGGGAAACTCTGCTACATCCTTGTTCTGGGTGCTCCCCGATCTAAATTTCGCAATAATGTCTCTGTAGAAGTCTCGAAGCATAGGAGCCATGATGGACTTATGGATTTTATGATCCGTAGCAAATTGGTTTAAATCAGCAAATTCTTTCTCCAGCTCTTCCTTGGCAACCTGTCTGTGCACCCATGCAAGAAAATCAGCCAGTTTCTGCTGAAAATCATCTCTACTGTCATTACGGTAATGGAACCGATGCGTAGGTGTTTTGACTACTTTATCTGCATGATAATAGAAATCCTCACTTACATTTTGAGCTTCCGTGTAGGCTTGTTTAATGGATTCCCAACCTCGATGCGGACTGCCAAAAGCTACAGATACCTTTTGATTCAAATACTGATGCAAATGGGAAACGATCTGCCCCCCTAATAGCTGGCAAGCATATTCCGTATCCATCTCACTACGATTATTTTCCCACGAAAGAAAACCAATAAACCGATTATCGGATAGATCCGTAGCTACACCAGTGCCGCAATTCATCACCGTTTCTTCGATGACATTCGTAATGGCATATTTCAAGATGTTTTGATCAACCGCTGAATATTCATTTCGGAAACTTTCATATTGATTCATTTCAACAATAAAGCAGCAATAGTTGGCTTGAAAGAAATGAAACTGCATACGATTGGCGAAATCCGATGCCCGATGAGAAGGTATTTCGCCTCTGACCAGTTCGCTAAAAAACTGTTTGCGGACTCGATATTTATTTTCAAGAACAGATATGTTTAAAGATTGAAATTCTTCTTCTTTTCTCTTAACCTCATCCAAAATTCCAGCTGCCTTATTCAAAGCTCGATGCAAATTTGCTTCATTTAACGGAACCTTAACAATGTAATCCAATACATTGGCATGAATAGCTCGCTGTGCGTACTCGAAGGATGAATAGGCGGTCAAAAGAATGTATTGGGTATGAGGCAGCTCCGGCTTTAATTGCTCAATCATGGATATCCCATCCATTCGCGGCATCACGATATCGGTTATTACAATATCCGGTTTTAGCTTTAAGATTTCCTCTATCCCCTGCTGCCCATTCATCGCTTTTCCCACTAACTGGAATCGGCATTCCTTAGGAGAGAGCTCTCTAAAAAAAAGTTCCAATCGTTGAATGATTAGATCTTCATCGTC
Organism: Paenibacillus anseongensis; assembly: GCF_009757995.1. Lineage (NCBI taxonomy): Bacteria > Bacillati > Bacillota > Bacilli > Caryophanales > Paenibacillaceae > Paenibacillus > Paenibacillus anseongensis. The sequence continues at coordinate 181,369 of NZ_WSEM01000034.1, forward strand.
AACGATGAAGCAAGTGTAGTCTCTCACCCACATACATCTCCTTTAAATAAATCTACCGGGAATACGGCGCGAACACAGGTTGTTTCTTTTGGGATGCTTATGATTTGAAGCCCGAACTGCTCCCCATAGTGAAGTCTTATTCGACCATGAATATTGTTTAACCCGATTCTTTTCCTTTTTACTTCCAGATCACTCGGTTCTGCCGTTAAAATATGCTTTATTTTATCTACTGGAATTCCCTCGCCTTGATCAATGACCTCTATCATGACGATGTCGCCTTTCCTGTAAGCATGAATCGTAATCGAACCTTCGATTCCTCCTCCGTTATAGCCATGGAAGATACTATTCTCTACAATAGGCTGCAGCAGCATTCGAAAAACCGGAAAGTCCATTAACCCATCTTCAATATGCTCAATCAACTGAAAATGCCTGTTATAACGGATGTTCTGAATCGCGATATAGTCCGATACATTTTGCAGCTCCTGACGTAGTGAAACCTTCTCCGAAGCATCAGCGATCCCGTATTCCAATATTGAAATGAGAGACCCGATCACTACATCTACTTTTTCTATTTGTCCGAGGTGTATGACATTGCTGATAGCTCCAAGCGTATTATAAAGAAAATGAGGGTTTATTTGAGATTGCAGCACTTGGATTTCCAGCTTTCGCTCAAGTTCATTATGAAGCTCTCCTCGCCGAATCAGTTCCACAATTTGCTGCAGCATTCGGTCGAAAGCACGGGAAAGGTCACCGAATTCATCGTTTCGCTTGATGGTAACTCTCGTTGTCAGATCGCCTTGCTCTACCCGCTTCATTTTTGTTTTGAGCGTATAGAGCGGATTTCTTATATATTTGGCAATAAAAAAAGAAATGAACAAACTTAAGAGAAGACCTGCAACTAAAAGCACGATGTAATAGGCCTCCAATCTGGATAGCGCAGCTTCCAGACGAGATTCATCGTTAATCGAAATGATGGACCAATTGAATTTCTCCGTCGGTTTCTTCAGAATAGAGACCGGTAAGCCCTCTTTTGTATGCAGTTGAAGGCTTGTTCCCGACGTATCGAGAACTTGTTCCGCCGACGTTTCCCCGATTGAAAACGTATGATCTTGAATACTTAGGGGACCTCTATTTTCCGAGAATCCAGCAATAATTTTGCCCGATGAGGTGATCAGAGCGAGATTCATTTGTTCTTTTTTATTAATCTTGAACAAGGTTTCTTCAATGGCATTTAGATCCAAATCGACCGCAATGGCCAAAGGAGAAGGAGAGCCGTTCAGATATCGAACCATCGTAACGGTCCAGCCGGAATACTTAGATTTATAAGGATCACTGACAAATGTAGTTCTTCTGTTCTTGTCTGCCGCATCAAACAAAGGTTCTCTGTCCGATAAAGGCTCATCAAAAATCCGCGTAGCCATACTTCCACCTAGAATGGATAAATCACTTTTAATCAAGTAAATGTTACTCACATAATTACTGTTTAGTTCATATAACTCTCTTAATTGCTTTTTAATCACTTCCGTATTGTCAATGTTTGCTTTCACTGATGTTTCAACCGAGAACAGGATTGTCTGGAACGAAGAAAAATTAACCGTCAAATACTGGTCAACTTTGTCCAATATTTGGTTCGTGTAATACATATCGTTGGTTCTTATTTCCTTTTGAACATAGCGATAGGACAATTGACTTATCAAGATGATGCAGCTTAATACAAATGCAAACACGATTAAAAATAGTTTTAAAGGCAAGCTGATTCTACGTCGCATCGGCCATCTTCCTTTTAAATCCAGATTAAACTAAGCATAGCATAGGACGACAAAGAGAGGGGCTATTTATCGCCACTCTCTTTGTTTATTTACTTGATTAAGCCTGCTTCTTTAAATTGCTTAACTGCTGTATCCTTATATGTTTGCATATCAAACTTGGTATCCAATGTTTTGAGGAAATTATCCCAGTTGGTAAGAGGGTCTTTGCCCGACATAAATTTGACTAAGCTTTCATTAATGAAACGCGTGCGGTCAGCTGCCAAGGTATCGCTAGGGTCGGCAGTCAATAAATTTCCGGGTAAAGTAGGACCTACATATTGCTGATTGTTCGTGAATGCTTCTGTCGTCTTCGGATTCTGGAAGCTGAAGTACTCGGCATCATCGCCTCGGCGCGGCATTCTATAGTGATCGACCCATAGGTACTTTTCTTTCATATCTTTGGATAATTCAGAGGTTTTATTTTTGATCTTGCCGTCTACGATATCCCAATGAATCCCTTTAATTCCATATGCAAAATTGGGATAGGCTTCTTTGTCCGTAAAGAGATATTCCAGCATAGACAAGATCCGAATGATTTTGTCCTTGTCCGCTTTCTTGGAAATGGCCCATGAATTGCCTTGGAACGATTTTCTCTCTACGATTTGATCACCGTAGGGTCCTTTCATTGGAGGAATGACGATCCATTCCGGTATCTCTCCTCCGATTTCTTTCATCTTCTGCTGATAATCCGGTTCCAATCTGCGGGCATCTCTGATCATGAAGCCAACTTTACCTTTAAATAACTTTTGGTCTAACAAATCTGGCGTATTCATCGTCACCCAGTCGGGGTCGACAACTTTCGCTGTCATCATTTTATTGATGTAAGCGAGTGCCTCTTTCATTTTGGGATCGATAAAAAGGAATACGGGTTTATTGTCTTTCACTTCAATGGCAGAAGGCGGATTAACGCCAAACATCCACATCAAGCTATCGAAGCCGTAGGTTTGCAGGTTGCCTTCTTTATTCATACCGCCTATGAATCCGTACGTATCGTTTTTGCCGTTTCCATCCGGGTCTTTCTCTGTAAAGGCTTTCATCACTTCGAACAGCTCGTCTGGGGTTGTCGGCACTTTCATATTCAGCTTTTTCAGCCAATCGTTGCGGATAAAGAAGCTTCGACTGATACCGTTTACATTATCATAACCCGGAACGCCAATGGTTTTTCCCAGATATGACGTCGCATCCCAGGAGTCTTTACCAAAACGCTTCTGCAATTCAGGAAATTGATCCAAGTATGGCGTCAAATCCGCAAGAACACCTTGATCATAATATTGCGCGAGATCAGCTCGACTCTTCAAGAAAAGCAAATCGGGAATATCCCCTCCAGCAATGAGCGTATTCAGTTTGGTTGTCGCTTGCCCAGCTTGAGGAACCATCATATCCAAGTCGATGTTCACCGCCTTCTCCAACATTTGACGTTGAATATCTTCCTCACGAGGAGGTATTGGTGCGGCAGCATTGAAAGTACCTTGGTTAAACATCGAAATCTTCATTTTGGTCGCAAACTTGTTAGACTCGGATTGAGAGTTGCTCGAAGCTCCTGGCTTAATTCCTTCTTTGTCCGTACATGCTGCCAATAGCGCTCCCAGCCCTACGATAGCAGTCAGAATCGTAAATGAAACCTTTTTAAGTTGCATAGTGACCTCTCCTTTTGCTTGAATATATAATATCACGCTGTATCCGTAACAACCTAGGTAGGAATTGCTTTTTAACCTTTAATCGATCCTAAGAGTACACCCTTCGTAAAATGCTTTTGCATAAATGGATAAACGATCAAGATCGGAACCGTCGTCACAACAACAGCAGCCATTTGCACGGCGAACTTGCTAACCGTTCCGGCATTAGCCATCGATTCAGAACTTTGTGTTGCGATGTTAAGCAAAATGTTACGCAAGACAACTTGCAGCGGCATTAAGTTTGAATCATTCAAGTAAACAATCGCATCGAAATAACTGTTCCAATGCCCTACGGCATAAAACAAGGAAATCGTGGCAAGAACGGGCAAGGACAAGGGTAAAATAATCCGCCATAACGACTGAAGTTCACTTGCGCCATCAACCCTCGCCGATTCCTCGATTTCAGCAGGCAATTGCTCGAAAAAACCTTTAATAATCACCAGATTAAATGCACTAATGAGATGTGGAATAATTAATACCCACGGACTGTTTAGCAATCCCAGAGACCGGATTAACAAATACGTCGGAATTAACCCTCCACCAAACATCATAGTAAACACAATGAATATTAAAAACGTACTGCGTCCTGGCAAATATTTTTTGGATAACGGATAAGCCGCTATGATCGTAAAAAACACATTTAGAGCCGTACCTACAATCGTTCTAAACAACGTGATTTTATACGCCTGCCCTATCCCGTGAGAAATGAATACCTCTTTGTAGGCTAGAAAAGTAAAGGATTCAGGTATAATAACAATTCCTCTTCTTACTACTTCCGATTCTGGTGTCACTGAAACCGCAACCACGTATAAAAAGGGGAGTAAGCAGAGTAGAGATAGTACAATAAGAATCATATAAACGGCTGCTTGCCATACTTTTTCCCCGACTGTCATGTTGATCATTGTAAAAACCACCTCACCAAATTTGCCCATCGAATTTCTTGGCGAGCTTGTTCGCAGCCAAAACTAAAGCAAATCCGATGATAGCTTTAAACAATCCCACAGCAGTAGCCAAGCCAATCTTCAGACGCTCCAACCCTTCACGGTATACCCATGTGTCGATAATGTCGATTTTTTCTTGGTTAAAGCTGTTCGCAAACATGAATATTTGATCAAAACCAGCATCCAAAATATGGCTTAATTTAAGGATCAGCATCAGAATAATAACGCCTCGAATGCCGGGTAATGTGACATGCCAAAGCTGTCTCCACTTGGAAGCGCCATCCATTCGAGCTGCTTCATATAAGCTTGGATCAATTCCTGCTAATGCGGCGAGATACAATATCGCTCCCCAGCCAATATCCTTCCATATTTCAGATAAGATGATCAACACTCTGCCCCAGGCAGGTTCCGTTAGAAAAGAGATCGGTCCAACCCCATTTTCCTTCAAAATCATATTAAAAAGGCCATCTCCTGGGGCTAATAAGGCCACCATCAGTCCGTAAACAATGACCCATGAGAGAAAATGAGGCAAATACGTAATCGTTTGCACGATTTTTTTAAACCATTGGGTATAAACTTCATTGAGAAGCAGGGCAAGTACGATGGGAGCGGAGAAACCGAACAATAGCTTATACAGCGATATGATAATCGTATTTCTCATGATGTCCCAGAAATAAACGCCATTGATAAAATCCTTGAAATTCTTCAATCCCACCCATGGGCTGTCCCATAGTCCCAAGGCTAAGTTATAGTTTTTAAAGGCAATTATGATTCCCGCCATAGGAATATATTTGAATACGGCAAAGTAAATTAATGCCGGGAATAAGAGAGCATACAACACTTTGTACTTCTGTATCGTTCTTATCCATGAATTCCGCTTTCTGGGGAGGGGAATGGCGTCCGCTGTCATTTTCGCTTGCATATCATCACCTCGTCTTCGTTTATATTTGTATAATAGCACCCCCCCAACGGATAAATTTCTGCAATTTCAAGAATTTCTTACAAGATATTAAGTAGTAGGTCCTTGAATAATTCCAATACATCGGCATGAAAAAACGGATAGAGTGAGCGAGTCGCTCGAAAACTAAGTTGGATTCTCATACCCTACATTTCTTAAGAAATGACAGCATAGAATGCTGATAGGTCGTATCACGGTTTATGTTTCTAAATGGGAGGAGAACTAAATGGCAAAACGAAGGAAAAAGTCATCCGTAGCGGGGTCTCAAACGAAAGCAGCGAAGGAAATAAAAATTAGTTCCACACCTCATGCTCCACTTAGAGAGGGAGCGTCTGGATCTTACAGCAACAGCGCAATTGCCATGTTGCCGCCTGGACAATCGGTCCCTACATCGAAACAGGAACAAGCCCTCGCCATTAAGATAGCGAGGGCGATGCTCTCTGGCCCACGGCACATCACCAAAGATGCAACGGTTGCGGAAATGCGTGCGGATGGAAAACTAATCATCCTACGCCAAGGCACCAACCATTGGATATGCTTTCCCGGGGATGAGAACCAGATCGGCAATCCCCCGATGTGCGCCGATCCAATGGGACTGCAATGGATCATGGATCTCAAGGCCAAGAAGCCGCAACCCACGAATATGGCTCCTGGCCTCATCTATATGCTCTGCGGTGCCACGCAGCATAGCAACACTGATCCGTTTGATACAACAAGCCTACCAATCCCGATTGGTCCGCACTGGATGATCATTTGGCCTTTTGACGCCAAGAATGCCGGACTGCCCAACACAGTCAGAGATGCAGGTGCCTGGGTGATGTTCGATGGCACACCTTACGCCTATCTGCACATCTGCGGCACACCTTGGTCCGGCAATGTGTACAATGTGATGAACCCAGGCGATCAGATGCCAGTTTGGACCATGGAATATGGCTTGCGACCATAGGAAACGTCAATATCATCAATATCTATGTCATCATAGATTTTAATACTTAGAACAAAGCCTATCGACACCATGTTAATCAACAGCGAAGTGCCTCCATAGCTGATAAAAGGAAGGGTAATTCCCGTAATCGGCATAATACCAATCAGCATCCCAACGTTTTCGAAAACTTGAAACAAAAACATAGCAGAAATCCCACCAATGATGTAAATGCCTGTTTGGCTGCGAATGCTAAGTGCGATCGTAATCATTCGATAAATGAGGACAAAATAAAGGATGAGTAACACCGATGCTCCTATAAAACCAAATTCTTCTCCGATTACAACGAATATGGAATCTGCATAGGTATATGGTACCTGACCACTCTGGACTGAAGTTCCATGAAGATAGCCATCTCCCTCTAGCGAGCCTGATCCGATTGCTGTAACCGATTTTTTCATGTGATAGGTTGCTTTTTCAGAAGCTAGTTCTGGTAAAAGGACGGCATCCACCCTATCCAACCAGTACTCTTTATTTTGGGATGCCATGAATTCTTTTATTTCCGCATGGTTTTGGATATAGCCCCAGAGGGAGCTTCCGCTTACGATTATCATAATGACTAGACCTATCCAAGCATGCTTGTAGTTCATGTGCCCAAACCAACAAACCACAATAAAAATAACCAAATACGCTACGGAGTTACCGAGGTCTGGTTGCATGAGAACCAGGAGAAAAGGAACTAATGTAATAATACCCATTGGAAGTATTTCCTTGAACACGCTAAGCGTCTCGACTTTTCTTTTAGATAGAAAATACGATAAAAACAAGATTAAAATGAGCTTACAAAACTCTGCTGGTTGAAAGCCAATCCCACCAGGAAGAATGAACCACCCCTGAGCATTATTGATCGTATCCCCTTTAAAAAATAATAAAACCAGCAGTCCCACCCCAATGAGATAGTACATCGGCGAAAAGCGCAATAAGAGTTTGTAGTTAAAAAATAGCATTATAAATAAGACAATAAACCCAACCCCGTAATAATACATCATTTTAATATAGGATTGGGAATAGTCTGGTTGAGTCTGTGTTGCGCTATAGATGCAGAATATACTGGTGATCATTAAGATGAACAACAGCAACAAAATAATGACATCCAGCCCTTTAATTATTCTTTTCAACATGAAACCTAATTGCGTTCTTCCGAGGAAATTCTCAATAATGAACCACCTATTTCTGGATATGTTAAGTAAGCTCATTAAATATAAGATAAACTGTTTAATAAAAAAGTGGGGTATTTATTAAATTTTCCTTAAATTTCCCAGTGTGGAGTTTTAGAATTTTTGCTGCAGTAAATTACTTCATATGAAAAAAGAGTGCCGCAAAGCAGGCTCCTCTATTAATGTTCTCTATTAGCTTCCCGGAATCGACAACGCACCTTTTGCGATTGTCCAAGCTATTGCCAGTTGCAGAATGGAACAGTTCTTTTATACCTGTCCCGATAATAAATCCCTGTTTTATTTCCTAATTGTTACTTTCAAGTAACTATGTGAGTTGAAAGTGCGTACTTTTCTTCAGTTCTCCTCCCATTCATAATAAACGCTATAAGAGAAGGAGGAATGCCTTATGAAACCAGATGAAATGAAAGCAAGTAAAACCGCTCTTGTCGTTGGAGCGAACGGAGTGATCGGACGGAATCTGATCGATTACCTGATAACACTCCCTGAATGGAATATCATTGGTGTTTCGAGACGTGGCGGTGTGAACAGCGATCGGTTACGATATGTAGCGGCAGACCTTCTAAATGAAGAGGATACCTTGGCGAAGCTGGGCAATCTAACCTCGGTCACACATATCTTCTATGCTGCTTATCAAGATCGCCCGACATGGGCCGAACTGGTTCCGCCTAATTTAGCCATGCTTGTAAATGTGGTCAATGTGATCGAACCGATTGCCCCAAACCTTGCGCATATCAGTCTAATGCAAGGCTATAAAGTGTACGGCGCACATCTCGGTCCATTTAAAACACCGGCACGGGAGACGGATGCCAACCATATGCCTCCCGAATTCAATATCGACCAACAGCAATTCCTTGAACAACGTCAGCCGGGAACTGAGTGGACCTGGTCGGCCCTTCGCCCGTCAGTCGTCAGTGGGTTTGCATTGGGAAATCCAATGAACCTCGCGATGGTTATTGCGATCTATGCCTCCATGTCAAAGGAATTGGGTCTGCCGCTTCGTTTTCCAGGGAAGCCTGGTGCGTATAACAGCCTGCTAGAAATGACCGATGCAAACTTACTGGCTCGCGCAACAGTCTGGGCGGCAACTGATGAACGTTGCGCGAATCAGGCATTTAACATTACGAACGGCGACTTGTTTAGATGGAATGAGCTTTGGCCGAAAATCGCGGAATTTTTCGAAATCGAGACCGCCCCTCCGTTACCGATGGCTTTAGAGGTAGTCATGGCTGACAAGGAAGCTCTATGGAACTCCATGGTGGAGAAATATGATTTAATGAGGAATACCTATGAGGACGTTTCTTCCTGGCGGTTCGGGGACTTCGTGTTCTCTTGGGATTATGACTTTTTCTCGGACAGCTCGAAATCTCGCCGTTACGGCTTCCATGAATTCGTCGATACGGAAAAGATATTTATGGACATCTTTGAACAATTCCGTAAACGCAAGATCATTCCATAAATTGAGGATACCGGTTCCTTATTAATAGGGACCGTTTTTTTATTTATCCTATTCGTTCGTTTGCGGCGGTTCAAATAAGACAGTTCCTCTATCGCCGTATACCTTTTCGATATGCGTATCTCCCCATCTGCACATAAGATGAAGGATTTCTTTCAGGCTCCAGCCGTAGTCCGTTAACTCATACTCGACCTTTGGCGGCACTTGGTTATAAGAAATACGGAACACGATTCCATCATCTACTAATTCTCCTAGCTGCTGAGTCAGCACCTTCTGAGTTATGGCAGGCATCAGGCGCTTCAGTTCGCCATTACGCCTTTTTCCGAACGTTAGATGGAATAGAATAACCGGCTTCCACTTGCCTCCGATCACTTCAAGAGTGGCTTCTACCGCAGTGTTATAAATTTTCTCGGGCTCTTGCATAATCGAAAATCCCCCCTGCAACCTGCGGAACCATCATCGATCTTAATGTCCACACCTTTTTTTTAATGAATTCGAGGCATTAGTCTCCCTTTCCTGCCAACTGATCAGCTGCCGTAGTATTGTGCACGAAATGCCTCGGGCAGTCCGAGAAGCCGCTAAACGCGCAGCGTGGATACGCCGTTATCTGAAGGATGGTTCTTCTAATTAGCTAAAGTAGTCTTGTAATAATAATTCATTTATAAGTACTGACAACTTTTCAATCCATATTTCCCCAATCGAATCATTCGGTGATATACAACATCCGCACCATATATCCCATGAAATATTCAACTTTGTATTTCCATTAAATAATTCAACATAAATGCCTTCTAATCCATCTATTAATGGATTAGTTTTAAATCCATGCTCATTGATCAAATAATATGAAATTTTTAATACTAAATCTGCTTCTCCATCAAGAATTTCAAAAGTTTTATAGCCACTAAAATTAACACATATTTGTCCTTGTAATTTACTTATTTATTTCTTCTCCGATTTTGAAATAATGAACTTCACTAATTCACTGTACTTTAAGCTATTCTCGACGTTTTTGAAACTATCCTGCCTATTCGTTCAGCGAAAACGGCAACCATCACATGTGGGTTGCTGCGCTGTTCGTATTGTACTAACGTCTCCCGTTAGCGCAGTGGTCGTATCCAGGTGCTGTCCGTGAGTGACCCATAAGTTACTGTCATTGGCGTTCATTTGCTTCGATTTGATGGAGGATTTCGTCAACGACGTGCGCGATCGGTGCGGTGGCGTCGATAATAATCCCGTTTTCGGGAACGCCTTCTTTCGTTTGATAAATTCGCGCACTGATTTCCCGTTCCTCTGGTCTGCCACCCCAGTCAGTTGGGTCCAGTGCTACTCGCTCATCAATCCGCCGGAGACTGGTTTCCAAGTCGACTTCAAGGACAAACACGTCGTCGAAGAGATCGATGAATTTGGGGAAATTCCGCGAACCACCGCAGAAGAATGTTATCGCCTCATCCTGATTGGCGACCAAAGCTTTTACTTTTTCTACATGCCAAATGTGGTGTTCGGGTTTAAAGCCATCCGTTGGGGTACCAGTTTCCGGATCGCCTTGATAAGCCAATTCACGATCACCATGAATGGCATGGTAGCCGCGCCGCTGCAATTCGTTGCAGACCGTAGTTTTGCCAGCGCCGGAAACGCCTCCAATCAGAGAATTCCTAATGCCCAAGGTTAGACCCTCCATTCAAGTGGATAAGCACATTATATTAGATGTTTCTATCTGACGCTAAACTCCCGTTAGGTGAACGAAAGGCTGCCGCACATTGCCGGCTGCCTTGTTCTTTGTTGAATGTTCAACTATCGTGTCCCGTTAGCTCAACGAAATAGGTAAAGAATCAATATGTTCTTTCACTTCAATAACAAAGCTTTCAAGGTTTTCACAGTCAAACCAATCACTTTGTTCGTTAATCTCATATAACACTTGAAAACCATGATGATTAATCAATAATACCCAACCTTCTCTTGAGATCATTGCCTCTAATATTTGGAAATAATCAAATAACTTTTCAACGATAGATTAGCGATGAGGAAATCAATGTGCTTGTTGCCTGTTTCTACTCAGTCTCGGACAGGGGAAAGTGGAAATAAATACTTTTTAGATTTTTATGTGTGCTATTATATAAATAATTCCATACATAATAGATTTGTAGATTAAAAGGATAAGCATTGTAATGGTAAAAATGAAAGGTGGAAAAATGAATACAAATAGAGAAATTATAGAAGAAAAAGACAAAAAAATAGCACAGCTAGAAAGACAATTAATAGAAATAAAGGAAGCACAACAGCAAAGTGCTGCAACTATTGCGTTAGATCATAACTCAAGATCTTTATCTCCACCGAAAGGAATATTTAAGTCTTTCTTAAAAGTTCTTGGATTGATGATCATTTTGGCCATCCTTGTTTTTTTAGTCATCACTTCAGGAGGAATTTGGCGTCTATTTGCGGGCAGTACCTTCAAACAAGAGTCTGTCACGTTTGTTGAACAAGTTCAAGAGCTTGCCACATTGGCAACAGCTGAAGCTCATATGAAAGTGGTTCTAAGCCAAGAGGATAATAAGATTTTCGGGAAAGACATCTCTATTAATCTGCCAGGAACAAAGCGAAAACTACTATTAGTTGTACCTGCGACGGTTATTGCTGGTGTTGATTTGAAAGGGATTACTTCTAAGGACATGGTTATTAATGAAGAAACCAAAGAAATAGATATTACCCTTCCTCATGCAAAGCTTATCCAGGACCCATCAGTACAGATGGATAAAATACAAACCTTTGACAATGGTGGGCTTTTCCATGGTGATATTAAATGGGATGAGGGGTTTGACCTGGCCGCTAAGGCACAAGAGCAAATTCGTCAAGAAGCCATCTCTGATGGTTTACTACATACTGCAGAGAAAAGTGCAGAAAAAGTGTTAAAGGAATTTTTTAAGAAGATTGGTTATACGGTAAATGTCACGTTTAACTAATAGGACGGCCTGCCCATGCTACTTGGGACAGGCCTGCTCTGTTATTTACTGGGAGAACCATAGAGGTTTATGGAATTCCATTTATTGTATAAATAGACAATCATTAACCAAGTATTTTTGGCTCTGATTCTTTCGCTCGTTAAAGAATCCTGCCCTTTAGCTTAATGAAAAAGAAGCAGCTGCCGCGGCGGCAAATTGCTCCTGGTTCGCTGAACTAACCTCATCCGCTAGCTGAATGTTTAGCTTAATTCGTCAAGCTCCAATAGCGTGATTACTGTTTTTTACTTTTGAACTTTTCAACCAGTTTTAGAAACTCAGGTGTCGTCTTTACACTAACAATACCAAGATCTCTGCGAACATCTTCATCTACTACTATTTGAAAACTTAAGATAAACTCCGAAAATGAATTTGCTACTAAGTAAACATTATTCCACAATTCTTCTTCTGTGGGGTCGAAGTGTTCTTGGTCATGATCCCAAAAGTATATTTTTCCCCATACATCCTCAGTAACTCCAATGCAAAGTTGATCCCCACCTGTAATATCCGCAAAAGGTATCATGCTTTCAGGCATTCGCCCTAGATAACATTCAATATTACTAATTAGATCGTGTTTGTCATTTTGCAAGTAATAAAAATACCCCATTCTTCCTCGTTCATCGTGCTTTGGAATATTGGTTATTTGTGAATAGCTTATTTGATGGTTATAGTTTATTCTCCCATATGTCAAAAGAAACTTTTTATAATCTTGAGGCAAGTGAAACCCATATTTCTGCTCAAATGAAATAATTAAATCATCAGAGTGAATACCACTTTCACTAGTGATGCCTACCTCTAATAATTTCTGTTTTACCTTTTCAAAACTACTCTGCATCCTTATTCACTCCACCCACATAGATACATTTACTGGAAATATCTTACCACAAATTACTTACACTTAATACGTTATTCTGCCCGTTAGGTGAGCAAATGGCAGCTGAATCGTTGGATATCCTATCAGAAGATCATATTCATCAAAACTAGATATTACTTGAAGCGATAGTCAGAGGCGATCGGCCCAACGAGAATAGAAATAAGGCGTGATCATCCGATCCGCCTTATTCTTTCAATAATATTAAAATCCGGTTACTTATCGGTTGTATCCGAAACGTTTTCCTGCTAATGAACGCCATACGTCTTCGCATTTCAACAGAGTCTCGGCATCCAGCGGTTGCCCCTCAATCGACGCAATATTCTGCTCGATTTGGGCTAATCTGCTTACTCCAGAAATGATACTCGTTACGGATTCTTGCGCGGCGCACCACTTCATCGCAAGTTGCAGGATACTCAATCCACATTCCGCAGCAATTTGAGTAAGCTTGTCTACTGCGGCAAAATTCTCATCTGACCAGTACCTGTTAAAGTATGTTTCATTATTGGCAAATCGAGTATTTTCCGCAGGCTGACCCGGCTTATGTTTACCGGCCAGTAACCCCCCGGCAATAGGGTTATAGATGACCATGCCCACGTCATGCGCTTTTAAAAAAGGAACGAGTTCTGTTTCTATGCCGCGGGTAATAGGGTTATAGACATTCTGAGTGATTATGGGAGCGATATAATTGCGTTTGTCGCAGATAGCCAACATATCAGCGACTTGCCAAGCGGCATAGTTGCTGACACCAATATATCGAATTTTCCCCGCTTTTACCAAAGATGACATCGTTTCAAGTGATTCTTCGATGTTTGTATCGTTGTCTGGCGCATGCATATAGTAGATGTCGATATAATCAGTATCCAATCTCATTAAGCTAGCATCAACAGCAGATAGAATATTTCGGCGACTTAATCCCGCGTTATTAGGGTTTTTACCCATAGAACCGCGTACCTTTGTAGCAAGAATAATCTCATCACGCCTCCCTTTGAGACCTTTGCCGACGATCTTTTCGCTTTCACCCTGATTATACGAGTTTGCAGTATCAAAAAAATTAATGCCATGCTCAAATGAGTAATCCATGATTTTAAGACTATCAGCTTCGCTTGTTTGCCCTCCGAACATCATGGTTCCAAGACTTATCTTGGAAACTTTAAGACTTGTTTTTGACAAGTTATTATACTGCATAGGATAGCCTCCCTCATTTATCATCGATTTTAGAATACACCATATCCAGTGTTCCAAAAAGTAGTGATATTATTGTTACTTAGTTACTTTAACTTAACTAATTTGCCCGTCGTACAGTGAAGGGTTACAGCGTTTCACACCATTCGGTGTTTCAACTATTGTTCCCCCGAAGCATTCACCTTTAAAGTGCTGGAGCAGAAAGAATCTGAGTGAACTGCGACAAAAAAATATAAATAAATGAAATAATCCATGGGAAAATTGGGGAATTTATTCTTATAGGGGGAAGTATATGGAGGAATTCATTCAAGTTATAATAAGAACGATTGCGGCATTTATTATTATGATGATCGTTGCTAGGATATTGGGAAAACAAACAATCTCACAAATGACTTTTCATGATTTTGTAGCTGCAATAACATTAGGAGCCATTACTGGCAATTTGGCATTTAACACAAAATTAGATCATTGGAATCTTTTAGCCTCCCTATTGTTATTCAGTGGTATTGCATTTATCGTCACATTCATCTCATTAAAAAGCAGGAAGTCAAGGAAATGGCTGTCTGGCCGGCCCACAATTGTTATTGAAAATGGAAAAATACTTGAAGATAATCTAAAAAAAATGTATCTTTCATTGGATACTTTGAATCAAGAATTACGGGAGAAGGATATTTTTGATATTCAGGAAGTTGAATTTGCGGTTCTTGAGTTAAATGGAAGATTGTCCGTATTAAAAAAACCTGAATTTCGCCAGGTTCTAATGAAGGATATACCCAGATTTAATGGACAAAAAGAGACGAAAACGACATTTCCAGTTGAACTGATCATGGATGGTATAATGGTTCATGAAAATTTAGAACAAAATCAGATCTCCGAATCTTGGATAAATAATGAATTAAAAAAAAGAAAATTGACTCTAAGAGAAGTGTGCTACGCCGTAAAGGGGACAGACGGCAAATTATATTTCGATTTATACATGGATAAAATAAAAAATCCAATAAATAGGGAGTAAAATAAACTCCCAACAATTAAAAAGACAGCCGATCTCATTTGATTAGCTGTCTTCCCGAGTTGTTACCGATACCGTAAAATTAAAGTGATTACGAACAGCACAACACATAAAGATAATGTGTTTGTTATCAAAAAAGCTAACCCAGCACCGTTGACAGCCAAACTAATCGCATAAATCTCCATTAGGCTAATTCCTAAAAATATAAGCAAATATGCTTTTAAACTTAAGTCTGAAACTGATTTCGTTTTCAAAATTTGAATAATTTGAGGAACCCAACCTAAAGAAAGAATTACTCCACCAATTAGTTGCAGTACAGAAAACAGCATCAAAAAACACCTCACGGATTTCTTTATACTGTATATTCTCTCCGTCCGTGCATGGTGATCAGTTTCCGGTCACTGCGATCTACTCCTGCTAAACCTCTTACTCCCCCTATTTAATTGCTTTGATTATTGCCGACTGAATATAGTTTTCTACGTCAGCTCCCGGCACCCAATCCTTAATAAATTCCCGAGAATCATCTTTAGGTTCAACAACAATGCTTTGAAATCCGCTCCTTTGCAGGTACACCATAACTTCATCAATTGTAGAGGCACCTGATACGCAGCTAGCGAGTGAATGAAGGTCACTTTTTAACTCTTCTGGAAGTTCGGAAGTCATTACTACATCTGAAATCGCCAAGCGTCCGCCTGGTTTTAAAACACGAAAAGCTTCACTGAATACTTGCTCTTTATCCGGTGACAAATTAATAACACAGTTTGAAATAATAACATCAATGGAATCATTCAGGATCGGCAAATGCTCAATTTCACCGAGACGAAACTCTACATTTTCATATCCATGACTCTGAGCATTTTGACGTGCACGGCTAACCATTTCCGGCGTCATATCGACTCCATAAACTTTACCCGTTTCTCCAACTTGTCTAGAGGCTAAAAATACATCAAAACCGGCGCCACTGCCCAAATCCAGAACAACTTCTCCCGCTTTTAGTGACGCTATTGCTTGAGGATTTCCACATCCTAAACCAAGATTTGCACCATTTGGAACAACATTCAGTTCTTCATTGGAGTAACCTAATTTGGAGGAAACCTCATCAGGAGTGTTACAGCAGCTTGTTGTTGGTGAAGTGGAGGAGCAACAACTTGCATTAGGATTGCTCTCAACAGCAATCTGTTTATAGCGATTGCGAACATGTTGACGTACCTCATCATTTTGAATCTGACTCATGAGTCATCTCTCCTTTTCTATATCAAGAAATATTGATTAATACTTGATTTAAAAACCCACCTACGTGGGCTACGAGCAACATCCGCTTGATTGATTTTCGCTTTTTCGGAAAATACAGCATAATTCTGGTGAAAGCAATCGGTTAACCTCTGCATGGTTTAATTCATAATAACTCCAAGTTCCTCTGGTTTCTTTCGTGATCAGATTAGCATCAAGCAATATTTTCAAATGGTACGATAGTTTTGACTGGGGCATGTTTACAATGTCAACCAAATCACAAACGCAGACACTGCCTTTTTGAGTAAGCTCATACATGATTTGCAACCGTTTCTGATCTGCTAAAGCTTTAAACTGGAGTTCATATTTCGAAAAATCAACTTGACTTTCATCACTCGAAGAAATAGGTAGCTCTTTAATCATTTGTAACTCCTCCTTTAGCAACAAACTGGCAGAAGGCTGTAAGAGTTCAACATCTGCATCCTTAAATCAATTTTATTTGATGAAACGATCTTAACATATCGTAATTGGAATATTCAAGAATTAAATCAAATTATTTTGATTTAATCGGTTGGAGTTTACAAAACCTTAACTTTTATATATAACTAAATAATTATATAATCATCTACAATTCAACGTGACGCCATGCAGAAAAAGGAATTAAACTCTTAACAGGCTTGAATGTGCCAATTTAAAGGAGCGTGTAATTTTTGCCCGATATTGAACAATTATCTGAGGTGTGTAAGCTGCTGGGGGACAAAATGAGATTAACGATTCTCTCTCTACTCAAAGAACGTGAACTATGTGTATATGAGCTTGTTGAACTCTTGCAAACCAGTCAGCCCAATGTGAGCCAGCACATGCGAAAACTGAAGGCTGGCGGTTTAGTTAAAGAGGCTAAAAAGGGCCAATGGGTTTTTTATTCGCTAAACATTGGGGATAAGCCCTATCTGCATGAGTTTTTTCAGTTCCTTCCATCCCAAAAAGAAAAAGTGAATGCGATATCCTGTGCAGATTTAAATTGTTGCGACTAGGAGGAACAATGATTTACATTGCGGTACTTATTTTTCTTATCACATTAACTTTTGTTATTTGGCAGCCTAAGGGTCTCAACATTGGATGGTCCGCTTCTGCGGGCGCTATCCTGGCTCTTATCTTCCAAGTCGTGTCTTTCCACGATGTATTGACGGTTACTTCCATCGTTTGGAATGCCACGCTCGCTTTTGTCGCAATTATTCTCATTTCCTTAATCCTAGACAATATCGGATTTTTTGAATGGGCTGCCTTGCATATGGCGAGGATTGCTAAAGGAAACGGACGGCTCATGTTTGTGTACGTCATTTTATTAGGCGCGTCAGTTGCTGCATTTTTCGCAAATGATGGTGCAGCGTTAATTCTCACGCCAATTGTATTAGCGATGGTTCGAGCGTTGAAGCTGCCGGATAAAATGATTTTGCCCTTCATCATGGCAAGTGGTTTCATTGCAGATACAACTTCTTTGCCTTTGATAGTCAGTAACTTAGTGAACATCGTGTCTGCCGACTTCTTCGGCATCGATTTTGTCACTTATGCAAGCCGCATGATTGTCACGAGCTTATTTTCATTAGCCGCAAGTCTGGTGGTCCTGTACGTTTTCTTCAAAAAGGACATTCCTACGAGTTACGACATGAAACAATTAAAGCCACCTTCAAATGCCATCAAAGATCTTAGGCTATTCAAAATGTCATGGGTTATCCTTGGTGTCCTTCTCGCCGCATATGTAAGCAGCGGATTTATTAAAACTCCTGTTTCCATTATCGCAGGCGTCGTAGCACTGATCTTCATATTAATGGCTAGATCCAGTAAAGTGATCAAAACAAAACGAGTGATTAAAGATGCTCCTTGGGCTGTCGTCATATTCTCTATCGGCATGTATGTCGTCGTTTATGGTCTGAAAAACGTCGGTCTCACCGATGCCCTGGGAAAATTGGTTGAGGACTTAGCAGGACAAGGATTATTTGTTGCAACAGTGGGAATGGGCTTCTTGTCTGCTATTTTGTCCTCCATCATGAATAACATGCCCACTGTTATGATCGATGCGCTAGCTATTAAAGGTACGAATACAGATGGAATTATTCGAGAAGCATTGGTTTACGCCAACGTTGTCGGAAGCGATCTTGGACCTAAAATAACACCGATTGGGTCACTCGCAACCCTTTTATGGTTGCATGTTTTATCTACGAAAGGTGTAAAAATCACGTGGGGCAATTACTTTAAGACAGGTATTATTCTTACCGTCCCAACGCTTTTGATTACTCTTATAGGGCTATATTTATGGCTTCACGTTATTCATACAACTAGTGTGAATATTTGGTTGTTAATTGTTGCGATTGCAGTCATTGTGGTGGTCGCCGCGTTAATCATAAAAACAAAAGGAGAAATGAAACCATGGAGAACAAAAAACCGTTAGTATATTTTCTTTGCACAGGAAACTCATGCCGCAGCCAAATCGCTGATGGATATTTAAAAGCTTTAGGCGGGGACAAATACGAAGTGAAGAGTGCGGGCTTAGAAGCCCATGGATTAAATCCACGTGCAGTTACAACCATGAAAGAAGATGGTATCGATATCTCGAACCATACTTCCGATGTCATTGATAACGAGCTTCTAGGTCGCGCTGATTACATTATTACATTGTGCGGCCATGCTGACGAGCACTGCCCTGTTGTCCGTAATGATAAGGCTCAAAGATGGCACTGGGGATTTGACGATCCTGCCAAAGCAACAGGCACAGAAGAAGAAATTACAGCTAAGTTCCGTGAAGTGCGTGAATCCATTAAGAGCCGGATCGAACAATTTGTGAAAGAAGGCAAATAAAATCCGTTATACAGGCAAAGGGGTATCGGTTGGTTTAGCATAGCCCTTCTTATAGGTGTTATCAATAATGGTTCTAATTTCTTTGAGGGATTTGCCTTCCTGTTTCATTTTGACAGCCTCAACTGCAATTTGTAAACAAACACCACATCGGGTTCCGTGATCATTCCAAACGACAGAACCGTCTGAATTAACCTCTTTAATAAAGCAGTTCATATTACTTGTATGGCCCGAACTTTCTCCACAGCCACAGTAGCAGGGTATCCATTTTATAATATCTGCCGATTTACCCGCTATTTGATAGACCATTTGAATTTCTTCCCTCTGTGAACTAAGAAAAGTCGGCAAAACGTCTGAGGATACCGTTTTCTCTTGCTTATCATTATGAACGTGCGCTTGGCTTTCAGAATGTTCCTCGTTAGAAACTTCTTGTTTAGATCCACAAGCCGAAAGCGTTAGTGAGACCGCAGTTAATAGAATCATAAATTTATATTTCAATATTGTCACCTCGATAGTATTAGTCTTAACTAATATATCATAGGCAAAATAAAAGTCACAGTTCATTAAAGGAGAGGTGCATAATAATTCAATCGATTTGAGGACAAGCTAAAATGGTCTGTACATTTACCTTAAGGAGATCATTGAAGTGAACAAATCCAGAGCATTAGAAATCGCCTCATCCCCAGAAATGGCGCATGTGACCTTTAACGAAATTCCAATTTACATCCAAACGGTTGATGAAAAAAATGAGACGGCGATGGTCTACACGCTTGATGAACCAGTGCTGGAGCAAGAAGTCCCTCTAATCAATTTAATTGAGCATTAGAATTGAAGCTTGTCTAATGGTCAGATCAGCCTAGCGAATATATGCTAGGCTTTTTATTTGAAATTTTTATTTTCTAACATAATTATCTGTGTTTTAGAGGAATGTGCCGTTTGTTTTGTATAATGAACAAGATTAATAATGTCTTGATACGCTTGTTTAGCCCCTATAACCAATAACGGTACGCCTAAAAAATCAATCTTTAGCCATCGTGACAGCATCCCACCACATGTCATCGAAAAAGGCACAGTCGGAGACGTATTGGATAAAATAATTTTTTCATTGAGAAGCTCATTTTCCATCAACATATCAAACACATTAAAAATGCCTGGAACCAGGATTTTAGATCTGCCTCTCCCCATTGTATAGACCTTATGGCCTTCCTCATCCTTGCCGTGGAAGTATAGCTTTCCTCTGTCCTGGTACACCAATTTATTGAAATTATGCGTATTCAATATTTCATTTTCCGTGGGCTTGCGAGTTTCGTCCAACTTCTTCAGATGATACGCTGCAGCCAAAGCTGTCGTATGTGTGCCCCCGAAATCATTATAAATATATATCATGATGAACCCACCTCTTTTTCATTAGTAACATTATCTCCATTAATGAAAAAAACAATCGAGCCCAGTTCGCCGTCTTACACAACTCGATCAGTCATATAGGCAGGAACCTATAAAGAGAGCGCCGCATATCTTTAATTATCATTCAAGTCCGGTTTGGAGGAGAGATAGATGCATTGGCTCAGCATTTTGGGTATCGGTCTCGCAGCAAATTTAGATAATCTTGGAATAGGCTTTTCATTTGGTGCTCGCTCGACCAAAATTCCCTTTAGTTCCAATCTGCTTATTGCAATTCTGTCGATAGCATCTGCCTACGCTTCAATTGCATTTGGGCATCTCGTTGCTAATTATATACCGCCTGCTTTTGCAAACTGGATTGGTGGAAGCATGATTATCATCATTGGTTTATGGAGCATAAAAACTAACATAAAAGAAATGAACACGATTGGACCAACTGAGGCATCAAGCGAATTGGCCAACTTACTTAAGAATCCTGCTAGGGTGGACCGTAATGGTGATAATATTATTTCGTGGACAGAATCTTGGACGCTTGGGCTAGCTCTCGCTCTGAACTGTATAGCTAGTGGATTTGGCGCTGGTGTTACTGGAGTATCCGCTCTGGGAACAACTTTGTCGATCGGAGTGTTTTCACTACTTACCGTTGCATTAGGTGTCCGTGTTGGAAAACAAATCGCTCAAACATGGTTTGGCCGGTATTCAAATGCAATAGGAGGTCTTATTTTAATTGGCATTGGTATTTACGAAATTGTTATCTGATGAATTTGCCTCGTGGGAATAAACCAATAGATACAAGGCCCCCATAAATGAGGGCCTTGTACGGTCAGAGCTATTAGAAAGAATTAGATAAGGCTTCAACGAATTGTTTTTTATCGAATCCACCCATTGGACAAGTTAGTTAATCCTTTATATAGTTATTCTTAAAATTTACCATTCGCATTATCAAGCTCATCTTTACGGATGAGATATGCGCCTCCTATGGCGACAAGCAAAGGACTTGCTACAATCGCACTACAAAGTAAAATAAAAGATATCAAAGCTGCCATATGCTCCATCTCCTTTCAACTTTTATGACATGATCCATAGTTCTGATTACTATCATAAAATTGAAGTGGGAGAATGTAACCAACCAATCACTCATTTTTTACGCCATCCACTAACCACCCTTGTTCACAGAATGCTAACTGATAAAGACAAAAACTTCGATTATTTTTTGTAGATAAATGGTATTATAAATGTAAAATTTGTGCGGTTTGATTGAATATTCAAGGGGATATTAAGATGTGGAAACCTGATCGCAATAGTAAAAAAGCTCTTTACGAGCAAATTGCCGACCATCTAGAGCAAAGAATTTCATATGGGGAATTTCCTCCAGGCAGTTATCTGCCATCTGAGCGGAAGCTTGCTGAACAATTTGAAGTGAACCGCAGCACCGTCATTTCTGCCTTTGCCGAACTTCGATCCCTTGGGATTATCGAAAGTCGCACTGGCAGCGGGACTCAGGTAAGTACGTCCAAATGGGGAGCCACTCCGAAACACACTCCGAACTGGAGTCGGTTTGCCGAAGGAGGAAGCTTTCTTCCGAACCTGCCCTTTTTGCGAAGGATCCGCGAAGCGTTAGCGCAAAATCCATCCCTAATTGATTTTGCGAGTCCTGAACTATCGGCAGATTTAGCACCCACAGATGAAATAGCTACATTAATGAGTAGAAACGCATATACGTCCTATATGGGTTACGATAACCCTCAGGGTTCGACGCTATTAAGAGAGGCTTTAGTAGAATTTCTGAACAATTATCGAAGCATTCGAACAACGGAATCCTCCATTCTTATCACATCGGGATCCCAGCAATCGTTATATTTAATCACTCAATGTCTGCTGTCACCAGGTGATGCAGTTGCTATTGAAGATCCTTCCTACTGCTATTCGCTGCCTATGTTTCAATCAGCCGGGCTTCGTTTGTTTCGCCTTCCGGTCGACAATCATGGCATAGAGCCAGAAGATATTCGCGCTTTATACAAAAAACATCGAATAAAGATGGTGTTCTTGAATCCGAGCTACCAGAACCCAACGGGAACGGTACTAAGTGAAGAAAGGCGCAACCGTCTTCTTGAAATCATTAGTGAATTAGGACTTCCTGTTGTGGAAGATGATCCATACAGCTTAACATCTTATGAGGGTCCCCCTCCTTTGCCACTCAAATCAATGGATACTATGGGTTCAATTTTATATATTGGCTCATTCTCCAAGATCGCAGCCTCCGGCTTACGGATAGGCTGGATGGTAGCGCCTCGATCCATTGTGGAACGATTAGCCGATGCCCGACAACAGATGGATTTTGGATTAAGCATCATTCCGCAACTAGTAGCGGGGCAATTTTTGCAATCCTCTTATTTAGATCCCCACTTGGAGCGATTGCGTATCCAACTTCAATTTAAACGGGATTTACTTATTGAAGCACTGGAGAAGGAGCTTTCTGGTCTAGTCGAATACGCGGCGCCAGAAGGGGGTTTGCATTTTTGGTGCAAATTGATCCCGAATATTCCGGACGCTAAATTGTTGGAAGAATGCATTAAGAAAGGAATTATCTTTGTACCCGGGAGTGTTTATGGTTCAGATTCCGGTTACGTGCGGTTTACATTCGCCAGAACGAAGCCGGAGGAGATTAAACTGGGGATAGCCAGATTTGCAAAGGCAATTCGTGAGTTGAGTGAATGAGGGCTTTATGGAAGCAAAAAGAAACGAAAGACATCGTCTCTCGTTTCTTTTTCATGTGCTTATCTTTCAGCTATCTTAAGTCCGTGCTTGTCAAAGATCCCCTTTAGGACCTCTTTCGCTTCTTCTTCATCCGGACCTTGAATATCAAGCTTGTACGTTTGATTATTGAATAGCGTGACACTCAGACCTAGAATGCTTTTCACATCAATAAACCTCATGCCAACTTGAATGACAATACTGGATTGGAATTGATTCGCTGCTTGATTGATTTCTATAATGGCTTTTGTTTCCAAACCACCCATACCAACCACTCCATTCTAGCTTCGTCGTTGCTCAGACAGATTAATCTACCTGGCGAAACTCGCGGGGGATCCGCCTTGCCACACCAGTTTGAATAGCGGCATGAATGACGGCTTCCCGAATACGTCTAACGACTTCTTGATTAAACACACTTGGAATGATATACAGCTTATTCAGTTCCTGCTGCGTTACTACGGAAGCAATCGCTGCTGAGGCAGCTAGCTTCATCTCTTCATTGATTGTGGAGGCTTGACAGTCCAAGGTTGCACGGAAAATACCTGGGAAACAAAGTACATTGTTAATTTGATTTGGAAAATCCGATCGCCCCGTTGCAATGACCCCAGCAATGTCTTCGATTTCATCCGGATGAATTTCAGGCGTTGGATTCGCCATCACGAACACGACAGGGTTTGCCGCCATCCGCTCCACATCTCCCCTTTTCAGTAAGCCCCCGGCGGACAAGCCAATGAACACATCTGCTCCTTCGATGACTTCATGCAGGGAACCAGATCGTAGGTTAGGGTTCGTTCGTTCCGCATACTCCTTCCATATCGGGTTAGCATACTCATTCGTTCGTAGCAACGCGCCTTCCCGGTCAACGCCAATCAACTCTTTCACACCTGCTGCAAGCAAAATGTTGGAGCAAGCAATTCCCGCTGCGCCAACTCCGCATACGACAACTTTAGCCTCATTAATCTGTTTGCCAACTACTCTCAAAGCGTTAATGAGCCCTGCATATAATACAACGGCCGTGCCATGCTGATCGTCATGAAAAACAGGGATATCCAGTTCATTCCGAAGCCGCTCTTCAATCTCAAAGCATCGAGGTGAAGAAATGTCCTCCAAATTAATACCGCCAAAACCAGGGGCCATGTGCTTGATGCTTGTAACGATTTCATCCGTACTTTGCGTGTTCAAACAAATGGGAAACGCATCAACATCAGCAAACTGCTTGAATAGCATCGCTTTGCCTTCCATAACAGGCATTGCCGCATAAGGCCCGATGTTGCCGAGTCCTAGAACGGCGCTACCATCAGAGACAACAGCGACTGTATTCCGCTTGATCGTCAACTTGTAGGCGTTATCCTCATTTTCATGGATTGCCATACAGACTCTGGCGACATCCGGTGTATACACTCGGGATAAATCATCCCTGTTCTGGATGGGCGATTTGGGCTTCATTTCGATTTTGCCGCCGAGATGAAGTAAAAATGTGCGATCAGAGACATGTATGAGTCTCACGCCAGAGAGATCTTTCATCCTAGCAACAATATTGTCCAACTGGGTTTGCTCTAATGCTGTTACCGTAATGTCTCGAACCGTCCAATTCGCACCTGTTTGGATGACATCAATGGCGATGACATCCCCACCGTTTTCCGTAATCATCGTAATCAATTGGCCGAAGTGAATCTGCTCTGTCAGCAGTTCCAGACGTAAAATAATGCTTTTACCACCCATTGTATTTTTCATATGCCTTTACCCTTCCTCGTTCACAAGTACATTTTTGCCTTTAAGCTTTAGAATCAGCGGAATCGTGATCCAAATCAAACCGATAATGAGAAATACCAGTGAAACCGGTTTTTGCAAAAAGATCATGAAATCGCCGTTTGAAATGGTAAGCGCCCTGCGCATATTGTTTTCCATCATTGGACCCAGAATAAGACCGAGTACAAGTGGGGCTAACGGGTAATCGTTCTTGGACAAGAAATAACCCACAAGCCCGCAACCCATAATGAGCAGCAAATCAAACGTTGAATATTGTACGGCATACACCCCAAACACGGAAAAAACGATAATTAACGGAATTAAATACTTCGCAGGTGTTTCAATTACTTTGGCAAACACTTTAACTAGCGGCATATTAAGAATTAGGAGCATAAGATTTCCGACAAACATACTTGCAATAACGCCCCATGCCAGTTGTGGATGATCCTGGAATAACAAAGGACCTGGTTGGACATTGTACATGATAAAAGCACCCATCAGAATGGCAGTCGTACCCGAAGACGGGATACCCAGTGTCAAAAGCGGAATCATTGCACCGCCTGATGCAGCGTTATTCGCAGCCTCCGGCGACGCCACTCCCTCGATCGCTCCCTTTCCGAACTTCTCTGGATTTTTGCTAATCTTTTTCTCTACAATATAAGCAAAGAAAGAAGCAAGAATAGCTCCCGCTCCAGGAAGCAGGCCGATGAAAAAGCCGAGCACAGAACCACGTGCAATAGGTGCAGCACTGTCTTTCATATCTTGCTTCGTCGGCATGATCCGATTAATTTTTGCAATCTCTCCGTCGTTTCCTTCGCGCTGAAGAATGGTTTTAAATACTTCTCCGACAGCAAATGTACCCACTGCAACAGTCAAGAATTCCAAGCCTTGATATAGCTCAGGAATGCCGAACGTGAATCGTTCCACGCCAGACACATTGTCTATACCAATCGTTGCCAGTAAGAGTCCGAAGGCAGTCATCATGAGCGCTTTCACCATCGATTTCCCTGCAAGCCCGCTGATTGCGAGTAATCCGAGCACCATAAGTGAGAAATATTCGGCTGGCCCGAACTTAATGGCTACCGCTGATAAAGGACGAGCCAGGAAGATCAGACCGATCAGCGAAATAATCCCAGCCGCAAAGGAACCGATTGCCGAAATCGCAAGCGCAGCCCCTGCTCTGCCCTGTTTAGCCATTTGATAGCCATCCAGTGTTGTGACGACAGAAGACGATTCTCCTGGCGTGTTCAACAGGATCGACGTCGTCGAACCTCCGTACATCGCCCCGTAATACACCCCTGCTAACAGAATGATTGAGCTTGTAGCCGCTTCTTCCGGAGCTAAACCGCCTGTCATCGTTGCCGTGATCGGTATCAAGAGGGCTACACCGCTCATAGGACCGATTCCAGGAAGTACACCAACTACCGTACCGATCAAGACGCCGAGAAATACAAATACGACATTGTGCCACTGCATCGCAGTACCTAAACCATGGAACACATAATCCAAAGTGCTCATCTTATGCTCCCCCTAACCATGTAGGAAATCCGGGAAGCGAACCATCCAGCAGATTTACATACAAATAATAAACTCCATATGAGAAACAACCAGCGATAACTAAGGAAACCCATACTCTTCCTTTATGCATCGTTTGGAAACCGATCATCAGGAACAGGAACGTCGAGATTACGAATCCGATATCTTCAAGGAAATACGCATACAAAACCGCTGCGATAAAAATAATGATAAATCGTTTATAGTCCAAATTTTCCTTGCTCTTCTCCGTACGTTGCTTACGGAAAGTCTCATAAATAAGACGGAAACTCATTAAAGACAACAACGCCCCCAAAATCATTGGAAATATATTCGCGCCTACATTACTGCCATAAGCACTTGTTGAAATGCCCAAGGAACCAATCATAAATGCAAGGCCAATGGCGCAAAATACGATGCCTGCATAACGATCAAAAGTAGTATTCATTTCTCTGCCTCCTACCCTAAGGGGCAAGGGAGAAGAAGCCGTCTTCTCCCTGTCTCTTCAGGATTTATTTCTGCATACCAAGCGCTGTTAACATGTCTTTCAATTGTGCTTCTTGCTGCCCTAAGAAAGCTTTGAAATCGTCTGCTTTCTTATAATCCGTTTCCCAGCTATTTGCTTGCATTTCTTTTTTCCAAACATCAGATTCTACCATTTTCTTAATACTATCTTCCCAAAATCTTTTGGCGTCAGCGCTCATGTCTTTCGGCCCAAAGAAACCGCGCCAAATGAGGAACTCGGCATCAACACCCTGTTCTTTCATCGTTGGGATATCTTTCAAGCTGCCGCCAAGACGAGATGGTGCGGCAATCGCAAGAATACGGATTTTCCCGGCTTTCACATATTGATCTAACGAAGAAGCATCTGTACCCAACACATCAGCATTTCCGCCTAACAATGCCGTTACGGCTTCGCCGCCACCGTCGTAGGACACATATTTCACTTTTTTAGGGTCAATGCCGTATTTGAACGCCGGTAGAATCGAAACCAGATGGTCCATCGATCCAGGTGCGGAGCCTCCTGCAACCGTAATCTTGGTTGGATCCGCTTTCATATCATCGAGTAAAGATTTCAGATCTTTATATTTTGAATTTGCTGCTACCGCGACAGCACCATAATCTTTTGTCAATTGGGCTAACGGCGTCGTATCCTTGTAACCGTAAGGAGTGTTTCCTTCTTTTTTCAGATGATTAATCAGGATTGGAGGCGAGCTGACGAACAGCTTGTAGTTATCTTTCACATCTTTGGTAGCGTATTCTGCCATAAAAACGGTACCGCCGCCACCCGGTTTATTTTCAACTGTAACAGGTTTATCCAAAGCCTTCGTTTCCGTTAATACTTTAGCGATCGTACGGGCTGTCATATCCCAACCGCCGCCTGCGCCTGATGGAGCGATGATGCTCAACGCTTTTTCAGGATAGTTGGATTTCGCAGCTGCAGGAGCTGTCGTCTCCTTTGATTTATCAGTTGAACCTGAAGTTGTTGCTGCCGGTTTAACCGTGTTGTTGCCACAAGCCGCCAAACTTACCGCAAGTATGCTAATAGCTGTAACTTTCCAAGAAACTGATAATAGCTGTTTTATCAAATGAAACCCCTCCGTTATAAGTAATAAGTTTTCATGTATGCGCTTTCTTTGAAGCGATTTCAGAATAACATCTACAGGCAGCGGTAGGGAAGTTTATGGCGATTAGTTGTAATAACAACGTTTTGACCATTTTGTTCATATTGTTCACGGATCTGGTTACCCTATAACGGTCAAAATGATAACGCTTTATGATACAATTTAAACAAAAATAGGAGGCCTGCGTGGAACATGAGGCTTCAGACCAAGCTTATTTTAATCATTTGTTCGTTCCTTTCTATCGTCATAATCTCTTTAGGCAGTATATTTTATTACATCATGACAACGGCACTTGAAGATCAGATTGGAACACGCGCCTTGAAGGTTGCTGAAACTGTTGCTAATATGCCTGACATTCGCCATGCATTTCAGACTTCTGATCCGTCTAGGACCATCCAACCTATTGCCGAAACGATTCGAGAAAAAATCGATGCCGAATATATCGTTGTCGGGAATCGCGAAGGGATTCGCTTCTCGCATCCACTTCCTGAACGAATCGGGAAAGAAATGGTTGGCGGCGACAACGGTCCTGTCTTAGAAGGAAAATCCATTATTTCCAAAGCCATCGGCTCCCTTGGACCTTCACTTCGCGGTAAAGCGCCTATCTTCGATGAGCAAAATCAAGTTATCGGGATTGTATCCGTCGGATTTCTTACGCAAGATATTGATTCTATTACTTACGCCTATCAATCGCGTATTGAGGTAATCTCCCTTATCGTCCTGATCTTTGGTCTAATCGGTTCAATCCTTATCGCGCGTAACGTCCGGAGCTCTATACATGGACTTGAGCCCAAGGAAATCGGCGAGTTATATACGGAAAAACAGGCGATTCTGCAAACGATTCGCGAAGGAATTATCGCCATAAATCGAGATGGCTTCATCACGATGGTGAACCGCTATGCCTTGCAGCTTATGCAGCTGCCGCTAAGTGCAAAAATCACCGGCAGACATATTGAGGATGTGATACCGAACACCCGCTTGACCGAGGTGGTACGTACAGGAGAGGCCGATTTCGACCATGAAATGCTCATTGGTGATCATGATGTCATCGTCAATCGCGTACCGATTATAAGCCGAAAAAATGGTGTCACTGGTGCCGTTTCAAGCTTTCGAAGTAAATCCGAGCTTTACCGATTGGCTGAGGAACTATCTCAAGTAAAACGTTTCGCAGAAGCCCTGCGGGCTCAGACACATGAATTCTCTAACAAGTTATATGTCATATCCGGACTCATTCAGCTGGAATCGTATCAAGAGGCTGTCGATCTCATCTCCAAAGAATCCGATGTGCACCAGAATTGGGTACAGTTCATCATGACTGAAATACCTGATCCCATGATCGGGGGGCTGTTAATTGGCAAATTCAATCATGCGCAGGAATTGAAGCTCACTTTTGACATTGATCGCGAGAGCTCGTTTCGAGATATCCCTGAGGAAATCGATCGTAATCTATTGATCACGATTATCGGTAACTTGATCGACAATGCGATGGAAGCTGTATTAGCAGTGGAAGTGCAGACTATGCCGTATGTGAAATTATTTTTAACCGATCTCGGTGAGGATTTGATCATCGAATGTGAGGACTGTGGTATTGGTATTCCAGACGAATTGGGCAACGCAGTGTTTGAGAAAGGATTTTCAACGAAAGCAGGTGAGAATCGAGGCATTGGTCTGGCATTAGTTCAGCACGCTGTACGCAAGCTTAATGGATATATCACTTTCCATAAAAATCCGGAATGCGGCACGGTCTTCACTGTCGCCATACCGAAACATCCGACATCCACAGAAAGGAGTCCTTATCGTGATCCAGGAATCCCAACACCTGACAGTTGAAGTTTTAATTATCGAAGATGATGTGAAAATAGCCGAAATCAACCGAAGGTTTATAGAGAAAGTACACGGCTTTCACGTTGTCGGAATCGCTACAGATGAGGTTCAGGCCAAAGAGCAGCTGGACATCTTAAAGCCAAATTTAGTTCTATTAGATGTTTACTTTCCTGGCTCCAATGGACTGGACATGCTGTCTTATATTCGTCAACATTATCGGGATACCGACGTCATTATGATCACAGCGGCCAAAGAGGTCGAAGCCATAAGAGAAGCAGTTCGGAGCGGAGCGTTCGATTATATTATGAAACCACTAATATTTAACAGATTACAGGAAACGCTCCTGCGTTATATGGACTTTCACAACGAACTGAATCGTCTTAATCAGAGTGGCTCTATTAATCAAAGTGATGTAGATCGTCTCATTTCGGGGGCAGGTAAAAAAGACTCTCGTACGGATCATTCCTATCTTCCCAAGGGCATTGATAAATTAACGCTGGTCAAAATTGTGCAAGCGATTTCTGCCGCGGAGCATGGAATGTCCGCGGAGCAAATTGCCAAAGAAATTGGTGTAAGCCGTTCGACAGGACGCCGTTATTTAGAGCATTTGGTTTCCTCGGGCGAAGTATTCGCCGATCTAACTTATGGTGTCGTAGGGCGCCCCGAGAGGGTCTATCGTAAGAAACCTCCCTTCGACTCGTAATTTGCAAAGCTCTGACTAATGAACCCGCAACCAAGTGAAGTTGCGGGTTCTGATCATTTATCGTTTCTAACTGTCACTCCTCTTCAAACAACCGCTCACCTTTATGCAATCTCCAGGCAATTTTGGCCGTATGCGGGAGCTCGCGCGCGGTTGGCGCATGTGCTGCCAGATATCGCGTACAGGCGAGCAGCATCGTTTCTTTGGCTTTATCCGCAAAAGAACCTGTCACCGATTGCCAGTGCTTATATTCCGCCACTGAGGCTTCATACATTTGGAAAGTGTGGAATTCAGCATCCTCTCGCAGCAGCGCATGGCCAAGCGTATTAAGAAGCTCGGCAGGATCGCCATTGCCATGCATGTAGTCCACAACCCATTGCGCGGCTGGCCCAACCTGTTGCCGCAGATCGAGCAGATCGAGCATCTCCCGATGATCGGTTGGCGTATCGGAGCCGGACGACTTTGGCCGCGCGGCCGTTGGCACGTTTAGGAAACGGTCCAGATATACGCTGACGGCTCCATGAAAAATCGCCCTCTGCAGATGAGGTTCATCCGATTGCAGCAGCCTTTCGTGAACGGCGTGAGCATAGGTGAACGTGTGAAGTACAGCAATCCAATCGCGAAAATCATTCTGCGTATGGAATCGAACGATCCGTTCCGCGGCGGCCAAAGCAACAATTTTAGCCAACTGCGCCGGAGCCGTTCCCGAGATAAGTAGGTCACGCAGCAAAGTGATTGTCTGCTCCGGCGTATCGCTTAGCAGCTGCTGCAGCAATTGCTGTTCCATTTCCACTGAAAGAGCTGTCTGCTGCCTTGACCCATCCGCCAACTTCACTTGTTGCGCCACATTTTGCTCCAGCTCACTGATCGCTTGCTTGATCGGTTCTACGAGATTAACCGGTGCCTGCCACTGGTGCAGCTCCTCGCTCCGTGTCGGGCTAGCCATCATTGGGACGAGCGAAGTTAAAATCCGCTCCCTTTGTGACACATCCACCCACTCCAGCGCCTCAAAAGCTTTGTTATGAAAATCAAACACATGGCCGCCATCCAGGTAAAAGTGATCTGTTGCGGCAGCAAGCATCATGTCCGAAAGACGCTTCGTATCGATCCCTTTCATAACCGCGGTCATTAGCACTTTCTCAGCGCCCTGCGTATCCCGCACCTCGATGCAGTTGCGATACCACTCGGTCAGCCGTTCGAACGGCACGTCAGATGAGGGCAGCGCCGACAGCAAGTGGCGGGCTCCTCTGCCCGAGCTGCCACGAGCAACATGAACAAGGCCTTGGTATAAGGCAAGTATTTTTCCATTCTTATCAAGCTTATCTACGATTTGCGCCATCGCTGTGAGAATCGTAAGTCCAGCGTTCCAACCGGTTCCATATGTCGTCCCGAATTCGATGCCGATTCGGGCGATGTCCTGCTCCGGCACGCCAGCTTCAATTAGTCCGACAACCGCTTTCGCAATAACGATGCCGATATTTTGCTCGAGCCCTTCTTTCAGTCTGAGCTTATATTTTTCCGCGCCTTCTACTCTTCTAGAAACCGGATTTACCCATACTTCGCCGCCATCGACACGCACTTCATAAGATGGAACATCATCTGCCCACGGATCAAGCGTACCGCCGCTGCAGACATCGAACCGGGCATGATGCCAATGGCACGTCAAAATCCCGTTGCATAAGCTCCCCATATGGAGAGGAAATCCTAAATGAGGGCACCGGTTGTCCACGGCATATACCTGGTCTTCATGATAAAAGACAGCGATACCACCTCGAATAACCTTTTTGCCCACTAGCTTAAGCGCTTCCAATTCGCCTGCTGAAATCCAGTTTGAACGGACATTCATCGATACAGCCTCCTTTAGTTTTCAAGCTGCACTACAAACTACAACAGTCGCTTTCGGTCAGAACTCTGTGTTTTATTCATATTAAATTATACCTTAGTATATCAACCGAGTGGGCCTTATCGCTATGAAAAACAACAAATTGCCCCAATAAATATTGAGGCAATACGATCTATACAAGGGTATTTATGCAGCACTCATGTGCCTAAGACTGATATTGCTCGTCACTGACTTTTTCTAACCAATCAACAGCCTTTCCGTTCAGCCGCTCTTGAATCGCAATATGCGTCATGGCTGTGGTTGGCGAAGCTCCATGCCAGTGTTTCTCGCCAGGCGGGAACCAAATCACGTCACCGGGACTAATTTCCTCGATCGGCCCTCCCCAGCGTTGAGCCTGTCCTTTTCCAGCCATTACGATTAATGTCTGACCCAGTGGATGCGTATGCCATGCTGTCCGCGCACCCGGCTCGAACGTAACGCTTGCTCCTGCTACACGAGCAGGATCTGCAGCTTCAAACAGTGGATCAATGCGAACAGTGCCAGTGAAATATTCAGATGGACCTTTACCCGAAGGCTGTGATCCGACTTTTCTAATTTCCATTTTCTATCTTCCTCCGTTAGAATCAAGTATTTTTTTTCGTGTGGTTTAGAACGCCTACAGTCTCCACTTTCCTAATGAGAACGATGTAGGAAACGATGGCCAATAAACTGGTTGTAAATATAACAATTCCAAAAGGGACTGCTGAATACTCGCCTGCGAATCCCACAAGTGGCGAAGTAACTGCTCCTAGTGCGTATTGAAAAGTCCCTATAACGGCAGACGCACTCCCCGCCATTTGTCCCTGCGATTCCATCGCTAAGGTAATAGAAACCGGCCCAATGATCCCAATGGATCCTGCAAATAAGAAGGTTGAAACAAATACTGCCAGTAAAGATCCCTGAGAGAGAACTGAAATCAGGATAGCGGAAGTAGAAATAAGGGACAGCGATAAGCCGATACGAAATATACTGCGCTCTGTTAACCGGCCAGCCACACGTTTCACGATTTGCGCTCCAATCATAATGGCAAGACCGTTCATCGCAAACAAGATCGAAAATATCCCAGGCGACACACCATAAATGTTCTGATAAATAAACGGAGTGCCGGCGACAAAGGCAAATACACCAGCGAACAAAATACCATTAACAAGCGCATATCCCATAAAGGTTCGATCGTGAAACAGACGGCTGTAGTTCCCTATTAATTCCTTAAAGTTTCCCTGGACACGATTCTGTACGGGTAAGCTTTCCTCTAATCCCCAGTTTGTGATCCCTGTTAATAGTATTCCTAGAAGCCCCAAAAAAACAAACACACCCACCCATGAACTGAAAGCTGTAACAGCACTTCCGGCATTTGGGGATATTAATGGAGCGACACTGCTGATCATTGTAAGCAGAGAGATAAATTTCGTCAATTCGACCCCATGATATCTGTCCCGAGCAATCGCACGAGAGATCACAAGTCCGGCCGATGCTGCCACTCCTTGGACGAAGCGTAAAAGGATAAAAGATTCAATATTGGGTACTAAAGCACAACCAAATGATGAAACAATATAAAGAACCATGGAGATCAGCAATGGGGTACGTCTTCCATACCTATCACTCAAAGGTCCCATGACCATCTGGCCTAAACCTAAGCCAAGTAGGCTGGCTGTTAAACTAGCTTGAATCATGGACGCGTTACTTCCAAAAAAATCCATAATTTGCGGAAGTGACGAGAGATACATATCGACTGTGAATGGTCCCAATGCGGAAAATGCCGCCAGTATGAAAGCCAATCGAAGCGAATAATTTTTAAATTTATCGTCCATTCGTTTATAAAGTCGATATGTCGATAACGAAACGGTATCGCACGTCACTACGCAGAATGCGCTCATACGCTTCGTCTACTTGTTCGGCACGGATAATTTCAATTTGAGGCAGAATGCCATGTGCGGCAGCAAAATCAAGCATCTCTTGTGTTTCCGCAAGTCCGCCAACCAAAGACCCCGCAATACTGCGGCGACTCATGATTAGGGAGAATACGTGGTATTGACTCGGCTCCGCAGGCGCTCCGACATTAACTAGCGTTCCGTCCACACGAAGCAGCGATAAGTACGAATCGACGTCAATGTTGGCGGATACGGTGTTGAGAATCAGGTCGAATCGGCCGGCTAGCATGTTAAAAGTTTCAGGATCAAGCGTTGAGTAATAATAATCCGCCCCAAAACTTAACGCTTCGTTTTCCTTCTCTTTTGCACGGCTCAACACTGTAACTTCTGCTCCCATGGCATGCGCGAATTGTATTGCGACGTGGCCCAAACCACCCATCCCCAGAATAGCTACCTTTTTTCCTGGACCGGCATTCCAACGTTTCAAGGGAGAGTAAGTCGTAATACCCGCACATAAAAGCGGACTGGCTGCATCTAACTCCATCCCATCCGGGATATGCACAACGAACCTTTCAGTAACAACGATGTTTTGGCTGTAACCGCCATAGGTTGGATTGCCCTCATAGTCCAAAGAGTTATAGGTAGCCACAAAGCCTTTCGAGCAGTGCTGCTCCTCTCCCCTTAGGCAATATTCGCACTCTCCGCAAGAGTCCACATAGCAGCCAACACCAACGCGGTCACCTACAGCAAATTTCGTCACTTTCTCCCCAACTGCCGTTACAACCCCGGTAATTTCATGACCTGGCACCATCGGGAAAATCCCGCCTGCCCAGTCCCCGTGTGCACTATGAATATCGGAATGACAAATGCCGCTAAACTTAATATCGATCGACAGATCATCCGGTCGTAATGGCCGTCTTTCAATCGTAGTTTTTTCAAAAGGCGCTTTGGCCGCCGGAATGCTTAGAACGTGAGTTTTGCACATGTGTGTTGTCTCCTTTTAATAAATCAAATTGAGATGGTTAATCAATGAAGTATGGTTATTGAAATAAATTTGATTAACCAACTAGTGTCTATTATTATATAATCAAGCACGTAAGTTCAATGGTTAAAGAAACGCAATCTGTTGATATATCAACAGATCGGCGGAATGTGTTAAGTATCTTATAGAAGGTTTGGTGAATATACATGGCTAAAACAGATCGGCGCATCCTGAAAACGCAGGAATCTTTGAAAAAAGCTGTCATTGAACTGATGGCTGAAAAAAATTTCGATGATATAACCATTCAGGATATTTCAGATCGGGCTAACCTAAATCGAGGAACCATTTATCTGCATTATCAGGATAAATTTGATTTATTGGATAAACTCATTCAAACACACCTCGATGAATTAGGAGAGATGGATGAATGGGCTTGTAAGCTGGATTGGAACGAAGCTCTTGTACCCTACTTTGAATATTTCGAGAAAAATTATTTGTTTTTTTCAACCATGCTCGCAAGTACTGGGACTCCATCTGCATTTCGAGCTCGGCTTCTTGCTTCTTTTATACAAGGATTCAAAGGTGAAATTGACAGAGATAGCGGAAAAAATACAGATCTAATAGATGATGTCATGCTGCAATATGCAGGTACCGCTTATGCAGGCGTGATTGAATGGTGGATCAAAAACGGCATGCCCTATCCACCTCAAGTCATGGCTAAACAAGTCGGTACCTTGTTAGAGCGAAGTTTGTAGGTTAAGCTGCTTCCAAAGG
This sequence comes from Paenibacillus anseongensis, assembly GCF_009757995.1. Classification (NCBI taxonomy): domain Bacteria; kingdom Bacillati; phylum Bacillota; class Bacilli; order Caryophanales; family Paenibacillaceae; genus Paenibacillus; species Paenibacillus anseongensis. The sequence continues at coordinate 217,604 of NZ_WSEM01000034.1, forward strand.
AAACGGCAGCCGATCACTGATGATCGGCTGCCGTTTATTCTTTATCATTTATATTTTCTCACTGTTTATAACCGTCAATTATTAAATCTAACTTCCCTGTTTCCGGATCGATTACAAGGCCATGAACGGGAATGTTTCTTGGCAGGAGGGGATGGTTTTTGACCGTATGCACGCTTCCTTTGACAGAATCTTCAACACTATCAAAACCGTGCAGCCACTTTTGCAAATTAATGCCGGAACTTTCGAGGGTGTCGATAATTTCGGAAGATATCCCGTTCTCCTTCATTTTATTAATCGTTTCCCCAGGGTCAATACAGCTCATCCCACAATCATGATGACCGACCACAAACACTTCGTCTGCATTTAATTCATATATAGCGACAATTACGCTACGCATAACGCTGCCGAATGGGTGCAAAACAATCGCTCCAGCATCTTTAATGATTTTGGAATTCCCATCCTTAATATTTAAGGCTCGAGGTAGGAGCTCAGTAAGTCTTGAGTCCATACAAGTGATAACAACCATCTTTTTCTCTTTGTACCTAGCTGTTTTATATTTTTCAAATTCCTTCTTTTCTACGAACTCGGAGTTAAAGTCTAACATACTATAAAGTCTCTCCAAGCTACTCACCTCAATTTCTCTTTTGATATCTAACAATCTTATCATAACCTGCAAAGCACCCTCAACTTGCAACTAAATGAAATATTCCAGCTGCAATTCATCGCCCCTGAGGCATTGCATATCGATAGTGGAACCACTCAATGTCCAAATATCCATTTTCCGCTTTATTGTTAAAGCTAAATAAGCCGATTCGATCTCCCCGATAATGGCCCCAGTTGAGTTGATAGCGTTCGTCGAAATCGATGAAATTTTTACCATCAAGACTATAAGAGAAGGTGTTGATTCCGTCTAACCCCCAACAAGATCTTAACCATAGGTCACACTGACTGATTCGGGATCCTATAGTTTGAATACCTGTATCGTTGTATTGGATTGTTCTAACTGTTCCCTCTTGTTTAATACTAATCGTACAATACCTCGTTCCAAAATGGCATAAGCCTGCCTCCTGCCCATCTTCCATTCCAGATAGATCTATCTTAGTGACGACTACATTATTTACCGTTCCCAAGCTTCGTTGCGTAAGTATGTTGCAGACTGTAAAAAAGTTCCCAACCTCTAGGGGCACGCAAGCATGCAATCGGAGATAACCCTGTCTTTCCGTCAAAGACCATTTACCAGCTCTAGGTTGATGATTCCATTCCCATTGAGGTTCTAACCTAGCGTTAGTAAAGTTCACGCTCGTACTTGGAGTGATCAAGGGGTAACCTTGTATTGGCTTCTTGCCTCCCCATACCATTTCTCCAATGCCATCCCCATCGATATCCTCCCCGATGATTGGCCAGCCGTCCACCCAAGTGACTGGAAGCAAATGCAAGGTTCTCCCTTCATAATACCCGCCAGTCCCCTGATGTGAGATGAAATACCATGTCCCGTCCTCTGTTTGCAGCAAACCTCCCTGATTAGGCTCTCGATCCAGTGCCTCACCATGAGAATGAATGAGTTCTTTCTCCTCGTATGGACCACGGATATGTGAAGATCTGAGCATCATAACGACTCTAAGATCTTTTCCTGCCTGATGCCGAACCTCACTGTGGAAAAAGTAATATAAACCGTCTATTTTGTAAATCTTCGTCGCTTCACTTCCCTTATATTGATGGAAAACGAAATCAGTATCCTTCCTAATCTGGTTTCCTTCTTCATTCATCTGAAATAGATGCATCTTGTATTCATTGCTGAAATTTGTGGCAGCTAGATAGCCCTGTCCATCTTCATCCCAAAATGGGCAGCAATCATCCCAACCTTCGATCTGCCAAATATGCTGCAGAGGCTCCCAAGGGCCTTCAGGTCGAGTCGATGAGCTCATGAAAAATCCTTCGTCCGGCGTACAAAAGTAAACCCAGAACTTATCTTTGTAGTATCGTATTGCGCCCGCCCAAACGCCTCTGCCGTACCTATTCATTTTGTCAAAATTCAATTCTGGGCTTATTTGCGTGAGATCATCGACGACGTGTCCAATTATCACCCAATTCACCAGGTCTTTAGAGTGCAAAATAACCATCCCAGGAGAAAAATGCAAGGTTGAGGAAATACAATAGAAATCACTGCCAACTCGGATAACATCAGGGTCACTAAAATCTCCCGGCAGGATAGGATTGATGTACGTCCCATCACCTTGATCACCCCAGAGACCGTTCTTTGAAGATAGCTCCAATGCTGATTTCACAGACTTCACTCCATTTCTTTTGCTCAACAGGTTATCCTTTTCAGGATTTGTAAATACTATAGTATTAAGCTTGGACGACTTTATGGAGGTGCTTCTTATGATGTTTATTACCGTATTTATCCTTGCATATGCATTATTTTCGCTCTCCGCTGTTTTATTTCCTACCGATATTAATTATTATACTAGTCTTAATAAACCAGCTTGGAGCCCTCCCCCTAAACTATTCGGCATTGTATGGAGCATTATTTATGCTCTAATTTCACTTTCGATAGCCATTCTTTATACGAAAACAAATGGTTTTCAGGATGCCTCCCTGGCCTATTTTGTGACTTTGTTGATCAACTATATCGCTAATCAAGCCTTTACCTTTATCGAGTTTAACCTAAAAAACTTGCGTTTGGCTTTCCTTGATACGGTTGTTGTAGCCTTCACTTCGTTTCTGCTGATATATTTCACCCTTCCTTATTCCAAACTTGCTGCGTGGTTGCTGGTACCTTACTTATTGTGGTCCTGTTTTGCTGCTTTATTGGCCTGGTCCATCTACCAGTTAAATAAGGATGTAAACCGTGTATATTAAAATATTCAGTTGAAAAAGCCCTTGATCTTATCAAGGGCTTTTGAATATATACGGATCTCAGGATGACACGAGCCAGTCCAGTGAAAACGTTGTAAATTTGATGGTCATCTCTCTGGTTTCAGAAAAATCGCTTTCATATAGCAGCGCAATGTCCCCATTAGCCAAGACCGTTAAACAGCTATACGAAAACGTATATCCATCGACCTCTTTGGCATACTTCCAGGTGCTTCCCCCATCTTCGCTCAATCGAATCGTCCCGTTTCTCCGCTTGTGGGGATGGGCTGGATTGGCAAACAATACTTTTACTTTTCAATCTCCCATGTCCGGATAGGTAATTACGCTCGATTGGCAAACCGGGTCCAATAAGGCCTGATCATACTTCGTTTCACTCCAGGTCTCGCCGCCATCCAGGCTCATGGCCACAGCGGTACGATGTAGACCGGCATGGTTTCTCATATATACGCGCAGCCCGCCATCCGGAAGTTCAATCACCTGCGACTCAGTCAGGTCCGCACCCTCCGTGCTTAATGTCTCTGCCCTCAACGATTGCCCGATGAATGTTCTTCCATCATTCGGCGAGATGCCTCTGCGCCAGCTTACCCCATGATCATCGCTGAAAATAACGGCGCATGACATTTTTCCATGGTGGGACAGAAGCTCTCCGGCAAGCCTCAATCATGTCCTCACAGTCGGCCAAAGATAAAGCGATCGGCTTCTCACAAAACACGTGCTTGCCATGTGCGCCGCTAGAGTGACATGTTGTTTGTGAAGATGATTCGGACTGGCGACAATGACGGCATCCACATCATCGCGTGCGACCAATGCTTCAACACTTGCAGCCGTGGCACACTGCAGCTCTTCCGACTGCAGCCTGGCGCTATCGTCCGCTCCTCCAACTACAGCAACCGTTCTCGTGCCTTCGAGCCCATTCAAAATTCTGGCGAACTCGCCTCCGAAATTACCGCATCCGATGACGCCGAATCCCAAAGAAGTCATTGCATCCCGCTCCTTCGCTCCATTATAGGCTGATCCACTTCTTCTCACGCAGAGAAGTCATAGCGGCTTCAGCGGTAGCAATGGACGTTGTGGCGGCTGTCCCGTCAAACAGCATTTGCACACTTTCACCTACAGGTATTCCATTTACGGCATCCCGGAATGCGGACATTTCCTTCTCGATCAGAGCAGCTAACCAGCTCGGCATCTTGGAAGCGGCTGTCCCGTAAGCGACAGCGCCGTCGACGTTTTGATAGGACCGCGCGCGTTCCATATCTTCTTCGGCGGAATCGTTCAGATAACGGCTGGTGATACGTCCGTTCTGATTCAATTCAACTTTCGAGTGCTTCAAATCCAGCAGGATCGCTCCTTCGGTTCCGTTGATCTTGACGAAATGCTCGCCCCAGCGAAATCCCGAACCGTATTGCATCGTTCCGAGCGTACTGTCTGCGAACACCAATGTCAGGAGCAGGACGTCTTCTTCATCGCCGAAGCTTTCTCCCTGATGTGCCAGGTTGCCCCCAGCCATGCAAACCGATACCGCCGGTCCCATGATGGCTTGCAAGAAATCCAGCTCATGAATGTGGTGAAATAGATGCCCGCCTGAGGTGGCATTGTTTTTCTTCCAGCTGACGCTGGCTTGCTTATCCTCCCAGCCGGTTCGTTCGGCATGGCAGACAAGCGGTCGGCCAATCTCGCCACTGGCAATCCAAGCTTTGACTTGGTTGACGCCGTTCATAAAATGCATGATATGTCCGGCCATAAATACAACGCCCGCCAACTTGCATGCCTTGACCATCTCTTCACAATCGGTCAATGTAAGAGCAATCGGTTTCTCACAAAACACATGCTTGCCATGTTTGGCTGCCAGCATAACCGGTTCTTTGTGAGCATGGCTCGGGGATGCCACGATAATTGCATCAATATCATCACGCTGCACCAAATCTTCCAGGCTTTCGATCGTTTCACAATGCAGCTCCTCCGCTAACAGCGCGGCTCGGCTGCCCCCATGAACGGCAACGACCCTTGAGCCTTCAAGCCGATGTAACGTCCTGGCCAGCTCCCCGCCGAAATACCCACTGCCCACTACCCCAAAACGCACGCTTTTCATCTCATTAAGCTCCTCTGCTATGTTCTACAAACGGGCCATAAATTGCAGAATCTGATCCTTCAAGCCTGGAATCGGTTCGTGACCAAAATCCGGATAAATTTCAAGTTTGACCGATGTTTTCATTTTATTGATGGCAGCAAATTGCGAGGATGGCGGACAAACCGTATCCATCAGACCAACACCAATCAATGCGTCCGCTTGAATTCGCGGTGCTAAATTTTGTATATCGATATATCCCAGTTTGGTAAACCACTCTTCCTCTCGAAGATGCTGGGGATCGAAATAACGGAAGAAATTCTGAAGCTCCCAATACGCATCCCTCGCCAGATCCATTTCCCAAACTCTCTTGTAATCGCTCAAAAAGGGGTAGACCGAAGCCACTTTGCGAACTCTCGGCTCAAGCGCCGCACAAGCAATCGCCAGTGCGCCTCCTTGCGACCAACCGGTAACGCCAACCCGGCCCGCATCCACCTCCGGAAAGTTCATGAAGATGGCGGCTAGTTGTGCCGTATCCAGAAACACGTGACGGAAGAACAGCTTGTGCGGATTATGATCTTGCAATCCGCGGATAATATGGCCTCGCAACGTATTGCCGACGACACCGCCTGTATCTTCGGATAGCCCGCCTTGGCCGCGAACATCAAGCCATGCGGTTGAGCAGCCGAGCGCTGTGTAGGCCAACATCTCCGACCAGTCCCCGCTGCAGCCGGAATACCCATGAAACTGCAGGACAGCCGGATGCTGTCCACCCGCCGTTTTGGGCCGCACATATTTAGCGTGAATACGCGCACCGTTTACACATGTAAAATACAAGTGAAAACATTCAGCGGAAGGCACTTGAAATTCAGCTGGAATGAGTTCCACACAAGGATCAACGGCCTGCATCTCTTGAAGCGCTTGATCCCAATAGGCGTCAAAATCGATTGGCCTCGGATTACGCCCTTCATAGGTTTTCAACTGCTCTAACGACAAATCAACGACAGGCATCCTGGACTATCCTCCTATGAAAAGGTCTTTGTTGACTTTCACGACAGCTTTCCGAATGCGGGAAGGAGCAGGGGCGTCTTTTCCCATTAGACCTGGCCTATGAACATCATGTGGATAAAAGACAGCGTACATACCTGGAGTAAGCTCTAGGAACTGTTCCCCGGCAGCGGAATCGTACAAGCTATAATCATTCTCTTTGCTGCTTTCAACCACAATAAGTTCAGCAGATTCTCCCGCCCAACCGATCGTTTCTTTGCCGTCTAACAAAAAGTGAATGTCGATATACGTGTTGTGCTTCTCTGCCCTGGTTTCTTGCACGTCCCTTGCAGTAAGTTCCATAACCGTATAGTAAATATCGTCGCCTTGTAACGTATATCTGCCATTCCCAATCTTGGAGAAATCCACGCCTAGTACCTCATCTATGATTTTCCTAAGCACTGGATGGACAAACTGGCGTTCCTTACTCCAATTTTCCTTATTTCCTATAATCATTGCTGCACCCCTTCGTCTGCGTATTCCCAGATTTGCAAAGCCGCGCCGATCATGCCGCTCCAATTGCCTTTATAGGCCGGCTCGATACGAACGGCATCCAACATAGAAGCCATTGTTCGATTGCGCACTTCTTGGCGCAGCCGGTCAAACAAAAGCTCACCCGCTTCTGCAACGCCGCCGCCGATGACGATCAGCCCCGGATTAAACGTGTGAATCAACGAAGCGATAGCTGTGCCTAGAGCGGCTATTGTTTCTTCCATAATCCTACTAGCGAGCGGTTCTCCAGCATGCCATCGGGTAAATACTTGGCGCGTGTCCACATCCTCCACAGGAAGCCCCTCTGTCACCAGCTTTTCTTTCATCCTTCTGGCGATGCTAGTCCCAGATGCGTATTGCTCCAAGCAGCCCCTCCCTCCGCATATGCAGAGGGGACCTTGAAAATTAACGGACATATGGCCAAGTTCACCTGCCGCGCCCCAAGCGCCATGCACCAAGCGGCCATTAACGACAATAGCTCCCCCTACCCCGGTTCCGAGAGCAAGGCATATAAAATCATCTATCCCTTTACCGGCTCCAAAACGCTTTTCCGTGAGTGCGAGTACATTCACATCGTTGTCGACGTGTACGGGCAGATGAAATCTTTCCTGCATGATCTTCTTAAGCTGCGTACCTTGATAACCCGGTATAAGATCGGAGGAAAAGCGAATTTGACCGCTCGCCCACTCAATCTGCCCGGCGCTTCCGATCCCGATGCCCCGTACCCGAAAGTCGGGCTGCTCCAGCACCACTTTCTGGAGCAATTTTTCAACCGCCTCCATTGCCCGATTGCCTGTATGCGTTTACCCCACTAAAGTGCTGAGGCTAAGCGAATGAAGGACCTCTCCCGACCTACTAACGATGCCCGCATTGATTTTGGTACCGCCTATGTCCACACCAATCGCATAAGCGGATTGAGCGTCATACCATCCGGCACTCATCGCTTTACTTCCCCCGAATCAATGCTATTACGCACAGCATTCACATATCGCGAAGTAATCAGCTGCGGACGCGTAATCGCGCTTCCGACGACAACGTAGGAGACTCCGGTTTGTATCGCCTTAGCAGCATCCTCCGGTGACCAAATGCGGCCTTCTGCAACGACGGGAACCTGAACAGACGCGCACAATTGAGCCAACAATTCGAAATCAGGCTCATCTTGCTGCCGGCTGTAAGGCGTGTAACCCGAAAGTGTCGTTCCGATGAAATCTACGCCCAGTTTCTCCGCGGCCAGCCCTTCCTCCAGCGTGGAAACATCGGCCATAACGGCAACTCCTTGCTCATGAGCATAAGCAATCAAGGGCTTCACAGCCTCCAACCGTCCCTCTCGGTCCGTGACATCCAAAGCGACAATATCCGCTCCAGCCGAAATGATGGCTTTTACTTCTGTAAGGGTCGGGGTAATAAAAATAGCCGAATCCGGAATATCTCGTTTAATAAGTCCGATAACTGGTACATTAACTTCTTGTTTGATGCAAAGAATATCAAATACACCGTTCGTGCGAATGCCAATCGCGCCGGATTGCACCGCGGCTCTTGCCATTTTCGTCATCGTGTCGCCGCCGTGCAAAGGTTCGTCTGCAAGTGCCTGACAGGAAACAATTAACCCTTTTTCAGGAAAAATGCTGCTCATTCTACTCATGTGTCATCCTCCCTCTCCCATAAATGAATTAGACTTGAGCTTGGTTGATATACGCCATCATTTTCTCGTTGATTGCTTCTAAACGGCCCATTTCCGCCTCTGGAACTGGCAAGAACGGCAATCTCGCTTCGCCGGTGTTCAAACCGCGCAGCTTCAGAATCTCTTTGCAAGCACCATACAAGGACGGGAAGGACAGCAGTTCCGCAATCAGATCATTCACAATAAATTGCCATTTGCGGGCTTCTTCCGCTTTTCCCTCAACATAACACCGTTCAATTTTCATAAATAACTCTGGCATAACGCCATATGTGCCTCCGATACCGCCGTCCGCCCCAATGCTGCGGCCTGCCAAATACTGCTCGTCCGGACCGTTAAAGACCAGGAAATCATCTCCTCCAGCCGCTTTAAACTGCTGCAATTCAAAGGTGCTTTCCGCCGATATTTTCACACCGATGACTTTGTCTTGAGCTGCCATTTTCGTAAGTAAAGCTTTGGACAATTGAAACCCTGTCGTCTGGGGAATATGATAGATAATGAACGGCAGCGTTGTGCTGTCTATCATCTGTTGCCAGTGATGTTCAACGCTTTGCGGTGACAAACGGTAATAAATCGACGGTACGGCCGATATGGCATGAGCGCCTACTTGCTCAGCATGTTTGGATAGCTCGACGCTATCTCTAGTGGAAGGTGCGCCAACATGCGCGATGATCGTCATTTCTTGGCCAACTTCCTCCATAACCGCCTCAAGCGTTTGCTTCCGTTCCTCGACGTTTTGAAGCATCCCTTCCCCGGAACTGCCTCCCACGTATAAACCATTCACGCCAATATTGGCATAGTGGCGAGCTAATTTTTTAGCTGCCTCCTTGCTCACTTCGCCTTTCTCGTCATAGCAAGAATACATAGCTACTGTTATACCTTTGAAGCGATCTAAGTCATAAGTTTTCATGTTGTTCATTCTCCTTTGATTTTGTCTTGAATGAAATACGTTTCCGGTGGTACGAACCCCGGAAACGTATTTTTGCTTATAAAAGATCTATTTCGACGAAGCTGCAATAATATCGTTTGACTTCTTCACCCAGTCGTCCAATGCTTGCTGAGCCGTTTTGGCCTTCGTCAATGCAGCCTGAACCTCAGGGTAGAAAGCAGCGCGAGTTTGCGGGTAACCTGGAACGGACACACCGATGTCTCCTGCGTATTTGAACAATTCGATGGTTTTGCTTTTCATTGTGCCGGCCTCATAACTTTTCGCAAGCGATTTGCGCGCTACAATGACGGATTCCGCTTGAGTCATCTTGCCCATGTTTTCCGGGTTGTTCGCAAATTTCACAAACTCTTTGGCCCATTTCATTTTCACTTCATTTTTCGTATTCCACATCCAAGTTCCATAACCAAACAATACTGTGTTTGATGATTTTCCATCCACGGAAGGGAAAGGAACAATATCGACATCGAATTTCTTGGCATTTCCTTCAGCAAACGCTTTATTCAACGTCGGTAAATTCCCGATATTTCCAAACGCCATGCCAAGCTTGCCTTGAACGAACATATCGTTGAATACCGCAGTCGCTTTTAGGCCTGCCGCGCCTGGCGGAACCACGCCCTCATCCGTCAGCTTGGTCAAGAATTCAAGCCCTTTCACACCTTCCGGCGAGTTCAGAGTTGCCTTCGTATCATCATCATTCCAAGTTTTTGCGCCAAAACCCCATAAAATAGAATGAGTTCCTTGGTCACCGCCGGAATCCCCAGCATAAAGCCCGTAACCGTAAGTTTGCTTCGACGGATCCGTCACTGCCTTTGCTGCTTTTAGAAATTGTTCGGAAGACCACGGCTGCATATTTTGCGGGAGAAGATCTAGTGCACCTTTTTCCTTGAATAAATCTTTATTCACTAATAACCCGATAGCGACCGTACTGTTTGGATAAATATAGACCTTGTTGTCAACCGAAACGGATTTCAACGTTTTTTCTTCGAAATCTTGTTTGTCGATAATATCGTCAAGCGGAACCAGCAGGCCCTTTTTGGCATAAGACAATGGCCAGAAGAATGAACCTTGTTGAATGTCTGGAACTTCGTTCGTATTGGCGGCGACGCTGATTCGTTCATTGATTTTGTCGTCCGGCGTTACAACCATGTTAATTTTCACATTTGGATTCGCTTTTTCAAATCCTGCTTTGATGTCATCATAGACTTGCTTCACATCTCCGCGTGCATCCACCCACCAAGTGAGCTCTACTTTCTCTTTCGAACCTGTTGTCGCTGCCGGCGCATTGCCCGCATTTTTTTTCTCGTCTGTTTTGGCGCATCCCGCGGCAGCTGTTAGAACTAACGCAGATGACAACAAAGTAATGGCAAGCTTTTTCATGTAAACCCCTCCAATTTTTCATTCATCAAATCGGAAACCGTAAAACAATTCTCTTACTCAGTTGGGCGAAGGCTCACCTCCTACAGTAGTATCCTAGGGGCAATTTGAAATTTAACCCTTTACACCGCCAAGTGTGATGCCTTTAACGAAATATTTCTGAAAACTGATGAAAATAATGAATACCGGTATAAAACCAAGCGATGCGGCAGCCATTTGCAGCCCATAATTGGCCACATACTCCGATACGAGTGTTGAAATACCCACATTTATCGTCATTTTGGTCTTATCGCTGAGCATAATCAGCTGCCAGAGGTAATCGTTCCAGGCATACGTAAATGTAAAGATCGCAAGCGCGCCAATGGCCGGTTTAATGATCGGAAAGAACAGTTTGAAAAATAATCCGATTTCAGAGCAGCCATCGATTCTTCCGGCTTCCAGCAGCTCGGTCGGCACGGATTCGCTGAATTGCTTCATCATGAATACCGCAAACGGGATGGTCAACACCGGCAAAATGGCACTAGCCAAATTGTTCACCAGACCAAGGTCCCGCATCATCGTAAATAAAGGGACAAGTGTAATTTGTCTGGGAATGAACATGGCAATTAAAACGGCACTAAAGAAAAATTCAGAGCCTTTGAATTTACGCTTGGTTAAAGCGTAACCCGCCATGGATGCAATGAGAACAACGCCAACTGTGGCAATAACAGACACGAAGCCGCTATTATATAACCAATAAAAGATGGAGCCGTCATTGATCAGATTGGAGAAGTTCGCCATCGTTATTTTTGTAGGAATCCAGTCAGGTGGGATTTTGACACTGGAAGACTGGTTCTTAAAAGCACCGGTAACCATCCAATACAGCGGAAAGATAAACAATGCGGCAGACACATACAGAAGGATATTCCCCAATACCTTCATGATCAAGTAAGATGATTTAGCCATGAGTACTCCTCCCTTAGTATTGAATATCTGACTTCATGAGCTTAAACTGAACTACAGCCACAATCGAAATCAAGACAGTAATAATGATGCCCATTGCAGAGGCTGCGCCAAGCTTTCCATACACGAATGCGGTTTCATATAACAAAAACATAATCGTGGAAGTGGCGTAGTTGGGTCCGCCGCCCGTTAGCATTTGTACAACAACAAAGGTTTGGAAGGCCCATATCGTTGACATGACCAGAATATACAATGAAGTCGGTTTCAAGAGCGGCAGCGTAATGTGCCAGAACTTTCTGGGCGCTGAAGCCCCATCGATATCCGCGGCCTCATAGTACTCAGGAGATATGTTACCCAAAGCAGCCAATAGTAAAATAATAGGTTGTCCCACGTTAAAGGTCACAACGACTAGAATCAGCGCTAATAAGGCTACGCGTTCATCAGAGAGCCACATGACGGGCTTTGCTCCGAACAAGGATAAGGCATAGTTGGCAATCCCGTTCACAGGGCTATAGATCCAAGCCCAAATCAAGGAAAGAATGACTTGAGAAGTGATGATCGGCAAGTAAAACGCACCTCTGAAGAAAGAGGCAATATGCTTATGTTTGCCATAAATGAGCACAGCTGCAAATATGGCGAAAATAAATGTCAATGGCACCGTGCCGATAACAAAACCAAATGTGTTGGCGATGGAGCGTAAAAATACGCGATCTGACATCAATTCCGCATAGTTACCAAGCCCAATCCATTCCTTCTGCCCTAGTCCGTAATCAAAAAAACTAAGATAGAAGGCGTTTACAATCGGGTAAATCTCAAAAATAAGAAACAAAATAGCGAATGGAGCAATAAAAAAGAGCCCCCAATATTCACCTCGAATAGACCGCCGCGACGCCTTAGCAACTCTGGTCGTCATCTTCACCCCTCCAAATCATAATCTGTTATTCTAGTTGTTTTTCTTTTTGTATAGCGCTTACAGAAATTATTATAGGTTACGGAAACTTTATAAAACAGGAACGTATCTATCGGTTTTGTTCATAAAAATAAGGAGTTTTTACGGCTGTTCACTTTTCCACGATCATTGTTCACTTTTTTACGAATGGGCAAACAAATACAACAAATCCCCCTTAGGATAAGGAGGATTTGAACTTTACACGGTATTGTTGAGGGCTTACACCCATCGTTTTCTTAAAGATTCGGCCAAAATAATTGAAGTTCTCATAGCCTACCTTTTCTGCAATCGCATACACAGGCAGCTTGGATTCAAGCAATAATTCCGCTGCTTTTCCTACACGAATTTGATTGAGATATTCCGAAAAACCGACCTGCGTTTCTTTTTTAAACAAATAACTCAAATAATTTTCACTCATCCTGACTCGTTCGGCGGCATGCCTCAAAGAGATGTCCTCTGTATAATTGGATTTCATGTAAAGAATCAATTGTTGAATATCTTCCCGGAAGTTTCCTCCCCCCAATGCTTTCCCCTGACCGCAGCAATCATCAATGAGTTGTTCGAACCATTGTTTCGCCTTGCTTAGTTCATCAAACTTAAGGACTTGTTTATATAGGGGTTCCTCCTGCTCAAGCTCTTTGAACAGGTCTTCCTGATAAGGTTTGAGGCCGTTCTGAATCGTATGCAGCAGATGTAGACACAATTGGATGCACTTCTCGACAGGACCCTTCCACAATTCCATCCGTTCGAAAATTCTGTCCAATACTTGCTTGATCCCCGCCGCGTTCATACGGTCCAATTCGACTTTCAATACCGTCTCATCCTCTTGCGGTATCACATTCCCCACCGGAATATTATCCAAGTGCTCCCCATATAAATAAACCTTTTCTTTTCCTTCATAAAAATAATTTTGGAGCGCGCGTTTCGCCTTCGAGTATACGTCTGGCAGACTCTCTATACCTTGAGACCCTTCACTGATCCCTATGCTAAGAGACAGATTAATAAATCTTCTTGCGGCCTCCATGATCTCCTTGCCGAACCTGATCGCCTCGTCAACGGGAAGGATTCCCTCCTTCTTTTTGGGTAAAAGCAGGACGATTTCTTCCTCATTCACATCTTGAAATATGCCCTCTGTGCTTTTGTCCAGCTGTAAGGAAATAAGATTCATGAACTTCATCTTGTCCGAGCTATCCGTTCGGCGCTGATTGCGATGAATGGTTATCAGTACAAACACATAGCCATTTAGAAAGAATGCTTTATCTTTTTCCGCAACCTGCGTTTCTTCCGCTTTGACATTCCCCTGAAAAATCCACTGCTTCAGCTGCCGCGAACCTCCATTTTCACTCACTTCCACCGCGGGCTTTGTATCGATTTGACGCTGCCGAACCTCACGGCTTGACGAAATTTTCTTGGAAACCTCAAGCAGCATTTGCAAAAGCTCTTCAGGCTTTAATGACGCTTTCAAAATATAGTCTTCTACTCCCAATTTCATTGCTTTCCGCACATATTCATAATCATTATGAGAACTGAGCACAATGATATGCGTATCCGGATATTCGCTCTTCACTTTCTCAATCAGCTCAATACCGTTCATTCTAGGCATGACAATGTCGGTCAGTATGATATCGGGCCTCGTCTTCTCGATAATCTCCAAGGCTTCCAAACCATCCTGTGCATCCCCGACATAGGTCAACTGGTGCTGCTCCCAGTCAATCAATGATTTTATACCTAATCGAACCAAAAATTCGTCATCTACGAGCAGTACTTTCAGAGGCATAAGCATTCCCTTCTTCAATTGTTTTGAGCGGCAAGTTGAACTCGACCGTCGTCTCGTTCGCCTTACTTTGAATATGCAAACCGTACCCTTCCCCGTATTGAAGCCGGATGCGCTCATGCACATTCCTGATACCGATACTTTGCGATGCACCATGTCCTTGTCCATGTCCTTGCAACAAGATCAGATTGATATCATCAATTTTGTCCGGATGGATCCCTATACCATTGTCTGTCACGGTTAAAATCATTTGATTATGCTCTTGGTCAGCCACAGCTTTAATGGTAATAACCCCTCTCCCTTCCATCGGCTCAATCCCATGGTGAATGCTATTCTCTATAATGGGCTGGAGCATAAATTTGATGGCTTCCTGCTTCATTAAGGGGTCGGGAATATGAAACTCGACACTCAATTTATCGTTGTATCTCAATTTCATTAGAGTAATATAATGCTGAACATAGTCCATTTCCTCTTTAAGCGAAATCAACGTTTCTCCTCTTCCTATACTCGCTTCCATCATACTTCCCAGGCTGGACAGCATCTCCCCGACTTCCCGGTCATTGCGGATGTATGCCATCCATTTGATATTGTTCAACGTATTCAAAATAAAATGCGGGTTAATCTGCGCCTGAAGCGCTCGAAAACGCATTTCTTCTTTCTGCACATATTCCTCCTTCAGCCTTTGAAGCAGGTCCCGGATTTGTCTGGCCATGTGGTTATAGGTATCGATCAGCGTAGCAATTTCATTGGGACCCGAAAGCGCCAAGGAGCTGTTAAAATCGTTTTTCTCTATTTCTTTCATTCGTTTATTTAAAAGCTTGACCGGCTTGGATACTCGGTAAGATATGCTGAACGCGAGCAGCATAAACACGATGACAATGATCCCGACCGTGATCATATTCGTTCTTCGCAAATCAAATATTTCTTTAAACACCGTATCGTAAGGAATAAACTGTATTAATTTCCAGCCGGTTAACCCAATCGTGTCAAAGCTGGCAATCCATTTCTGATGATTTTTTTCCACAATCAGCTGCCCTTTGGAGGAGTCCCATATTTTGGAGACATCCTCTGGTAAAACCTCTATGGGATCCATGCCCGCTTTCATGGAGCTGGAAATGATCTTCCCCTGTTGGTCCATGATCATGACATTGCCGTCCAATTTCGACATGTACTTGCGAAAATCACTTTCGCTTACGCTAAAAAGCTCGATCCCGATGTTTTGATTGGTTTGCACATCTGTAATGGTTTTAATCAGCGTAACGAGCTGACTCTTGTCATAATAAATATAATTGCGGCTGTCATTCGCCATCCAGCTAATGCCAAATGGTTCTTTTAACATTTCTTTATACCAGTCCGATTGAATATACTCGTCATATAAATCTTGTTGGACAATTTTGTTGCTTAACCAATTGCCGTGCATATCGAGCAAAGTTACATAACTTTCCGAAAAATAAGAAGAATAAAGCTTATTCATTGCGTTATCTGCAAGCCGCAGCTTTTCATAATACGTGACGGAATTCGGCTGTTTCAGCAGGGAGGTGATATTGGGGTTCGTTGAGATATCTACCGCGGATTTCAGCATATCCTGCAGTAATAACTCAATGTTGAAATCGATTTGGTACAAAGCTTCTGATGTCGCATTGCCAATTTTATTCTCAATAACGCGCTCCAGAGGCTTATCGATCCAAAAGGCGCTAATAAATAGGGGAATAATGAGAAACAATAGAATGAAAAAAAGAATCTGGTTGTGAATAGAATTCCAGCGTTGCATTGATTTTTTCACCCATTGCATGGCGCGACCCCACTCTGCTTAAAATTTACCTGCCTTCCTCCCTCATTCTCCAATTTGAGAACGAAAACGAAGAGCAACTTTTAGGTGAAGTCTACCACACTATGCGTAAAGGCACAATTTAGAGCATTGACATATATAAAGAAATGAGAGGCTGTCCCAGAAGTCATTTCGATGACTTTTGGGACAGCCTCTTCATTACCCTAAATCTCTTTCGTACCAGTACCCTGGCACTTCATGAACAAGCCGCATCAGCGCTTCCATGTAGAAGTAGTCCCCCCAGATGACGAAGTCATCCGGCGACATACCGCCCCGCACATGGTACGAGCCATGGCGGAGCAAGCCCTCTGCCTCCGGTTCGTCGCTCGTCAAGTAGTTCTCCGTGAGCGACTTCATGCATCGGAACACCGCCTGCTCGAACCGCTCCCGGTCGGGGTCTCCCTCCGACAGGCAACCCACAAGCTCCAGCATGCCGCAGCAGGCAATCGCCGTCGCGGAGCTGTCCCGCGATGTGCCCTCGCCGACTGGCACGTCAAAATCCCAATACGTCACCTGATCCTCCGGCAGACGCGAGATAAAGTAGGCGGCCATCCGTCGCGAGGCCTCCAAATACACCGGATTCTTCGTATACTTGTACGAAAGAATGAAGCCATAGATGCCCCACGCCTGCCCGCGCGTCCACGTGGACCCGTCATGGTAGCCCTGGTGAGTACCACCACCGACAGGCTCCCCATTCTCCTGGTTAAAATAGAACGTATGGTACGACGAATCATCCCCTCGCACCAAATACCGGCGGCTCTTCTCCGCATGAGCCACAGCAACATCCAGATACTGCTGATCCCCTGTCTGTTCATACGCCCAGTACAACAAAGGAAGGTTCAGCAGACAGTCGATAATGATCCGACCTCCATTTTTCGGATCACCCGCAGGGCCCCACGCCTGGATATACCCGCCAGCCGGGCGCCATCTTTTCAGCAAAGTATTCGCCGCTGCCAAACCCAGCTCCTGTGCCTCCCGCTCTCCCTCCAACGTCCACCAAGCTACCGCCGAAGGCAAATACAGAAAGCCAATATCATGGTGATCCAGCACCTTGAATGTGTCTAACCGGCGACGAAAGCTGTGCACCGTACGGACGGCCGCATCCCGAAACACACGGTCGCCCGAAGCCTCATAGCTTAACCAAAGCATCCCGGACCAGAAGCCCTCCGTCCAATCCTGATGATCACTTCTTTTATAATCGCCGCCGTCAAGTCCGGTCCAGGGGAACAACTCCCCGAATTTACTAATATTAAGCCGTGTCTTCTCCACAGCATGCTCCAACGCTTCTACCCACATCGGTAAACGCCCCTTTCTTTTGTGCCAATCGGCCTCACCCAACTACCCCTTCACAGCCCCGACCATAACGCCTTTAATGAAAAAGCGCTGCAAGAACGGATACACGCAGAGAATCGGCAGCGTCGCCACAACAATCGTGGCATATTTGATCGTTTCCCCAATCTGGAACATATCCCCGCCTGTCCCCGAAGACATGCTATCGGTGGAGTTCGAAATGAGAATTTCCCGCAAAATAATCTGCAGCGGAAACAAATCCCGATCTTTCAAAAAAATCGATGCATAGAACCAGCCGTTCCACTTATCGACCGCATAATACAAGGCAATGACGGCCAGCGTTGGCAGCGACAGCGGGATAATAATCCGGAACAGCAGCACAAAATGATTCGCCCCATCGATCTTCGCCGACTCCTCAAGCGCATCGGGAATGGACGCGAAAGCCGTCCGCATGATGATGAGATTGAATGTGCTCACAGCAAAAGGAATGATGATAGACCATAGCGAATCGAGCAAACCAACGCCTTTGACAATCAAATACATCGGAATCAACCCGCCGCTGAAGAACATCGTGAACAGAATGAAGAACATAATCCATTTGCTCCAGAACACGTTCTTGCGGGAAAGCACGAAAGCGCCAAGCGCTGTCAAAAGCAGATTAAACACAACGCCGACAATCACAATAAACAGCGTGTTCCCGTAACCGACGATAATCGCAGAATTTGAAAAAACAAGCTTATACGCTTCAATATTAAAGCCGAGCGGCCGCCACAAGACACCTTCGTGAGACACAATTCGGTTGGCATCGCTGAACGAAGCGAACAACACATGCAGCAGCGGATAAATCGTAGCCGCCATCAGAAACGTTAGTACCGTATAAATCACCGTGTTAAAAATACGTTCTTCCCATTTGGAATGGATCGACATTCGAGTACTTCCTTTCTCCTTAAAATCAACCTACCACAAGCTGTTGTCCGTCATCCTCTTACTAAACCTGTTCGCCGCAATCAGCAGAATGAGATTCAAAACTGAGTTAAACAACCCGACAGCCGAGCTGTAGCTCCAGTTAAATTCGAGCAAACCTTTTCGGTACACAAAAGAAGAAATCACGTCCGCTGTCTCGTACACGACAGGATTGTAGAGCAGAATAATTTTTTCAAATCCGACATTCAACAGATTCCCCGACCGTAAAATAAACATAATGACAATGACTGGCAAAATACCCGGTAACGTAATGTTCCAAATCTGCTGCATTCTGGAGGCGCCGTCAATCCGCGCTGCTTCGTATTGCTCCTGATCAATGCCCGTGAGGGCCGCCATGTAAATAATGGACTCCCAGCCTATGCGCTGCCAAATGTCCGAGATCACATAAAGCGAGCGGAACAGTTCCGGCTTTTGCAGCATCGCCTGACCATCCGTCCCCATCACCGAGACAAAAAATGTATTAATAAAGCCGCCACTGTTCGTGAAATCCTTAATCATCCCGCAGATCACGATCATAGAGATGAAATAAGGCATGTAAGTAATGGACTGCGCTGTCTTTTTGAAGGTTTTATTCTTCACTTCGTTCAGAAGCAGGGCAAGCAGAATCGGCATCGGAAATTCAAACAAAAGCGAATATAAACTGATGAGAATCGTGTTTTTAAAAATTCGCCAAAAATAATAGCTGCTGAAGAAGCTCTCAAAATGGGCTAACCCGACCCATGGGCTGTCCATAATCCCCTTCATGGGTGAGTAATTTTTAAAGGCGATCAACGCGCCGTACATCGGAGCATAGTGAAACAAGACGTAATACGCCAATACAGGTAAAATCATGAGATACAAATATTTATTCGTGATAAAGTCTTTCGCAACAGTTCTCCGTAAAGAACCGGTACGGGTCGGAGCAGCAGGTGCAGCGGTTGTCTGCAGGTTCCGGTTCATGCTCAACACTCCTCTATTTATAAGTGCGGAGAGGCATAACACCTCTCCTTGTCAAACGGATTAACGCTTGTTGTAACGATCTAAAGCAGCTTTCTCGATATCGATGGCGCGTTCAATTTTGAGCGATTTGATTTTATCCACATACTTGTCGAACGAATCAATCGGCTCGGAGCCCAAAATAATTTTCAACGACATCTCGCCGACAAGCGTATTCACGTCGTTCATAATTGTCGCAAACTCCGTGCTTTCATCCGGCGTAGGCGTGATCGGCGGCAGCAGATATTTCTCTGCATCCGTGTTGGACCACACCGTGATCCCGTCTTTTTGCTCCGGCATCGTCAAGTACTGCTCGATATACCTTTTGTCCTGTACGAACGGACCGTTATAGCCGGAGCGAGCATACATCGCAAGTGCTTGCGCAGGCGCGAGCTTATCCGGGTTCTTCATGACGTAATCCGTATACTTCGGATACCCGTTGTCCATCTTGTAGCTCATACCTTCAACCCCGAAGTTGAAGAAATTGTGGCCTTCTTCACCGTAAGCGTAGTCAAGCAAACGTGCGGCTGTTTCCACATTTTTCGAATTAGCCGTAATCGCAACGCCGCCCGTCGGTACAAAAGCAAAGTCTTTTTGTCCGAACTTCGGCTTATCGCCGTTCTTCATCACAGGATAGGGAGCTGGAGCAAATTGCGCCTTCGGCTCTTTCTCCTTCACGATCGGCTGCCATTTGCCAATGCCCGCCCCGGAATTCCATACCGTCGCCGCGCTTTTGCCGGACGTCATGTTGGAATCCATCGTTTTGGTATCCACAGTGGCGATGTTTTTATCGATTAAGCCCTCGGCATACCACTTCTGCATCGTAGCCAGGAATTGCTTATAGCCGGGCTCCATCGGGCCGTACTTGATTTTGCCGTCTTCTTGGTAGAAGTTCTTGATGACCCCGAACGCCCCAATGAACGCACCGCCATCCAGGCCAAACAATGCCGTTGGCATACCCAGGAACGTCAGCGGTGCCGCTACGCCTTTCTTTTCCTTAAACGCTTTCAGCACGTTATACCAATCGTCGATCGTTTGCGGCATCGGCAAGCCAAGCTCGTCCAGCCAGTCCTTCCGAATGATCGGGCCTTGGTATGTTTTGAGCAGGTCATCGCCGCGAATGAACGGGAAGGCATAATAGCTGCCGCTGTCGGTTTTAATTTGCTTATCCACTTCCGGGTGCTCTTTCAAATACTTCTTCAAGTTCGGCGCATACTTATCGATCGCATCATTCAACTTTAAAATGTAGCCGTCGTTGATCGCCTTTTCCGGACCGCCTGGGAAAGCGGAGCTCCACGAATATTCGATCATGTCAGGCAGCTCGCCGGAGGCCAGCAGCACGTTCAGTGCTTCTTTTGCTTGATTCGCAGGCGGTTGAATAAATTTTAGATTGACGCCTGTCCGCTTCTGCCACTCTTGGAAGAACGGCACCTCCTGGAACGTAGGCTTCACGCTGCCGATATTCCCGTTGAGCTCCGCCCAATACGTGAGGGTTTTATCCGATTTCATCGGATAGCTGAATGTACCTGCAGCCGTTGCCGGTGGGGAAGAGCTTGCTCCATCCTTCGGCTGATCGGCAGGCGCTTCCTTAGAACAAGCCGCGAGCACGGAGCCCGACAGCGCCAGCAGTGTGGCTAATGTTACGATTTTTTTCGTTGCTTGCATAACTGCTTACCTCCCTTTGTTGTATACAGCGTCGGTAGAACGCTTCGGTCTTTACAGGCTTCATATTGACGCCATCCAACCCAAAAAGATATATCCAAAAGCTCCAATTTCGTTGTTAAAACAGGCGCCGACATGCATAAAAACGCCAATTGTATGGCAAAACGAATGACATGCCGCTATTTCGCTGACTGAGGCCGAATACATCGCTTCCCCCTCATGTATGAAAAACAGGCACCCACCGAAGTGGCCGCCCGTCTAGCCCCGCAGCTCTCGAAACTTGCCAGGCGTAATGCCCTCAAACTTTTTGAATACCCGGATAAACGTCGCCGCTTCATTGAAGCCAACCAGCTTGCCGATATCGACAATCGGCTGATCCGTAAAGCCCAGCAGCGCTTTAGCCTGCTCCACCCGCACACGATTAATATAATCAAGCAGCCCTTCACCCGTCTGCTCTTTATATAGCTTAGACAAGTAGCTCGCTTTTAACTGAAATTGGTCACCGAGCATTCCCACATTCAAATCCATATCCTGATAATGAGTTTCCACATAGACATTCACCTTATTAATCAACTCTCGCAGCGATTCTGCGCGCCCTTTGGAAATGCTAACGTCCAGCTTCGCTGCCGTATATGCGCACACATCTTCCAGCAGCAGATTCAGCTGCTCCACCATTTCCTTGACGGTATCGCTGCTCGCCATCGTCTCCATCCAGTTCGGATGCTCCGCGAGAAAGCTTTCATCGACTTCACCGAGCTCATGGATCGTTTTCATCATCGTCGAAATTAAATCAAACATCAAACAACGAACCAGCGTCACGGACGTCATCGAAGAGTTCCCGTAATTGCGATCAACAACCTCGTCCAACACTTCTCGCGCATGCGCCAAATCGCCGATTTTAATAAAGTTCATCAGCCTCTGCTCAATTTGCAGCGGATAATAGTAGCCGGTCATCGGCTCCTTGCGCAGCTGTTCATAGGCGATAATTTTCTGCTTGCCAAGCACCAGCTTGTATTCCATCGCATCCATAGCTTCTTGGTATGCGGCTGCAATGCCTGGAATCGTGGAATGCGCCCGTGAAATGGACAGCGTCAGCTTCATCCGGTAGCGTTCCAGCAGAAAATGCTGCGCCTCCTCCGAAATCGATACGAGCTGCTGCAAGCGCCCCTCTTCCTCCTCTGAAGAGAAATTCACAATGCAAGCAAGCATATCGTCCACTTCGGCGACATAGCCGCGATGCCCGCGCATGCCGACCAACTCTTCCACTACATTGGTCAAAATAAACTGTGCCAACCGGCTCTTTTCATACGGCCCGATGGACGAAATGCTGATGTTGACCTCCTCGGGAGCTTCCATAAAGAACAACAGAACCGCAAAATCTTCGGACAGCAGCTCGATCTGATGCGAATTCAGCGACTCCTGCAGCGGAATCGGCCCGTCCAGCCGGCCCTTCAGCAGGCGCGCCAGCATGTTTGAGCGCAGCATGTTATGCTGCTGCTGCAGCTGAACCCGGATCGCTTCCTTCTCGCTGAGCGTATCGGAAACGGCACGGTGAATGAAGCTGAGCTCATTCCCCTCTTGTTGGCTGCCCTGGACCGCTTCGGCCCCGGCCAATACTTTCACCAGACGCTGAATCGGTGAATAGTTACGCCGCATGAAGAAAAGCGTCAAAATGGCCGCCCCGATGAGGGAAATGGCTACGCTAATGTACATCACATTGCGGACATAGACGGCTTTTTGCCAATAGACTTTGCTCGGAATAACAGATATATAGGTCAGCTTCGAGACCTCAGAGTTCAGATAGTAAATCTCCGACTGTTCGTCGCTGGTTTTGGTATAAATGACGCCGCTTTCCGACCTGCCCAACTGGTCCAGAACGGAAGGCGGGAGCCCCGTGCTCGTATTCGACAGCAATACTTTATGCGCTTCATCCAATACGTACACATACCCGCCGCTAAAAGACTGCACCTTTGCAATCGCTTTATTAAAACGCTCCACATCCGCCATAACAACCACGGAGCCTGTCGGCCTGCTTCCCGACCCTGCCGGAAGCCGAGTGATCAGCGCGAGGGATTGCTTCGAATAAGCGGAATCCTTGCGTGGCAGGACGGTAAAAATCGTGCTCCTGTTCATCTTCACCAGCTTCAGCCAATCGGCATAGCTAATCACGCCTGTATCGTGAATGGTTTCAAAGCCCGCTTGATAGTCACGTGTAGAGCTAGGCAACAGAACGGTATTCTCCGCTTCCCAGGTCACATAAAATTGATCGACATTGGCATAGGAGGTCTGGTACATTTGAAACTCCTTCGCCACCTGATAGGCGGTATATTGCTCATCACTGCTGGACATGCGGGTATAAATCAAGCTTTGAACTCTTGTATTCCAAGTCAGCTCCATACTCAAACGCTGCATCATTTCAACCTGCGTATCGATCGTTTCTCTCACCTGTTGAAGCATCGTATCGTTCGCTCGATGAATTTCGCTGCGAAGTGTATTGCTAGACTCTCTGTACAAAATGAGGCTCATGAGAATCGGAATGATAAAGACAGCGCTATAGGAAATTAGCCATGTAAAAATGACGCTTTTGCGCTTTTTCCACAGATTGATTTTGATTGGCATGCGCTCTCTCCTTTGGGGTTCATCGTGTTCGTAAGCATGCAATTCAGCTGCCCCATACCTCGTATTCTCACACATTGCGAATAAGCCGTAAAGCGTGAATTCTGCCAGTACGACTCTTTTTACTATAATGGCTCCCCGCTATAAAAGGGAATGCATAAATTGTCCAATCGCGTTGTTAAAAAGATTGCCGACGCCGCAAAATTTTCAGTTCATGACAACAAAAAAAGAGGGAGCCTTCGCCCCCTCCTAAATCTTTAGTCCATAAATGCTATATAACTCAAAAGGCGTTTCAACACGACTGCCGCTTCCGCTCTAGTTGAAGGGGAGGCTGGCGCTATGAGGCTCTCCGACCTTCCGGTCAATATTCCCGCTTGCAATGCTGAAGCAAGTGAAGCCTTCGCCCAAGCGCTTATTTCCGATTGGTCTTGGAACGGGGCGAGCAAGTCTGGATTTGCTCCGCTCACCTGCTTGCCAACAAGCTTCATCGCAGCTGTGAGCATCACCGCCATCTGCTCGCGCGTGATCTGCAGGTTCGGGCTGAACGCATTCGGTCCGGTACCTTCGATCAGCTTTGCTTGCACCGCCGCTTCGACAGCATCGTAGTACCAGTCGGCCGCTGCGACGGCCGCAAAGCTAGGCTGCTGCACTGGCTTCGCTTGATAGCCGAGTGCGCGCACGAGCATCGCTGCGAACTCCGCCCGCGTAACTTGTGCCTCTGGCACGAAGCTTGTATCCGTCTGACCTTGAACGATCAGCATCGAGGCCAGCTTTTCGACATCTGTCTTACTCCAGTGTCCGGCAAGGTCGTTAAATGTTTTGCTGCCTTGAATCACCGTGTAAATACTTGTTCCATTTCGTTTCATGCGCACTTCCGTGCGCCCATCAGGCAGTGTCACGAACACCGCTGGCACATAGGCCAGCGCACCTGTCACTGGATCGTATAGTACAGCTGTAACATTGCTTGTGTTCAATCCCATGGGTAAAATCAGCGTACGCTCAACATAGAGATTGCCGAATTGCGTGACCGCAACCGCCGTATCTCCTTGCTCCAACGTCACGTGATAGTCCATAATCGGTCCTGCAACCGAAACCCCATAGTGACTGGAAGCTGTTTTTACACGCTCTTCCAGCGAGGTGTCCGCTTTTTCAATCGTGACGGACACGATGCTTGTCTCCGATGGAGCAGCTTGTGCGACAGCTCCGCCTGGAACAAACAACGACAGTGGGAGCGTCATTGCACCTTGCGGCGCTTGAAGGACTACGACACCTGTCGGCGCTGCTTTTGCCGCTTCCTGCAGGGCAGCAACTTGGAGCTTCACGACAAGTGTGCTGCCATCGCTATCCGGCGGTGCAATCACGACGGTCGCTGCTGCAGAAGACCAGGCTTGTTTCAGCGCTTCGGCAGCCACATTCACTGTCGTCACTGCTCTGCCTTGGCTGTCTTTGCTTGTTGTGACCGCGCCGGCCGCCAGCTTCAGCTGAACGACACCCTCTTTCGGTTCTGTCGTCGGCGGCGTTACTGGTGTTACTGGTGTTACTGGTGTTACCGGTGTCGCCGAACCGGTCCCCGAGCCGCTGCCAGTACCGGAACCGGAGCCAGACCCCGAACCATTGCCTGGCGACACATTCACCGTGACAAAACGCAGCGTCGTCACCTTCCCCGCCGGTGCCCCGCTCGTCTCATCCGCAGCACGGCGGACGTTAATCTCGTGCGGGCCGTTTAGGTTGAGGCGTCCAAACGTCTCCGCTTCATACCGCACATAGTCGCCGCCATCCAGGCTGTACTCCAGCCCGGTCGTCATCCCCGACACGGTGTTCGCCGTATCGTCCGCCGTTACCTCCGGTGCCCTAGGCACGACATACACCGTCACAGCAGCCTGCTGCTCAGCATGAGCTGTCGTCGCTGTAATGACCGCCTTGCCCGGCTGCTTCGCTTGCACTAATCCAGTACCATCAACAGACGCCGTCAGCGTGTTAGTGGAGACCCATCCGACGCTCGTTTCATAGGCATCTGCAGGTGTCACTTGTGCGCTCAACGAAGCTGTCGTTTGCTCCGCACCATCACCCGGTTCATCCAGATACAACGCTTCCTCCGTCGTATTCAACATCAATCCTTGTGGCTGCTTTGGCTCACGATACGTATATACCTTCACATTGTCGATCCATAGTGGCGCATCTACAGCGCCGTAGGAGGTATAGATGCGAATGTTGTCGATCGTGGACGACGATTCGTAAAAGTTCAGGTTTGCCTTTTGGAGCACACCGTTTAAGTACACATTGACCTTCTGGTTCGCAATATCAACCTCCAGTCGAATATGATGCCAGACACCGGTCGACACTGAGCCGAGGGTATCTACCGTGCCATCCTTGTACAGATAGCGCAGCGTCCCGCTCGTTAACAATCGAACGACGGTCTTGTCGCCTTGGCGCAGCTCATAGAACGGCGTTTTGCCGCTGTTCTTTTCCTTTAAATCCCACTCCGCAACCAAAACTCCGTTTTGCGCCGCAAACGACTGAATAGCTGAGGCGCTGAACTTGTTGTCATTATCGCTGAGCAGCATGCTTCGATTCGTCGGATTTGGATCCTCCACAATCTGAACTGGAGCCGTCGCGCTTCCAGCAATTTGCCATGTCCCTGTCTCGCCTGAATTGAACGTGCTGTACACTAACGTTTGCTCGCCA
Source organism: Paenibacillus anseongensis (assembly GCF_009757995.1). NCBI lineage: Bacteria > Bacillati > Bacillota > Bacilli > Caryophanales > Paenibacillaceae > Paenibacillus > Paenibacillus anseongensis. Next base: position 243,791 of record NZ_WSEM01000034.1, read on the forward strand.
AAACGGTACACCGCAATGTCGTCCACGTACAGAATCGCGTCCTTCGCTTGCGCATCCGTCTTCATCCGTATGCCATCAAGTGCTGCAACCGGGCTGGCAAAAGCTGCACCTGCTGCCGCCAACGTACCGTCCACATAGACATCGTACTTGTTGTGCGGAATGTCAACGGTCAAGCGGAGCTTCGTCCATGTTGCCGCAGGCAGCCCCTGCACATAATGCTCGGAGCCCTGAGCGTCGAGCCAATATAGTGCTCCTGCGCGTGTCACCAGGCGTATAGCCGTAGAATCGCCATTCAGCAGCGTGAATTCCTCGCCCTTCGGACCATAAGGCTCCGCAAACGTCCACTCGATCTCGGCCAATCCCGAGACAGCCGGGAATTTGCGTCCTGCTGAGGCCGAAGCTTGGTCGCTCAGATCGAGAAGACGCAGCATATTACTGGACTCCTCCGGCAGCCGCTCCAGCGTCACAATGGTCTGCTGTGCATTGCTCACCGTCCAGCCGCTTGGACCACCACCGATCGCTTCCAGCCCATTGCCTTCATTATCGAAGGCTGCGTATAACACAGCTGTGCGATCCAACTCGTTGCTGCCGCTTCTTGGATTCACGATCGCCGGAATCGGCGGGTGATCCGACGGTATCGGCTTCGCTGGATCGGTATCGAACACCGCGTGGAACGTACGTCCCACCGAACCGTTCACGCTCACCACCAAACGAATCGTCGGGTACAACTGTGTGACCATGACCTGCGGGTCCGCCTGCAGAAGTCCTGCAGCTGAACGATCCAGCTCCAGCTCAATGGCGCCAGAATTCTCCAACGTCGGATCGGAAACCGCGAGCTCCAACTGGTTGTTCGCTTCCTTGATCATGACAGCAGCCTGTCTGGAGCTCGTTACCAGATCGGCTTTTACCTTCTGATCCTTCCAGAAGTTCACGGCCGTAAGACCTAATCCGTTATGGCGTACCGCTTGCGCCTGATCATTATTAACCAGCACCTCGTAAGCTGGATGCTCTGCATACTGCTTCACCTGCTCCGCCGTTTTGTTCGGCAGAATCGCATAGCTGTACGTTTGGCCTTGCGGGCTCTTCCCGTGATCGAACCACAAGCTGAGGTAGTTGCGGGTCACAGCATCGGACTGGCCAATGCTTTGGTTGACATCGCTCCAACGACCCGTGCGCTGCTCCCGAAGCCCATTAATCGCCGGCTGATCCGGGAAGTAGTAGCCGATATCCGACTGCGCACCGTTGCCGCTAAAATGCATCCACTTCACGCCGGTCATACGCTCGCTCCAGCCAAGGCTCGTGGACTTCGCCTGCCCGTTCACAATGAGCGGATTGTCGCCGACTGCATTCAGCTTGCGCTGCTCGACGATCGTTTCGATTGTCCGGTTATCGCTGCTCGAGATCCCGGAGCCTAGCGCGACGATCTCGTCGCCGAACATGAACCACGACTTATTCGCTTGCAGCGTCGTGCCGATCTGCTTCAGCTGCATGCCGGAGCTGCCGTAGGCACCCATCTCGACGCCGCCTGCCCAGCTATTGCCCGGCTTGCCTTCGCCGTCCCCATTTTGATAATCATTGAAAGTCCGCGGTCTTGTATCCACCGTCGTACCCGGCAATCGGTACCGATTCGCCGTCGCCCAGTAGTCTTCCATATACTGCGCTTGATCGCCGTTATACAGGTACGTCATCCCGTCGCCCGTGTACCAGCCTTCCCCATTTTCACCATTGGTCAGCTCATAGGTCTGGATGCGCTTGGAGCTTTTGCTGACGCCAAATGTGTAGTCATCCCGAACTTGCAGGCTTCTGGCCATCCCCGCAAATTCGTAGTAGCCACTTGCTCCCGGATCCGGCACAATCGCAGTATCACGGACCCACCCCTTCACAGAACCAATCAAGTTGATCGAAGATATAAAATTGTAATAATTAAAATGCGTCTCATCCTGCGTAATCCACACCTTCAGCAGGCTCTTCAGCTTCTGCGCATCGGCCGCCGGCGCATTCAATGCCAGTCTTGCGAGCGCCGACATGATGCCTGCCGCCGTCTTCTGCGAATTATCCGAACCGCGCACTATCGATCTGCCATTAACGAAATCCATCGTCATCCCCTTATAAATCACTGGGGCGACACCATCGTAGATCCACTGATAAATGTTATTCACGTTCGGATCGGTAATTGGCCAAGGGCTGCCGTTCAGCAAGTAAAGGAGCTGGCTTACCCCTTCCAACATTACTGATCCGTAGCTGCCCGTGTATGGTACAGACGTATGCATGACGAAAGAACCGTCATTGTAAAAGCCGTCGCCTGCCGATACATAGGTAAACAAAGGAGACATCTCCGTCGCTGCAGCACGTATGCGTGCTTCCGATTGCAGCAGTGCGCCGTCCACGAGCTTATACAGCAAAATATCCGAACGATTAGCTCCGGTATAGTAGGAGCTGGTATCAAATAAATTGGATTGAATATCCGGCGTATAGTGGTCAATCGCTCCAATATAGCGCGCAATCTGCTCCGGCGTCAGCGCATCGTACATCATGACGATAATGTCCGTCATTTTCGCCGGAATGCCGATCTCGAAATTCCACCAATTGCCGAAAGCGGTACCCGTTTCGTTATATTGCTTCGTGTAGACCCAATTCAGCGCAGAGACGATATCGTCACGCAGTTGCAAATTGTGGTAGAGCGTGCCGCCCTTCGTCGAGTAAGCGTACGCCATTTCACGAATACGCGAGATATTGTTATGAATCGCGTCAGAATTGCCGCTGCTGACGACGTTGTCCGTCCAAAGCACTTGGCGGTCTGACGCCTTTTGAAGCGTTGACCAACGGGTTTGTCCGTTCGTCGTTAGTATGGCAACCTTTGCCTGTACATCCGCATCAGATGTATCTAAGTTATCACCGCCGTCAAGTCCTGCTTTGCGCTTTAAGCGTAAACGCTCGAACTCGCCGGACACTGCTGCTTGATCAATGACTTTAATCATAGTGCTCGCTGTTTTTCCTCCATCCACACTCGTCGCCGTGAGCGATGTCTCGCCAGACTTAAGACCGGTCACGACGCCGGCCGCATCCACAGACGCAATCGAGGCATCGCCACTCGCCCATGTCACGGCTTGATTCCCTGCTTGCGCCGGCTGGAAGGTCGGCACCAGCGTAATCGTATCCCCTTTGATCACCGTTGCCGTACTCGGCAAGGAGATCGATTGAACACCCGGCGGCTGCACCTTCACCGTCGTTGATGCTGAATGGCTGCCATCTGCACTAAGCGCCGTAATCACGGTCTGACCGGCCGCTACTGCGGTAACAAGCCCTTGCGCATCGACCGTTGCGACAGCGGGATTACCGCTTGTCCATGTCACGTTTTGGTTCGTCGCATTTGCAGGTGTAAATACAGGCATTAACTGCACCGTACCTCCAGCCACTATATTCTGTTCCGTAGGCAATGCCAGGCTATCCACAGGCACATTGGTGGCGACCGTAATGGTGGATGACGCTGTTTTCGCGCCATCTAACGTCGTAGCCGTTACATGCGCGGTGCCGACGGCAATACCAGTAGCCACGCCGTACGTGTCGACCGTCACGGTTGCCGGCGCGTCCGAGCTCCAAACGACGCGTTGATCAGCGGCATCCGAGGGCACGACTTGCGCAGCAAGTGAAAGCTGCTTGCCAACGCCAATCGTCGAGGCAATCGGCGATGTGGAAACGCTTTCAACTGGCACGTAACCATAGACGCGCACATCATCTAAAAAGGAGCTGCCTGGCTGTGCCGTTCCTGTTTGTGTAAATTTAATGGTGTTAATCGTATCCCAAGTCGCTCCTAACGTGACCCCGGTTACGACCTGCACATCGTTAAGCAGCACGTCCGCTTTTTGCCCAGTTTGATCGATGATCGCTTTCACCCGATACCACGTATTTGGCGTGTACGTTCCCAAAGCCTTACTCAAAATGGACATCTGACCTGTTTCCGTTAGCGTCAAAAAGTTTTTCCACACGCCACTGGTGCTCTTCACATCGAGCAACCGAATATGAGCGGTATCCTCAGCTCGAACCGATGCTTCCAGAACCACTTTGCCGGCAATATTGAGTCCAAATTTCCCCGTGTACAGTTGAGTGCCCGAAGTGCCAGACACCAGTTTCAAGCTAAGATCACTTCTGCCGTAGACGGCTTCCCCAACCGTGTAGTCCGTACCTGCTTTCGCATTATACAACCCCCAGTTGCCGCCTACTTCTGCTGCCGGCCCCGTCGTTGATGGCGTTGTAGGGTAACTATTAAAACTCGCCGCCACATAGGTGGTCACTGCAGCTTGTACCGCACTCGGCCCCGCCATGCTGGAGGGCAGCAGCAGATTGCCTGCCATCGCAGCGATGAGGACGTATACTTGCGTCCTTTTACTCATGGACATCTCCCCTTCATGATTTAATGCTTACACACTCATTATAAGAGGAGCCTCCGCCTTCCAATATTTCCATTTCATCCAACCGGCTTAACAAATTATTTCTACCATGTACAAAATGTCCATTTGGATTTACAAATACTTACCGCACACAGAAATTTTCATCGAACATTCGTTCGAAAATTTCAATCATTTGTTCAGCGACACTCATCGAAGTAAACCTGCTTGCTTCAGGTACTCTTCAGCTACTCGACCTGCGGACATTTGTTGAACGTTAACTTGGTAATTCATTTTGCGCATTTCATCATCGGTAATTTTATCGCCTAGTTTATTGAGAATTCGTTCGAGTTCCGGATGTTTTTTCAACGTTTCGTACCTCATGAGTGATGCCCCCTGGTAAGGCGGGAAAAGTTTTTTATCATCATCAAGGACGGTCAATTGATACTGTTGGATCTCGCTATCCGTTGAATACGCATCTACGAGATTAATGTCGCCAGTTTGGATTGCCGTGTAGCGCAACTTCGGTTCCATCGTTTTAATATTAGCAAAATGAAGCCCGTACAATTTCTCAATGCCACGATACCCATCTTCTCGATCAGAAAACTCCAACGTCATGCCTGCGCGTATATCCCCAGAAACTCGATTTAAATCTGATATGGACTTGATTTGCTTTTCTTCAGCCATTTGCTTTGGAACGGCCAAAGCATATGTATTATTATACTTCATCGGATGCAGAAGGATCATATTGCTCTTTTGATAAATGCCTGCTCGCGCCTGCTCATAAACTTCTGAACTCTCCGTACTAACGGCGTTCTCTTTAAGAAATGTTGAAACGATAGTACCCGTAAACTCCGGGTAAATATCAATTGCCCCGGAATTAAGTGCTTCGAAAACAAACGTTGTTTTCCCTAATCCAGGTTTCAATTGAACTTTTAGGTTTGACTCTTGTTCTATAAGTAGCTTGTACATGTTGATTAGTATTTCTGGCTCAGCACCTATTTTAGCACCAATCACAATTACTCCTCCGGCAGTCCCCCGTAACAGTTGAACGAGTATAAGAATTGTACATATAAGGCCAACACCAACATAAAAACGTAATTGAATTAGCGAGGTACGCCCAGCGAAACGCAATAGGGAATCAGACGAAATAGCCAGCAAGGCAACAGGCACAGCACCAAGGATAATCAAATCATGGTTGTTCCTATCAATTCCTAATAAGATTAAATTGCCTAATCCTCCTGCTCCAACAAGCGCCGCAAGTGTTGTTGTCCCTATAATTAGTACCGTCGCCGTACGAATGCCGGACATAATAAACGGAAGCGCAAGCGGGAGTTCAACTCGCCAAAGCCGTTGCCAACCATTCATACCCATTGCATTGGACGCCTCAATTAAATTCCGGTCAATTTGTTGAATACCTGTGTACGTATTGCGTAAAATCGGCAGTAAAGAATAAATAACGATTGCAATAATAGCTGGTTTTTTCCCAATCCCAACGAAAGGAATGAGTAATCCTAACAAGGCTAAGGAAGGGATTGTTTGCAGAACTGCCGATACTCCAATTATACCTTCAGCCCAGCGTGGATGTCTTGTGCCGTAAATGGCGATGGGAATAGCTATAACAACAGCAATAATCAGAGCAATAAACGAGATTTGGATATGTTCACCCAGGGCCACAAATAGCTCAGATTTGTGTTCCATAAAAGCTTGATACAACGCATTCATTTATTCAACCCTTCTTCCCTGCAGCCATTATCCAAATTCGAACCAACAAACTCCTTCACAAAACTAGTAACTGGATTCTCTATAAGTTCCTTAGCAGAGCCAACTTGAACGACATTACCAGCTTGCATTAAACAGATACGGTCTCCAAGTAGAACAGCTTCTTGTATATCATGGGTGACAAACAAAATTGTTTTAGAAATTGTTTTTTTTAATACAACCAAATCCTGTTGCAGTTGGTCGCGGCTAATTGGGTCCAGTGCGCTGAACGGCTCATCCATCAGGACAATGTCTGGATTAGCAGCGAGTGCTCGAACCACGCCTACTCTCTGTTGTTGTCCGCCAGAAAGCTCAGCAGGTCGTCTATTTCTATATGTCAACGGGTCTAATCCAACCATTTCGAGCAGTTCATTTACCCGTATATGAATGGCTTTTGCACTCCATCCACGCAGTTCAGGAACGATCGAGATATTTTTCTCTATTGTCATATGAGGAAAAAGGGCTATAGACTGCAGCACATATCCGATATTACAGCGTAGTTCATGGATGTTGTAATCTCTGATAGATTTATTATTAAGGAATATTTCACCTGATGTCGGTTCAATCAGTCGATTGACCATTTTCAGCATTGTTGTTTTCCCAGAACCGCTAGGCCCAATAAGAACAAAAAACTCTCCTTTTTCTATATGCAGATCAACTCCTTGCAAAGCATAAGTCCGTTCGGAATATTTCTTAGATACTTGCTCAAAGCGAATCATGTACTTCCTCCTATTTGACTAATCCAATTACACTGTATGCTTCCTATTTGTTAAATTTATTTACTATATATTGCAAGGGAATCGTCATGTATTATTTGCTTTAATAGCAAAAATTATGCCGTGTTTATGAGAATATCAATCAAATAAGCGACCTCCCCTCGACTGATATTCGAGAAAAGATCGCCATTTCACATGCACCTTTAGATTTCCAGGGAGGTGTTGCTCATCTTTATACTACCTAAGGATATTTTCAATTGTTTATTACATACACCTACTTGATAGTTAATTCCTTCTTTCCAATGAAAAGCAGTTGTAAAAATTATCTCATTATGAGTAAGAGGTCCGGAATGCAACATATTGCAATGGACACAATAATAACTAATCATTTTTGCCCTCGACCTCCCCCATCATCTTTGGTGTAAATAAGATAATTTTTTTCATAAAGTTAGATCTGGGAGCGTTTTCAATAAATAAGGGCTTTGTCATGCTTATTTTTTTCTCACTTGGTTAACATATGAATAGTTTGAATGATTGAGCTTGAACTACTCTTGTCTACGAACTAATGATATTATGAATCATAGGAAGTAATATGAAAAGTACACACTTTTTTGTTACATAGTAACCAAATAGTTACAATTAAAATGGGAAGGTGTTATATCAAATATGAAAACATATTATTGCGACTTAGAGATTTCGTTGGAGGTTATTGGAGGTAAATGGAAGGGACTTATTTTGTACCATTTGATAAAGGGGCCAAAACGAACAAGCGAGTTAAAAAAACTTGTTCAAAGTATTTCTCAAAAAATGCTAATTCAAACACTTCGCGAATTAGAGACTGACGGACTCATTCACAGGGAGACTTATAAACAAGTGCCTCCTAAAGTTGAATATTCAACTACTGAACTTGGCCAGTCGCTCGAACCTATGCTGAGAGCACTTTGCTCATGGGGTGGCGATTATGCAGCAAAAACATTCTCTGAAGATGAGTATCAAATTCTATCCGTAGAATAATGTTAATTCAGTTTCAAATTATAGTTGTACTTTTAACAACTTAAAATGCAGTCCTGTGAACACTAGTTTTGGTGTTTACAGGACTGCATGACTACCATCTTAATTCTTATCTAAATTCAAAATTTGCGTTTTCCATTTTCCCCCGAGTATTTATTTGCCTTCACTTTCTGATTCAAACGAAAGCTCAAGAAGGTTACAAATGAAGCAGTTAAGGCAAAGATTCCTCCCACCCATGAGACATGAATTAGTCCCATGTTAGTAGCAACCAAACCACCAATAGCAGATCCGATAGCAATACCAAAATTTATGGATACAGGGGTTAATGACGCTGCTAAATCCCTTGCTGCTGGAAAATGCTGCTCAGCTAACTCAACAAAATAAATCTGACTTGTAGACCCTTGAACAAAAACAACCAATGACATCAATAAGATACTAATCATCGCAGAATAAATTGAAAAAGCTGTTACATACAAGGATGCGAGAATGATAGCTTGGAATATAAAAATGTATCTTAGCTTACTTACTCCATTTTTTGACGCTATTTTACCACCGATCATATTACTAATAACTGAAAAAATACCATATATCAGAAGGACCAGGCTAACGTATTCTAATGGAATGGACAATACTTCATTTATAATCGCTGTTAGATACGTGTACACAATAAATGTTGCCGCAATACTCAGTGTTGGAATGAAGAAGGCCAAAATGAATTGCGGATGAATAAATAGACCAATTTGATTTTTAATAGAACTTTTTACCCCTACTATATTTCTTGGAATGATGCTCATTGAAATAACAAGTGTAATAACACCTAGTACTGATGTAGTCCAGAATGTCATATGCCATCCGTATACTTGTCCAATATATGTGCCTAAGGGAACTCCAATGACGCTAGAAAAGGTGAATCCTGAGAATATCATGGAGAGGGCGAATCCCTTCTTTTCATTTGGAATCTCATCATTTGTTCCAATATTTAGCGCATAAGCAACCAGAACACCTTCAGCAATGGCCGTAAGAATTCGCGATAAAAATAATACCTCGTAATTGTAGGATAATGCACTAAGGACATTGGCAATAATAAAGAAAGATATTAATATTAGCATTATGGGATATTTATTAAAACGGCTCAATAGCGAAGTTAATATTGGTGTACCGATGGCAAAAGCGACTGCAAACGCAGATACTAATGATCCAACTGCTGCAATTGTACGATGAAGATCGGTTGCAATCTCATTTAATAATCCTACAATGGCAAACTCACTGGTTCCCAATGCAAAGGTTAATAAAAACAAACTAAATATCAAAAATTTCTGTTGTTTAGATAATTCACTTTTATTCATTATTTACTCCCACCAGTCCTATTATTGAAAAATAAATAAAAAAGGTGCTGTCTCCTCAAGAATTTTGAGTGACAGCACCTTTTAGTCTTGAATAACGACCTGAAATTTCATGATTTATATTCTTTTCTTAATATTGACCTGCTCCTCCGTCTACAAACAAATCGATCCCGTTCACGTACGCACTGTCGTCCGAAGAAAGAAATTCCACTACTTTAGCAATATCTTCCGGTGTTCCAACTCTGCCAAGTGGCGTCTTTTCTGCCATACCTTCTAAAACGAGCGGTAATGCTTCTTTTCCGAACAGCTGCTCATATGCAGGTGTATTAATAAATCCTGGTTGAATCACATTTACTCTAATTTGCGTACCTTTTAATTCTTGAATCCAGCTACGCACCATTTGTCTGATAGCTGCTTTCGTCCCCCCGTACACACTGAAAGCTGGAGATGACGCCAAAGAACCTACAACCATAATTGACCCCGTTTGATTTGGGAACAGAGGCAATGCCTTCTTAACTGTGAAAAGTGTTCCCTTTACGTTAACATCAAATGTTTTGTAGTAATGTTCCTCTGTAATGTCTAGAAGCGGAACGAGCGAGCCTAGGCCTGCGTTTGCTAGAAGAAAATCCAACTTGCCTTTCTCGCGTTTAACGGTATCAAACAATTTGTCGATGTCTTCATTTTTGGAAATATCACCTTGAACGCCCGTTGCATTTTTCCCGAGCAGTTTCAATGCCTCATCGAGTTCTGCTTGTCTACGTCCTGTTATAAAGACATGAGCTCCTTCGTTAACGTACATCTGAGCTGCAGCCAGACCGATTCCGCTAGTACCCCCAGTTACAACTGCTACTTTACCATCAAAAATACCCATTTCATTACATCTCCCATTATTTATCAAAAAATCAATTTTGAATTTACGATTTTTTTAAGACTCCGCCATCAATCACATAATCGGAAGCCGTAATCATACTTGCTCGTTCAGAAGCTAAGAAAACAGCAAGATCGGCAACATCATTTGTTTCAGATAATTTCCCTAATAAAATGCCTGCCATTTCAGAAAACTTATCCATTGCTTTCTCTGCTGAAGTTCCAAATTTATTGGCGAACTCATTTGCTAGTCCGTTTTCGTCTGTCCACATGTCTGTTTTAACAGGTCCCGGTGAAATACTGTTAACACGGATTTGTTTAGATCCTAGTTCAGCAGCTAAGAGCTTAGTTAAATTATTTAAAGCAGCTTTTGTTGTCCCATAGATAGGGTATGTTACTTCAGGAAGATAGGCATTTACTGAAGAAACGTTAATAATAGAACCTTGCTTCTGTTTGAGCATGTGCGGAACTACGGCTTGCGTAAACCTAACTACACTGAATAAATTAAGGTTATATAATTCTTCCCAGTCTTCATTCGTTGTATTTATAAAACCTATCCCTTTGCGAGAATCAATGGCGCCGGCATTATTAACCAAAATATCAATTCTACCAAAGGGACTGATCAATTTTGATGAAATTATATCGACATCTTTCGTTGATGCAACATCCATAGGAACATGTACAACATCATATTTATTGGCCAGCTGAGTCAACTCTTCGCTAAGCGTACGGCTCACGGCTACGACCTTGGCACCTTCTTCAACAAATCTCTTGACTATTGCGAGCCCGATTCCTTTACTCGCTCCTGTTACCACAGCAACTTTATCTCTTAAATTAAGTTCCATGATTCATTAGCTCCTTCGATTAATCTCTATCTTGACTTCATCAATGCCTGATAAAGTTAACTGAATTGTAAATCACAACCTAAGCAAAGTGTGGCTTTCATTTAATGAAAGAAGCTATTTAAAATCTTTTAGAGAAATCAATTACTATTGTGCTACTACATCCACTAGTCGATTCTAACAACTGATTCATCAAATCAAGCTTATGCTTCCGAGCCACAAGAGTCATTATGAGTCAAAAGTTAGTTTTATAAAAGTACTTACTTTGTAGTTACATAGTAAGTACAAAGTGACATTCGAGTCATAGTGCATTAAACGAAGGTTATGGAATGATATGTAATATCTCTGATTATGGAGCATTCCGACTTGTATTTGTTCAATAAAGTCCAGATCGAGAGTACCGCTCTATTTTCTTCAACAACTTTGATGAAATGAATGAACTTACGATAAACGGCAGAAAATAAAGATAGCCTGATATTTCAATATTTTTTTTCTAAGGAGCGACTTTTGATGAACCAAAATGAATTGCAGCAAACACGTATTGATTCGGCAGTCAATTACTTCCGATATGTTGAAGAAGGTGATCCACACTTAATGGCACTTTTTAAAGATAATGCTACAATTTATTTCCCGAAGGTAGGTATGGTGCACGGCAAGGATGAAATTGGCCTTCTTGCTCAAGGATTCGGGGCTTTAGACATCGCCCATATGGAACACGACATAAAGAACTTTAATATAATGCCAAGCGGTAATTATGTAGTAATTGAGGGACAAGTAAAAGGCACCACAACTTCCGGCGAAGCTTTTCCAAGTAACGCGTATTCGCATGGTCGCTTCTGTAACGTTTTTGAATTTGACGGTGACCTCATTAAAAGGGTACATGTACACCAAGATCCTGATTTCACTGGTTCGGATGCTCCAAGAGTAGAGTGGGCGAAAAAGGTGCAAGAATCCATTGCAAAGCATAGAAATTCTCACTCACTAAGTGCTAACTGAATACCACGATCCTTTGTGCAAATATCTGGAGTAGTAATGACAAAAAAACCCGTTAAGCCTCTGCTTAACGGGTTTTTTATGTCAAACATATATACTGTCTGTAATTACAATGCTTTATCGCACGCCAATGCTTCCTTAATTTTATCAGGATCAAAAAATTCAAAAGATTGACTGCCTATGATGATGAAAGGTGTCGCAATTCCGCCTTTTCTAAGCATTTCGTTGAAATTGCTCTGATTAAATGTGACATCCAATTGTTTATAATGGATTCCTAATTGTTCGAAATAGGAAATTGCTTCATGGCACGCAGAGCAATGATCACTTTTGAATATGGTTACATTTGTCATACATACCACCTCCGTCATCACTAACACAAATTCTGAAATCTCTTTTAATGCTTGTATTTGGTACAACCTAATCTTAGCAAATTGACACAGTACTTTCTGTAAATTACATTACACTAAAGATTTTTGTTACGCCCTACTCATCATTTAATATTATGTACCTCTTAAAGGTTCCTTACTGCGCTTCCGGATCATTGCAAATACTGCTAATAATATCGGAAAGATAATACAGGGAAGTAGTGATGAAATAGGAAAAATTTTATCTCCATATGTAAAGTGATCAGACGTTCGAATAAAGCTTCTACTGGCATGTGCAAAAAATAGCAAACCAACCACAAAAACAAAAGGTTTCTTTTTCTTAATTTTAAAAACATTCCCTAATATAAGAGTAAATACATACTGCAAAACAATGGAATATATTAATGTAAGAACCGTCCATAATCCAATAAGAATGACCTCAATTCTTTCCAAATATTCACCGAATTTCACCAATTGTAATGTTGAAAAAAATGGAAAGGTTGATGTTTTCACATAATTTAACCCTAATGAACCAAGAGTCAAATACGTAATAATTAGCATATACAGCCCTGACATAATAATCGCAACCACAGAGCTTGAAAATAATTTTTGGGGTTGTTCAACTCTTGACATTAAAAAACCAAATGTAATTAATTCAGAAAATGTAAACGTAAATAAGTGCAAACTCTGCACAATGATTTCGGAAAATTTACTTTGAAATGGAGGAAGGAATGGGTTGGTTTGAATCTCAGGAAAGACAAATAGGCAAGTGGCAAGAAACCCAATTAAAAAGAACGGTAAAACAACGAAATTAGTTCGTACTAATGTACCAAGTCCTATGTACACGCCATATGTAGAACAAATAACACAAGTCAATATCATAATATTCGCATTTGTATTGGGCAACAAAATCGTCGTATAGAACATTGACAACGCTCGAAAACCACCAGAAGCGTTCTCAATATTATTGAGTAGATAGATGCAAAGCATGGCTTTACCGACCCATTTTCCCATTAAATGATTACAAATTTCAGCCAAACTTTTTTGTGGAAACTGACGTTGAACATAACAAATGAGCGACAAAACACCAATTCCCATAAAAATATTCACAACATTAGCGATCCAAACGTCTTGTTGTAATACTTTTGCTTCCGATAGGAATAATCCTTCGAATCCAGTTATAAAACCGAATATTAGAAAACTGAACTGTATATGCGATATCTTTTCTAAGCCTGCCATTTAGATCCCACCTGTTTATTTGCTATTGGTTGAAATAATCGGATATTGGTGAATACAATGCATAGTATACACTTTCTACTGTTGGCCATTTTTCTCCAATATGTGGAGTAAAATAACCCGTGATCAAACAACACAAGACCAATATCAATATGGCATCAGATGTATATGACTTTTTGAGTAAATGTACAAATAACACGATTCCATAACAGAGAGAACCGACCATAAAAACACCATTTACCATTAATCTTTTCCTCCGATGGATGTAGTCATACCAGCTCTTTCTATTTTGACTGAGACATGAGTCTGAATTGGCATTGTAGGATATATATTCTCCCAATCCTTTTGAATAACTTTCCATTCGTTAGGATAATGCTGTATCAACACATCCGAAAATCCAATAATATCCACTTTCAAATCTTTTTGAAAATAACTTAAGGTAGTTTTTATAACTTTTTCAATATGCTCAGCAGCGGCTTTCTCCATCTGATTTATGTTTGCTGAATCTAAAACTTTTGTATCCTGATTCACACTTTCTACAGCTGCATCTAATTTCATATTTATTCTGATTACTGGATTGCCGTTGCTAAACTCACTGTGAATTTCTGAATTCGACACATGAAATACAGAAGTAAAATCGAGGCCAGATTTCGATTCAATATTTTCAGGAAATTCAAGATTTCTCCATATTTTTTTATTGGTTAAGATGTTGACCACCAAGACATCGTTTCCATTCAACCAACTAACCAATTTTTCTTTGTAGATTACTGCCCCCCCACTCAATAAAGGAACGTCTCTGTTTTTAGATTCGGACGGTTTCAAAATTAAACTGGCTGCAACAAATCCCCGATAAGGATTCGAGAATAAGTTAACAAAATCTTTTAAAAGGATTGGAGCACTCTGTCCGAGTAGCTTATTATTCCGAATTTGACCTAATAAATCATTCGAAACCATGTCTCCAGATTCGGGTTTTAGTTTTAATTTGTCTGAAGCTAGACCCTTCGTAATGATCGGGAAAGATGTAATTCGGAACTCACGTTTCCTTGTTAAATAATCTACTACTTCGTATAACGAATACCGTGCGGCATCCTCACCAACGATAAAAAATTTATTGTGCTGATATATCGCATTTTTACCGGCATGAGATCGCATTTTTTTACCTGCTTCTAATAGCGTACTTCCCGTTTCACTTGAGATTTTTTGAGTAAATGATCCCGCTTTTTCTTGACTCGAGTTTGCCGGCAAAACGCAATATGATGTAAATGTATATTCTTTGGATTTAATATTGTAATCGAGGGCTACTGCTGTATCTATGGCAATATCTCCGATTTCGTTAGCATCCCTCGAGCAGCCTCCCATTAAAACTACAACAATACATAAAAGTATAAACTTTTCAATATCCCTCATATTAATCCCAATCTTTCGTAGGCAAATAATTGATTGAACGCTTTGAAGAATCTACCAATCGCGCTTCTTGTCGAGAAGTTGCTTTTCTGAACTTAACTGGAAATAGAATAATTTCTTTCAAAGCTTTCTTCCAACCATCCGAACCAAGTGGATCAAGAAAAAGAACGCCACAAGATCTTAAGGAACATAAGTGGTACACGATTAGAAACAGGCCCACAGATACGCCGAACACACCTAGATTGGCAGCAAGAACCATTAGTGGAAATCGTAATATTCGCAACGAAATACCTGTGCTAAAGGATGGTATAGTAAAGGATGCTATGCCTGTCATAGCAACAACAATCACCATTGGACGAGACACAATACCTGATTGTACGGCAGCTTCTCCAATAATAAGAGCACCAACGATGCTTACTGATTGCCCAACAACCCGTGGTAACCGTAAGCTCGCTTCCCTTAATATCTCAAAAGATAATTCCATAATGATTGCTTCAATAAAAGTAGGAAAAGGTATTCCTGCTTTTGCCGTAAGAAAAGTCATCATCAGTGGTGTTGGAATCATCTCCAAATGAAACGTTGTTAATGCTATGTACAGAGAAGGCCCCATCAAAGAAACAAACAATGTAATCAATCGTATGGCACGGATAAAATTAGCGAAGTAAAATCGTTCATACAGATCTTCCGAGGGATGAAGCATTTCAAAAAATGTACTAGGTGCAATTAGAGCGTTTGGTGACCCATCCATCATAATTACGATCTTCCCTCGATTTACTGCTGTAATGACACGATCGGGTCTTTCGGTATCTAGAATCTGTGGAAATGGTGAAAACGTACTATCCTGGATCAATTCTTCAATTTGCGTAATATCTACTAGTGTATTGATTTCGATTGCATCAATTCTCCGCATCATCTCATCCAGAACTCTGCTATCGACAACATTCGCGAGGTAAAGGATCATCACTTTGGTTTGACTCTCTTGCCCAATATGAACCATTTTCGCTTTCAAATTAGAAGATTTCATCCGTCGAAAAACCATACCTAGATTTATCTGCAAATCATCCGAAAAGGCCTCTCTCGGACCGCGCACGTTAAGTTCAAGCTGAGGCTCACCTATTGGTCTTGTCTCATAGCCTGGTAGACTCATGGCATATCCTTCCGTATGCCCGTCCATAAAAACAACAAAATTGGCATCAGCAACATGTCTGACGACCTCATTCATATCCTTAAGCACTTGCACATCGCCTAGAGAATAAAGAGTTTCAAGAATAGTTTTCTGGGCATGTCCACGATAACTATTCCCAGATAAATCCAAGTTTATTTTACGGACAATTTGTTCATTTAATCTTTTTTCATCCACGAGAATCGTTAAATAAACGATAAATGCTCCACAGTTCAAGTCCGAATGACATAAGTCTCTGATGCTTAATAATTCATTCTCGGCATAACATCGCTGAAGCTGCTCTAAGTTCATAGCCGCAGATGTAGTCAACGGTACTTGGTGCAATTCTCTTCTCCCTCTTCCCATAGGTCTAATGAGCATTGGATATATCTGCATATATAAGTGTTATGTGTATTATTAGCAATAGCACAAAGAACTATGTCACATGTTCATTCACAATCAAAATATTTTTAACTTGTTAATGAAAATACCGCATATTCATTTCATTTAAACGTTCTAAGAAAATGTACATTTATCACTTTTTAGTAACTATATCACAATAAAGTGTGTACTTTATTTATTGTTACTTTTGATACATAATATCAAATATAAGAAACAGATTAATTGAAATTAGGTGGAACAATGATTCAAGTATTTCAAGCTTCTTCCCGGCACCACGCTGACTTTGGATGGTTAAAAAGCAGCCTGAGTTTTTCTTTTGCAGATTACTATGATCCTAATACAACAAGCTTTGGACCAATGCGTGTGTTGAATGATGATCTCGTTTTGGCCCATCGTGGTTTTGGAATGCATCCTCACCAAAACATGGAGATAGTTTCAATTGTTCTCGATGGCCAGTTAGAGCACAAAGACAGCACTGGCCATACGGCTGTGACTAAATTCGGCGGCGTGCAGCGGATGACAGCAGGAACCGGAATTGTGCATTCTGAGATGAATCCAGGAGAAGATACAGTAAATTTCCTTCAACTTTGGTTTGATCCCGAGGAACAAGGTTTAGAGCCTTCATATCAGACTACTGAATATGATCCTCTCCTTATGCGAAATAGATTATTGCCAATTGTTTCAAAAAATTCAAATCCGAATGTATCCTACATTCACCAGGATCTCACCATTTATTTTTCAGATTTAGAAATTGGTAAGTCGTTGAATTTTGAACAACCAGAAGGGCGTCGGATTTTTATATTTATTGTTGAGGGATCGATACAGCTGGATCAAACTCACCTTCTTCAAAAACGAGACACTGCGCGTATAACAAATATGCCTTTGCTCCAACTAACTGCAATAGAACATACTAGATTTTTACTTATTGATCTTCCTTAGTTACCACATTCATCTTGCGTTAAATAAGGCATCAGCTTTAATGTAAAAAGTCCAATGAACTAAAAACTAAGTTCATTGGACTTTTTCAGTTAATAGTTATACAGAATAATATTTCAAAGTAAAGAAGGGAATCTTTAGGAAAGACTTATTATGAAAGGTGTTTTGATTGATGATGGATAAATTATGGTACTTATCTAAAATTCACATTTTTGAGGCACTTCCACCTGAGGATTTAATGGAAATTGATCAAATGACGCCGATGACTCATTTTAGTGCGATACCAAAAGGAACAATTGTACAAACACCTGACTCTAACCGGGATGGCTTATTTTTTATTAAAACTGGGAAACTTCGCGTGTATAAAATAAATTTAGAAGGCAAACAGTACACAGCTGCAATACTTGGAGCAGGTAATATGTTTGGTGAAATCGATGCATTTTCGCTTGGAACACGTGATGGTTATATTGAAACACTGGAGGAAACCTTACTTTGCTCGGTTCACAAAGATCAGTTCGAACAATTTCTACTCCAAAGGCCAGAATTAGTATTGCGCTTTTTGAAGGAGGTTAGTAAGAAACTAAACGAAGCCTCTGAATTGCTGGAAAGACTAGCATTAGGGACTGTACATGAACGTGTACTATATTTGCTGCTACGGCTTTCTAGTCAATTCGGTATCCCTGAGGAGCATTTTGTTAAAATCGATCTCCCTCTAACCCACATGGAATTAGCTCATATGATTGGAGCTACAAGAGAGTCCGTTACTAACTCATTGAACGAGCTTTCCAAACAGGGTATCATCAGATCAGGTAGAAAAAAAATTCTAGTAGATCAAAAGAAAGCTAAAGAAAGTTTGGCACTGGACAACAATTAAAGTGAATGAGGAGCAATTCGCTTAGCGAACACTCCTCAATTTAATTTCTTCTATTCTTAATTTAATGTGTCGAGATATTCGCGCACTTGTGTAGGGGTTTTTGCAAGTTTACTGTGTAAATGACCGATTTTCTGTCCATTTTTAAATACTAATAAGCTAGGAATCCCACGCACATCATTTTCTTCGGCTATTTGTTGAAATGCTTCAGCATCAATTGCATAGAAATCCTTATCCGTTTGCTCTTCAATAATATCCCCAATAAAACGATCCATATTTTTACAGTCAGGGCACCACGTTGTATCAAATTTCATAACTGTAAAAGCATCTCTTGCAATAAGTTCTTGATACTGATCTTTTGTTTGTATTCTATTCATGTTTATATTCTCCTCATTTATGTTATTTAATTAATTGAAATAAATCATTTAGAGATTCACTCATCGTGGGATGAGTGAAGATGTGATCTCTTAAATACGTGTAGGGTTGACCTGTTTCCATGGCTATCTGAACAATATTAATCATTTCATGTGATTCTGAACAAAACAATGAACAGCCGAGTATCCTGTCTGTTTTGGCATCAACAATTACTTTTAACAACCCGTCCGTTTCTTCCGTCAACTTTGCACGTGGTATTGCTGCGGCAGGCATTGTGGCCAATTTTATTTCGTATCCCTTAGCAAGTGCCTGATCTTCGCTTAACCCCACACGGGATAAAGGAGGGTCAATAAATACGGAATATGGCACATAAAGCCGGTCTTCCGTTGTTCTTTGCTTTGAGCCATACAAGTTGTCTAATATAATACGTTGATCGTCCAACGAAATGTAGGTGAATTGAAATCCGCCAACTACATCCCCCATGGCATAAATATGAGGTATTGTCGTTTGTAATCGCTCGTCAACCTTGATAGCTCCTCGATCAGTAACAGCTATGCCTGCCTTTTGAAGCTGCAAACCTTCCGTATTTGGCTTTCTTCCAGCGGCGATTAAAACAGCATCTGCATAAAGTTCATGAATGTTATTGTCCTGATCACGGTATGTCACAACCACTCCATGCTCTACGTCACGAATAGATTGGATTTCAGTACCCAACTTAAAGTCGATTCCTCTTTTCTCAAGAGTTGATTGAACCATATTCGCAATGTCTCGATCTTCCCTTGAGAGAAACTCACTATGCTTATCCAAAACCACAATTTCTGAACCAAAATTCGCATAGATCGATGAAAATTCCAATCCGATGTAGCCTGCTCCAAGAACAACCATCTTTTTAGGCAGATTAGTTAATTCCATTAGGGATGTACTTGTGTACACATGTTTACTACTAGAAGCCCCTTCAATAGCAGGGATTATGGTTGAAGCTCCTGTATTTATATAAATCTGCTCACCATAAATCGATGTAAGTTCTTCGCTACTTTGAATTGCTATTTCATGTGATGATTCAAATTTTGCCTTCCCCGTATAAATCGTTACCTTATCAAGATTGTCAAGGTTATCGTAATTCTTTTGACGAAGGCCAGTTACCAAGGTTGTTTTTTTGTCTATAGCTAGTCGATAGACTGCGGATTTATCATCAAAATCCTTGAAATTCATGAGTTGTGACTGCTTAGAATAATGAACTAATGCTTTTGTTGGAATACAACCGATATTAATGCATGTACCTCCATACATGAGTTCTGATTGTTCAATGATGGCTACTTTCTGACCTTTCTTAGCTAAGGCAGCAGCCAGTGTTTTACCACCTTTTCCGAATCCGATAATAACGGCATCATAGTGTATCATTTCACACATCCTGTCTTTTAAACATTCTCATGCTAATGTTAATAGAGTTAGACATGGGTTCTAACCTCATTTTGCCCTTAACGTACTTCCCCATTCTCCTTTAGGCTCTAGCCAACTAACCATTCTGTCCTCGATCAACTCACCAAGGGTACCTTCATACTCCTTCCGATAAGGTTTCGTAAATTCTTCCTGCAACCAACTTTCCCTTGTTCCCTCCCATATCTCATAGATGACTAAATCATTTGGTTGATCCAAATCATCAGATAGTATAGCGCTAATGAATGCTTTCTCTACAGACATAACTTGGATCAACGAAGATAACTGGGTACGGAATTCCTCTTTTTTTCCTGGTTTAGTTTTAAAACGAATATTCAATACGACTTGTTGCTTATCTAGTGACATTATCGATTTCTCCTCGTTCTATTTGTAATTGTTTTATTTCTTTATCAGCATACTTCTAAATGAGAGATCCTTCTGTAATCTAATTCACATATCCTTTTTAAAAAAGAGGCTGTTGGATTACCAACAGCCTCTTAGGTTATTTCATTAATAAAAATATCGTTATCATCTATTTTGAACTCATTTTTTCGGCAGCTTCTTTTGCTGTCCATGAGCCACTACTTAGCAATCCAAAATTAAGCTTCCCAGCATTATAGGCATCCATGCCTGGAGCAGCCGTTGCATCATGAATGACAGCAACTTCAAACCCTTGTTCAACAAGTTCTCGCATATGAGAATCGACACAAATATTAGAGTTCATTCCAGCGAGAAGGACTTTACTAAACCCTCTTTTACGTAATTGTAAAACGAGATCCGTTGATTCTGGTCCAAAGATTTTATGTGGACTTGTAATAATTGTCTTCCCATCTTCAATATAAGGTTTATAGAGTTCATAAAAATCTGCTTGTGATGATTGTGGTACTTCAGTTTGTGGGCTAGTTACGTCAAACAATTTTAGATCGTGCATCATTTTTTCACCGACACTCAATATCTCCCACTTATGGTCATGAGGATAATAATAATGTGGTGAAATAAATACTTGATAATTTTGTTGCTTTGCTGTCTTAAATATTAGTTCCAAATTTTCAATCATGTTGACTTCCTTAATAACATTTTTCGTTAATTCATAGCCCGAACCAGAAGGACTTAAGAATGCATTTTGAGGGTCAGTGACAACAATCGCAGTTGTTTGTTGGTTAATTTCCATGGCTTACTCCTTCAAATAGATTTAACAAGTATCTCCTATCGCTGTATACTCATTGATTTTTTGCATTAAAACCGCTTTACTCTGAACGCCAACAAAGGTTTCTAATTTGTAACCATCTTTAAAAATCATTAAAGTAGGAATACTTTTCACATCATACTCTGATGCAATGTCAGATTCCGCATCTATATCCACTTTAGCAATTGTAGCCTCACTCTTCAGTTCCTTAGCAATTTCTTCTACAATAGGCAACTGTATCTTACAAGGACCACACCAAGTTGCATAAAAATCTACAAGTGTCACTCCATGTTCAATTTGCTTATGAAAGCTATCCTTTGTTAACGAAATAACATCCATTATTATAACCTCCTAGTGTTTGATAAATTCATCATAAAACTAATATAAATACTTCTCTAATCCCTTTTTACACAAGCGTTTTACTCCAATCATGAACCATAGAACCTTCAAGGAACTTCTCGCAATCCAAAGCTGCCATACAACCACTTCCAGCTGCAGTAATGGCTTGTCTATATTTCTTGTCTTGCACATCGCCACAGGCAAACACACCCGGAATGTTAGTTTCAGAAGACCCTGGTTTTACGATCAAATAACCAATATCATCCGTATCTAACTGGCCGTCAAGGAATTTTGTGTTAGGTGTATGTCCTATCGTAACAAAAATGCCTTCTGTTTCGATAATCTCTTCTTCAGACGTGATATTATTGAGAACTTTTAACCCAGTTACCCCGCGCTCCCCTGATAGCACCTCCAAGGGGGTATTATTCAAGCTCCATGTGATTTTGGGGTTTTGACGAGCACGGTCTTGCATAATTTTTGATGCACGTAATTCCTCGCGTCGATGAACGATTCGTACCTCTGATGCAAATTTAGTTAAGAAATGCGCTTCTTCCATTGCGGAGTCTCCGCCACCAACAACAATAATCTTTTTGTTACGGAAAAAGAACCCATCACAAGTTGCACAAGTACTAATACCTCGTCCCACATTTTCTTTTTCACCCGATATGCCAAGGTATTTCGCAGAGGCACCTGTTGATATAATGATGGAGTTTGCTACGAGTTCTTCTCCTCCTTCAAGCGTTAATTTAAATGGTCGGTCGGATAAATTCACTTTATTAACCCATCCTGAACGAAATTTTGCGCCGAATCGTTCCGCTTGTTTTCGCATATTTTCTATCAACTCTGGTCCCATCATTCCTTCTGGAAAACCCGGAAAATTCTCTACCTCCGTAGTGGTAGTTAATTGTCCACCTGGTTCAGGACCTTCAATAATAATTGGTTCTAAATTTGCACGAGCTAAATATATTGCAGCGGTAAGTCCAGCGGGCCCAGTACCGATAATGATTGCTTGATTCATTTGATTTCCTCCTTAATTGCTGGAACAACTCATATTGTTTAGCAATATGTTATTTGTTATTTTTCCGCCATCCTACTCGATTATGCGGATAAGATGTATACTCCATAAAAAAAGAAACCCGCGATTTAGTACGGATTCCTCTTTTTTTAAGTTCTCGTAGATAGGGCATTTCTACTGAAAATATATTAACCTAGCTTAATACCGATCGAAGCATTATCTTCTGGTGTGCCGAGCCAATACCCATAAGCTATCGCAACTTCAACAAAATGTTGTAATACCTCTAATGAAGGAGGTCCTGGTGGCACGGTGTCAACAGGGCGGCCAATTTCATTGAAAAATTCCCCCATTTTTACTGTCGATACGACTAACAATGTTACTGTCTCGTTAGAGGAATTCCTCCAGGCATGCTTTACATCTCCTGGAATATCAACGGTCTCACCAGCTTTTACTGTTTTCCAGCTGTCTTCCGTGAATGCTTCAAGTTCCCCTGTGAGAACCACAAACGTTTCACGATCATCATGACTGTGAACAGGAACGATAACTCCTGCTGGAACTTCAGCCTTCATGAGGGAATAATCCTTATTTTCTATTAAATCCGTTACGAGTTGAATACGTGGTCCCATGACATCTAATACTTTTGACATAATATATTATGCCTCCTAATTTATAATGTTTTCAATGTTTGCAGCAATCTCTTGCAACGACAGCAGCTATACGATGAACCGGATTTATTAAGTCTTTCAACTCAATTGCAACCCGTTTTCACTCCTCCTTAACTACTACCCTAGTATAAGGCTATCCAATTATTTATTCTGTAATCTATCTTACACAAGTCCGATGTGCTCAATTACAGAATGAATTCAGAAAAGGTTGAGAATATTAAATTGCAGATATTAATAAATAAGGACTCATAAAATAATAGTAAAGTAGGTAGAATTTATGAGTAATATGATCATATATGGACTGACATTATTTTTGTTAGTTCTCTCCTATTGGAAAGACAAAGGAAAGACCAAACGTTCTTTAATGAAAGCATGGAAGTCTTTCGAAAATATTTTGCCTCAATTACTTGGAATCATATTTATCATGGGCATTTTACTATCAATCCTTCATCCAGAAACAATCAGTCATTACATCGGCTCATCTAGCGGTTTTATTGGTATACTGATATCCGCAATTGCAGGTTCTATTGTTATCATCCCTGGTTTTGTTGCTTTTCCTATGGTTGCCCTGTTATTACAGAAAGGGGCAGGGGTCATGCAAGCAGCAGCATTAGTGTCTACCCTTTTGACAGTGGGTATCGTCACTGCACCTTTGGAGACGAAATATTTCGGAAAAAGATTAACACTTTCTCGAAATATCGTGGCATTTCTGTTCTCTCTCCTTGTGGCTTTGATCATTGGCTGGGTGGTGGGCGCATGAGAAGAATAATTAAACGATACAGGTTTCCGTTATTGACTATCATAGTTTTAATTCTTTTGTATTTCTATAAGGAGACTGTCGGTTTGAATGCTATAAAAGTTTCCACATCAAGTCTGAAAGCAATGATGCTTGTCATCCCGCCCATCTTTGTCTTAATGGGACTTTTGGATACTTGGGTACCAAAGGAAATCATGGTGAAGTACATGGGAGAAACATCAGGCTGGAAGGGGATCTTTCTAGCTTTTCTTATTGGTTCTGTTGCTGCTGGTCCGCTCTATGCATCTTTTCCGGTAGCTGCAGCTTTCATGAAAAAAGGTGTCAAGTTCAGGAATATTATGATTCTCATCGGTGCTTGGTCCTCAACGAAAATACCGATGTTGCTCTTCGAAATGTCATCTTTAGGATCAACCTTTGCTTTAACCCGGCTTTTAATCAACGTTCCAGGCATCATTCTGACTGCATTCTTGCTAGAAGCTATGACATCGCAAGAACAAAAAGCTGATCTGTACCAAAAAGCTGAACGACTATAAATTCTCTCAAAAAACTGCAAGCCTTCACTCACATGTCATTAATGCCATTAACCCTGCAGCAGCTTTCCACTAATTAAGTGTTTAATAGTCCGAATAAAAATAATAACAATAACAAATGTAGTCAAGATAAGGATAAAAGCTGCAATGAACTTCGTCGGCCATGTGTTTACATACTGGGCATACTTCGAAGCTGCATTGCTAAGAACAGCCAATGGAAAGCTTACTGCCCACCAAGCCGTACTAAACGGAATCGACTTATTCACTGCCTTGAAAAACAAAACCATGAATAAAAAAAGTCCAAAATAAAACAAAGTTGATGCAAACATATCAATAGATTTTGTCATAGATACATATGCAAGAAAGCCAACCTCAAAAGGTGCAATCAAAATTAACAAAGAGGGGTTCATGCCTGCTGCCATAGGTTCGTGGTGGATCAATCGAGTAAAAATCATAGTCAAGAAAATGAGGGATGAAACTCCCCCTACCGCTATACAAAACAAATTTAATTCATGAATCCAAGCAAACGGCATTGCAACCCCCGTAATTGGTACATTCAAAATGGCAACAGCAGGAATTAACATGGCAGGAACAGCATGTAGTGGATCCTGTTTAACCTTAAATAAACGAGATACCATGAAGTAGCTTAATAATAGGGTTAGACTTGTACCTATTATCCAAATCGATTGCCCAAGGATTCTGTTGTAAGGTAAAATAACTGAAGAAAGAAGTAGGATAGCAACGGTGATCGCTCCATAGAAATTACCGCCAATTGGGCTTGAAAACTCTGAATAAACAACACTTGGGAATTTGAGCAACTTTATGGCGAAAAAAACACTTAGAAGCACAAACATTATGATACCCATCAAACCAATCAATTCTGCAATCAGCGAGGAGGTTCCAAACAGATTATGGGATAACCTTCCAGCAAGCGAAAGTCCTGATATACCCATAACCGAGCCAAATGAGTTCACAGATAAAAACTTTAATTGATCCAATTTAGATGATCCCATGGGTGTATTCCTTCTTTATTACATATTTTTTACCTTCTAAAATTCATTATTAGCAATTAGTAATTGAGATAGAGCAATTATAAGAAAAAGGAACAGCTTCTCAATTTTCAAGTAGCTGAACCTTTTCTTGAAATCCTTTAAGTTGATATTAGGAAAAATGTTTACCAGCAGTAATCGTAGTTCCCCATTCTCCGAATGCCGAGTAGAAACCAAGCTCTCTACCCAACAAGAATTCTGCTGCACGAGTATATGGACCTTGGCGATAAGCTTTCGTTTCTTCCTCTGCTAGCCAAGTCTCCTTAGAACAATTCCAAATTTCGTAGAGTACAACTTCATCAGGATCATCAACGTTTTCATGTACAATCCCATTTACAAAAGTAGGTTCTTTGGACATTGTATCAAAGAGCGGCTTTAGGTTATCAAAAAAGGCTTGTTTATCTGAGTTAGCTTTCAGCTTAAAGCGGGCAATAATTACGGTCTGTTCTGTTTTATTCATTTTAAATACCCCCAAAACTAATAATTTTTTCGTTCATTCTTAGTACTTGTACATTAATCTTAGGCACTAATTCTTGAACTTTCGCACCATTAAATTTGAGCAACTCCGCCGTCTACGAATAACTCAATTCCATTAATATAACTACTTTCATCTGAGGCGAGGAACATCACAGCATTAGCAATTTCTTCAACGGTTCCAACCCTGCCCAGTGGCGTTATATTTTTAGCATGTTCTAGAACAGAACTAGTATTCTCAGCAAACAAGTAATCATACGCCGGCGTATGAACAAATCCAGGGCTTAGGACGTTTACACGAATTTTTGTCCCTTTTAAATCAAGGATCCAGTTACGAGCCATCTGCCTAATCGCAGCTTTTGAAGCTCCGTAAACACTGAACGCTGGATCACCAATAGAACCCGCCGTTGAACCAGTCATGATTATAGATCCAACGTTATCAGGGAACAAAGGCAGAGCTTTTTGAACAGTGAAAAGCGTTCCTTTAACGTTAACATCAAAGGTTTTATCGTAATGCTCTTCAGTAATTTCTCCCAAGGGAAGCATATAACCAAGCCCTGCATTCGCAAAGAGTATATCTAGATGTCCACTTTGCTCTTTAACCAAAGCATAGAGCTTGTCTAAATCCTCGAGCTTAGAAATGTCCCCTTGAACACCAGTTACATTGTTCCCAATTTGTTTTACCGCTACATCAAGCTCTGCTTGTCTGCGTCCTGTAATATATACATGAGCACCTTCTTTTGCAAACTGCGTGGCTGCTTGGAGGCCAATTCCGCTTGTGCCTCCTGTTACTACTGCTACTTTCCCGTCAAATTTCCCCATATTCTTTTTCCCCTTTACTAACGTTTATATTGAAATGATTAATCTGAAGTTGGCTTGTCTACAAATACAGTCAAGGAATGAATGGAACCATTCTCTACAGCAATGAAGTCTTGCCCAGTAATCACTATTGGATTCTCAGATGATTCGTACCTCCAA
Source organism: Paenibacillus anseongensis (assembly GCF_009757995.1). NCBI lineage: Bacteria > Bacillati > Bacillota > Bacilli > Caryophanales > Paenibacillaceae > Paenibacillus > Paenibacillus anseongensis. The sequence goes on from NZ_WSEM01000034.1 coordinate 270,890, forward strand.
CTAAATCTCGCTTGATCATGATGTTCGTCTACTGTACCCGGAATAACTGTGAACACTTTTCCTGGATTTTTGGCTTGTACTTCATCAATAAGGTTATCCAGAGCGTCATGACCAACAATTACCTCAGAGAAAAACGGATCAAACACCCGGCAGTTTGATGTGTACGCTTCTTGAATTTTAATTCTTCTTTTCTTGGAGTCTGTTTCACTCCAAATTTCAATGTGTTTATTTATTAATTGATCAATTGTTGAACTCATTTACTTTTCTCCCGGATATATTAATTAATAATGCACATTGGTTAGTATGTTTTTACATTCACTCTATCATGCAATCAGCTGATTTTTATCAATTAGGTTAATGCTTCGTGGCCACAAGAGTCATTATGGAACAAAAGTAACTAAAAAAAAAGTACTTACTTTCTGGTTATATAGTATGTAAAAAGTAATATTTAAGCCTTCATGCCGTATTCGATTCACTTGGGAATTTACACCAATTTATCTCCATTATATGAAACTTCCTTCAGCAACGCGGTTACACCAAAGACTACCGACCCATTGCTGTCAGCAGCCTTCTACTGAAGTTTAATGAGCTATACTTCTTCGCTAGCACAACAGGCCACCAAGTTTAACACCGGCAGCCTGTTTCATCTTTATTTATGAAGCTTTCGTTCCGAGTTAGCCATCAGTTAAACTGTGTGTCAAGAAGTACTTTCAAAACTTCCGGAGTCAGTCCCTCCCCCGCATAAGAAATCAACGGGGAAATTTCGATATCCCGGCTTTCCAGGAGGGAGGGGGCTGCGCCTGCTTCCAAAAGCCATCGCTTATACAAATCCTGCACAAGTCGGCGTGCTGTCGCGGGGCTGTCCTTGCACTCCTTGTTTTTGACAGGCGCGAACTCTTCGTCTCTTCGTACTTTCAACACCGTCATGCGTTCGGTGAGTGGGAAGAAATCAAAAATGAATTTTTCAAATTTAAAAGCGTTTGGAGACGCCGGTTGGACCGTATGGCCCTGATCGTCTATGTATTTGACCGTCTTATTGGCGGCATGATAAGGAATATGCGTATCCGCATACCGTTCAATAAAATCAGTACGAAACAGATGGATCGAAAGATTGCCCAACCCGTACGTCAACTGGCCCGAGCTATCGGTTTCATACATTAGCTCTTTAGGCACATCAATGTATTCCACGACGGCGGGTCGGCCGCCTTTCAGGCAAAGAATGCCGACTTTTTCCTCGGGGTAGGCTTTCTCTACGACTTTTGTGGCAATCGGATGGTTATGATGCGCGGCAACTCCTACAAACAGCGGATCAGCAACTCGGATTAAGGCATTATCGACATTATAATAGAAAAGCCACTCCACTCGCCTACGTTTCAGGTCGTCCAAGGCGCCGGACTGCTTCATGGAAGCAAAGACGTCGCCGTTCCCGCTGGGGGTAAGGCCGATTTCATCCTTAGCGGAGAGCAGAACGCGTCCCAAGGAATCCAGTGCTGGTAGGACATTTTGCTGGAAGAAGAAAATGTCGTCCGGGGCATAGCCGAAATACTCCGATGCCTGGAAATATCGTACCGTTTCCTGATGATTCTCCGGGCTGGTCATTATGTACCAGGGGATGGTCCGGCCGGCTCTACGGGACAAGTTGTACAAGCGCTCGGCCTGCAATTGGAACAGCGACTTTCCTGACTGTAGCCCGATGTTATAGGTCCCCTTCGGTCCTTCATGCCCTAGGCGGCTTCCCTGCCCTCCGGCAACAACAAGAGCCGCGACCTTGCCTTGACGAAGCTGGTCCCATCCGGTATGAGCAAATTGCCTCCGCTCCTCCGCGCTGTAATCTTCCGAATCGTAAGCTTCCATAGGCGAAATATCGTAGGAACCTAACAATGGCTGCCTCATATGATGAAAAAGCTCGTGGAGCTCGGCAAAATCCAATTGTTCCATTTGATCCAGCAGTTTGCTCTTTGACGTTTTGGATAGCGAGGGGTAAAATTTGAGTACATGCTCCTGCCCATAGGCTTTCGCCCTTTTATAGAGTTCGTCATATCGGCTATCCACAATAAACCTCCTATGTAAAGACTACGTATTGCTTTATTATCATAGATTAATTCGAAGTATAATTAACTAAAACAAGCGATGGATCTGTTCCATCGCCGCGGTATCAGTTCTCCGATAGTTAAATTTCATTATCAGCTTCAAGTAGTTTGTGCTGTTTCATAGGCTTCATTCACTTTCTTTTTAAAAAGATTCTCCATAATTATTTTACCCGTAAAAAAAAGAAAACCCACTCTTTATCAGAGCGGGTCTCATTCTACTACTTTTTGGACGTCATTTTCAAAAGAACCGTAACAGCCTCTGCTCTTGTTGTATTGGCAGCAGGAGCGAATACGTTTTCTCCCTTACCTTCGATAATACCAAGTTTCTTGATTACTTCCACTGCACCTTTGGCCCACTGTGGAATATCTTGGTCATCTGCGAAGTTCGTTGTCGTATTCAAATCGATCCTTAAACTTAGAGCTTTCGCAATCATGGATGCCATTTCAGAGCGTGTAATTTCCGCATCAGGACGGAAAGAGCCATCCTCATAGCCGCTAATCATGCCAGCTTGTACCGCTTGTGCTACCTCTTTTTGTGCCCAACTTCCAATCTTGGCCGTATCTGTGAATGTCAGCGGAGCACCTTCTCCTTGCTGTTTAAGCGTATGGATCAGCATGACAGCGAACTCTGCACGAGTTACAGCATGTTCCGGCTTAAATGTTCCGTCAGAATAACCATTGACGATTCCATTGCTTACCGCTTGCTTAATCGATGACTCAGCCCAGTGGCCTGCGACATCACTAAAAGTAACGGTGCCTTTCGAAGGATTCTCTGTTATTACATCTTTATTATCTACAACTAGAACAGCGTACTTGGTAAAGTGATTAACCTCTACGGATATGAAATTCCCGTTAACTTGGCCGCCTGGAACTTCCACCCACATCTTCTTCCCTTCATCATAATAAAATACAGCTGCTTTTTGATTACTCTTCACGCTTTTTGGATCAAAAGCAAAGGTTAGTGTTACAGCTTTACTGAAGTTGTCCGAGAAATTTTTCAAAATCTCATACACTGGACTAGCCAGAATCTCTTGATTCTGTAGAAGGGTATCAGTGCCTACTACTTTTTCTATCGTTAATTTTATTTCTTGGTCCGAGGCGTCTTTCGGAATTGATACCTTAACCGCATCTCCTCCAAAACTAACCTCACCTATTTTACCTACGGGAACCGTCAGTTTCCCATCCGTAGAAGTCACTTTATTGTTATCTGGAATCGATTGTGAAGTTGAATCCCTGTCAGACGTATGTGTCGGTGTCTCCGCTTGAGCCCTGTTAATTGTGATATTGTAGGTGCTAGTTGCCTTACCATCTCCCGCAGTAACCATAATCTGAACAGCGTTAGATCCTACAAGTAAATCGGATGAACGATATGAATAAACATTACCTGACTCAGAAATTTGTACAGCCCCCGTAACGGAAAGTGTCTCATTAGGATCCGCTTTGGTCAAATTGAAATTAAGACTTGAAGCTGTGTTGGGAATACTTACCGCATAATTCATTGTCGATGGTGAAAATGCAGGTGACAGCGTACCTTGATCGACTGCCAAATCAGCCAGCCTTGCATTATTACTGAACTCTGTTAAATAGATCGTTAAATTTTTCGTACTTACAGGAACGGTGACAATCCCTTTCTCATGATTGATGACTCCTGCCGACGCATCTAGAATATTGTTTACCATAATCGGTAATTGAACGCTAAAATTAGCCCCGCTTGCATCAATTTTCGCTTGATCCAGCTTTGTATTAAATGTAAAAACAAGTTTGTTTTCGTCTCTGACGACGGTATACCCCACTCTGCCTCCCTGTAGCGCAGGGTAGTTCTGAACATTTGCAACAACATTTGAATTTTTCGCAGCATCAACAACCCACTCATTAGGAATGCCGCGACCTACGATGATATCATATTTTTTGTTTTGCTCATAAATTCTTTCCGCAATCAGGGAATCAACCAATACTTTGGAGTTAACGGATTGCCCCCACATATGAGGTGCTGATCCACCGCCGCCTGGGGTATTATGAACATTCAGGTTATCATTTGTCTTCGCCCATGGACTGCTAGATTCCGGGTAAGCAATACCTTCCCACCAACTGAATGGCCCGCTCATTGAATTTTCAATCATAAATTCGTAGGCTTTAATTCCCATATCTCTATACTTTTCACCACGCAGCGCTGCACTTCCGTAACCAGCATTATAGGCACTTGAATAGAATCCATGTGGGTAACCACCAAAGTTGTATGGAGAATCCGTTGTTTTTTCATTAACACGTCTGTTTATTCCATATGAATAGGTATCGTCCAGCATGGTTAAATTGATATTATCTTCGGGTTGATCAGCTCCATACAAGTATCCATCCCACTGCCATAAACCGAATAAGAACATCGAGGCCCAGTTCGCATCCCTAGAATCATGCATACGGTTTTCATCATTACTTTGTACGACAGAGGCAGGAATATAATTCAGTCTTTTTTCTGTTATTGTTTGTTGTAGTCTTGCTGTGAATTTTGCTAACAGATCTTCATATTGCGCCTTAGCCCATTCTGCTTCATTCAAATAATAGTCGTCGTGATCTAATCTATATAACTCGCGCGTTATATATTCATAGGCTGTCAATCCTGTTAATGCAGAATAATTATCAATTGTCCAATTGCCATCAGAGTCAATCGCAAGCGTGTTTTTCATGATACCATTGACACGATCGGCTTCAATTCTCTTCGCACCATATTTGATTCTCTTTTCAAACACAGTACCTACCGTCCCATCTTCGGCAGTCATAGATTCTTTAAAGATGGAGGTATCACCCGTTTTACTCAAATAAACGGCATACGCCCACGGAAGTTTCCAATTGGCGTCCCAATACAGGTCTACGTCGGTTACACCTGTTTCAATATTGATTCCGCCTGTTAAAGGCACGCTTTTCAAATAATCTTTGGCATGTTGAAAATCTCCGCTTTGTATCAATTGGACTAAAATGCCAATCGTATCATGAGAAAATAATCTTGCGTATCCATTCTCTCCAACGTGTAGAAAATTGCCATCTTTGATTATCATAGTATCGATATATCCGGCTTTAAATGCTTGAACCAGTTCCTTATTCGGTAAATCAAGATCCACCAAATCGGAAAGTCTTGTTTTCCAATACGTACTCATTTCATGGTAATTAGTATCATAGGAACCTTGAGCAATCACTTGTTCCATGGTTAATGAAGTGTAATTCGTTACACCCTCATTAAAATATTCGTATTTATCCGCCTCAACGGCATACTCTCTGACAACGGACTCTCCTGGGTTTACCACATACGCATATTTCGTATTATCATTCAATGGAATCAAATTTGAAGATACGACCGGTAAAAGTCTAGCTTCGTTCGAAACATTCGTTGCCGTTATCCGAGAATAGTCAATGACATAATCCTTGTTATCTACCGTATGTTTATTGCCGAAATTCTCAATTTTATACTGCACATCATCCTTTGTAAATTCACTTACAAACACCGGCAAATATCCTTCGTTTAAATACCATTTAATATTGCTAGTATCCGTCACACCAAAAGTAACCATTTGTTTTGGTGCAATGGGTCCATGCTGCATCGGACGATTCCCGCCAATTTGATACGAACCGTCCAAGAACGCAAGAGAAGCATTTTTATCTGACTCAAAACCAAAAGCCGCCGTCATGTTTGCATGAGTTTCATATTGATATTTTCCCGATACTTTTAAAGCATCAATCGCATTTAGCACCGCTGAAAAAGCTTTAATTTTTTCACTTACTAATGCATCATTGCTTAATGCCTTGGCTGCTGTAATGGCACTGTTTAAAGCAGTCACTGAACTTTCTGTGTAACCTTTTACAACTGCACGACTAATGGCATCAATTTGGCTAACAAAGCTGGTTATGTCCCTGGTTAAAACCAGACTATCAAATGCCTTCTGCAATTGGTTTTGCGCGCCGTCAAGTTCAATTTGAGTTGCATCAAAATTGTTCAGCCATCCATTGGCGTTAGACAACGCGGTTTTCAATGCAGACCAAGACTGTACCGTGTAAAGCTTACTATTGTACTTACTAATTTCCTTTATAAACGTTTGCAAAGAGTTGCGATTTACGGCCGTCTTTTTAATAATCCGCAAAATTCCCGTTCCTAGCTGAGCTTCTGAGATGAAATTCCCTGAAACGGTTTTTCCAAAAAATTCCGAGCTTGATTCTTCATTTTTATCCATGACAACCCAGCGGTATTTGCCTGAAACAAGATTACTTTGTGTTAAAACAATCGCGTAACGCGTGTTATTAGCGAGAGTGTAATTGAAATGTACGGTTGTTAAACCACCATCTATCACACTATCTTTGCTGACAGTAACTTCTTTCAGCGGCGAACCTACTGGCAATCCATTACTATTGGTGTTATAAAGTTTTACAACCAAATCATTCGCATCGCTCGCCATTTGTTTAATGACAAATTGGACATATTCCATTTCATAGCCTTCATTAACCGTAAACGTTTGATACCTAGCCTGTTGATCGACTTCATCGCCAAATGCATATTCATTTTTTTCAGTTCCTGTAAAATCGATCATCATATTCGTTTCTTTTTTGGTAAGGGCGGTTTTTGCTGCTAAAAGGGCATTTAACGCATCGTTAATTTCTGCTTGCGAAGCATCTGCTTCCTCTAGAATACGATTGGCGTTGTCTCTAGCGGCGACAAATACTTGCCATGAAACATCCGTATATAATTTTTGAGTCCAATCTTTCACGTTGTTATACTCGTTGTGTAAATTAAGTTTATCCGCAATCTCCACGCTGCTGACAGCCAATCCGGAAAAAGACATGTTTCCCCATTGACTGATCGTCTCCGTTTGGAGACCTTCTACTTTTAACTGTACATTCGCGGGTACCTTGATCTGATACTTGTACACTTGTGAAGTTCCGCCTGCACTAATTTTCTTCGTCTCAACAAGCGTATTATTTGCATAGATTTTCACATCGACTTTCGCTTGCCACATGCCGATGCCAAACACAACGGTCGACTCCTGAGGCTGCGGCGCTACCGTAAAGGTCCAACCAACATTGTCATAGGTTCCAGGAGTCCTGTTATTAGGAAAAAACACCCCAAACCCTGTATCCTTATTGCCTGTCTCATATCCAGACATTCCGTTATCCCAGGTATACGACAAATAATTGGCATCCGATCCTCTATCCATCTTGCCTTCGAAGCCTGTCGTGTTATCTCCATATACGCTAAAGGTAACAGCACTTGAGCTTGCTTTTCTAATTTGGGTCAAATTATTGGCGCCGTTTCCTTTGAAATGCAACCAATCAACGTTCCCCAGTTGTGATAAATTAAGCGAATATTCCCCGTTTACTTGGCTTTCTTGTACATCAAGTGCAGAAGAATTTACATTGGCCTCTTCTGCGGATGCGACTATAGCTTGGCTCATTGGTGCTACTAGCATACAAATGAACAATAATACCGATGTGAATTTTTTAAATCTCATTTTCAACATGATAGTCGTCGACCTCCATTACTATTTTCGTAGTTCATTATGAACATAGTCCCATCGATGTATGCGTTTGCAATGATTACCCTTTCACTGCCCCCGCTGTCAAACCGGAGACCACTTGTTCCTGCATGATCATGTACACAATAATACTTGGAATGATAACAATAATTGTAGCTGCGAACATAACGCCGTAATCACTTCCGAACTGGCTTTTAAAATAATATAACGCCAATGGTAGTGTTCTGCTTTTGCTACCAGTAGTTAATGTAAGTGCAAATTGAAATTCATTCCAGCATAATAAAAACTGTAAAACGGCCGCCGTCGAGAAACCCGGTTTTGATAGAGGTAAAATGACGCGATAAAAGGTCTTGATGAAGCCGGCACCATCCAAGTATGCAGACTCTTCCAATGACTTGGGAATGGTGAGAAAAAAGCTGGAAAGAATGAATAAGGATGTGGGCAGTCCGAAACCAGCATATACAAGAATCAATCCAAATAAATGATCGTACAAGCCTAATGTTTTCACAGTAAGATACAAAGGCTGCAGCAGCGCAGCGCCAGGTATTAACAAAGATAAAGACAATATGCCAATGATGATATTTTTCCCTCGAAAATTGAATCGTGCAATGACATAAGAGGATAATCCCAGAATAAACAGATTTAATATAGTACCGCATACCGCAACAATGACACTATTTAGATAAAATCTAGCTAATGGAGCAATCTTAAACGCTTTCTCGTAATTGCTTAAATCGAAATGGCTCGCTAAGCTTAAGGAGGAAACCATGATTTCCATATTGCTCTTAAATGAAGATAGAAACACCCACAAGAATGGTGCTACAGATAAGACAATAATTAAGCCTACAAACATATATTTAGTCAATAATAGGAAGTATTTCATTATGTTCATCTCCACCACCCTGCTTATTCCAAAGCGTCTCCGATTTTAAACACCGCTTTCGTTGTCATAACAAACACGATGCCAAGCACAATCGCAAAAACCCCGATTGCATTCGCATAGCCAAAGTTATTGTCAATAAGCGCTGTTTTATATATATACATAGGCAAGTTCATTGTTTCGTTTCCCGGTCCTCCACCTGTCGTCATCATAATAATGTCAAACTTCTGCAAGATACTGGTTCCTGCCAAAAGGACGCAAGTTCCAATAATATTCCTCAGCATAGGAAGTACAATGTATAAATTGATTTTGAGTTCACTGGCTCCGTCAATTTTTGCTGATTCGAATACACTTTCAGAAATTGCCGCAATTTCAGCCAGTACTAGAATGGTAATAACGGCCGCATAAGGAAGCCAAGTCATCGTGACTGAGAAAAAGGCGGAGTTATAATCCATAAACCAGTTTTGTGAAAAGCCCTCAAAGCCGAACAACCTAATGATATGGTTCACAGCCCCGATTTCCGGATTAAGGATACTCAGAAAAAGCATACCTATCGCAGCACCGGAAATAATATTGGGCAGCATATACACTGTTCTCGCGAATTTCCAATAAAATTCCTTCTTCAAAAGAATGAGAGCGAAACTAACGCCAATCATAATATGAACGGTAGATTGGAGCAGCATCCATAGGATCGTATTCCATACGCTTTTCCAGAAATCCGGGTCCAGGAACATCTCTGCATAGTTGTGTATGCCAATGAAGGACACTTTGGAACCTATCCGCCATTCCGTCAATGAGGTTCCAAACAAAATGACACATGAAGCGGCAAAAACCAATGCGAACAAAACTAGAGTTGGTAAAAGGAACAACGTAATATACAACTTATTTTTTGCCATCTTGTGACTCCTTAAATATGGATCCGACTCCCCTAAACAAGTTAGCTCTGGGGAGTCACCCCCTTGTTTTATCCGATATGTACTCTATTTGTTTTTCTCTGCTGTATTACTTAACCTCTTGGCAATTTCCTCAGCGGTAGCTTTATTAAAGTTAAGTTCAGGGTATAACGTTTTCCAAGCTTCCGTTACATTGGCAAAGTTTAAAGCGTCAAGGTTGGCAAATTTATTTTTAGCTTGGCCTCCAAGTTCCACATTTGCCATAAAGAGTGGGTTCTTTTGCTTAAACTCATCGCTAGGCTTTACATTTACCGTCAAAGGCATTGTGCTGCTGAGCTCAAGATTAATCTGCTGCGCATGTGCATCCGTTAAAAATTTCAACAATTTGATCGCTGCCTCTTTCGTTTCCTTATCCTTAGCCGTTAACATATAACCGACCTCAAAGGATGAAAACATGCCGGAATTGGGGTACATCGCTACGCCAACCTTTTTATCAAAGCCTTCGAGCGCTTTCGTTTTATCACTGAAGTCGCTGATCATCCATGGACCATTCGCTATAATTGCCGCCTTGCCTTGCAAGAAATTGTTGGCCGCATTCGCATAACCGGCGCCAAGTGCATCTTTTGTCGTATATTTTTGAAGGATGGTTTGAATCTTCTTCAATCCTTCAATGAACTCAGGCGTCTCAAAGTTTTTGGAAAATGGTGTGTTCATGAACTTATTTCCTGCGTCTCCGCTTGTCCCTACAATAGCCCCCAGGAGTAGATTGGTTGTCCAGGCATTCTCCCCGGTCATCATAGCTATTGGAGCAGTTCCAGTCGTTGTTTTAATTTTTTCAAGATTCGTTAGAAATTCATCCCACGTGGCTGCTGGTTTCACTCCTGCTTTCTCGAACAACTCTTTATTGTAGAAATATCCGATAAGCTGCGCACCGTTGGCTATAGACCAAACTTTTCCGTCTCGTGTGTTCGAATTGATTGCATCGTTGCCAACCTCCGCTTTCCACGCAGTATCCGCTTCCAAATATTCGTTTAACGGTGTGGCTAAATTTCCTTTTATAAGTAAATCATTAAGACCGTTTTTACCTTCAACAACATCGGGTAGGTCTTTTGAAGCCGCAAGCACCTTAATCTTATCCACATAAGCCTGATCACCAGGAATCTCTTCAACTTGCAGTTCAATTTCTCCGTTGTACTTCTTTTTGAACTCGTCCAAAATTTTCTTTTCTGCAGCTGCGGATACATGTGTGCCAACCCGATAAGTGGCATATTTGATTTTCACAGGCGCCTTACTGGGTGCCGCCGTATTCTGTACTGTTGCCGGGCTCGAACTCGCACTCTCTTTTGTTTCTGCTGGCTTTACCGAGCTGCAAGCAACCATAGATAGAGCTAACATACCACTTGTAATCACTGTAATTCCTTTACGAACATATCTCTTTCTCACTTTTGAATCCCCTTTCAAGATTTTATTTAGCAGAAAAACTTTACTTCATCATCTTATTACCTATAATTAGGAATGTTAATGTGAAAATGCAGCTATAAGCTTGCATTATTTTTACTTATCTCGTCATTCAAGCGCTTCCATGATGTAGTTTTATGAATTTCATTGTGATATTTTGACTTTTCTATAGAAATTTCGACTCCCTCGTATGAACGAATAGCGCTTTCATCCGATCCCGATTACAATAAATTTGGGAGGTTGATTATGGTCTCATTTTTCAAAGCAATACCCATTCGACATAAAATAATAGTTGCTACTGTGTTTATGATCCTATTCCCAATGTCGGTTTCGGGGCTGTATTTTTATTGGAGTATGTCTTCTGAATTAACCAAAAATGCAGAGAACAATTGGTCACAAATTATGGGGCAAACGAACGACAATATTGAAAGCTCTTTCAAACTGATAACGGACACTTCGCTGCACATGCTTTCTACCAAATCGGTTAGAACATGGCTAGCTGGAGATACTTCCGTAGAAAGTGACAATTACAGCCAATTTGTTAATAAAAGTGATATGGAGGAAGAGCTTAAATATAGTTTAATGTTTAATACAGCCTGGGTTAGCAAACTGATCTCAACCGTTTATATGTTTCAAAATGAATCGAACTTCTCCTCCATTTCCAGATCAACGAAAGATGTCAACATCGTTACTGCCAATAATATAAACATTTATAATCAGCAAAAAGGCATGAATATTGAGGGTATTGTTCCTGTGCCTGCATTTTATAACGACAATGTAATTTATTACGTTAGAAATGTCTCCAACATTTATAATCCTGATCAACGGTTATACTTAATTATCGGCATTGATGAGAGTCAAATTTTCAATAAATATGCTGCATTGCTTGAGATTCCTGGTGCAATGGTGTACCTCATCGATAAACAAGGTTTCATTTATTCAAGTTCGAATAAAAATTTGATAGGTAATAAAGTGGATTCATCGATTTTGCAGTTAAGTGATAAAACAGATATCAATCATATAACTATGGATAATCGGTCCTACATGGTAGCAGCGAAAAAAATAAATGAGAGTGGACTAAGCTTTGTTATCTGTATTCCTAAGAAACAAATTCTGGCCAAGCTGTCGGACAATATGAAAAATTACACACTCTTTTTGTTGCTAATCATGCTCGTATTCCTTGTATCAAGTATCTTCCTATCGCTGCGGTTTACTCGCTTTATTAAGGATTTGCTACGGAATATCAATCAAGTGAAGGTTGGAAACTACGATGCCAAAATGCCCGAGTATTCGGATTTGGAGTTGAATCTGCTTAGCCACACCTTCAATAAAATGACAAGTGAGATCAAATATCTCTTTAATCAAGTGTACGAGAAGCAGCTCTTACTGAAAGAAACGGAATTGAAATTTTTGCAATCACAAATGAATCCACACTTTTTATTCAATACACTTATTACCATTGGATATAAAGCACGCTTTTCCAAAGATGAAACGGTGTATAAAATGGTGATGTCTTTAACCGAATTACTACAAGCGAGTATGTATACGGACAGTAAAACAAAAATAACCATTCGCGAGGAATTGGAGATTGTCAATTTTTACTTGTATCTACAGAAAATGCGGTTTGAAGATAAACTGGATTTTCGTATAGATGTAAAAGATGAGGCTCTTTTGGACTTATATGTACCTAAGTTTTGTCTGGAGCCCATTGTCGAAAATGCCGTCGTTCATGGTATTGAAAATAAAGTAGATAAAGGTACCATCACCATTACAATCACTGAGGTTGCTAATTCTATCTATTTCGAGATTGAAGATGACGGTCTTGGCTTTAAAGATGACCAAATCAATCTGGATTCCGCGGTACATAACGAGCGCCGAAGAAAAGGCCACAACAATATTGGATTACATAATACCAATCATAGAATTAAACTAATCTATGGAGAACAATACGGGATTGCCATCCAGAGCCAATTAAACATAGGTACCAAGGTTTCAGTTTTTATTCCTGCAGATAAGGGAGAAAACGTTCATGTATAAAGTAATGATAGTTGATGACGAATCTGTCATTAGACAAGGTCTGCAAAGCTTTGTAGACTGGAAGTCTCTTGACTGTGAACTGGCTGCCACGGCTTCAAACGGCACGGAAGCAAAGGATTTTTTACAATCCATCCAAATCGATATCGTGATAACGGATATTAAAATGCCCGGAATGGACGGCATTGAACTCGCCAAATATATTTACGAAAATTACCCTCATACCAAAGTCATTTTGTTAACAGCCTATGCCGATTTTGCGTATGCACAATCTGCGATCAAATATAACGTCGTTGACTTCCTTGTGAAAATCAACCCAACTGAGAAGATTCCGGAAGCTGTGCAAAAAGCAAAGGAATTAATCGCTTTGCAGCAGAAACATTTGTCCGAGATTCGGGATAAATTCATCAAAGAAGTTTTCGACAACATGATTAGTCATCCTGAGGTCATTGTAAGCAAAATGAAAGAACATGGCATCATAATTGATCATTATATCATTGCGGTTTTTGAAATGAGCGACCTTGCTGAAAATCATAGTGAAACAACCTCTAGCGAATACAGCAATTTTGTCTCTCAACTTAGACACTTTTCAAACCTTGCCTTCAAAGATTCCCAACATTACACGTCAATCATAAGTAAAAATCAACTTGTTTCGATTGTATCCTTTGCGTATGCAAACGAAGCCGAATACACGCAGTTCATACCAAATAAATGCAGGGAAATTATGAAAATGGTCGATAATTTCATGAACTTCGCGGTGCATGTTGGCATTAGTCAACCACATGCTTCTTCACTTGAATTGCCCGAAGCTTTTACTGAAGCCAAGAAAGCGCTTACCAATAGTTTATATCATGATATCCCGATTTCTATCTATCAGTCGAGCGATACAACACATTACGGTTTGAGATCTGTACCCACGCATACCTATATAGATGAAATCATAACCTACATCCAACAGGAAAATGTTGCAGAAGCTTCTCTGAAATTATCAAATCTCTTTGACTTCTATAAAGAAAACAATGTGCCTATTGAACATATGAAAGCAAGCGGGTTGCTCCTATGCTCCATGTCTTTTAAACTATTTACAGACCCCCAATGGGCAGATGTCGCTTTCCTAAACAATGAATCCCAAACTTACGCTCAAATTCAACATAGCAAGTCAATGCGCGATCTGTTCCATATTTTAAATAACTTTATTCAATCGTCCATCCATCTGCTTAGTTCCCAAGGAAATCATAGTAATTACCTTGTGAGGGAAGTAAACAAGTGTATCCGAGAACATTTCAATAAACAAATTAATCTGCAGTTCATTGCTGAATGCGTACATGTAAATAGCAGTTATTTAAGCCGATTATATAAAAGAGAAACAGGGGAAGCCTTAATGGATTCGCTGAATAAATACCGTATTGATATGGCAAAAAAAATACTCAAAAATTCAGCATTGAAAATCTTCGAAGTTGCCAGAGAGGTCGGCATTGAGGACCCGGCCTATTTTACTCACGTTTTCACGAAATATACGGGGCTAAGTCCGAAGGCTTTTAAGGAAAAACTCTAACCCTATGTGTGTATCTGTTAGACTAAAAACCAGAAATGGCGATGCAGGGTAATTTCCCTAGCACCGCCATTTTTTTATTTTTTGTTTTTTTCAGTAAGCTGGGTTTTAGAAAATGAAGTCATTAATATTTGAAGCATAGCTGTAACTACACCCGTATGAGTGGCTAAGTGTTGGGAAGTCGCATAGAGTAATTCTCTATAATTATTAGCTTTTAGAATATTATTTCTTACGGGTGTATCCAGCTTCGTCTTCAATGATGTGTGAATCAGATTACGTAGTTCTTCCAGCTGAGCGATCAATCGCTCCCATGATGGTGGTTCTTTCGTCCAATTTGCTGGTTTTGTACTATATGTGAACATCTCTTGATATAACTTTGGAAGATTAAGTGCTTGATCGATAGAACCAAATACATGGTACTCTGTAACAGTAAGAACATGTCCTAAGTGCCAATGAAGATTAGTTTCAAAACCATTAGGAACTACTTTACGTTGATTTTCAGGGCACTTGTTCATCATTTCAATAAACGTGGCAAGTTGTTTGTCAAACAAGTGGAATACGAAATCTTCTTTCATAGTTCCGAACCTACTTTCGTAAAACCCTCTACTATAATGCCTCGATAAGTGCCACCCTTCATTCGATGCTTAACAGCATCTTGGTAAGCAGGGCTGTAGTACCAAGACTTCGCTTCCTGTATGCCTGGAAATTCCAACACAGCTGCTCCCTCTACTTCCGGTCCTTCAATGACTTCATGCATACCGTACATGACAAGAGGTTTCAATAAATGACCTTGAAGGGCTGACGGCGCTTTAGACGCGTAGACTTTTAATTCTTCTATATTAGTTGTCTCTTCTCTGATAAAAATAACGTAAGCTGGCATTGGAACATCAATTCCTTTCCATAATAGATATTAAAAGGCCCCCTAGTAACTGAATTGGGGACATTCGCTTTCCTAAAGTAACTATACACACATGAATCCCTACTGTATAATTTATAATTTTCATTATATTAATAAATATAAGTAATGTAAGAGAAGCACAATGCCAGTTTGAGCTAAAGAGAAGAATTAATTAAACTTTTCTTGCATATAGCCAACGAATTTTTGAGCAGCCGGCGATAGGAATCTGTTTTTTTGTATTTGTAGGCTATATTCGTAGATTACATGAAAATAATTAATATAAAACATAGATATCATGCATTAGACTGATTGAATGTACATTGTTATGATAATTCAGGTGTTGCGGACAAGAGTGTTCACATCATAAACAAATCTACTTGGAAAGGACGATCATTCATGCAGTTCTATCTATTTTATCGTTTGTTAACCCATTAGCGTAACAGGTGTGTTCACTGCTGCCAATTAGATGCTATGAACTAACACTTTATATAAAAGGGGTATAAACATGTCAAACTCATTGAAAATTTTACTTCTAGCGATAGTTACCTTCTTCGTTGGAACATCTGAATATGTTATTGCTGGCTTCCTAGATATCATTGCTAAAGATACAGGAATATCTATTGCTTCTGCGGGTCAGCTGATTTCTATCTTTTCGCTTAGTTACGCAATCGGTACACCGATTCTAGTAGCGTTAACAGCTAGAATGGATAGAAGGACGCTGCTTATTGCGTCACTTGTTACATTTGTAATCGGTAATGCTATGGTTATTTTCCTGCCAGGATACTTACCTTTGCTTTTATCAAGAGTAGTGCTTGCTCTCAGCGCGGGTATTTTCCTGACTGTAGCAATTACAATGGCTACAAAATTAGCAAAGCCTGAAAAGATCGGAAGTGCTATTTCTACAGTGGTAATGGGTTTTAGTACATCCTTTGTAATCGGTATTCCGCTTGGAAGACTGGTTGCCGCGAACATGAACTGGAAATTAAATTTTGCTGCATTGGGGATTCTTGGCTTTGCTGCTGTTTTCATTTTGATGGCTGCTATTCCACGTACGGAGGGTGAAACACCTATACCATTAGTTAAACAACTCGCATTTCTTAAAAATCCAAAAATATTGATGGCACTCGTTGTGATTTTCTTCTGGATTTTAGGTTACTCGATTGCTTTCACTTACATCACACCATTTCTCCTAAACGTGGCCAATATGAGCACAAGTACGATTAGTATGGCTTTATTCCTATTTGGTTTTGCAAGTATGATCGGAGCCAAAATTGGTGGATCTGCAACGGATAAATGGGGTGTAAGAAAAACATTGCTTTCTGGACTCATCATTCACGCCATTTCTCTTGCACTTCTTGCGTTAAGCGCCCACTCTATTGTCGCCGTACTCTTAGTCCTTGTTCTCTGGTCCTTGTCACTTTGGTCTTCTGGTCCAACTCAACAGGTTAACCTTGTGAGTCAGGCTCCAGAAGCGTCTAGTATTATGATCAGTTTGTATTCTTCCACTCAGCAGCTATCCATGGCAATTGGCGCAGGTCTTGGCGGTATTATGCTTAAGAACATGCCAATAAGCTCTGTTGTATGGTTTGGTGCACTTGGAGTAGCTATTGCTGCTATCCTTGCCATCCGCGTGATTCGACCAGTAGTCAAAGTATCAAATTAAAGGATGGAATTGTATAAATCATGAGGTATTTCAGGCAATCATATATATTTTCTTCAATAAACGTTAAATATATGATAATGATCTGAATTTGCAGTGTACTTATGACTTTATACATGGCCCATTCATGAATATTACTAATAAAATCAATTATTATTATCAATTAGATTTATCTTAACTGTAGCGATATGCTAATATATGTGACCAAAAACAATTAATTTTTATAAAGGAGATACAGCAAAATGAATTTTTCATCTTACGAACATGAATTCCAAGGTAAACGGGCATTAATAACGGGTGGAACAAAAGGAATGGGCTATGCGATTGTGAAGCGTCTCGCCGAAGCTGGAGCCACTGTGCTCACAACGGCTCGTACAATCCCGGAGGATTACGATATTCCTGGCGTTCACTTTATTCAAGCTGATATCACGAAGCCGGAAGGCACGGCGCTTCTGGTTGAGGCTGTGAAAGAAAAGTTAGGCGGTATCGACATTCTCATCAATACAGTCGGAGGTGCTTCAACGCCTCCTGGTGGTGCATTGGCCTTAACTGAAGAAGACTGGCTGGAAACTTTGAACATGAATCTACTTGGATCTGTTCGATTGGACAGAAACTTACTACCAATGATGATAGAGCAAGGCAAGGGTGTTATCATCCATGTAAGCTCAATCCAGAGAAAGCTGCCACTATATGAAACTACCCTAGCATACGCAGCATCAAAAGCAGCGTTGACCAATTACAGCAAAGGTTTGTCTAAGGAGTTTTCGCCAAAGGGGATTCGGATCAACACGATTGCGCCAGGTTTCATTCAGACGGAAGCAGCAGATCGGATGATCGACCGCATCGCGACAGTTGCCGGTAGTCGCGAAGCCGCGTTAGAGGAGCTTATGGACTCGCTCGGAGGTATTCCAATCGGTCGTCCGGGACTACCTGAAGAAGTAGCGGAACTTGCAGCCTTTTTGGCATCCGATCGCTCAGCTTCCATCACGGGAAGCGAGTACGTTATTGACGGTGGTACGATTCCGACAGTTTAATTATTATCTGTTCTTTTACAAAAAGGAGGAGTTATTTATGATTCAATTACCAGATTCCGTAAAAGCATATTTCACTGCTTCAAATGAGGAACAGTTAGAGTCATTTCTTGCTGCATTTAACGATAATGCTTACGTGTTTGACGATAATCGGGAGTTTAGAGGGTTAGAAGCCATTCGAAATTGGAGTAAAACCGATATCTTTGGTGCTCATGTTCGCTTCGACATAACGGATGCCACGGAACATGATGGCGCGTACGCCGTTATCGCGTCACTTGAGGGCGATTTTGATAAAACTAATCTCCCAAGTCCATTCTATTTAAAACATACATTTAAGCTGTCTGGCGGTAAAATTAATGAGTTACAAGTATCCTTGCCTTAAATATGGCCCGACCCAAAACCCTATAGAATAAAGTAATCGGCCTGTGAAGTTGGTTCCTTTGTGGAACAATAGGTTACAGGCCGATAATTTTTCAGTTATTGGGATCAATCGGCATAGTTATCAATTCATTTAATTGTCACGCATTGCGCGGTTGTATTACCGTGAAAACAGGAGGAGAGATCTAATTGTCAACGACTCAGAAACTAATTTTTGAAAATATGGTCCGCGCTTACGAGAAATTGAGTCAACTTAGCCAAGTTTTCACATTCGTGGAGACGAATCGCACACAACGATTTGAATCCGAAATCCCATACGGACTGTTCAATAGCGTTTTTACATACAAACGCTCTGAAGAGATCAATCCCGAGGATGAGATAGCATCTATCAAATCCTTTTACCATAATCGCGGCCATAAATTGGCCTGGTTGACCACCTCGCACAATCAGGACGAAGTCATTAACCAAGCGCTTGCGGCTAATCATTTTCACCAGGTTGGCGTCATTTCGGGTATGGGGCTTTCCCTGAAAGACTGGCGTTCGGAATTGCCGGAATTGCCGGGGCTGGAAGTCCGAGCTGTACGGGAATCTCAAGAGATTGAAGAGTTCCGAAAGGTTATACTAGCAGGGTATAACGTTCCAGAGTCGATGGCCGATATTTTTTGTAAAGTGTTTGTGGATGGCCCAAATCAAGATATCACCGCGGTTCAACATTATCTTGGTTATATGGATGGAGTACCTGTAACTACACTTACGACCTTTACCGAGGGCGATGTCGCAGGCTTTTATAGCATAGCAACCTTAGAAGCCTATCGTTCGAGAGGAATAGCCCGTACTATGCTAGCTCATGTATTGGGCATTGTGCAGCAAAAAGGTGTGAATTTGGCTGTTATTCATGCAACCCCAATGGGACGAAGTGTTTATCCGAAAGTTGGATTTAAAGAAGAACTGAGCATACATATTTTCTCCAGCTAATGCGGATTCGTTTCATTTAAAGTTTTTGTCATTTATTTGTAATAATCGACACGTTAAAGGGCTGCCACAAGGCAGCCCTTCATCATACCTATGAACGTCGATTAAGCAATTGTTAATCTAACCGCCATATATTGACGCCCAGGAAGTTCAACACGGAACGTCCCTTCGAAAATGCCTGGCACCTGGGTTATCGTCATATTCCAGGTATCAATTACTTCTACACGATAGGAGACACCGGCCTCTTGTTTGAAATGCCGGTAACGCGGCTGATTGAAACCAAAGTAGTACAAGTAGTATTCATCCTTCACACCTGCGCAAGGCAAATCCCAGGAAGAAGGTAGTGGATTCAGTATGCCACCTGGACTTTGTTCAATGATTCGGCGAAGGAAAGCGATTCTCTCAGGACTTGTCCCCGTAAGTTCGCCTCCCTTTGACCACCATAGAACTTCCTTCTCATTGTAATAGGTCTCTCCATGACCAACATAACCGCCACGTACAGCACCTTCCCAGAATCGACGGGTTAATTCTTCTCCCGTGATGTTTCCCCATCCGTGTTCGATGTCCCCTTCATAAGCACACTCGTCTACGATTATCGGCTTATTCCACTTTTCACGCCATGCATTTGTTTCTTCTGCCGTTTTATACATGTCAATACGTTGTATACTACAATGAGTTACCCAAGGTTTGCTGTAATCGTAGAATCGGAGACAATTATGATTGGAAATGAGATGGCCGACCGGATCGGTTGATGTCAAGATTTCAGCAAAGTACTCCCAGTCATCCTCTTTTTTAGCATTCATTAAATCAAACTCATTGGCTAGTGACCACCATACATTCCGGTATGCAGCAAGACGTGCTGTAAGATATCGAAGATATCTTTCATCGACTTCCAGCGGCATCTGTGAGAACCCCCATCGATCATACGGATGGAATAGAATGAGATCTGCCTCTATGCCGAGCTTGCCAAGATCAGCAATTCTCATCTCGAGATGTTGGAAAAATGCCGGATTAAACCGGCTATAATCCCATCCATCCTCCAGTGAACCCTCGAAAGGATAATACATGGGCTCGTCTGTATTAAACTGATAAGATTTTGGGAATACGCACATTCTCAGCTTATTGAACGGGGAAGCTTTCAACGTCGACAGCGTTTGTTCTTCAAGATTAGCCGGCTGATGCGTCCAAGCGTAGCACGTTGTGCCTACCGGCAGATATCGGAGGCCGTCCGCATATGCAAAGTGAAATGTATCACTCACTCGAACCGGACCATGATTATCTGGAGATGATTCTACACAGACAAAGCTGCCAACCTGTCCATCGAGCACTACTACATTACTAGAGGTACGATAACTCCAAGCGCCCAAGGTTGTCGGCATGAATCGAATACGAAATACGCCTTCGCCATCATAGAATCCCCTGACACCCACTGAACGATCATTTGAGTAGAACTCCGCCGATAGAGATACTTCAATAAAAGGATTTCCATCATATGAAACAATGAACGCAAGTTCGAAAATATCCCATTGTTCAACTTGTGCGCTTGATGGCCTGTTTTGAGCGAAAGTCATAGGTCTGCCTCTCCTCTAAATCGTACTCTCCACCTTATCAAATCGAAAAAAATCAAAATCAGCATGCCCGCCAACAGACTTGGTCGCATAATTAAACAACCCGATTCGGTAGCCCATAAAATGATCAAGCGTATACTTCATCTTCAAAGGGCCGCCGATTTGCTTCCATGCTTCACAGTCAGCTGAATAGTAAAAGCTTGCAAGATCCGTACTATTTTCAAAATCGAAATGAATTTTCAAGTAAATCCAATTTTCCTCGTAGGGAAGGCGCTCGACCGTTTCTTCACTACCATCGCCTCGATTGACACACATCGTAGCATATCGCTCGCCGTTCGCTCCGATTTGAATACCGATTGTTCCGAAATGATTCTGAAGCGCAACCATTCCCGCATGATCACCTGGCTTCATAGAGGAAACATCCATTGCCGCAATGCCGATACATCCAGGACCTTCTGTCCGCTGCGTTAATGTATTACGTGCAACTAGAACACTACTAGCAATATTTCCTGTCTTTAATTGCAACCAGCCAGGGCGCGTGGTTACAGACCACAGGCGGTTATCCGGATTATGATTCCATTGCCAATTAAGCAGCAATTTATTTTCGTTATAGTCGAACTCATCGCTAATGACCAATTGGGTAGGCGCCTTAGGTGCCGTGCTCGGCAATTGGGCTTGGAATGAAACTTGCGCTTTACCTTCCTTCCCAATGACCGGCCAATCCTCCACCCAAGTAACTTGAAGTACAATGGGAATTCTCCCCACAGCATCATGATCTTGAAAGAATAAGGCATACCACTCATCCTTCGGTGTATCTACGATGCCTCCTTGAGCGATCCCATGATTGCGGTACCCCATGTCGTCATCAAGAATAACTTTATGTTCATAAACACCGAGCAACTCTCTGGATCGGTAACAAAGCTGCCTACGGCGTCGATTTCCGGTATTGGGCCATTCAATGAAAAACAAATAATAATAACCATTCAGCTTATACGCATGGCATCCCTCGCATCGCAGCATGATGCCGTCACGTTCCGTCTCGAAAAGCCGTTGATCGATACCTCCGGATTTTATCGCCATCACGTCAGACGTTAGTTCTGTAATTCGAATACTACCGTTGCCATGAATGACATAAACGCGGTCGACGTCAAACAGCAGACTTGGGTCATGATGAATTCCTGCAATGACAGATCGCTCCCATTTCCCGTTCTCGATATCATCTGTCCGGTATATGTAGAACCGTTTCATATCATTACTTGAGAAACAAACATAGAACGTCCCATTATGATGCCGTAAGCTTGCCGCCCATGACCCTTTACCATAAATGCCTTTCCCGTCCAGCAAATTATTGGCGTCGTTATCCTCTAAGGTATCGTAAACGTAGTTCACAATTCTCCAGTCCATCAAATTCTCAGACTTCATAATCGGGCATCCAGGCATTGTATGCATGCTTGTGCTTACCATATAGTAAGCGGTTCCTACTCTAATAAAGCAAGGATCCGGAACATCCGCCCAGATAATGGGGTTCGTTATCGTTACATTCTCCATCGCTAACTCTCCTAATACTTAAAAAATGCTAATCCCACTACTCTTATTTCCTTACAACCTCACGATACTCCGCTGGAGTCATACTCGTTGATTTTTTGAAAAATCGAGTAAAAGAGTGTGGGGTTTCATAGCCTACCTGAACGCCCACCTCAGCAATTTTAAGTTCATCTTTCTTGAGCAAATTTTTGGCTTTCTCCATTCTAACATCATCAATATATTCAGATAGATTGACGCCACTTTCCTGCTTAAAAAGCCGAGATAAATAGGACGGATTAAAGTGTATCACGCTAGCTAAACGTACGAGGGACAAGTCTTCACCCAAATGCTCCTCAATGTACAACCGAATCTTTTCTATCACCGCTGCTGCTCTATTACGTTCTACACTTAATCGAAGATCGAACAAAGACTCTGCGGTCTGTTTCAAAAACTCATAGCTATCCTGCCAGGATGAATGCCTGTCTCTTTGCATAAGCCCGGTTGTTCCAACCTTATCGTGCAGCTCCCAACGGTTAATATAGGATAATAGGCAGAGAGCAATCGTGTAATACAATTCCAAGGCAAAAGGTCCGCCATTTCCTCGTTCATCGTATGCTGTTTTCATTAGTTCGTTGAACAGATGGAGATATCCCTCTCTATTTCCACCTTCTAGATGAATCGCCAAAGACTCCGCTTTTTCTCTCAGCGTTCTTGAGTTGGCCGCAGTTCCAATGGTTTCCAAGGTGACTGTTTGCACCATCTGGGCACCGTCTCCCGCTCGCCAGTACTGTTCACTTCTCATTCGATCGTATCTCTCAGAAAGCTGCTTCCATTCGCAGGTATCGGCGCAAAGCGTGATGGCAAAAGAATTTCCCAAAGATTCATGACTAGCTTGCTGCATAAGCTCAAATTGTCCCTCTAGAAATTTTACCGTGCGGGAATAGGCTTCGTCAGATTCACTAACTTGTGTAGGCTTGGGTTGAATAAGCCAGACGAGGTCACCGTATTGATCAATGATTCCAAGACTATCTGTGCGTTCTGCTAAAAATGTCTCTGCCAAAAATTTGACAGCAAGTGCCGCATTCTGACTTTCCGCAAAGGTATGGTGTGTGTTCGTTCGTTGCAGGTCAGCTAACGCCACAAGGATGGGCCTAGTCGGATCAAGAGTTATACCAAGATTACGGAAATCAACGACGAACTCTTCCGTTGTTCGTGTCCCTTGAAGCAAATAACGGAAATAATTCCCTTGAGCGAGAGTTTCGAGCGTAGTTAGCTTCTCACTTGATTGCTTGACTAGATCATGAAACTTTAGACTGTTTTCCAATTCATGTATCGCATCCGTTACGGCCTTGATGATCTTATCGTATTCTTCACTCTTTAGGAGATAGCTGACTCCGGGTGATTGAATGGCTTGATAGACATAATCAAAATCATTATATCCAGTCAAGAAAATGATTTTACAATGCGGCCAACTACCGCGTATGTTTCTCATTAGCTCGAGCCCATCCATCCCGGGCATACGAATATCGGACATCACGATGTCCACTCTCGTCGTATTCATCCAATCCAGCGCTTCTTCACCGGAATAGGCTTTATACAAATCAAGATTGAGATTCAATTGGCTAAATATGTCAAACAGCCCGTCTGTTATGATCTCCTCATCGTCAACGATTAGCATTCTAATCATGAGCATCACCACCTTGAAAAGGAATAGAAATGATAACTTTCAATCCCCCGAGCTCGCTTCGGCTTATTCGTAGACCGTATGCTTCACCGAATGTCATTTTGACACGGCGGTGAATATTCACCAAGCCCGTCGTCTCCGCATGTTCGTCACCGTTATCCAGCGTGTCCGAGATACGTTCCAATGTCTCATCCGTCAAACTATCCCCATTATCCTCGACAATGATCCGTATCTCACTCTCTGCCAACTCAAAGCGAATGATAATGTTTCCACTGCGTTTCATTTGTTCCAAACTGTGTTCAAAGGCATTTTCGATAATCGGCTGCACAATTAAACGTGGTACTAACACCTGTTCAATTTCCCGTGGAAGAGCGTCGAATTGTACCCGGATACGCCGAGAAAAGCGTAATTCCTGAATCTCCGTGTACATTCTGGCATGGTGAATTTCCTGTTTCAGCAGCACTTCGTCAGAAGCATTTCTGGTAACAAATTGAAAATATTCACCAAGCTGTGTGACAAACTGTCCGATTCGTTCAACGTCTCCGATCCTGGCCATCGTTCTCAGGATAAAGAAACTATTGTATAAAAAATGCGGATTGATCTGGGATTGAAGCTGCTTCAGCTCCGCCCGTTGTGTCATAATTTTCTGCTTATACACTTGATCGATCAAAGAGCCAAGATTCGTGACCATTTGGTTAAATCGGCCATACAAGTAACCGAGCTCATCCTTAGACTCGTGTTGGATGTTTACATCCAGATCCCCATTTTCCATACGCCGAAAGCTCTTAACTAGCGTTAGCAACGGTTTGTGAATAAATTTGTAGGTAGAAAATGCATAAATGGCAATGATGACAATAGCAACGAAAATAAATAACCAGGCCCACAGATAAAACTTGTCTAGCGGTTTTTTAATAATTTGCTCTGGGATAAACCGGTAAATCGACATATTCAAATAATCAGAGCTTGCAATTGCGGTATAATAGCGGCTTCCCGAGATCGTGAAGGTCCCTGTGCCGTGAACCGGGTTTTGTTTGATTTGCGCAATGGTTTCCGGCATATCCTGCCATAAATGCTCCAAAGATCCACTCGTGAGAATAACACTCGTATTCTCCTTGGTCATTAATGTTCCGCTTCCAGGATAGGTGTTAAACTGGCCTAAGGCCTCCTGCAGTCTCTCTTGATCCAGCTCAATTTCAATTATGAACAACGGTTGATTCCCATTGGTTACTCCCTGCTTCGCGGCACTTAGGAACAATCCGCCATTCCACTCAATGATCTGATTATTCCTACTGCTTAAAGTTGAGCGCAGGCCATTGTACCGTTCGGTATTAAATTCACTTGGGCCATTGGCGGATGAAATCGTTTTCGATATTGGATAAATATGAGCACTTACATTTTTAATATAAGGAGAGCTGTTTTGAATGGCATAAAGTCGTTTTCGCAGTGAGTTAATTTTTTCAGTGCGTTTAAACACATCCATCGTGTCCCATGTCAGCGTCAGTTCATTGAGATCTTCATCATCAATAACGCCAAACTGCAGCAGCTTCATCCGTTCTATCTCTTTCTCAAGATCGTTGATATAGAAGGTTAGTTGGGATACGGCTGTTTTGGAGATGTCTTCACTTGCCGTCTGGACGATCCAGTTATACAGATAGACGCCAAATAATAATATGGGCAGCATGATAAGCAAAAAAGTGCTGAGCAGCCGAAGGAAAATTGTGTTTCTCAAAGTGAATGGTTGACGGTTGATCAAGGTACAAGCCCCCAACTTTTTTCTTCCATTATAGCCTGAAGCTTGTAAGTTTCATATGGATTTTCGTTAGGAAGCCATTTATCATGCACTACCCCTTAACGCTGCCAAGGACAATCCCTTTAACGAAATATTTCTGCAAGAAAGGATACGCCAAGATAATCGGAAGGGAGCCTAAGAAGATCTGTGAAGCTTTCAGCGTCCGATCAGAAATGAGGGCCATATTTACGGCTTCATCACGTGATATATTCGTTAAATTTTGTTGAATGACGATCGTTTGAATATAGCTCTGCAGCGGATAGTGACTAGGGTCCCCCATAAGCAGGAGGCCGTCAAACCAACTGTTCCAATGTTCGACCATGGAGAATAAGGCAAGCGTTGCAAGAGCAGGCATGGATATCGGCACATAGATTTTCCAGAGTGTCGTCCAATAGCTCGCACCGTCCACGACGGCTGCCTCCTCCAGCTCCTTCGGCACCTCACGGAAAAAGTTAAGCAGAAGGACCACGCTGAATACGGGAACCGCACCGGGCAGCACGAGTGCCCAAATCGTATCAAGCATATTGTACTGCTTAAGTGTAGAATACCAAGGGATCAAACCACCATGAAAGAGCATCGTGATGAAGAAAATCCAAGCATAAACCATTCGCATGCGAAAAGCCTTCGTCTCCTTGGATAATGGAAATGCGACAAGAATGGTTAGAATTAGATTTAATGGCGTCCCGATCGCAATACGTTCCAAGGATACAAGCATGGATTGCCAAAATGCTGCTCGACTAGCCGTAAACTTGTAAGAGGCTAATGTAAAGTCAACCGGCCACAGCTTTACATGACCTGCTGCAGCTGCTGTACTTGAACTAAACGAGATCGCAATGATATGAATTAGTGGGAGGATACAAATTAACGATATAATAATTAGAAAGGAAACATTCAGAACGGAAAACCACTCGAATCGAAATCGACTGTTGGGTACCCGGATATAAGTATCAGACACAGAACTGGGTGATGGTTGTACCACGGTTTTCCCTCCTCCTAGAAGATTCTATATTTTGCAAACCGATATGCCACAAAGTAAGAACTTGAAATCAAAATAAGCGAAACTAGCGATTTGAATAGTCCTACGGCCGTTGCAACACCGTACTGAGCATCCAATAATCCGATCCGATATACAAAAGTATCCAGAATATCGCCGCTTTCGTATACCTGAGGGCTATATAAATTGAACACTTGATCGAAGCCTGCGTTCAAAAGCTGTCCTAAACTGAGAACTGACAACAAGACAATGACCATTCGCATCCCTGGAATCGTGATATGCCATATCTTATGCCAACGGTTGGCGCCGTCAATTGTGGCAGATTCGTATAAGCCAGGGTCTATGCCCGTGATAGCCGCCAAATAAACGATAGTTCCATAGCCAAAATTTTTCCATATATCCGATGAAATGAGTGTAAACGGAAACCAATGATTGTCTCCAAGGAAAAATATCTTATTCAAACCGAAAGCACCCAACAATTGGTTAACAATACCGGTAGAAGGCGATAGAATATCAATAAGTATCCCCCCGAGAACTACCCAAGAGAGGAAATAAGGTAAATAAATGGTCGTTTGCACGCTTCTTTTAATCACCTCATTCTTCAATTCGTTAAGAAGAATGGCGAAAATAATCGGTACGATTAAGCCTAGAATAAGCTTAAGACTTGAGATAAAGAGGGTATTCCACAGGACCTGATTAAAGCTGGGCAGATTCATGACATATCTGAAATTATCCAACCCGACCCATCGCTGGTCACCAAATAATCCCTTTGCAGGGATAAATTTTTGAAATGCAATGATAATTCCCGCCATTGGGACATATGAGAATAGCACAATCAGTACTAATCCCGGTAACATCATCAGATGAAGCGGAAGCTCTCTCCACATTTTCCCGATACCCATACAATAACCTCCATTATTTAATGCATAAAAAGCAGAGGAAGGATGGTTAACCCGTCCTCTGCCCGCATCTACTTCTTCGTTGCTGCATACCATTCATTGACTTCTTTTGTAATTTGCTCGCCGCCCAGCTTCGTCCAGTCTTTCACAAACTTATCGAATTCATCTACAGAGCCGCCCATAATAATTTTGGTGTAAGTCTCATTCATCAGCTTCTCTAAAGTTGATTTCCGCTCAACCATCGTTGGCGTAGGTGCGCCTACGAATTTATCCATCAAGAATTGACTATTTTTATCGTACTGGTCAACGACGCCTTCAGAGCCTTCCGGACCATAAATGCGTTCCCATCCCCACAAGGCAAACCCTTCTTTTGAACCCGAATTGAAAGCTTCTATCTTTCCTTGAATCGTTTTGGCTTCTCCCTTCAGGGTCGAGAAGTTGTTCGCTTTACGCGCCGCATCGATCGCTCTGAATGCCTCAACATTTTTCTTTACTGGGCTCGGAGTTACCGGTGACAGCTGCCATACGCTTTCTGCTTCCGGCGGTGCATAATATTTGTCAAACTCCGCTGTTTGGCCAAAGTTTTTCTCCAGATGCATATTAAACAACTTGATAACCGCCTCAGGATGCTTGAAACCCTTTTTAACCGCAAAAAACTTGCTTGTACTGAACCTCAGAGGAACTTTAGGTGTATCGCCGGACTCCGAAACGATTGGGAATGCCTGCCATTGTGCACTCGGGTCATTGTTACGGTTCAATTGAAGCGGCCAGATGGAGTTCCACTGTTCGCCATACTCCATTCCAATTTTGCCAGCAGCTATTTGCTCAGCCACCTTACCACCGTCTTTGATCCCGAATTCCTGATCAATTTCTCCGTTCTTAAACATCTCTTGAAGGGCTTGAAGCGCTTTCTTAACTTCCGGCTGAATACCGCCAAACATCAGCTTCCCGGAAGCATCGGTAATCCACATATTCGGATAAGCCTTATATCCTGCCATGAAGCCCTCTAAGCCTACAGCTCCTCCCCACAAGGCTTTGTTTAAACCGAGGCCAAATGTATCTTTTTTCCCATTGCCATCCGGGTCTTTCTCGGCAAACGCTTTAGAAATGGTTTGTACATCAGCCATCGTCTTCGGCGGCTGCAAGCCTAATTTCTTAAGCCAATCCGTACGAATCCAGATAAACATAGCGCGTTCAAGCGAAGAGTCGACCTGCGGGATCGCCATCAATTTGCCATCAATCGTTGCAGCATCGAAGGGACTTTTTCCCTCTTGTGATAAGATCTCTTTGGTGAGAGGAGCCGCATATTTCTCATACAAAGCTGTCATATCTTCAATTTGGCCGGAATCTGCTAATTGTTTTAATTGAGTCGCGTTCACAGGAATAATATCAGGCAGATCGCCGGAGGCTAACGTTACATTCAGCTTCTGTAAATACTGATCAGAAGTATCGCTTCCTTTGACGACCCAATTATTTTTAATTGTGATCCCGAGCTGTTCCTTATATAGACGTGTCCATCGGTTGTCTTCAAACGATTCACCTTTTAATACACCGAGTACGTTATTCTCAACAACATCGCTGAGGTTTCGGACAAACGACACCTCAATTGGTGGATCATACTTGCCAAGCGGTTCTATATTTGCACTTTTCACATCGGTATTACCGGCAGCAGTGCTCACTGCTTCTTTCTGTTCAGTATTCGTTGTATTGTTCTGGCTGGTGCATGCCGATACGAGCGTTGTTATAGCAAGCAAGGAAACGGATAACGCTTTCATTTTGTGCTGGCTTAGCTTCATGTACATCCCCCTATATTGAGTATTTAAAGCTATCACTGCAGTGATGTGGTTATGTTTTCATTATAGGGTTAGTATAACGTCTAAACAATGTACATCTCTTTACTTTACTTACCAGATCTTGTTGTTTTGTAAGCGTAATCATTGTGTACAACCCCCTAGAAAATCAAAGGGTACTACTCGCATTCTTTTCCCTTTTTTCTCACATCGTAAGCAGCTTCCCTATACTCTACCGGTTTCTCCATTACACGCTTCTCAAACTCTCTCAGGAAATGATGGTAATGCACGTAACCGACTCCCTCTGCAATGGAGCGAATCGTGGCAGCAGATTCCGTCAGCAATTTCTTGGCCTCATTGATTCGAAGATCATGGATATATTCAATAATACCAACACCATATTTCTTTACGAACGCATGGCCCAGATAAACGGGATTCATATAAAAGCGTTTTCCGATTTCTTTGATCGTTAGCGGGAATTTATAATTTTCTTGAATATAGCGTTCAATTCCATACAGTGGATGGCCTAAGCCGGATTCCCTCCGTTCTCTTAACCTTCGCATATATTCGGTTAGATAACTCCTCACAGATTGTTCCAATGTCATCAGCGATTTAGGACCGGTTTGCAGCTCATTGCGGAACAACGGCCACATATCCATGGATGCTACTCCCAACTCCCGCAGCACATCCATACTCTTCAGGACCACATGTACACAGAGCATGCGCACCATTTCCGGAGCAATCTTGTTGTTTTGGAACAAAACGAATACTTGTTTTAAGATACTGGCTGCCTCCTGTTCCTGTAGTCGTTCTGCAGCACCAAGCAGTTCCTCCAACTTTGCCATGATTCCAAGATTATAACTAAACTCCAACCTATCGGCATTCTCGTAATCAACAAGTCCCTCATGATCATAAAAAAAATGGTGGACAGATGCCTCCACCGCCCCCGAATAGGATACATTCAATTCCCGAAGAAAACGAACGGGAGGGCCAATCGATACGTATATCGCCACGTCTTGCTGTCGAAACCTATCATAAACCTTCCCAGCCAGTTTCCGAACGTCTTCAGTACAGTCCACCACCAGGCAAACTTGACCAGGCATAAGATCAACTAACATCGCTCTGCGAGGAACAACATAAGAACTGCAAGATGCCAGTTCCTCTTCATTCAACCCTTCTATCAGGATACACTTCCAGCCTTCAGCCTCCTGATCCAACTCTCCGATCCGCTTAGATATGCTTTCATCCAACTCTTCCAACTCCCCCCGGAGAATGGGAGCCATCATCATTGGAAGGAGTTGACTGATTGTCATTTCCAGTTGGTCAAGCACCTGTTGTCGGGATGTAAGTTCCTCCATAACATCCCCCAAAGTGCTTTCCCATTCATCATCCATAATAGGCTTGAGCAGATAATGGCGTACCCCGTATCGCAGTGCTGACTGTGCATACTTGAAGTCGCCGTAGCCACTCATGATGATGAAAATCGGCTTATACGTCTCCGACAACAGCTGAGCCTGACGAATCAGCTCCAGCCCGTCTATCCCAGACATCCGAATATCCGTTATGACAAGTGAAGGTCGGCATTCCATAATTACTTGCAGAGCTTCTTCCCCGTCGGGGCACATGCCACATACCTCAAACCCCAGCTCTTCCCAATCAGCTAGCATTCGGATTCCTTCAAGTGCAATCGGCTCATCATCGACGAACAATACTTTACACATGTTCAGCTGCCTCCTCCTGTGACAAGATTAGATGAATAGGGATTTGGATTGTTACAGACGTCTGTTCATAGGCTTTGCTTTCTATTAAAAACAAGGAACGATCCTTGTAAAAAAGATTCAGCCGTTTATACACATTTCTCAGGCCGATGCTTTTCCCTGCCTCTTCTTCCACATGCAAGTTCTGAAGAATGCTGTTCAGCTTGGCAGTGTCTATACCAATCCCGTTATCTTTGACCCTGATTATCAGATAGCGGTCATCCAGCCCTGCTGAAATGTGAATCCGCCGATCCCCCTTCACCGATTGAAGCCCGTGCTTGCACGCATTCTCTACCAGAGTTTGGATGCTCATCTTGGGTATCCGGCAGGATAATATCCTCGGATCAATATCGATCTCATAGGTAAACCGATCCTGAAACCTGAATTTCTCAATCTGCAAATACATCTTAATGAAGCTAATTTCCTCATCAATCGTCACCAGATCATCCTTCCAGCTGAGCAGCCTTCGCAAAATTTGCGAGAGGCTACGAATAATATCCGTAACATGCTCATACCGATGCTTCTTGCATACCACCAGAATAGCGTTAAGTGTATTAAACAGGAAATGCGGATCTACCTGGCTCTGCAGAAAATTCAACTCCGCCCGTACTCTTTCCAATTCCAAGTCCTTCTTCTGGATCTCCAGCTTATAGACATCATTAATCAGATTGCGGATTTTCACCGTCATCAGATTAAAGCTGCGCAATAATCCTCCAATTTCATCCTTGCCTTCATACATGTTAATAGGTTCGAAACGCTCATTTTTAACCCATTGCATATGTTTGGAAAGCCGTCTGACTCTCAAATTGTAGGATTGAAGAATAGTAAAAACAAGTACCGTCGGGATTACCGTGCTGCACAAGGTAAGTATAATACCGAATTTTATTACCGCATTTTGCTTTTGTTGAAATCGCGATTGTTCTGGAATCCCAATTAACTTCCAGCCGCTAAGGTAACTGGCCGTTCCCAGGCTGCTGATAAAATTGCCATTTGCCTTGTTATTTGATGCTAAGTAGTCTTTAGCAATTGGGAGCAACAGGTTATCCTCCGCAATGTAAGAGAGGTTCGAATCAAGAACAACCCGATTGTTAGCATCTACAAGTTTGAATTGCAGATAGTTCTGCTCCTTGTTAAAAAGCTCCTGCAGCTTATCCAGCTGCAAATCCACTCGTAAATACTTGGTGTAAGTCATCAAATCCGGAAAATTCTCCAGCTTGCGAATAATGCTCACATACACCCTCTGTTGCTGAGGATTCATCGGATTCATATCCAAGTAAGAGGCGACGACCACCTTCTCTTTCGTATCCGTCAGTTTCCGGTACCATTCGCTCTGTTTATCGCTGTCCTTCAGTACAAAATAGCTTCCTCCGCTTCCAATTGTCGGGTTCGTGGTAAACACGCCTAGCCAGGAAATGTACGGATACTGATCCGTATATGGACGCAGCTTGTCACGCAAATAACTGTCATAAGTCTCGTAGTAGGTGGACAAATCGGAATAGGACGCTTCCAACTTTCCGTTAAATGTTCGATCTGCCGCTACTGTGTTACCAATGGCTACGCTCTCGTTCACGATCTGGGTGAGCTCATATGCTGCCCGATCTAAAGAAATCTGTAGATTCTCCCTCTCCCGACTTTGCGTATCCCGGCTATTTTGCATGTAGAATAGGATATTGATGCTCATAATTGGGAGTAAGACACACAAAAGATAGATAAATAGAAACTTATATTTGAGCGGTATGTCATTGACGATATGGCTGAAAAGCTTCCATTTTCGGTTCATTGTCGATCTCCTATCGGTTAGTTCTCAGCCTTTTTTGTACGACGAAGGGATTACACCGGTCAAAGCTTTGAACTTCGCACCAAACTGTTCAGGATCTGAATACCCCACCATATGGGCGATTTCGGTTATTTTCATCTCGGTACGAAGCAAGAGCTTCTTGGCCTCCGTAATGCGAACGGTATGCACGTACTCATTGAATGCCAGCCCACGCTGCTTTTTAAAGCGTTGCCCCAAGTGAGCCGCATTCACATGAAGATGTTCAGCCACGTGTTGAAGCTGCAACTTTCCTTGGTAATGCTGTTTAACGTATGCTTCAGCGGCAGAAACAATGTCGTCGATACGAGCACCTTTCTCCCTTGCTGTCCACTCTGCCGCTTCCAGAAATTCTTTCAACAAGCTGTTTTTCAGTTCTCCCACATTCTTGGGAAGAGGCGATGCAAACCACCTTCGGCTCCAATTTTCCATATCTGCTCCTTGTTGGGCCAGTTCTTGAAGAATTTCCAGCTTCAGTGTAGACAAGTTTGCCGCCGCCCATGCCTCCGAAGAAGATAAAGTCATAAATAAATCAAGCGTAAGAGTGCGAACGGCATCTACATTGCCATAGTTGATGGCCTGAATCAGCGATGTCTTGGTTACCTCAGGGATCGATGGAGATTCCTCTACTATTTTGTCTTGATAATAGTAGACCCTAGGAAGATTAGAGGGAAATTTGCACACCTCAGCTGTAAGCGCCTCCTGATAGGCTCTACTTAATGAAATAACCCCTCTAAC
Organism: Paenibacillus anseongensis; assembly: GCF_009757995.1. Taxonomy (NCBI): domain Bacteria; kingdom Bacillati; phylum Bacillota; class Bacilli; order Caryophanales; family Paenibacillaceae; genus Paenibacillus; species Paenibacillus anseongensis. The sequence goes on from NZ_WSEM01000034.1 coordinate 304,805, forward strand.
CTCACTACTGATTGCAAAAGTAAAAGTCTCTCCGCATTCTTTGCGAATATGCGATACGAATTGATCTATGAGCGGGATAGTTAGTACAGATTCCTTTGAGTCCACGGCGAGAATAAAACCACTCCTGTTAATGCCTAGTTCAAACGGATGCACGCTCACATCGGTCAAGCCATTCAAATCCACTGCTTCCCTAAGACGTTGGAACAGGCTGACTCGCTCTTGTTCGCTGTATTCCGAATTGCTACAAGCAAGGTAGATACAGCGAATTCTCGATTGCTCGTGCAGTTTCAACAAGCTTCGTGCCTTGTCCACCCATTCCTTTCTGACGTCTCCCATCAAAAGCCGTGAAACCGTTTCAGCACGGCTGCGATCAAGGATAGAGCGCTGCAGAGCACGCCGCTCTTCCTCAGCACGAATGTCCTCCGCAACCGCAAGAACGGCGCTCTCTAATTCCGTCTCGTCCAAAGGCTTCGTCAAGTAATTGGACACACCGAATTTCATAGCCTGCTGCGCATATTGAAAATCAGCGTAGCCGCTTAACACAATAAACTTCGTATCAGGAAAGCGCGTATAAACCTTTTCAATTAATGCCAAGCCATCAATGACGGGCATCCGAATATCCGTTATGATCAGATGAGGGCAGTTTTCCTCTACTAGCTGTAGGGCATCCTCTCCGTCTAGCGCCTCAGCATATATTTCAAATCCAAGCTTGTGCCAATCAACGAGGAAACGTAACCCTTCCAGCATGATCGGCTCATCATCGGCAATCAGAACCTTCAACATTCGCGTTTCACCTGATTTCCCTCTTGATATGAGATTATTATACGGTCCCACACATAGATCCAGCAACGAAAAAGCCATTCTAGTCCTCGGACTAAAACGGCTTTTCCAATGCCCGAACTCTTATTCTTTAACACTTCCCAAATTTAAACCTACTACAAAGAAGCGCTGCAGGAAAGGGTAAACTAACAAAATCGGCACAGCAGTTACAATTGTAATGGCAGCCCGCACAGAAGCAGGTGTAACCATCCCTTTGGATTGGCCCGTGTTGACGCCATTTAAAAGCGCGGGATCACTGTTGCTGCTCATCGTAGAGCCTAGAAGCTTCATCATCTCGTACTGCAGCGTACTTAATTTAATGTCGGAAGAAGCGTACAAGAACGTGTCGAACCAAGAGTTCCAGGAGCCAACCGCGATGAATAACGCAATAGTTGCCAAGACTGGCGTGCAGAGAGGAAAGATAATCCGCAGAAAAATGGTAAAATCTCCTGCACCGTCTATCTTCGCCGATTCAATTAAACTGCCTGGGAGAGACTTGATATAGGTTCGGATGACGATCAGGTTAAACGCACTGACCAGCCCAGGAAGAATGTATACCCAGAAGCTGTTCAGCAATCCCAGTTGCTTGATCAGGAAATAATTCGGGATCAACCCAGCATTGAAATACATGGTCAGCACGAAAAACACGCCAATGATTTTACGAAACAAATAGTGAGGCTGAGCCAGTGTATAAGCTAGCATCGAGGTCAGAAACACGCCTAACACAGTAAGCGTAACCGTTCTGGCGACCGAGATCCAGGCAGCATGATAGATAGTTCCCGAGATGAAAATCGCACGATAATTTTGCAAGCTCCAAATTCTCGGCCATAAATAAAGTCCGCCTCGCAGCGTATCGTTGCCTTCGTTAAAAGATACCGTCAATGTATGGAGAAAAGGATACAGGGTAACGATGACCAGGAAAAGCATAAAAAATCCATTTAGTGTGTTGAATAGAATCGCTTCCAAGCGATTATTCTGGAAAGTAGCCGTTTTCATATCCAACCCCCTTATAACAACCGCTCTTCGCCGAGGCGTTTCGCGATATAATTCGCGCTCAAAACCATTACAATGCTGACGATCGTCTTAAATATACCTGCCGCTGTCGCCAGGGAGTAGTTGCCAAGTGCAATTCCATATTTCAATACGAAAATATCAATGGTTTGCGACCAGTCCACAACCAGACCATTCCCCAACAAGTACTGCACTTCAAAGCCCGCATCCAGGATATGGCCGACATTCATAATTAGAAGGATAATAAACGTCGCTTTAATGCCCGGCAGGGTCACATAGCGCATTTTCTGGTACCGGTTGGCTCCATCCATGGAGGCGGCTTCATAAAGCGAAGGATCTATGGAAGTAATCGCAGCCAAGTAAATGATCGTATTCCAGCCTACTTCCTTCCACACGTTTGCGGCACCGACAATGCCCCAGAAATAATGTCCGATGCTTAGCCACATTATCGGCTCTTTGATTAAATGAAGCTTCATTAATACGACATTGACGATTCCATCCTCTACGGACAGCGTGGAAGCCACAATACCAGCCGCTATAACCCATGACAGGAAGTGGGGCAAGTACGAAATCGTCTGTACTGTGCTTTTAAATATTTTTGTTTTGATTTCATTAAGGAGAAGCGCCAGCACGATCGCTGTTACAAATCCCAGTACTAAATTGATCAAACTCATGCCTAGTGTATTACGGAGCACCTGAAGGAAGACATCATCACCCATCAGAAATTTAAATTGATCAAAACCAACCCATTTCTGCTTTAAAAATGGCAAGGCCGGGCGATAATTTTGAAAGGCCATTAACCATCCCCAAATAGGGACATAATTAAAAACAACCAAATAAATTAGAATCGGTACCGACATCAAAATTAACTGCTTTTGGCTTTTTATCGTTTTCCAGCTGAATTCTACGCCAATTTCCGGATCGATCCATTTCTTTTTCCTGACCGCTGCTTTCGCATCTTGTTTCTTCAGTATAGCTTCTTCCATTATGATCCCTCCCAAACCGAAACTTGTCGTCTATAAACGGAGAAGACCTGCTCGTCTTCTCCGCTCCTCGGTAAGTGAATATGAATTATTTACTGCTCCAATTCTTGATCCGCCATTGAATCTGATCGTTGATTCGATCTTCGTAAGCTTTGACGTTCGCTTTGGAAAGCTGATCGGTATATTCTTTCCAGACTTTTTCGAAATCCGCTTCGCTCGCCAAGACGGCTTTCGGCAAATACTTTACGGCCAGATCATTCATCTTGGTTTGGGCTACTTTCGCCGGGGAACCGTCAATCAAGTCGATGGACCACGCTGGATAATAAACCGGGTTATCGACCGGTGTTTTGAAGAACTCGGCCCAAGTCTTATGATTGTAAGCCTTCAATACTTCCTGATCCACTGGCTTCAAGCTGTCATAGAACTCCTGCGGCTGCGTGTTCGGGTCCGTCGCGTTCCCATCGATGTAAGTACCCTGCATTTTGGGCAAATTAAAGAAGAACGCTTCTGCTTTATTGGCTAACTTCCAGGTATTATCATTTTGCTGGTCACGCTGTTCAGGCGTACGATAATATTTGCCATCCTTCACTTGATAGTCCTGGCCTTGAACACCCCATTGCAGCGTTTTCTGCCAGTCTTCCGTCATCAAACTATCAAGGAATTTTATGATTGCGACCGGATCTTTGGCCTTAACTGAAATGCCATAACCGCGATTGATGGTTAAAGCGGGACGATCCCGGTAGTATTCCGTCGCACCCGGATAGAGCAATGGGAAACCTACGTAGGTGCTGCCAAAGTTACCCTGAGAAATCAACGACTTTTCACCGTCACTAAAGTTCCAATGCTGGTCAAACATACCGATAACACGACCGCTTGCGATTTTCGCCAAATACTGATCATAGTTCTGCACAAGTGCTTCCTTGTCCAACAGTCCTTTACTGTTTATCTCGTTCAGCTTCTTGTAATAGTTTTTAGCTATATCCTTATCAGCAAAAATGGATGCCTTGCCGTTATCTACAATTACCCCGCCATCGTTCGGATGGCCTGCCAAATGCTCTGGAGGATTCTGCAAAGGGAAGGTTCTCCAGTCAAAGTTCAGCGTCTCGAAACCGATCCTGTCCGGGTGCTGCTGCTTGGCCTTTTCAATAATAGCGAAGTAATCCTCCAGCGTCTTCGGAGTCGGCCAGCCCTGCTCCTTCAGAATGTCTTTTTGTAACCAGAAACCAGGGCCCTCGTAAGTCGTTTCAGTAAATGTTCCAGTGAAGGCATTGTAACCCGGAAGTGCGTAGATATGACCGCTTGCCGGATCCTTAATCTGGTTCCAAACATCTGCGTAATGCTTCTTCAGGTTCGGTGCGTACTTCTCGATCAAGTCTTCCAGAGGCACGAATGCACCTGCAGCAATCAGCTTGTCATCGCCCGTAATCACATCCGGATAATCGCCGCCGGCAATCATAACACCTAGTTTCTGCGTCAGGTCGCCGACCAGAAATTCCATTTTTAAACTGACACCTGTTTTATCTTTAATCATCTTATAAATGCGATTGTCTGCCGTAGGCTGCTGATAGGAGTTGGCAATGAACATAGATATCGTCATCGGTTTAATAGCTTCCGTACCCTGCGTAGCTACCGCGCTTCCTGTGGTAGTTGGAGAAGTACTAGAAACAGTTGAACCGCTGCCTGCGTCATTGCATCCTGATAAGATGACACCGAAAGTCAAAACAGGAACGATCAACCGGAGTGTAGTACGCTTCATTAGTAATGCCATTTTCTTTTTTCCTCCCTTTCATATCTCCCTTTAAACGCTTACATATTGATATCTCTAATTATATCGACTTGGAATGCGCTTACAATTCATAGAATAAAGGTCTTCCCCCTATAAATTAAAGGTACTTTTTAATCTGGGGTTGCATTTGTTGCGTTATGCTGCCCTTTTCATGAGAAAAAGCAGCCGATTAGGTCGGCTGCTTCAGTGTCAATATATATTTCAAGAAGAGCTTGATACATCCAACGTTAATAATACTACAGAAGCTTTAGGAATTGTAACCGTAAGTTTGAATTCTTCTGATGAAATGGCCTGTTCCACCGGTGTAACTTTATAGGGTTCCTCAAAAGAATTGCCATTCTGATGATGGTTAGAAGATAATACGACCATTCTCCCATTGCCCGTATATTGGCCACCGATCGGATTCAACATGATCTCTTGATCTTCATTCACGGATAAGTTCGCAAGTGTAACTGCTAGTATACCGTCCTTGACCGATGCCGAGCAGGAGATGCTTGGGATATCATAGGAGTTTCCTTCTATAGAATAGGTTATGTTTTTACATGAGACTTCCGATTTAAGGCTTATTGCATGCTGGTGGATTTTAAACATATCGAACACGTAGTAGCTTGTAGTTGCCACACAGGCGTTGCCTTTGGCAAGAAACAGGGAATGGATACAGTTGACAAGCTGAGCCACATTAGCCATAACAACTTTATCACAGTGATTGTTGAAAATATTTAACGAAAGCGCGGCCAGGACCGCCTCTCTCATTGTGCTCATCTGCTCAAATAAATACTTGCCCGGCAACGGATGCCTTCCATTCTGCTGATGCCATACTCCCCACTCATCAACGACGAGTCCAACCGATGTTCCGGGCATCGCAGCGCGAATCATCTCAAACTGGGATTGGATGAACGGTTCCATATCCAGTCCGACCCGCATCATTTCATACCACTGTGCATCACTATACGTCAGCTCCGTACCCATTTTTCCCGTATTCGTCACATAGTAGTGAAGTGAGTATCCGAACATGGGAGCAACTCGCCCCACCGTGTACATCTGTTTATACTTGTCAAAAAATCTAGCCGTCCATTCAGGAATATCTTCATAGGGTCCGCATGCGATGAATTGAAGATCCTGCCCTACACTTTTGCTGATGATGCTGTACTTTCTGTAAATATGGCAGTAATCCTCTGGTGTCATGCAGCCACCGCCGCCCCAATTTTCGTTGCCAAGCCCCCAATATTTAACGTTAAAAGGCTCAGGGCTTCCGTTCTCCACCCGCTCCTGCGCCAGTGTAGTTGTACCTTGCTTCATATTACAATATTCAATCCAATTCCTAGCTTCTAAAACGGTTGTTGTCGTAGCATTCACTGCAAAATACGGCTCGGCGTTTACTAAATTGCAAAACTCGATAAACTCATGGGTACCCACCTGGTTAGATTCCAGCTTCCCGTCGTTCATGTACCACCAATTTACGGTTGTGGGACGCTTCTCTCTTGGACCGATGCCGTCTCTCCAGTTGTACGTTTCCGCAAAACAGCCGCCCGGCCAGCGAATAACAGATGGGTGAATTGCTTTTAATTTCTCAATAAGCTCCTGTCTGAATCCCTTTATATGAGGAATATCGGAGTCCTCACCTACCCAGATCCCGTCGTATACAACTCCGCCCAAGTGCTCAATAAAGTGTCCGTAAATATTGGGATTGATTTGCCCTATCTCTTCATTCAGCCAAACGTCGATTGTGGTCATCATTTTTCTCCCGCTCTTACCATTTGGGAAATAAAGGATAGGGGCATGCCCTATCCTTTATTTTAGTCCGTATTTGTACAAGACAACCGCAATATTTGCACGTTCCTCCATGTATATAACCAGTGCAGCCCTTACACTCAGCTAGCCGATTATGCCATGTTTCCTCATCTACAAGCTCAATGTGCCTTGATTGAATCAGCAATTGCAGCATCGCCTCTATCTTTTCCGGTGCGACATCGATTGTCTCCGAGCAATCCTTGCAGGGTCCCTGTTTGTTAGCCATCGGATAGCTCCCTCCGAATTAATGGATCGTCAGCACTACAACAGACATCGGTGGGATATCCGTATGGAATCCTTCTTGATTCAGCTCTACACTAGTAAATGGCTCGGGCTTAACTTGAGTAGGATTTTCAAAAGAATTATGGCTGCTCATCGTAGACGAAACCAAAACTCTTCCCGTTACCTGTTTACCGCTCAATCCTCCAATATTGCAATCAACGGGAGCCGCATTGTGCGGATCCGTATTACAAATCGTAATATTCAGCTTACCCTCAGCATCCACGGAAGCGGATGCGCTAAGCTGCGGTACCTCTTCCCCATTGAACTTGTAAATGCCGGACTGAATCTCAAGCGGCTGCAGGGTGGCATCCTGATGTACCTTAAACATTTCGAAGACATGATAGGTAGGGGTCAGAATCATTTTTTCCCCTTCTGTTAGAATCACGGCCTGGAGTACATTAATTGTCTGAGCAATATTCGCCATTCTCACACGGTCAGCGTGATTATTAAAGATATTCAAGCTGATCGCAGCAGAAACCGCATCTCTCATTGTATTTTGCTGAAAGAGGAAGCCCGGATTGGTGCCCGGCTCAACATCAAACCATGTGCCCCACTCGTCAATAATAAGCGCAACCTTCTTCTCGGGATCGTATTTATCCATAATCGCCGAGTGCTTCGTCACAAGCTCTTCTGTGAAATACGCCGCCTTCATGATGCCAAACCATTCACTTTCCTCGAAGTCGACGGCCTGGCCTCTTACCGCATTCGGATCTTTTATATAAATTCTGTTACCATCAGGATTTTCTATTACGAAATTGTGATCTCTTAGCCTCGTGTAATAATGAAGCGCCAGTCCGTCCATGAAATGGCCAGCTTCCCGCATCATCACTTCCGTCCAGTGGTAATTGTCGCCTCTGGGACCGGCAGCAATTTTATAAATCGCATTCTCCCCATAATCCCTGACATATGTGCTGTATTGTCTGTAAAGGTCTGCATAAAACTCCGCTCTCATCCGGCCACCGCAGCCCCAATTTTCATTGCCGATGCCGAAATAAGTCAAATTCCATGGCATTTCCCTGCCATTCGCTTTCCGCAGATCGGCCATCGGCGATTCGCCGTCGAAGGTCATATATTCGACCCACTGTTGCATCTCATAGACCGTTCCGCTGCCAACATTCCCGCATATGTAAGGCTCAGTCTCCAGCATTTCGCACAAGTCGAAAAATTCATGGGTTCCGAAATGGTTATTCTCAACCACGCCGCCCCAATGCGTATTAATCATTCGCGCTCTGGATTCCTTAGAACCGATGCCGTCCTTCCAATGATATTCGTCCGCAAAGCATCCTCCTGGCCAGCGCAGGATTGGAATTTTCATATCTTTTAAAGCCTGAACGACATCATTGCGGATACCTCGTGTGTTGGGGATGTCGGAGTCCTCGCCGACCCAAATCCCTTCGTATATACAACGGCCCAGATGCTCGGCGAAATGACCGTAAATGTTTCTGTCAATTTTGTGAACCGCTGCTTCTGGATTAATCTTAATACTGCTTTTCATACTTATCTGCCTCCTGAGTAGATTGATTTATTTGGTTCTAGCCTTTAACACCGCCACTGGACAAGCCTGAAATAAAAGCCCTTTGATTGACCAGGAACAAAAGAATAACCGGAATAATAGCAAGCACGGCGCCGGCGATCAGCATATCGTAATTGTTGCCATAAGGCGACATCAGCGAAGCAAGACCTATAGGAATCGTGAACATCTTATTCGTACGCAGCACAATCAACGGCCATATAAAACTGTTCCAGTTCTGCATCGCAAGTAGGATCCCCATTGCACCGAAAGCCGGCTTCATCAAGGGCGCCATAATTCGGATAAAAATCCCAAACTCCGAGCATCCGTCGATTCTTCCCGCGTCCATATAATCTTTGGAAACGCCCGTTATGTACTGCCGAAAGAAGAAAATCGCCATAGGTGATACGACAAAGGGTAAAATAACTCCGTAATACGTGTTAATGATGCTCATTTTCACAATAAGCTTATAGAGAGGAAGCATGAGTATTTCAAGGGGCACCATCATGACAAACAGTACCAGCATAAAAACAATATTTTTCCCTCTAAAGTTATATGCCCCTAGTCCATAGCCAACTAACGAGGATAGAAACAAGGAAACTACAGTATGAAGGGCTGTGATGCCAAGGCTGTTTCTATACCAGTACAAGTAAATACTGCCTTTACCTGAAAACAATAGCTTGTAGTTATCAAGACTCATAAGGCTCGGGATGATCCTGAAATCCATGCCATTTCGGAATAACTCTTTGGAGCTCTTAAAAGAAGCCATAAACATGTAGTACAGTGGAAACAGGACAATAAAGCAGACGATGAGGAAGAAAATGACGATGAGCGCCGTCAACAGCGTTCTTCTTAGCTTAGTATTCATTGATCCGTTCACTCCTTATTGAAGAGCCCGAACAATTTCAGTTGCACCAGATTAACGGTGAGTACGATCACGAGGAGGGTAATGCCAATGGCCGATCCCATACCCATATCATTTCGCTGAAATGCCTGCTGGTAAATTAACCTCACGATGGTAAGCCCGATATCCCCCGGCATTCCTTCGTTCCAGAATACATAGCTTTCTCCAAACATTCTGTATCCTTCAAAAATGCCTATCGTTAACGTGTAGATAATAATCGGCTTTAAGAGCGGCAGCGTAATCCAATAAAACTTGCGAAAGACATTGGCCCCGTCCATTTCAGCAGATTCATATAATTCTTCGGGGATGCTTTGTAGACCGGCAAGGTAATAAATCATATTAATCCCTGCAACTCTCCACGTATTGAGAATGACCATCAGCATCATGCCTGTACTATAATTCAGAATCCAATTCTGCGGAGAAATGCCGAGTTTAGAGATAAAGGAATTAATCAAAGCCGTATCCGCTTCTCCGAACATAAGCCTGAAAGAAACACCGGCTACAATCACAGACGTTAAGGCTGGAATGAAAATAACCGACTTAAAAAATGATTTTCCCTTGGCCAATTTTGTGTTCAAAATTACGGCGAATAGGATCGGAATCGGTATTAACAATAACAGAGACAAAACGGTGTAGATCGTATTGGTTTGCAGTGCATTAAAAAAATGCTCATCAAACATTCTCCTGTAGTTGTCAAACCCAATAAATTTACTGCTGTTAAGCCCAAGTACCTCGTGAAAGCTCATGTTGATTGTGGATGCCGTAGGGTACAGAAAAAAGATGAGAAATGCTAATACAAATGGAGATACAAAAAAGTAAGGAGCCCACTTTTCTGAATAAAATAACCGATGATTCAAATCGTATACCTCCCTGCTTGACGGCTGCCGAAACCGTTTTCATCCCTTCGTTTCTGCAGCCGTCATTCCTACATTCTGCCCATTTGCTATTTCTTCTGCTTACGAAGCTCGTCAGCAGCAGTCTTTAATGCCTGTTCCGGCGTTTGCGACTGATCCTTTAACGACTTGAACATCACATTGGAATTGACCAAATCTTGGGAAGCCGAGCTCAGCTCACTCATATTCGGAGATTTGATTTCCTCTTTCATGTCTAGTAGCACATTGAATATTTTCTCATTATTGAAATAAGGATCGGGCTTCTGCAGCTCCGGATCACTCCAAACGTCCCATCTGATCGGATCGAATTTCAGTTCCTGCCAAATTCTTATATTCGACTCTTTGCTTAACTTCGCATATGCGAGGAACTTCATAGCGATATCTTGGTTCTTACTTTGCTTGGTAACGGCTGTACCTGTTCCACCCATACCTGCGGATCTTACGTCACCCTTTTCCCATACCGGCATTGGACGCACCAATATTTTTCCTTTTAAATCAGGCATATACTCCAGGAATCTGCTCATGTACCACATTGGCATAATAAGTGAAGCCGCTTCTCCTTTGTTCATATAAGTGAAAAATTCTTCAGCCCCGGTATTGCCTCCAGGCATAGGAACAGCAATCTTATCCTTGTAAATCATATCCTTCATCGCCTGAAGGGTCTTCATATTTATAGCGTTATCGAGCGTAACGTTGCCGTCTTTATCTAAATAATCGGAACCTCTTTGCACGATCATTGGCCAGAAGGGTCTTTGTCCGGTAACCTCAAAAGCGGTCATCACCTTTCCTGTCGCAGCGACAACTTTTTTCCCAGCCTCGGTATAATCATCCCAAGTTTTAATGTTATCCACGTTCACGCCGGCTTTGTCCATAAGATCCTTATTGTAGTAAACAACCGTTGCGCCTACATGGAAATCAATGCCGTAATATTTTCCTCCTTTACTGTAAATATCGAATCTGGACTGGATGAATTTGTCCTTCTCGGGCTCGATCACTTTGTTTAATTCCACAAGCTGAATATCGCCTTTAAGGAAGTTCTGAAAGAAGTTGATGTTAATGTCAGCAATATCAGGCGCACCCACGCCGGATTGCAACGCAATTAATAGTTTATTGTGCATTTCTGCATTGGGATACGTATCAATAGACAATTCAATGGGCTGATCCGGGTTGTTTTTATTCCAGAGTTCAGCTGTTTTTTCGTAATACTTCTTATGCAGGTCCTGGAATGTCCACAGCGATAACTTAACCACGCTTTTGGCATTTGCTGCGTCTCCTTTTGACGGCCCCGTTTCATCGCTGCTGCAGCCCGACAATAAGGAAGTCAACAGGAACACTGAAGCTACCGCTGTACATAAAGCTTTTTTCATACACTCTTGCCCCCTTCATAATTATTTCTTGGTGACAGCTACTAATTGGGCAGCGCCACTCACCTGTTACCTATTATACAAATTGCGTTTCATGGTCGAACTCCAATATCTTGCACTCCACTACAACATTTTGCTATCCATAAAAAACATTCGCTCGTTTATTTTCTGCACGTCTGCTCATATTCCAGAGGCGTCATGCCCGTCATTTCTTTAAACACCTTAAAAAAGTAGTTATAATTGTTAAATCCTACATCATTCACAATATCTTTCAGCTTTAATTCACCGTACTCCATATATTGCTTAGCATACTCAACACGCACATGATTTAAATATTCGGTTATTCCCATCTGACACTCTTCCTTAAAAACCCTGCTAATATATGAGCTGCTAACACCGGCGAATTCGGCCACATCCTGGAGCGAAACATCGTTTTTGTAATTATTCTGGATGTATTCCATCGCCTTATGGGTAATGCCGCTAAGTGAATCTCGGTATTTCATCCGTTTCAGGATTTCAATAAGCTTAAGATATAGATCCATAATCCAGGATTTAATATCCTGAAGAACCTCATATTTCTGCATTAGATTGTAAGGAATGTCCCCTGCCGTATACAACTTCGACATCTCAATACCGGCGTCTTTAGACGTTTTATTCACAATATTAATCAATTCCGCGCAGATAATTTGGGTTGATTTACTGCTAAGCCGTAAGCTCGAAATTTTGTTGAAAACGGCATCAATTAAACTTTTCACCGTTTCGAAATCCTGATTTTTCAGGGCTGCGTAAATGGCTTTCTCATCCTTAATGTCCAGGCAGAAAAATCCTTGTTCCTGCTTGTTGGTTGTACTTTCCATAAAAATCCCATTTTTCCCTTTATGAAACTTGTCCTCCAGGATTAATGCGGCTTCGGAGTATGCATGGTGAAGCTGCTTTATATCATGGCATACCTTGCTTACACCAAAGCTGGCCGTGATATTTAAATATTTTTTGATCTCCGATCTGATTCGGTTGAGAAAGGTATACACCTGATTGTGGATATACATCCAGCTATGGTTATGTCCCAGCGAAAAAATCATCGCAAACTTTCCTCTGCTTGTATGGACAATAACCGATTTGTCCCAATCATTAAGAATTTCTTTCGAAATATCGAGAAAGGTTTGAATGAACACATCGACTTCTTTTATGGTAAATCTCTCTTCAATAAAACGAAAATCGTCGATCTCCACAGCTGTCACGATCAAGTTTTCCGTGTCCATCGTTATGTCTAATAGGTTGATTTCGCTTACGATTTCCTCCCGTCCTGACAGACTGCCCTCCAGGAGCTTTCTAATAAACTCATGGCGAGAACGATCCTTGCCTATCAAGAGTTCATGATTTATCTCATTTTGTTTGTCACGTTCATTTCGATAGGCAAGAATCGAATCTTCTGCCGTTTTTAAAATATCGAGCAATACGGAGGCATTCAGCCTATGCTTCAGCACATAATCCATTGCTCCCCTCTTCATGCTCTGACGGACATAATCAAAATCGTCGTAAGCGCTTAGCACAACAATTCTAACCTGTGGATACTCACTTTCTAGCTGCTGTATCAACCCGAGCCCATTCATTCCAGGCATGTTAATGTCGGTAATAACGATATCCGGAACATCCTCTTCCATAAGCTGCATGGCATGAATGCCGTTATAAGCTTCACCGGAAATATAAAACCCGCAATTCTCCCAATCGAGCATCGTTTTCAAATCTGTTCGGTACACCGCATGATCATCGACTATAAGTACCTTCAGCATATTTCCCTAGATCCTCCTCTCCTAGAGCAGGCAAAGTAATTTCTACGGTTGTGTACAGGTTCGGAATGCTTTGAATGGCAATTCCATATTTTTCTCCAAAGTACAGCTTGATTCTTTCATCCACATTTCGAATGCCAATCCCACTCAGGCCATGTTTTTTGTTGGATGAGGTTTCCCCTATGAGATCATTTAACGTATTGTTATTTATGCCGATGCCCGTATCGGTGATGATAATTTTTAAATCCTCTCCAATTCTGTAGCCTTTAATGATAATCAGTCCTTGGCCTTCCTTCGGCTCAAGCCCGTGAAGCAAACAGTTTTCCACGATCGGTTGGAGAATAAATTTGGGGACATGAAAGTCCATAATGCTTTCTTCCATTTCGTAATGTACCCTAAACTTATCATAATCCCGGAAGGCCATTATATTTAGATAGTCTTTTACATATTCGATTTCTTCCTGCAGGCTGATCAGAACGCTTCCTTTTCCCATACATCCATGAAGCAGCTGGATCAAGGAAGTGATAATGCTCGAAATGCTCTCTGCCTTCTGAATATTGGCCATCCACCTGACAGTGTTCAGTGAATTGGAGAGAAAATGCGGATTAATCTGGGCTTGCAGTGTTTTCAGCTCTGCAACCCTTTTCAATTTTTCCCTCTTTGTCACCTCGTCAATCAAATATTTAATTTCAGCTACCATGTGATTAAAATTTGTCGCAACCTTCCCTAGCTCATCGCTGCTGTTGTCTTCGATTCGAGTAACTAAATTGCCGATTTTTACGTTATTCATTGAATTTAATAGATGCTTTAAAGGCTTCGAAATACTTTTGGAAACGTAGTAGGACAGAATCAACGCAAGCAAAAAACAAAAAATTCCCAAAAATATAATATAGATACTAGTCTTTATGGATTCATCATTTAAATACGTAAACGGAATAATACTGATCACGTACCAGTCGGCACTAGGTATATAGTTATAAGCGATCAGATTTCGTTTTCCTGAAATTGTGCCGGTGAAGGAATAGGAATCATCTTCTTTGTTCTTTTTAAGCTCCTCAATCAACGATTGATCGAGATAAGGCTTGGCTGCTTCCATTTCCGGGTTTTGGCCCGAAATAACGGTTCCCTTACCATTTACTATGAATATATCTGACCCTTGTCCAAGATTTATATCTTTAAATTTCTTTAAGATATGCTTTTCATCAATCCTCATAATCATGTATCCAATCGGAATGCCATCAAAAGATTTAAAGCTTCGAGTCAACAATATGCCTACCTTCCCGTAATTGGTGATCCGATAACTCGACTCTCTTACTTCATCTTCACCACTTTCAATTGTCCATAGGGGAACACCGTTATTCGTTGCCGTTTGTACAAAAATACCATTCAAAAAATCCGAGGTAAGATTAAATTTGAAGCTAACGTCTCCATAAGCGATAATTTTTTCTTGCAGCATTGTATATACAAGAACATCCGAAACGCTATGATTGAATGAAAACCTTTTTGCAAGCATACTTTGCATTTTTAGCTCCGCGTCATTCCTCTTCCACTCACTCATCGTATGGAAATCAATCAACGTATTTTGGATGATATCGGAGAATGCGATATCCACACTGTCATTTTCAAGCTTCATGAGTTCATTTTGGATATTTTCACTGACCTGATTCATTAACTGGATGGAAGAGGTACTAATTTTCGTTTTTATAGCTTCGCTTGAAGTGTGGTAAGCAAAATAACCTGTAACTAAAAGCGGTATTAAGGAAAGTATCGCGAAAGAGATCACCAGTCTGTTCTGAATATTCATTTTACGAATGAAACGGTTTAAGCTAATTCCCATATTCTCCCCCCTTGTGTAGACGAATAGGTAGATACCGCGGACCGCGAAGTCGGGCAACTTCGAAATCGCTGCGCAGAAATATCATCGCCTACCAAATTTGTAAACGCTTACAAATTACTGTGCAATCCGGCTTCGTGCCGGACTACTTCACCTGATTTTACTTTGGTTGCTGCTGCTTCACAAGAAATTTAGGTCATCGCAGCCTCAAGGTTATATACGCCTCCAACGACAGTCTCAAAGACGACAACCCCATCCTTCTGCAAAATATCCAGTCTTATTCCATTTGCCGTTACCGTTATAGGAATGCTGCTACGCACTTTGCATAGAGCCGTGCCTTTATCAGAAACTACACGAGCGGATTTCAGAACTCCTTCCGCCCACTCCATGTCGACTGTAAAGCCGCCTCTGGCGCGAAGACCAGCCACTTTCCCTGAGCGCCATGCTTCAGGTAGTGCAGGTAAAAGATGGATCTCCCCTGCATGGCTCTGAATAAGCATTTCAGCAATCGCAGCCGCACCGCCAAAATTGCCATCAATCTGAAATGGGGGATGATTGTCAAAAAAGTTTGGCAGCGTCGAGTGGGTGAGAAGCGCATTCAGATTGTTCATCGCTTCCTCGCCTTTCCTAAGTCTAGCCCAGAAATTAATGATCCACGCTCGACTCCATCCGGTATGGCCTCCGCCATTCGCCAAACGCCGCTCCAGCGTGCACAGTGCAGCTGCCGCTAGTTCGGGCGTTCCGTCAGGCGTGATCTGGCTCCCCGGATGCAAAGCAAATAAATGCGAGATGTGGCGATGACCGGGCTCCGCCTCTTCGTAATCTTCATACCATTCCTGAAGTTGGCCGTACCTTCCAATTTTCGGCTGAGGAAGCTTCATCAGTACTCGTTGTAGCTCAGGTCCTAGTGTCTCACTTTTCTCAGTGCCGAGTATCAGCTCTGTCTCTAGCACTGCTGTGAAAAGCTCACGAATGATCTGTGTGTCCATCGATGGTCCTGCACATAATACGCCGGATTCCCCATTTGGAAGGATATATGTATTCTCTGGCGACACAGATGGGCAGGTAACCAGCTCACCGCCTGGCGTTTCCACGACGTAATCAATCAAAAATAACGCAGCTTCCCGCATGGTCTGGTATGCCCTACCGAGAAATTCCACATCCATTGTAAATTGATAATGCTCCCATAAATGCAGCGAGAGCCATGCGGCGCCCATCGGCCAGTAAGATGAGGGCAGCCATGTATCCTGCGGAGCAGTATCCGCCCAAATGTCGGTATTATGGTGAGCAGTAAATCCCCTGCAGCCGTACATGACGGACGCCGTATGGCGGCCAGGCTCGCGCATCCGTTCCAGCAGCTCAAAGAGAGGTTCGTGGCATTCAGAAAGCGCGCACGATTCCGCTGGCCAATAATTCATCTGCGCATTGATGTTGATTGTATATTTACTGTCCCACGGCGGAAGGAAGTGCTCGTTCCAGATGCCCTGCAAATTGGCGGGCAGCGAGCCAGGTCGGCTTGAGGAGATGAGCAGGTAACGGCCGAACTGAAAATAAAGCGCAAAAAGGGCCGGGTCGGACTCTCCACCGCTAAGCCTGTCCATGCGATCTGGTAAACTCATGCGTTCGATTTCCAAGTCTTCCGTCAACGACAAAGACACTCGTCCGAATAATTCACAATAGTCGTCCAGGTGTCTCCGATAGAGTGCATGATAACCCAAATTGGCGGCACTCTCCGCTTTCTCCCTCGCTTCCGCCAAAGGATCAAGGAACCGGAATGTCGTTGCAGCGGACAGAACAAGTGTCACGCTATCTGCATTCTCCACGACCAGGTGCTCGCCAATCGCTTTCACCGTGCCGCCTTCAGCTGTTGCTCTCAATACTGCACCGTATCGGCTGCCTCCCTCACCGCCACAATTACCGCTCATCCAGATCGTGTTGTTTCCTTCTCTTCCGGCATGGTCGGCGTAGCGCCAACGACCACGCTCCAGACGCGAAGTGAAACCGATTTCACCAGATCGGTTTGCTGTAAGCCTCAGGATGATTGCCTGATCTACGTAACTCGCAAAAATCTCACGTTTAAATGAAACGCCGCCCTGACTGAAGGTGACGGTAACAGTGCCGCTTTCCAAATCTAGCGCACGCACGTAATGGTCCGGTTCACCCTCTGGAAGAGAGAAGTCAAGTAAAAGATGTCCTAGAGGCATATAATGCCTCTGCGATTCCGGCAAACCGGACAACGCCATGACAGCGAGCTTCTCGGCTTCCTTCAACTTGCCTTCAAATATGAGACGGCGAATTTCCGGAAGATTTGCCTTTGCATCCGGATTATTACGATCACGTGATCCCCCGTACCAGACGGAGTCCTCGTTTAATTGCAATCTTTCCTGTTGCGTCTGTCCATATACCATCGCTCCCAGCCTGCCGTTACCGATCGGCAGTGCCTCATTCCATTTCGTTGCTGGACTCTTAAATAACAGCTTAAGATCTGTCAACTGCTTTCCCTCCTTCTCAGTTCCAACCCTCGTATCTATGAATCTACCATAAGTAACCAAAATCCGGTAGAGGCATAGTTGCCCCTACCGGTTACAGTTCCCCTTTACATGTAGATCTTATTTACTGGTTGTTAGCCATTGCTTCCTCTTCTGTTTAGTTGTATAAACTAAGTTCTAGCGGCCCTCTCAACAGATGCGCCTTCCAACTGCTTGTGAAACTTTCTTGGTGTAGAGCCCGTAATCTGCTTGAATTGACGACAAAAGTGCTCCACGTTGTTGTACCCACAGCGTAAAGAGACCTCCGCGATGGATAGCGAGCCGTGCAACAAATACTCCTTGGCTTGGCGGATGCGGCTTGTAATTACGTCATCCATACAAGAAATCCCGAAAGTCTTCTTGTATATGGTCTGCAAATACCCAGGGCTGATTCGGATCGAGTCAGCCATTCTCGGAACCGCCCAATCCTGGCTAGGATTACTGTAAATGGCGGTCCGAAGCGTCAACAAATTGTAGTATTGAGGTGTAATGACTTCTTGAAAGTAAGATTCCAGCAACTTGTTAAACAGGGTTCTCAGTAAGCAGTCAATGGATGATTCTTTATAATTTTTTTGAAAAGAGTGTTCACTGACGAGAAGTTGAAAAATTTTATGAATATATTCAGGGTCATTTAACGAAAATGGCACTCCGAATGGAAGCGAAGTTTCCATTACGTATGATTCTTTGGATTCAAATCGAATCCAGTCGTTCTTATATTGTTCCGCACATGCCCGGTAATAAATTTTTTGGTCGGGATGGTATAGAACCCCACTGTGCGCCGGGTACTCTTTCAATTCTCCATTAACCCAAAACAGGGCAGGTGTATGGGTCACGACGAGCAGCCAGCAATGATGGCCCTCTGGGATATCGAACACAAAATTGCTTGCGTGAGCGGCATCATACTCAACATAAAAAATGTTGGTCATCATGATCCTCCAGTATCCAAAAAATAACATTGCATCAATTATTTATTAGCATATATTACTGATTGAAAACAGTCAACGAAGCAAAGGAACAACGCTTTATCGGCGCTGTGCTGGTCAATGTGTCAAGAAAGAACGCCCCTTGTAAAGGTGTCATAAATGCGGTTTTTCTTCGCCCGCTCCTCTGTGCTGAGCTTTTGCGCATCCGCAATTTCATAGCCTCCGAAGGTGTCATATAGCCTCGATGAGGGATCGACTTCCACATAGGTACACCACGGCAGCCAGTGGTAGTGGCTTTGCAGTGTTTGCGTCGTAAAGTTGCCGCTTTCATGCCCCAAGCCAGGCATGGCGTATCCGACGCTGCCATCCACGTCGCTCGACTGCCTGGTGTTCTTGTGGATGAACTCGGCGAAGTCAAGATAATGTTCATCGCCTGTAATGACATACAACCTGTAATAGGTGTATGAGCAAGCGGCCATATACACGTCGGCACCCCCTCCGATCGTGATGATGCTTTGACCGCTGATCGAATAGTGGTTGAACGGATGTTTCGGCCAGAGCGTGCGTACCGGGAATGACCAGGCATAGGTCCACGTCTCGGTATAATCAGCAGCTCCGATTGCTCCTTCCAGCCACTTATCCTCACCGGTCAGATCATATAGGGCAAGGAATCCGAATAAAGCATAAATGCCAGCCTCTTTATCCTGAATATCAGAGTTGTCGCAGGTACCACCCCGATACTCCATATTGCGGTAATTACAATCAAAGGACCAATCTCCGGCACGGATCGCTGCAGCCTTATATCTCTCGTCTCCAGACACAAGATAGAATTGGACCAGGAAACGAATCACGCTGGGCGTGTTGGCCTTCGAGTCCATACGGATGGAACTGTCGGTATGATAAGCCCGGTAATAGCTGCCATCTTCATTCTGAATATCCACGAGCCAATCGGCCGTTCTTTTGCAAAATTCCAGCCAAGATGGACGCAGGTCTCCTTTTCCGCGCAGGTAGAGAAAGGCGTCCAGAATCGGCTCAATTCCATCGGCCAGCATTCGGATGTAGTGGGGATACGGCTCGAATCCGCTGATGTTCGGGTTATAGCACATTTGCGGCAGGCCCGAATCCGTCATAGCCGTTCTCACCCAGAAGTCGATGACATTCACGCCTTTCTCAAACGCTTCAGGCACGCCATCTTTATCACCATAACGAAGCAACTGATATCCGATTCCAGGCTGCTGCCCAACGAAGCCGAACTGGAAGGAAACGCTAGAGATATCCATGTTGGGCAATTGACAGGAAAAAGGCAAACCATACGAATCCCCGTATTGACGTGTAAATTTAGTCAGAATATTCATACAATTATGAAAATAAAGTTCATTATCTACTTCGAATAACTTGTCGCGCAGCCGGGAATAGGTGTCCCGCCAAATTTCTCTCATCATCGACTGGAAGCTGCCATAATGGCCGAATTGAATGCCGATTGCGTAATTTTGTTCAAAGCCAACTTCTACGGGATGGTTAATGCGCTGAAACCTTTTCGTTTTCTTACTGTAATCCAGACCCTCATATTGATTTCTTCTAGGCATCTCGCCATCGCAGCCCGGATACACATAATCGATCGACAGGCCGTCAATCTCTATCTCTAATGCCTTGCGTACACCAAAGCCGTAATACAAATAGTTCAGCGTCTTGCTCTCCGGCTTGCTCATTCCGATGGCTCCGATGGTACATTTCGGGTCCGTGTTATTCTCGGACCTAACAATGTCCGTAGACTGCATGGTTACATCCGCAGCCCAGCGAGAGAGAGCTGCAGCTTCTCCTGAAGCGATGTGCTGCATCGCGAACAACGGCAAGGCGTAATTGGTTTCCATCCGCCAGAAATATTCGTTGTCCAGGTCTTTGCCCATTGCGTAGTCAGGCGCGAATTCGTTCTGCTTATACCAGACACCGGGTGCGAAGCAGTGATAGTCATGAACGTCATCCGATTCCGCAATCGTCAAAGAGATCTTGGTAGAAAAGCCAAGGTCATCTCCCGCTTTCAACACCTTGACGTTCCTGCTTACCTTGAACCCTGTGTTGACCACTTCATATACGTCAGAGAAGAAGAATTCTGAGCCTGTCGGGACAATTAACGTACCTTCAGCCACGATTTTATCACCGTAAGCAGTGATTTCGGCGTATGCTTGCTCATAAAACTCATTAATGGCAAAGGCGGTCTTTATCGTCACGAACATCGGCCGCTTGTTGAAATAGAGCGTCTTGCCATTTTTCTGAACCTCTATGCCACCCTCTTTGGAGATCAGGATATAGTTGCCGAATTCCAGCTTCATGAAGTTTCCTCCTTAGAATTAGAAAATGAATAAGGGATATATAAGAACATACATATCCCTCACTCATTAAAATTAGATTTTTTTACTTTTTAGCTAGTGCATCTGCGCGCATTTTAACAATCTTTTGCGCTTTTTCCGTATCCGAGGCAAAGACATCATTCCAACCGAGGCCTATTACATCTTTCTTCATCGTTTCCCAAAGTTTGTCGAACTCTGCTTGATTCTTCGCAAATACCATTTTCCAAGATGTATTCTTTACATAGTCAGAAATCTGGCTGCGTTTGTTTTTAATTTCTGATGAATCGCTGCCCAGACTTGTATTAATATTGGGGACGATATCGATCATCTTATTTTTCAGGTAGTAGTCTGTTGCGTTTTCTGCTTTATAGGTGTTTTGCCAATCTGTCGTTAGCGCTGTCTTATTCGCTTCAATTGTTGCAGCCCAGTAATTGCTATTATAAAACTCCCCTGTCAATGGATCTTTGGCAAAATCGCTGATGATCATTGTATTGAGCTTGCTTTGTCCGTCCTGATACCCGCCGCCTCCGTACTGATCCGGAACAGGTGTATTTTTCTGGAATGCGGTTTGGCCTACTTCGGTCAGTTTAAATTTGCCATCTGCCGTCTTTTCGTAGTTGAAGCCTTCAAATCCATTCACATAGTAGCGCAAGCCTTCTGGAGAGGCCAGCCAATCCATGAATTCCATGATCCGATCGGGATCATTGGCTTTGGAACCGATAGCAAACGCTCTTCCATTGCCGTAATAGGCATCACTTGACTGAATGATGTGCGTATCAGCGATCGGAATAGCCACATTCCCGTCACCATTTTTACCTCTTTCAATCGAGTTGTAGAATCCTGTTTCCCATGAGTACCACAAAAGAAATACCTGCTTGTTGGTCAGCTTTTCCGATACTTTGTTCCAATCCTGGGTCGGCGAGTCAGGGTCAACCAACCCCATCTGATTTGCTTTAAAATAAAATTGCAGAATTTTCTTGTACATACTGTTGTCATCAATGAGGGGAACAACGTCGCCTTTTGCATTCAACTGCATAGTCGTGGTTCCTTCTGGCTGCTCGTAACCGTACCAATTGCTCAACCAGCGTGCATTTTCCATCGTGCCTCTACTGTCCCAATCCTTCCACAACGTGATTGGAGCGATCGGCTTACCGTCCGGAGTCTTCGGATATTTCTCATGCATTTGTTTCAGTACATTCAAAAGATCATCCAGATTGTTCAGCTTGGGAGCCCCGACGCCCTTATAATAATCCCAGGGCATAATTGGGCTTGAGTAAGGAATTTGTTCCGAGTATGTCGTTGGTGAAGTATCGGCCTCAAAGGTCGGCAAAGCATAAATCTTGCCACTAGGATTTACTTTTTCGAATGCTGCATTGAAAGGTTTGAAATGATTGTCCACATATTTGGACAGGTTCGGCGTACTCTTGATCTTATCCGAGAGGTCCATAATCAAACCGGCTGGAATTAATTCTTCCAGTTGATTGTTGTTGACGATCAGGAGATCGCCCAAATTACCTGCTGCCGATCTTGTCTTGTATAGCTGATCGCCGGCAATCTGCGGAGCAAGAATGTTCAGAGTAATATTGAACTTATCCTTAATAAGCTTACCATACCACCCTTTCTGCTCTCCTTGATAATTGGCTGCATTGTCAAAAACAGTGATGGTCAACGGTTTACTGTGATCTAGTGCTTTGGATGTAGCTTCAGTACCGGAGTTCGGCGACTTGCTTGGTTCCGTTGATGCAGTCTTATTGCTAGATTCATCTCCACAGCCGGTCAATGCGACCGACACCATGAATAGGCTAGCAAACAATAACAACGCCGATTTTTTTATTGCTTTACCAGGTTTACGCATACTCAACCCCCATAATTATTCAATTTATTAATCCGGCGCAAATTATCCTTTCACTGCACCGATCATAATCCCCTTGACAAAAAACCTTTGGAAAATCGGATAAACCAACAAAATAGGCGCTACAACAATAACAGTCACCGTCATTCGAATGGATGTCGTCGTTTGCTTCGTTGCCAGACTTGACATCGCTGTGGAGCCAGCATTCTGCAGGTTTACCATGCTGGATAAGGAACTTGCCTGATTCATATAGTTATAGAGAATAAACTGTAAACTATAAAGTTTGCTCTCCGTGACTAACAACAACGTGTCCTGAAAGGAATTCCACTGATCCACTGCTGCGAATATCGCAACTGTAGCTAATATCGGCTTACAAATAGGCAACATGATTTTGAAAAAAAGAGTCATGGTCCCGGCGCCGTCGATACTTGCCGCATGCTGCAATTCCTTCGGCGTTGATTCCACGAAAGTTTTTACAAGAATGATAAAAAACGGAGCTACAATCGTCGGCAGAATGTAGGCCAAAAAATTGTTTGTCAGATGCAAAGACCTCATGGTCAAATACCAAGGAATAACGCCGGCATTAAAAAACATGGTTAAAACCGTGTAGCGATACCAAAATTTTCTCTTCCACATATCCTCCTGGGTAAACATGAATCCCAGAAAGGCGGAGGCTCCTACCGTCAAAGTGGTTCCAATTACGGTCCTTGCTATAGAAATAATGGCTGCATCCCACAACCCCGGTATTTTAAACGCATCCACGTAGTTATGGAATTGGATATTTATCGGGTAGAAGATAACATCACCTTTGGCACTGATATCGTTAGCGCTTATGGTATTAATAATGATCGAGTAAAATGGATATACACATATAAGCGCATACAGAGAAAACAACCCATATATTAAAACAGTCATCATCTTGTCTGATGCGCTGACTTGGACTTTCATTTTTCTGGTGAGATGACTGCCGGGCACTTTATCATTCGACGCCAACCCTGCTGCTGTATGACTCATACAATACTCTCTCCCCTTAGTCTTTTTGATAGTCCGTTCACAGAAAAGAGAAGCACAACACTGATCAAGCTTTTAAGCACACTGATCGCAACGGACACGGAATAGCTTCCGCCCCCCATTGCAAGGTTGTAAACATATAAGTCTAAAACCTGTATGGAATCCTTATTAAATGCATTTTGAAATACAAAATATTGCTCCAAGCCATTATTCAGAAAACTCGCAATTTGCAGCATCAACAAGACGAAATAGGTTGGCACCATGCTTGGCAAAACGACATGCCAGATCACCCTCATTCTTGTCGCGCCGTCTACATAGGCCGCTTCATATAGAGCATCATCTATACCCATAATTGCTGCTATATACAAAATGGCTGACCAACCCAATGTTTTCCAAGTTGTCCATATCCACATCATCATCCAGACATGATCGGAATTTTGAAGAAGTAAAATCGGGGAATCGATAAGTCCAATTTGTTTCAAAAGACCGTTGATTATACCGTCACTAGAGAACATTGAAAATGCCAGTGAATAGACCAATACCCAGCTGATAAAGTTCGGCAAGGTTGTTACCGTCTGTATGAACCTCCGGAACCGTACGGACTTGATTTCCGTCAGGAATATGGCAAAAATCATTGGAAGCCAGGAGAATAGCAGATTTAGGCCACTCATCCCAAATGTGTTTTTGAGGATTTGAAGGGTTTGATCGATCTTTACTTGGTTTTCGACCAAGGTATGAAACCACTTCAAACCGACAAATGGCGATTGGGATAGCGGAATCGGCGGCGTGTAGTCAAAGAATGCATAAACCCAACCATATAACGGGTAATAGGCAAAGATACCAAGCAAAATCATAAATGGGAGTATAAAAAGAAATTTTCTTATTGAACTGCTTGTCAGGCTGTTTTTTTGTATTTGCACCATGTAACACTCCCTTTTTAATGGTATATTCAACGAGTTTATTGACACATTACGATATTTATAAATCTATATGGAATGCCGAGATGGCAATTTCCGCTACTGTATTACTATAGGTCATAGCGCAACAGGTCAATCGATAGATTAAAAGATGCCGCTTCACTTGATAGCGTTTTCATTTTGTTTCGTTAAAGCCATTATAAAATATCAATTTTTTCAAAACAATGACCTATCCTCATCGATTATTGATCTATTCTCAGATCGCTCGGATTAGGTCTCCCACAACAAATATGAAGCACATAAAAAGAAATGGCGGCTCAAGTTAATTTCAACTAGAGCCACCATTTCTTTTTTACATGTTATTAATTCAGAATTTTACGAGCCAGAATTGAGATATCAAAGATGTCAATTGTGCCATCGCCATTCAAATCCAACGCTTTGTACTGGTTCCAATCTGCATCTTCTTTCTTTTTACCATAAGCAGAAGCAATAATCGCAAGGTCACCAATACTTACTTTATTATCGTTATTGAAATCTCCATCGATAGCTTTAATTATTGAATCATTAAAGCTTTGCAGTGCCGCATTCAGGCTCAAGATTGCCGCTTCAATTTCAGCCTGGCTTACTCCTTGAGTCGACGCCACCACTTGAGCGGCATCAATTGCTGCCTGCAAGGTTGCTTTCGAACCTGATGGATATTGACCAGGATATGTGCCTTCCGTTGCTGTATCATGAGCGCTTTGCGCTTCCGCAATCAGACGCAGTAAGCCCGATTTATCCAGTTTATTAATTTGGACTGTATGAGTTGCACCAGCCCATTCTTTCTCTTGGCCCGCACCATTAGCAACCGTTAACTGAGAGACGCGAATGGAAGCGATCTGCGAATTATCCGTTGCAATAGCTTTAAACTTAAGCCTGATCAATCCACTCGCCATATCCGTATTTCCAATATTAGCCGCAATAATTCTTAACTTGCCATCCGATTTAACATCGCCGACCAGTTTGAAATTATTTTCCTGAAGCGAGTCCATGGATACAAACCCCAGCTTATCGGAATCATAATTAATCGTCGTATCCAGCGCGATGATTTCTTTGCCAGAACCCGCCAAGCTGAGATCAACATCAAAGGTTTTGCCACCATCAACGGTTGTTGGTCCTGACAGCACCGCGCCTTCTTGACCGCTGATTGAGATCAGCGCGCTGCCTTTCAGACTAGAACCGATCGCTTGCGCCGTTACTTTCACAACGCCGTTCTTTTTGGCCGACAGCAATCCCGTCTCACTGATGATCGCCGCATTCGTCTCCGAACCGTCTTCTGCGGTTACCGACCATACGACGGGCACTCCCGCCAACATTTGCAGCGTGCCGTCTTTGGTTGTGATGGAGGTCGCTCCGTCGGCTCCCGTCACCGTCAGCTTCTGCTCGCCCAGAAGAGTAACCACACCCCATTGTGAACCGTTGGCATAGGACTGTCCGGTCACGTCGTTCCACATGATAATGTCCTGACGGCCGCCTGTTGCTTTCGCATCATTGATCTGTAAATCAAATCCAATGGCACGATTAGCTGCAGGAACACTTGCCTTAAACGGAATTTTAGTCTCAATGTAATAGCCGCCATCCACGACTTTGGCAAAAGACTCAAACCCCGCACTGATACTGCCTGGATTAAAGCTTTTCTCATTGAGATAATTAACACGGTATTGTCCCATACCTGTACCGTAAGTGGTTTGTTTACTGTTAGTCTCATCCACAAAGATTTCGACAGAGTCTTTCTCATACGCGTTGCTGCTGCTGCTGTTCAGCACAGGGTCTTTTACACGTACCAGTACATACAGGTTATTATTGTCCCATAGCACTTTACCTGTGCCGTCCGTCGGACCGTTCGCCATTGTCAGATGCTTAAGAATCGGCAGCGTGGCGGTCGTATTCCAGAGTGGGTCGAGCTCGGAGCCGCCGATAACAGGCGTTCCGTATACGGCGGTACTAACTCCGCTTGGTATCAATTGAAGCTCTTTCATCGCGTTACGCAGCGCGTAATAGGCATTGTCTACTACTGCCTGCCCGATCTCACCATTTGAGACGGAAGTTTTGGCATCATTTAATGCGCTTGCAAAAGCATTCCATGAATTGCTTGTATAGATGCTAGAGTCCTTTTTATTGGCGGCCTCAATCAAGGCGGTCAGCAGGGTTTTGTCGACCGTTGTGACAATTGGGTTCGCAGGTCCACCACGGCCCGCTTTGACATTGTTAAAATATGTTTCTACTTTCGTAATTTCGTCAGCTGTCAGCACCCTGTCGTAGATGAGAATCTGCGAGACTCCACCCAGGAAGCGGAAGGGGGTTGCAGCCGCCATCGTGTAACCTACACCCAGATCCGAGCTGTTCCCTAAAAGCGCTTTAGCGTTGGT
Source organism: Paenibacillus anseongensis (assembly GCF_009757995.1). Lineage (NCBI taxonomy): Bacteria > Bacillati > Bacillota > Bacilli > Caryophanales > Paenibacillaceae > Paenibacillus > Paenibacillus anseongensis. The sequence continues at coordinate 331,756 of NZ_WSEM01000034.1, forward strand.
TCCTGTGCCGATGACATTGTTATTAACAAAAACGGCTCTATTGGTTCCGTTTAACTGCGCCCGAACGCTGGCCAAACCGTTAGTGGCTGTTGTTGTCATTTGTTGCCCGCCGCCCGATACGCTGCCATCCGTGTTACCAAAGCGGATGTTAACTCTGTTTGTTCCTACACCCAAATTAATACCGCTCCAACCGCTGTTAGCCGCCCAAGTTTGGTAAGCCTCGTTCATTCCGAAATAAACAAGACCATTTTGGTCACTGGAGTTGTTGGCTGTGGTTGTTGGTTTAACCAGCGCGTATATCGTCATCTGCGTACTGCCGTTATAATTTTTAAAACCTGCAGCTTTTAGCGGCCTTGACATCGCTGCGAAATCTACATAGTCGTATCCATCGTTCTTTAGCGTGGGGTTGCCGGTTGGTGCTCCAAGATTATCGCCACCGCTACCGGGGACGTTCGCTGGGACAAGCTTCGCCGGGACGCTTCCCATATTTGTCCATCCAGTCACGTTGCCACTGCTATCTTGTTCCACGCCCTCATCAGCCTTGAGCCATAAGTCAAGACCATTTCTAGGAATATCGACAGGCGTCATATCGCGCACCACTACACGAGCGTGCGACAGGCTGAGAACATCGCCTTCTTTCGACCGTACATAAATAATGTATGGACCGGGCAGCTTTGGCGCGGTTATTTCTATCATGTTGCCGGAGGCCATTGTTTCTTTGTCGCTTTCAATAAAATTTCCGTCGCTTGATGAGGAAATCCATATCTGTTTGGTGGCGTCGTCCAAATCGTACGCTAACCTGACTTTCCCGCCGGGGGCTACTGACACATCAGCCGGGAGCAGCCTATTCGCCACCGATACTGTGGTGGTAAAATTGAGGGTTAGTGCAGGCGTTGAAGTGCTGCCTACCAAGGTCCAGCTTCCTTCGGTGCTTATTTCGTACCCATTCGCCACGGGCTTGCCGTTAAGCGTAAAGGTGTAATCGTTACTCAATGTCAGTTTAAGCGGACGTACCGCTGAAACTTCGTAGTTTTTCCCATTTTCCACATTGGTTGCTGAACCGCTCGCGTCGACGTATACCGTATACTTGGAAGTGGCCGTTTCTCTGCCGTCTCCATATTTGATATATAATTTGTATTCTCCTGCGACAGACGGAGCGTTGATTGACGTTACGTCGCCGGCAGCCTTTGTCATCGTATTGCCTTCATTAAAGACAGTTGTATTCGCTGGTGCGAGCCAAACTGTGTCTTGAGCTTTCAGCAGACCCCTGCGGTTCAGCTTCTCACCTTTACCCATGATGACGTTGGAAGCCAACTCAAACTCGGTATCGGCAATGAGGCTCCTTGGGATCATCTTCGTGTATTCGTTGGTAAGGCCTGAATTCAAAACGATTTCGTTGCCCTTAAGTGGCCAAATGCGGCTTGTGCTTTTGTAATTGTCATAAGTAGTCCTAGGGGCGCCATTCTGGTTGTTATCCCCGTCTACGTAACCTTGGACCATAATCATATCGCTTTTGCGCTTCCAGTTGTTAAACTCAATAAGACGGCTTTGCCCCACGGCATAGGAGAGCTTTGCCTGCACAACGTTGCCTATCATCTTGATGAACGTGCTGCCTTCGTCAGGATGGAATCCGTTCATCCAGTTGTTGGAGTCCGTAGGTTTGTCAGTTGGATTCGGGTTAAGGAAGTTGTAGTTCATCTCCGTGAAATTCGTCCAGTTGTCAGAATTCCAGTTACTATTCTTGTTCGTGACAGGGTCGTTTGTTAACGGGTAGACGGTGTTGATGGTATCCCATGTCCCTCCGCCCGGCAAATTACCCGGATCGCCCTGCCGGCCCAGAGAGTAAATGGCTCCGGAGTCGTTAACTACCGTGCAAATTTGCTCTATCCGGTTATAGTTTATTTTGTTATTCCTGGAGGTCGTAGATATGGCTGGAGACCTTGCGATGCTCGTTTCATTCGTACCATTGTAAGGGCCGCCTGTCTTGTTGGTACCTTGAGCAGTAAAGCCGAACCCATCATACTCATCCCAACCCCAACCGATGCTCATGGCGCCGTAAGTGGTGTCATAAATGTAGTTGTGCAGTACCTGCATATTCGTTGTGTAGAAAGAAGCCAGAGCGTTCGCGCCCGGGAATCCGTAGCAGGTCCTGTACAAAAAGTTATTTGTAATATAAATATTCTCCGGCACGGCTTCCGTACCCGCCGTAAATTTTTCCTTATCAACGCCAGCCCAATTCCTTATTGGCGTGCCAGAGACCGAAGCACTGGATTCATGCGTAATCGCCACATCATTTTCATAGATATGCTGCGGATGTCCGATTACAATGCCGGAAGCGAGCGTATCTACGATATAGTTGCCCGAGATTTCGATATCCTTGGCATCGTTTTCTACATGGATGCCATTAAATCCGGTAAGCCCGATCTCGCCGTTCAGCACTTTGATGTTCCTCGCCGCGTTGATCGTTACCGCTGCCGGCGGTATGTCATACCCTCGGTAGAAAGTCTCATGCCAGTTTATGCTGCTGGGGAAGTAAACTTTGTTCACGATAGAGCCTTGAACGGACGCATAGCCACGGGAACTAGTCGTTACCGGACCGGATCCGTCGCTAAGCGTATATGTGCCCGTCAGTTCAGTCAGTTTGTAGTCGGTATGGGCAAACTTCAGCCCGTTGAAAGTTATATTTTTGACACGTCCATCATCCGAGCCCGCAACAGGGTTTAACCGATCTCCTACAGGGATCCCTCTGATGTCGAGAACCGTCTCAAGCTTTGGAATCACCACGTCGGCGGTATTGATATTCTCGCCTTCAAGCGGGATGTAATAAAGCGTGCTTTCCGCCTGGTCGAAATAGAAATCTCCGCGTTTGTTGAAAAATTCGAAAGCGTTGCGGATCACTTGATTGTTACCTGGATTGTATTGCGTATTATTACTTAAAGACTGTGAAATCGCCGCATACGGCATCTGGAACCGGAGCATGACACCACCGGGCTTGTTGCTGGCTGCCGGCGCCTGTTCAATTGACGCGAAGGTGACAAAAGGCCTCGCCCATCTGGCGGTGGAACCGCCCATGCTTTCGGCTTCGATGTTTTGGGGATTCTTCGTTGCTGTTGTCAGACCCACGCTGGCATCGAATACGATACCCGCCCGGATGTTGCTGCCGTTCTGCCACGCCCAAGAATTATTAGCAGTAGTAAAGCTGGCTGTGGGAGTGCCGGTGACGGTTCTGTTAGCCGAAACGACTTGCGAGCTCAGCGTCATGTTGGCTCTCTTATCGTTGACATATATCGCCCGCAACTTATCGCTCCGGTTCAGGGTCGTTTTATACGCCTTCAAACCGCCAGTCTGGGTGAGGCCAACAGCTTCAGTCCATACGCCTTTTCCCAACATTTCACCCGCGCTGATTACCGGCTTCGCACCCGGCGCCGCCTCATAACGAATCGTGCTGCTTGCACTTCCGGAATCATCCTTGTTGAATACCAGGGTCTCATCAAGCGAATAAAATCCATCCGCAATTTGAACGACGATATCCCCGCCGGTCTTAGGCAGAGTCCTTACGACCTCTTTTGCCTTGGCAACCGTTTTGTACGGCTTTCCTTGCGTTCCGTCACCTGTGGTATCATTGCCATTTGTAGCAACATAGATAGTTGCACTTGGCGTACTGCCAGCCGCAGTTGCATTTGCCGCACTGTCAGCTGCGAGTACCGACCCTGAAAATGGCAACATGCAAAATACCGTTACCAAAGTCAGAATCCAAATGAATGATCTTTTTCTCACTTTCATAAAACCTCCTTGGATATAAGTAAACTGCTATACACATTACCGCCTGGGCGGTATTAGTGCCGGCTTCTTCTCTCTGCAGATTCCGACTAAGCTGTTCTAACCCCAACGTTGGAAGCGCTATCAATTAATAACTTCATGATACCAGTCTGTACGAATATTCCCAGAGACTATTATTGGACCGTAAGGAAAATTCTCGGGTAAATTTGAAAAGATAGAGGGTTGCGTTAGCCTGCAGATACGGAGAAGGGACACCTTAGCTGGCGTCCCTTCTTCCCCTTCACTTTCGTCACTTCAAAATTGCACCTGCAGTCAGTGCATTTTCGATCTTTTCGTTCCCAATTAAATAAATGATAATCATAGGCAAGCTGGATAACAGCATACTCGCGCCAATGAGCCCCCAATCCGCAACTCCCACATTGACAAAGAATCCAAGCAACCCCACCGTAAGCGGCCGTAATTGATCCTTGGAAGCAATAATAAAAGCAAGCGGAAATTCGTTCCAGATTCGAATGAATATAAGAACACATTGCGTCATGAGCGCCGGCATTACGATTGGAAAAATGATTTTCATATACGTTTGATAGACATTCGCTCCATCGATACATGCCGCTTCTTCCAGCTCATTAGGCAAAGACCGAAGAAAGGCATACAGCATCAGTACGCAGGAAGCGATAGCGAAGCCGGAATATGGCAAGATAAGACCCAAATAACTATTTTTGATATGCAGCCATTTAACCAGTTGGAATAAAGGAATAACGACGACTTCGATTGGGACAATTAATCCCATAGATACATATAGCAACATCGCGGAGTTGAATCTCCATTGCATACGGCTGAGGCAATAAGCAAGCATACTGCCGGTTATCAACGTAATGATGATTGTGCCTGCGGTATAAATGACGCTGTTCTCGAAATACGTATAAAAATGATATTTGGACAGCGCTTCGCTAAAGTTCAACCAATCCCAGGAAGACGGTATCCCAAAAGGATTTCTGTAAGCTTCGCTTTTGGACTTCAACGACATTGTTATCATCCAATACAAAGGAAACAAAAACGTGCATCCCACAACTACCCAAAACACTCGACTTAATAATTTCAGAAAGCTCCCCTCCACTTAAAACTCCAGTTTTTCTCTGGCAACGAACCTTTGAATGAAAAAGGAGATCAAAAGGCATTCCAGAATAAAAATGACGGCGATCGCAGTGCCTTTGCCAAATTCGGAAGTATCAAATGCCGTGTAATACATCTGGTAGATGACCGTTCTGGACTGATCTCCCGGGCCACCTGCCGTCATGACTCGTACATGCGAATAAAATGCCATTGAGCCTAATGTAGACAGGATAAGCACGTATTTGATTACATTCTGCAGCAAAGGGATCGTAATTCGTAAGCTAACTTGAAAAAAATTAGCTCCATCAATCAATGCCGCCTCATAGTAACTCTTGGGTATGGTCTTGATTCCTGTATAAAACAGCATCGCGTTCAGTCCAATATATTGCCACAGGAATGTCAAACCGATGCTGGGCATGACCGTTTTCTTTTCCGTCAACCACGAATGTGTCCAAGAGCTCAACCCTAATGAGTTGAGAATCGCGTTAAATAAGCCCCAATTGGGTTCGTAGAACGCCAACCAAATCTGAGAAACAACAGTGACCGACAGGATCGCAGGGAACATCGCCACCGTCTTGAAGAATCGACGAAACTTCGGTGTCTGAGCATCCATAAAAAGCGAAAGCATCATGGATAGGGGGAGCCCCAGTAACAATGAAATGGCTACAATGAGATACGTATTTTTATGTGCGGTCCAAAAGGATGGAGATAATATCACTTCTTTGTAATTATTTAAACCAACAAAACCCAAATTTCTAAACCCGTCATGCTTATGCAAGCTCATCCAGATCTCCGGTAGCAAAGGGTATACGCAGAATAAGGTAAACAGCAGCAATGCCGGGAAAGCAAACACAAAGATAGACACTTTGGTGCTAAAGTACTTGTTCATCGCTCTCTCCACCATTTAATTTGTGTCTAAACCCCCTTGGATCTATCCCAAGGGGATTTAGCTATTCAATTATTTTTTATTTAGCAAACCACGTATTTTGGCTCCAGATCTTGTTCATCGCATCATTAAATTTATCTGCTGAGTATTCGCCCGTTAATAAATTCGCTCCTTGCGTAGACACTTCGGCAGACGTCTTTGCATCTAACGAATTAAGAGCCCAGGATGCGATTTTATTAGGAATCGGATTGTACCAGTCAACGAACTTCTGCATTAGCGGGCTCCGATCCATTGCCTTGTTTCCTGTTTTCAAAGATATAGGAGCACCGGTAGATTCAAAGTATAATGCATCCGCCATGGCTAGAAATTCGGCAAGTTTGACGGCCTCTTCCGGATTCTTGGTTTTGCCGTTGACCGCATAACCGTTGACCGGAGAACCCCAGAACTGTACATTCTTTGTAGGGTTATACTTATCACTTGCGCTTGGAAATGGGAAGAAATCAACCGTTTCGTCTTTTGCGAGATTTGGCAACTCCCAAGTAAACTGCCATAACATAGCCGCCTTTTTGGATGTAAACATTTCCATCGCTGGACCGTAATCTATATTGGCTATTCCGTCTGGGAACACGCCTTCCTTGACCAGCTTTTCGATGCGAGCCGCTCCTTCCTTGACGGATGGATTGTTGAAGTCCGTTTTGTTGCTGACAAGGTCTGCCATCGCCTGCGGATCTCCGGTTTGAATCATTTGCTGCAGCATGAAGAGCTTCGGTCCCCACCCGTCCTTGCCAGGAGTTACAGCCGGTACCATGCCTTTGCTCTTGAGCGTCTTCGAGATTTGAATCAACTCATCAAACGTGGTTGGCACTTTAACCCCAGCTTTCTCGAACATATCTTTATGATAGAAGATGACAGGGGTGAAATAGGTGTCCGCTCCGGAAGACAAGCTGTAAATCCCGTTATCTACATGCTTTAACGCATCTGGTACCGCGTATTTACCTAAGAAACCGTCTTTGGAAATATAAGGTGTCAAATCCAGAATGCTGCCTGTGCTCTTCAACGGCGTAAAGTAGCCCGCGTCATTCCAGAATACGTCCGGCATATCCCCGGATGCGTTCAACGTCTTCAATTTGTTTGCCATATCCTCGCCGCCGCCGCCGGGCTCAAACTCGACTTCAAGATTGGGAAGCGCTGTAGCAATATTCGGTTTAATGAATTTTTCCATAATTTTATTGCGATTTTCGTCCGTCGTAATCGTGATGACTTTCATCTTGATTTTTTTGCTGTCCGTCTTCGCCGTACTCTTGTTATCCTCCTTGCTTGTTGCCGAGGGCGACGGATTGTCGGACGGCTGGCTGGATTTTGTTTCATCCCCACTGCTGCATGCCGTCGCAACCAGAAGAGTACTTGCCATAAGGAACATAGCTGCTGTCTTTGACTTCGTTTTCATTGTTTACCTCCCCTATTTGTGAAAGCGGATATCAGATTGACTTCAGATCTTGAAAGCGGTATCAACCTTGAGTTAATTTTACGAATATTGCCAATTTTAGTACAGAGATTATTCTCGGACCAGTAGTAAAATTAACGGTAAAAAATAGACGTTATAGGCAAAGTTTTCACTTTCCCCCTAACGTCTGCATGGAAGTATATAGTCTAACTGATTTGATTCACATATTTGCTAGGTGTGATGCCCATCTGTTTTTTGAAGCATTTGCTGAAATAGTTGGCGTCCGCATATCCCACCTGATTCGCTACGTTTTGGATAACCTTCTCTCCCTGATCAAAAAGTTCTTTTGCTTTAATAATCCGTATTTCAGTCAGGTAGTCATTGATTGTACAAGTCGTTTCTTTTTTGAACACGAAGCAAAGATGATTGTAATTCATATGAACGCTCTTTGCGATATCTTCGATTCGCAGTTCTTCGTTGCCGTAATGCCTCGAAATATACGTTTTGACCTCCTCTATAACTTTTACGGCTCTATTGGTTTTGCGGCTATGCACATGATCCATGGCCTTTAGAATGAAAGCACGGATCCAGTCCTCCAACTCGTTGAAGGTTTTCATCCTCTGAACGTGTTGTATCAAATCGGGATGTGTCGTATTTCGGAAGACATCTTCAGAGCTTTGCGACGCTTCGGCCAAAAATTCCAGACATGTGGCTACGATTTCGATTCCAGCCAGGAGCAGCATTTCCATAGAAGCTTTTTGTACGCGAGTATCATGAAAAAAGCGCGAGAGCCACTCTTCCGTCTCGGGCATGTTCCCGATCCGCATAGACATTAGCAAACCGCTTCTTTTTTCCACCGAGAACAAGCCGACCTTTATCCCGGTTTCCGCAATCAAGGAATGTGCGAACACCTTGTTGCCCCCCCATACAAACCGCTGCTTCAATGCGATCAACGCTTCCTTGTATGATGCCGAAATGGACTCAAGCGTTTCGCAGCCATTCCCTAAACCAATTGTTATTGTACAGCCCAAGTCGTTCTCTATATTCAATCGAATCCGTTCGCATATTGATTCCAACTTATTGAAATTGCCGTCAGGCGATCCTATGATCAGAACCAGGTGAGCCTCATGATCATGACAGCCGACACACTGAAAGGCGCTCTGCATATTATTTTGAGCGATTTCTTGTACTTTGGCTTTGCGTAACAGCATATCCTCCTCAAGATTCCTCTCATCACTTGAATCCAGATCGACCACAATAGCCCTATAATACAACCCTTCCAACTTTATTCCCAAATCATTTAATCGATCCCGTTCGGAATTCGATCTAGAGATACCGTTGCCCTGCAGCCAACCGTTCAGCACTTGCTCCTTCATAACAGACAAACCTTCGCTCGCCTGCTTTCTTAAATCGTCCAACTCCAGTTTCCCAAGACGCTCCGTTCGTATCAATTCCTTTATATCAAGCAAGGAGCTTTGGAGTTCTTCTTCGTTAATAGGCTTCAACACGTAATTCATAACGCCTAATTGCACGGCCTGTCTGGCATACGCGAATTCGCTGTGGCCTGACAACACCAGAAATTTTAATTTCCGGTCGCGCTCTTTGGCTTTGTGTATAAACTCCAATCCGTCCATAATCGGCATATTCATATCGACCAACACGACATCAGGCTCTACCTCAGCCATTAGCTCCAGCGCTTCCGCCCCGTTTTTTGCTTCCCCCGCGATTTGAAAGCCCAACTCACTCCACGGCAGCGAAATCTTCAAGGCTTGCCTGAAGTAATATTCATCATCGACGATAAGTACTTTATACATGGTATTTCCCCCTATTCTATTCAATCCTTATCTTGCGGATAATAGAAATGCCAGCCTCATGGATGCGAGCAGGAGCTAATGATGACGAAGAGGCAATACGATTTTAATTTTAGTATAAACGCCGAATTCGCTTTCAACTTGGAGTCCGTATCTTTCTCCATACAGCATTTGGATCCGATTGGATACGCTTCTAATTCCAAATCCCCCAGCTTCATCAAGAGCACTGAATCCCGCCATTATAGCTTTACTTTGATTATTGTGCATACCAGCCCCGTTATCGTAAATTTCAATTTCCACATTGTTGCCGCTTCGCTTTCCGGTAATGCGTATGATTCCTTTTTCCTTTTTAAGCTTCAATCCATGATAGATGGCATTTTCCACAATTGGCTGCAGGGTCAACTTAGGAATCGAATACGTCAGAATTTCATTGTCAATTTCCATCGTATACGTCATATATTCAACATAACGCAGCTGCTGAATTTCCAAATAACTTTCCGTTAAACGCATCTCCTCGCCAATCGATATGATATCGTTACCTTTGCTTAACGAAATCTTATAGAAATTCGCCATGTATTGGGCTGCCTGGATGGCTTGCTTTCCTAAGCCCAGCTTAATGAGCGAAATAATGGTTTCAACCGTGTTGTACAAAAAATGAGGCTTTACTTGCGATTGCAGCAATTTAAATTCGATCTCGGCCTTTGTCCTTTGTTTCTCGACGTTTTCGGCCATAAGCGCTTCAATACGATTCATTAAGTTATTGAAGCCCTCGCTTAAATATCCAATCTCATCTTTTGATTGGTAAGTACTTCTGACTTGCATCTTCCCCGTCCGGATTTCTCGCATAGTCTTAGCAAGCTGGAAGATGGGTCGCGTAATCGATCCCGACAATAGAAAGGACACAATTAATGCTAATAGCAGGCATGCTGCGCCGATCCCGATCATTAATTGATTGATTTGTTTCCGATCTGAAGAAATATCATCCATAGGGATAACGCTTACAATTGTCCATTTCAACGGTTCGAAGCGCTGGGTGAATATCAACATTTCATTTTTTCCGCTGCCTTGGGTAAATGCTGTGTCCTTACCATTCTCGGGAATGGTTATGGAGACGGCTTCCTTGAAATCCCGGTATAACATGGCTTTATTCTGTGAGGAAATAATTCGGCCGGCAGAATCAACGATATAAAATTCCCCTCCCTTATTTTCCCCTTCGTAAATTGAAGCAATCGTCGCTTCTTTCACATATAAAAAAACTCTGCCAACCATTTTACCGGTATCTTTATGAATGACCGATTTGGAAACCGCAATTACATTGTGCTCACCTTCATACAAAAATCCGAATTTGATCAAGCTTGTCCAAGTGGGTTGGTAGAAACGATCATCCGCTCCATAATCGTCACCGAATATACGGGAAGCATATGCGTTATCAGCAAACCCGACGTCCACCCAGTGACGATTCGAGGTGAGAATGCTTACCGCTTTAATTTTTGTGTTAGGCTCCACAATATTGCTAATCGTTTCTGAAAGGGTCTTTTTCATTGAAAGGTTATTTAAACCTTCAACCGGCCTGCTTGCATTGAACTCACTATTTAATAATAAATCATTATAAAGTACGTTCTGCAACCGATAATCGCTGGCCAAAATTTTAGAATAGTCTTCAATTGTAGCTATCAAAGTTTGAAGGTTGTTTTTGATGAGCACAAGCTCTCGGGAAGAATTATTGATTTCTTTCTCAATAAGGGCTTTCTGTGAAATCGTGTTAGCAAAGTACGACTGGGTAGAAATAAATACGACAATGATTAATATATTCGCTATGAATATTTTGTTTCTAATGGAAATCCCGCCTATATACTTCGAGAACCCACTCATCACGCGATTACTTCCTTTCTTTTCAAATGGTTGAATTATTGGGAGTTCTCTATTAAGAATAGCATAGGTTTAAACCGTTTCAAATTGAAATGTTTTGAAGTAGAAAGTAAGTCTAGAGGTCGGGTGGTTTTCCCTTGCCCACAATCTGATCAAAAAAGCGGCAATGGATGCCAAAGGAAAAGGAGCTAAACGCGAACAAACCGCTTAGCTCCTGTTTCAGGTCGAACCCGGGCTCCTCATCCATATCCATAAAGAGATGCTGAGACTGTGAATAGTAATAAAAAGTTAGCCCCAATAACAAGAATAACTTCATTCTTATTATTGGAGCTCAAATTTACTATTTAGTTATTTATTATCCAGTAAATTATACGCAACATAAGAAAGGTCATAAATATCTACCTTGTTGTCCCTATTCACATCTGACCTTTTTGCCTTTTCCCAATCGATGTCGGTAGAATCCTTTCCATAATAGTAAGCTACAATCGCAAGGTCTCCTATGCTGATAATTCCGTCATTGTTTATGTCTGCATAAGCTACTTTGTTCATAAAGACAATCACTGCACTATTAAGTGCCTCGACGGAGCTGTCTACCTGGGATTGTGTTGCATTATAGTTATTGTACACTGACTTGGCCGCATCTATCGCCGCACCGAAGATATCTTTTGCTTCCTGCGGATATTGTCCAAGCTGTGTTCCAACTACTGCTTCTGCATAAAGTCTTTCAGCACTAGTAATAGCAACTCCTAGGGCTGTCTTATCAACACTTTGTCCAGCTATCACTGAAGAAAGGAAGATATTTTTCGAATTATTCAAAGCGATTACTTGACTGTCTACCTGTGCCTGTGTTGCACTGCTGTTGTCATTCACAGCTTTTGCTGCATCTATAGCTACCTTAAAGATATCCTTGGCTGTTTGCGGGTATTGGCCAGTCTGTGTGCCTACTACCGCATTGGCATAAAGGGTCTCTGCGCTACTTATAGATGCTCCAAGTTGAGCCTTATCAACCTCAGATGTAGTGCCTACTACAATGGTTTTACTGCTCAATGCCGCCTCAATTTCTATTCCATCAGGCATAGTACCAAGGACCGCTTGGGTAACTGCAATACTTCCGGAAGCATTTGTTTTTGCCTTGAAGGTGACGTTAAGTATTTCCGCACTTGGCGTAGCCAAACCATTTGTGGCCACAGAAATAATTCTTACAGCGCCGGGAGTGGTTCTAGAGTCTACTACCATGATTTTGTCATTAGCACCTTCCACAGATACATACTCGAAGATATTAGGGTCATATCCAAGTGAAATATCCTGAGCATAAACGCTTTGTGACACATTATCCATACTGATTTTTACAATAAAGCTACTTTCAGGCTGTACATGGCTTGCTGCCGATATGTTTACTCTAGGTTTAGTTAGATCAACTACTGGAGCAGTTGAAATTGTGTCGGCTGCTTTTCCAACTACAATCCATTTGGCAGCGGTTTCGATACTGTAACCTGTTTCGTCTGGCAGATAGTTGTAATCGTCAACGGCTTCAGGGAAGTCCGACAGAACGTTGGCAGAACCGGCAACGATACCACCTGCGATGAAGTAACGGTCGGCACGGTTGCTGCCATACCCGTGTTTCGACGACTTAGTGCCCACTCCAGACACCCAAGAGGTGTCGTTATACATATGTGTGCCCAAGATATAGTTCGCTGCGCTGAGCGTATATTTCTCGCTCACAATCTCAGGAAAATACTTGTTCAGGATGCTCATGCTAACGCCCATGTTGAGAACGCTGACATTGCCGCCAGTTACCGGCACGCCAAACGGGTTCGAGATCTCGCTGTCCAAAACAGGGATATAATTGGTTAGGGCTTGCTTAAATTCCTTCTTGAACCCTTGATCCATATAAGTAAGGACACGCGCTGCTTTCCATCCGTCCATTCCGAAGTTTGTAGTACTCAGCTCAAGTGCCGAAACTTCCTTAATGAACTGCTTATATGTTTCGTTGTTGCCATTGGTGGCGATCAGGAGCTGCACAGCGGCCCTCCACTCAGCAGCAACCTGCGTTCCGCTAGTGACAAGGGTCTCTTTATTCCAGATGTTTTCCGCTGTTGCCAGGCAGCGAGCGGCAAGTGCGTCGTCAAAACCTTTGAGAGCATAGGCTGCCGATGCTAGCGCAGCTGCTGCGTCATACTGCATTTCCACGTTCTTGGTACCGACAAAAGCAAGTCTGTCGTCCAGCTGGCCAGATTTTAAGCCATATCTAACGTCCGACGCGAGAGCACTGTCGTAAACGAATCCGTCTGAAGCCTTCGAGGCGTCACCTGACTGTGAATATTGCTTCAGGGTTGGAACCTTCATACCCTTGAATACGAAGCCGACATTTTCAATTTGGCCTAATATCTGCAGGATTCCCTGCTTCACTTGCTGTTGAATATCATTAATTCCGTCCATTCTGTGCATCTCAACGAAGCTAGATGCATTATCCATTGTGAATGTGTCATAGTCTACACCTAACTCTTTAAATGCCAAAGCAAGATCCTGGATCACCCCAAGGTTGCTCGCTGTATCAAGTTCATAACCGCTTGGATTGTACCATCCACCAACGGCCAATCCAGGAATATGCTCATAGGGTGCATAGGTAGAATCCGTTACAGTTCCCATGTTCCATCCACCAAACGATTGCATATTGAGCGGAGCTTGAAGCGCGTCATCTTTAAATGTCTGATTATGCCAGATGCGGTAACTCTCGCGAACAGTCATATGATCCATATGGACAGCGAGGAAGCCACTGAGGGATGACTGCCATGATCTGTCATAAACGTTCTTTTTTATCGGGAACGGATCAGTGCGTTCTCCAGCGTAACGGATTACGTACATACCCGGATCTTTGACTGAGGAGAAGTCAAAATTTCTATAAGTATAACGTGCCAATGAAGTAGGTGTGCCAAGCTCACCGGAGAATACTTCCGTATAGGTGCCATTCATATTCAAACGGTCAACATAAGCTGTCGTTGGTGCGTTGAAGTTTGGATCAAGTTCGATTACGGCAGCCTTTGATACATCCATCGCATATCCAACCTGGCTGTGAGCAACATTGGGTTTGCGGGTCCAATCCTGCTTAACGTCAGGGCTGATGTGCCATGTGATTTCGGTGGCGTTTGCTGGAATCATGGTGCGAAGTATAAACCAGCCGTCCTGTGTATTGTTACGTCCGTCGTAGAGCGAGAGATCACCGCTGTCCGACGAAATGCGAATACGGTTTTCATTATCCTCGGCGGCAAAGGTCATCTTCTTGCCGGTTGCGAAAGGCAGCGGTTGCATGTTGCCTTTATCACTTGCCTCGGTCCTAGCTCTCTCAGCACTCACCATATCGTCCTGAGGAACGAGAGGGAATACGCCGAAGGAATCATAATTGCCATCGCCGTTCGTATCAGCCTGGAAGCTCTTGCTGATGAACTGTGATGGGGCAAATTGTAAGCTGAAGCCCGCTTTGCCTATAAGATCTGCTGGCAGAGGATTGTCTAGCTTAACCGTAAGCTTGATACCGCCAGCTTCTGGTTCTGCCTTCAGGTTGTAACTAACCGCAGGGTTGCCCTTTGAATCTGATGGAATAGTCAAGCTCGCGCTGAGGGTATTGTTCACATCGTCAACCGTTCGGCTGTTGCGTACTGGAGGGATAATACTATCCGACTTATCCGGAGCATTCAGCAGGCTGATGTCGCCGTTGGTGGCGATACGGCGTCCGGACTGGATAAGCTCGATGCCCGCATTCTTCTTGTCGCCAAGTGCAGCGTCAAAGGTGTTATCATACATGAACAGGTTGAAGCCTGGGGTCTGCAGATATCCATCTGTGGAACTCGTCTTCTTAATACCCATCATGAAGTTATTTTTGAAGTCCTTGGTTGGTTCTTGAGTCTCAGTGGAAGACTCATTGGCGATCATACTCGCAGCCATACCTACAGAAATCCACTTAGACTGGTAGTTGATGATCGATTCGTTTTCAAACCACAGGAAGTTAAAGTCACCAAGTGATTCCACGAAATCTGGCGCAAAAGTGATGTGACCAGGCAGAATCGAACCGGGAATGAAGGACTGGTCCGCACGGTTGCTGTTATAGGGTTTCAATTGGGACTTCGTGCCCACACCTGACACCCACGAATTGTTGTTGGCAGGGTGTCTGCCCAGGATATAGTTCGCAGAGCGTAGAGTATACATTTTCAAGGAATCGATAGTTGGGAAGTATTTATACATAATGGCCAGACGCTGACCAAAGCCAATTATGGTCGGTGATCCGCCCCAACCTGCTCCTGTGGTAAACTGCACTCCGAATGGGTTGGTTATGGTAGGATAACTAACCGTAGCCGCGTATTGAGTTACAGCATTTTCCACCTGAGTTCTAAAGGCCTCGTCCATAAGATCCATGATGAACAAGGAGTTGTATCTTGAACTTATACCGTTTGAGTTAAATGCAGTGGATGTTAGTGATGAAAGACGGTTCTTAAAATATTCAAACCTGCTGCTGTTGCCCATCTTTTTGGTTGCAAGCATCAGCTGAACCAGCGTATTCCATTCGGTGCCCAAGTTTGCCGGCTGGGATGCTCTTTCTTTGTCCCATATGGCGAGTGCAGTGTTCAGGGATTTGGTCGCAAGCTCAGGATAATAATCATACAGTAAGTATGCGGCTCCTGCGATATCCGCTGAGGTGTTGCTGGTAAGAGTGCTGGTGAAGTTTCCGCCGCCGCCGCCGAGCAATAATACTCGATCGTCAGGTTTACCAGAATATACGAGACCGTTGCGCTCAACGATTTCATTTGGGCCAAGGGTGGAGTCGTATATATAACCGTCGGTATCGGAAGAAACATCGCCTAGATGAGTGTACTGGCGCAGAGTACGTAATTCCATTGTTCCACCGTAGCCGCCGAGATTATCGATCTGTGCAAGGACATACTTGATTCCGTGTGCAACCTGCTGCACAATATCAGGAATTCCGTCAGGCTTGTGCATTTGTACCACACCGCCTGTTTTATCATCCCACTTAACAGATAACGTATCGCTGTTGTCCATATTGTTGAAAGCCTCGGCCGCAAAAATAAGATCCTGAAGCACTTCGATTTCTCTGGAACCTTGGAGGTCAAAATCACCAGCGTCATACCAGCCGCCGACATTCAATCCAGGAATATGCTGCCCCGGCTTGATGCCTTTCGCAGTGATTGAATCCGGCATCGTTGCTGGCATGCTCATACCGTCAAACCAGGAAGCACCTAGAGGTCCTATGCTACCATCATCCATATGCGCCGCTCCATGCCAGATGCGGTCCCCGTCGCGAACCTCGATATGGTCCATTTGAACCGCAAGGAAGCCACTCAGAGCCGATTGCCAGGATTTATTATATACGTCGTTCGCAATCGGGAATACATCGCTTTCCTTATCGCCATACTTTATGACGTACATACCAGTCTTGATTTCGCTTGTAAAGTCAAAATTCACATATTTATACCGTTGCCATGATACGGGAGCAGATACGTTGGCAGTGTATACCACTTCCTTAGAACCGTCTGCGTTTACATGAAGCAGGGACGCCGACGAGGGAAAATTATTTTCATACTTGTCTAATTCAATAACTGCAAACTTCTCCTGGTTGGGAGAATAACCAACCTGGCTGAAAGCTATATTTGGCTCTCGCACCCAGTTCTGAACTACCTTGGGACGGATATGCCATTTTGCAACAGTGTCGCCTTTCTTGCCATCCGTGATCAAGTTACTGAGCACATACCAACCATTCTGCGCGCGGTCGCGAGCGTCATACAGCTGGAGTTTGCCGGTATCAGAGGTGATACTGATATTATTCAGCTCGTCCTCAGCGGCAAATGTAAAGCCATATCCCTCGACAAACGGAAGCGGCTGAGAATTGCCCCTATCCGTGTTCCAATCTTGTACGTACCAAGACTGGGTCGGAAAGTTGGGACGCTCAACTTCGGACATTGTGCTCTGTGGATGAAGCGGGAATACTCCGAAGGTGTCATAAGGTCCGTTTTCTACGGAGATTGCCTGAAATGTCTTGTTCTCAAATTTTGAGGGGATGAACTCCATGTTGAACCTGGCCTTGCCAGCAAGGCTTGCTGGTAAATCCGAGGTTAGTACGACTGAGAGCAATGCGCCGCCTTCCTCTGGGGTAGCGATCAGATCATACTTGAGAGTTCCGTCCGTGGCTCCGTTGAAAGTCATCGGGCTGGTGATTTTGTTAGTCGTCATGTCAAATATTTTGGTACCACGGGTAGGCGCTGGAGTCGCATCCCACTGCTCGGGAGTGGGCATATAGTGAATGTCACCATTGGTAGCTATACGATTCCCATGGAGAAACAGTTCGATTCCCCCCATGTGCTGGTCGCCGAAGACACCGGAATAGGTGTTGTTGTACATAACTACGTTGAAAGCATTGGAGTTTGCCGTTGTGAGATATCTGTTTGCGTCGGTTGAGCTGCTGAGAACCATGGAGAAGTTATTGTCATAGCTGCCAGCGGCTTGTACGGGAGGAATGGCTCCGATAGGCGCTAAACCTAAAACCATGCTAGCGCTCAGAGCTATCGACACGATTTTTTTCTTTAAAGAGTTAATGATAACTGCACTTCCTTTCAAAAATTTTTTTGAAATAAGATTCTGGGCAGTCAAAAGTTCTAAGCATCATTGATTTAATTCGCTTGCTCTTACCCTCTCCTTTAATTTAGATACATTTTGTATCTACATTTGCACACATCCTCCCCTATACAGATTGTGCCTTGTCATTGCACCAAATAAATGCGTGAAAAACTTCAGGAAAGAGGCTTGTGCGAAGTCTCTTCGGTTCCCTTCATGGATTTGAATCTTTTTCACTTTGGCTTCCTGTTTCGCTTGTTTGGCAGGGTCGCCTAACCCGAGCTTCCCGCCATTTGTTCATTTCCGGTTTCCCCCTTTAATTAGTTGAACGAATTGATTCTGCTTACACGATCTATTCTATCAGCGTTAAAGGCGAGCCCGCTACAGCGGCAGTCTGCATTCTTTTGCTCCCTATCAGCATTCATTTAATCCAATATGAAAACGGATACAATATTTTTTCAGTTTCTAGCATTATTTTATGCCTTTAGTAAATGAGTCCTTTCATGTTACCTATTCATGCACTTCGAGTTAATTCATGGTAAATTCCCAGTTTAGGACTCGGATTCGGAGTGGTACTTCTCAGGCGCGGAATCGTCCACCTTCAGTCGCATGGCAGCTACAGCGAACTGAATCTGGACGGCTGTCTGTTTAGGTTGAAGCATTCATCTTAAGGTTGGTGTGATACAAGGTGCTTGGTGAATGGTTCTAGCAAATACATAAGTTGCTCAACAGCTTCCTGCACAGTGCAGGGCATAGAGTTATTGATCCACCATTCCAATACACCGATAAACCCGGAAGTCAAAAAATGAGTAGTCACATCATTTGAAAATGCGCTGTTTTCTGATTTTATACCGACAACTTCAGTTACTGTTTGCGCAATGAGGGCATATAAGCGGTTGCGGAAAAATCCAACACCCTCATTGTTAAGAAGCAACTTGTATATTGTAAAATTTTTCTCCAAATATTCAAATACGCTTTGAAACGCGCTTACGCTTAGATAGGTGTCAGTACTATTCGCACAGTGCTGTAGCAGCAACTCAACATATGTTTCAATGCACTTGTCAAGCAAATCGAATTTATCTACGTAATGAAGATAAACAGTCCCTCGGTTTATGTTTGCACGTTCGGCAATGTCGTTGATGGTTATTTTCTCAAATCCTTTTTCAGCCAGAAGGTCGATGAAAGTATTCATAATGGAGTGCCTTGTTTTTTGTATTCTTCTATCCATAAATTTTCCTCCAGCTATTCAACAAATTAGCGCAATGTGTTGAGTTCTCAACAGTTGAAACAAATGTAACTATTGATACTTCCTCCACGAATCAATATGCTAAAAATATCAAACATTTGTTCGAAATTCAACAATCGTTTAGTAAAGAGGAGGATTTATGAAAATACTATTTTTCGGTCGTGGTGCTGTAGGAACACAGTACGCCTGGGCGTTTGAAAATGCAGGCCATACCGTTGAGTTTTATGTTCGTGAAGGTAGGAAAGCGCAATATGGCTCACATGTAGACTTAGAAATATGGGATGCAAGGCGGAGCAAAAAAGAACGGCTAGTCAAAGAAAAATGGCCCATTGTCATACATGAGGAAATAAAGGAAAATCACGATTATGACCTCATCTTCATGAGTGTCAACCCCGAGCAAGTATCAAGTGCGGTAACGTACCTTGCGCCACGAGTTGGACATGCAACCGTTCTGTTTTTCAATAACTTTTGGCAAGATCCTCAATCAGCTGTTCAGCCAATTCCGCTCAGTCAAATTGTTTTCGGCTTCCCCGGCGGTGGCGGTGGATTTGAAGGAAACACTCTCTACGGCGGTGTTTACAAGACCGTTCAGTTTGGAACATTTGAATCCAAGCCTACCCAAAGAGATTTAGAAGTTCGCAATCTTTTTGCTGAGGCAGGTTTCAAGATAATGGTTCAAAAGGATCCTCGAAGCTGGTTCTGGAACCACTTCGCATTCAACGTTGCAATGGAAGTGGAAGTATTAAAGCACGGCAGTTTTAAAAAAGTAGTTTCTTCACCCGAGGCGCTCGTTGAAATTGGTCGTAATATGAAAGAAATGATCCCTGTTTTGAAGGCAAAAGGCTCAAAACTTGATGTTATGACAAGAATGGTCAGCGCCCTCCCACCTAGAGTTGTTGGATTTCTTTTGAAAGTCATTTTTTCACCTAAAGGCATGGCCTATGCACTTGTGGGGCATAACCACTTTAAAGTTGGTTACGCCGTACTGGAAGTTATATCGGATGCTCGAAAACACGGCATAAAGGCACCACGACTTTACGCTGTTGAACACCTAATTACCAAATAGGGATCCTGTCGTATAGGTCCAGTTGCTTCTCGTTCACATATCGCTTCATCTTGTGCATCGCCCGGGTTAAAGCCTTTGTCGCGCGATTTGCGGTTGATATTTTTCACATGGCATTTATAAAATGGATGAAGTGCGCTGAAAAAGGCCTTGCGGAGCATTTACTCACCGTTTATGAGTTGTATGAGAAATCGTTGGGTTGCGTGGATTGAACACCCCAAATTGTCGGCGCAAGTTGTAGCTATCCTCAACTATGGCTCATTAAAAAGAGGTTAACCATTCATTGGCTAACCTCTTACTGTTACCAATAATATAATAGTTACATGTTGGGGAGAAGCAAAATTAGGTACTGTTTCAGGTCAAACTCATTACCCTTCTAACATTCCCTATTCGCTAAAGAAATGAATTATAGAGAGGGAAGCGAGGCTCCCTCTCTATTGCTGCTGAGTGCTACTTATTTAAGTATTTTCCTAGCCAAAGACGCAAGGTCCAAGATGTCGATCTTACCGTCGTTATTCAAATCGGCATGCTTGTAGCTGGACCAGTCCGGATCAGCGGAGGTTTTGCCGTAGGCTGCCGCAACGATTGCCAGGTCACCCACGGAATAACGGCCGTCGCCGTTCGTATCGCCAGGCTGCGTGCGAATCACTGCATCGTTAAATGTCTGCAGGGCTGCATTCAACGCGATTACTGCTTGCTCAACTTGATACTGGGTTGCCGCAGCGTTATTCGCTACAGCCTTCGCCTGATTGATAGCTGCCTGCAGCGTTGCTTTGGAGCCCACCGGATACTGACCTACCTGGGTTCCCACAACGGCCGCGTCATGCTTGCTTTGTGCATCGGCGATTAAGGTATTGAGGGCTGTTTTATCAACGACTACACTGTTCAGCAGAACCGTATAAGACGTGCTCTGCAATTCTTTTTCGACGCCGACTTCATTGGCAACGACAGCATTGGACAAGGAAATCGTTGCTGCTGCAGCCTGCGTGTCGAATTTTGGTTTCCAAGAAAGCTTCAGAAGACTACCGTCAAGATGGGCGTTTTTCCCAGTTGTTGCTATAAGGAACCGAACTTCCCCTCGCTTCTGAGTCTTGTCGACGATCACAACTTCAGTCGGCTTCACGGATTCGGCCGATACGTATTCCAACTGACTCGGATCATAAGTAAACGTTAAATCCTGGGCATAAATATTTTGATCCATGCCGCTCAAGCCATAATTCAGATCAAAGGCTGCTTCTTTAGAAGCTGCCGCTGGGCCTTCAAGTACAGCGCCCGGTTTCAATACAGGTACTGCTGCCGTCAAAGCGTTTGCGGCGTCCTTCACGTTATTTACGCCATTAATATCATAGATTCTTACGCCCAGAACATCATTGGCTGCTTTGCGGGCCGCATCAAATTTGTTCCAGCTGTCAGGAGTGTACTTATCCTTGGAAGAATCCGGAGGAAGATTACTCAGCATCTTTTTCAATTCAATCCGGGCCACGCTGCCTATCATCGCATAGTAGGACATCTTAGCCGTATAGTTCGTATTTCCATTGCTGTCGGCCGACATGAAGATATGCGCACCCTTTCTGGCGTTGAAGGTGCTTGTATCGCTGACTCCATCAAAGGCGTACACGCTCAGCTTGCCGCCATTGCCCTTGCTGTTCTCGAGCAGGAAATCGAATTGATCCGCCTGCCAATCAGCTTGTTCCCTTTGGATTTCTGGCAAATTCGCCATGGAAGCCGTCCAGCCGTTTCTAACCAGTGCCACATGTGCGTTGGGCGTGTTATCCCAATTCGTTTTCGTCCAGTTCGGATTCTTCGAGCCGTCCGGCAAATAGTACGGCAGTGCGTTCGGATCATAATTCGGATTGGCCACAAGATCGGAACGTGTGTCGGATTCGGTAAATTGAATTTCATCGGAGATGGCGGCGAACTTATTGAAGGTCTCTTTAAACACGTTCAGGTCGAGTGAAACCGCGTTCCTGTTCTGCATACCCACGACGAAGGTTGTACCGTCTTGCTTCATCTGCTGATAGATAGGTTTCAACATGGTGATGGTGGCGCTGCGCTTTGGTTCATAGGGTTTATCGGCGTCGTAAAAGTCATTGTATACAAACGTCCAGTTTGCTCCCAATGCTTTGTTGTATTTCGAGGCTGATGCAAAAGCCTGCCTGATATACTCACTCTCTGCCAGGAGCCTGTCTTCACCGGTCAGATCCGTTTTTTTGAAAATGCGACCCCAATTGCTGACCTGGTAATCGCTTTCATTACGGATATAGCCTGTATAGTCATCAATAGCCTCGTTGACCACATCCCACGAGTAGATGACATCGTTGTAAGGGGAGAATTTTTCAAATACAGCTTTGATATAGGAATCGATTCTAGCCAGCATAACCTCCCTGCTTGCCCAGGGCTTAGTGGTTGAAAATCCTTCATGGAAGAAAGCTTCCGGCGTCTGGTTGTGCCAAAGGAGCGTATGACCTTTGATCTTGACCTGATCGTTAGGCCCCCGGTTTTTGTTCAAATTCCTGACATTGTTCAAGAAAGCCACTTGAGAAGTTGTTGAGGCAAGTATGGCGGTCTTATTTGCCTTATCAATCGCAGCCGCACGCTCTTCATCGCTGGAATAGGCTGCGTTTAAAGCGCTGTTATATGCTGCAGCCGACTGGCTGGAGCCAAACAGAGATTGCGGCTTTAATTCATTAGCCGGAGACCAGCTGTTATAGTGGTGCTGCAGCATGCTTTGCGGATCGCCGCCCCCAAAAAAGCTGTTCATCCCATTAAATGAACCGAACTTAAAATAGTTTTCAAAAGTCTGGTAAAGCGATGGAAGCTCAGGCTGATAGGTTGCCGAAGCAGGCTGAACTAAAAAAGTCATCAGCATGGTAACCATAAGTGATAATGCTACTATCTTATTTCTCATCGTGATTTCCTTCCTCCTATATGAAATTCATTACTGCAATCTGTTTCTTCACACTATCATCCGATAGTAACTCTCAAAAGAGGACTAAAAATAGCACCACTTATCATTTTGATACATTTTGTATCATAAATTGCATATCCCCTCCAATTCAGTGGCGATCCTTGGCTGTCCTCCAAGTGCCTTCAAGTAAATGTCCCATAACTTTCAATTTCATGATCTTGTCTACCATTTGTTCATGTTCTGCTTTCCCCCTCTATTGGTTAAACATACTGATTACGCTTACATCATTTATTGTATCAGCGTCAAAAGCGAGCCGCTATGGCGGCGGCCTGCATTCCTTTGCCCCCTATCAGCATTCATTTAACCCAGTATGAAAACGAACACAATATTTTTACAGTTTCTAGCATTATTCTGCGCTCGCCAAAAATTTACTGCTCCCTTCATTAAATGAAGAGGAGGGCGCAAAAGCGCCCCCCTCTTTATTCCACTTTCATCAATTGTTTATTACTCAAGCCAATTCGCTACAATCATACGTGCTACTGCTGCTAATTCAAGAATCGTAATCTCATGATTATCGAACAAATCAGCCTTCTCTACCTTATCCCAATCAGGTTGATCTTTCTTAACACCGTAATATTTAGCAAGTATCGACAGATCCTGGATCGTAATGGAGGTAGCACCAGGTACAAGAGTCACAATCTTCGTTGTGAATGTTGATATAGCATCATTCAATGTTACTACCGCTGCATCTACCATCGACTGTGTAGTACCACTGTTGACCTTCACGTTGTTCGCTGCATCAATAGCTGCTTGAAGGTTCATGATTGCGACTTCTGGATATTGACCGATTTTGTTGCCCGCTGTAGCTTTAGAAACCTTAGCTTGAGCTGCAGCGATCGCTTGATTTAATGCTTCTAAATCAACTGAAGGTGAAGTCGTTGAGTTCACGCTAGCTCTGAATGTGCTCTCTGCTGTCGTTAATATCGACACTGCTAAGTTCACCTCAGATTGCGTTACCGTAATACTATCACGGACACTGATTGCAGCATCAATCGCAGCTTGAAGTACAGCCTTCGTACCCGTTGGATATTCACCCGGCGCTGATCCTTCCACTGCAGAGTTCAACACTTGCTGAGCATCTGTAATTGCTGTATTCAAAGCCTCCTTATTGATATGAATAATTGAAGCAGTGAAACTTGTAACTGCATTATTCAATGTAACAAGTGCATTAGCAACGTCAGATGGTGTCGAAGCTCCATTGTGCACCACTACTGATGCACTATCAATTGCAGCTTGTAAGATTGCTTTGGAACCTGCTGGATATTGGCCCTCTTGATTTCCTTCAACCGCTGCTTGAAGAAGCGCTTGCGCAGCTGCAACTGAAGCAATCAATGCCATCTTATCTGCCTGCACGACTTGTATGCCAACCGTAGCCTGAGATGTGTCGGGTAATGAATAATGGTTCTCGTCACCGACGATTTCCTGCTTGGTCACAGCAACATTTGTAGTCCCGGCAGCAGCATCAGCCTTGGCTTTGCCGTGAAGAACGAATAGTTCCCCATCACCTGTTAAGAATTTACCTGTGACACCCATAATAATCAGGATTTCTCCAGTTTCCGGTTTCACAGCTGTCTCAAGAACTTGGAGTCCATTCCGTGTAGAAGTAACTGAACCTGCTTGCAAGACGTTGACACCATTATTCTGTGAAGTAGCAAACTCAATCATAGCTGGATCGTACTTTAACTCCACACTTAGAATATTAAAATTATGAGTCAATCCAGTAACGCCAACCGGAAGGTTAACCGACTGACCCACGACCACTGGCGATGAAGGGCCACTAATGCTGGCCTTTACACCAACTTGAGGTGCTGATCCTTCCGATCCAGGTACGCTTAAGTGAATAGGAGTACTTACTACATTGTTAGTTCCATCAGAAATCGTATACGTGTACGTGATTTCTCTTGTGTAGACAGATTGAGTAACACTACCTGTTGCAGAGAGGATACTCGCGTCACTTGAACCGTAGCTGATTGTATACGTTGGAGTGATGCTATTAACGAGTTGTACAGTGTTTGATCCTTCACTAAATTGTACGGTTTCGGGTAATAGCGTTCTAACATATTCAGAAACTTTGGTTGCAGCATTAATTTTCATTTGAGCTGGAGTGACCGGTAGTGCATCATTTGTATTCAGTACCTGAACATATTCTACATAGGTATCTATCACTGGGCTACTAGCTGTGTTCTTCGTTGCAAATAGTCCCATTTTGATATTGTTAAGGCTTAAATTAATTGCTGCACCTACATTAGTATAATTGATACCATCTAACGAATATGAGCACTGGTAACTATTTCCGGTCTTGGACATTCTTAGATAAACGGTTAAAGTGGCGTCTCCATTGGCATTGACAGCATTTGTTCCAGATGAAGTGAATACCTTATTGACTTCACGTCCAGATTGGACTTGAATGCCACTTCCGTTATTTTCGGCATCCAGCTTAACATAGTTATCCTCATCCTGCCATGCTAAGAACGCAAATTGTTGATAGGTTGCAGATGGTGCTACAGGATAGTGGACCTTAGTAACAATATCCCAATCACCACCGGCAGGGGCTGTAAATACGTTATTCCAAGCGGCATTTGTTTGATAGATATCCCCCGTTAATGTAGGAAGACGTAGTCCCTTACCTTGTACTAATGAGTAATTAGCAGCATCTTGTTTAAGAATTGTCCAGAAGTTTGACAAATTCTCAGATGTTGTATTAACAAAGTTGAAGCTTTCAGCCTGATAATTAAGCTTAAAGGTATATGTTGTTGTACCGAAAGGACTAGTTATAACAGCAGTGGCATTGCCTGGAATGGTTGTTGCTTGGTTCACGACACACGTTAAACCATCTCCACACTCCACTGAGTACTCGTAATCTTCAGGCAATGCATCCTTTGGTACAACTACATCATAGGTTGTAGTACGCGGATCAAACCCTGGAATATCTACTCCGCCCTTTTGGATTTTATCCGCCACAGGATTTAATGCATCAAGGCTTCCAATTCTCAAGTATTCAAAAGATACATTGAGTGCATCCGCGCTTACATTACCATTAGTTGCAATTAGGCCTAATTGTGGCGCAGCGAAATTCACTGCAGCTGTTCCGGAGTAACTAGACCAAGTGACACCGTCAGCGGACCATTGTGCTGAAATCGTTCCATTGCTTCTAATCAGACGTAAATACATCTTTGTGTTGCCTGCTGAATTTGTGTTGCCCGTAACTACGGTTGCTGTCCCATTGACGACTTTATACAATGCAATTCGGTTTGTAGTTCCCGTAGAACGTTCATAAACAAGTTTTACGTAATTAGAGTCATCTTGATAATAAATCAACCCGCCTTGCTGATTGTTAACAGTAGGAGTGGCTGAAAAATTCATAGCAGTCTGAGATACGAAATCGCCAATCGCTGGCTGCATAACTAAGTTCTGAACTGCATTTACTGCTGCCTGTTTTGTTCTGATAGTCACTCCATTATTCGTGTCAAAAGAATAATTCGAATCTTGTCTTACGATGGAGTAGTGACTATCCAAAGCTGTTGCTCCCTTGAACTCAGCACTTACCGGTGGCCGACCAAAGTTAACTGTATAAACCTTACTAAATGTTGAATCGGTTACTGTAATATTTGCTGTGCCAGGAATACCATTTGCTTGCACGATTGTTACAATGCTATCAGCGTTAGCAGAAGCAGCCGTTACCACTGGAACTGCACTCTGTTCGAAAGGAACTACTACATTATACTGATTTATGGAAGGATCAAAACCGCTAATTGTAGTCCCGTTAATCTTGAGGTCTTTAAGAGTGGTAGCAGGATTAACATAGACTATAAAGTCAGTTGAACGTTGTTCTCCTGCATAACTAACGGTTGCGGTAATCGTTGCGACGCCAGCTGCGACAGTCGTGATTTGGTCGCCAGCTACTGAGACCACCCCAGGTCTATTGCTGCTGTATGTTACGGTCATTCCAGCTGGCATAGCTTTGCTGGAACCCTTGGCAATATATCCATACAGCGAATCATCATTCATTGCCACCGTAACTTGTGGGAGTACAGTTTTTCCTTTGTCGAATAATACCCGAGTTGGGATATCTAATGCCACGTCACTGTCCTGACGAGGTTTTGCTGTTACAACACTTAACTTAGGAGCTAATGAGCCTGTAACAAAAATATCCTTGTTAAGTTTAATGTCAGCATCTGCACTCGATGTGCTGAACTGCAAATTGTGTTTCCCTGTATCCATAACCCATTTGCCTGCTGCTTCATCATAAAAACGTAAATCTGGCACTTTAACGGTTAGGGTAACTGGAACTGTTTGCCCTGCATTTACCATTACTTTCTTGAATCCAATAAGACGTTTGATAGGACGTTGATTAACACCTGTTTGGGTAGAGTCTGGTGTTGAAGCATAAAGCTCTACAATATCATTTCCGTCTCTATCACTTGTATTCGTAATATTCATAGAGACATTGATCGTATCGTTAGCATCAACAGAATTCCCTGCGCCTAAACCTGTTACTGTCATATTGGAATATGCGAAGTTTGAATAGCTCATTCCATATCCAAAACTGTAGAGAGGAGCTCCTTTTGATCCATCATAATACATATATGTGCGACCAGGGGAAGTAACCGTAGTGGATGCACTTGTATTATTACCTGTTTTATAGGTATCAGGTCCAGGTGTAATTCTGTAACTTCTTATGCTAGGGAATTGGTCATTCTTGAACCAAAGGGTTGATGTACGCCCACTCGGGTTATATTTACCTAGCAAAACATCTGCTAGTCCCAATCCCTTAACTTGACCGTTGTATCCACTCCATAACAGGGAAGGAACATCTGCAGATAAAGTTGATAGGTCGTCTGGGCTGGTACTTTCAATAACGGTGACTGTTTTAGGATTTTTCAGGGCAACAGCATTAGCCAGCGCCAGCTGCGCTCCTGGTAATGTGTTATTAGGGTTTGTATTGCCGCCTCTATCACTATCCTCTGCAGCAGTTGCTTGTTCTGTGCCAAGAGCAACGATAGCTAAATCATAACCTGATGCAAGATCAATCGCTGTATTATCAAGTGTCGTCATACCTGCATAAGTTGTACCCGTATTGGTGAAGCCCTTTTTCCAGTCAACCACAGCATTGGGATTGATTTTTTGAATTTCTGCTTTGATACCGTTATAAGGGTTTACCATTTTAGCGATTCCGCTAGCGCCGGAACCTGAAGAATAACCACCTAAGAAAAAGCTATTATTCGTTGTATTGTAGTTAGCATTAAGACCATACACGACAACTTTAAATTCACCAGT
This sequence comes from Paenibacillus anseongensis, assembly GCF_009757995.1. Classification (NCBI taxonomy): domain Bacteria; kingdom Bacillati; phylum Bacillota; class Bacilli; order Caryophanales; family Paenibacillaceae; genus Paenibacillus; species Paenibacillus anseongensis. The sequence goes on from NZ_WSEM01000034.1 coordinate 359,834, forward strand.
TGAAGGCACATTGATTGGAAGCACTGGTTTGTTACCATTTGATGTGACTGGATTGTTTCTTAACAAGATCAAGGATTCTGCTGCTGCTTGACGAGCAATATCAGATCTTTCTTGAGTTATGTTCTTACCGTCACCGCCGGTACCCGAATTAAACATCCACAAGCTTCCATTTCCCAAAGCAGTTCTTCTAGTAATTGCATCATCATACCAGGAAACTTTGTTTGTCGATGATTGAATGATGCCTGCTGCATTTCTAACCGTATCATCAAACTCGCCCAGTTTCATTCGAGTAGTATACAGATCAAGCATATCTACATCTATCGCATTCTCTGTGAATATGCCTGAAGGAGTAGGAAGTTTTGCTGCTGCTGCTCCTGGAAGTTCTGCGCCATAGTTAGAGCCGGCATACCCTGCATTACATACTAGATTCGTACCAAACATTGCAGCCCATGCGTATCCTTCTTGCGTAGTCATGGCCCTGGTCGTTCCGGGATACATATAGTTCTGTCTGGATGGTGACACAGCCATAGCTATACTATCGCAGTCCGTTGTTACATAACCGGAGAACCCAAAGGTTTGACGAAGAAATGTTTCCATTAAATTTCGGTCTAATGTAACCGGTGTACCATTAACACTATTATAAGAGCTCATGATAGAGGTAACATCCGTATTTTTAATAATCTCTCTATAAGGTTTAGTATAGAACTCTCTGAGCTCCCGACCTGTTACATCAGAGCTGCCATTCAGACGGTTTACTTCAGAATTATTCGCAGTATAATGCTTTATGGTACTTACAGTCTTTAAGTACCCATTGGGATCAATTAGGCTACCGTCCATATTCTTACCTTCCAGGCCATTTACAAACTGCCCGGCAATTCCAGCTGTTAACAAGGGATCTTCAGAAAAGGTTTCATCCGTGCGTCCCCAACGCGTATCACGAGCTAGATTGATAGTTGGTGAGTAAAAGGTTAACATACGGTCACTATCAGGAGCTGTTTCACGAGCTTCATCACTAATAGCCGTTGCTACTTTGTGCATAAGCTCTGGATCCCATGAACTTCCCATGGAAAGCCCAATTGGATATGAAGTTGCATTATTGATGGTTGTCGCGTTACCAGAAGCATTAAGCTGGTACCGGGATACACCGTGCAACGCCTCATTCCACCAGCCATATGAAGGAATTACTTTGCCGTCGGAAAGGGTGATTGATGGCGATGCGCTTCCGTTCATTTGAGATGCCTTCTGTGAAATAGACATCTTCGAAATCATATCTGCTGCCCTTTCCTTAAAGGAATAGTGCTCAGAATCCATATAAATCGGCAATGTCTGTGGCGCAGGCTCAGCTGCATAACTTCTTTGAGGAGCCAGCCCTGCTATTAGTGGTGTTGCACATATAGCCCCACATAATGTAATAGAAATAACCCGTTTCCACTTTTTTAGCATTTTTTCCTTTCCCCCTATGACTACTGATTCGATGATAGCTACCTACAAGCTAAAACTTATCCTACCTTTTTCCTAAAAACGCAAGTTCCTACAAAAGTAATTTCCAAAAAGGGGGCACAAGAATTTGATTTAGATACATTTCGTATCAATACTTGCATACATCCCCCCTATTCAGATTGCGCCTTGCCATTGCCCCTAGGCCCGCCTTCTGCCACCATACTACATTTCCGGTTTCCCCTCTTATTAGTTAAACGAAATGATTCCGCTTACATGATTTATTGTATCAGTGTCAAAGTAACATTGTATACAACGTAATCTTGCAAATGTCACTCTCTACCCCAGTAACGCGAAAGGCAACGATCAAACCCGCCATCGGAAAATGACGGGCGGAACTCTTATTTAGCCGCTTTTTTATTTCTATTTGAAATGTCCAGCCATACGGCGAATACGAGGATGCTTCCCTTCACGACGTACTGCCAGAACGATTCCAACCCCATGAGTGACATGCCGTTGTCGAGAGATGTCATCACGAGGGCACCGATGATCGCTCCAGACACCTTGCCCGAGCCTCCCATCAGTGAGGTCCCCCCGATGACGCAGGCGGCGATCGCATCCATCTCCGCCATGTTGCCCGCCGAGATGGTGGCCGAAGATAAGCGGGATGTCAGCACGATCGAGGCGATAGCGGCCAGCAGACCGCTGAACATGAAGACAGTCATGGTTTTCTTTTTGATATTGATGCCGGACAGACGCGCCGCCTCCACGTTGCCACCAAGTGCGTATATGTGTCTGCCGAAAGTCGTCCTCGTAGCTATGAAGGAAAACAAGAAGGCTAACACGATGACGAAAATAATCGGAAACGGGATGCCCTTGTAGCTGTTCACGACGAGCACGAACAAAACCACCAGCAGGCTATAACCAGCCGCCTTCAAGATATCCACTCCCAGAGGCTGCACGCCGAAGCCGTATTTAAGCTGGGATCTCCGCCTGCTGAACGTCGACCAGACGATGGCAGCGATGGCCAATACGGCGAGAATCAAGCCGAAGCCTTTGGCGAAGTAGGCGTTGCCCATTAACGCCAAAGCCGGATCGGACACCGAAATCGTTGTCGATTTCGTCACGCCCATCAAGGCCCCGCGAAAGACGAGCATGCCCCCTAGCGTGACAATAAAGGCGGGCACCGCCTTGTAAGCGACGAGCCACCCTTGGAAGATACCGAGAATCGCCCCGGCCACCAGCGTCCCCAAGATGACGACGCCTGCCGGCATGCCCCACCAGTTGCTGAGTATGGCGGCGATCCCACCGGTCAGCCCGACGATGGAGCCTACCGACAAATCGATATGGCCGGCGACGATCACAAGCACCATGCCGATCGCGAGGATGGCGGTTACAGACATCTGCGTGAACAGATTGGACAAATTCCGCGGAGTAAGAAAGGTATCGTTCAATAAGCCGAAAAGCAGCCAAATCAAAATCAAAGCGCCTACCATCGTATAAGCGCGCGCATCCATGTTGCCGAACAAGCTTTTCCATGCCGGCCGGTTAGGGCTGACGGAGCTCGTCGTTTCAGTAGTGTGTGTGGCAGGTTGCATCGTTATTTCCCTCCTGTAGCGGCCAGCATAATATTTTCCTGGGTCGCTTCTCGATAATCCAGCTCGCGGACGAATTGTCCTTCGCTCATGACAAGTATCCTGTCGCTCATCCCGAGAATCTCCGGCAGCTCCGAGGAAATCATGATGATGGCCACGCCCTGATCGACCAGCCGGTTCATCAGGTTGTAAATTTCATACTTTGCTCCGACATCGATTCCTCGTGTCGGTTCGTCCATGATCAAAATTTTCGGATTGGACATGAGCCATTTTCCGATGACGACCTTTTGCTGGTTGCCCCCGGACAAGGTGCCCACCGGAGTGTCCAACGACGAAGTCTTTGTCTTTAATTCCTGTACATACTTCTGGCCCCACTTGATCTCTTCGTTATCGTTGATCACGCCGTATCTGGATACTCGCTCCATCGTAGCCAAGGTCGTGTTGGTTTTAACGTCCATGGACAATACGAGCCCCTGACGCTTGCGGTCCTCGGTCACTAGCCCTATTCCGGCCGAGATGGCGTCGGCTACCGAGCGGATCCTCGCCGGTTCGCCGTCAATCTTCACTTCCCCTTCGGCCCTTCCTTCATAGGCCCCGAACAAGCTCGTAACGAGCTCTGTCCTTCCCGTTCCCATCAAGCCGGCGATCCCTAAGATCTCCCCCTTGCGCAAAGCGAAGCTGACGTTGCGGATGACGCGGTGGCCGGCTTTTTCCTTATGCCATACGGAATAGTTGCTCACTTCAAGCACCGTTTCCTTGGGGGTGTGCGCGACGCGGGGATATCGCTCGGTCAGTTCGCGCCCCACCATCAAAGAGACGACTTCATCGTCATTCGTGTCGCACCTGTCCAGCGTCGCTATAGTCCGACCGTCCCGCAGAATCGTAATGCTGTCGGCAAGACGGAACACCTCGGGCATTTTGTGCGAAATGTAAATGCAGGAAACCCCATTCTCGCGAAGCTGATGGAGAATGCCCATCAGAATCTCGACCTCGCTCTCCGTCAGAGCTGCGGTCGGTTCATCCAGAATGAGGATCCTCGTATGCTTGGACAGCGCCTTGGCGATTTCGACAAGCTGCTGCTGGCCGATGCCGAGCGAGCCGACCCGCGTATCCGGTCTGACATGGAGACCGACGCGCTTCAGCCAAAGTGCGGCATTGTAATACAGATCATCCCATTGAATGACACCTCGCTTGGTAGGCTCAGCCCCCAGAAAAATGTTCTCCCCGATCGTCATATCCTTCACAAGCGCAAGCTCCTGATGGATGATGCCGATACCGGCCTTCTCGGCATCGGCGATGGAACGGAACTCCTGCTTCACGCCGTTGACCCGGATTTCACCCGTATATGTGCCGGCTGGATAAAGTCCGCTCAGCACCTTCATCAGAGTAGATTTGCCTGCTCCGTTCTCACCGCAGAGCGCGTGGATTTCTCCCTGACGCACCTTAAAATTTACGCCGCTCAAGGCTTTGACGCCGGGAAATTCCTTCGAGATATCGATCATTTCCAATACGTGCATCTTCCCAGCTCCTATCGGATCGTTACTTTTGAGGAAGGGGCAAGACAGCCAGGTGACGGCGCCTTACCCCGAATTCGAGTCCCGTTATTGCTTTGGCCATTGGTCCTTCGGCACGTTTTTGTACACATCCTCCACCTTGTGGAAGCCGTCCTTGATGACCGTATCCGCCAGGTTCGATTTGTCAACGGAGATCGGATCCAGCAGGACGGAAGGAACATCGATTTTTCCGTTGTTGACCTTTTTCCCGGCATCTGCGACTTGGCCTTGCTTCGCCAGCGCTACAGCCATTTCCGCCGCCTTCGTGGCGATCGCTTTAATCGGTTTGTACACCGTCATCGTTTGCGTGCCTTGGGCGATACGCTGAACAGCCGCTAAATCGGCATCCTGTCCGGATACCGGGACTTTACCCGCCAGCCCTTGCGCCGTAAGCGCCTGAATGACTCCACCCGCCGTACCGTCGTTAGCCGCAACCACCGCTTGGATGTTGTTGTTGTTGGCAGTTAACGCATTCTCCATGTTTTTCAATGCCTCTTCAGGCTTCCAATCCTTGGAGAACTGGTCGTACACGATCTTGATGTCGCCCTTTTCTTTCAACGGGTTGAGGATATTCATTGCTCCTTCTTTAAACATGTGGGCGTTATTGTCCGTATCCGCACCGCCGATGTAGACAAAATTGCCCTTCCCTACTTTGTCGGTCACGGCTTTAGCCTGCATTTCGCCAACCCTGACATTATCAAAGGAGATGTAATAATCTACATCGGAATTTTTGATCAGACGGTCGTAGGAGATGACCTTGATCCCCTCCTTGTGGGCTTTTTCCACAATCTGAGCCGTCGCTTCCGCATTATGCGGAATAACGACCAACACGTTAACGCCTTGCGAAATCAACTGCTCCGCCTGGCTCAACTGCGTGGCGTCATCTCCGTTGGCCGCCAGCGCCTTGACTTCCCCGCCGAGCTCTTTCACTTTTTCCGTAAAGATGTCGCGGTCTTTCTGCCAGCGCTCTTCCTTCAATGTGTCCATCGACATGCCGATGACGATCTTGCCGCTATTTTTAGCTCCTGCAGCGGTCTGACTAGGTGCTGCCGCCGCACCCTTCGTCTCCTTGCTGTTGTCCGATACGATGCCGCAGCCCGCTACGGAAGCGGCCAGCACCAGCGTCACCATGCCAAAACCCGATCTTTTCAACCATTTGTTCATGTCCAGGTTTCCCCCTCTAATTGATTAAACGAATTGATTCCGCTTACACAATTTATTGTATCAGCACCAAAAGCGGACTCGCTACATCGGCGGTCCGCACTCCTTTGTCCTATAACAGCATTCATTTGATCGAAAATGAAAACGGATTCAAATATTTTCAGTTTCCAGCACCATTTTGTGCAGGAAGCAAAAAAGTCCTTGCCGGAGCAAGGACTTCAAGGACTTCAAGGGCTGAGCTGCTGACGGTATTCCGTCGGCGTGACTCCCGTCGTTTTTTTGAAAATGCGGCTGAAATAGTTCGGATCGTTGTAGCCGGCCATATAGCATATCTCTTTAAAGCTGAGCTCCTCACTTTCCAGCAGCCGCTTGGCCTCATCAATCCGCAGCCGGGTTACGTAATCGATGAACGTTTCCCCCGTATGCAGCTTGAATGTTTTGCTGAAATAATACGGGCTCAGATTCACGTATTCCGCCGTCTGCTCCATGGAAATATCGGACTTGTAGTGCTCGCCGATATACGACTTCGCCCGCTCGATCACACGGAATTGGCGGTGCTCCCGCTCCTCGGTCATATCCTCGAGCATCCGTTCTAACTGCTCTGCCGCAGTCTGGCGCAGGGAGGCCATCCCCGCCACCCCGGCGAAGTGGGAGACGATTTCCGCCGGGGACCGATGCGATATTTGCCGGGCCAAGGAGATCAATAACCCAACGACCTCATCCCGGCATACACGGTCGTCAGCCCCGGAGCCGGCGATCAGACGTTCCAGCACATCCAAGAAGCGGATACGCGCTTCTTCCTTATGCTGCCGCTGCAGCGCGTCCAGCAGCTTTCTTTCCTCATCGAGCGCGATACCCGGCACACCGTCGCGCTGGCAAATATCTTCATAATGCCGGATGCGTACGACATCCGAGGAGTCCGCAGAGGCGGCGGCCGCTTCCTGGTAGGAGCGGCGAAGCCCCTCCATCCCTTCCCCTACCGTGCCGATCCCGATGGACAGGGACAGCTTGAATCGGTGTTCGGCGAAGGCCTGCAGCCGTTCCCCAAACACAAGGGCATCCACTCGGTTTGTAAAGCCCGCACCAGAAGACGGAACCGGGACGAAAACCGCCATCCGGTTGCCGATCATAGGAGAGACCATGCAGGCAAGCTGCAGCTTGGCGTACTGCTTGAGATCTTCGTGCAGGACCTTTCGGACGCTTTGCAGGTGTTCCCAATCCTTCCGCTCCCCGAAGGGAAAGGACAGCACCATCGCATAGCCCTGCTCCCAGCTTATATTCAGCAGCTCCACAAGATACCGCAAATCAAACTCCTGGATGCAGTCCATCATCAACATCATCGTCAGCTCATTCTCCGCCAGCGGCAGCAGCCGGGTCAGCTTCTCGCGAATCTCAAGCTCCTCCCCGCGTCTGCGCTTCTCTTCCTCCAGTTCGGCAGCCTGCTTACGCAGCACCTCTATCAGCTCATCGCGCTTGGCGGGCTTTAGGATGTAATCCTTCACACCGAGCGACAGCGCTTCCTTCGCGTAAGCGAAATAATCGTGAGCCGTCACCAGAATGATCCGCACCTCCTGATGACGTGACATAATCTCGCGCACGGCCTCCAAGCCCTGTATTCCCGGCATTTTGATATCCATAAAAATAAAGTCGGGGCGCTTCTCGTCCGCCATTTGAATCGCCTTGCGCCCGTTTTCCGCATGAATAAACTCAAACTGGCCCGGCAGCATGCGGCTGACCATCATTTCGAGGCCCTCCCGCTCCAAAGCTTCATCATCGGCAATCAGCAATCTGTACATCGTTCATTTCCCCTTTTCCGGTTCAAGCCACACCTGTAGACAGCGGCAGATAAAACCTGATTGTCGTACCCTCTCCTTCAGCGCTGATAATCTCGATGCTCTGCATTCCGTCGTAAAACAACTGCAGCCTCTTGAAGACATTCACCGTCCCAAGCCCCGTTGATTGTTCCTTCCCTCTATGCGGCCGCGGAACATCCTTCACGATGGATTGAAGCAGCATGGTTCTGATGTCCTCGCTCATGCCGGCTCCGTTATCGGCGATTTCGATGAGCACCCGGCCTTCCCGGCAGGCGATGCCCAGTTTTAATAGCGCACCTTCCTCCATACCTTCAATGCCGTGCACGAGTGCATTTTCCAAAATTGGCTGCAGCGTCAAACAAGGAACAATCTGCTCCATAGCCCTTTCGTCAATCTCCGTTACAAACTGAATCCGGTCGCGGAACCGTGCCTTCTGAATCGCCAAATATTCCAGCGCATTCTGCACCTCATCCCGAAGCGTTACCGGATGGTCCAGTTTCTGCAGGTTGTAGCGCAGCAGGCGCGAGACGGATACCGTTAAATCGCTCGTTTTCTCCGCTCCTTCAATGTAGGCGAGCTTCGCGATCGCATTCAGCGTGTTGAACAAAAAATGCGGGTTGATTTGGCTTTGAAGCGCTTTCAGCTCCAGCTCCTTCACCAGCCGGTCCTTCTCCAGCCCCTTCATGTTTTTATCCATAAGTTCCTGAATATTGTCGAGCATGCGATTGAAGGTTTGGCACAGGATACCGATTTCATCGCCTGTCGAAAGCTCCGGAGCCTTCGTATCCAGCTTGCCCTTGGAAATTTGCTTGGCCGTAAGAACGAGACGACGGATCGGACCGCTAATACTGCTTGACAGCCATAGCGAGAAAACAATACTGAGCAGAGCGACTGTAAAAACCAGATACACGCCAAGATTGTTCATCTTGGCAGTGGTCAGCATGATGTTCTCGTAGACCGGCCGGTAATGCTCCAGCTCCAAATCCACTAGCGCCTGACCGTCCTCACCGATATAACGGGAGATCTGCTCCGCCTGCAGATAAGCCCCGGCTTTTGCGTTGGAACCCCCCTCCTCACCGCCGATCATACTCCGTGCCTGCTCCTGGAACGTATCGATCATATTCTGATAATTTAGAATCGGGAGCGCATTCACTTCATTTTTTTCCATATTCGCCAACTGCTCTCTCAAGCCTTTCAGCGCCTCCAAATGCTTCCTCAGATCCGGGTAGCTCTCCTCATCGATCTGGATAACGTACCGGTTCAAGTACCGCATAACCTCCTTGCTCTCTTTGGAAACTTGCTTATAGAGCAGAATGCGGTCCATCATCAGGTAATAGCTTTCCTGGACGTTCTTGCCGCTTTCGAACAAAAAATAGGAAACAAAGCTCATCAGCAACACAAGCAGGGGGATAAAAATAAACAATTTCGAACGAATGCTCATGAGGATCTCTCCGCTTCCAATTGGCTTTTATCGATGACCTCCACCTTGGTAAACTGTGTGGAAGGAAGCGTGCGTCCTTGGAAGTAATCATTAAACAGATGGACGGACATCTCCCCCATACCGTACGGCTGCTGAACGACAGTTGCTTCAATCTCGCCCTTGCGGATGGCATCCAGCGTTTCCTGCAAATCGTCAAAGCCGGCGATCCGGATATCGTCCCGCTTCAAGCTCTTTTGCGCTTGGAGAATGCCGAAGGCGTCCGTAGCGCTTGTTCCGACCATCATGCCGATGTCCGGATGAAGCTGCAGCATGTCCGCCGCCTGCTGGATCGCCTCCATCATGGAGATGTTGGAAGCCCGTACATCAACAATTTGCAGCCCTTTGTACTCGTCGATGACACTTCTTAACCCGCTTAATCGCTGCAGTTGGCTCTCAGCCGACTCGCTGCCGATAATGACGCCAATTTTGCCTGTTCCGCCGGTCGTTTGCACCACGATTTCCCCGAGACGCCGGCCCGCTTCTACATTGTCCGTTCCGATATAAGCCAGCCGCTTGCTGGTTGGAGCATCCGTATCGATGGTCAGCACTGGTATGCCCCGCTCCACCGCCTTATTGATCACGGGCGTAAATAGGCTGTCGTTCAGCCCCTGCACGATGATTCCGTCCACCTTGGAAGCGATGGCTTTCTCCAGCAATTTAATCTGCTCCTCTATGCTGTTACGTACCGGTCCGATGCATTCGATGGCAATATTGTCGGCCTGCGCCGCCTCCGTCGCCCCCTTCTCCACCAGCTGCCAATAGGGATGCCCCTGCTCCTGCTCAATCAGTACGATATGCCGCCCCTTGAAGGCTTGTTCCTTTTCCCCCTTCAGTTCATCGACAATATACTGGATTTTGCTGGACTCCGAAGCAAAGCGGATCAATAAGAAGCCGAACACCGATATGATCAGCGCGATGCTGACCAGCCACTTTTTATCCGTCATGTTTCCACCTCTCAACTTACCATTTATCATAGCGGAAAAAGAAAGCGGATACAATAAGGGAAATGGATTAAACTTCCATGAATATTTATTGTTTTCAGGAAATATTTGTTAGCATGTTTGTAACATACGACGTCAAGACTTTGTTTTCGTGAAAAACAAAAAGGCCAAATAATCGCCCTTCAGAAGTATTAGAAAACGGAGCCCGCAAACCCGCGGCGCTCCGTTAATTTTGTTTCATATTAAAACTTAATTTGTCTGATCCTCTATCCAGTAAGACCAGTTAGGGCTGAGTTGTTTCTTTTTGAGCATCATTCTTATAGTGGAAAGCTCTCATAGCAACAACGGCTGCCATTTCCCTTGTTACCTCATTGCTAGGTTGGAAACGGTTGTCCCACCCGGACATAAGCTGACGTGCCATAATCGTTTGTACATCAGCTTTCGCCCAATCGGACACTTGGTCTAGATCTTCAATGGCTGGCGTTTGCCCACCGGCTTGAATGCCCAGCGCTTTGACGATGATAACCGCCATTTGCTCTCGTGTCAGCTTCTCGTCCGGATTAAATTGATCGTTCGTGAAGCCTGTAATAAAGCCTGCTTTATACGCTGCATTCACATAAGGATAGAACCAATCCTTCTGAGAGACGTCTTTGAAGTTAATGATACTGCTTGTCTTTACATCTATTCCGAGGATGCCCACTAGAATCTTAGTGAACTCTGCTCTTGTAATAGTGGCTTGAGGATTAAATTTTCCATTGCTGCCGTCAATAAATGCTTTCTGAGATGCTTCTGTAATGGCCTCCATTGCCCAATTTGAAATTAACTGGGTGTCGGCATACAGATTTTTCAGATCAAACGGCTTCACCGTCTCCTGCTGACTTACGGAATAGGAAACGAAATTCGTGAAATGATTTGTTTTAATAAGTAGATCTTTGTCTTTTACAAATGCGTAGGTAATTTTTTCATTCCCTTTTGTCGCCTCGGCACCTTTGGCATCCGACTCATAAACCTCAATCGGTGTGAAGGTATTCCCTTCGATAAATCCTACACTTTGATCTTTAGCACCTTTGATGACAAAAGTAAGCGGCTTATCGAAAATGACGGATTGATTCGCATTCCCCATGGCAAAAGCATAAGCCAGCTTCAGAATCTTCGTTTCCGCGCTTTTTAGACTGCCTTTGACGAGACTCTGCAGATTTGTGTCATCCGTATTCAAAGAGGTTAGCAGTTCAACACTAGGCTCTCCTGACTTCAAAACCGTGCCTTTGTCGATCGAAACGGTGATATTGCCTTTGTTGGCGGTGATCATTGGGATATTGTCTTTCACTTCATCCAAGTTAAGAAAGACCTTGGCTTTCACATTAGGAATGTTAATCGTAATAAGCTCTTTGTCCTTCAATTCCTTGGTGATATTTACGTTGTAATTTTCGGTAATCGTTGCCGGAACATCAATAACTGTCTTTTTATCCGTTGATTTACCGGTTTGTACGGGATCGCCTGTATATTTTTGTCCTAGATCTTCTCCCAAATTAGTCGTATAGCGCCATTGCAGACTGTCGCCATCCTGAAGCGTATATTTGCTTGCGCCAAAATTCGGATAGTCGCCATTTACATTGTACATCCAACCGCTGCCGCTGCCGTGGTCGAATTCGCCGTCACCTGCAATGGATTGCACATATACGCTGTTATATTTCTCAGACCATTCATATTCATAGCTAATCCCGCGGCTATCTAATGCTCTCTTAAGCAAGCTCCAAGCCGTATCTCCCGATTGAAGTTCTACGCTTGTTGCAGAGATAACATCACCCTTGCTGATCGTACGCTTATCAACGGATATGGTAGCATGCTTCGTCGGTTGAGGAATTCCTCCGCCTCCGCCTCCACCAATTGGCGGTATTTCAACCGTGCTTGAAGCGTAAGCGATAAAGTCGGTAAAATGCTTGGTCTTGACAATCAAATCGTTCCCACTGTCGTAGGCGTATTCATTATTGCCACTTGCTTGGCCTGCCTCATCACTTGCAAACTTCTGAATCGCATGCGGCGTTCCATTCTCGATAAAGGCAGCTTCTTTGCCCTGCATGCCAGTGAAAGTCAAAGTGACGAATTGATTGAACTCTACTCGGTTAGTACCGCCTAGCGTGATGGCCTGTTGAACGGTATCCAGTTTCTTGCCGTTCGCAATAATCGTGTTAATTTTATCTTTTAATGAAGAACTTGCCGCATCATTGGTTGTGATTAACTCCAGTCTGGATGAATCCCCACTAACAATTTGGGCTCCCTTAGGGATGACCATGGAGATGTTGCCTTTAACTGCCGCGATTTGGGGCAAGCTGCTGTTCAAAGGCAAATTGACTTGAATTTTTGAATTGGAATTATTCGGAATTTCTATCGTTAATTCTTTATTTGCATCTGCACTCGTTACAGGAATGATGTAGTCTTTATTATCGGACGGGATCAAAATTTTAGGTTGATCACCGTTTGGTAACGGGAGCTCATTATCGCCTGGAGTAGGGACATCGACGACATCCGTCATATCATACAGACGATTGTTTCCATTCACGAATCGATCATAGGCTACTAAGGCATATGTGCCTTGATCCGTTGCCATGCCATCGACGGCTCCCGATTTAATATGCTTAAAGCCGCCATCTTCTGCTGCAAATGACATTAAGGCATCTAGCGCAGATTTTCCATTTTTAATAAACCTTTCGTCGGTGTTTGGATCAATGCCTAAGGCAGTTAACGCCGTAATGACTTGCGCAATACTTTCGCTGCTTTCGCCAAATCCGCCATCGCTGCCCTGCGTTTTTGCCAACCAAGCAATTGCACGCTCTCCAGCACTTTTTACATCTGGTCGGGTAGAGTAATAAGGTGCAAGAGATTGCAGCGCCATTGACGTTATATCGACATCAGGTTTACCTGGGATTAGCGCCCATCCGCCGGCATTCGCTGTTCCTTTACTTACTTCTTTTTCTAAAATATAATCGATCAGGTTATTTCTTGTAACTTGAATTTTCCCTGCCGGTACGACTGGAATATCAAAGTTTCTGGTATCAAACGCAATGAGGGCAAATATAGGGCCATTTATGCCTTGCTTGATGACATAATCATAGTCCGAAAGTGCCTGCGTAAGATCATAGCCCCCAACTTCTCTTGGATTTTTTCCAATAGAAGCTAGTCCAAGAATGGCTCTTGAGTGCTCTGTTCCTTTGGATTTATCCAAAACTCCTGAGTTTTCAGCCATTAACTCTTTTACTTCTTGTTCTACATTATTGTAATAAATTTGGTAATAGCCCGCTGGGACAGAATAATTAGCTCTAGCCAAGGAAAGGACTGACCATTCCCCGCCACCCGTTCCAAAAGTCGGTTTATTTACCGTTTTCACAATATAGGCTAAATTCTTATTTAAGAGTTGTTTCGGGTTGCTTACACTACTAACTTTGTAAGTAATAGTAAACGATTGCTCAGCAGAATTCCCTGAGGAATCAGTAGCTGTAACAGTGATCGTGTTGGCTCCGACGTTAAGAACAACGCTGTATTTATCGGCAACCTTAGGTATGACTATTCCGTTCAGCTTCACTTCCGGTGCTATAACTTCAGCGCTGTTATCTGTTACGCTAACACTAAAGCTAAGATTTGGCTCTGATACTTCTTGGTTATTCGTTAGGCCATTTACGGTTATGCTTGGTTTTTCAACGTCAACATCTGTCATATCATACAGACGATTTTTTCCATTCAGGAATCGATCATAGGCTACAAGTGCATACGTGCCTTGATCAGTTGCCATAGAATCTACTTTTCCTGTTTTAACATGCTTAAAGCCGCCATCGGCTACCGCAAATGACATTAAAGCATCCAGAGCAGAATTACCATTTTTAATAAATCTAGTGTCTGATCTTGAATCTATGCCGACTGCTGATAACGCGGTTACCACCTGTGACAGGCTCTCGCTGCTTGTACTTCCGAAGCTTGTATAGCTTCCTTCACTATTTTGAGATTTGGAAAGCCAATTAACAGCTCGAGCTATCGCTGCTTTTACATCTTCATTAGACTGAGCATACGGAGCAAGGGATTGCATCGTCATTCCAGTGAGATCGACATCGGGTCTACCGCCGGGAGATAGCCCCCAGCCTCCTTGATCGGCGTTACCTTTGTTTGATTCTCCATCTATCAAATACTTAATTAGTTTATCTCTTGTTGTTTGTACTTTTCCCTCTGCCGCAGAAGGGATTGCATAGTTTTTAGAATCAAATGAAAGCAGAGCGAAGATTGGACCATTCATGCCTTGTTTAATGACATAATCATAATCCGAAAGTGCCTGTAAAAGATCATAGTCTCCAACAGCTTTGGGATCTTTGCCAATCGAAGTTAATCCCAGGATGACTCTCGAGTGCTCTGTACCTTTCGTTTTATCCAATACCCCGGCATTGGCAATCATTTTATCTTTTACTGTGCTAGCTACATTGTCATAGTACGATTGATAATAGCCATCAGGTACAGAGTAGTTAGCTCTGGCCAATGAAAGGACAGACCATTCTCCGCCGCCGGTTCCAAACTTCGGTTTATCTACCGTTTTTAGAATATAGGCCAGGTTTTTATTCAACTGTTCTTTCGTATTGTTTACAACACTAGCTTTGTACGTAATGGTGAGATTTTGCTCTGCCGTATTGCCGAATGCGCCTGTAGCGGTGATGGCAATTGTGTTTACACCTGCGTTTAGAACAACATTGTAAGCTCCACCTGTCTTGGAGATAACAGTTCCATTCAACTTGACTACGGGTGTAATGACAGCCGAGGTGTTATCCGTCGCTTCCACATTAAAGCTAATATTTGCCTGCGATACTTCTTGCTTATCCGTCATCCCGGTTACTTTAATTGTAGGTTTAACATTACCATTCAGACTGGCTAGCGCACTATCGACGTCTTGCTGCTTACTTTCCATGTTGGTAAGCAGCGAATACGCTTGATCATATAGGGACTTAACAACTGCATTCGATAGAATCGCCGCTTTATTCGGATCACTGTTTATCTCTGCGATCCTAGCCGTCAGTGCATCCTTGTTAGCTGTTTGTATAAAGCCCGGACTCCACTCGTCGCCCCCCAGCGATGCTCCAAAGCCATACACCGTGAACTGAGTTCGAACGACATCCCCATCATGTGGGATATAGTCGGACATCCCTACATTCGGAAAAACATTATTTACGGCATACATCCACCCGGACATAGGCGTATAATCGAATTCTCCCAGCCACTGCTCGTTATTCTTTGTACCTAATTGAACGCCATCTGCATCCATTTGCTCTTTGATATAATTCGGTACATTTACTTGACTACTAGCGTCTTTAACCTTAGATAAGTAAAAACGTTCTTCCGTACTACCAGTATGCTGAATATTATCCTCACCCAATACGCGAGTGAGCACAGCTGCTCCATTTTCACCTTCGTAAAAAGGAACTTTAACCGGTTCTTTAGAATAACCTTGGCCTAATGTAAATTTTTCAACGGAAAGAGTTAGATTCCCAACCGGAATGGCCGGTGCCGTATTGACAGTCAATGACTGAGTAGCTCTGACGATTCCCGGTGCTGCAGTTGCTTGATAATCCGTAACTTCAAGCGAATAATTTCCTGCACTTACACCTTTATCAAATGCTGCTATACCGTTTGGGTTCGTTACGACTGCTGTCCCACCGACAGTTACTTTCACACCGCTAGCCGGAGAGTTAATAAGTTGATTGCTTGACCAATCATAAGTGCTCTTCGTAACCGTTACAGAGAACGGCTGGTTGGCTTTAACATCCCCAGGTTGAATCGAAATGGATTGAACTAGTTGCGTATTAAAATCACCGTAATACACACTAACTTGGTCATTGCTTTCTAGTTCAAACTGATCCATTCCTACTGCAGGTATGATCCATTGCCCTTGACGTTTAACGGCAAAGTTCCATCCGTCATAGCCATTGTAAAGTCCTGCGTGTATCCCATTAATTCCTGACACATACGGACCATAGGCTGAATTTGTAATGTCTAATTGAATTTGGGCTTGCCTTAAATCAGCTTGCAACGCTTCTAATGCGTTTGAACCTTCCGCCGCTCCTTCGTGGATAAGTCCTTGTGGTCCTTCGATGTGAAGGCCAACTGAAACCGGTCCTTGATTCGCAGCGAAAATTGGATTAGCTGGCGCAATGGCGGTGAATAGGACAGATAACACCATGACCAATGACATCAAGGACGACATAGCTTTACGATGCATTTTGCTTAACATACTTTTCTTACCACTCCTTCAATTTTGTTAAAAAGCAAAGCAAAAAAAGGCAAGCCCCAGAGTGGGGTTTGCCTTTGATTCCAACAAAAAAACAACATCCTTGTGCCAAAAAAAGGCATAGGAATGCTAACTAATTTCTCACCCCCCGGAGAAACAGTGCGACAAGCAAAATAGGCAGGTATCCTGGCTCATGCATCCTCGTAAACTTTTCGCCTTCCCATCCCCTCAAGTGGGGACAGTGGCCTGATAGAAAAGCAACTCCGCATTTACAGTGGCGGGACCGCGCAGGTGTTGCACCTGACTTCCCTTTTAAGCACTTTCGACTCTGTTATCGATTGTGCACCTTATTTGCAATTATATAGTTGTACTGCCCATACTAGCGTTTAATCATTTATTTGTCCAGTAGATTCATAGGTTGATAGAACAAAAATATATGTAACTAAATGTTTGGTTATTCATAAACTCAAACTGCTTCGGAATGGGATCTGCCAGCAATTTTAAGCTATGTTAAACCTTAATGCTGGTTTTTACCCCAAAAGAATACCGCCCTTTGAAAGGACGGTTAATTTAACTATCGTTCTGAGTTTGGATTTAAAGAATGCGAAATATTTGCTTGAGATGGTGCTCCAAATGGTCAACATAGTCTTTAATAATCCACTCTAATGTTACAATCCGTTCTTCGCCCAAATCACATGAATTCTGTAGCTTATCTTCGGGAATTTTCGCAATAACAGTAGCTATCTGCTTATTCAGACTTAACCATAAGTTTAAGATATGTTCAATTGGAAGGTTCTGATAATCCATAAGTTCTACCCAATGATTTTGGGCGTACTTAACCGCCGTGTAAGGCTGAACTTCATATTGAGCACTAACGAATCGGTGCAAATTGTTGAGAGCAGAGTCAGACAAGTGTCCTAATATTTCTTTTATTGACCATTTGTTAGGCTGCGTTCGCTCAGAAAGAGCGAGTTCGGATAAAGCATCTATTTTTGACGGTAATTCGGTAATCCAATGGTTTAGGCTTTCTAGTGTTGGTTTAATAGTTTTCACTCCAATCTTGGTATACGCATTATAGCAAAATGTCGTACGTCTCCATTGTGCTTCATTCTTAGCGGACGTGAAGAATGCTATAACGAACACATTCTCATTTTAGTTAGTAGTTGTTGTCCACTCCTTTCCCGCTTACTATATCGATGACAGCTTGATACAGATTAGGGGGATACTCCGCAATCCGGTGACATAGATACAAGTACCATTCATGACCGTATGGAACATAGATCCTTATAGGATTGCCCTCACTGCGAATTCTGTTAGCGAGATCCGGGCGGATCCCGTACAACATTTCAAGCTCGGCTTGAGAGTTTGTTAACCAGCCTCTCTCTAATACGGCATTTATGATAACGTCGTCATGAGTAGCAATAGATACTTGATGGCCTTGCCGGATTGCAGCTTCGACTAACTCCAAATAACGCTCATTCAGTTCAGGCGATCGTACAATCGATAGATACACCGACTCCTGATAAGCCCCTTTTACTATGCGGATCCGGCCAGGTGACGTTAACGCTGCCAAATCCTCTGGTGTTCTCGTAAGATGCGCTTGCAAGGTAATGCCAATACTGGAGCATTCAGTTGCTGCCCGCTTATAAACGGATAAGATACCTTCGGTTTTTCCCGACTCCTCCATGCTGATAAACAATTCAATATTCGTACCTTCGGCTTGTTTTGCCATTTCCATCAAGTTGGAGTAAGCAAGAGAAGGACTTATCATTAATCCGATATGCGATAAATCGAACGACACCCGGCCCGGAACCCCAGACTGCTTCAATCCCTGAATAAGAGCTATCATCTCAGCCACGGCCTGTTCGCATTGTATGGCATCAGAGGTATTCTCACCAATATATTCAATAGAAAGAGAATAGCCTTTTCTCCATATCTTTTCTCCGGTTTCCAATCCCTCCTGAAGGCTATCCCCGGCGATATACCTTAACGCTGCTTGACGTAAAATCCGGTTTACTTGCGGGTTCTGCTCCACGTAATCTTTCAAATCCCTGCGACGCGCAATAGATTTTAAAGCTGTTGTTAATTGCTGCTCCAATTTCAAATGTTCATTCATACGGCATGCCACTCCCTTTTTCCGAATTGTGTTTATTGTAGGAGATAAAGGAGTGATGGTATTGTAAAAAATTGCTCTTCAGCTACTTAGATATTGCGTACTTTTGCGGGGTAACTCCTACAATCTTGCTGAACGTTCTCGAGAAATGGCTTTGGTCATAAAATCCCGCTTCTACCGCAATATCAGCAATTGGCCGCAGGTTCTTCGTAAGCTCTATCTTGGCATGATTAATCCGAAGCAGGTTCTGATAAGCATGGGGAGGCATATGGCTTGATTGCTTAAACAACCGAATCAGATGGAACTTACTTATATCCGCAATCCTTTCCAGATCGTCCAAAGTGATCTTTTCTGTATAATATTCATACAGGTATTCTTTTATCAAATTAACGTATTTACGATCTTGTCTGTTATTGCTGCGCTTATGCGCGAGGTCGGAATCATTCCGGCTCACTACAGTCTGGATGAGCTCGATGAGCGAAATTTCAATTTCTAGCGGAGTACCTGCTCCCGTTAAGGATTTCATTGTCCGGTTGATGTGAATCCGGCAAGCCTTGTTCTTCCCCTCTTCCAGTAGAAAAGGAATATGAAGCCGGTCAAGCTCCTGCCGCTTCAGCCCCTGAAGCCAATCCTGCTTGATAAACAGCATCTTGTAGCTCCAATTGGCCCCCTCTTTCGGATGGCAGGCATGAAGCATCATAGGAGGAAAGCTGATCATACGGCCTTCCTCCACCCGGTGCATGGTCCCGTCACACCACGCATAGGTCTCCCCCGTATCGATCAATCCTATGGAATACTCCTCATGAAAATGCTTCTGATAGGCGAAATCACTCTTCCGGCATAGTTTTGCTTCAAGAAACGGAAGTGCTTGGTCGCGGTAAAAGATGACATTCGGCATATATATTGATCACCTCTTCATTCAAGAGATAGTATATTAACCCGCGGACTTCATAGAGTCAACCGTTAACACTCTCTGGCTCGCGATAAAATCCCATAAAGCTCATTAAGCTTCCGTATCTCATACGTCGGAACGATGCCGGTGTCGTTAGTCTGCCCCGCAGGGTTAAACCAACAGGTGTCCAGACCGGCCAACTGCCCGCCTTTAATATCCGCGGTTAAAGAGTCGCCGATGATCAACGCATGTTCCGCTTCAAAATCGAGAATCCGCGCAATCACGTAATCGAAAAACTCCTTCATCGGCTTCTGGTAGCCAGTGTCTTCCGAAACAAATATGTTTTTAAAAATCGGATGCAATCCCGAAGCCAGCAAACGCTTATATTGCGTCTTGGAAACGCCGTTCGTCACGACATACAAATCATATTTATGCTGTAGATCCGTGATCAACTCGAGCGCCCCTTCAATGAGCTGATGCCCCTCTTCCAAATAGGCGCGGTAGTTCTTTTCAAACAAGACGCCGTCCACCTCTTGCCCGTATTCCTTAAACAGCTTCGAAAAACGGGTGTTCACGACCTCGTCGCGGCTTAATGTCCCTTCCTCAAAGGACTTCCAGAGTCCCAAATTCACCTTTTTGTAATGCGCCTCGATTTCATCGGTTAAGGGCATGTTTTGCCGCTCGAACAGCAAACGAAGCGCAGCCTTTTCAGCCGCGCCAAAGTCCAACAACGTATCGTCAACGTCAAATAATAAAGTCCGGTATGTTTTCAAAATGATCGCTCCAATGTTCTAAATTGTCTTAGCTGCCGCTTGCCGATCTTCCCGATCACCGCCTAGTTTAAACACAAGAATGCCGCCGACAATGACGAGCACGCCGATCAACTGCTTGAATGTAAAAGGAACTGGCGTCAGCCCTAACCAACCGAGCGTATCCCATAACAGCGCAAACGCAAGCTGCGAGGTGAGAACGATCGAGATGGCATACGTGGGGCCAAGCCGCTTGATCCCCTGCACCATGCACACAACCACCCCAACGCCTATCAAACCGCTGAACCAGTACCAAGTCTGCATGGTCTGCAACGCAAACAGCTGCTTCCCTTCGAAAAGGAGCCCGATTGTCATGGAAGCCAGAAATCCCAATCCTAATACCAATGTAGTCGTTGCCCAAGTTCCTGCCCGTTCATTCACCTTGCTGTTGAAAATATTCTGCAAGCCAACCAGAGATCCCGCCAGCAGCGCCAATAAAAATCCTATAGCCATGATTTCTCCTCTTCCTTTTGCCGATTATTCATAAATATTATGACCCGCCAGCCGGCGCAGCCTTTCCTTGTTTTTAATAAGAATAAGACTTTGCGTGCGCTCCAGCAAACCCTCCGCACAGAGCTGAGCAATGACGCGATTCAAATGCCTATAGCTCGTTCCGATTAAGTTCGCCACGTCATTCAAGCTTGTTGTGCGAATCTGCCCCTTGAATTGTGCATCGGATTCGTCGAAGGAGACGGCCAGCAAATAACCGGCCAATCGCACTTCCACCGGATGCAGTAGATTGAAACTGAGTGAGTTGGATTTCACATAAAATTTTTGCGTGATGATATCCAGCATAAATTGCAGCAGCGGCGCATGGTCGCTTCCGTACTTTTTCAACCAACGATGGTGGACACCGATCATATGAACAGGCGTTACGGCCTCGACCGTATTGATGATGTCACGCCCGCGGATATATTCGATATCCCCGATCAATTCAAGCGGCGTTTTGAAAGAAAGAATAAGCGCTTTTCCATCCGCCGAGGTGGTAAAGATTTTAATTTTCCCTTTGACAAGCACATATAGGTACAAAGCCGGATCACCCTGGGAACAGATGTGTTCCCCTTGATCAAAGCTGTAAACCGTCAAATGCAGCAGAAGCGACTCCGGAAAAACGGACTCGAGTTGATACATGCGCAAATATTGGTGCAGATGCTCGCCGTCTTTTAACTCTTTCATGACTCAGCTTCACTCCTAATTTAGAACCGCAGGATCGCCACGCCGGTGATCATCATCGCGATGCCAATGTATTGCGGCAGCCCCATCTTCGTCTTGGCCACCCCGAACCATCCGTTCCGATCGACGAGAAAGGTCAAGCCCAACTGGGCAATCAGCACGAAAGCGATCGTCAAAGTAACCCCGATGCGTTGAATCGACGTGACGTTGCTGGAAATGACGATAGCCGCGAAGGCGCCGCCCGTCAAATAGATCGGCTTTACTTGTTTAAACTTTTGCCATTTACCATCTCGGACAAACAGCAAGATCAACAAAGCCGCCGCGAACCCGGTAAACTGGGTGATCGTCGCCGCCTGCCAGGTGCCGATATCTTGGCTGATCCGGGCATTCGCCACACCCTGCAATGTAATAAAGGCCCCGCCTAGAAAAGCAAATAAAATCCCAATCATGTTCGCACTCCCCAATAATGCTCTTTTCTTTCATTAAAAAATAAAACCGCCCCTATTGGGAAGGACATATGTCCTTGGCTTCTACCTATTCATTGCGCGTGATTTCAATTTTAAAGATCTTGATGATAACAAGGAGCTTCAAACAATCGTCTCACAATTGTATCAAAAATTCCAAGAATCTGCCCTGGACAGTCTAAAACAAAGCGCGCATTGACGAGCTGAATTAGGGAGTGATCGGCAACTTGCCAATCGCTTTTTTTGTTGTCTTACTCGCTCTGAGTTCACTCACTTTCCTCGTAAATGCTTTCATATGCTCCGTTTTACGTTGATTTCATGGTCTTATAAGCCTATCTACCAGAAGAAAAATTAGTTCTAAAGGACTACTTTTCATCAATTTCCCAGTGACTTATGTCGATATTTGAAGGAATTAATTGCACAAGTGTGTAAATTTACGCAAAGGAATTCCCTTTTTAACAACATAGATAGACGGAGGTATGATGATGCAAAAACATTTACAACAAATTCGTTTGAAAGGAACTATGGCTGTTCTTCTGGCAGTGGGGAGCGTGTCGGCATTTCCAGCTTGGGCTTTAGCTACTCCAGTTGAAGCAGCAACGGTGCAATTAACTATTGGGAATGCAAGTGCGGAAACCAACAGCGCCTTTACAATCCCCGTAACAGCGACGCCTACTAATGGAGAAATTGCTTCCTACAACATGCAAATCGATTTTGATCCAAAAGCGTTTCAAATTCATGCAATAACCTCGAAATATGGGAGCTCTGATTTGACAACGTGTTCAGAGAACACAGAAGGCTGCTTCCAAGCTTCTTTCGATAATGAGAATGGTTGGATTCGCGTCATTTGGATCGATCCATCTACTGGCAGTACGGACCCGCATCCTATCAAGGGTAAGCAAGTACTTTTTGATATCTCCGGAACTACAAAAGCTTCAACCGGCAATAAGACATTCGCTATTGATACCAAGAGCACAGAGAACTTTTCGTTCACTGACGGCCATTTTATTGACAAGGAGCCCCAACAACTCAAGCCCGAAGCTCAGATAATCGAAAATTCATTTAATGTAAGCGATCCCCCTTCTAATTCCGGCACTGGCACAGCTCCAACGATTGACGTGAAGGTCTATATAGATGGTAAACTGCAAGAAAAATCAGCAACAGCCATTACAACCACAATTAACGGCCGTGTAACGACATCGATTACGGTCGACAACGACAAAGTCATTCAACAACTTGAACATAATACGGTTAAAACATTGATGCTGCCGTTCCGCGACAACACATCGCAAGTAGTCGTCGGCGAATTAAACGGTAAGCTTGTCAAAGCCATGGAAGGTAAGGACGCTTCTGTTCAAATTCAGACAGATCGCGCCACCTACACCTTGCCTGCGGCTCAGATTCGAATCGATAACATTTCACATGAAATCGGTTCCAATGTTTCGCTGGAGGATATTAAAATTCGAGTCAAAATCGCAGACGGCTCTGCCAAGCAATCCGATGAGCTCAAGCTTCTCGCCCAAACAGAGCAATTCAACAATGTAACATCGCCTGTCGATTTCGAAGTTGAAGCGACCTTTGGTGATAAGCAGGTTCAAGTCCACCAATTTAATAATTATGTGGAACGTTCCTTAGCGCTACCGGATGGCGTAGACCCAACGAAAATGACAACTGGTATTGTATTGCATAATGACGGTACTGTGACACATGTTCCGACGCGAATTCACAAGGAAGACAATAAGTACTATGCCGATATCAAAAGCTTAACAAACAGTACATATTCCGTGATCTGGAATCCAAAAACCTTCACAGACGTAACTTCACACTGGAGTCGTACCGATGTAAGCGATCTGGCCTCACGATTGATTGTCCAAGGTACGTCAAAGGACGCCTTCAGCCCCGATCGTGCCATTACACGGGCTGAATTCACAACCATTCTGCTTCGCGCACTCGGTCTCTACTCGCCAAAAGAGGCTCAAGCTGTCTCTTTCAGCGACGTGACCTCCTCCGATTGGTTCGAGCCTCAGGTGACGACTGCGGTTTCCTATAAACTAGTCAGCGGCTATGAAGATGGTACCTTTCAACCAAATGGACTCATTACGCGAGCAGAAGCAATGAAAATGCTCGAACAGGCGCTCGCTCTCGTTCAATTGGACGTAATTAAGGACGCTCAAGCGATTAATGCACTTCTCGCTGCTTTCACCGATCAAGACGAGATTCAGCCTTGGGCTCGTCAAGCCATTGCTGCGTCTGTGAGTCAAGGAATTGCCGAAGGCGCGGACAACAAGCTCTCACCGAACGCGAATATCACTCGCGCTCAGACGGCTGCCATGGTTCGACGTTTGTTGATTAAAGCCCATCTCATAAATGACTAGATTTCTACGAACAACAGGAGGAACTGCCATGAAGAAAAACTTATGGGAACGTGTACTTCCCCTTCCACATCGAAAGCATATCTCTTTAACTTTGACTTCTGTCTTAGCACTTAGCCCTATCGTTGCAGCACTTCCTGCTCACGCTGCCAATACAGCTACAATTGCAGCATCTGTCGGCAATAAAGATATCAATTGGATTCCAACCGACAGCAAATCAATTCTCATAAATCCAACCGTGACCGGAGATACCCTCTCACTGGATATCAGTGCGCATACAAATTGGGCAAATGAAAATGGGATGACACTCACAGCCACATCTCAAAGTACAGCCGTTGCATCCGCAGCCATCAGCGGCCAATCCTTGACTATTACTGCCATTAGCGGAGGCACTGCACTCATTACGCTGAAAGCTGAAAAAAGCGGTCGTAACGCTGTCATTGACACGATACAAGTTTCATTGACTCGCATTGGGGATACAAACGGAGATGGCAATGTAACCTCTGCTGATGCGTTATATATTACCAAACTAGTCAATACTACGCCTCCGATCACAGATCCCGAAGAAATTAACCGACTGGATATCAATCGCGACGGCAAGCTCACCAAAGAAGATGCGACGGCTTTGCTTAGCAATTACGTCGGTAAAAGCGGCGCAGTTGCAAGTACATACATCGTGAACTTAAAAGAAGTTAATGATGCGCCGACCGTTGCTCAAGCTGCCATACAAGGACAGCTTAAAATCAACGAAACTTTGCAAGCAAATGCGCAATACCAAGATGTTGAAGGCGATGCAATGGCTTTACTTTCCTATCAATGGTATCGTGGCAAGAATGTAGACGGTACGGATAAATCAGCCATCTCCTCTGCGACTGCGAATCAATACACTATCGGAGCAGAAGATGTCGGACAGTTCCTTTTTGTTGAGATAACGCCTAAAGCTCAATCTGGCACCCTAATCGGTCAGCCAACTTTGTTTAATACGGCCACTCCGGTCCCGGATACAACACCGCCTGTTCTGGATGAATCCCTTCAACCACTGGGTAGCATGAGCAAATCTGCTATGACGTCGGATTTCATTCTGGACTTTAATGAAGCTGTAAAAGCAGGCGCCGGTTCCATTCACCTTCGTAAAAAATCGGATAACTCGGTTGTTACAAACTACCTAGCTAGTGATACAACGACTGTTACGTTTAACGGGGATAAAGTTACGTTGAAGAATCCCGGTCTGGCAGATGTCACAGAATACTATATTGAAGTGGATTCAACCGCTGTATTGGATACGGCAAATAATGCATTTGAGGGCTTCAACGGTTCCTCGACATGGCATTTTACAACACCGGATACGACCGCACCTACGCTCTCTTCGAGGGTTCCCGCTAATCAGGCGAATGATGGCCTGAAAAACTCTGATTTGCAAATGACTTTCAATGAAGCAGTCAAAGCCGCTTCCGGCAAAAATATCACAATCTACAAAACAGGTAATACTCAACCCCTTGCTGTGATTGCAGCAGATGACACTGCGCATGTAACGATTAGCGGTTCAACTGTACTGATCAAGCATGCCGATCTACCAGAATCGGAGAATTATTATGTACTCGTCGAAAGCGGCGCCTTCACAGATTTATCCGATAACGTCTTCGAAGGTGTTTCTTCGGATTCGGAATGGGCGTTCTATGTGCCGGATATTACACCACCTGTAATAAGCATTTTAACTCCTTTGAATGGAGCAAAAAATGTGTCGGTGAGCGACGACTTCAAGCTTACCTTCAATGAAAATGTAAAAGCAGTTACAGGAAAACAGCTATCGATTAAGAACGCAGCTACGCATAATGAAGTAGCGGCGATTGACGTTGATGATACTTCAAAAGTTACGATTTCCGGAGCTGAAGTCCTCATTAAAAACCCTGGGCTCGCTACAGATGCTTCTTTCTTTATCGAAGTTCCAGATGGGGCCTTCGAAGACAGCGTAGGTAATGTTTTAAAAAGCGCAGACGTACCCACTTGGGCGTTCACCACATTGGATACGATTGCGCCAACGTTGACGGCAACTAGCCCTGTTACGAACGGTAAAACGGCGACTGTGGATGCCGATCTAACAATGACATTTAGCGAGTCTATTACGCTTGAAAGCAATAAAGAAATAAAAATTTGGAAGGCTGCCGACCAGCAACTCTTTCAAGTAGTCCAAACCAATGATGCTTCGCATGTCAGCATTTCCAGCAACATTGTGACTTTAAAAGATCTAAATCTTGAAGAAAACGTTAGCTATTACATCACAATAGAAACAGGCGCCTTCAAGGATGAAGCTGAGAATCGGTTTGCTGGCTTGGATGAAACATCAGCCTGGCACTTTGCAACGCCGGATTTGACGCCGCCGACAGCAACAACAGTCACACCAGCTAATCTGGCAACTCAAGTTGATCCAAACTCGGCAATATCCGTTACTTTTGACGAAGCCGTGAAAGCAGGTAATGGCAAATTTGTAACAATCCGCAAAATAAGTGATAACTCCGAAGTTGCGAAATATGCTTCGAATGATACAGCTAAAGTAACCATAAGCGGTGCGAGAGTCACGTTCGTGAACCCAGGGCTAGCGGATGAAACAGGCTACTATATTGACATTGAAAACGGCGCGTTTGCCGACTTATCAGATAACGCGTTTGCTGGCATGTCAGGTTCGTCGAATTGGAGCTTCACAACGCCGGATACGACCCCTCCTGTTGTGTCTGCTTCACTCCCATCGAATCATGCAACAGAAGTTAGTAAATCAGACGCCTTCACCATTACTTTTAACGAAAACATACAAGCAGACACAGGAAATATTAATCTGTTCAAATCGACTGATACAAGCGCACCAATCGCAAGCTATGCAAGTACAGATACGAACTATATCACCATTTCCGGAAAAACAATCACGATAAAAAACCCTGGACTTGACGATTTCACGAACTATTACATCTCTATTGATCCAAATGCTATAACCGATCTGTCTGGAAATAAATTCACAGGACTAGACGGCTCGCTAAATTGGAGCTTCTGGTCACCGGACACGCGTACATTTAGTGTCACAAATTTTGAAGACTTTAAAGAAGATGTCATGAAATCAACAGGCGGTGCCATCCTTGACCTGGTACTCTCTGGAGATACATTCAAAGATCAAACGATCTCTCTTTTATCGAGTGCCGACATTACGTTGCATAATGCTCCCGCAGGGCTGTCAATCCTTAGCGCTGACTGGGTAGGTGAGAACGAGGCTTATCTGAGCTTGGATTATGACGGAACCGACTTTGATACCGACATTACAAACTTTGGAGTGACAATTAAAGGGAATGCTCTTGTTTCGGGCAGAGACATCAAATCGCAAGAATTGACGATTACTGCTATTGTTGAGCCCGAAATCATCTCAGTGAGCCCAATAAACGGTCAAACGGGTATTGGCAAATCCGACAATTTGACGATGACGTTCAGCAAAGCAGTTACTGCCGTCGCAGGCAAGAACATAGCTATCCTCAAAAAGAGCGATAACACCATTGCTGCAACCATTAATGCAGGCGACTCTTCGAAAGTTACCATTAGCGGAATGAACGTAACTGTTCAACATGCAGACTTAAGCGTAAATACGGATTACTACGTTACCATTGAAGAAGGCGCATTTATAGATTCAGATTCAAACCCTTTCGCAGGCATTCAAACGAACAGTATTTGGGCTTTTAAAACAATTAGCAATATGGCGGCTCCTACGCTTTCGCCTGCAACGAATTCGACGGAAGCCGATCCTAACGGAGAATTGACCTTGACGCTTGAAGCATCGGTTACAGCTGTCGGAGGCAAAAACATCCAGATCTATAAGAAATCCGATAACGCGCTAATCGAAACAATCGATGCAGGGAATGCTTCTAAAGTTACTGTTAATGGAAGCACAGTCACCATCAAACACGTCCCGCTTGTCGATAAAACCGAATATTATGTAACTGTAGATGCCGGTGCATTCCAAGACAGCATTGGTCGGATTAACCCTGCGATTAGCTCCCCGACAGATTGGGCGTTTAAAACAGTGGAGTTCAATGTTGCCCCCTTCTTCACTGATTTCGTGGATGCTGGCGATGGCCGTATTGCCTTTCAGATTGCCGTTCCTACTGCTGGAAGCGGGTATGGGGGTTACTCTGTTTGGTTGAATAAATACGTAAAGGCTACAAATACTACGCAGTCTGTTAAGCAGTATGACCTTAGATCAGATTATGATAGAAATATGCTTCACATTGCGATTAACAACATCTTTTACGATGCAATGGACGTTATGCCAATTTGGTATTATAACGAAGAATTCAATGCATACGATCCAACGAAATCCAGCGTTTCCGCTTATACGATCAGGGATTCAACTAACAAAATTGTTGATGTCCTCGGCGATCCGACCGCGACTACGGATAAACCCTTTTTACCGGCTGGCGGTACACTCGTTCGCAAAACAGGTATGCTCGGCGGCGTCAGCTTCTATCATCCTTTTCAATGGACGACTTATCCAAAAGGCACTTTTCAATATATGGGACAACATACAAACTAACAAAATGACATGGCCGCAGCCCGATGTCATTAAGTTTCGTTTAGAGTAAGGACTGGAAATAGAAGTGGAGTCTGAAACGGCATGGGGTAAGCCCTATGCCGTTTATTTTTATGTGCAAACAAGGAAAATGTGTATAGTAAAGCTCAGTACATCAGGGAACGTAAAAACCAGGATACCGTCTTTATGACAAGCTCCGCTTCAAGTATCAGCGATAAATTATTATCCAGAGTACAAATCAATGTCGAAAATTTTCTCTCAAAAACATGAAATATTTTCTCAGTTTTTATGACACCACAAAAAAAATGTGATATTCCATAATTAATTAGAAAACGGAGCCCGCAAACCCGCGGCGCTCCGTTTTTGTTGTTTCATATTTGGTTTGAATTTGAGACTCAGCGTTGCAAATTTAGCGGTTTGTATTACATATTTTACTTCATTTTTCATTGTTCTCGAACATAGAAAAAGCGTATCGAATGATATCTTCACGGATAGTGTTTGGCATGCTGTAATTCTCATGCATATAGGCATAGGGGCTGACTTTTACTTCTTTACCATCTTTTTGTAACCTTGTGATTAACGAAGAAATGGTATCTAGCGGATTTGTAGGTGACCGCAGGAGCGATGCTTTAATTTCCGACAGCATTATACTACTATCTTCAGCTTGAAACTGCAGTCTACCTTTTAAAATTTCAGTTTGTGCTTCATAACTATCTAAGTGGTCGATTACCTTCCAATCCTCCCATTTCTCTTGAAGTCGTTGAACGATATTTGAAAATAAATCTGCATACCATATTTCGATCTGCTTATTTTTTATGTCTATATGAAATCCGGAAGTTGGAAAGTCTGAAACCCATTCTTCCATGTGAAATTGTTTATAACCAAAAGATTTATTACAGTTTTGCAACAACTCCGGTCCATGAAGCAAATATCCTTCGATCCCCCCGTCTAGTGGGAAAATTAGTGTTTCTTCATCTTCAAATTTTATGCTAGCAAAAGTATCAATCCAATCCAGAGCACCTGGAGGACTTAAATTTATATTAGCTAAATCATCGTCTTTACCAGAAAGAACCTTATCTCTCGAGACGCCAACATATTCTGCAAGATCAACAATACCTTCATGAGCCCATTGTATTTCCCAATCTCCCCAAACCCTCTGCATTAATTCTAAGAATAGCCTTCTATATGGAATATTAGATTGCTCCTCTTCACCACCATAAAATAAAAGCAGTTTCTTCGCTTCGTCTATGACAGCTCCGCCCTCAGCCCATATATCGTTTAACCAATCTGACTGTTCAACTTTCTTTTGAGCTTCAATAAATGAAATTGCATGTTCTGGACCCCAAAACAGATCACTAGGTAGCGTATTTGCACACCAATGATTGTAATAAAGATCGTAACCATCTTGCTTTACAATAACTAAGTTAGCTCGTTGCCCCATAGGTAGTCCCTCCTTTTGTATGATCTCACTCGGAACACTCAACGTATCAAAAACTTTAATTTTTTGACTTCTTTTTCTCCTAAATCTTGAGCAAGTCGATCTAGCATCTTATTCACTTCCTCAACTTTAAAAGCATCCGGTTTTGCTTGAACACTACGATTAAAGGAGGAGATCCACTTTCTTAGTTGAGCTTTAATTTCGACTCTAATATTAGAGTCTCTCATTATCTCAAGAGCATTTAATAAACAACGCAATTGATCCCATTTATTTATAACCGCGAACAATCGTACGACATATTTGGCGACATGTATTTCAGGTGATTTAAGAAGCATATTTAACAAACGGTTGGAATCAATTAGGTGTGCTTTCTTACGTAATCCTCGATATCCTTCAACTGATAAACCATTGTTATCACTTTGTAGTGCAATATAAAAAAGCTCAAGAAACTGCTCGAAGTTTAATAAAGATAATCCCCTTAGAGCTGCTCGCTTTATTTTTATATCTGCTTGATTCGTATACTCTGCTAGAATTTCCACATGTTCAGGACCTCCTACTTCACCCAAAGCAATTAAAGCAGTAGCCAGACTCTTCGTATTCTCGCTCCATAAATAATCCAAGTAATGGTTCGCATAATCAATCTCTGTTACTGAATTGAGATAAAATCTTGACACTTCCCTAACAGAAATATGAGGATCAACAAGGGAGTTCCTTAGTTCACGAATGGCGTCTATGTAATTTATTTCTGCTAAGGTGGTTAATGTAATTCTCCTGATAGGTGCATATCGATCATTGATTAAGCGCTTGAAATAACTTGGAAATAATAACTTACTGTCACAAATGACTCTGCAAGCCATTACTCTAATGATCGATTCCG
This sequence comes from Paenibacillus anseongensis, assembly GCF_009757995.1. Classification (NCBI taxonomy): domain Bacteria; kingdom Bacillati; phylum Bacillota; class Bacilli; order Caryophanales; family Paenibacillaceae; genus Paenibacillus; species Paenibacillus anseongensis. The sequence goes on from NZ_WSEM01000034.1 coordinate 390,776, forward strand.
ATTGTTTCAGAGCTTTATTAAGAACGAGCGGTCGCTGCGAGTTTTGATATCCCAAGGCTATTTAATAACACATTCGTTTTGTTATAAAAGTACTTGATTCTAGTCCATTCATTACAGCTTGGAAAGATTCTTCTAGGTTAAGTAGCCCAAACACTGATTCAACGATGTGATGATGACTAACTCGGTTACGGCTTCTAAGCCGAATCACAAGCGGGAGGTTATTTATAAACTTGGAAGCATATTCAGAATTAATACGCTCATCAACAGCCAATCGCGACTGTGCTCTGACAGGGCCAACCCAATCATTTAATCTGATCAATAAATAGAGGAGCTCTTGTCCATCTTTTATTTGCGAAAGCTCCTCAACCGCTTTTTCCCGAATATACCCGCTAGGATGCAAACTGCATAGATAAACAAGTACTCGGTCCACCTTCTTGAAATCACTAGTCTTTATTTTGTACCATGCTACTAGTCTAGAACTAGGTAAATAAGACGAGAGGCTTCTTATATTTTCATCCAACCAAATCAAATCCTCTAACCTACAATTCCTCAATAAAAGACTCCAGAGCAATCACAGCTGTGCTTCTCAAATCAGCATTACTCTCTAACAACAAGGGGATTAAATATGGAACGGCAGCAATCTCTGCTGAATTCCCGAGCAATCTAATCATCGTTAATAGTTTTTCTTTTTCACTTGAATGCAACTCCCATCCTATATGGGATTTGTAAATATTATCAATCCTGTCTTGGCTTGTCTGAGATAGTCCTTTCAAACTTTTTACCTCCTACAAAATGACTAATGCAACTCGCAAATGGAAATAACTGATAAGAAAAAGTGGGGAATATATGATGATGATTTTTTTCGCTGTTGTTACAATTATCCTCTTAGGTGTTGGGCTGTTCAAGTACAATTTGAAAGAACGGGAACTTGAATCTCTTGGTTCACTAACTACCAAATTATTGGATACGAATGACCAGATGTATAAAACATTAGCTATGGGATTGTATTATCGTTTTAAGAATGAAGAGGTACAGGGCAATCAAAGTTTCTCAAGTAACTTTATAAAAAATACTCCTTACGAATTCGAATATTTTGTAGCCGATATTCTAGAGGGAATATACGGGGGGACAACGTATGTTACGCAGGGTTCGGGGGATTATGGGGTAGACATCGAACATCAACGGAGTAACGGTCTCTTTCTTGTTCAAGTAAAATGCTATAAAGAGGATGTCTCTTTTGATCCCATTGCCATTATCCATTCTCAAATTATCAAACAAAATGCTAAGGGTGGCATTGTACTCACAACAAGTGGATTTACTTCAAACGCACATAAGTATGCAAAAGAAGTCGGTGTGGAATTGGTTGATGGGCTTCAACTTGTTCATTATTGGTCGCTCTATATGCAAAAACAAGTACATGAACTGGATCGTTCTAATAACGATACTACTGACATTAATCATGATTTGAAACAGGCATGAATTTGAGATACAAACAACCAAATAAAATATAAAAAAAAATGTGATATTCCATAATTAACTAAAAAACGGAGCCCGCAAACCCATGGTGCTCCGTTTTTGTTGTTTCAGAATTGATTAGAATTTTAGTTACCCTGCGGTAAAAATGAGGGTTTGTTACAGAATTCATTAGAAAAAATTTTTCTGTTTTTTTCTAATATGCATAAATATTCACTGAAAACTATTGAGCAAGAAACAACACATTAATCGCTTTATTAACGATTAATATATTACTTTTAATATATTCTACTTCTGCCTTATAAAAAGTCTCGCATTCAATTTATGTTTTAAAATAGGTTTGCCTGACTTTTAAAATACCTTCTTATACATTCAAACGCATGCCATACCGCGGCCTCATTAACCATTTTCAAGTCCATTTCTTCTTCCAGCTCTACTTGTTTTAGATGATTTTCTAAGATAATTCTGATTCCGTCACAAATAGCCTGGATGGGTTCTACAAACGCAAAATACTCGACTAAATATTTTTCCGAATTATCACTTGCCTTATTCATGATTAAGATCATATCATCCTCAGAAATAGGATAGCTTTCTTTCAATAAATCTTTAATTCCTTCCACTAATTGAGGGTCTTCCTTTTCTTTTTGAATGGCTAAATTCATCATAATCCCCCCTTTAATCTAAATCCCTTTTCATAATCTTCAAGTAGCTACCTCAACATCCTTATGTGGTCTCATGCTCCATAAGATAAAGAACGAGACAATAACAATTACCATACTCGCCCAATAAACTTCACGAAACCCAGCAAATTGAGCAATGATACCTCCAGCTAAATTTCCTACTAACCTTCCAATAATGGACCCGTTGTAATAAATCGATGTAGATAGCCCTGGTGAGTTTGGAAGCAGTTCCGTAAAATAGCTTAATCCATTGCCCATAACAATAGCCACAAATGCCGCCTGCAAGAGCTGTGCTGCTATCAGTTGCCAGGAGTGGGTAGATAAACTTAAAATAATGTTATAGAGTATAGCAATCAAACATGCGCTGATCATCAAAGAACGGTTAGATAACTTTCTGCCTAAAGCGCCTAACATGAACATGATGGGGATCTCCAATCCAGCACAAATACTAACAACCATTCCAACATCGGAATACGTACCATGAAGCTCGTTGACAATAAATAACGGCGTAACAATCCCGTTAATAGCATTAACCGCAAATAAAAAGATGAAGGCAATTAACGGATAATAAATCTGACCGCGTTTGAGTTTAGTTGTGCCCGTACTCAATCTCTTTTTTTGAAAGGCCCCTTTTTTAGGCAGAAATATAAACACAAGAAATGCTATTGTAAGAAAGATAGCGGAAGTCCCCAGAAAGAGTCCCTTATAGCCAACAGTTCCCAAGATTATTGTTCCGATTAGGGGACCTACCAGGAAACCGAGAGATACAAGTGAACGTAAAGTGGACATCGCAAATGTCTTATCATCGGAGTTGCTTTCATTTGCTGACTCCTGAGCGTATGCGTAAATTTGTGGCATTGCAGCAGCCCCTAAACCACTAAAAAAGCTAACGATGATAAGCAAGATTATGAAGTTATCGAACACTAAATATGAAATATAGCCCAATGCAGAAGAAACCGTAGCTAAAATAATAATAAATCTCCGGTCCATCTTGCGATCCGAGTGTTTACCAATAAAAGAGTTGACCACCACACCGCTTAACGAACTCACTGCCGTGAAAATGCCAAAGGCCCCTGAACTCATTCCTAATTTATCAGTACAATAAAGAGCTAAATACGGCAGTGAAATAGAAATACCAGTACCTACCAATAGAACACAAATTACAAACAAACTATATCCCTTGATCGCAAATAATTTCTTTAATCGTGTAAACAACTTTTGCCTCCTTAAAACAATATGATCACCGTATAAACCTGCCGAATAACGATCTTCGGACTTTTTGTCCCTTTCCAATTTGAATGCCCTGGTTAACCTTATTCTTATTATGCAGCAAATGAGAAATAGACAGATATCCCATTCGTCTCGAATCATTGTCTATTCCTCTCTTGGTGAGTTACAAGATTATAAAGAAAACCTGGCGGATCACCGCCAGGTCATTTTATTGCTGTTTCTTGACTCATCCCCGCGGTAAAACTGTTCGAAAAGATGCGGGAGCTTCTCCAGCGATACGCGATTTCGGCTCCGTTCCTCGTGAAGTACCCACGGATGACTCCATCGCTCCGCAACGCGAAAACTCATACAACCGATACATAACCTTGAAACGTCCATGCCGGTATTTCCGAGTTTCACATATTCCATTTCATTTGCTACCCTTCACTAACTAAATTCGCGACGGCGGGGCAGTGAGAACCACAGCCCATCGAGCCATGCTACCTGCTGTTCGTTCAAGGCATTCATGTCACGGGCTTGCAAGCTCGCATCCAATTGTTCAGGACGACTAGCACCAATAATGGCGGAGGTAATACCCGGCTGCTGCGTTACCCATTTTACGGCTGTCGTCACAGGATTCAAATCCTGCTCTTCACACCAGATCCGATACCGATCAACTGCCTCAAGCGTAGCTTCTTTCCAGTATCGTTCTTGGTAAAAGACCCCCGAATTGTTCCCGAGTCCGAACCGGGTCCCTTCTTCGATAAGAGCGTTCTTTCCATACCGGCCCGACAACATACCGCCAGCGAGTGGGTTGTAAGTAATAATGCCGATCCCATCATCCAGTGCCATAGGAACCAAATCGTCCTCAATCATCCGAAACAATAGATTGTACCGCGGCTGAACGCTTACAATCCTGGCATAATTTTTCCGCTCCGCAATGCCGTTTGCTTTTGCGACCTGCCAGGCCCGCCAGTTCGAGATTCCGATGTAACGGACCTTTCCTTGTTGGACAAGGTCGTCTAACGCGCGCATTGTTTCTTCCATGGGCGTATCTTTGTCGAATTGGTGCGCTTGGTAAAGGTCGAGATAGTCTGTCTTTAAACGGCGCAAACTGTCCTCAACCGCTGTGAGGATATGCTTCCTGCTCAAGCCCTTTTCGTTGGGACCAGGTCCCATCGCGCCAAAACACTTTGTCGCAAGCACCAGTTTGTCTCGTTTACCTTGCAGCCACTCCCCGATGATCGACTCGGTTGCACCGGCGACGACATGAGATTGCCTTCCAATCGGGTACACATCGGCCGTGTCAATGAAGTTCACACCAGCCTCATAGGCTTTATCCAAAATTTCGAACGAAGCCTTTTTGTCCGCTTGGTTGCCAAAGGTCATTGTTCCAACGCACAAACTGGTTACCTTTAATCCCGTATTTCCTAATGAACGAATCTCCATTTGATCACCTCGTTATAATGGGTATGGCGGATAGTTAATTATTTTTCGGATGTAAATACATCTTTTGCAAACATAATCGCTGACATTGCTTTCGGCCAACCTGCATAGAAGGCAAGATGGGTCATGGTTTCGATTAGCTCTTCTTCCGACAGACCGTTTTGTTTGGCTAAATTTAAATGGTTTTTCAGCTGTTGCGTATTTCCGCCAGTGATTAGGCTCGCTACGGTAATCAAACTGCGGTCACGCGGAGAAAGTCCCTCTCGCTTCCATACATCTCCAAATAATACTTCGTCAGTTAGTTCAACCAACTTAGGTGCGAAATCTCCGATCGCCTTCTGGGCAATAGTAAGTTCTTTGGAATCTGACATTTTAATCGCTCCCTTTCATACTTTTTATGATAATGGTTGTTTAACCTTGTCCTGTAAATTTAAGCACATACTTATTATGCTACACTTTTAAAAGTGATCGTTATCCCATTCGTCTCACATAATTGCCTAATCCTCTCGTCACTACTTCGCAATTGAAGATTGTTATACTATAATGAAATCATCAAAGGTCAACTCGTAAGGAGGACAATATGTCAGGACAAATTGATAACCTACAGAATGAACTTGCTGAACTGATTGAACGACATGCGGGTCAAGACGGTGTTTACGAGACGGGGATTCCATCTTTATTTATTGTACGCGCCTCGCAAGTGTCTCAGCCTGTTTACAGAGTTTACAAACCTTGCTTTTGTTTCATCGCTCAAGGTTTTAAAGACGTACTACTTTCTCAGGAGCGATTTGAGTATGGTCCTGCTGACTATCTGGTTTCCTCTATGAACTTGCCAGTAATCGGTCACGTCATAAAAGCTTCTCCCGATGAACCATATCTTAGCTTAAAACTGGAATTTACGCAGAACCAAATATTAGAGATATTAAATGAAGGAAACATTCAAATCGACCAGCAAGAAAGTACAGAACGTGCGATGTTTGTCGGCGAAATCGAGTTTTCCATATTGGATGCGATCATGAGATTGTCTCGTTTACTAGACAAACCGAAAGACATTCCGTTTTTGGCTCCCTACTACACGAAAGAAATTTTATACAGACTTCTTCAAGGGCAGTATGGTACTACTCTGGCCCAAATCGCAATGGAAGGTAGTAGCACCTACCGAATCCGGGAGGCTATCGATCAAATTATCAATAATATGGATAAGCCTTTACGAATCGAGGAGCTTGCGGAATTAGCCAATATGGGAACTTCTACATTCCACAGGCACTTCAAAGAAGTAACTGCCATGAGTCCACTTCAATTTCAAAAACAGCTGAGATTACAGGAAGCCCGGCGCCTGTTACTGTCCGAATCAACGGATGCCGCCGATGTAGCTTTCCGAGTCGGCTATGAGAGTGCATCGCAGTTTAGCCGTGAATATTCTCGTATGTTTGGTTATCCACCTAGAGAAGATATAAAGCGCTTGAAGGCTGGCTACGACCAACTCGTCAACGCGTAAAGCAAGAAAAACAGGGAGCAGTAGCTTAGGCGACTGCTCCTCTTTAATGTGTTGCTCATATGGTAGCGAGAGGTTTAGGCAAACATTAGAGACGATTAGGATAACGATCTCTGTATCATTTAATGCATAATAAGAATGTGAAAACAGTAGTTGTTATGGATACGATCGGGTTGACTTGCACATAATCATAATTAAACTGGAGGACTTTATATGCAAAAAGTAACTTTGAACAATGGTGTTGAGATGCCTATACTCGGTTTTGGTGTTTTCCAGATTGCGGATCAAAATGAATGTGAACAAAGCGTTTATGACGCTATTATGGCAGGTTATCGGCTGATTGATACAGCTGCCTCTTATCTAAATGAGGAAGCCGTTGGCAGAGGGATTAAACGGAGTGGCGTAGCAAGAGAGGAATTATTTATTACTACGAAACTTTGGGTTCAGGATACTGGTTATGAGCGTACAAAAAAGGCATTTGAAAAATCGTTGGAAAGATTACAATTGGATTATTTAGATTTGTATTTAATTCATCAGCCATTCGGCGATGTGCATGGTTCTTGGCGGGCTATGGAAGAATTGCATCGTGAAGGAAAGGTTCGTGCAATTGGCGTTAGTAACTTCCATGAAGATCGTCTGATCGATCTAATCATTCATAATGAAGTCATTCCTGCAGTAAACCAAGTTGAAACACATCCTTTCAACCAACAAATCGAAAATGCAAAATTCATGAAAGAGAATCACGTTCAGATCGAATCTTGGGCGCCTTTTGCTGAAGGAAAAAATAACTTGTTCCAGAACGAGGTTCTGGTAAATATAGCTGAAAAATATAATAAGTCCGTTGCTCAGGTCGTTTTACGTTGGTTGACACAAAGAGAAGTCGTTGTGATTCCAAAGTCTGTCCGTAAAGAAAGAATTATTGAAAACTTCAACATCTTTGATTTTAAATTAAACCAAGAAGATATGGAGTCCATTACTACGTTAGATACGAAACAGAGCCTGTTCTTCTCACATCGGGATCCTGAAAAGGTGAAATGGCTTGGTACCCGCAAACTCGAAATTTAACAATCACTATTCGTTAGCATGTATGTAGTTACTTTCATGTCACTAGACTTCTTATGACACATATATACCTACAATACTTTTCTCTAGCGAACCCGCAACTATTTATGGTTGCGGGTTCTGCTAATTTATCGACTCTAAACTTGAGCAATAATTCCTTTAAAGATTTTGGAACTCTATGATTCACCATATTGGTCAGCCTTATAAGTCCCTGAATGCTCTAGAAACAAATGAATATTCACTTTCAATGCAGGTTTGACGTCTGGTGAACGGTAAATTTCACGCCATTGTTGAAGTTCATACTTATACAATTCCTTCTCCAAATTCAGCAAGTCGGTGTTTGATTTTTTACCCAGTTGAAAGGTTTCCATAATTTCATTGCGTATCGTTTTGTCCACGGCAGCCCTCAGTTCTTCTTTGGAGAATTGACCATTCCCCATTTCCATACTAGCTTTTATTTTTAAGTCCAGAGTATATTGAAGCTGATCTTTCGCATAAGTCCACTTTACGCTCCGGCGACTACTTCTCACCATACACGTCGCTTGGAATTGCTGTCCTTTTACCTGCAGTAGGACCTCGTCTGAAGGTTTGTACATCCAACGAATTCCTTCGACATCGGAAAGCAGAAATTTCTTTTTATACTTTTTTTGATAAAAAGCATAGAGTCCATCGATATAGGCTACAGGCATCGGTTTTTCTTTTGTCTCCCAATTGTTATGTAACGATAGAGAGGGAATAAATGCCGTTTCTGCGGGCTCTCTATAGGCCTTAAGGAATTGCCTCACAGAAACTGGCCGAGTTCGTGCTACTTTGGCGGCAGCGGGCCTAGGATTGTGGATGACGGTCAGCTCAGGCGAGAGCCCAAGTAGAGCATCTGAACCAAACAATGGTGTGATGGGCTCTTCGGTCCCAAATAACCAGGCAGTATAACGAAGCTCCCGATAGCGGTATAACGCTTCTAAGATGTCCTCTACATCTTGCTCAAGCGCGCGGCTGGTTAAGACAAGAGCTGTCACCTGTCCTAAATATAATTGCTGCTGGGATGTCATTTGATTTAAATTTTGAAAAGCGACAAACGGGTTACTACCGGTTGCTGTACCTATCCATGTGCTCTCTCCAGCATTTTTTCCCGCCCCACGCTTGGCAACGTTACCGAAATTAATAAGTTGGGAAGATATGAGGTATTGTCCGTCTTTATAATCAACGCCAATTGCAGCTACGAATACGGTATCTTGAAGCTCTCTTCGATCCCAACAACCGGTGAGGAACAGACTGCAGCTTAGAATCAACACAACGATACGTCCGAAGTTCAAGAAGCGTCATCTCCTTGACGGGTGGCATCTTTTGGTTGCAGAGAACCTGGTCTCTGTTTCATTTGAGATAGTGGTTTTCTCACTAAAGCAGGTATCAATTCCTTCCAAAGCGGTGGAGACATTGGAGTCAAGTAAGGGATGCCGAAGGATTCCAAGCCGGACATATAAAAGACAATGCAGATAACGGAAAGGATAAACCCAAATATGCCAAAAAAGCAGGACATGAGAAGAACATAAAATCTAAAAATGGTCGCAGTCCCATTTAAATTTTGGTTGATTAGCATAAATGATGCAACGGTAGATATCGATACGATCACGATCATGATTGGGGAGGTAAGACCTGCTTTTACAGACATGTCACCAATGATTAGCCCACCGACAACGGCAACGGTCTGACCGACCGATTTGGGCAAACGAATACCTGCTTCCCGGAACACTTCAAAAATACTAACCACTAGAAAAGCTTCGAGCGTGGACGGCATAGGAAGACCAGTCCTGTTTATTTTTGCTGAAGCCACCAGGGAGAAAGGGATCTGGTCGATATTGAAGGCGGATAATGCGATCCAGAAGCCCGGCAATAGTGTACCTATAATAAATCCAAATATTCTAAGGAGTCTTTCAAGGGTAACAAATTGAAAAGGTAAATAGAGATCCTCCGGTGTTTTGAGAATCTCGGTAAACGTGACTGGAGCAATAATGGCGTTAGGGGAGCCATCAGCTAAAAAAACAAACCGACCGACCATTAAGCTTTCACTCACATAATCTGGACGCCCGATGTAATCGATTAACGGAAACAAAGAAATCGAACTATCAGCAAGCATGACCTCCAATTGGCTGCTATTATGCAGCACATCGACATCAATTTTACAAAGACGTTCTTTGGCTTTTTGGATCAAATCGGAATCTGCAATATCATTTACATACAATAATGCCACCTTGGTTTGACTTCTTCTGCCTACAGTGAAATATTCAACACACAATGTAGTTGATTTAATTCTGCGTCGAACCAAAGCGACGTTGGTTGTCAAGTCTTCGGTAAAACCGTCGCGCGGTCCTTTTACTGAGACCTCTGATGCAGATTCCTCAGGATTGCGTTTCGGAGCATCGGCGATTTCCAGAAGGCTAACAGAAGAGCAAGTAAAACATAATAAAATAATGATTTTTTTGAAGCTTGCTGATTTAGAAATATGATGATGACCAACTCCGACAATCCGCCTCCTACATAAATCAGCCCTTTCAGAATAGGACTCCGTTTTCAAGGACTGGAAAGATACTGGAGTAATCCTTATTCGGAATGTTCGCAAAGGAAATGTAGAAACCGAGCAAAGATACGGTCGGCAAAAAAATGCCGCATGCAATCATAATCATGCGTACACCAAAAACGCTGACAATCGCGGATAAACCACATAAGAATAAAGCAATAACAAACACGGGGGTATGTGGTAAATAGGAGACATGCGTCCACATGACCATATCTTTAACCGCGACGAAGACAAAAAAAATAAAATATAAGATCCATGAACTTCGAAATAGAAGGGACGGCATGAAGCCGTAGTTGATCTTGATCCAGTCTTGAATGTTACGTCCGCTCGTTTTTTTACAGATGTAGTAAATCGGAATCATGAATAAGCAGATGGGTACAGTCAATATTACAACGCTGATCCAAGCGTCCCTTTGTACCGTTTCCAATAATAAAGGGACCATTTGAACGTGATTCATTAGACCGACAGACATCATTAAAGTCATCATTACGAGCGCAAAGGGCAAATTCTTTTGAATCATGCATGAATCCCCCCCCTCTGAGATGAAATGAGCTTGATTTTTATATACTTACCCATTTTCAGGGAAATATCCCCTTAATTTTTCGTTGCAACTTTTCAGGTGTTCTTTAATCGGACAACTAATTCTCCGAATAATAATAATTAAAAAATAAAAATAAACACAAAAACAAAAAACAAACAAAAGCAAAAAAAAAAAAAAAAATGTGCGGTGTCATAATTCCTGAGAAAAATGGATTAAAAACAGTCGATTTATCAAGGGATTATTTCATATTTACTGAGAAAAAAAGATAATCATTGTGTAAAAACAAGCGCATTTTTCATAATTATTGCGAAATACCGCAGTTGATCTTATACATTATTTATGCATGAAATGCATACAATACTTTTCTCACCAAGTATAACGCATGACCCCCTAGAAACAAAAAAAAGTACTTATCCATGACTTATAAAGTCAATGTTTAAGTACTTTTTATATTCTTTTAAATAAGTTTTTCTATTTGATCTTCTTCAGGGTATGCAGCTTTTGATCGTTAAACATAACAAAATCTATATTTTTAGAAATTTGTGAACTTCTACTAAGCAAATTACAAGTTTTTATAATGTTCCATTCTGTAAGTCGGTCCTCATCAAAAGCCAATCTAGTTGCTTTAATAATTATCTCTTTAGTATAGCCTGGGAGTCCGCCTGAAGTAAGATACAATTTTTCAATCGCTTGTTCTGTAAGCCATGATTTTTCTGAGAACGGCAAGTAAGAATCAATTGCTTGAAGAAATAAGGCATACTCATCTTCATCTAATGGAGACAACGTAACCCTGGATAGAATCCTACTCGCGAATGCTGCATTATGGAGTAGTAATCTATTAGAAATTTCTAAACCCGATAGTATAACTGAAATCTGTAAATTGTCAAATAACATTCTAAGCCATTCAACGGAATCACTATGTATCTTTAGCGAAGTAGCATCGAAAAGATGCTCAATATCATCGAGTATAATCAATTCAATAGCAAGTTGTTTAATAGACTCAACAACTTTGTTTGTCATTGATGATAAAGAGAGATTGTTACGATAATTAACATCCATTTGTTCTAATAGACTAATTGCTAATTCCCTTGGTTTTGCTTGAAGTGGTGACTTCAAATAAAGTATTGGAAAAACTGAATCACCATTATATTTCTCAAAATATTTATTTTTGTAAAAAGACAAGAGAGCTGACTTTCCAGTACCAGAGGATCCGGTCAATAAAAGATTACTAGGACATCCAATTTTTGAAGAATTATGGCACTCAGAAATAGCGTCAATCACTTTCCTAAATTCGATATGTTTAATTACAGTGTTCTTTATCCTTGTAATTGTATTTCCATAATCATTACTACTGAAATCACTTGATATACCTAGCAACACTTTTCCCTCCTTAGTATCATACTTACATTCAAGTATTCCCACAAATCAATCTTTTAAACTGGTGTCATTTACGAACTTTTACGCTATGAGCATGAATTAGACTTAAAAATAACGACGATATAATTCTCTTCTACGCTCTCCGCGTAACTGAGCATAAATCTGTGTGTAGATGCTTTTTCATGCCCAAGCATACCCTGAATAAATTTTAGAGGCGCTCCTTTTTTTACAAAGCTCATTTCTTAAGCTCTACAGGATTGTTAGGGTAATGCTTACTTGTATCGTCCTTCATCAATTCTGTTCTTTGCCAAAGTTCGTATGTCCTCGTCCTCATCGTTTAGTAATAGACTCAGTACTTGAAATGTCGCTTTTTTATTATAGACAATGCGTTTTCTAACAGAGCAATCTAAATCTTTAGCCAGTTTTAATTGTAGGTGCTCAGGCAGTCGATTTTTTGTAGCAACATTAAACCTAACCCTTTCATTTGCATCGTCGGCGAGAATTTCCATAATCCCAACAGGAATTGTTTTATTATGTGCTACCCATTCACGCATGTCAGGATATTTTCTAATCACTTCTAACCAAACCTCAAAAAGTGCATCCTCCCATGCAGCTTTCAGGTATTCGTCTATACTTTCACTAAGCCTTAGCCTAACAAATTCTTCAGCAGAATTAATCATAACTTAACCCCAATTTATTGATTTATTTCCCATTTTATTATAAGGGTATTAACTAATGTATCCAGTTAGTTTAATCTGCAATGGTACCAACTATTGCGGGTTTTTGGATATCTGAGATAAACCATATTCGGTTAACCAACTGTCAATCTCTTTACTAGTTTCACTTTGGTACTGATCTTTTAAGCCGTGGCCACCATTCGGATATAAGATCAACTTTATGGTCTTGTTCCTTTCTTTCATGCGGTTGGCGAATTCTTGAACTGTTTGCCATACTACACTTTCATCTGCGGTGCCCTGCAATAAAAGGACAGGAGCCTGAATATCTGGGATTCGGTCAAGCAATGAATTTTCTTTTTCCTTGCCGGGATTTTTGCTGAAAATGTCTTTATATTCATTAGCTAGTTTTCTTTCCTTTTGAACATTATCAGGCCAGACTCCATCGGTATTATTATCCATCCATTGGATGATTGTATCCCATCCGACAAAAGGACTAACCGCAACTACAGCTTTGATGTCCTTACGTTCCGACGCAGTTCGCAATGCCACGCCACCTCCCATGGAAGCGCCTGTCAAAAATATGGAATCGGGCAATACATTCCCCCATGACATGGCGGCTTTGATCGCATTCCGTGTATCTAAAGTGTTCCCCGCGAGCCCTTGAACAGAACCGTCGCTCCCCATATAACCCCGATATTGCGGTGCAATTCTGACCACATTTTCAGGAACGTTTTTCAGACTCTCAGCCTGAAACCCAAAAGAGTCATGGGTTTTATTAGGTCTCTCATAAGCCCATCCACCATGTAGTGTTACATGAAGTGGGTACTTACCTGACTCTTTTGGTTCACTTAAAAATGCTTCTACCTTTGTTCCATCACTTATATAAAATATTTTATAAATATTAATCTTCGGGTTTTGGCCAGCTACATCTACCAATTCTTTAGACACAATAATTCCATCTTCCTCAGATGGCGATCCCGACTGTTTATTTGGAGTTTGTCCTGATTTTTCTGGCTGGTCATTATCAACCACAGCCTCTTGTGATGTGCACCCAATGATGATGGTTAGTACAAGCACCATTATCATGATACTTTTTAGAGCATTTGATAATTTATCATTGACCCCTTTGTTCACAGGATTCTCCCCTTTTCACAAACCATATAAGTTTTAGAAAAGCCAGCATATTCCTAATATTACCATAAACAAATTGCACTATGATCAACTTTTTATGCATAACTGACAGCTACCAAAATAAAAAAGGAACAGCTGCCGGCCCACGGCGATCTGCTCCCTGATTATCATGCTAACGTTCCCATATAGCACAATAAAAATCGCTCTTTATATCATCTGGAGCAATAATTCTTTATGCTCTTTTGAAAGTTTTATTAAAGTAAACTCATTGCGCTTAATTAAATCATTAAGGATTGCTGATTCTTCTCTAGCCAAATCATACATTTTCTTATTAATAGTTCCATTCAAAAAGGCTTCTTCCAGCTCATTAATATCCTTGTTAAAAATCTCTCCAGATGGTAGTACAATTACATCCAGAAACAAATCCTCCATCCAAGGCACATTATTTTCACTAACACCATTTTGGAGACATATATCTATGTACCACTGCACGATATTACCTTTTGAATCAAACATTGTTGTCACGGAGTGATTATGATCTGATGGGAATTGCTGAAGCCATAAATATCCATCATCGACAACGCAAATTTTCACTCCGTTATATTCAGCGTAAAGTGGGGCTGACACTTTGACAGTACGGATGAGAGTTACGTAGCCATTAAAGTATTCCGAATTAATAAAAGACTGAGCATATTCCCTAACTAAAACACGTTTCCAATCTGATCGGTCTCCGAATTTTCTTTTTAGCAAGATAAACTCTCCCCCAAATGCTCATATCGCTTTTCACTGTAATAATAATACCACATATTGGAACTAATCTGCCCTTCGTATTATGAAGTCAGCCAGTATTTACTGGTTGACCTCTTTGCATTTAAGAGGTTTAGTAAACGGTAGCCGGGGTCGAACGTCACTGCCCGTGGGACCGTGATCCCGTCAGCTAAACTGTTCACCCCCTACTTGTAGAAACATGTTTGAGGCTGGTTGAGACAACGATCTCGAATAACAAGCGAAGCTATGACACTGCAAGAAGGACTAGGGGCTGCCGGCAAATTCAGTATTAGGAGGGATTGAAGTATGAATCCAGTAATTGGACTGGATATTGCAAAAGGAGAAAGTCAGGGCCAGGCCTTCTTGGATAAAGGAAAGCCCTACGGCAAGAGCTTTACGATCATTCACACACGAGAGGGATTGCAGCTTTTCCATCAGCTTTTAAAGGATCTTGAATCCACGTCTGGACAAAAACCAATGGTTATTCTAGAGGCTATGGGCCATTACAATGCTCCAGTCACACAGTTCTTAGATGATCAGAACTACTTGTACATTGTTGTTAACCCTATTCTGTCTTATCAATCTAAAAAATCTTCGAGCTTACGTAAAGTAAAAACAGATGCCATTGATGCCTATGCCTTATGCGAATTCTTTTACAAGGAGGACTTCGAGCATCGTAAGACTAGAGGTGTGCAGTTACTAAATCTGCGCAATCTCACAAGACAGCATGAATCGGTAACGGGACATGTTCAGATTAAACTTCAATTCCAAGCGGTGTTAGATCAGGTATTTCCGGAGTTTAGGGGCGTTTACGGGGCTTTGTACTCTGCGGTGTCTCTGCAAACCTTGTTAGCCTTTCCAACGTCCGAGGACGTTCTCAGTACCGGTGAATTTAAATTAACCGAGAAGATTGCGGTTTTATGTACAAGACGTTCCGAAAAATGGGCTAGAGAAAAGGCTCAGAAGCTCATGGCAGCTGCAATTCGAAATCCATTTCGCAAAGCAACCTATCAAAGTCACTTATTTAGTATGAATATGTACATTAGCATGCTCCTGCATTATAAAGAGCATCTATCTACCCTCGAAAAGCAAATAGATGCACTCGCTAATGAAGTTGAAGAATATGAGATTATCCAATCCATCCCCGGTATCGGTGAGAAAATCGCGGCAACGATTATCTCCGAAGTTGGTGAAATTGATCGGTTATATCACCAATACGTTTGTATCCCTAGCGTTGATAGACCGAGTATCCATTTTCGAATTTAATTACGTACCCCATTGGCTCCCCACAATAGAGAATCTGATCACCATCAACGAAAGCCGAGGAACGGTCTGCATGTACAGCAGTTACCGTAATGTCTCCTAATTTTCGAGTTCCACCTTTATTTATCGCAACAACATTTTGGACACCTTTTTTCTGGAGAATAAATGCCAATTCCCAGCCTGCCAATACTATGGCACCTGTCTTTTGCGCAAGTCAAACTGCATCTTCAGCATGATCTCGATGTGCATGTGTGAATAAAATGTAATCTACTTTTTCAATGTTTTTAATCGTTTCAGGGCAGGAGGGATTGTTTTTAATCCATGGATCAATAAGTATTTCTTTATTTCCGGGAGTTTTTATACAAAATCCGCCAAAACCAAACCAAGTAAAAGAAATATTCCGGTTTAACATGTTGATGCTCCATATATCCACACCCCATAGTTCAGATGCTTTGCGTTCCCCCAGATATTGCAAAGATTGACCGCTTTCACAGCCTATTTCCAGTATCTTTTTTCCTGAGACATCGCCAAAAAGCTGACATTTTTCTTCTGAGACAAATGCTCCATAAAGAGGAAGTGAGGTTGCTCCTAAAACATCATTTCCTTCTGTATCCCAGAATAAGCTGTTTTTTTCATGAACAACACTCTTATCCATGTCGTCGACCGTTAGTTCAATTATAGGTATCCTTTCCAGGTATTTCTATATCCATATCATTCACTCTCGAACCCATCTGTCGGAAATGAAATCAAGTTCTTGTCAAAATCGGGAATGGGATCAAGTTCTTGTCCCCCGACACCCCCCCATCATTTTGTTCTGTCTAACGGACACAAATTCCCCTACATTAATGACACAAATATGCCAACAACTTTTCTCCCTGCCCAAATCTTTTCATTATCACTTATGTTCCGTGCTGGAATCCACTCTTCATTTTACACCTCTTACGATTAAACTATCGGTAACAATAGGTAAGCATTTGATGTGATCTCCAGCTTTTCCCCTGCTCCACAGGGAGCGTATGAGTTTCCTAGTACTCCGCGTTCCCTCTAACTGAATTTACTAAATCATAAGTTCCTCGATGCGAAGAAATACATGCCTGTAATTCTATACCGACTAATCCGATTATCCATATATTCTACACTTTGATTCGGGATGCTAGATTACGTTAGTAGGTGAATCTCCTGACGTAGATCCGGTCGAAGTTTTATGTATATTAGTTCTCTGCAGACATAAAGGTTTGCCAACTTCTGTGTTAGAAAACAACTCATAAACGGCTTTTAATTGGTAAATAAAAATAACCCTTGTCTCCCCAATCATCATGCTAGAGTTTCTTTGAGCTGCACCACGGTCATAATACGGTGACATTCCGTAATTTGGCTTTCAGGACCTGAGTAAAGCCGATCGTGTAACGGTTGTCGTCATGTCGTTATTCAACTATCGTGGCTATTGAACTATCATATCTCGTTAGAATGCCCAAAAGTAAATATTTTGCTCTTGTCGGCAATCTTATGGTGGATGTATTCTCTCTGTTGACTCAGTAAAGCGTCTACCGATTGTTTAGGCGAGACGCTTTACATCACTTCATTTATGACTTTCGTGCTCCACCAATGTTTCAGAGATTCCTTAGAAAAAAGAAGTTTGCGCCGAACAGTAGCCTTATTCGTGTTTCCACAAGAAACTGACGTTTAATTTAATCCCTAAGTAATAACAAAAATAAAAACGGAACCCCCGTTGGAGTTCCGTCCCTCAATCTATTGAACCTCACTCCATCCATTAATAGGAATCGAGCCTACTATGGTGGTACCTGTACTAGCATTTGTGATTGTAATAACCCCGCTAAAATAGTAGACATTACTAAATCTAAGATCTGCACTCCAACTAAATGAGCTATCGCCATATAAATAGTTGAGTCTTGCAACCCCGCCATTACCTGTACAAGTTACTAGTGGAGTTATCTCACCTGTAGGTGTTTCAAAACACATAGCTCCTTGTGTAGATACTATATCAGGTTGTTGTGTTGTAACACCAGTCCAATGACAAGAATCTATACCCTCTAGCGACAAGAATATCCCTCTAATACGTTAATGGCGACATGAAAATCCCACTAATGCGTAAAGTTAAAGTGGCTATATTAATTATGGACGACATAATTAGCTATCTAGAAATACAAAAACAACAACTTTCTCCTTCTGATCTAATTTGGTATTTAGGTATAAATTTAAGGTATAGTATTAGAAGTTCAATAAATTAGGGTTCTTCCCTATTAGGAGGATTTCATTTGCTTCAATTTCTAGGTCATATTGGTTCATTTCCGATTCGCTCTTACAGTATTCTATTTGTGCTAGCCTGTATATTAGGGATAGGTGTTACTGTAACGCTGGCAAAACTTCAGAAGAAGAATGTACTTGCTGAACATTTATTAAATCTTGCCGTACCTATGTTTATCGGTGCTATTTTAGGTTCTCGTTTTTGGCAGGTTTTTTTGTTTGATTGGGGTTATTACTCCAAGAATCCAGGAGAAATTATAGCTATTTGGCACGGTGGATTATCTATTCAAGGTGGAATTGTTGGGGCCGTACTTGTAGCAATATGGTATGTTAGAAAGCATAAAATCTCTTTCTGGGAACTTGCAGATCTATGTGCACCAGGTCTTATTCTTGGACAAAGTATTGGCAGAGATGCCAATCTTATGAACGGTGACGCTTTCGGAGATCCAACTGGAGGCAATTGGGGGATTCTATACCCAGAAGGCACTAACGCGAGAACAACATTTGGGGACCAACCCTTATATCCAGCAGAAGTTTGGGAAGGACAAATGGATGTCATTATTTTTGCAATAGTAATGATGCTCTTACAAAAAAGATTAAAGAGAGGATATTTATTCCTCATAACAAACGTTCTATACAATATTGGGAGATTCCTGTTAGAAATGCTTAGAGGCGATACACCAAAATATATGTTAGGATGGACTACTGCTCAATGGACCTCTGTAAGCATAATTTTAATATGTATATTAGCTGGTTTTTATCTTCATTGGAAGCAAGCTACTCCAAAGGATTCATTATCAGACCAATAAGTAAAATCAACAATAAACCAATAAGTACTAGTGAAAGAAAAATGAAAGCAACGATTATTTTTGACGAACGAAAACTTCCATTGTTAATCCCTCTTTGTTTGGAGAAATAGTCCAATGTAGCTAAAACTATGACCAGAATTCCAAGGAAACTGAACTAATTCCTATTCCTACGATTGCAGCAATTTTATGAATATAATAGGAATACTGTGTGGCTCGAAATACTACACCAGAGGCCAAAAAGCCAAGACCTACAGTAGCGATTCCTGTTCTAACCCAAGCGAGAAACGTTCGCTCATTCGCAAGATGCTGTTGTACTAATTTTGATTCACGAGAGCTTTCTGCTTCCATCTGTATCCTCCTCTAATTTTACTATGCCCAAAAAGCATTAAAGCCTAACTCAAAGTTAGGCTTTTCTTTCAGAATAACATTTATCATTTGAATCATGTGCTGTTGTTACACCTAACTATACGACATCGCATTTGCTTTTGTTTGATGAACCGTACCATGTGGATGCTCCGGTGGAGCATAGATGACGTATATTTTAAGTGGTGTATTACCTGTATTGGTTACGTTGTGCCATTTTCCAGCAGGTATCATAATTGCAAAATTATCATAAGCCATTTGTTGAAAATTCAATTTATCTTTACTATCTCCCATTTGGACAAATCCTTGACCAGCTTCAATGCGTATGAATTGATCTGTTGAGGGATGTACTTCTAAGCCTATGTCTTCTCCAACATTAATACTCATTAAGGTCACTTGAAAGTGTTCCCCCGTCCATAAAGCTGTACGGTAAGTATTGTTTTGCCTAGTTGCTTGGTCAATATTCACTACCAATGGTCTTGGTCCATAATCTGTTAAATTCATGTTTCCATTATAGTTGGTACTGTCCCGATTGTGATAGTGAGGATACCAAGTGTAGCTCCATTCGGGGTTTTTCCAATTCCAACGCACGGGATGATACCATTGATAATAATGGTAGGAATTTCGATACATAATGACTTACCTCCACTGATTTTATTGTCATCTCTTATCTTATGCTTATGCCTAATAAATGGAGTGAAAAATGGGCAAGAGTCCAACTTATGTAAAATAAAAAACATTAACCCACCGGGCTAATGTTTATTTATTTATTTATTTAGTTAACTTCCCTTTCCATGACATAATTCCGCCCTGTAAATGAGATAGTTTATTAAAACCATTCTTTTTTAGAATTCTTGCTGCTTGTTTGCTCCTCATGCCACTCCGACAATATAGAAATACATGATTATTTTTTTGAATTTCGCCAACTCTTTGTTTCATCTTGGATAACGGTATATTGATCGCACCTGGAATGTAGCCTTGCTTTACTTCGCCGGGTTCACGTACATCAATCAGAACGTAATTAAGCTTACCCTTCAATTCTTCCTGAAACTGAGCTGGCGATAGATTATTTAGACCTTTTAAGCTTGCAAACCTGAAATAAATAAACCAGACTAAAAACACGAAGGCCACGATATTTAAAATGGATGTATAATCCATAGGCTAACCTCTTTCCTGATCCTATTACCGGCTTTTAACTAACAATTCAACGGCCTGTTTGACCATCTTGCTCGAATCTCTTCCAGCTTCCATTTCCTCTAGGATACATTGTTCCAAATTGACTGCAACAATGTAGGCAATCGCTTTATCCGCGGCGCTTCTGACAGCAGAAATTTGGCTTACAACATCCTTGCAATCCTGTTCTTCCTCCATCATTTTTAAGACACCGCGGATTTGACCTTCCACACGTTTTAATCTCTTTTTTACATTATCATCGTATTTCATATTCTGCCATCCTTTCTTTATACCTGTATAGGTATATTATTGCTGATGTGACCACCGAAAACAATAAGGAGGCTGTAGAACTAAAAAGTTAAATAAACAGATTTACTTTAGCATCAGCAGCATCTCCCAAATATGCGGCAACACCCGCATATTCAATGCCATCCAGCAGCTCTTCCTGCTGCAAACCGAGCAAGTCCATAGTCATCGTACAAGCAACCAGTTTAACACCTTGTTCTTGAGCTAATTCAATTAATTGTGGTAGGGATAAAGCATTATGCTTTTTCATTACATGTTTAATCATTTTGGGTCCCATTCCAGCGAAATTCATTTTGGAAATCCCAAGTTTTTCAGCTCCACGTGGCATCATTTTTCCAAAAATTTTTTCCAGGAATCCCTTTTTCACCGAGATTTTTTGATATTTACGAAGTACGTTCAGTCCCCAAAAGGTCATGAAAATCGTAACTTCATGATCATAGGCAGCAGCGCCATTTGCGATAATAAATGCGGCAATCGTTTTATCTAGCTCTCCGCTAAAAAGAACAATTGTTGTTTTCTCTTTGTTGCCTCCCATGCTTCCCACATCCTCCAATTGTACTTAGATCATGATCCTTTTTTCACTGTAAATGTGAAAATCCCATTATCTTCTTTTACATCAATGAGTTCGTGTTTCGTTTGATTGACCCAGGCCTGAAAATCTTTCATCGAACCTTTGTCCGTCGTTTGTAATTCCATGATCTTTCCTGGCTCCAAAGAATCGATCCCCTTTTTGGCTTTAACAATCGGCAGTGGACATGCCAACCCCTTCGCGTCAACAATCAAATCTACCATTCTAAACTCCTCCTTAGAATTAAAAATGCAATTAGTCTTTTTCTATAAAA
Organism: Paenibacillus anseongensis; assembly: GCF_009757995.1. Classification (NCBI taxonomy): domain Bacteria; kingdom Bacillati; phylum Bacillota; class Bacilli; order Caryophanales; family Paenibacillaceae; genus Paenibacillus; species Paenibacillus anseongensis. The sequence continues at coordinate 412,231 of NZ_WSEM01000034.1, forward strand.
TGTCCCCATTGCGACATACCCGGCGTTACATTCTTAATACTTTTAAACCCTTGATCTGTTAGCATTTGGCATGCCATATCACTGCGGTTTCCGGTACGGCATACAACGTAATAGTCATTGTTTGGATCAAGCCGCATTAACTTTTCTTCAAGTTCACCTAAAGGAAGTGATATGGCCCCTGGAATACGTCCGAAAGCATATTCTGCCGGTTCCCTGACATCAAGGATATTGAGCTTTTCTCCAGCATTTATTCTAGCCAATAACTCATCATTGGTTGCGGTATGAGGAAATTTTATGTCCACTTTGGTTCCGGATGCTTCAGCTTTGCGGATGAAATGACGATATATGCCGTTTTCCTCCTTTAACCCAACGTATTGGTGTCCTGTGCGGCTTGCCCAGCCCTTTAGGTCAGCCACCGAGCCTTTATCCGTCGCACGTACTTCCAATACTTCGCCATGATTCATCTCATCTATTGCCTTTTTGGTACGAACCACTGGTAGTGGACAAGCAAGTCCTTCACACTCCAGCGTACGATCTACATGCAATGCTGTCATAGGTTATAGACCTCCATTATTCTTATTTGAATTTGGTTATTTTCCATAAACCACTTCGCCAGACCATTGGGACATGCCACCAGACATATTTACAACGTGATAGCCCATAGAAGATAAATAATCACAAGCTATTCCGCTTCGATTACCGCTGCGGCAAACAATGATTGTTTCTTGTTTTTGCTCTATTTCATTAAGCGCTCGAGCGATTTGGCCTAGAGGGATATGTTTGGCGCCGTATATATGTCCGGATTCCCATTCGTCGTGCTCCCGAACATCAAGGATGGTTACATTCTCTTTCTGTTTGATTCGCTCTAAAACTTCATGTGTCAGCAGTTCTTTATAGGTTTTATTAGACACTTGATTTCCTCCAAATATTTATTTTGTTGTGTCATCATGAACGGCACAACGGTTTGGTCCAATCTCCATCTCTCGCTGTTCTTCCATTGTCGGACGGATTCTCCCCATGTTCGTTTGGCGTATTTCTTGATAGGCATTCGGTTGCGGTGGCAGATTTTCCGAAACGGTGCGTTTAAATGCGGATTCGTCGTGTATGTTCAGACCAGGATTTTTTTTATACAAATCACCTAGACGTGCGGCTACTTGCCCTTTGTCACTTAATTCAGCAATTGTACCAAAGTGGGCAGGAAGCACGATTAAATCGTCAGATAGATGCTTATACCGCTCATACAATGTCGTTCTGAGGTCAGCGACCCAATCTTCTGCTTTCCCAGCCAAGTCAGGGCGGCCAATTGACTTCACGAATAAAATATCTCCGGATAGCAAATATTGATTATCAATAAGAAGTGATGTGCTTCCTATCGTATGGCCGGGGGAATAAATAGGCTGGATGTTGATTTCTGTTTTCCCAATGACAAGCTGGCTGTGTTCTTCAAGTTTTTCATAATGAAACACAACCTCTGTCGCATCCTTAGGCGGAAGCCAGTAAGATCCTCCAGTTTTCTCAGCTAATTGCCGGCCGCCTGAAATATGATCGGCATGAAGGTGAGTATCCAGGGTATGTTTGATGACGGCCAGATTTTCTTTGGCAAAATCCTCAAATACCTCGGTCATCCGAACCGCATCAATAACAGCAGCTTCCCCATCAGAAATCACCATATAAGACAGACATCCTTTGCCTAACCGTACAAATTGATACAGGGTACCTCCATCATTCAAATCGGCTATTTTCACCGGCTCAAGATGCTCGCTCCAGGACTTCATGCCGCCAATCAAATAAGAAATAGATTGTTTTCCGTTTTCGACCAACTGTTCAGCTACAAACTTCGATGACCCCTCCTTCGCGCAAACCACTACAACTTCTTGGTCATCCGGTATTTGTTCAAGAATCTCATCTACGCCATCCAGAAGTTCAAAATATGGCGCGTTGAGGATACTAACTTTCTCGCCTTCGATTTTCCAGTCGTTGAAGTCACTTTCATTCCGAACATCTAAAATAAAAATGGGTGTATGGTTCAAAACCTTTCTAGCTAAATTAGCGACATTCATTCCTTGTATCTGTTTTTCATTCATGTATAGTTCCCTCCAGAGGTAAAAGGTCGGATGATTTTAAAGGAAAATTGAGAACCAAATTTTTATGACAGTTGCCGTTATCAATACAGCCAAAATCCACTGAAGCATCTTTGTGTTGATTTTTTTACTCAGCTTAGCACCAATAGGTGATGCAATCGTACTTGCAATGACAAGCACAATGGATGGAACCAAAAGCATGTGTCCACCTAGTAGCTTTCCTGTCGTAGAGCCAATGGAAGATATGAAAGTTATGGCTAAGGATGATGCGATAGCAACTCTAGTTGGGATCTTAAGAACGACCAGCATCACTGGTACCGTTATAAAAGCACCCGCCGCGCCTACGATCCCTGATACCGTCCCGATGATTAAAGCTAAAATAACCGCTAGTGGTTTATTAAATGTAACTTTGCTTACATCTTCGACATCTTTTCCTCTCTTAGGTAAAAACATCAAAACGGCAGCAATCAGTGCCAAAATAGCATAAACGAGATTGATCACTGAACTTGATAATGCGTTGGATACAAAGCTCCCCATAAAGCTGCCAATGATAATTGAAACACCCATGTAAAGTACTAAGGATTTATTTAGTAGTCCCCCTTTTCGAAACACAAGCATCCCCATTAAGCTCGCGAAGAACACTTGAATTGCACTGATTGCAGAAACTTCCTGCGGGGTGAAAACTGCAAATCCTAATGCTGCAGGTATAAATAACAACATCGGATAGTTAATAATGGAACCACCGATTCCCACCATTCCCGAAATAAAAGAGCCCAAAAATCCAATAGTGAAAATAGTTATGATCCATGCTAAATCCATAAAACACAGCCTTTCCGTGTTCATTAGACTACGCCCGCTATATACCTATTGGGGTATATAAAATAGCAAAAAAAATTCTCTTCCTTTTGCCTATTTAGTTTGGAGAATTCCTTCTTACACCACCTTTTTTGTTTTACGTATACCCGTATGGGTATATTGATACTATATTAAAGATTTTTATTTGCGTCAACCCCCTGAAATTACAAACTCAAATTCCGTCATTATTGGACTGAGAAAGGGCATCATATTCAATGTCTACTGTAACGTAACAGCATGGCATTATAGATACTTTGGAGGTGCTTTTATGCAATGTAACGTAGGGAAGACGGAGCAAGTTCTAAGAATAGCAATTGGATCGGCTATTGTCGTTGCAGGGACATATTATAAAAAATGGTGGGGCTTAATTGGAATAGCGCCTATTGTTACGGGAACAACTCGTTATTGTCCACTGAATGCTGTTTTGGGGATATCGAATTGCAAAGCTGATAGTAAGACTTGAAACAAAATTGTTAAAAACAGAAGGAATGCTCAGAAACTGAGTTTTCCTTCTGTTTTTTATTTTAACAGGACCTAGAAAAATTAGTTATCACTAAAACTATGTCGATCAAGTCTGCCTCTATCCTTCTGAAAATAACTGTGCATAAAGAACTCTATGATGCCAAAAACCAAAGCAATTATCGCTACATTCATAAAGTTTATGGACCAGTGGAAGAAGAATTTCTCGACCAACCAAAAGAAAACAAAGGCAAGCCCTACATCTGCTAAAGTAGCGACCCCATTGTTGGTGACTCTTAAAAACAATTGATCAATTGCAATATAAGACATTAGCGAAAAAGTATAAGTGGCAAAGAATGCCTCTGTAAGAGTGGCTTGCGTTAAATACATCAATAGGGGGATTATGAAAACTCCATTTAGTAGTAACTTCAAAAACATTTTCCCAAGCATTCTCAGCATTTTCTTTGCCTTCTTTCACCTATAATGTACTTCTCTTTCTTAGTATTGCCTTTTGCTACCGAAATATTGATTGGTAATAAATACATATTTCTTATGAGTTTGATGATACTAAAGAACATTCGAGTTTCGAAAGGGGACTGTCGTGGAACGTTATCAAAGGCAGGAAAAAAAGTTGATTATTCTATGCTTGGTCATTGCAGTTATCTTACTATTATCAATTTCTCACCATCTGTTTTAGTCAAGATGGAGAAGTTTACCGGTATTGTATAAAGGAGTTGTATTCATGTTTGCTAATGATCCGGTTATTTACAGTCGTGCATTAATGTCTTTGACTTTTGTATTTCATATTATTTTTGCAACTATCGGAGTCGGAATTCCTGTTCTTATTGCCTTGGCGGAATGGATGGGTATATGTCGAAATGACCTCCATTATACCTTGATGGCACGAAGGTGGACACGTGGATATGTCATTACAGTAGCCGTAGGGGTTGTTTCTGGAACAGCTCTTGGCCTACAAATTAATCTTTTGTGGCCCAATTTTATGAGGATAGCTGGACAAGCCATCGGTTTACCTATGTTTATGGAAATATTCGCCTTTTTCTTCGAGGCCATTTTTCTTGGTATTTATATGTATACATGGGATCGATTTAAACCGAAAATTCATTTTTTATTTATTGTTCCTGTAGTCATTGGTGCGTCATGTTCTGCACTTTTTATTACCCTTGTTAATTCCTTTATGAATGCTCCGCAAGGATTTGAGATTGTTGATGGGATTATAGGTAACGTGCAGCCTCTTAAGGCTATGTTTACTCCTGCAAGTCCAACTAAAGTCTCCCATGTATTGGTTTCAGCTTATCTTACGTCTGCTTTTATTATTGCAGGGAGCGCGGCATACGCCCTATTAAAGGGAAAACGGCATATTTACTATAAGAAAGTTTTGAACATGACTCTTTTCGCAGCATTTGTTTTTGCAATAGCCACTTTCTTAATTGGTGATTTGTCTGGTAAATACCTGGCAAAATATCAGCCTGAAAAGCTGGCAGCTGGGGAATGGCATTTTGAAACGATGTCACATGCACCTTTAATTGTAGGTGGTATTTTAACCGAAACACACGAAGTTAAATATGGATGGAAAATCCCATTTGCATTAAGTGTGCTTGCTCATGGAAATCCTAAGAGCGAAGTAAAGGGATTAAATGATTTTCCTGCGGATGAAATCCCTCCGCTTTGGATTCATTACACTTTTGATGCCATGGTTGGCATTGGTGGTTATCTAACCAGCATACCTTTATTGTTTATTCTTGCTTTTTGGTTTCGAAAAGGGAATCCTTACAACAAACTGCTCCTTGCCGCGATTGTCATCGGAGCTCCACTCGCTATGTTTGCCATTGAATATGGATGGATATATGCCGAGGTAGGCAGACAGCCCTGGATTTTGCGTGGGTATATGAAGACACAGCAGGGTGCTACGACTTCTGAACATGTTGGCTTACTTTTTGTCGTGTTCCTCGCCCTGTACGTGATTTTGGGGATTTCATGTTTACGTGTTTTAGTGAAAATGTTTAAAAATAATACGCCCGAAGACGAGCTTATGTTGCAAAATAAGGAGAGTGCTCTCAAGTGAATTTGGAAGTGGTGGGAATTACAGTCCTATGGACTTTTCTGTACGGGTATTTAATTGTAGCATCTATTGATTTTGGGGCTGGATTTTTTAGTTACTACAGTTACAGAACAAGAAAGGAACACGTGATACAGAATATCATTAAACGATACTTATCTCCTGTGTGGGAGGTAACGAATGTCTTTCTCATATTTTTTATTGTCGGGATCGTAGGCTTTTTCCCAGATACCGCTTATTACTATGGAACAGCCTTATTAGTTCCTGGTAGCGTAGCCATCATACTTCTTGCTATACGTGGTTCCTACTATGCGTTTAATACATATGGCATAAAGAGTCGAGAAATTTATGCATTCTTATATGGTGCAACTGGACTTCTGATTCCTGCTTCATTATCAACAGTGCTGACAATTTCAGAGGGTGATTTTATTGAAATTCAGAATGGTAAGATCTTATTTCAATACAGCAGACTCTTTCTCAGTCTTTACTCATGGTCCGTTGTTTTACTTGCGATTGTTAGTGTCCTTTATATTTCTGCTATGTTTTTAACATTTTACGCGGCCAAAGCAAATGATCTGCCAGCTCTTGAAATTGTGCGGAAATGGGCATTAATTTGGAGCGCACCGACGATCATTTGTAGTTTAATCGTATTTTACTCGATTAACTTGCATAACCCTGAACATTATCAGCATATCACGGAGTTATCCTGGATGTTTGCATGTTCGTTTCTCTTCTTTCTGGCAGCTGTTTATTTCGTTTGGAAGAAAAAGAATTATGGGCTGTCCTTTATTTGCGTGATGGTTCAATTTGCATTTGCTTTTTACGGTTATGGGGCATCTCACTTACCTTATCTACTTTACCCTTACTTATCTATGTATGAACATTTTACTAATCAGTCCATGGCAGTAGCCTTAATTATTGCTTTTATAACCGGACTATTGCTTCTAATTCCTTCACTGTTTCTTTTAATGAAATTGTTTTTGTTTAATATCAGATATGTACGGGGACAGATGCACCCGAAAGGAGAATAGATATTGGAATTCCTATTAACTATGATTTTGCCTCCAATTATTGTTATAGCCTCTCTTGCGGTCGTTTTTGGCTGGGGGAGGATGGGTAAAGAAAGAGTTAAAGGTGACGAATGAGAGAAGACTATGGCATGCTCCTCCACAATCGTATCCTCACTAAAAATCATTTGGTTAAATTTCCAAAACTCTCTCTTCTACTAAGATAATGAGCTATTAAATAAATTACACAAAAAATCGGAAATGAATAAATATATTTCCAACTCAGTCTTTCATAAAATCCTAACCAGTCGAACAACGGTTCTCCAATAAAAGAATTGAATCCCCCATATATGCCTGCCTTTATGAGCGGATTAACTTTGGGTTTAATCTGAAGTAAAAACATTGCAATAACTGTTAATACTGTAAAATCCCAAACCAAATAAGAGGGGATTGTCGGTATAACCTGTACAGGGTAATACCATAATCCCAATGCGATTCCAAAGAAATCGAACCAGCTAGAGATTACCAAAACGAAAAAGCCAGCGAATAACAATCTGCTTGTACTTCTTTTTGTTCTAAATAACCACCATAATATCCATGGAATAATTATTAATCCCAATGCGACCCACCATTGCCAACTAAACAGTATGTCCTCCTTCCAAAAACTAAATAATTCTTCATTAGCTTCGTGAACTTTATGATATACATCTTTTACCTTTTGAGTATGACTTTCATCCAATGTTTAAACCTCCGAAAAGTAAAATGAAAAGCGCACAGTAATAGTAATTCCCACGTATGATTACTAATAATCTTTATTACTTAAGCCCCCACTGATCGGTTAATCAAGATCTGAATTTCATATGGCTCTCAATACTCTAATAAGAGAAGAAATTTCTTTATGATGAGTTTGAATACTACAAGTACATTTTTATCATTCATACATTTACAAAACCTTAACTTTAATATATAACTGAATAATTATATAATCATTTACAAATGATATTGGAGCTGAGATAATGATGAAGAAACCAGTTCGCATTTACTTTTTATGTATTCAAAATCGTTGCCGAAGTCAAATAGCAGAAGCATTTGCTAAACATTACGGTGGGGAAAACGTTATCGTCGAAAGTGCAGGGCTAGAGCCACATGATATTCATCCTTTAACTCTAGAAGTCATGAGGGAAGTTGGGATTGAGTTATCTGGGAATACTTCTAAGAAAATCGATATGAAGTATTTTATCGCGTCGAATGTCATTGTTAAACTCTGCCAACAAGTAGCGGAACGTTGTCCCATTGTCCCTTTTGGCATCACGAGCGTTGATTGGGATATTGAAGATCCATTACTTTCAAATGACATCCAGTCAGTTCGACAAACACGTGACACAATACAAAAGAAAGTGATTGAACTCTTAAAAGGCTTGAATGTACCGATATAAAGGAGCGTGTAATTTTGCCTGATATTGAACAATTATCTGATGCGTGTAAGCTGCTTGGGGACAAAATGAGATTAACGATTCTCTCTCTACTCAAAGAACGTGAGCTATGTGTATATGAGATTGTTGAGCTCTTACAAACCAGTCAGCCCAATGTGAGCCAGCATATGCGTAAGCTGAAAGCCGGCGGTTTAGTAAAAGAAGCGAAAAAGGGTCAATGGGTTTTCTATTCGTTATATATTGATGATAAGCCCTTTCTACATGAATTCTTTCAGCACCTACCATCCCAAAAAGAAAAAGTGGATGCGATATCTTGTGAAGATCTAAATTGTTGTGACTAGGAGGAACCATGACTTACATTGCGGTACTTATTTTTCTTATTACGTTAACTTTTGTTATATGGCAGCCTAAGGGCCTCAACATTGGATGGTCTGCTTCTGCCGGCGCTATCTTAGCTCTTATTTTCCAAGTCGTGTCTTTCCACGATGTATTGACAGTTACATCCATCGTTTGGAATGCCACGCTTGCTTTTGTCGCAATTATTCTCATTTCTTTAATCTTAGATAATATCGGATTTTTTGAATGGGCTGCCTTGCATATGGCGAGGATTGCTAAAGGAAACGGACGGCTCATGTTTGTGTACGTCATTTTATTAGGCGCGGCAGTTGCTGCATTTTTCGCAAATGATGGTGCGGCGTTAATTCTCACTCCAATTGTATTAGCGATGGTCCGAGCGTTGAAGCTGCCGGATAAAATGATTTTGCCCTTCATCATGGCAAGTGGTTTCATTGCAGATACAACTTCTTTGCCTTTGATTGTTAGCAACTTAGTTAACATCGTGTCTGCCGACTTCTTCGGCATCGATTTTGTCACTTATGCAAGCCGTATGATTGTCACGAGCTTATTTTCATTAGCCGCAAGTCTGGTGGTCCTGTACGTTTATTTCAAAAAGGACATTCCTACGAATTACGATATGAAACAATTAAAGCAACCTTCAAATGCCATCAAAGATCTTAAGCTATTCAAAATGTCATGGGTTATCCTTGGCATCCTTCTCGTGGCGTATATAAGCAGCGGATTTATTAAAATTCCTGTTTCAATTATCGCAGGAGTCGTAGCACTGGTCTTCATTTTTATGGCTAGATCCAGTAAAGTGATCGAAACAAAACGAGTTATTAAAGATGCTCCTTGGGCTGTCGTAATATTCTCTATTGGCATGTATGTCGTCGTTTATGGCCTGAAAAACGTGGGTCTTACCGATGCCCTAGGAAAAGTGGTTGAGGACTTAGCAGGACAAGGATTATTTGTTGCAACAGTCGGAATGGGTTTCTTGTCTGCTATTTTGTCCTCCATCATGAATAACATGCCGACAGTTATGATCGATGCTCTTGCCATTAAAGGTACGAATACAGATGGAATTATTCGAGAAGCATTGGTTTACGCCAACGTTGTCGGAAGCGATCTAGGACCTAAAATAACACCGATTGGGTCACTCGCAACCCTTTTATGGTTACATGTTTTATCTACAAAAGGTGTAAAAATCACGTGGGGCAATTATTTTAAGACAGGTATTATTCTTACTGTCCCAACCCTTTTGATTACTCTTACAGGGCTTTATTTATGGCTTCACGTTATTAACACAACAAGTGTGAATATTTGGTTGTTAATTGTTGCGATTGCAGTCATTCTGGTGATCGCCGCGCTAATCATAAAAGCTATTTTAGGCACAAAACAAATGAGGAAAGGGCATCAAGGCGCTTAGACCCGGATAGCCCCACATAAAAAGGAGAAATGAAACCATGGAGAACAACAAACCTTTCGTATATTTTCTTTGCACAGGAAACTCTTGCCGCAGCCAAATCTCTGATGGATATTTAAAAGCTTTAGGCGGGGACAAATACGAAGTGAAAAGCGCGGGTTTGGAAGCCCACGGATTAAATCCACGCGCAGTTGCAACAATGAGTGAAGATGGTATCGACATCTCGAACCATACTTCTGATGTCATTGATACCGAGCTTCTAGGTCGCGCTGATTACATTATTACATTGTGCGGTCATGCTGACGAGCACTGCCCTGTTGTCCGTAATGATAAGGCTCAAAGATGGCACTGGGGCTTTGACGATCCTGCCAAAGCAACAGGCACGGAAGAAGAAATTACAGCTAAGTTCCGTGAAGTTCGTGATTCCATTAAAAGCCGGATCGAACAATTCGTGAAAGAAGGCAAATAAGATGATCAAAAGAATGCACGTTGCCGTTAACTGTTCAGACCTTCAGAAGTCGCTGGATTTTTACCGTGCTTTCTTTGGTACGGAGCCCTCTAAAGTAAAAAACAACTATGCTAAATTTGAGTTGGATGATCCAGCCCTCCATTTTTCCTTAAATGTTCGACCTTTTGAGAAAAAAGGCGTTCTTAATCATTTGGGATTTCAGGTTGATAACACGGAAGATGTTCTTGCCATGGGTGAGCGTTTGAGACAAAGCGGACTTCTTCTCATTGATGAAATGAACACAACTTGCTGTTATGCGGTTCAAGATAAAGTCTGGGTGTATGATCCGGACGGTAATGCGTGGGAAATTTTTTATACCAAAGAGGATTCGGAATTTGAATCTGCTGGGGATTTGCAGGATATGTCTCTATGTTGTGCCCCTCCTTCAGCACCATCCTCACCTGTAACAATTGAATTAACACCCTTTAAGCTAAAATAAGGAGTCATTATGAAAAATTATCAAGCATTGGTTGAAGACAAAATATTTTTTGGCGGAGCTTCAGACGTTGAAGATATGGTTAAAAACGAGAACGTTGAGTTTATTGTCGATTTGCGTGGTGAGGCTACGGAGTGTGCCTACCCTGCAAATGGCGTAGGATGGCTTCAGGTGCCGCTTGGTGACAATGCGGAGGATCCACAAGACCAACTATTTCAACAAGCTATAAATCACGTTGTAGAGGCTTATAAGAGCGGTAAAAAGGTTGGATTCCATTGTGACGGTGGAAAAGGACGTACTGGCGCTGTGGCAATTGGCACCTTGATTACATTAGGTAAGAGCGAGAACATTGAGGATGCTGAAAGTTTGTCAAAAAGCATTCGCCCAGTTATTAATATTAGGCAACCTCAACGTGAGGCGCTTGAGAAGTTATTTAACAAGTAATATGATTGGCCCCTTAGCAATATTTTTGCTAACGGGGCCTACATTATTTTTATGAATGAATATAAAAAATGCGTCCTTTTGTAAACTCAAACGTCCGTGTAATAAAACGATTCTGGAGGAAAAGTATGAACACCGAGGAAGTATGGAGATCATTCTACAGCCCTTTGCGCAATTTTATTATCAAACGCATAAAAAATGATCATGACGCTGATGACATTCTACAGAATGTGTTTATGAAGATACATGCCAATTTAGATACTTTAAAAGACGATCAGAAGCTGCAATCTTGGATTTATCAAATTACTCGTAATAGCATAATTGATTATTTTAGGAAAGAGCAATCTCATTTGAAAACAGACTTGCCACATGAATTCCCAATATATCAAGATGAAGAAATGAATGATGCTATAAAAGAACTATCCGCGTGCATCCGCCCCATGATCCAAGGGCTTTCCGATAAGTTTAAGCAAGCTCTTGAACTCACTGAACTAGGCGATTGCACACAAAAAGAACTAAGCGTTCAATTAGGTCTTTCTATATCTGGTGCAAAGTCTAGAGTGCAGCGCGGCAGAGAGAAGCTAAAAGAACTCTTACTTAATTGCTGTAACTTCGAGTTCGACCGATTAGGTAATATTATCGATTACACTTCCCGAGGGACTTCAAATACAAAGTGCAGCTCATCAGATTGTTGTTAATTAAATTTGATTTGCGTCCTTTTTTGTTAATGTGCGTCTCCGTAGATGTAACACACTTTAATAATTAAGGGAGGAAGAAAAAATGAGCAATCAAATAAATGAAGATCCACGAAAATGTTGTGATGAACCAGCACCTAGCGAGGCAAGCGATTGTTGTGTAGAAGATAGAGAACCAAAGGTAGCTGGACAGGATGGTTGTGGATGTGATTCGCAATTTAAAGATCCAAAGTCTTCTACTAACACTTGTTGCTAGCTAAAAAATATTAAATAAAACAAATGACCGTGAGATTGCCTCACGGTCATTTGTTTTATTACGAGCTGTTAGCGAGTAACCTTCACCTAAACTAATTCTATTTAATTTGATACTTTTTCTCCCTGTTTTCAAATGCTGTTTTACCACCCTCGAGCTGGAGAAGCTTGTCGCGTAATAACAAGTTTTCAATAGTTGTAGGAACTATATAAGTCTTATTTTCAGTATTGATTTCAAGAATATTGATTAGTTCTGCGTCACCATTAATGGCGAAATTAGCGTTATGTGTTGCAAAAATAATTTGTCTTTGCTGTTTGTTTTCTTTAATCATATTGACAAGGTAATTTGCGACCAACATACTATCCAAATGTGCTTCTGGTTCATCAATAATAATTGGAGTATTCCCTAATTTAATCAACAGGATGATTGCGGCAGTACAACGCTGACCGAAAGATGTGTTTTCAAGTTGTTTTCCATCATAATACACACGAATTGTTTTAAAGATATTGATATCAGAATATATCCTTTTGATATGCAATTTAAATATTTCAAACTTAACATCGTTTGAAAAATATTCAATCAAAAATGCGGAGGTTCTTGATTTAGCGTTGCTTGTCTTTTGAAGAACATCAAGATAATCAGATTTACTTGATACTGTTTGGGGATCAATACAAAACAAATGCCTCTCGATGTCGTTTTGCTTAATGTTTGTGTACGAGTCGAGATTTGAGAAATCTTCCAACATTAATTTTAATAAATGCTGCTTAGCTTTATCCTCGTTAAACTCGTATTTCAGCGAGATGGGTTTTACTTGAACGCTTAAATTTGTCAAATGTCGATTTTGATCATCTATCTTTTTATTAATTTCATCAACATATATTTGTTTTAGATCATCCTTAAATGTAAATTTAGAAATTGATTCTTCAACGTTCTGAATTTCTGAAAGCATTTCCGTTAAGCGCCCGTTTAAGCGGTTTGCTTCTTCTGTCGCGGAAGCAACATCCGCAAGATTGTCATCTTTTAAACCTTTATTTTCAAGAAATAAATTTAAATCATGTTTTAATGCAGCTAAGTTTTCGGTTAGGACTGAGAGAGTATTTGAAACGTCAATAAAGTTGTTCGGTGCCGAAGATAAATCAACCCCTGCCTTAATTGTTTGTATCAATTTTCCACGCTGTTCATCATATTCATTTGCTACACTTGTGATTTGGAAATCATTTATTGTATCCTTCAACGATTTTATTAAGTCATCATATTTCTTTTTAGATGAATTAATTCGGCGTATCTCTTTATCTGTCTGATCTAACTTTTGACTTAGTTCAAGATATTTTTCATCATTTAACGACGAAATTATGTTTTCCTGAGATTTTATCCTCTTCTGAAGAGACGAAGCAGTAAGATTTAGCACTCTCAAGTTTTCTATATCATTAATGTGACTACTTAATTCCTCTAAATGCATATCAAGTTTACTTGAAGCGTCGATTAATTCCTTGTTTTCGCCTAGCTTCAGGATTCTAGGGAATATTGTTTCGGTGAATTTCTCAAAATCCAAGGCAAACTCTTCGATCTCATTTTGGCTAAAGAACTCAACTTTTATCTCTTCTTCATCCTTATCAATTTTTACAAAATCCTTTATTAATGAGTCTTTCGGTAAATTCAATTTGTATTTCTTGAAAAAATTATTTGAACCTGGTTTTAATTTTTCTTGTATTAAATTTAATACGGTGCTCTTACCACTTCCCCGACCCCCGATAAAGCAGGTAAGATTAGGGCTCAAAATAATTTCTGTATTTGGTTGAATACAGAAAAGTTCCCCGTTGATTTTAGTAGTAGAAGGGAAGTCAAAAACAACTCGCTCTATTTTATGAACAGAATCAATTGGAGCAATCTCTCCCAAGCGTAGACGATACTGTGGCTCATACACTACTTGTTTAAAACCCTCAATTGTAGGATCTGCTTTAATCCAAGAAAATTTTTTCCCTTCATAACTTTCATGCGAATCAGAAGAGATGATGCACGGTTTTCCGAACTTTTGTAAATAGAAATCTTTGCTCCGTAAACGAAACCTCCATCATGGAAGAAATAAATAAGCAATTCAAAATAATAATTTTGGAGATGGGCCGTGTACCCTACCTGGATACAGCGGGTGAATTCAATCTATCAAATGGAATTAAGAAATATAGAAAACACGGTGGTATAGTAATCATTTCCGAATTACAAGACCACCCCCGCCATATGTTAAAAAAACAAGATTAGACGAATTCATTGGGACAGGTGAAGCATTTAACTATGCATTAACCAAATTTAGCTTTCCTAAATAAATTTGAGTTAGAGCATCTTATGCTTAGAGAATGCCTACTCATTTTGTCTTTAATCAAAGGGCTACCACGCGGCAGCCCTTATTTTTGCAATGTATAAGTGGGAATGTAGTTCTCTTCGTATTAATTGAATCATACTTTTTATCTGTAATAATTAATAAATCAAACTATTGAGGTGGAAGATGGAAATTGAAAAATTGGAAGCATTTTTATCGGTTTGCCAAACGTTAAACTTCACAAAGGCTTCCAAACATTTGCATGTTTCACAGTCTGCTATAACAGCAAGGATTAAGGCATTAGAGAGCACTTTAGATACAAGGTTATTTTTCCGAGATAAGCGAACTGTACGTTTAACCGAGGCCGGCATTACTTTTCTTCCTTTTGCTGAGAGGATGTTTCGATTGTTTAACGAGAGTAAGCTTTCGATGTCACAACAATTCGATCATCATATCGTATTAGGTGGGCATGGAGCCGGATGGCAGCATTATTTCTTTAATCAAATAGTAGCCTTTAGAAAAAGTCATCCAAAAGTTGCAATTAAAATTAATAGTTATCTTGATGATTACAAAAATGTGACTCAGTTGCTTGACGGTACTATTCATATTGCGCTAAGACATGATCCACCGAATCACCCTAAAGTATCGAATATTTTTCTATTCGAAGACGAAGTCATATTAGTTTCAGCTGAGAAAGGACTCGTAGTAAGCCAAACGGATTTCTTTACTGATAAATATTGCCACGTAGGTAACAGGTTTCCTGATTGGTTTCCAAAAGTGTTTGGCCATGGACTTACTCCAGCCTTAGAGTTAGATGATTCAACAATTATTACAAACATGCTACTGCAAGGTGGATTGTTTGGATTTTTGACGAAGAGCCTTGCCTCCCCCTTTATCAAAGAAGAAAAACTTTTCATAGTTCAAAGCGATTTTCAAATCGATATTCCAAATATCCAAGTATTCGCAAGTTTTTTAACAGAAAAAAAATCACATATTAACGTTAGGCTAGGTTTAAATATGCTTGGAGTCAAACTAAAAAATGAAGACTGAAGATGATTTAGTTACCCTTATTTAACTCCTCCACTACTTTTTATATACTAATTTGTACCAATGATAGAGGCCTTAGTTCGGTAAAAACTGAACTAAGGCCTCTCTGACTGTAAGACACCTCTGGGGCAATGCGTAATTACCAGTTAAACCCAATCAATAAAGTTGCTAGAGAATATGATATTACATCTAATTCCACTTTTTTTCGATAAGAGAACTATGTTGGAAAATATACTGATAATTGTCATTGAAGGAGGTGCTAACTATTTCCCACAAAAAAATAACAATTAAAAAGTCAGTAAAAAAACAGTCGTCAAAAAAGAGCACTTGTGCAAAAAAAAAATGTTTTTTCATTGTATGCTCAAAAAAAAGATCAAGTCCTGTACGGAAAAAGTGCCCAAGCCATCAGAAACGAAAAAAAATAGGACTTCCATGCGACCAACCAAACAAAATAATAACCCTTCATCAGCCAGTCCAAGTTTCTTCAAATCAATTAGATATTAGAAATCTCATACCGGAATCGGACAAAGTACAGATCTTTGGAAACGACGGAAACGAAGTACGAGCTGTACGAACTGATCATAACGGTCGTTTAGAGGTTGTTATCTTACCAACAAACAACACTCTTTTTATAGAGGAATCCTTTTTAAACTTAAAAGTAACGAATCATACGCTTACACTACCTGTTCAAGATACATCAACGATTACTATGAACTCCTATGCAGTCATAAATAGGGGTGATGTGCCTGCCATTGTTTGTGCGGAAATCAGTCCAAATTCAGTCGATTTTATCAAAGACTGCGAAGACATAGTTCCTCCGAAATCGATGAAAGTATTTGTTTTAAACAGGTTTTTAAAGTGGACTCGCTTAATATTAGCCACAGATATAACTTGTGGTAAGGGTTCTACAGAATGTGATGTCTATTTTCAAGCTCAAACAACAATAAATTAATTTAACTGGAAGGAATGATGAAGTTGCCAAACTTTAGTGTGTTTCAATCGGATCCGGATAATCTACGTACATTAATATTCGGCCGAGATTCAACCGGAACTGTTCAGGCTATCGCCACAGATTCAAGCGGAAACATCACAAGTATTATTCTTGACGGAACAATTACAAACATTCTTGGTGCTACGATTACTGCTGGTACTTTGAGTTCTGCTGGTACGGTTACTAATATCCTTAACGGTACCATCACTAGCATTCTTGGTGCTACAATTACCGCTGGTACACTGAGCTCCGCCGGTACAGTCACTAATATCCTCAACGGTACCATTGATAGCGTTCTTGGTGCTACGATTACCGCTGGTACACTGAGCTCCGCCGGTACAGTCACTAATATCCTCAACGGTACCATTGATAGTGTACTTGGTGCTACAATTACTGCCGGTACACTGAGCTCCGCAGGTACAGTCACTAATATCCTCAACGGTACCATTGATAGCGTACTTGGTGCTACAATTACTGCTGGTACACTGAGCTCCGCCGGTACAGTCACTAATATCCTCAACGGTACCATTGATAGCGTACTTGGTGCTACAATTACTGCTGGTACACTGAGCTCCGCCGGTACAGTCACTAATATCCTCAATGGTACCATTGATAGCGTACTTGGTGCTACGATTACTGCTGGTACACTGAGCTCTGCTGGTACAGTTACTAATATCCTCAACGGTACTATTGATAGCGTACTTGGTGCTACGATTACTGCCGGTACATTGAGCTCCGCCGGTACGGTCACTAATATCCTCAATGGTACCATTGATAGCGTACTTGGTGCTACGATTACTGCTGGTACACTGAGCTCTGCTGGTACAGTTACTAATATCCTCAATGGTACCATCGATAGTGTTCTCGGTGCTACGATTACTGCCGGTACTCTCAGTAGCGTGACTTCCATCTCGCAAAAAAGCTTTGTTGAACAAGCTACCCTCGGAATCACAAGCGACGATACCTATACACCACTGCCTGCGGTAACAACGAGTGTTCTCGGTGTATATTCCTTCTTTGTCTATAACACTGGTGCGAGTTCTGTCGATACGCAAGTTCAAATCAGCGCCGACGGATCGAACTATTACGTTGATACGAACGGTAGCAACCCGTTGGCAGCCGGCTCCATTGACGTGCTTGTCCCTACCAGATTCCTGAAATACACACGTTTAGCTTACCGTTCAACAGCCACAGGATCACCTTCAACCATCAATGTTATTCTGAATGCCCAAGGAACATAAAAGCTTTCATAACAATATAATAAATGAAGACCCTTATGCTGCTGTAAAGGGGAATCCAAAAAGAGTACATGGTCCTCCATGTACTCTTCCTTTAGTAAGGAGAAGATGAAATTGAGCACAGTCGGCATCCACATCATCATAAAGGATGAATCAGAATGGCTGCGTCAATGTTTGGATAGTATTAAAGATGCAGATGAAATTATTGTCATCGACACCGGGTCTCAAGATTCATCCATCCGTATAGCAAAATCTTATGGAGCAAGGGTATTTTATTCTAGATGGGAAGATGATTTTTCCACACCTCGAAATCAAGCATTACAAATTGCCACTACCGACTGGATTTTTTATCTGGATGCAGACGAAATCTTACTTTCCGGCTTAACAGCAATCAAAGAACAAATAAACAACTCCGATTCAGTAGCGTTCACGGTGATACTAGAGAATTTAATTGGCACAGGCCCTCAGGATCATCTTGTGCATAGAACCATACGATTATTCCGTAACAATCCCAAATATCGTTTTCAAGGAATCATACATGAAGATATTGGCCACTCGATTGTAAAATTGCATCCCTCTTCTTATATTGAAGATTCGGAGATCCGGATCAGACATTTCGGTTATTTACCCGAACACATACAAAAAAAAGATAAGATCGCCCGTAATGAAAGACTCTTGAAAAAAGCATTGCAAACTGACCCTGCTAATCCTTACTATTCCTATAATCTGGGCATTACTTTTTGCCAGGTTGGAAAACTCATTGAAGCCAAAAATGCTATGATTCAGGCCCTAATGTTAGTGAGAGATGATGCTCCTTATCGTTCTACTCTTGTAAAAGATTTAAGCAAAATTTTACTGGAGCTTCGAGAAATCAAAGAGGTCGAATTACTGCTGCTTAAGGAAACCGAGCGTTATGAAGATTATCCAGATCTCCGTTATATACTTGGCCAGTCTTTTCAAATTCAAGGGTTATGGGAACAGGCATATGAACAATTTCAGCTAGCTTCGACCTTTCAAAATAATAAATATGTGACTGAAGCAGGCGCAAGCAGTTTTCTTGTCTATTATAAGATGGGAGAAATCGCGCAAAATTTAGGACGTCTTGAGGAGTCCGCTCGTTTATTCAATCAGGCATTGCAGCATCATCCAACCTATGCTCCAGCTTTACTCGGCATTTCCGAGGTTTTTTATGAATTAAATGTGCCTTGGCACGAAATTGTCACTTTATTAAAGGAAAAAGTTCGTCCATCCGTTCCGTCTGAGCATTATTTGCTTTTGGAAACACTTGTTCAGGTAGGTGCATTTGAAGAGGCAATTGCAATAACACCTATTTCCTGCTTAACTGATTCGCTTTTTTTTAAAAATTATTGTCTTGCTATGATTCACCTAGGTCGTCTAAACGAAGCGTATCATTTATTGCAAAATTATATAAAAGAGCATCCAACCACACTCGAACTTGAAATTCTGCTTCAATGGAGTGCGATTTGCAAATGGCAGCTTAATGAATCACTTCAAACAGACTTCTTTGCTTCATTGCCAGAGAATTTGATAACGCTGTATCAAACTATCAATGAATTTCTCTCAACAGGACATAGTCCAACAGATTTAGATAACAATTCGTTGTCTGAACTTACTGCTTCTATTACTCGACAATCCATTGTTTTAGGCCAGATCCAACTCATGGATAAACTTTCTGAACTGACTGGACAGTTTAAACTGGAACTAATTAAAATGCTGTACGATCATGGGTACATTTTTACTGCTGCAGAGCATCTCATTTCCTTGTCTAGCGTTCAATTGGATGACGAGGGTTTATTTGATTTGGGTGAAATTCTTTTTGATAAAGGACATTACCTAATGGCGGCTGAAATGTTCGAAAGCATACTCCTAGAGGAGGGAACATATGAACGAGCTAAAACCGCGGCCGCTATTTGTTATCTTCATCTTGCAGAAACCAGTCTTTCCGATGCTTTATCCAGGGCGCCAGACGTTCCTTCGTTAAAGGAAGACTTGCAACAAATTCGCTCTAGTATTCGCTTATTAAACAGAACTGGTTGGCATACGCGGTGGTCTGGTAGGCAAAGGAGGATTTCCAATGGCCAAAAACACGATTTCGCTATGCATGATCGTAAAGAATGAAGAGGCACATTTACGCAGATGTTTGGACAGCATTAAAAATACTGTAGACGAAATCATCATTGTAGATACCGGTTCGACAGACAACACTGTCCAAATTGCAAAATCCTATAAAGCCAAAGTAATTACAATACCATGGCAATCCAATTTTGCTTCTGCGAGAAATGCTGGCTTATCTCTGGCCACGGGATCCTGGATATTAATTCTAGATGCAGATGAGGAGTTAGATGAAAACCATAGGAAAGAACTCAAAATTTGCGCGGAACATCATGAGTTCGAAGGTTTTTTTTTACAAATTCATAATCATAATGGAAACTCTATTCACTCTCCTGTATCTACGATCAATCCGATTCTAAGAATGTTTCGCAATGATCCCGATCATCGCTTCCGCGGGAAAATACATGAACAGATCGCTTATTCAATTGTAGAACGAAATCCAAACTCCGCTTTGCATATAACTAATATCATTATTCACCATTATGGATATGAAGAACAACTTGTGATTCAAAAAGATAAAATCCGCAGGAATCTTGACCTTTTAATGCAATCGCTTCAGGATGAACCCAATGATCCGTTTCACCATTATAATATTGCTGTAGAACATATGCGGGTAAACAATTATGAGTCGGCACTTCCCTATCTGCAAACTTCTTTGTCCTTAGTTAACCATGAAGTTAGTTATGCTCACTTGCTTTATAAGTACAAAGCTCGCTGCTTGTTTGCTTTAGGCCGCCAACTCGAAGCCATTCAAGCTTGCGAAAGTGGCATCCAATTATTTCCTGACTATCCCGATTTATTTCATATAAAAGCAATTGTTCACTCAAGTATTGGCGAAAAAACATTAGCCAAAGAGGCTTTCCTTCAAGCTATACAAATTGGAATAGCACCTATGCAGTATCATACGGACTCCGGTATTGGAACTTTTCTATCCACCTATGGCTTAGGGCAAGTTTATGAAGAAATGGGAGAAGACAATCATGCCATTCACTGGTATGCCGAAACAGTCAGACACAACTCCCAGCTGTCCAAACCTCTGCAAAGAATTTTCCGGTTGTTGAAGTCCATAGGCTCCGAGTCCATTCTTCCTGTCCTTTTATCAGAAAAATTTTCTATTAAAGCTCCAGAAGCTGTGTTAAAGGTCGTCAATCTGTTAATTGAAGAATCCTGTTACACCACGGCACTTTCTCTCTTAACCAAATTGGACGACGAGGCTCACAGGCAGGTGAAAGATGAAAAGATAAAAATATGCCGATTGTTGTCCGGTCAAATACACAAAAATATAAGGTATTGGATAGGGTTAGATGAGCCGGAAATAGAGAGCAGCACGATGGAAGGTAATACTAACGATCAGTTTGAACTTGCTGTCAAATCTGCATACTACAATGGTCATCAAGGTAAAGCTCTAAAGCTACTTGAAAATTGGCCCCCCTCCATAGTGACAGATCTGAAAGAGGTGCAGGATGACGGGTACCGAAGAAGCCGACTATGGGCGGCTCTGGCCAATGCCAAAATCGGGGTACCTGATAAGCAATCTCCACATTATATGTTACTTCGTTTGGCCAAACTAAGTCTGCCTTTGTCCAGAGGCTACTAAGGAGAACAATCATATGCCACTCTTGGATATTTCCTTATGTATGATTGTGAAAAATGAGGATCTTCATTTAGATCGATGTTTGTCTTCCGTTCAAGGAATCGTCTCAGAAATTATAATTGCAGACACTGGATCAACGGATCATAGCTTGAGTATTGCTAAGCGGTACGGGGCACACCTTATTCACCTTCCTTGGGAAAACGATTTTGCCAAAGCAAGAAATGCCGCTTTGCAAGAAGCTTCCTGCTCTTGGATTCTTGTTCTGGATGCGGACGAAGAGCTCGATGCGTGGAAGCCAGATGAAATTTTAACATTACTGCAGGACGAGAATGTGTACGGATATTATTTGCAGATCGTCAACTTTCTTAGCGATCTTCCTGAGCGGGAGTTTGTAACGGATGCGGCATGCCGGCTTTTTCGAAATGATCCTCGTATTCAATTCCGCGGTAAAATTCATGAGGATGTTGCTCAAAGCATCATGGAACTATCGAGCGCGTCTATTCCATTTTCCAGCCTACGGATCAATCATTTTGGATATATGCATCAGGAGATCGTGAGAAAGGATAAAAACAGCCGAAACTTCAACATCATTGCCCAGGCATTGATAGAACAACCCGAAGATCCGATGCTGAATTATGCTCTGGGAACCGAATATTATCAAATAGAACGTTATGAACAAGCACTAAAGCTGTTTATACCATTAATCAAGAAACTTCCGAATAACACGGGATACCTTTCGGATTTATATATGAAAACCGCTTACGCCCTACACATGACCCAACAACTGGATGAATCTGAAAGGCTACTGGACCAAGGATTGTCTCTTTTTCCAGACTTTTCGGATCTGCATGAAGCGAAGGCCTTCCTTCTTATGGAGCGTTTGGAATACTTAAAAGCATACGAATCACTTCAACTAGCTATTCAATCAGGCGATATTTCTTACAAGTATACGTCAACCTCTGGTTGTGGGACTTATCGGACTCACACATTGGCCGGTTATGTGTGCGAGAAACGATGGCTCTATCAGGAGGCGCTCGAGCATTATTTTCAAGCGATAACCCTCGACCCCAGCTACTTGCAGGCCTGGTTAAAATCCATTTCGCTTTGTCTATTGTCCGGTCAGACACAAAGATTAGCTGAGCATCTTGAAAACAATGCCTCTTTGCTTACTCCCCGACATTTAGCATTGTTAACTCCTGCGTTTTTGAATGCACGATGCCTCGAGTGTTTAGAGCCCTTGCTTGCTGCAGTTCTCCCGAATGAACAAGCGCTCCTTCTCAGATCCATCTACATCTGGCTGCTGAACGATCGTTCTAAGGCGATACACAGCCTGGAACAATTGCATATAAAAAATAACAATGATCCACTCCCTCTTTCTTACTTATGGGCCATAGCCTGGGCGCAATCTGATGGCACTGCCGCTCGTAAAGTGTTAGAAGTCATGCCTGCTAATCCTCTACATTCCCCATTAGTTGAAATCCAGGAGCTTTTGGATGAAGGAGTTATAAAGACGATTCCTACGACTTCACTGATTCATGCCATACAATTTCTAACACAAGCTGGAGCTTGGGAAACAATAATCCGTATATATCAACTTAGCCTGAATAACTTTCCATTCTCACAAATGCCCCAATCTCTGATATGCGGTTTACTCAAGGCTCCTGTAAATGTTAAGCAACAATGGATCTCTTTTATCAAGGCAAAAAGCCCCGCAACTGACTTTATCCATGCGGCAGATGCGGTCTTCTTTGCTGTAATGGCTCAAATTTGCGGTGAAACGTTGTCGACAGCTTGGATGCAAGAAGTTTTGCAAAAGCACGCACATAATTCCGCCACTACAACTTTATTGGCATATCACTATCTTAAAACTGGCCGAAAGCAGGAACCCAGTATACCAACCGGTTCGCTAGAGCCCACATTACTGCTGAGGTCTTTTTTTAAAGAAGCTTAATATGTACGGACGATGCCAGCTTTACTTCAGAAGGCTTAAAGGAGGCAACAATCTTGACCCAATCTTTAGCTTTTCCGCCAATTTTATATTTACCCTGTTTTGACTATCAAGTACATCGCCAGCGCCCCCAACAACTGCTATATCAATTAAGTCTATTAGGCTTCAACGTCATTTATTGTAATGTGACACAGGATAAGAAAAACCCATTTGTGATTCTGAATGATCATTTTGCGGTTTGCCAAGATCCAGATGCCATTAACAAAAATCACGAATATGTGATGTGGCTTACGCACGGTCCTTTTGTCGAGCAACTTCCAAAGTATAAGATTAATATGGTTGTCAGTGATATTGCCGACATAAGCGCAGAAGAGTTCGCTCCTCTCGAGGTCTGGGAGAAACGCAAGATTGATGCTGCTGATATCGTACTCTGCGCCTCTCAAATCATCTACGATGCAACCGTACAGAAGCATTCCAATGTTATGCTCATCCGAAATGCAGCCGATTATGAGCACTTTGCGCAAGTTCTAGACAAGGATCAATCTCTTCTGCATGATGAAATTGAAGCCCGAAAGCTATGCCTGAACACAGCACCTGTTGTCGGATTCTGGGGTGCTGTCGCCTCGTGGGTTAACTACGAATTGATTGCCTATTTAGCAAAGGAAAGACCGAATTACTCTTTTGTTTTTGTTGGGGAGATCTTCTGTCATGGACCCGAGCAGATAGGCAAGCTTCCCAATGTTCATTGGCTCGGAAATAGAGATTATGAAAGCTTACCCGCCTTTGCCAGACAGTTCGATGCAGCAATTATCCCCTTTCAAATCCGGAAAGTTACAGAAGCGGCGAACCCAGTTAAGCTTTATGAATACCTGGCAGCAGGACTTCCAGTCATCAGCACGGATTTACCCGAGGTCAGACCCTTTGACGAAGTTCGAATCGGTCGGTCTCCTTCCCATTTTCTACAGCAGCTGGACGAAGCAATACGATTTGACCGTTCACCTGAGAAGCGCCAGATTCGTCAAAATCAAGCCAAGCGCGAAAGTTGGCGGGCAAGAGCGCAACTCGTCGCCGATCAAATGCTATCTAAATATATGGAGAAGCAAAAATAACTCCGGTCTTTCGGGATCATCCCGAAACCGGAGTTTTTCATTATAAAACTTATGCTCATTTAACTGAACCAAGCGTCACTAGTAAATAACCGGGGAAAAACTCCCTTTCTTTATCATTCAGCTCGCTATACCATTCAATTGCGCTTTGCTTTATGATCTCAGCCCCTGGAATATAGTCAAGAAAATCCATACTTTGAATAAATCCGATGTTCCTTTCTTCTTCCACCTCAATATCCGACAGTTCGAACTCTTGCTTAAGGGAATCTACTGGAATTTCAGTGCCGTACCTCCACGTATGATTGGCTTCGGCGTATGCTTTACCTATTCGATAGGGTAATGAACGAGAATAAGGAACAAGTACTAGGACTTTGCCACCCGGCTTTGTCACCCTAGCCATTTCCTTCAGAATGTTAACCTTTTCCTCTAAGCTAAAATGTTCCAGTACACCCGCGCTCCAACAAAGATCGTGCTTATTCGCTTCAATCGGCATTTTACGTATATCAGCGAGAACGAATTCACCCTGCTGATCCTTTTGTTTGAATGCCATCCGTGATTGTTCCAACGCTTGTGCCGAGTAGTCTACAAGGGTCACAGCAGCTCCATCCATGGCTAATCGCAAAGAGATTTTACCTGTTCCTGAACCAGCCTCACATATTTGTTGATCTCTCAGTGGCCCAATCTTTTCTATCAAGAAGTTGAAAATCACTTCACTCAAAGGATCCCACTGATAAGAGATCTCTCTGGACCACAGTTGATCCCATACTTGTTTTTGAGCTTCCTCCTCTTGCGTCGGAAGGGTGAAATCATGTCCTGCCGATATGACCCTCTTATTTAAGTCGAAGCTTTCCGTTAATATATCCCGCCATTTTCGCTTCCATATTTGTTTGTCGAACGCTTGTGCCGTATGGCGTGCATTCGCACCCAATTGTTCTCGCATATCTTTATTCTCAATTAGTGAGCAAATGGCTTGAAACAATCTCTCTTCTGTAGGTGTCACCAATAATCCGTTAAACCCATCAATGATTAGATCGTTCAATCCCCCGACATTCGCTGAAACGAGAGGAACACCACAGCTTAGCGCCTCCAAGCAGGAGTAAGAAGTCCCTTCGGAGAAAATGGTCGGGATAACGGCGATATCCGCTTTCCAATACGCCTGTGGCATCACATCGAATGAATAAGCCTTGTGGGTGATCCGATCCTGATTAGGGTGATATTGCATCCATAGATCGAACGCCTTTGTAATTAAACTATCTTCGATCGTCGCTCCTGCAAATTCTATCGTCACCTGATCATATGTCTCCAACAACCGATCCGCAACCAGCATCATGGGAACAATTCCTCTTTCAATACTAATGCGGCGTGGATAAAGGATATGAATATTTTCTTTATCCTCTTCTTCAATCGATACGGTAAAATGAGCTGTATCCACGGAATTGGGTAATAAAAGCACTTTGTCTGCATTTGAATAAGAGCACACGGAACGACAGAAGGAAAGGAAGTGCGAATCCACCGAAACAATACGTTTCAATTTCTTCAGCGCGTTTTGCACATTGCTAGCCACATCGGATTTATGATCAACGGATGCGGCATGATGATCCCAGTTTATTCCATGACAAATTCCAATGCTCCCTTCCTTATAATCAATCGGCTGCCAAATGAAGCTTGCATATATGAGCAAGCCCTTCGCTTCTGCAGACATCAGGTTAAAAACATCTACGATATTTTTGTCTGTACAATCATAACCAATCACCCTTATACCGTTCACTTCTGTCTGAAATGATCCACAATACGATAATTGATAGATAACAGGAATTAGTCCGAGTTCCTTAATCGTTTCAGATAAATCGTATAAATAGCGTTCTAAACCACCGCCATATATCATATCAATTTTGCCATTGTAGGCATCTAGGAAACTATGCGTCAATATACCAATTTCTCTCATTGCAATTCCTCTTTCCATTCCACAAGCGTAGGATTTTCATCTAAAATGGAACGATAGTGATCTAAGCTGCCCCATTCCCCTTTTGGATCGCGCTCCATATAGCGTAAGTATTTACGGTAGCGTTCCTCTTTTGAAACCGCCCATCCGAAATGTTTGACCCTCAGTTCTGCCAGAAATCCCGGCAATGCGGAATAGGATAAAGGGAGACGTGGAACATGATGATCCATAGGAGGATTATAATAATAATAATCGGGCATATAACGAACAAGAGTGCGTGTATGCCGGCGATGAATCCCCCAAAGAGTGTCATCTCTGTAGTGTGTTATCCCACCCCAAAAATCAAAAAAACGAAAACCTACCCAGTCGTATCGGTCTTGATTAATTAGTTCCCGCATATGTGTTTTAGCCTTATCTTCGTAAAATTCATCAGCATCAACAGAAAGCAACCAATCCGGCTCCGACGAGCACGCAAAGCGCCATAAGTATTCCCGCAACTCCCACTCCCGTTGAAATTTCGACTCCTGTAAAACAACTAATTTTTTTACTTTCGGAAATGAGCGGCACAGCTTTGCTGTATCATCCGTACTCGCATCATCGACAATGACGATATCATCAACAAACTCACTTAAATCCTTTAACACATCTTCCAAAAAACGATCTGCCTCGTTATGGACCTGCATCATCGCTGTAAGACGGTTTCCTGTAGATTTACGTACAGGGATGTTGTTCACTGAAACTCCCCCCTCACTGCTTGCTCTAAGGACACTATTTCATTCAAATTTGTAAGTACGTTCCAATCTTCAACCGATGCCCGCAGAAAAGTACGAATCGCCAAGTGGTGTTTGTTGTGAATTAGTTGGATATTCCCCCGAATAACTTCCGCAGTGACCCGATTCTCATCGGACAGACCATAGTTATCAAATAAAGCCAAAGCATCCTTCCAGCGGTAAGTGTGAAGATAATATTGAAGCCTCATCGTCGCGGCTTGGAGCGAATTCTTAGCCCCCATATCTTCAAGCACTTTTATAGCTGAGCGATAGTCATCATTCGCTCTAAATATTTCTGCCTGAATAAGCCTCCATTCCCCCTGCTCTTGCCAGTTCCTGATGTTCTCCATACTCTTCCTTTCCTCATCCGTTATAGCTGTGATTTCGTAAGTACGAACTGCTTTCTCCAAACTCCCTGCTTTGACTTCGATCGCCGAAAAAAATCTGAAATGGGTATTTAAGCATTGCGAATACTCTTTCTTTATCATTTGTTCGAATGATATACCCAGATACATCTTAGCGGAAACATCTCCTAAGAAATAGAGATATGAAGCTAGCAAATAACAAATTGTTTCGTGAGGTCCTTGTTGTTCATGTAACGATTGATAGAATCGCTTACGCTCTTCCCATTGTTTTGTAACCCATTGTTCCAATAGCTCTCCTTTCAACATGGATATTATGGCACTCCGAACTAATTCCTCAGAATCTCTCAGCAAGAATACTCTTTCCCATTGAAGGGTCTGTTCCAGGTAAGTTCTTTCAGATTCTGTAATAATCATGTCCGAATATGAGGCCAACAGTCCTATATATTTATCCCATAAGGTTGTATCTTCGAGCTCTGAGCGCTGTGGTATGCATGCAATGGTTCTTAGCGGCTGGAAAGCCAGTACATGTTGTAGCCCATATGGAGAGGAGACTATAGCGGTATATTTTTGGGAATCAAGCGAAGCCAATTCAGACAAGGAAAGGAACCTTGTGTTTTCATCTATAGCTCCTTTTTCATCCATTCGGCGAATGAAAATAATTTCTTCTTTATCAGGCAATATGTTGAGTAATTTATTGTGATTGAAACCTGCATGACCAAACACGAGATAGTTCATTATCACGCCTCCAAATAAAACAAATCATTAAATAAGTATATGTGCATAATAAGTAAATAATTTAATGTTTATACCTAAATATATGGTTCAAACTAAACCATATTCGAGATACAAATCTTTGGATTGGGTGCTTTAAATTCTTACCAAAAATATTGAATATTTGTGTCATTCCTCTAATACTATCAAATGAGAGATGTATATTTTGAAAGAGGTGTTTTATATGAGTTTGGTTAGAGTAACAATTGAGTATAACGGTGGAGTTAACACGTATGAATGTAACGCATTTATCGGCACGTCTATAAAACGAAAAGCAGAAACTCAAGCAGAAACCCCTGAAGTTGAAACAATAAAAGCAGGAATCATTGAAGGAACCGATATGGCAATAGTGGTAATGAGTTCAATTGTCGGAGCGCAGTTTGCATTAGCAAATGATTCAAATTTGACTCCTTTACAGCAGCAAGCAATGCTACTTAAAGCCATTCAGAATGGACTAGATATAGAAAAAACAGTTCAAGGATTTCAAAAAAACACAACAGCTCATTAACTTAAAAAAGCTTATTTAATTAAGTCGTCAAAATTTGCCCATCTACTCCATACCTTGGGTATCCTTCGCTCAATAAAATTTCGTATATGTGTGGTTTTGAATATAATTGTTCACGTAGCATTTTAATCCTTATTAAAACCTCTTTAGCTTCATGCCCGTAACAGACTACATCCCCCTGCAGTGAAGAAGGAATAAACTCTTTGTAGTATTCAATCCAGCGAGACAAAGTGGTCTTTTTCACACCTAGATAAGCCATAAGCTCATATTTTCGAAGATAAGATTTCACATTGAATCACCTGCTTTCTACCTCTAATTTATGCGGGAATTATAAATTCATGTTCCACCCAATTAAAGCCATTCATATTATCGAGTAAAGCAAAGTGCTTATTTCTAAAATCCTTGTACGATATGAGGAGGAATAAACTTTGGTTATACAAAGCAATAATGAAGCTTTATTGCTATCTAATGAGATCTTACGCAATTTTGAATTAAGCGAGTTACCAATACAGAATATTCTTTTGAAATGTTTGAGACTGGCTCGCTTAACAAATGATTTTGAAGGAGTAGATTGGCTCAGACAAGAAGCAAGTGGCTTGGATACTGACCGTGAAGGATTCCTAACAGCAGCGGCTTGGACGGCGATAGAAAAATCCGGAAGACGCTATTTTATAGATGACCCGAATAATAAAGATCAAAATCAAAAACCAAAGAAAGTAGAACAAGCCTTCACTGAATCAATTGCAGTCATGGAGGCTACCGTGAGTTCCGGAAGAGCAAGAATGAAGGTGGCATATGATCGCGATGTCTCACTTTCTTCTAGTTCCCAACTTACAGCATCACAAGGAAATACTGCGGAGCGTAGCAGAATTCAACATCAAATTCAAACAAGCATGGAGAGAATTGAAAAAATTAAAGCACGATTATATCAGTATGTATTAGATCGTAATTATGAATTGAGGTTGGGCGAGATCACGGAGGATATTTTTTCGCGGAACCGTTTGATTGTTGACACAGCATTAAAGGATATTTGCCCAGAAGCATTTCAGAAATTTATTTCAGTTTATGAGAATATAAAATTAGAAGATGATCAGAATTGCGAAAATGTTGCTCGCACATGCCGAAGACTAATTAAGGAAGTTGCCGAATCTCTATCCCCGCCATTGGCTGCCCCAACTGAAGTTTCTGGAAAATTAATGAACATCGGAGAAGATCAGTACATCAATCGCCTCATCCAATACATTGACAGCAAATCATCCAGTGAAAAGATTAAATCTATTGTTGGGTCTCATTTGATACTCATAGGTGAAACGTTGGATAACGTTAATGAAACTGCTAACAAAAGGATAAATGCAGAAGTGACATTGCAAGAAGTGGAAAGGTGTATTATCTATACCTATTTGGTGTTCAACTATGTCTTATCACTATAAACTCATACTTAAATAAACATTTAATAGGCCAAATCTATTTAAAAGGATTTAACATAAAAAATCCACCTTTTCGGCGGCAGTGGTTGATAATGTATTCCATATTTAAATATTGTTACTCTGAAAGAAGCCCGTTTTTCTTAGACTGTTCAAAGAGTAGGATAATAGGCTTGTCCGTATCTAACACAAAAAAGAGCAACTTCAAGCAATCTCGAAGTTGCTAAGTGGCCAATATACCTGTTATCATTGTATGCATGAATACTGGTAAGAGTGAATCCAATTTCCTATGTTTTTTTGAATACTGAGGAAAATAACTTACAGGTTGTTCGTTTCAGAGGATCCCCTTCCCTATTTACAATGTCCCTCTGAGTTGTTCTTACCGTTCTCGAGCCCCAATAGGAATTGTCTACCGCGGTGATCTGCTCTCAAATCGTCTTCGAAATTATGGTCTTGATTTTATAAATCCTGCAACTGTTGTTGGGAAACGAGGGACTGCAGTTTTCTCGCACGGCTTCCTGATCGAAGCATGAGATCAACTGATTATAATAATTGTTAGATGTCACAACAAACCGCATTTCCTTGCTCAAAACGGTTGCGCAATAGATGTGACGTGAAATATCTAGGTATCTAGCCGCGACTCCCTCCAGATTGCATCCATCTCTTCCAGTTTATTTTTTCTACCGGCTACATAAAGTTTTTGTGCAATAGACAGGCTGCTCGAAAGCAAAAGGCCGCTACGAGTAGCGTTTTTTTAATGTGAGAGAGTTTCAGCAGAGTTATCGCTGCTGTTTTATTGTGATTTTATTGTTTTACTTTTAGTGATTCCCTTCCGCATCACTTTTCTGTATGTGCATATTGTGTTGGATAATTAAAAATTAATGTCCCTTCATTTTGCCTATAGCTTCTTCTGTGGTCCAGGAACCACTGCTAAGAATACCGAAATTCACTTTACCAGCATTATAAGCATCAAAACCAGGAGCTCCAGTAGCATCAAAGATTACGGCTACTTCAAAACCTTGCTCCACAAGTTCTCGCATATGTGAGTCCACACAAATGTTCGAATTCATACCAGCTAACAAAACTTTACTCATTCCCCGTTTGCGCAATTGAAGTACAAGATCGTTAGTTTCAGGACCGAATATTTTATGTGGACTTGTTATAATCGTTTTACCATCTTCAATGTATGGCTTATACAAGTCATAAAAATCAGCCTGCGATGATTTCGGAACTGCTGTTTGGGGACCATCAACATTAAACATCATTAAGTCATGCATCATTTTTTCACCGGCGCTTAGTATTTCCCATTTGTGATCATGTGGATAATAGTAATGTGGTGAAATAAAAACTTGATAGTTTTGTTCCTTCGCAGTTTTAAAAACCAAATCAAGATTTTTAATTGTATTAACTTCATTTAGAACATCTTTCGTTAATTCATACCCTGAGCCAGTTGGACTCAAAAAAGCATTTTGCGGATCAGTTACGACAACAGCTGTAGTTTTGTAATCAATATTCATTTTTCATCCTCCTGTAAAGCTGCATATTTTTATTTTATGGAATTCTCCAAGAAAATAACTCTTTCACCACATAGCTTCAATTAATGTAACCCCAACAAAGAAAAAGCATTCATGCAAGGTATATGCATCAAATGCTTTACTCCTAAATTGCGAATGCCAAATTAAGAATGCCCATTTCATTTATAAACAGAAGTAGTGCTGTAGTGAATTCAACCGAGATCTACGCAGTCCCTCCCGAAGTCGGCCGAGAAGGGCTTTTTTCATAAAAACATGCAAACTTCGTATATATAAATTCAATTCTGACGGTGGCTGTAGTTCGTGAATAATAGTCCTCCATCCTTGTCATCTTCTTATTTTCCTAAAGTAAACTAGACACAACATGCTTAGAGGAATAAGTATGCTTGGTAAGATAATTGAAAATGGCAAGATGGATAGATCATAAGCAATGAGCTCCGCTGAATTGACAGCACTTTTACTTGAGACAACTAAAAAGATTGCACCTACAGGCAAATAGAGTGCCTTTATATCTCGCAATTTAAACATTCGCCCTATTATTTTTACAAATACGTATTGGACAACGATAATCTCGAAGAGTGTTAGAACTGTCCAAATACTAATAATCATAATTTCAATTCGCTCAATGTATTCTCCAAGTTTAACCATTTGAATGGAGGAAAAAAATGGGAATGATGCTGTTTTAAACATATTGTCACCAAGGCTACCAAACGAAAGATAAGTTGACATGAGCAAATATATGCAAGAGGAAACGATTGCGATTGAACAACTTTTATATAGCTTTTTGTGAACTGTAACCTCAGAGAAGACAAAAGCGATGACTCCTGCTTTACCGAAGGGAAAACCAAACGATATCATTGCACAATATAATATCAAAGGAAAAGGATGCTGGAACTGAGGCAACAAAGGGTTATCCTCAACGTCTTGATAAATTAAAAATCCAATTATCAAGATGGCCACAATGAAAAATGGCAAAATGAGTACTATGGATCTAGAAATGGTGCCAAGCCCAAGAAAAGCAGCGTAAGTCGTCACACATAAAACAAGCCCCATGATCAACATTGGAGAAGTATTTGGCAGAATAGCAGTGTTATAAAACAACGAAATAGAGCGTAAAGATAATACACCAAGGCCTATCATACCCATGAGATAAAACACTAGCACAAACTTCCCTAACCATTTACCAAATAAAGCTTCAATTATGTCACTAAAATTCAAATTTGGAAATTGGCTTTGGACATATGTAAACACTTTAAGTATCAGAAGCACAGCAAGCATCGCCGTAACATTTGCAATCCAAACATCATGCATAATTACTTTTGCTTCTAACAAATAGAGGGTTGAGAAGCCAGACATGAATGCGAAACAAAGAAATCCGAGCTGAAATGGCGATATTTTTTCAAACTTCACAATGGGTATTCCTCCGGAACAATGTTTACCTTACGCTCCACGTATTCGGCAATTGGCTTGTAAAGCCACTTATTTATGGAACTAGGCGTTGGAATTTGGTCACCAATAGAAGGTATGAAATACATACCCGCTATTAGCGATAACATACAGAGTACAGCTGCTTCACGTCGAAGTTTCTTCTTCCATAAACTTGTAGCTTTCCAAACGCAGTAAAGGAGAATAAATATAATCGTCAAATAATCATTCATTTTACACCTCCAAGTACTTGGCTCATTCCAACCGTTGGAATTTTAACGTCCACATGTACACGAATTGGAATTTTTGGATAGATGTCAGTTATCCATGTTTTCTCCATCCCTCTCCACTCGTTTGGATGATATTTACTAATAAAATCAGAAAATCCAATAACATCTACCTTTAGGTCGTGTTGAAACCGATTTAGGCTATCTTTGATACGCTGCTCTATTTGTCGACTGGAAGACTTTTCAATAGCTTGAAGTGTGACCGGATCTGGTAAATTTAAGTACTTATCGAGACTAGTTATAGATCCTATTAATCCTATTTTAATCACGATTAGGGGTTTCCCCTCCTCTTGAATTAACGCCATAGACCGCTTACTTACCTTCATTCTCATTCCTAAATTGGCCGATTTATATGACACATATTCCGAAAATTCAAGATCACGCCAATATTTCTTATTGACGATAATGTGAATTGAAAGAACATCTGTTCCTGATATCCATTGTGTAAGCCTCCCCTGTTGAATAACAGAACCACCGCTAAGTAGAACTACTTCACGTGAACTACCGATTGGCTTCATTTTGCTTAGTCTTCCAGTTACAAATCCACGATAAGGATTTGTGTAATAGTTTACGAGATCTTTAACAGTAATAGATAGGCTTTTTCCCCATAGATGCTCATTTTTGATTTTACCAACCATTTCATTCGAGATAAGATCTTGGGTTTCTGCCTTGGTTCTCATCATTTCGCTCGCATTTCCTTGGCTTATAATTACATAACTGGATAGCCTAATATCTCGCGTCCGAGTCATAAAGTCCACAATTTCGTAGATCGAATTCCTTGCCGCGCTTTCGCCAATAAGAAAAAACTTATCATGTTGCCAGACCAGCACTTTACCAGCGCGACTCCGTAAATTGCGTGCAGCCTCGAAAATAGACTTGCCTGATGAAGTAGCGACCCACTCTAATTTTTTGTCTGAGTTTCCAGAACTGTTCGTTGAAGCGTCAATACAGTTGATGGTAAAAATGAACATTTGTTTTTCTTTGTCATAATCAATTGCTGTCAACATGACAAGCGCAATATCGCTTATTTCGCGAATGTCCGAAGAACACCCCACTAGAAATGTCATCATCAAGAACATCAGCAGTGCACGTTTAAACTTCTTCATCATGTTCGGATCCTTTCGCAGCAACAGCAGAAGCTTGCATTTTCGAAAACTTACGAAGCTTGATTGGAAGTAATACAAAGTGGCTGACGAAATCCCGCCAGTGCTTAGGTTCAGGCGTAGGTATAAATAATGTACCAAATGACCTTAGCGAACATAAATGTAGAACAAGCGCGAACATACTGAGCGAAATGCCGAGTACACCGGTGCAAGCAGCGATAAACATAAGTGGAAAACGGAGCAATCTTAGCGTAATAGCAGTATTAAAAGACGGGATTGTAAACGACGCAATTCCAGTTACTGCCACGATGATTACCATGGATCTCGACACGATGCCTGATTGAACAGCGGCTTCCCCGATAATGAGCGCTCCAACGATACTAATAGATTGACCGACTGTTTGTGGTAGCCTTACACTTGCTTCCCTTAAAATTTCAAATGCAATTTCCATAATTAGGGCTTCAAGAATTGTAGGAAATGGGATGCCTGATTTAGCCGAAAGAAATGTCAGCATAAGTGGTGTTGGAATCATCTCGAGATGGAAAGTAGATAAAGCAATGTAGACTGACGGAAGAAACAAGGACACGAAAAGCGTTATTATACGCAAACCACGAAGGAAATCCGCAAAATAAAACTTTTCGTACAGGTCCTCACTTGGGTGTAGAAAATCTGTAAACATAGCTGGCGCTAAAAGAACATTCGGACTACCGTCCGTTAAAATCGCTACTTTACCCTGATTTAAGGCAGTTGCAACTCGGTCTGGTCTTTCCGTGTTCTGTATTTGGGAAAATGGTGAGTAGACACTATCCTGTATCCATTCCTCAATCTGAGCACTGTCTACAACAACATTTAGACATACAGATTCTAGCCTTGACTCTATTTCATGTAATACACTAAGATTTACTTGATTTTCAAGATAAAGCACCATGATATTAGTTCGGCTTTCTTGACCCACTATAAAAGTCTTCGACTTAAGTTGAGGAGTTTTCAAACGTCTATAAATTAGTCCAGCATTAGTATCCAAATCCTCTATAAAACCTGCACGAGGTCCTCGGACATTTACCTCCATCATTGGCTCTTTAATGGATCTCTTTCCGAATCCAGGAAGACTCATTCCAAAGGCTTGAATTTGGTTTTCAGCGAACAAAACAATCCCAGCGTCCGTGATGATTCGCACCGCATCTTCTAAATTGGGTACCACTCGTGTAATACCTTGATCCTTGGCGGCATCAATAAGCGAATTAGTTGAAGCTTCTTCCCATTGGATACGCTCGCCAATACGCGGAAGAATAAGTTGTTGCAGCCACTCCGTGTCTATTAAGACTTTTAAATAAGCAATCGCTCCAAACGGTTCTTCCCCATCCCTTTCAAAATAATGAAAGGTAAGCTGTTCGTTGTTCCCGAACAAGTTCCTTAGCGCCTCAATATTATGGATTACCGAAAGTGAGATTGTCTGTTCTTCATTATCCATAACTAACAATTCTCCCTTTCTTAAACATCATACTCGATGGAATTATCCCCCAATTACATCCTGATTATTCAAATAAAATTACAACCCCTCATGAGCAAGTCTATGATAGAAGTATCGTTTCTGTTGACACAGTAAAGCGTTTCCCGATTGTTTAGGAGGAACGCTTTGCTTTTCTCTTCATTTATGACTTTGAATACTCCTCCAATGTTCTAGAATCCCTAAGCAATAACAAAAATAAAAACGGAACCCCTTTGAAGCAAATTATTCATGGCAACAACTAATTATTGAACACCTCGAGATGATACTTAATATACAAGTAAAATAGGCTTCTAACTACGACACTTATGATATTCCTGGAATAAATTATTAAGGGCTTCTATAATTACTCCCCTTACCACTTTTACCGCTCCAACCCGGTAATGTGGTTCTTTTTGTGCTCTTTAATATTCAGCCTTGTATGCAACTTCATGCTCTTACTCAGTTGGAAGATATCCAGAGAAGTTTAAGCTAACACGATGAGGGAAATAATTAAGAAAAATATATCGCATTTGTAGGTGAAAAAATGACAAAAGATCAATTACATGATTTGCAGGAATCGCATGCACTTTTTGAATATCAGCTATGGATAAATGAAAGTCTTTTTACTTGGACTTGGTGGTTTTTACTTGGAATGATCATTATCCCTTGGATCGTTCTCATAAAACTTATAGACCGCAAAAGGGCGCCAATTATTTGGTTTTTTGGATTAATCGTGCTGATTATCTCAATTATAACAGACGAATTTGGTGCAGACTTTGGTATTTGGATCTATCCTACAAAATTAATACCGTACTCTGTTTTCGAGTTACCTTTTGATTTTTCGATAGTACCGGTAGCTCAAATGTTGATTTTTCAATATTTTTCGAATTGGAAAACATTTTCCGTTGCATTATTCTTGCAAGCACTTGTTTTTGCATTTATTGGCGAACCGTTTTCTATCTGGCTTGATGCTGTTGCTTATTATGGTTGGAACTTCTATTATTCGTTCATTTTCTATATGTTGACCGGAACTCTCACTAGAGCATTCGTTCTAAAGTGGATTCCAAAAAAAATAATCAATTGAACCTTATATTTTCGAAATTTAAGCTAATGACTTGAATAATTCAATTCGACAAATTTTCAAAGCGTTGATTTTTTTATTATTGAATGTTGGATCAATAATATTCACCTTAACGATGCCATACGTTTCGATATCCAAGGGTTCCATACAGAAGCACCCAATGTTATCTAAATACAACCAACAATGTGTTATGCCGGCTTAGCTTCGAGTATTTATAATAATAATTCAGTTAATGAAGCATAATACTTATTTTATTGTATCAAAATTGACCTTTTATAAGTGGTGCTACCACCGAATTATTAAATAAAAGCATTTATGCATAAATATACACACAAGGTTCTGGTAATTATGTAGGCGCTTTTGTTTCATTCTACAGCTGATTCAACTTGTATCATAAAACTATCATCACTCCTACTAGTTCACATATTTATCTAGTAACTGCCTCAACTTGTCAAACACAAATCGCTCAGCTGATGCATAAGCCACATGAATTACATTATTATCCGCAGTTTTTCCACAAGGGCATATCAACATAATTTTTCCACTCTTAAATTCCCTCTAGATTAATCAATTGGTCAATATTCCTCACTATCACCCGACAAGGAAAAAGCCCAAAAGAGTAATCATTTCCTTCGGGCTTTTTTTGATTTAATTAGATTTTTAATATCTGAACTAATTTGATCAAAGATTTGGCGATGGATCCACTCATCATCATCAATATCTATATGTGACGCTTTCAATTTGACAACTTTTTTTGGCACCAGGCAATTTACTGATCTAATAGCTCCACTCCATGTTTTTAAGTATACTTCATTAATATTCTGCGCCCCAGGTACATTCTGATATCCGCAAGAAATACCATTTTGGGGTGAAGTACAAGGAATACTACCTATGCCTGTGCATGGTTCCCCACCATTTATGCCATTCTTCTGATACCAATTAATCACTTTTGATCCTATTGGCACAGCGTTTGGAGACATAATATTGGAAGCACCATAAACAGGATCAATAAGCCCGATAAAATCCGGTTTAACAGCAGTAACTCTTGATAACTTAGAGGCTGCCCAACCACCGAATGAGTGGCCTATGATTGCTATATAGCTTGGTTTATTGTTCCTGGAATTAATTTCTTTTTTTAAATCACTCATTAAAGGAGCACCAAAAGGATCACTATCTCTGTTTTTATTCCAACTTATTTGAAAAATATTATTTGAGGGTACTCCCAATGTTGCAAGCCTAGTACGAAGTGTATTTCTTAAACTTGTCATTCCGTTAGGACCAGATACACCTCCACCCCGACCACTAATACAAGCAATGACTACATTCTCAGCAATATTATTCTCTTCTGGTTCAAAACATAATACGGTTTCTATTCTACTATCACTAAATTCAACTGTTCCATAATCAGTGCGCCCAGGGGGAATAGGAAGAAATATTCTTTTTCCTGTAATAGATGTTGGGGTAACAACATCTTTCCTAATATAAAAAATTATAAATTTATTATCTGGTTCCCGTAACTCCATAAAAACCCAATTTAGTTCACATTCAGAAATTTTATTATAGATTTCTTCGGGACTGTACTTATTTGTGAGAGGTTTCGATTTCCTTAGTCTAACTCGAGGACTTATTAGTGGATTACTTTTTCCATGGCGCTTACGCTTATTCATTAATTTTTTCAATACTTTTAGCACCCCTTAACGGTTAGATGCTTATCATATGTTCTAAACTTTTTGTAAGAATGATGAAATTGCGGAAGTTTTATTATTTCAGGTAATAAGAAAAGCCCGGGGAACAATTTCAATTTCCCGTAGGGCTTTTTTGAGTTTATTTATAAATTGATTTCTGTGCGAGCCATGTAAACAAATTTACTAACCACGTTACGTTCACTCACTGGGAAACGTTGATTTAACTTAATGTTTAGTCATGCCCTTAATAAAATGTAAATGGAATCGACAATCTCTTCGAATGTCTGCTTGAAAGTATATAATTCAGCAAGGTATGATTATTTCGATTAGTTCAACAACTGAAAGCATGATGAAGATAGAGGTGAGTATAGTTGCGGCAACAGGAGAATCATTTAATCAGTAAACCAATTTCTATTGAATCGATCTCTGCCCATGAAGAAGCGTTGTAGCTGCTCACAGGACTCTGCAAACAAATAGCTGTGAACGATGGAAAATCGCCAACTGACATTCCATTCATTATATTACATAAAAGCAGTGTTTAAACACCCCTTTTCCCTGGTATCTTAACACCTGCACTTTGCCTTGTTCTTCAAGGGTCAAAGAAGCTTCACATGAACAAAGATGTGCTTTTTTATAGAACAGGAGATTTCATGGTTTCGCTAGTTGATATACCTGCTATAAGCTCCTACCGATACAACGCGAGCTCCCTTTGCTTGGCGCAAAGCTGACCACAGTTGGGTGGTCAATTAGAAGTGGCCTACCGGATTGGAGAAAACTGTTAGCGAATTTGTCAATAGATTGAGGATCTAGGAGATTCATCTCTTCAATTTCAACACTTTCAATTCCATCCAAGGGGCTTGATGGGCCTTCTTCAAATCACGTGCAGGAACGATGACTTTCTCCCTAGCTGCTGCGAGCGTTCTTGTAGTCTCAAGTCCAAGACCGACATAACCTCCTGTAACTATTGCTACTTTACCGCGTAAGTCAATTCCCCGGATCACATCGTCAGTTGTGCTAGCAGCATTAAATCCGGAACCGATTGGCATCTGTATCACTCAATAATAATCCAATATAATGACTGACAATGATTAAGAAAATGGAAGAAAAATTAAAATACTTTAAGTTGTACTCTAAAACTATCACCATTCCTATGAATCTACATATTTATGTAGTATCAATAATAAGGAGTGGGTAAAATGATTCAAAATATACTAACCATTAATGAAGATTTTGAAGATGATACAACTGCCCCGTGGCTATCTAGAAACACTAGGCTAATTACTGTACAATCTAATACTGGTAAAAAGCATATACGATTTCAAGCCCCAGTAAGAGGAAGCGAGACATCTTATCTAGCTCAACGAGTAACACTAGTTCCAAATCATGCATATAAAATTACCTTCTTTGCCAAATCAAAATCAAATACCGGAAAGCTAAGAGTAAGTCTAGTTGGTTCTTTTGATCCAGGAACATTAATCCCTATTAAAAAAATACCTTCTAGTTATAGAAGATTTACTGTGATCATTCCAGCATTTGCAATAGGAGAAAAAACAGATTTTGATTTAGAATTTCGTATAATTAACAGTAGTACCACAAGTATAATCTTAGATCTCGATACTGTTTCTTTGACTCAACTCTAATCCTTGGATCCGGAAGCATTTCAGTCGAAAAAGTTCTTAAACTAATATATTAAAATAAATTTAATTTGATACAGGCTACTGTCTATTCCAAATGAATAACATAAAAAAATCCACCTTATCGTACGGGGAGGACGAAAAGGTGGTAGGGGGTTGAGTTTGACACTAATAATATATTCCATTTTTAAAAAACGTTACTCTGCAAGAAGCCCGTTTTTGTTAGACGCTTCAAAGACTGAAATGATTCACTTGTCCTTATCTACAGAAAAGAGCAACTTCATAGCTCGGCGTTTCCAAGCAGCATCATAAAACACATGGCTCCATTATGGTACTCAAAGCGGCGGCGTTTTTATTCCCAATTGAATCCAGCCTTCCTTCGAAGGACCATATATCGCAGGTATAGGTAACCCTGCTTGACGCATAAGGTATACATCTATATCAACCCCTTGCTGCTTTATTATTGAAACCTAATTACTGTCTATTCCCGTTATTTTGTTCAGTAAGAAAATCATTCACAACTTGATAAAAACCATCTAAATCATCAGAGTGAACACCATGGCCACATTCTTCGAAAACTACAAGCTTAGTGTTAGGTCTTCGAATTTCCATCTGTTCTGCTTGTTTGATGTCAAGAAAAAAGCTTTTCTTACCATGAATCAGCAAAATAGGACATTTTGAAGACAACCAATCTTCCCACCAAACCCCATTAGATTGGGGTACGGAAACTTGCAGACCATTTACATCTGTACGGAACCCCCATCCCCGTTCATCCTCGAACACGCTTTCTGAAAAATAATCAATCGCTCGAAGTCCTACACTTCCAAGTGAATCTCTTAGTTCTTTTAAGGAGGCCGATCGAAATGGAAGCTTATCGGCAAATGAGAAGTCAGCGTTTATTTCCACACCAATATCCTCAACGATAATGGCTTCGACCCATTCAGGATAACGAGCCGCGAATTGATAAGCGTTTAATCCGCCTAGCGAATGACCCAGTAGCGTTACGGGTTGTCCCCCGAGTTCATTTTGAATCAAGTTTAATAGGTCATTGATGTAATCATTTCTTGCATATTCCATGCCAGAAGGATGTTCACTCCATCCGTGTCCGCGCTGATCTACAGCTATAACCCGCCAATCTTTAAATTTGACAGCCAGCTCCGAAAATGTTCTCGCGTTAGCCATATAACCATGTAACATAACAAGCACTTTATTACTTTCTCCACCAAAGTCAATGTAGGAAAGCTCAAGATTACCCGAGTTAAAATATTTTCTTATTGCCGGATTAGTATCGTGTAATATCTCCATCGTTTTTCTCTCCCTTTATAAAATACTCTTCTTAATAACGAATCAGCTATTCATACTTTCGGAACGCAATGTACGTGTCTCTAGCTCTCCTTGTTTCTTTCCGTATAAACAAGCAAACAAGGCGGAAAGCGCCATAAATAGAGAGCTGGATGTTACGCCAAATTCCAAACCGTATCGCTCGACAACCCAGCCTCCAACCATGGGACCTATCATTTGCCCTGTTGCAAAAAAAGCGGTGGCTACGCTAAGGCATACCGGATAGATGCTACTTGGTGCATAACGGCGAAGAAGGGCGGTCGTCATCAACGGTGGGGTAATAAATGAAACCAACCCAATAATTACTGCGCCTAATGAAGTAAGCAGAATACGATTTGTCGTTACTCCTAATACACCAATCGTACCTAATGCTAACCCCAATGCAAGCGTATACCCGCTCGGCCATCGGTCAATGGCTCTGCCTCCTACCCAGCCATTGAATAAACCTGCAAATCCGATACAAGACCAAATCAGTCCAGCATAAATCGACGGAATTCCTTTATTCACAAGATAAGGAACCAAAAAAGTGAAATAAATAATATATCCCCAACCAAAGAAGAAATAAGATCCGAGCAAGAATAAAAACTTATTTGGACTAAACATGAGTCTATATACACTCACTTGTTCTTGTTCCCGTGAATTCGATTCAAGTTGGGTGAATTGGGTACTCTCAAATCTTTGCTTTCTTGTTACCATTTCAAAGCCCACCATAGCAAGAACACCGAAGATACCCATAGCCAGCCAAGCATAGCGCCATCCATCCAAATGAGCAGGCTCTATGATATATGGTGCGAATAAGCCTGTAATTAAAATTCCGGCAGATCCACCTAACCATATTAGACCTGAAGTCATTCCTCGTTCAGCGGGTTGAACGGTGTCCGTAGCAATAGACAAGACCAACACTGTGGCCAAAGCTGAAAAAAAACCAATCATGAACCGCCAAAGCCCAAGCTGGATGAAATGCTCACTAAACGCCGAGGCTATCATGGCCAATCCAAGTAACAAGCATGAAATTCTATTGATGATATTCTTACTATGTTGAAAATGGGAAATT
This sequence comes from Paenibacillus anseongensis, assembly GCF_009757995.1. Lineage (NCBI taxonomy): Bacteria > Bacillati > Bacillota > Bacilli > Caryophanales > Paenibacillaceae > Paenibacillus > Paenibacillus anseongensis. The sequence continues at coordinate 455,014 of NZ_WSEM01000034.1, forward strand.
AATGGCGGTAGACATAGGGTTCCAACCAAATAACCAATGAAATTGACTGTTCCTAACATGCCCAAATCACCGTAACTCCCCCCTATTTCCCTTTGAATCCCTGGTAAGAACAATCCAAAGGATAGCCGTGAAAATCCAAGGATCAAAGCAAATAATAGTGATGCCCATAAGGTGATCCAATTGAATGCCGATTTATAACCTAAATCCATAGCATCCCTCCTGCCTAAAAATTGTTCTTGTAACTATTGTAAATTGGCATCAAAGTTTTGTAAAATTGAACTATCTGAATAAATTGTTCACATTTATTAAACAAAAGGATGAGGAACATGGATCTGCGAGCATTAACAACATTTGAAGCGATTTTGCGTCTTGGAAGCTTTCAGAAAGCTGCTGAAGAACTCCAATTTGCACCCTCTACAGTAACACTCCAGATTCAACGCCTTGAAGCTGATCTAGGGGTCTCTTTATTCGTTCGTGATGGCAAACGCATGGTTGCTTCTGAAGCCGGTCAATGGCTCTATCAGGAAGCATCTGCTTTGCTGAAACAAATAGGATCCATGAGACAGACGATCTCGGATTTCGGTACGGGGGATGGCGGAGCCGTTCGTTTTGCCGCTATTGAGCCTATCGCAAGTCAGACGATAGCGACTATCGTAGCTGATTTCTGTAAGCTTCGTCCGCAAGTGCAGTTATCTATGGAGATTAGTGGTAGTAAATCTATCGCAGAAAGAGTTCGATCCGGTGAATTGGATTTCGGCATATGCGCATCTCCATCAGTAAACCTCATGTTGGAGTTTGAGCCACTTATTGAAGAAAGATTGGGGGTATTGATGAGAGCTGATCACCCCATGGCCAATCAAGCTTGCATTGAGGTTAACGATCTTGTCGGACTAACCATTCTGCTTAAAGAGCAAACCTGTATTTATAGAGAAATATCAGAAAAGATATTATGTCAAACTGGCCAAAACTCTTTTTTTGGTATCGAGGTGGGAAGTTTTTCTGTGATTCGGCAAATGGTCAAAGCTGGTCTCGGTATTGGAATTATTCCTATGTATAAAGACTTGGAACTAGAAAATACCTTAGTCATTAGACCTTTTGTCGATATAGACCCCACCGTATCAATTGGCCTAGTATATAAAAATAGCAACATCCTAGGAAAGGCATCATTATTATTAATGAATGCCTTGAGGGAGGTTAAAAAACAAAATGATTTTCATAGTGGTGATTCATGGCTGTGAGCACCTTCTTTAGAAAAGAAACCCCTGTCTGCGTAAAAGACTGGGGTTTCTCTACAATATGAACATCATTCATTTTTGAATGATGTTTTTTTGTGCCTCCTAGCTAAATTGTAAAGCTGACAACATACTTATCAACGTATTCACGCATAAACGGTTGGAAGATAACCATTACACGACTTAAGCTCCAATTTATTGACGAGCCGCAGGAGCCGGAACCGCTCGCTGTGTTTGAATCAAGTTGTCTACATTGGACTGCGACTGATTAATTTGCTCTTGCTTCATGGCCTTGCCAACGCCGAAGCTTTTGACGATTCTCTTCAGCGTATCCGCATCGAAATCATCCATAGCATACATCTCCACCGTAAATCCCTTGTCCTCCCAGATAACAATTCCGTTTGCAAAATACAGCTGGGTCCCATCGACCATTTCCGTTTTCACTTCGCCGATCCTCTACCTCATACTGATTCTGAATCCGGTAGTAAATATACTTGTACACGCGGTTAAAGTATTGCTCATAGATCCGGGAAAATTGTTCGGTTGACAGAACCTCTCCGCTAGCACGGAGCTTGTCCGTTCGCTTCCTGAATATGTCCTTTTTAACTCGGATGCTCTCCATTCGCTTTCCTCTTTCCTACACTTCTTTTTCATCCAAGCAAGCCGGTCACTGTATGATTGCTGCCCGCTACTTGAGAATGTCTGGGAAATATTTGGCGAAATATCAACCTGAAAAGCTCGCAGCTGGGGATGCGAAGCTAAAGTATAAAACTTATACTTTCTTATCTACTAAAAAGAATCCGACAACCGAAGTTGCGGATTCTTTTCCTGTTACTTATTCAATAATTTTTCTTGCCATATAAGCCAAATCTGCAATATCAATTTTGCCGTCCGCTACAAGATCTGCAAACTTGAAGAGATTCCAATCTGAATCTGAGGATGTTTTACCGTAAGCCTTAGCCACCAAAGCCAGATCGCCAATTGTGAATTTGCCGTCACCGTTCATATCGCCAGGAATGCTCGTATGGACGGACGCTTCGAAGGCTTGAACGGCTGCCGTCAAGTCAATTAGAGCCTGATCTACTTGCGACTGATTGGAATCCGCATCGTTCGCGACTGCAGCGGCATTCTGAATTGCAGCCAGGAACGCCGCTTTCGCTGCAGCTGGATATTGTCCGGGATTACTGCCCTCTACAGCCCCATCGTATATGGCTTGTGCATCAGCAATCCCTGAAATTAGAGCATCCTTATGGATTTGTTCAAATTGAACGCTAAATTGAGTTCCATTAACGTTCACTTCAGCTCCTTGATTGTCGGCAATGATCAGATTACTTACGGAAATATCCGTGTAAGTTGATTGTGTAACCGATTCATTCGTTGTAGTGAAAGCTAGTTTCAACAAATCCTCACTTGATTGAATACTGGAACCAAGAGCTGCGGCCAGCACTCTGAGTTTACCCGGCTCTAGCTCTTTTTTCGCAACGATTTCTACTTGATCTTGTATGGAAGTAACATCGTTTAGAAGGACTTGCTGGGGATTATAATTGACGATAAAGTCAATCGCATACACGTTTTGAGTAACATTGTTCAACTGCAAATTAAGGTCAAATGGCTGGTTTACCTTTACCAAGCTTACACCACTAAGAACCGCAAAAGGATCTTTGCCCGGAATGAGCTTAGCGTCTGCCCAATCTCCGTGATCTTCAGCGTTTCCGTCGCCATTATCGCTGACAATCAGCTTCATTTCTTTTACGCCCTTCACGTCCAGATTAATCGCTTTGGAAACCGTCGCAGCTCTCATTAAACCACTATCGAAAGCCTTGACTCCATCCAAGAACACCTGGAACACAATCGTGTTGCTCACTCCTGTGCCACTAACTTCCTGATCAACGCCAACGACCGCCTGGAAGGATTCATAATTTTTACCTGTCAAGTTATAAATAATTTCCGAATTCGCATGTGTGCCAATCCCCTTGGTATACGTGACTGTTCCTGAGGGACCTTTCAAGCGAAGTGAATTGCCATCAATGCTCAAATCCTTTTTGATCGAAGACCAACCGACTGTTGCGCTTACCCAATCCATGTTGCTCAAATAATGATCTACCACATTGAATTGGATTTCATAGATCTTGGTGAAGAGGCCGTCTGCAGAGGAGACGTTAATGACGGTTTTGCCATTTACATCAGGAGCTGGAGTCACTTGCACTTTTACTGTGTTGTTTGATGTCTGCACGTCAACCGTCGGCACTTTGTTATTGCCGCGCAAGATATTGTACGTGTAGTTTAATTTCTCCGGATCGAATCCGTCCAACGCTATGCCATTTACTTGGATGGATTTCACCAGGTTGATCGTCGTCACGGACTTGCTCAGCTTCATCAAATCTGCTGTATGAGCGGGAATCGGCCTAAGCGTATAACTGTAACTATAGTCCTTATCCGCTAGCAGCATATAAAGCGCATGAGGCTTGGCGCCCCAACTGTCATCACCACCAACGCCCATTTGCTTATAGTTGACGCGAAGCGTGATGTCATCGCGATGAGTCGCTTGATACGGATGTGCTGGTCCATCCAAATCATCCGGTGTATAATGCAGAGCGTTAGTCTCAATAACAGGAGCACCGATTGCCATCAGACCCACTCCGTCCTGGTTCGTCAGAGTAACCCAACGCACATCGGTTTTATTTCCCGTTTCCGAAGGCTCGATATAAGGGAAAAATTGCGCTTCTACGGTGCTACTATACATCCCGACATCGGAACCGGAATTTCTGTCCTGATAGTTTTCATTTGGTCCGCGGCCATACCACGTAATATGCTCAAATTCTTGCGGAATTGTCAGCATGTTTCCGACCTCAGGAATTTCCGGAAGCGATTTGGCGCCAGGTTTCAAATAATTGGACACCGTGATGTCGCCGTTGCCGAAGATGGTATAGGACGTTTTGTAAGAGGATACTGTCGTAGTCGGCAGCGTTCCTTCCACGTCTATGCGAACAATTTTGTCTCCGATCGGGGTGACGGTCGCTTTGGTTACGCTTCTGTTTTTACCGGCATTTTTCCAAGTTGCCGTTCTGGAAGGCTCGCCGTTACCTTTATCGTTATCGGTAGGCGCTCTCCAGAAGTTAGGTGTAGGACCTTGTTTTATCAAATCTTTACCTTGATACTTGAAAGTATCGATCGTGCCAGTTGATTTATTGAAATTGATTTGCATATCCGTATTATTTATCTTAACTTGTGTTCCTTGATCCTGAACATTCAAAGCCGGCAATGTAGAGAGATCGACGGACGGTTGGTTAGGCGTACTCAACGGTAGGCTTATTTGCTGACTGGCGATCTCGTGTCCTTTCTTCGCCCACAACGTATCCGATTTCAATTTGAAACTGAAATTTAACCAGTATTCAACACCTGGCTTAGCCGTCGGCAAGCTATAAGGAACTGTAATTTGTTTCGTCGTCAAAGAGGGTATATCCAAATTGTCAAAAGTACCTTGCTGAATGACTTTGTTATCCGCCCGTAATTCCCAATTTGCCTCGTATGCGTTGACATTGGTGAACAAGAATTCATTTCTGACATCGACTTTGCCTTTCGCAAGGTCTGCAGCTTTCACGATAATGTTTTGATAAACATGTTTCACTTCGGTAAGCTCCGGCTTCGGAGTTCGGTCTGCTAAGATAAGACCGTTGGCCATAAAGTTGCCATCATTCGGACTATCTCCGAAGTCTCCGCCGTAGCCCAAGAATTCGTGCTGCTCAAGAGGGCTTGATTTGGCGTTGTCTTTATTGAAATCCTGCCACAAGACAACGGATGCATCCGCTGTGCGCGTATCATCGTTTAGTTCCGTCAACGATAAGGCACGGTTGTAAACGCGGACTTTATCGAAGCTCATTCTGGAAGTGCGGCCTTTCTCCTTATCTGTGCCGATGGTAAGCGGAAAGTTGTTGGAACCGAAGCTGCCTGTGAAAGCTTTCGTTGCGACGACAGTGCCATCTACAAAAAGCTTTAAGTTTGCTCCGTCATAAGTCCCGGCAACATGATGCCAGTTATTCACCCAGTTCGCGGGCAAATTTGCACTGGCTGATGTCCAGGTGCCACTTTTATAAACAAATATTTCCAACTTGGTCGTGCCAGCCATTTTTAAAGCGAATTGGGTATCCCCTTTGGTAATGATTGGACTGTCCGAAATATTCGATAGCGGTTTAATCCAAGCTTCTAGCGTGAACGGTCCGGTAATATTGTATGACGCATCGTTCGGCATCGTCACGGTAGCGCTTCCTACATCCTTCGGCTGAAGAACACCGTTTACAGCACCGTCACTTTCTATAACTGTTCCCGTGTAATCAGCTTTGTAAGTTTCGCCCACATCGGTCAAATACAGTTTTTCAGCCGGAGTTTTCATGCGTACCGCTTGATCGACCCAGTCCCAGATGAATCCGCCCTGGAGATTCGGATACTTTTTGATCATATCCCAGTATTCTTGCAAATTACCTGTACTGTTACCCATAGCGTGGGCATACTCACACATAATATATGGTCTAGGATCGCTGCTCTTGGCATACGTTTCCAAGGTCGAGACAGCCGGATACATGTTGCTGACCATATCCGTTACGGCCTTATCATTATATCCCTCATAATGAATCGGACGGGTAGGATCGAGACTGCGGATATAATCGGATTCGGCTTTAAAATCGCTTCCGGAACCCGCTTCATTGCCTAATGACCAAATGATGACGGATGGGTGGTTTTTATCCCTTTGGACCATACTGTTAGCGCGATCCTTCACGTTTTCTACCCATTCAGGCTTGCTGGTCGGAACGGTGTCCCTGACGCCATGCGTTTCCAAATTAACCTCATCGAGCACATAAAGACCGTATTTGTTCGCCAGATCGTACCAGAACGGATGGCTCGGATAGTGAGAGGTACGAATAGCATTCATATTGTATTGCTTCATTAATTCGATATCTTCGATCATCTGATCCAGATTGGTCGCTTTCCCCGTATCGGGGTTTGTATCGTGACGGTTTACACCTTTAATCATAATTGGCTTACCGTTGAGGATCATTTGCTGCTTGCCACTACCATCGGACATCGTTTTGAGTTCAAATTCCCTGAAACCGATACGTGTGCCCGCCGTTTCGATTAATTTGCCGGAAGAATCTTTCAAGCTCAGAACAAGTGTATACAGGTTCGGATCTTCTGCCGACCATTTCTTAGGATTGGCGACTAGCTTAGAAGCGTTGACCTGAACCTCCGAGTTCGCGCCAAACGCTGTTTCCATTTTGACAGGCTCGTTAAATACCGGTTGGTTGTTGCCGTCATACAGCATCGCCTCTACCGTATGGTTGGCCGGCGTTGTGCCGTTGATATAATTTTTGACGTTTACTTTCAGATTTAGCTCAGCATCCTGATAAGAAGAATCCAAATTCGTAACGACGCTGAAATCCCTCATATGAACCGAGGGTGTGCTGAAAAGAAACACATCGCGCTGAATGCCGCTTAATCGCAGGGAATCCTGGTCTTCAAGCCAGCTACCGTCCGACCAGCGATACGCTTCGACAGCAAGCGTATTCTCGCCGGACTTTAGATACGGGGTAATGTTAAAGTCTTTGGGCGAATAGCTATCTTCGCTATATCCGACTTTTTGACCGTTAACCCAGACGTAGAATGCGCTTTCAACACCTTGAAAGGAAATGAACGTTTGCCGGTCGGACCAATTATCCGGAATCGTAAATGTGCGCTTATACGATCCTACCGGATTATATTCCGTAGGAGCGACAGGCGGCTGAACATTGGTTGAATTGCCATTACCCCAGAATGGATAAGTAATATTCGTATAAATGGGGAAATCATAGCCTTGGAGCTGCCATTCGCCAGGCACTTTAATCTCATTCCATGAACTCGTATCATAGCTATCCTTATAGAAGTCTACAGGACGAGCATTAGGGTTCTTAGAGAAGTTAAATTTCCATAGCCCATTGAGGGATTGGTAAAAAGGTGATTGATGCTCCGTCATCGCAGATATCATGTCCGCTCCCTGCAAAGCAGAGGGCACATCTCCATAAGGAATAAAGGAGGCATGTGCAGGCTCTCGGTTCACCTGGAAAACATCGGGATTGTTATTCCATTCCGGATACCCGTTTGCTGGGGCAGCCGATGCGCCTAAAGCACTAAAGCTGCTGACCGTCATAAGGAGCATAAGAGTCAACGATATTTTCTTTTTCCACTTCATAAATGCCCTCCAAATCGATTTCATTAGAATATATTAACGACTCATAAAGCAATTCAATTATGTTGTCTAAAACTGGCAGCGTTTACAAAAAGAAATATGATACAAATTGTATCATATTGAGCATAATTTATTATTTCACCTATGGAACCTCCCTCCAGTAGATATTTGTTAATTAAAGGTAATACCTAACATCTCAATAATAACACAATAATATCCATATTCTTCTTAAAAATACTCACATAAAAACTTAAAAATCCTCATATTTTCTTTCTGCACATTGATTTTTCTTCACCTAATAAACGCGAAAAAAGCGCCACTAGGATTTCTCCAATGGCGCTGATGAAATCCTGCCTCAAGCACTTCTGCCAGATAGTTGAACAGGTTACCGACTATCAAACAATACCTGTAAAATATCAAAATCGGGAACCAAAATGGTTCTGTCGGTAGTAGTGCAAAAATAAAAATGGATAGCAAATACCCAACAAATTGCAATTTAACTATACCAAATATCTCATTGAGCCAATCAACAGCAGATAGGACAGACGAATTATTTTTCGCCTGTCCTTACAGTTATAGAGTGATACTCATTACCTTTTAATAATCTGCTCAAATATTCAACGTTCACATCTCGTCCCCTATTGATTTGCTGTCTTAAATAGCCCCACCCCTACTATAGTTGGATAGGCTTACCGTGGATAAGCTTTTCACATCATACCCCGTTGGATTTTGGAAAATCCGGAGTCCAAACTCAGGCGCAATGGCAAAAATATGATCAAAAATATCAGACTGTACTGCCTCATATACCTGCCACTCCGTGCTATTTGTAAAAGCATATATTTCCAAAGGCAGTCCGGTTTCACCAGAGGCTAACTGCCTAACCAAGCAAGTCATGTTTTGATGAATCATGTGATGATTCTTGAGATACTGATCAATATATGTTCGAAAGACACCGATATTTGTCAGCGCCCTGCCATTTACTCTATTAGAGGTATCAATCTGAAGATTTTTATTATGATTTTGAATTTCCCGTTCTTTATCCAATATGTATTCAGTGAGATAGTGAATACTTTTGAAACGCTCTAACATTTCGTTAGTACAGAAACAGATGCTGCTCGTATCAATGAATATCGAACGTTTGATTCGGCGTCCTCCAGACTTTTGCATTCCGCGCCAGTTTTTAAAAGAGTCCGAGATCAGCGTATAGCTCGGAATGGTTGTAATGGTTTTATCGAAGTTTTGAACTTTGACAGTGTTTAATGAGATATCAATAACATCGCCGTCTGCTCCATATTTCGGCATTTCAATCCAATCGCCAACCCGCACCATATCATTAGCAGTTAATTGAACACCCGCTACAAGCCCTAAAATAGAATCTTTGAAAACTAACATAAGAACAGCCGAGATCGCGCCGATGCCGCTTAACAGAATAAGGGGACTCTCGCCGATAAGATTAGCAATCACGAGTATCCCACAGACAATGGTTAAAACAATTTTAACGACCTGAATGTACCCTCTTATTGGCTTGATTTTAGAAATTTCATATGATTTGTAAATATCATTTACAGCATCTAAAAGTGAATCCATGACTAATAATCCCATTATAATCATGTACGATACTGCGCCTATTTCGATCAGATGTTGATAGCTAGGAAATGTGTAAGAAAAGTAATAGATAATAAAAGCAGGAACGACATGAGAACACTTATGAAATACTTTCCTCTCCAACAATATGAGGTTCCACTGAATGTTATTTTTGTAGGTCACGTGCGAAATTATTTTGATAAACACTTTTTTAGTAATAAAGTTAGCTAATATACATAATAAAGTAATGGATAACACCATAATTCCATAAGACATGTATCCCCCTATTTCCGAGTTGAGTCCAATTCCTTCTATCATGTTTTTAATCAATTCCATAAATTCCTCCGTCACTCCAGATTTAGTTTTTCATTATCTTGCTATTAAAAGAAGACAATCATTACTTATTTTACGAGAGTCTTTCATTCATACGCAAGTATTTGCTGAATATCTTCACTCATCCTGCATCAGCCAATTGATAATTACGTTAGGAAGAGCTCTTTCTACCTTGGGAATATTGACAACAACTTAATCCTGTTTCTTTTTCTTCTGTCAATTAAATGAATGCTCAAACATTATTGAAAGATCTCTATTAAAAACTTGTAATTCTTTTGTAATTGTTTCGTTAGTCTTTCTTAAGTTTGGCTTGTTATCTTAGTTATAGTAATACGTAACCAACATTAAGGAGGAACTAAAATGAAAACATGGAAAAAAGGAATTGTAATTACACTTGCGGCATGCATCTTATCCATCCCGAGTATGGCTGGCGCTGAGGAAATGATGATGAAAAAATTTGATTACAGCACGGTAACCACAATGAAAAAGGATGGAACTGAACTGGCTCCACTACGTCAAATCGCTGAATCGCTGGGTTTTAAGGTAACTTGGGATGAGGAAACTCGTTCGGTGACTTTAACGAAGATGATGATGGAAGACAAAGCGAAGATAGATGATAAGACCATGAAAGATAACATGATGTCAGGTAATGCTATTGTGCTACAAATCGACAGCAAGTCCTTCAAGGTTGGCAATACGGACGACATGCTAATGTACGCACCTTCTATTATTAATGACATGACCTATGTACCCAAAGCCTTTATTGATACTTATTTGGTTAAATAAACTTATACATAGAAACTTCTAAACTGCCATCCCTTGTAAGAAAAAATCAAGACACTCACGAAAATTCATTTACTTACTTTTCAATTATTTTCTTGCTATTTCCTGTACATGGAGGACCGAAGTCTTTTTCATTTTACGAACTTGAAATTACTTGACACAACCTTTACTTCATTGTAAATTTAAAACGCAACGAATATTCCATGTAAGTTATTCATATCATGAACTAATCAAATACCTGTTGTATTTTGGAGGAGCCTGTCACCAAGGGCTCCTTTTGGTTTTTTTTAACCATGCCGAGCCCTTGGTTGGGCTCTTTTTTTATGCAGAGAAAGGAGTGTATATGAATGAAATAATTAAATATCTTATAAGCGCAGCTCTATTTCTTACATGGATGGGAATTCTGTTTGGATTCCTGGTCTGTGCAGCTGTCGAAGAAGATAAGCAAAGACAAATCAACTTGTTTATCGGTGCTGGAGCAACAACCCTCTCAAGCACAGTCCTTATTGGATATTTTTTATCAAAACGCAAATAACATGTAGGAGGAATTATGGAACAGCAAGCGATTTTAGCAATTGGCATCTTTTTAGTGACATACGGCATGATCATTGCCGAGAAAATTCATCGTACGATCATCGCCATGCTAGGCGGCGTCCTTATGGTTATCCTAGGTATAGTTAACCAAGAAGACGCTTTACACCATATTGATTTTAATACCTTAGGGCTGCTCATAGGCATGATGATCATTGTTAGCATTACTGCAGAAACTGGGCTGTTCAGATATATCGCTCTTGTCTCTGCCAAGAAAGCGAAGGGGGACCCTGTTCGTATTTTAATATCACTCGTGCTCATTACTGCAGTTGGGTCTGCCTTTCTTGACAACGTTACAACCGTACTTTTGATGGTGCCCGTTACATTTAGTATCACCCGGCAGTTAAAAGTGAATCCTATTCCTTTTCTGATCACACAAATCCTCGCTTCTAATATTGGAGGTACAGCGACTCTAATCGGGGATCCGCCGAATATCATGATTGGTAGTGCGGTTAAAGAATTAACGTTCATGGCGTTTATCAATAACCTTACGCCTATCGCTATTATTATCATGGTTTGCATGCTGCCTATTTTTGTACTCATGTTTCGTAAGCAAATTCAAACGACGCCTGAATTAAAGATGAGCATCATGCAAATTGACGAGAAAGAAGTCATCACAGACCGTACTCTATTAATTAAGAGTGTCTCTATCTTAGGGCTTACGATCATTGGCTTTTTCCTGCATCAAATGCTACATCTGGAGTCAGCAACCGTCGCCTTGACCGGTGCTTTTATTTTACTCCTTCTAACTGGTGAACATGCCATGGAAAATGCCTTCACGAAGGTGGAATGGACCACGATATTCTTTTTCATCGGTTTGTTCGTGTTAGTCTCAGGTCTAGTGGAAACCGGCGTCATCTCCAAACTAGCCGCGCAAGCGATCGAGTTGACTGGAGGTAATCCAATCGCGACTTCCATGTTAATCCTATGGCTCAGTGCGATTGCGTCAGCATTTTTAGACAATATACCATTTGTCGCGACGATGATTCCGATGATACAGGAAATGGGTAATATGGGAGTAGATAACCTAGAACCTTTATGGTGGAGTTTAGCGCTTGGTGCATGTTTGGGAGGAAACGGCACTTTAATTGGGGCGAGCGCCAATTTGATCGTTGCTGGGTTATCAAGCAAAGAAGGTTATCCGATTAAATTCGTTACTTTTATGAAATATGGCTTCCCCCTCATGTTGTTCTCCGTCGGATTAGCCAGTATTTATATCTACGTCCGTTATTTAATTTAGCTAGGAGGAATGCAATCTTGAAATTGACTTATGAATGGAATAAGGATGTTGTGGACATTAGTGAGGTATCCGTTGCTAATGAGTTTGAGTTTAAGATCCGAATTCTCACAGAGCCATATTTTGAATCGATGAAACTCATTCAAAAAAGCTTTGAAGCTAATGACATCATTACAGATGTCCTAATTTACCCCTACAACAATCATGAGTATCAGGTTGTTGTCAGAAAAGATTTTTATGAAGATTTCATCCTTCAGCTTTGTAAATATCAACTGCTGACCAAAGTAGAATGGAAAGAGGAACCCCAGCATTCCTGAGTCCCCACTTGACCTGCTATTCAATAATTCGCCCAGTCATCGAATGAACCTTAAAAGATACTGGGCGTTTTTCTTTTTCAAAAGTGATTTTGTGTACAAGAGGAATACCTTCTCTGGTAGGCAGGTAACAGGAGTCTGAACTGATTACATCAGTTTCCTTAAGCGATTGATCAAATGCCAACGCCACCTGTTTAGCCTCTTCTATCGTTATCGCTGCATACATGGGTCTTCTTAAACGTTTTTGTTCCAAATCTGTATGAAGGCTACCCTCAACTCGCTTGACAATACCTGAACGATCTATCTCCACAAGTAGCTGATCCCCACAAACGGGTCTGTTAAATAACATGCGTTGCAAGTACACTTTCGTTGATGTGTTTGATGGTTCGACAGAAACAATACGCAAATCTTCCTTTACGCGTCTCAGGCCGTACAATATCTTAATTTCATCTAAATATTTGTATGAGATCCACCCTGGGGAATGTTGAGAAGGTTTTGTTAAGTTGCCTGAAAGTAATTCAGGAGTTTGAGTTTGCGTACTCCATTTTATAGAAAGTGAATCCTCACTTTCCAAACGGATCTTGTCGATCAGTTCCAACGACTTTTTAGAAAGTGAAGGGCTTTCATGATCTGGCGCCAAAATAGACAGTGATAGTATTGTCGACAACATGATTTTAGAAGCTAGCAAAGAATATCCTCCTCATACAAATTTAGGCGATGCTTCAATCTAAGTATCGTCTAATATCCCACTATCCATGCGAAGCGATATCAAAGTTTTTGCTCCATAAGATTAATTCCGCTCCCCACCTTCCAATGTCGTTTGTCAAATAAAAATCTAAGTTAGCACATCAAAATCATTCTAAATGTTGTTTTTTTAACACCATTTTCAATTCAATTGAGCAAATCAATTTGAAGTACATCAGAAGAATAAACAAAAGTATAGGGTCAACTATCGCCGAATATCCCAGTTTCCACCAACCATAGTGAAAATAGCCCCATGGAGCTGGCAGTAATGTTATTAACTCATATGTTAGGATGCCGGCTGACCAAAAGATTATGTATAAGCCTTTTTCTCTAATCCCGCCATTCAAGGGGTAAAAATTAATATACATCATGTTGACCGGAGGAACTAACACTGTCCTTGCTAAAAATCCAAGCCAATCAATTCTCCCCTTAGAAAAATACCAATACCCTTCTAATTTGAATTCGATCAGGAGATCAAACAAAAATTGAAATGCCATTGTAAACATCCAGATGTGAAGAATTTTGTTAATATTCAAGACCCTGTTAGTTTTAAAACAGATTATATTGAATGAAATAATCGACAAGATAAGAATAATCATCGTAGATCCCCTTTGACTGTTAATGCATCGATAACACTCTCCATGAGTTTTTTTTATAGCATGTAAAAATAATATAAATTTATACTTAAATAAGAAAAATTTATTCTGAATGGAATTATTTAAAATCGAATAAGGGAATACTAGCTCATAATTCAAAACAGTTTATGATGGGATGAGTTAGCATTGAGTACATTAGGTAACGATTATGAACAAATTAGTGATTTGCAGAATCAGCTTATAGATCTAAAAATTAACTTTTGGATCCAAAATGACTTATTTAAGCTCCATTGGTGGACTCTTTTAGTCGTAACTCTTCTTCCTTGGTTGATCTGGTGGAAGTATGTAGATCGGAGTAAACTTAATGTCCTCATTACATACGGCCTTTTATGGATGATAATCTCACTACTTTTGGATGATATCGGAATTGCATTGGGGCTATGGCAGTATCCTTTGGAACTCTTTTCATTCGTTCCTCCACTATTTCCAGCAGATATAACTATACTTCCCATTACATATATGTTTATTTTTCAATACTTTCCCAAGAAATCCAGCTTTCTTATAGCGACTTTGGGTAGTGCGAGTTTATTTTCGTATATTATTGAGCCCGTATTTATTTCTTTTAATTTATACAGGCCAAGTAACTACTGGAAACATTACTATACATTGATCGTTATTTTTTTTCTTAGTTACATCATTAAATGGATAACAATAAAATTACAGAACCAAGTTGATCATAATCAGATAGATCACCTTAAACGCGAGCAATAAAGGCATTATTTTCAACAAATCAGTAATATTTAATGTCAGTTGATTACACCAGTCCCTCTTATATGAACTTGAATATTAGGGTTCAATTTCACTTCTTTGTACTTGTTTTCCCAGTTAATACTTTTCCAAAGTTCTGAATGGCTTACTCGTAGCCTCCTACCTATTCCAAGAGCATCACAATTCGCTTTAAGTAATTTATTTGTTACTTCTATTGCTTGTTTATTTAGCGTTTCGGCAATTTCCTGATTTAATTGGTCTATATTAATTTTTTGACCCATATAACTTGGAAAACTATTAATGGTACCATAGAGATCAAGTTTAATTAAGCAATCGATATCTTGAGTGTTTTTTTTAACAGAGACTTCGAGTGATCTTTGTAATTTCTGTACTTCAAAAGTTATAGCGCTTATTTCCTTTTCGCTAGGCTTGCTCAGACCAGAACTCATTTTCACAGGAATTTCAATGTATGCAAGTTTGTTTAGCTTATCTTTTAACAGTAGTAATATCGTACTCTCTTCTCGGGACAACATCGTTCCCGTATATTTGTCACCATGAAATAAACCAGTACTATCAATGACTAGTGCTTTGTCCTTAATTTTACGAATCATTGGCAGCATTGCATCTTCACCAGGATCAGTAATTTGATTCCATATGGAATATAAATTTTGGTTCTGAATATTCGTTTTGCGTTCAGCTCCCTTGATCATTTGCATAATGCCATATGCGACAGGACTATTTTCTATATTTTCAAATGACAATATGTCAGAAGCTAATCCCTCACTTATTAATACATTTGATGTTAGGTTCCCTTTTGGATTACGATAAAAACCTTCTAAGGGAGACAAAATACCTTGCTTTGCAAGCTTTTCACCTATGATTATTACATGAATCTTACTGGCTTCAATAGTGCCTGGAAGCATATTATCCATTTTCAAACCAATATTAAAAACAGAATCCCCTGTAGTCTGAAGCACTTCATCCTTTACTTCAAATTGTCCACCGCCTTTACTCTTCAAAACTACCGCTCTGACCATTCCCATCATTGAGCTATCTTTGGTAACATCGAGACTAATACCATTTATAATTTTTTTATTAGTTAAATAAAGAATATCCCAACAACCTGTTAAGATTACAGAAAATAGGCTTATGAAAATCATTACAGCAATTTTTTTCCTCATGAGATCCCTACCTTTATACTTTTTTTGCGAAGGCAGGAGACCAACCATAATAAAAGTGGTATGACTGTAATTATTATAAAATAACCATATTCCAACCATTTACCGAAAGAATCTAATTTTTCCAAAGTAGATAGGCACCACCCTAATATAAATACAAGGAGTCCACTGAACCAGACCAACCTTCGATAAGAATCTTGATTGGTACTAAGACTTTTTCCAGCCATGCATAGATAAGAAACGATTGTAGCTGTCATTGGAATAAACCAAATCGTCAAAAAAATCAGATCCAAACGGTCAAAAACTTGATAGGTCAATCCTTTAAAAATATATAATACAGGTTCATTTATCTGTCCTAATACTTTAGGGCTAAACCCAATCACACAAATAAATACAAAATATGTATAGAAAAGTGTAACAAAGCAATTGGCCAATGATACGATACGAATCAATCCTTTGGAATTGTTCTGCACTTGTGTGTAAAAATAAAGGATTACTTCAAAACCGAGCATTGAAAAAAAAGTTTTCTCACTCCCTCTGAGCATTTGCTCAATGCCTGATTGACCGATGGGTAGAATGTTAGTAATGTGCATTTCGTTCGTAAAATTAAAAAAACTAAGCAGTATTAAACAACCAAACAATACTGAAGTTAGTACAAAAAATCTTGCAATAACACGCAAATTTTCATGAGCTAAGTATACACCAGTTCCAATAATTAGGAATTCTAGAACCCAGCTAGGTGTGTATGTTAGCATCCACGTATGCACCAACTGTACATAAAGCGTGGTTGCATAAGCAGCTATGAAAATAAAAAAAACATAGTATATGATATTTATTACCTTACCAATATAAGAACCAAAAAGTTCCACTGTAATTCTACTAAAGGTAAGATCAGGAAATTTCCGAAGCAATCTCGAGTAAATAAAAAGCAAAAGCTGTATAATGCCTCCAGCGATAAGAACCGAGATCCAGGCATCCCCTTTCGCTGAGCTCTGAATTTTGGATGGCAGAGATAGGAGTCCAATTCCAATTTGTGTTTTGATAATTAAAAAAAACAATTGGGATCTCGTTATAGAGATATTCAAGTGCGCTTCCACCTCCTGAAATATGACTTGTTTGTGCGGCCAGATTCAAAGGATTGCGAGTTGTTATTCCCCTTCCATATAGGGAGTCGTAAAAAAATATCCTTCAGTCCCTGTTTGCCATGATAAGGACCGAAAGGTGCAAAATAAGGTACCCCCAATGTCTCAATTTTGCATAGATGAATGAAAATGACCATCATCATGATGGAAATCCCGAATAATCCAAATAATGCGGCAGCAAGCATAGTTGGGAATCCTAAGATTCTCAAGCTTGTTCCAAATTCATTTAACGGGGTTGCAAATGATGCAATCGCTGTCAATCCAATGACAACAATCATTGTATTAGAGACAAGATGGGCTTCAACAACTGCCGTTCCAATCACAAGCCCCCCCACAATACCAATCGTTTGAGCAATGGGAGATGGCAAGCGAATTGCAGCCTCTTTCAACAATTCTAGAAGGATTTGCATAACGAGCGCTTCTAAAATAGGTGGTAATGGAACGTACGCTAAAGAAACCTGAATGGAATAAAGAATTCCTATAGGGAGCACTTCTGAATGGTACGAGACGATTGCAATATAGATTGCTGGCATACTGACTGCGAGAATAAAGCTAATAAATCGAATGATTCGAAAAAACGATCCTAAAATCCATCTGCCGTTGTAATCATCCGGCGATTGAAAAAATGAAAAAAATGTGATAGGAAGAACTAACACACTTGGCATGCCGTCAACGATAATATTTATTTTCCCTTCCATTAAATAAGAAACTGCTCTATCAGGTCTTTCGGTCTGCAGAGATTGCGGAAAAGGCGATAAGGGGTGCTCTTCGATCATTTCATCAATGTTACCTACGGAATATAAATAATCAAGATCGAAAGCTGAAATCCTCTTCTCACATTCATTTACTATTAAAGGGTCGGCTCTGTTTTCCATATAGATCATAGCCACTTTCGTATTCGTGACATTGCCTAAGGTGTAATACCTCACCTTCAACTTGGGACTTTTGATCCGATTGCGAAGCAAATAAATATTCGTACTTATATTTTCTACAAAGCCTTCGTGTGATCCCTTAATGATTTGTTCATCTTTGGGTTCTTGGATTGACCGGCCTTGCGTTTGAGCAACAGACATCATGATTGCAGCTACTTCGTTCTCAATCACAATAGCGCAAAATCCATCAAGTAAATATTTCCCTATTTGATGAATATCAGACGACTTCTTGGCTTCAATTGATGAAAAAATCTGTTCAATATTTCCAGAGTTTGATTCCAGCAATGGTTTAATAACATTTGATTGCATTAACTCTGTTTTTACAAGGTCTTCAAGGTATAACAATGAGCACGATTGGCTGTTATAAATGAACTTTTGAACCTTTAAATCCTCCGTACAAGCAAAATAATCTTTAATTTGGGCAACACTCAGTTCAAAATCCCCAGATTCCAACTCATCATCATGAGTCTCTTTCATGTTATCATCACCCTCTTTGAATAAATCTTTACTATTATTAACAAATACCCCCGTATTTATTTCATGAAGACGGAGGTTGTTATAATGATTAAAGATCCGCTTTAACTCAGTTATATTTCGTATGCTCAATCCATGTACAGGGAAAGCTAATATGGTAACGTAAGGAATTGGAGGGAATAACATGATCGAACAAATTCTTGCTGAACTAAATAATCCATCCGATCTCTTTTATGACACACTGGATAACGGATACATCCAGATGGAGCTTGTTTACTTCCCTGAGCTTTGTGATCAGACACTGATTAAAGATGGGTTGATCATTCCATATTCCTATTGTTTCCAACCTGAAGAATTTGAACGCATGATTAACACTAATCCCAATTATGGGATAGCCAATCAGACTGAATATTGGACACAATTGCTGCTGAATGGTACGCTCTTATTCAAAATTGAGGACACCGTATTTCGCTTCTATGTCCAACGGAAGTTTCAGGACAAGCCTGATACCGTTCAAATAGAGGCATCATTGCAAGGTCCTCAGACTGCTCTCACAGAAGATTTAGATCTTAACATCAGCCTTATACGCATGCGATATAATGTACCTTCTCTCTCAGTAGAGCAACACATCATAGGAGATCACTCAAAAACGCGAATTAGTGTTCTTTACGATAAAAATTTAATTAATAATGAGGTACTGGATTTATTAAATGAGCGGATAAACAGTGTACAAATCAGGACTCTCCGTGCAGCGGGTCAACTCTTACAGGCACTTTCGGGAAAGAGACACAGGCTATTCCCAATCATTCTCCAAACAGAAAGACCTGATCGAATTGCAATTATGATCGAACGGGGAAAAGTAGCCCTGCTGCAGGACGGAAGTCGCTTCGGTCTGCTTCTTCCTGTTCGACTAATCGATTTTCTCCATGCGATGGATGATGATTATGAATCATATTGGATGAGCAAATTTCTGCTTATTCTTAGATATTTTGCCATGCTCCTTACAATTACCTTACCAGCCCTCTATATAGCCATTGTCTCATATAATCCAGAGATACTTCGCGTCCAATTAACACTTTCGATTGCAGGCAGTCGAGTAGTGGTCCCCTATCCATCATTTATTGAAGTTTTCATTATGCTATTTATGATTGAAGCGTTGAATGAGGCAAGCCTTCGCTTGCCGCGTTATATCGGTTCTACGGCAACAACCGTTGGCGGTTTAATTCTGGGTCAAGCCATTCAACAGGCGGGCTTGGTTAGTAGCATCATGATTATCGTCACTTCAGTTGTTGCAATCTCTAATTTCGTAATACCGAACAACGGCTTTGGCTATTCGGTACGTTTTATTAAATACATCTTTGTGATAGTCTCAATTTTCTATGGTTTATTAGGGGTTGTAGTTTCATTCTTTGCATTAATAGTTTATTGGTGTAATCTTAGAAGTTTTGGTCTCCCCTATTTTGCTTACTACATTCCAAAGTTAGAAGCGAAAGCTCATCACTATAGAAAGGAGAGCAACTAATCGATGTCTCGATATACTTATTATCATGTGCTCTATGTTGGAATGATTAATATCATGATGTTCGTTCCAACAATACTCATAAGAGATCGTTTTAATGGCGCAATTTCAGGTATGCTCTTAGCAATGGTGATTGGCTCCATCATTTCATTCGTGATAATGGCTTGTTTTGAAAGGTTTCCTGGACTAGGCTTTCCGGAAATATGCGATCTATACCTCCCAAGATGGTTTACCATTGTCAACACCTTGTTTGTAGGTTTATTTATCTGGCTTCCAGCCGGAATCATCGTTATATATGCCTATTCAGAGACAGCTCGAATGTTCTTTTATCCAGACGTAAATCCTTACATAAATTTATTTCTCATGGTTAGTGCTGCGTTATGGGCGAGTACCCGGTCAACCCGATCCGTCCAGTTTATACATGAAATCATGATGCTTATCATCTCTCCTTTCCTTCTATTATTTCTAGTTAAAGCTATGGTTAATGAAAACTTTAGTTGGGACGCAGTCCGATACGTTGCTGGATATGTAAACAAACCACCATCCTTCAAAACGATTGTTTCGGCCACATTTCTGTTTTCTGGTCATTTCAGCCTAGTTCTTTTTAATCGCTTGCATAGCGATGGATTTCACTTCCGAAATCGTTGGGTCGTTCCCCTATTCGGATGTTTCTTCTTATTGGTTACTTTTTTCGTGCCTATCGGATTTCACGGTACAGTTGGTGTTGGCGATTACGTTTACATTTGGAGTATGACGGCAGATTCCATGATTATGGAGTATGGATTCATTAATCGGGTTTTATTTGTCTTTTTACTGCTCTTCACTGGAATATCATTGCTCTTTGTTATGAACACTTGGCACACAGCCATCATGTTCATTAGATATACAATTAATCATTCAGTAGCTGTAGAAGAAGAGCCGGTACCCAAGATAAATATATGGTTAGGTTTAGGTGCTGGGATCTTGTCTTTCATTTTTATGCGCTTTGTAAACGTAGAAAGAAACCAGGTTATCTCTGAGATTTGGCTCATGGCCCGTTTTTTCACTGAAATGATATTCGTCTTTATGATGCTTTATTTTGTATGGAGAAAAAAGAAGGAGAACGCCTTTTCATGAGGATATTATTACTTGTCATTATGCTCTACCTTTGCTTTTGCCTTGGAGGTTGTAGCTTTAAGGACATTGATAAAAGATTCTTTGTAGTAGCTATGGGGGTGGATTGGACTGGAGATAAGGAAAATCCTTATTTGGTAACACTTCGCCTCGCGATACCAGCATCCAAGATTGGTGAAGGGCTAGCGGAGAGTCAAATCGAGCATTTGGAAGCCCCAAGTATAGCCGAAGCAGTTAGAAATATCAAAGCTCATGTCGATAAAGAGCTCGATTTCGGACATTGCCGGATGTTCTTATTCGGTAACAGCCTAGTAAAAGAGTCGATGGAAGAACCGCTCAATTGGCTTGCCAGAAGAAGAGACATTCAGCTGATAGCCTATATGGCATTAGCCGAACCGAGCGCAAACAAACTGCTAAAAGAGAATCCATCAACAGAAAGATTGGCGGGCAACTCCTTTTACTTAACCTTTGGCAAAGAAGGAACGGTTTCACCTTACACCGTGACTGCTCTTCTCTTCGATAATTTCCGTCGATTTAAAGAAAAGGGACTTGATCCTTACCTTCCCATCATTAGATTTGATGGGGATTCATATGTTGTCGAGAAGCTTTCTTTACTTGATAAAATGAAAGAAAAACTTGTCTTAGACCCGAAAGAAACAAAACTGTATAACATGAGTGCGAATGAGTTTAGCCGATCTGGTATTCCTATTAACTATAAAGGAAAGCGATTGGCCTTTTACGTGTCGAGGGTGTCGCGTCATGTTTCTATATCGAAAGATGACATTCCTATCGTCAGTCTTCATCTCAAAATAAACGGAATGATTGAACAAAGCCCAATTACGGTCATGGACGCCAATACTCTTCAGATCCAAAAAATGCTTGAAAAAAACGTAAACAGTACCACACAAGAATTGTTATATAAAATCCGCAATGCCAAGGTTGACCCCTACGGCTTTGGACTTCATTATCTGAGTCAATATTTCGGCAAAGAGGAAGACTGGGAACATTGGCAAAACGTCTACTCTCAAATCAAATTTGAAGTTAACTCTCAAATCATTATTGAAAGCACCGGACTTGTCCGTTAAAGAAGAGGTTAAGTCCGGGTGCATCTTTATGGAAGCAGCAGGAGCGATGCTTCTTGATTATTATTGATGTATGTAAAATGGTCAGCTCCTAGAGCTCTGTAAGTCACTCTTGCATTCCCACGTTTTGTTATCACATGTATGGACTTCGGATTCCAATCTTTACAAATTTGAATATATCGACAGCATAGATTAAAACTAACTTCAAATAAATATACTTTACTAATTCGTATCTCAGGCGGAGTCCAGCTGGTTACATCTTCGGTATTCACCATAATAATACGATCAACACCCATCGCTTCCAAGCGTTTTTTTCCGTAGTTGTTATTCGTAATCGCGTAATATTGAATTCCCTTCGTTCTTAGTAAGTTGATAAATTCCTTTCCCGCTCGGTTCGGTGCGGAAACCAAAACATATTCAGTGCAAGTTTGTTCAGACATATTCAATTTTTCTCCTCCTTATGGAAGGCAACGAAAGCAACTGCCTTACGCCGTTATTTTCGTAACCACACCAATAATACGCTTACGAAGTTAGCTGTCGGATTTGGACGTGAGAATCGCCCTACACGGTGGATTCCGTGATTCACCCCACTGTGCATAAAATAGCATGCAGCAGTTTACTATGGTTCCTCCGCTCCTGAATGTCAGGATTCAGCGTTATCAAGATGACAATTTATTTACGTGTAGCATTTAACCAGAAACCGCCATGCAGTTTTCTGGGCTCCACAGTGACAATGAATGCTTTATGATCAATAGCCAGGATGCAGTCATACAAAAACTTCTCATTTTTGCGACGTGCGAGAACTTCCAAAACCATTCTCTCACCATCTCTTCCCCAACCAACCCAAGAGGTAACACCAAACCCTTCTTTGCGAAGATAAGCCGCCATATAACGATGCAGCTCATCTGTAATAACTTTAACCGTAACATATCCTAGAGCCAGTTTTTCTTCGATCCATGATCCAGCAAGCACACCTAATCCATATCCGATTGCATAAACGATTAAACATGCAGGTTGGTTTACATATTTTAGAACGAGATTAAGACCTATCACATAGATAAGAATTTCTAGCATACTGATTGCAGCAGCCGTGTATTTTTCACCTTTGAGGGTCAAGATCATGCGAAGTGTAAAACAAGACACATAGACGATCTGAATCACAAGAATGCTGCATATGATCGTGAACACAACATCATCCTTTCGATTATAGGACCCGCCGAAAGGCGGGCCCCAACCTGATAATTACCGACTAGCGATGAAGTTTGGTCTAGGTTGTTTGCCGGAATAAGGCGCATTCAGCTTATTTAGTACACTATTGTAAACAATAAAAACATTGCTTCGCGGATCTGGGGTAATGTTGCTATTGGAGCCATGCATCAAATTACAATCGAACAATAGGATGGATCCAGCTTTTCCAGTTGGAGCAATGATCCCCCCTTGCCCCGCCAGGTATCTCAAACTATTCTGGTCAGGTACACCATATTCCTGACGGCGAAGCGATGTCTTGTAATTGTCATTAGGCGTTTCTCCTACACAGGAAACAAATGTACGATGCGAACCTGGTATTACCATAAGAGGACCATTATTTGGTGTGTTATCTTCTAGAGCAATAGAACAACTGAGCGCTCTCATCCGCGGCATCCCATCTTCCACATGCCAGGTTTCAAAATCCGAGTGCCAATAAAATTCTTTACCTGTAAAGCCTTGTTTGAAATTTATTCTAGATTGATGCACATAAGTATTACTACCCAAAATTTGCTGAACTATGGCCTCGATCTGCTTATTCTCAGCGATTTGTTTGAATGCTTCATCATCTCGGTGTACAGCAAAGATGGATCGAATTTCATCACTTCCAGGCTCTTTAATTACTTCTGGTTTTTCAAGAAGACGACTTTGATCCCAGAGTCTTGCTAACTCCTTTTTCCATACCTGCACCTGATTTTGATCAAAAAAGGACTCTAGAAACAAATAACCATTCTTATCATAAAAAGCTAGCTGCTCCTCATTGATTACGGACTGAGTGATCGTATGATCATAAACGACTGGGTCTTGCCTCTCCAAGAGATTTGGTTCCTCATAAATTCTTGACGGGTACGTATCTTGCATACTGGAATGATTTAATGCCACTTGTCCTTTGGATGTCATCATGGTCTTCTACCGCCTTTCGTGATTTAGCTTAATGGATATGCGCCTTGAGCATCATGCACTTCACGACCTGTAGTTGGTGGATTAAACACACATATCATCCGCATTTCAGTCTTCCCTCGCAGGAAGTGCTTCTCGTGACCATTTAAAACATAAAGGGTCCCAGCGTTGATCTGGTATATATCTCCACTCTCCGCCAGCTCGATTTCACCTTCCCCTTGAATGCAATACACAGCCTCAATATGATGCTGGTACCATATTTCGGTTTCCGTACCTGCTTTAATGGTCGTGTCATGCAAGGAAAAGCCTACTCGGTCGCTTTTTACAAGTAATCTTTTGCTGCTCCAAGTTTTCGTGTCTACATCTAATTCTGTGCCCGCAATATCATTGAGATGTCTAACGATCATTGTTTCTCCTCCATTCTCCGCTGTATGATTCCGCCGCAATTTCTTTGATGCTGGTGTACAGTAGTTCAAGACCGTTCTTCAGTTCGCTTTCAGTTATGATTAAAGGAGGCATTATTTTAGCCACTTCACTATCCGTACCAGATGTTTCCATAATCAATCCTTTGGAGAAAGCCCGTTCACAAATTTTCTCTGCTAAACCCTGAGTCTCAAAAGCAATGCCTTGCATCAGACCTCGCCCTCTAACTTGGCCTTTCAAATGTGGGTATGAAGCGACCATATCCTGTAGTCCACTCTTTAGCAATTCCCCTTTGGCAAAAATCTCATCTGAGAACTGATTCGTTTTCCAATATTTCAACGCCTCAGCAGCCGTAACAAAAGCTAAGTTGTTCCCGCGAAACGTACCGTTGTGCTCTCCTGGCTCCCAGATATCCAATTCAGGAGCAATGAGAGTCAAGGCCATAGGCAAGCCGTAACCACCAATCGATTTGGAAAGACATACGATATCCGGCTTAATTCCTGCCGCCTCGAAGCTGAAGAAAGTTCCTGTTCTTCCGCAGCCCATCTGAACATCATCCACAATGAGCAGAATTCCCTTTTCTTTGCATAACATCTCCAAACTGCGCAGCCACTCTATACTTGCTACATTGATTCCTCCTTCACCTTGAATCGTTTCAACGATAATTGCGGCTGGAAGCGATACCCCGCTCCCGCTATCGTCAATATAATTTCGCATATATTCGATTGTATTGACTTGATCACTCATATAGCCGTCATATGGCATAGAAACGGTGTGATGCAAAGGTACACCAGCGCCTTTTCTTTTAAATTTGTTGCCCGTAACCGACAGTGCCCCAAGCGTCATGCCATGAAAAGCATTCGTAAAGCCAATAATCGTAGAACGTCCAGTCACCTTACGCGCAAGCTTTAGGGCGCTTTCTACAGAATTGGCACCGGTCGGACCTGGAAATTGGATTTTGTATGAGAGTCCTCTTGGTTGGAGGATGATCCTTTGGAACTGCTCAAGAAAAGATTCCTTAGCAGCCGTTGCCATATCCAAACTATGTGTGACGCCATCTTGCTGAATATATTCGATCAACTTTTTCTTGATATCGTCGTTGTTATGTCCGTAATTCAGCGCACCTGCACCAGCAAAAAAATCTAAATATGCTTCGCCAGCAGCATCCCAAAGCGTACATCCCTTAGCTCTCGTAAATATAGTAGGAAAAGATCGGCAGTAGCTTCGAACTTCTGATTCAAGCATTTCAAATACATGCAAGGAAGGTTTACCAGTGTCCAATATCTTCATTTAAGTATCTCCTCCTAAATGTTAAATAAATTTGATTTACTAACACACTTTTTTAATCTTTGGAATGGGACCAATGATAACTAACTGCTCATCCTCATGTTTGTTATCGGGAAATAATGAAGAGGGAAAACCGTCCTTCCTCACAATCGACGCATGCAAATCTTGAGCGAATTTGGAAAACAGTTGAATAGATGCAGCATTGCTAGGCGATATCGTTGTTTCGATATATCGGACCTTCGCACAACTCTTAACAGAGATTAAATCTCTAAGGAGTGATTCGGCAATTCCCTTTCCCCTGTGCTCGGCATTGACAGCGATTTGCCAAACAAATAAGTTTTCTGGGTTCGTTGGTTGTATGAATGCGGTCACAAACCCGACTACCTTGCCATCTATTTCTGCAATCCGGCAGGTTTCAGAAAAGTATTTGCAGAACATGATATAGCAATATGCCGAGTTAACATCCAGATTTCCACTATCTATTGCTGCTTGCCAAATATACTGACCATCTTGCTGGCTGACACTTCGAATAAAAGCGCTATTTACTTTCATTTGGATCACTTTATCGCCACCTTTACTCAGCTGATGGGGAAGCTTGCGGAATTCCTCCCATAAACCATGTTTGCCGAAAACGGCTTAAAAAAGACTGTAGTCTGGGACTTTGCGGATTTTCAAAAATTTGCTCTGGCGTTCCCTGCTCGACGATGGAGCCTCCATCTGTAAAAAGGATACGGTCGGCAACCTCGCGCGCGAAATCCATTTCATGTGTAATCAGCATCATGGTCATATCTCCCTGAGCAGCCAGATCCTTGATTACCGAAAGCACCTCTCCAACCAATTCAGGATCAAGAGCCGATGTTGCTTCATCAAAAAGCATAATTTTGGGCTGCATGACGACCGCTCTCGCTATAGCAACACGCTGTTTCTGTCCGCCTGATAATCGGGCAGGATACTCATTGAGCTTATCCGCAAGACCTACCTTTCCCAGCATTTCGATTGCCCGTTCCTCAGCCTCAGCCCTTTGCAATCCAAGCACGTGAATCGGTGCTTCAATGACATTCTTAAGAATCGTCATGTGAGGAAAAAGGTTAAAATGTTGAAAGACCATGCCAATATTACTCCGTAAGCGGTGTAAATGCTGCTCATTAGCTTGTATAAGCTTTCCTTTGACTTCCTGATGCCATAATAATTCACCATCTACTTCAATTGTCCCGGATGTAGGATGTTCCAACGTCATGAGCAGCCTGGCCAATGTCGTCTTCCCCGAGCCGCTCGGCCCAATCACAACCACCTTTTCCCCTGAATAGATATCCAAGTCAATATGATTCAATACATGAATCGAGCCATAAGATTTGCTGACATCCCGGTACCTGACGATGGGGACTTGACTCATATGCAGTACCCCCTATGTTATTTTCTCTGGAAGTGTATTTCGAGTTTTCTCACAAGCAACGATGAAGGGTAGCTGAGCAGCAGAAACAAAATGCCAACGAGTGTAAAAGCCTCCAAATATTTAAATGAACCCGAACCAATCGCTTTTGCTGTCTGCAGGAGCTCCACAAGCGTGATGGCTGAAAGTATAGGTGTCTCTTTAAACATCGTAATTAAATAATTTCCCATAACGGGAATCACTGGAGGTAGGGCTTGCGGCAAAATAATACTCATCCAAGTACGCTTCGCACTAAAATTCAATGCCTTAGACGCTTCCCACTGTCCTTTGGGAACAGCATCTATCCCGGATCGAAACACTTCAGACATATACGTACTGTAATGCACACCTAAACCGATTACACCCGTCACCATCGGCGAGAAAGATACACCATAGATAGGCAACACGTAAAACAATACAAACAACTGAACAAGGAGAGGTGTACTGCGAATAAACTCCATTACGGCGAAAGCCGCACCCGAAATCATTCTGTTTCTGGATCTACGCACAAGTGCCAGCGGCAATCCAAGTAAACATGCCACCAAGAAGCCCAACAACGTCGCGGAAATCGTAATAGGAAGAACATTCAACAGCTCTGGTAAAATTTGAAAAGCGTAATCCCAATTCCACATTAGCTAGCCACGCCTCCCAACTGCCTTTCGCTCGATATAGCGAAGCGAGAGCGTTAACGAGTAAGACAGGATGAAATACAGGATGAGCATCATTGCGAAGATCTCTGCAGTCTTAGAGCTATCGAAAGTACGCAGTACCATTCCTTGGTAGGTCAAGTCCATTAATGTGATTAAATAGACTAAAGATGTTCCTTTAAGCAATTCAATCTGCAAGTTCCCGAAAGATGGGAGCATCAATAATAGTGCTTGCGGCATTAGAATTCTGCGCATTCTTAGACTTGGACTCATGTTTAAGGCAATTGCCGCTTCATATTGTCCCTTGGGTATCGCGAGTATAGAACTTCGTACAATCTCAGAGCCATATGCGCCATAATTTAGGCCAAGCGCTAACACAGCTGCAACCATCGCGGAAATTTGGATATTTAAAAGCATGGGGAGCGCAAAATAAAGCCAAAATAGCTGTACAAGCAAGGATGTTCCACGAAAAATCTCAACATATACGGAAGCAATGAACCGTACAATACGGTGTCTCGATAGGCGCAATAAGCCTATAGCAAGTGATATAATTGCGGATAATACAATTGCAAACAAAGTAATTTCGAGCGTAACAAATGCTCCCCGTACTAATATGGGAAGAAACTCAAAAGCAGATATCCAATTCAACATCGGTCTACTTATTGGACAGCTGATCAGCCGTCATATCTCCTGGCAGTTCCTGCTCAGTAAATCCAAATGGTTTTAAGATTTCTAACAATTGACCTGACTTCTTCAACTTATCCAACTCTTGGTTGAATGCTTCTCTGAAAGTCGAATCCTCTTTGCGAAATGCCGCCGCCCCATATCCCCTTACACTCTTTCCGTCAATTTCCGGTTGTGTAAAGTCCTTAACACGTTCAATCTTACTATCCTTAGCTGAATCGAGCATAGCTTGCAAAGACGGCCCTGTCATTGTAACAGCGTCTACACGCCCAGCCTGCAAGGCTGAAATTGCCGAGGGCTGGTCAGGAACCGTCACAATCTGCCCTTTCGCGATTCCTGCTTTGCTTAAATAATCATTTTCGATAGCGCCAACCATGACAGCAACTTTAGCATCCTTATTAGCTGCGATATCTTGATAACTATGTAATTTTTGCGGATTTCCTTTTTTAACGGCAATCGCTTCTCCGATACTGTACTCCGGATTGGCAAATGCCACTTCCTTGCTCCGATCAGGGTTGATAAACATCCCCGCCGTTATGATATCGAAACGCTTTGCTTTTAATCCGGGTATTAAAGAACCAAACTCAGTCAATACGCCGTTCATTTCACTGATACCTAAATTCTTTAAAATTACTCTGGCTACTTCCACCGCTTCTCCAGTCAACTTCCCATCTGGCGTAGCATAGGCATATGGATTTTCATTAGCAAAACCTACCGTTATAAAGCCTTGTTTTTTGGCCTTTTCCAATGTGCTCTCCTGAGCGGTTGACTTTTCATCGCTTGCTTTTGTTTGACTTCCAACGCTTTGAGATGTGCAACCAACAACGATTCCTATCAGCAGGAAACAAAGCGAGTACGAAAACAACTTTTTCATTCAAAAACTCCTTTTTCCCATTATTTCGGGGCCCCACAACAAGTGTAACATGATCCGCTATGTATCACATCCTGCGTTATGAGGACTCAGCGCCCCTAAGCCACGCTCTCCCTCCTTTAGAGCAAATGAGCGGGCATATCCAAGAAAAACCTCCCTCGTCCACCAAAATGCTTGATTATACGCAATATTCAAAAATTAATGAAAATGTAGAGAAAATTGATAATATCCGTACTAATCAAGGGATATTCTTTCATTACCTTGTATAATCAAATGTTTTCAGCTAAAATCAAGCTAAAATGCTAATATTTAAACCAATTTTATTTATAAACAGTTAAGAATAACTTTTATTTACTGATGCGTTAATGTGTATCTGTGTCAGTTAAATTTAATAAACATCTGAACCATATAGTACTTAGACTTACGACTAAAAAAACTCTGTCTTCCCAATTAACATTAGGATACGTGGATAGAATCACTATACAAACTGGAAAAGCAACAAAGAGAAAAAATTGTCTCCATATTACCCTGATGTTCATTTGATAAATAATTTCGATTATAAAAATTGCAGTTAACTCACCAAAAATCCAAGAAGCAATGATTGTAAATAAAAGTGATGAAGTTAATATAAAGTTTCACACTCCTACCATTTATTTTAAACTAAAAGTTTATCTAACATTGCATATATTCTACTCATTGTAAACGGTCGTTTTCTTATTTCGAGACAATAAATAATATCCCCGAAATAACCGCTCACTCTATAAGGAGGACTATATGATTTTCTTAACAAAGGTACTGATGCGAGTAATTCGAATGAATACCAAGTTTATTTTCATTTTATCGGTTATATTCATTGGATGTAGCGCATTATTATCATACGAACTCGAACCAGAAACCTTTGAGAATAGATTCAATGGTTTGTGGTGGGTGATGACAACAGTAACTACTGTTGGATACGGTGACTACTATCCCCATACCATCGCAGGTAAATGTTTAGGTATGGTAATTTATTTTTTTGGCATCGGACTCGTTTCAGTTATCATCAGTAAAGTTATTGATTCATTATTTATTTATTCGCGAATGAAGGAGGAAGGAAAATTGCGATACTCAGGCCAGAATCATTTTGTAATTATTGATTGGAGCAACCATGCAGAGAATGCAATTAAAGAAATACTGAACACTGACCCGTTATCCGAAGTTGTTCTCATAGATACACTCGAAAAAACTCCTTTACAACATGACCGTGTACATTATGTGCAAGGAAATCCTCAACAATTAACAACATTAGAAATGGCTAATGTATCGAAAGCTAGAGCCGTATTCATCTTCGCCGATGAGATCACCCGATACGATAAAACGATACGAGACCCGTCTTTTATTGATGGAAAAACATTGCTGGTAGCGTCAACAATCGAAAGAAATTACAATCATGTCTATACCATCGTTGAGATTAGAGACAAAGAGAATCTCATGAATTTTCAACATATGCAGATTGACGAATTTATTTTCGGAAGTGAAACGATTTCCCAACTAGCTGTACGTGCTGCCTTCAACCCTGGAAGTTCAAAAATCTTAACACAGCTATTGACGCGTACGTACGGACAAGATCTTTACGAAATACCCACAGATGTTCATTGGTTGACATTTCATGATGCCTTTCAAGATCTGTTGAGTAAAGGTGCCACATTAATATCAGATGGAGGAAATCTCTCAATTAACAAAAGGCTTCATGAGAAAATTCCTGTAACTGCAAGATTGTTTGTTATATGTGACAAGGAGACCTATCGACAACTGACAATATCGTCCGCTTCTAATTGTAATAAATAAATGCAGATCTATAGAAAATAATCACTTGAGACAGAAATTTCTGGTAATTGGCTTTTACAAACTGTTAACATTAAAAGTATACGGTGAAACATGCAGGAGGATAACCTTTTATGGAACATGGTAGCGGCTCTTTAGGAAGTTTGATTCTTGTAGTTACAATCTCTTTCTTAGTTCCAATTTTGCTCTATCAGCTTCGCTTAAGAGTTGTCCCGGTCGTTGTAGCTGAAATAGCAGCAGGACTTCTTATCGGAAAAAGCGGTTTCAATCTGGTAGGCCATGATCCTTGGGTAGAACTCCTTTCGCTGTTAGGTTTTATTTATCTAATGTTTCTGAGCGGTGTAGAAATCGATTTTAATACATTTGTTAAAAAGGATAAGATGAATAGCGGCTCCTTTCACCCTTTATCCGTAGCCATCTTCGTTTTTATTGGCATCTTCATGCTAGCAGGAATTTTGTCATTGGTATTAATCACTTTTGGCTTGGTCGAACGTGCATTTCTAATGACTTTAATTATTGGCACTATCTCGCTAGGCGTAGTCGTTCCCGTCTTGAAAGAGCGAAAGCTGCTAAGTACAAGTCTTGGGCAAATCCTCCTGTTGGTTGCTGTACTTGCGGATTTATTCACCATGATCCTCTTGGCGTTTTATGTCAGTTTCCTATCCAGAAATATGTCCAAGCTGCTCCTGCTTTTGTTGTTTTTCTTATTGGTTCTCTTCATCTATGTTATAGTAAAACGCTTTGCAACAGGGAAAGTTTTCAAAATTCTGGGCGAAAGCTCCATACAATTCGGTACAAGAGCCATTTTTACTTTAATTCTCGTCATTGTATTTTTATCTGAGAGTTTGGGTGTTGAAAGCATTTTAGGTGCATTCCTCGCCGGAATCATTGTCTCTTTGTTACAGCCAAAGAAAGAATTTATTCATCAACTGGAGTCGTTCGGATACGGATTTTTAATCCCCATTTTTTTTGTCATGGTAGGTGCTAAGCTCGATTTAAAATACTTATTTGCAGATTTAAAAATTCTATTGACCATTCCACTTCTTATGATTGTGATGTTTCTTGCTAAAATAATTCCCATGTTGTTATTAAAAAAATGGTTCAGTTGGCAGGAAGTTCTTAGTTCCGGGATCCTGCTTTCTTCTACACTTAGCTTAGTTATAGCTGCAGCAACACTTGCCTTGGACCTGCATGTCATCGGAGAATCCCTTCATAGCGCATTGATACTGGTAGCTATCCTTACTTGTCTACTGTTTCCCGTCCTTTTCAACAAACTCGCACCTAAACCATATATACGTAAAAAAATGATTTCCATTATAGGTTTAAATCATATCTCCATGCCCGTTGCACAAGACTTTATAGCTGAAGATGTGTATCGTATTCAGGTCTTCACAGCAAGCGATTTAACTAACAGCGATACCCAACTTGAACATAGGGATCCCGCTTATATTCATCATATTCCTATTCTGAATGAAACGACTTTGAAACAACATGGCGCATTTGATGCAGATATTGTTGTCATTGCAACAATGGATGATGCCTTTAACATACAACTGGCAAATAAAATGAAGACAGAAGAGCCTGATAAAAGGCTCCTGGTTCGCATTGAAGCGCCAGAAGCTCAGGCTGATATGGCAGGTACAGGGCTCGAGGTGTTTTCCACTTTATTCGCGGCTCGTACTGTGCTTCGAGCATTAATTGAC
The DNA here is from genome assembly GCF_009757995.1 of Paenibacillus anseongensis. NCBI lineage: Bacteria > Bacillati > Bacillota > Bacilli > Caryophanales > Paenibacillaceae > Paenibacillus > Paenibacillus anseongensis. The sequence continues at coordinate 487,866 of NZ_WSEM01000034.1, forward strand.
AGCCCCGGCGCACTGAAGCTAATAACAGAAGAAGAAGGTACTATTTTCGAAGTGCAAATCCATCATCTTCCCTATCGGACAACTCTCCTACGCCAACTACCTCGATTAGAAAACATATTAATTTTACGAATTTACCGAGGACAATCGTATCTGATCCCCCACGGTAACACAGAAATTCGTCTTGGAGACCGTTTATTAATTAGCGGAAATGCCGAGCAAATCGAAGCATTTCGTGAAATGGTTACCTGAGTTAGTAATTACTAGGATAGAATTCTTGAAATTGAAAACACTATGGTAAAATATTCACGGAGGAAAACTCAATGTGGACGATTGTTTGGAATTCAATCGCTTTGGCTTTTGTTGGAACCTTACTATTAAGAATTGCTGGTCGAAAATCCATATCTCAAATGACTACTCCTCAGCTCGCCATCTTATTATCCATTGGTTCTATCCTTGGTTCAGAAGTTGGCGACAAAGGATTGGCTAATTCCATTTTAGGTACAAGTATCTTCATTGTCTTTTTAGTGTTTATGGAATGGATAACGCTCAAATGGAAAGTTGCCGAACACCTTTTAAAAGGAAAGCCTATCTTCGTCATATCTGACGGTGTATTAAACATTAAAAATATGAAAAGTATTCGTCTAAGTACCGAAGATTTAGAGAAACGCTTACGTATGGCAGGAATCAGCCGTATTGATGATGTCAAGTCAGGAACTATTGAAGCCAATGGAGAGCTAGGGTATGAGTTAATGCCACATGCTAGACCTATAACCATGGGTGACTTCGAAAAATTTATGTTGATTAATTTTCCTAATTTATCTGTCCAAAACATACAGAGTCAAGAAACAGATACTCTCTTTACTGAATCAAAAAATAATATTCATTAGGAAAAGCGAAGTACAAGAGTAGCCAGTTGATTACCGGCTCTTCTTGTACTTCATTTTTTGTATACTGACGTTATCCTTTACCCACTTTGAAAAAGGTGATATTTTCAACTTGATACCTAAAGATTCTCCTCAGGATCAAACTAATTAAGTTTCACTCTGTATGCTCAAAAGTTCATCCAATTTCTTCATGCGCCTATCGTCTCTGCTTCTTAATGATTTCTCATCTTGCCTGAGTGCGATCATTAAGGATACACACATGCCTATGATAATGATGGCGAATGGGAGCGCAGCGATGATAGAAGCCGTCTGTAAGCCACTTAGGCCTCCACTAATTAACAATACAATCGCCATGGACGATTGCAGCCCCCCCCATACAATCTTGACTTTGTTCGACGGATTAGGATCTCCTTTCGTAGAAAGCATTCCGAGAACGAATGTAGCAGAGTCGGCAGATGTAATGAAAAAAGTGATAATCAGAATAGTAGCTATAAGCGCTATGATATGACCTATGGGCAGCTGCTGTAACGTTAAGAACAAAGCAGATGTAACATCTTGTTTAGCCGCGGCAGCTATCGGAAACTGATCAAATAATTCCAAGTGAAGCCCTGTTCCACCGAATACGGAAAACCACATGAAGCTAAACAGGCTAGGCACTAAGAGTACACCTAAAACAAATTCTTTAATCGTTCTGCCTTTGGATACTCGGGCGATGAAGGTGCCAACAAAAGGGCCCCAAGCGATCCACCATGCCCAATAAAATAAAGTCCAAACACCAACCCAGGTTCCTTGTGTAAAAGGAGTCATTCTCAAGCTCATATACACAAGATTCTGCAGATAACCACCTAATGTCGATGTAAATAGATCTAAAATAAACGAAGTTGGACCAACTAGGAATACGAATGCCATTAATAAGACAGCAATGAGCAGATTTGCATTGCTTAATATTCGGATTCCCTTATCTAATCCAGTAGTTGCAGAGATTAAAAATAAGACAGTTACAATGCCAATAATGACTACTTGAACCACAGGTTGAATTGAAATACCAAACATGTGATTTAAGCCACCGTTAATTTGAAGTGCTCCCAGTCCTAGCGAAGTGGCTACTCCGAATGCAGTTGCAATAATAGCAAGGATGTCAATAACTGCTCCAATTCCTCCCTCGGATAGTTTTCCAATTAAAGGCGAGAAGACAGCACTTATAAGCCCTTTTTTATCATGCCGGAATTGGAAATAAGCTAAAGTAAGCGAGATTATTGTATAAATAGCCCATGGATGAACCCCCCAGTGAAAGAAGGAATACCGCATTGCCAAGCGTGCAGCCTCTGTAGAACCTCCAGTCGCTCCTTCAGGCGGTGAAAGATAGTGTGATAACGGCTCAGCTACTCCCCAGAAAACAAGGCCAATCCCCATCCCAGCACTAAAAAGCATGGCAAACCAAGATATGGTTGAATATTCGGGTTCATCTTCGTCTTTCCCTAGCTTAATTCGTCCATACTTACTAAAAGCCAAATAAAAAGCGAAAACCAAGCAGCCAAAAGTCGAGATCAAAAAAAACCATCCAAAATTTCTTATTGACGAGTCAAAAAGCGAAGTTGCTGTCGCAGCAAACTGAACAGGAGCAAATGCTCCACACAATACAAAAATTAAAATAATACCTATTGAAATAGATAGAACCATATTCTCATACCTTTCTTTTCGAGAGTCAGATATAATTTTTACCTACAGAGGGAATTTGATGCACAAATAAAAAACCACTTCGAGATCATTTCTTCTCAAAGTGGTCTATGTCCATTTAGTGGTTTACTTAACTTTAAGTCTTTTTACAAGAGGACTTATTGTTGTTCCTTGAACTAGCAGTGAAAAAACTACATTACTAAACGTCATAGCCAATATTATGTCACGGCCATCAAAACCCGGAGAAATGCTCAAGATTAACGCAATAGACAGTGATCCTTTTAATCCGCCCCATGCAATAATCGGCTTCCAGATGGCAGGTATTTCTTTATCAAAGATAAGGGCAATATAGACAGCAATAAATCTTGCCGTCAGAACAATGAGAATGCTTCCACCGATTTGAATCCACTTTTCAGAGAAATCAATATTTGAAATTTCAAGACCAACCATGAGAAAGATCAATGCGTTCGCAATAAAAGCGATTGTTTCCCAAAAGGAGTCCATTTTATCATGTGTTAAATCGGACATGCCGATATTTTTACCGTAAGTTCCTAACAAGAGTCCTGCAAAAACAACCGAAATGACACCGGAGAAATGGAACATTTCAGCCAACTCAAATGCTCCATAGAACAGGACAATTGAAAGCCCGATCTCCACCAGGTAATTGTCAATGCTTGAGGTTATTTTTGAGGCCATGTAGCCTGTTACAACGCCAATGACTATGCCTCCTAGAACTACTTTAACAAACTCCAATGATCCATGTAATACACCAGACATGCTTAGTACCGTTGTTACCAAGGCTATTTTAAAAAGGACAACAGCTACTCCGTCATTCGCCAAACTCTCTCCTTCAACGATAATGGACAACTTCTTGTTCAAACCCATTGACTTAAAGATCGTTAATACGGAGACCGGGTCTGTGGCTGCCATCAATGCACCAAAGACAAGCGACTTTTGTAAGTCCAGGTCCAATAAGAAATATGAAAGCCCGGCTACCAGAATAAATGTTATAAACGTTCCTAATAACGCCAGTAATAATATCGGACGTTTGTTTTCCTTGATTTCTCCAAAAGGAAGCTTTAGTGCAGCATCTCCAATTAACGCTGACAGGAAAATTAAAATCACAGCTGTTTGAAAGACATGATCCGAAGTCACATAGGTTTTAAATTCATTAAGAACCTGAATGGGGAAAATACCAAGCAAAAGCCCCGCAACAACAAGTAAGGTTGGATAAGGTTGTTTTATTTTATCTGCTACATAAGCGATCGCAACTGCGATTCCGAGCAGTACAAGCCAGTAGTGGATCATTGAAACCTCCTATGATGAGCCTTGCTGTTATTATGTGTAAATTTATGTTTCCTTATCTCCACTACAATTTTTCGGTTGAGTTTTAAGCTTACGTTTTGTATGTACATCTCTTATCGTCGGTTCTTTTAATTCATTTAATGGCCGCTTCCACCCATCATCACATATACAAAAACCATCTTCATCTTTGAACAAAATTTCGATGACCTTTCCTTCTGTTGTTTTCATAATCATAATGTTTCAATCCCATCAGCCTTTTTTTCTACAGCATATTTTTCACAAATAGTTTCCTCTAGCCTCTGTAATTCTTGCCGTCTTGTCTTGGCATTTAGCCGACCGCTTACATTATTTGCTTTCTTATATTCGATTTCTTTTAATTTTAAGTAATCGATTCTTTTTTGAATTTCTTCTAACATAGCGTATGTGGTTAGCATAACTTCCCCCCCAAAAAAATCTATATCACTTAATTTGTACGTCTAATAAACAAGAGGAGCCCCTAAATTGACAGACTCCTCCAAGATGATCTTCTTTATTCTTTTGGCTTAATGTAAAGGCAAGTCTGGAAGATCATTTGCAGAGATCACACTGGTTGCTATTTTCTTTGGTCTGTTCCAAAGTTCTTTACTTCCAGGTAGATCATCGAACCAAGCAGCGTCATCAGGGCAATCTAATATCATAAATTTTCCATATTGCTGATCGCGTGACTGATGATATTTTAAATATGCCTGGCCATCTTCAATTGCTAGTATTTCAATTTTACCAGATGTGTGACTCATGGATAGTCTCACTCTTTTCCCAAGACCGGATGTTAAAGACTTCGCACTTTCAACTAGCCGGTATACTCTTTCTAAAGGTAATACAAACTCTCTATTACCGGCAACAGGACGATTTATAAAAAAATAATACGGCGTTACTCCTGCCCATGATAACTTATCAAGTAATTCAGCTAGGACCAGAGGATCATCGTTAATTCCTTTAAGCACAGGGGTCTGATTGACAACGATTGCGCCTGCATTATGTAAAGCTTCAAAAGCTCTTTTTGCCTCTTTAGTAATTTCTCTTGGGTGATTAATATGTGCCATCACATAAATACGCTTATCGACTGTAGAATATGTTCTTATAAGTTCAAGTAAAGCTTCGTCTTCATAAATCCTCATTGGATTAAAAACAGGAATTTTAGAACCTAACCGAATAATTTCTACATGGTCAATTTTACGTAATTGTTCAATTATTTTCCTGAGTTTCGATGTTGCTAGAATTAAACTATCTCCGCCAGTCAACAATACATTATTAATTTCAGGATGGCTCTCAATATATGCCAATCCGGGATCAACGTTTGTAACTGCTTCTTTCACGTCATTTCGAAACAGCCTTTTGCGGAAGCAATATCGGCAATAGGCACCGCACACTTCAGAAACTAGTAATAAGGCCGTTGTTTTATATTTATGTTGACAACCAGGGACAACATAGTTTGTGTCTTCATCAGAAGCGTCCCAACGTCCATACTCCGATAATTCACCTTCATTAGGGATGATTAGCTTTTTTATCGGATCGTTCGGGTCAGACCAATCAATCAAATTCAAGTAATAATCATTCACACGAAATACGAATTTTTCCGTAATTGCTTTCAGTTTACTTCGTTCCTGTTCTGGAATCTCCGTGATTTTATCAATATCGGTAATATATTTCGGCTGTGCCATAGATGATCCTCCTCGAAAAGCAAATATTCGTTTTTTTGGATGCTTAATTATTCTAAACGATATCCTCCTTTGTCTAGATGGTCATGGATGGGTGTAATAAGACAAATAAAATAGACCCGCATGACGGAGTAGATCGTAAAAAAAATACGATCTACTCCGTTATGAACAGGCCTAATTAAACAAAAAGACCCGTTCTACGGGTCAAAAATGCAATTATTTGCATAATAAAAAACTGACCCATCCACTGCTGACGAGGTTAGCTGCCGGGCTCGGGAAAGATGGTTCCCTACATGAAGATTCGCCCCAGAAAATTGGTTCCCCCGCTTTCCAGAATTTATCAATCCGGAAATTAAGCGTAGTTTTATATTACACAACAATGTTGTATTCGTCAAACATCACACGAAAATTTTCATTACTATAAAATCTAATGTAAAAAGTAAGGAGTGTTAGTTTACTTGTTATATCAAAAAATGAAAACCGATTTGCTTCACCCAATCATTAATTTTTCTTCAACATATCGATAAGGCTGCTTTTTTATGGATTGTGAAAAGGAAAATGCAAGAGTTAATGGACCTAATCGACCAATGAACATTGTAATCATGATGATGATTTTCCCAATTGGAGAAAGTTCATAGGTCAGCCCCATTGACATACCTACTGTGCCAAAAGCAGAGGTAACCTCAAACAATATTTCTAAAAAATCCTTCTGTAATTTATGTTCGGTTAAAGTAAGCAAAAATGCGGAGCTAAGCACCACAAATAGGGATATGATGATGACTGCCAACGCGCGAAGGACCAAATCTTGAACTATTCTTCTCTGAAAAAGCTGAAGTTCTTCCCTCCCACGAACAATTGTCAACACCGCTAACACTAATATTGCAAAGGTACTCGTTTTAATTCCACCACCTGTAGAACCAGAAGAAGCTCCTACGAACATTAAAAAAATCATAAAGAACTGTGAAGCCGCCATCATTGAGGCAATATCAATTGTGTTAAACCCTGCTGTTCGAGGTACTACTCCTTGAAAGAAGCTTGCCCATAACTTCTCAGATAAGCTAAGACTTCCAAATGTTTTGGGATTAGCTATTTCGATAAAGAATATAACTAGTACCCCTAATACAATTAATATAACCGTAGTCGTCAAAACAACCTTTGTATTAAGAGAAAGTTTGCTCCAGCTTTTTTTGTCATACACATCTAAAACAACTGTAAAACCGATGCCACCCAATATAAACAACAAAGCGATCGTGATGTTCACCGTCGGATCTCCGACATACCTGCTTAGACTATCGGACCACAAGGCAAAGCCTGCATTATTGAAAGCTGAGATGGAATGGAAAATGCCATAATAGATGGCACGTGCAGCCCCAAGGTCATTCGACCAGCGAAGAGTCAGTATTAATGCCCCTAAGGATTCTATTATCAAAGCGATCATAAAAATACCCAATATGAGTCTAACGACCCCTTGAGGCGATGACGAATTTGTTGATTGCTGTATCAGTAGTCTCTCTTTTAAACCAATTTTTTTCCCCATAATAATAGCCATTAACACGCCAAAGGTCATGAATCCTAAACCACCAATTTGAATCAAAATCATGATGACGACCTCGCCAAATGTTGAAAATGCATTAGGTGTATCAACAACAATTAACCCCGTTACACAAACTGCTGATGTGGAAGTAAATAGTGCGTTTAAAAAACTAACACGCTGTCCATTCGCAGCTGAAACAGGGAAGTAAAGAAGAACAGCACCGATTAATATTATTAATGCAAAACCAATTATTATAATCCTAGGAGAGGTTAACTTAAATTCCGATACTTTCATTTTACTCTTTTGATCATCCATCAACATACTCCTCAAGTAAATTTAATATGTAAAAATTATAACTGTAAATACCTTCAAGTTAAAACTTAATGTAATCTCATTTCGCCTGCCACCTATATATTTTTTTTCTGACGTATAACAGCTACAATCATTAAAATCAAAGGATACACAATCGTGAAGACTAGCCCCCATTTACCAATAATTTGTATGATTGCATACATCTGCAGCAAGTTTTGTGGAAACATTGCAATAACATAAATAAATGGTACGAGAAAAAATGTAAACAACCTGTGATCGTGCAATCGTAATAATTGACTCATAAAATTAATAGCTAAATAGTAAGACGAAAGCAATGTTGTAAATACAGCAGTTACCCATACAGCTAGAAAAGCGCCATCTAGACGTTCCAAAATGTTGGCAGGCAATGATGTGGTTTTAGCTAATTCCAAGGTTGGCCAAACAAGCTTTTTAATTTCTTCTGACCCGAAGACACCAACCGTGGCAATTACGATGAGGAGATACAACGCTCCAGCTATTGAAATTCCTATATAACTTGCAAGCATAGCTTTTTCTGGTCTCCTCATAGCTGGAACTATTATTGTTATGACAAAAGAACCTTGAAATAAGGCAGCCATCGTAATCCCACCTTTAAAGATACTTTTAGGATCATTCCCCCATGGTGGTAACAGGTTGATCAGATGGGCATCTTTTAGCGAGAACACGACAATCAATAACGCAGGGAATATGATGATAGGGAAATAAAAATGATGGAAATACGCAAAAGTAGTGATATCTGCGCGAGCCGAAAGAGCTGCTAGCAGCAGCATGACGATAACTGTAACCTCAAGCGGAGTCTTCGCTAAGACAGAAGTAACGACGACCTCCCCAAACTCACGTGAAGCAAGAGCTGCTAGAAAGCAAAAAAGGACAATTATCATCAAATTGATTATTCGAGCAACCCAATTCCCTATTAAGCCTTCGCTATATTGAATTATAGATTGCGTGGGAAAACGTATACCTAGTTTCGTTGTAAGCCAAAGTCCTAGTAGACCAACTAAGAAGCCAAAAAGCGTTACAAGTGGCGCCCCTGAATCAGCAGCCCATACAGCAAAACGCGAAAGAGCTAGCACACCCACCCCAACAATTGCGCTAATTAGAATTATTGCAGTTTGAATGATTGTGATTTGGCGATTTTGTCCCTCCATAATTGACTCCTCCTTACGAACCAATTTCTAGAACTAAATTTCTCAAAACCTCCTCGCAGGCACCTCTTAGATCCATATTTTTCCTCAAAGTAGAAATTATATGCAATAATTAACTTATTATAAGGCATACATTTTGAATGTACTAAGTCTCGAAATCGTGTTGAAGACTTGCACTCGGAACAGCCTTCCCACTCACTCCCTATTCAATTTGTAAATGATTTTTACAAATTTATTTTTCCGTGGTACATTGAATTAACCACAACACAAATGGAGCCCTTAACCCAGAATCGCTGAAATCAGCGCACTGGTGACAGGCTCCTAGGTGTTCAATGAATGAGTACACACCATTTAACTTTAAAACTTTAAAATCAATTCAACTCATTTGTTTTGTCACCTCCATCACTCAGCATTTTCCCCTTGACTAAGATGTGATAGTTGTTTTAATTTAGAGCACCAGTATTCCTTTTTCATTTTCTCCTTTTTGATAGTCATAATTATATATCTTCTTTGCACATTAACTACTCGTCTTATACCAGCAAGTTCATGCTTCGACAGAAAGCCTCTCGATCTAATCTCATCCATCCTGTCCAAGTTAACTCTTGCGCATCTAATTATTGTCCTCACATCAAAATGTTCAAGTACCATATCTGTTCTATATTTTTTCGAACCTTCCAGAAATGAGAATGTACCACACTCAAAAGTTAATTTCTTTGATGTCTTTAACTCTAGAGAAACAAGAGCCCTTAACTTCTCAATTTGCCATATTGTATTTAATCGTTCAAATTTAGTATTGCTTTCTTTCCACATTGCAACTTTATCTAATAAATCTAACTCGTTAACATTAAAATCGAACAATGGGATGATCATAGACTGTTTAAAGTGATTACTTGGAGTAAACCGCAAGTATCTTTTTCTATGAGCTGGGACATGTGCTACTCTTCCTAATTCCTCCTCAGTTAGATCGCTGCTTTTAATACATGTTATTACTGGGAGTATCCCTATATTATAAAGCAGTGCGTTTAATTCATCATGATCATACTCATAGACTATTGAGTTTTGAAACTCTCCAACAACACCTAGTTCTGCCCAAACAATCCGTTTTAGATCTAAACTATCCTGTTCTTCACGGATTAAATTTTTTAATAAACGCAACCTTTCTTCTTCCTGTTTAAGTTCCATATAGGAACCATCAAAAATAAATCTTTTTAATTCGTCCAGGCCCAATTAACTCATTCCTTCTAACAGATTTTTACACCTTTTAATTCTCGAAACCGTCTCTTCTTTGAAATAGTACCTTTTCCTACCGTCTTTCATAACTAAAGTAAAATCCGCCTTAATGTCCTGTTCACGTAATATTCTCCAAAGCTTCTTTTCTCCAATCTTTAGTATTTTTGTCACATCGTTGAAGTGAAGCCCTTTTTCTTCTTGTCTTCTCCTTTTTAATAAATCCAGACATGACTTAAGTTGCCCCTCGTCATAATAATTGTCGGCTAACGTCTGACTCTCTGAGTTACGATAAGGATTTAAGTGACCAGAGTATGTAAAAGCAATAATCTCAAGTATTGTAAAAGCGTATTTAGCATACTTAGATAACACATTATGAAATCTAACCATTGAGGGATCTAGGTTCTCAGTATACTCTCCAAGACAATCCTGCATCAGCTTATTTACTTCATCAATCTGAAACATGGCATTAGGAGAATTTGCAACTCTTATTGGTGTTAAATAGCCGGCATTAGCTATTTTTTGAACAGTGTCTGGGATAAACCCAATAATCAAACCGACTTCTTTTTTTGATATCAGCGACTGTCTATTTTTCAAAAAATCATCAAGTGTCGTTTTTTCGACCAAATATCTCTGTTGTCCATGTAAATATTTCTTTTCAATATGCAGCTCACTATAATCACTTAATTCATGAAGTTTTTCATAGGCAATACCTGTTACTTGCCTTACTTCCTCTCTTCGTATTTTACATCTATCCGCTAGTAAACCTGGGTTCTTTTTAAACACAGAGAAATCTTTCCGTACGTATCCTTCGTCAATTTGTTTAAGAAAATAGGCATTATAGGCATTCTGAACCCAATTAAATTCTTGATCATCGAAAATAATCTCAAAGTTCTTCAGACGTTCATACCGTTGCTTTCCTTCGTTACGATTTAAGAAATCCCCCAAAACAATATAAAAATTTCTCGGGAAATCTAAATACATCCAATAAACATTTGCTAATGCATTTGCTAGCTTTAATCCACTTTTTCCACCCTTGGAACGATTATAAAAAAATGATAATTTTTCTGTCGTCATCGCGGTATAATCTTTTCCATTAATAAGTAAGTGATAACTACTATTTGCTAGTCTAAAATACTGGCCAAAATTACAATACGGTATAACGTAACGTTCTTTGTCCCATACACAGTTTATTAATTGCTGCTGAGACTTCATAAGAATTAAGTTGTCGTTATTAGCAGACTCCCTATCCTCGTAATTCAACGAACATATCTCACACCTTCGATTCATAAAATCTGCCATGCTAATCGAGTGCTCGCACTGTGGGCATTGATCTACAAGCATTAGGTTATGAAAAACACATAAATGAATAGGTGTAAAACACCATACTGTACGGTGATAGTATTTTTCCTTAATACACAAGGGACAGTATTTCACTTTGTTTTTCATGATAATTTTGGAGTACAGTTCATATCCAAAGAAATTATTCAAATTATACCCATTCTTTTCACTAATCGAATCATTATTCCTTAATACTAAGTCACTAAATTTCTCTATTGCCTCTTGATTGAATTCATTATTTTGAGCTTCGTAAATTGATAAGTGCAGAAAATTACTTAGGTACGAAAAACGATAATTATTCATTAAAGATACTCGGTAAAGAAAGCCTGATAAACTTTCGTTACATTGAATAAAAGGGCGAATTAATAGTTTTCCATAATTATCATTTTTCATTTTTTCCAACTTCTTTTCTTACGATATTTTAATTGTTCTTTTATTGATCGTATCATTGCTTGATAATTTTCAATACTTTGTTGATCCGCAACTTCACTATTTGAAATACGGTATGCGATTGTTAAACTTCCATCTTTCAGTAATACTAAAATGTAATCATCGTCGTAGTTATCAAAATAAATTGGAATTTCTCTTAAATCTTTTGCGTACCACTGTTCTCGAATTGCTATACTGCATGAGTAAATAAAACCTTTAAACTGAATTCCTTTCCCTGTTACCTGTGCTTGTTCAAGTGGAAATAGATCAATTAATTTTTCCACATTAGTACACCTCCTATTAATCTATTACTCATATTATTACCAAATGATAGATTCGTCATACATATATATAGTATTCATTATTAAATACCATTTTTCTCTCGTGTTTATCTATATTCTAGTTGACTACACTTCAATTAGAGGTGTAGCTAATGTCTGAATCAATTTTGAAATTAATTGGTAAACGGATACGGGACTTACGAAAAGAAAGAGGATTGTCGCAGGAGCAATTAGGTGAATTGGCGAATTTGAACTACACCTATATTGGGGGAGTCGAACGAGCGGAAACTAATATTTCTGTGCTTAATCTTACAAAGATTGCACATGCATTAAATGTTGGGGTAATTGAACTCTTCTCTTATACTAGGATAAACAACCAAACAAAAGGTAGATCAACTGATCTAGAACAAATCATTGACCTTCTCCTTTCGATTAGTCCTAAAGAAGTGAAAAAAGCGAAGAACATATTGATGGAAGTTTTTGATAAAAATTAAACGGCGGCCTGGGGGGCCGCCGTTTGATTTATTAACCTTTTATGCATTTAGCGAAGGTCCTTGAGCTTTCAATGATTTTCTTCCCTTTTTCCTTTTAATCATCAGTTTCTCTTTGTACTTGTTCATGGCATCATTCTCTGCTGCAAGCGCTGCTTCTAATTCAAAAGTAGGATCGGCAAAGGGATTTGCAACAAATGGCCTAGCCACTTGTTTTACTTTCATAAGCGCCTTCGCCAAATGGGATTCAGTAATTTTATCAGCGCCCGCTTTAGCAGTGATATAGGTTGCATACTCAAGTAACTTCATTACATAAAAAGGTATTCCCATTGAAATAAAGTACAGTTTATCTGCCAATCGCGGATCGGCTAGATTTGCCAATTCAGCAAAAGGAAGCAATTTATCAACTTTTTGAAGAAATACCCTAAAAGTTAGAATCTCCTCAACGGTACCGTATGCGAAAGCTTCTAACGCAACTTTGTTACAGAATCTACGATCCAATTGGAGGTTGCTAATAAAAACTTTTACAGATTCCGGCATTCCACAGAGAATAACAGCAATTCCAATTTCTTCAGTAAATGTTTTAATCCAGTTTGATGCTGTTGCTAACACATATTCGGTATCTGCATCAATTAGATGCTGAAACTCGTCAAAAATAATTACTTTAATCCCAAGTACCTTAACAAAGTGATGGATACGACTGGTCAACTCAGATTCAGATCCTTTATGGCTGAAGGGATCCCCCATATCTTCTAACACTTTCGATGCAAGCATTCTCGGTGTTGCTTTTGGAGGAACAACTACCCTTAATACTGGTATATGCGTGTATTCTCGATCATCCGTTTCTTTAATTTCATGAGGATATCTTGCCGTAAATTCCTTGGTCACAGTACTTTTACCGGCTCCGGTTGGCCCAAAAATGAATAGGCCATCCGGACTCACTGAGCCTTCCGACAAGTCTAGTATCGTCTCCAATTCTTCAAGTAGATATTCATACTTTGGGTGGTGGACAATAATCTGTTTTACATGCTCAACACGTCTCTTCAATTCCTTCGAATCAGGTATTTTTCCTTCTAATCGTTCAAACTCCAATTAAATTATCTCCTTTCGACCACTCCCCCAACTGTCTGCAATTTTATCTAGATCTATGTTGTCAACATGCAAGGCACCAGGTTTAGGTTGCGCAATAATAGATTCATCCTGATTATTAGCGGATTTGGATGGTTTTATACCTCCGCGACTCTCCTCAGGATTTAGAATCGAGATATTCATAGACTCTGCAAGTCCAGGTAGCTGTTCGATAGGTACACCTTTAATTGCACTGGCTACAGTCTCATTTGCTGCCGCTTCCCTTCTTTTCCTTCTATGAATCCCTTGATATTCTAATTTGCATTCTTGTTGAATTTCTTCAATGTTTAGTCTAGCCCTACCTTGCAACGAAGAATCGTAGTCGTTATATGCACTACCATCCTTGTTTGTCAGATATTCCAGCAATTCTGCATGGATCAGGTAATTCTTGTCTAGCTTTTTCCGTTCCAGGCCTGCACTTTTGATAAAGGCTTCAATATAACGTTTATTGAATTCGTCCTTTACAAAAATAACCCTTAAATCAGAGCCAAAGCGAATCAATACTTCACGGCTTCTACCTTCACGTTCCAATCGCTTTCTTAGTTCATTTAATTCATCGCTAAAAAAGTGATGACCCATGAGTAATATTCCACGAGGACCGACGGAGCGTGTATCACTGTTTGAAGAAAAGAGTAATTCTAAATATTGACGATTTGCAGGTAATTGAGGATGGATCTTTATTTCTTTTAAACCTTTAGCCCATAAATGCTCTGGAACCCCTTGAATGTTCTGCCCTCTATTAAAATTGTTGGCGACCATGTCAACAATTGCTATGTGTGCGATATGATACAGTGCTTTAATATCGACCACTGCTTTCGCTGCTGAATCATATTGTCCTCTTTCTGAAGGATTTGAAAAAAGGGAGCCAACTAATCCTTGAAATGCTTTGTGATTTAGATTTCCTAGTGCTTGTTCAACGGAACCTTTTTGATGACCGGATGCTACTTCGCAATATCTAAGGCCGATACGAAGAGCCGAACACACCTCTTCTACTTCTTTCGCGTCGTTCACCTTTGCATTATCCAAAAGTATGGATTGAGGGACACCATAAGCTGTCCAATTCTTCTCAACCCGTGGGTAGAGCTCTTTAATTCCAGTTTTTGGTAAGATACAATGTAAAATTAATTGTTTCCAATCTCCAGCATTAGGCTCCTTTTTAAAGATGATATTTAATCCCATCGGTTCTCCCACTGCCTGATCTATTCCGTACATGAGGACCGGACGAAATAACACGTCAAGTTCAAAGTCTACGATTAAACAGTCAATTGGAGTCCAGTCACATTCCATACATTCAAGTGGACGTGTTGCTCTTACATTTGAATGCACACCATTGTGCTTCAAATCCGCTTGATTTGCCCCCAAGAGTTCTTTATCGCGCTCATATGTATCTACTGTTTCCTTCCGTATCCTTCGATATGTCGATTCTGAAATAATTTCTAGCTGTTTATGTACTTCTCTGGTCAAATTAATATTTTTTATTTCAGCATCCAGCACATCATATTCGTCTTTAATAGTAAAGTATTCCGCTTTGCGTCCATATTTGAGAATAATGCGAGACACTTCATTCATTACTTCTGTAGAGACTCGATGATCTTTTGGCCCTCTAGTTTGAGGAATTAAATCGAATTTGTTTTCACGCTTATACCATAAATCTAACCATCTATAAATTGACGCGGGAGAAATTGAGCCATTTGGTTTTAAATCCTCTGGATAGTTTTCAGCATAATCCTTTATCTGAGATGGCCTTATTTTTCGTTCTATAATAGGTTCAATCGCCTTATACCGTTTCTCCATTATATCGATTTGAGCATCCGTATAATCTTTTGTACCGTATTCAATTACATCAGAATCTTTACCTTCATGTAGAATTATTAACTTTTTCTCATTGTAAGCAGTCAAGATCTCTTTAAGAGGCAGTAATTCCTTTGTATCCTGTGTTATATTAAGCAATTCAACATCATCATCTCTGTGTCGGAGCACTTCAAATATTTCTGCTCCAA
This sequence comes from Paenibacillus anseongensis, assembly GCF_009757995.1. NCBI lineage: Bacteria > Bacillati > Bacillota > Bacilli > Caryophanales > Paenibacillaceae > Paenibacillus > Paenibacillus anseongensis. The sequence goes on from NZ_WSEM01000034.1 coordinate 503,356, forward strand.
TTCGAAATTGTGTACCATACTTGAAATCTATGAGCATGAACTACGCTCCTCCTCAACTGGAAAACCGTAAAATTGAATCGTCAGATAGCTTTACATTAACTAGATCTGTTGAAATTTCTTGTAGGTAAATCAATTGATAGGCAGCCTTATAAAAGCTCTCTTCGTCTATTTCAGCACAAGACTCCCTCAATTCAAAAAGGTACATTTCTGTTTTTAACTGCAATTGCTGCAAAACAAGGTCCATAATTATGTCCGTCACTTCTTGAGTACCAAGATGACGAAGTAATGAAAGGTTGATTTGCAAGTGACTTGGGTTTATTTCTTCCTCTGTGAATACTTCGTAATGCCACCCTTGAGCTTCGCAATATTTCCGACCAACTTCATACTTAATAACATTTGATGGAGAGTTCTTAAACCGAAGAGCTTTTACCTCAATAATGAAAACACGACCATCTTTTAAAATTAATTTGAAATCCGGAAAATACTTATGCTTCTTGCCATTTAATAAATAATGGATGCAGACCGGCTGATAGAAAATTTCTTCAACTTGAATATCGAAATCTGCTAATCTAATAAAGTTTCTTTCAAGGAAACTTTCCCAATGAATCATATCGCCAGTTTTAAGAAATGGTTCTTTCCCACGGAAGCCTTTTCTTTTGGGATTAATATTACGTGCTGGTTTGTAAGTCATACGGTTACACCTCTGTTAGTTTCATAATTTATGATAAAAGTATTGACCTTTTTGCTTTAAATAAAACAACTATTTTCTTTAAATGAAAAAAAAGAATAATAGGGATTCCGAAAGTTCAGAAGTCCACATTATCCTTCATCTGTAGTATTAGACCAAATGTTTCATTGGTTTGATGGTCAAACAAAAAGAAATTGATGAAACTCATAATCATTTTCTTATTTCCAGTTTTACTCATAGCGTTTAAGATTTTGAAAGAATTGTTGTTTATCTAAATATAATTTTTCAAGGCCTATTTTTTCATGCTTAATATATGTTTTTATATTAGTTTCAAATAAGAAACTGAAAAAATCAACCAATCCTTTACTTGTAATCTCAACATAATGCCTTTGTGCATGATAAAAGTTAATAAGATTAGGTTCATTGATATAATCTTTACTTTTATTTTTAATTAAGCATTGGAGATTATCAATAAAACTTTTTAATATAAAAATCCTCCTCCCTTGTCGAAATGAGTGTTCTTTTGTTATTTTTATTGTGGTTGTTCTTGTTGTTTCTAATATTTCTGCAGCATCTGTTACAGTAATGTATCCTTGCTTTTTAAAAAATTCGTTTTCTTTCTAATATTTTCCATTCTTTATATCAAGTTGATTTTTATATTTTTTCAAAGAATTTTTATCAATTAATATTAATTTTTTTGTTGGCCTATACACAATCTTCCCCTCTACTAATCCATTTTGAATTAAATTTGTAAAGTTTTCAGGTCTTCTTCCTAAAAATTTACTCGCCTCTTTCGCACTAATAAACCTACTACGTATTTTAGAATCTATCGCCTTTTGACCGTTTCCACCATCCCAAATATTCTGTATATATCTTTCATACTCATCTGAAAAAAACTTAAGTTCGGGAAAAGAAGATATTTTATTTACTATATGTAAATGAAATCGCCCAAAGTCCCTTTGTTATCCTGTTTGTCGATTGTTTTTAGGTTTTTGCTTGAATTCATTTAAAAAAGTGTAGAAGGAATGGGGCCAATTTAAAAAGATACTACTTGCCTCACTAATAACTTGATCATTATAAATATAATCAATTGAAGAATGAAAACCTGCAAAGTTCAAGTTATATAATTGACTTGAAATTTTAAATGATAAAAAAAGAATCAAAAAAATAATTAAGTCAATATCTAATTGTTGCAACTTAATTAAACACTCATTTTCAATTTTCGATGTTTCCATTTGATACAATTTCTGAAACAATAATTTTGACAGATCAGAATTTTCTACATTAGTCGTCGAGCTCGTTGATAATTTATTTCCACATTCACAATTATTCAAAATAACCTTGTTAAACGTGATTTTGGAGTTGCATTTTGTACAAGTACTTAATAAGTAACAATTGTGAATGTGACATCTTGTGAAAATTGATATATCCCAATGCTTTCTATAATATAACCTTTCGCACAAACATAAAGGACAGAACTGTTTCCTAACTATTCTTAAAGCAAATTTATCTAGTGCTTGCTTTACATTCTTTTTAATATTATCGAAATTCAAAGGTAAGCCTTTTATTAATTGTTCATTCCCTCCTATTTACTTTGCTAATTTCGTTTGATCAATTACTGCTTTACCTAGTTGATAATCATTTCGCATATTTAGAACGTCTACTCCCAATCCCCCGTATAACCAAGAGATTGAATAATTATTTAACAAAGCAAGTCGACTTAAAAATCCGACTAATGATTCATCAAAATATGGTTTTGAAGTAATTAGTAATCGATTAACTTCCATGCTTTCCTTTTCCTTTCTTTAACTAATACAAAGATGGTTGCATCTTACTTTTTAGTTTTAATTTTACTATTCTTTACAATTTCAATGCATTATATCTATCACTTCGCTGATACAATTACAAAGCCTTACTTAAAAGTGCATTGTACAAATAAAACCATACGTCCTTTATAGGAAGATGGTTATTCCAGATATTTTTCAATTTATAAAAGTGTGTTAACTTAATATCATTAAAAATACCAAATATTGTTCTTTCTAAATTCTTGTTAATTACTTTCATTTACATAGAATCAAATTTTGAAGCTACCTTATCAATATACTGTTGATACGGATCTAAAATAAATTTAAATTCAGGCATTAACAAATTTCTAATCACTGTAAAATGCAAATCGCTTGTATGTAATGGATATTTCTTTTTAAACGGTTGTTGATATATTTCATCAAGAAGTACATGCAAACTATTCGGTAAATCAATAAAGACACAAATTACTTTTAAAATAATTTGATGTAAGTTATTAAAATCAGAGTTATAGCTAAAGTTTATATTTCTTTTGTAAAGAATTTGAGATATTCTTTTGACAAAATGCATGACTAAATATATAGCTTGAGCAAATTCAAGATTATGGTCTAAGCAATACAATTTCGAAATAATAAATCTACTCTGATCAAATAATTTATTGTGAAGCATCATTGAGAACTCTATAACCTCCTCGTGCTCACAAGTTTTAACCGAAGCTTCTGAGTACATAAAGCCACATTCACATTTAAGAATATTACTACGATGAGTATAAATAGATCTATAGCATTTCTGACAATTCTCAACTAACATGCAGCGATGAAAAGGACAAACACAATAAATTTTACAGTCCCAGAGTTTCCTATGATACCCACATTCATCTAAACATTTAGGACAAATTTTTGTTTGACCATTAAACATACCCATATAGACAATCGAATTTTTTATTTTTATATCACATTTTTTAAATGCATTATGAAAAGTTAAAGAAGATAACAAATCTGCTTTAATATTTAATATTTCTCCTAACTTTTCTAGCCTAGTCTCATTTATATCATTAACATTTATAGGTTCATTTTGTGATCTGAGATTTGCGAATTTATACATAAGAGGAAATTTGATCTTATTCAACATACATGCTCTTATAATCAGCCCTTTGAGACTTTCGTCATAAAATGGAATTGGAATATTTAGAAGCTGACTTTTTTCCTTCATTTAAATTATCTCCAGAGAATGAATTTCCCAAATAATCGTTATCACAACAAATTATATGCAATTTAATGCATATTTATACATTTCTCAATAACTTTGAAAAACTAATATCAAAAATTTTGAAAATTTTCTCAATAAATATGACACCACACAAAAAAAATGTGAATTGTAACTTGGAATGTCGCTTTTTAATATCTTGTATTGGTCTTTTCGTAATTAAGTTCTGCCGCTTTTTTGAATATAATTTGTCATTTATAATGCTTATTGTAAGATAGAATGTCGCAAAAATGTAATTGTAGCACAAAAAAACACGATGCCAAGATCAGCTCGTGTTTTTCTGTACAATAGCGCTCCTAAGATGCCTTTAAATTATATACAACACTTCTTCTAAAAATTGTATCGTACTCTTCTAGAAATTCTTGAAAAGGAATAGTACCTAGATACATAACTTTGATATTTGTCTCATTCACAAGCCATGACATGAGCCAAAAATGATTCATTAATAACCTTCGTGAAATTAATAGATTTTGTGAATCATCTATTACTAAGTACCTACAATTTGATAATTTGGTTAGTAGAATTGTTTTCAAATTGGTTTTAGACATTTTCTTATTAAACACAAATTCATCTCTTAATAATGAACGTATAAACTCTCTTTCATTATCAATATAAGGCGCTTGTGTTAATAGAACTGAAGTTTCACCTTTATGTAAATTGTTAAATTCATTTATGGTTTCCTTAGCAAACGAAGTTTTCCCCATTCCACTAACCCCATCAACAAACATGAAATTGGCAAATGAATGATTAAGAAACTTCTCAAATTCCAATTTAAGATCCGTAAACATTATATAATCCCCCAAAAAATTAGTATAATAATAATTATCGCCTCAATTAAGGCAAGTTATACTTACTGATTATAAATTAAGACTACTTTTTTAAAATTATCAGTTAAGCCTAGAAATTCGAAATATACTTGACCGCTTTTTACTTAACACAGGGTTACAAACACAGTTGGAAAAAAACGCAAAATTAAATGGTTTGGATCTTTCAAAGTATACTTTTTAAAAACGGATTCAAAGAATCCTATTTTTACCAACCACCTAAGCTTCATCATTGTTAAAATAATAATCACTTATTCTAATGATGGGTCTTGATATAATTAGAATCAAACTGTTATATCTGTGGAAAGAATAGGCTCAATCAAATCTCTAAATCTCTCGAATATCTCATTCCTATTAAATAAATAAGTACCACTCCCATCAATTTTCTTCCCTGACAATGCAACTACACCACTTTCTTGTAAATATTCCAGTACCCAACGAGGTTGACGCTTCATCAATCTAGAAATTTCGCCCAAATCGATATATTTTCTAATAAAATTATTAATGGACTCAGTGCTAACTACTATTTTGTAATGTTCAGCACTGCCTTCTAAAAACCCCAATTTGATCCAATATCCAATATTATTTGCATCGGTTTTTAAGGCAGTTGCTACCTCTTTCCTGTTCAATAGACCTTCTCTTGTTCTGTTTAAATAATCGATAGTTTCCCTTTTACTAAAATAATAACTATTTAAATCTCCTTTACATACATCGATCTTATAAATTGCTAATTTCGAATCAAGCACAGCCTTTATTAAGTCAACAATTGTTCTGGAGTTTGTAGAAACAAATTGATCTAATGCACTTGAAAAATTATAAAGGTCTGTGGGCTGTTTCTCTCCTTTCATAAGAACTCTCTTTTCAAAGTTATTTAAAAGCCCTTCAACAGAATTTCTTTGAAAAGCCCATGCTTTCTTGTTTAATAAATGTTTTTCCCCTTGAATAATATCGTTTGATTGTAACTTATGGATACTATCTCTGCATATTCCTAATAAACAAATAACCTCACTTGCTGACAACATATTTTGAATCGATGCAAGATATGTTGTTACACTTTTCTTTTCTACGAGTACCTGCATTCTTCTTTCACGTTTATTAACTGCTCCGACAAGTAGTTGTCTTTCAATTAAGCTAACAATTGTCACATGACTAACTTTCAATAACTCTGCTGCTTTTTCGCCTGTAATAAATTTCGAATTTAACCGTAACTCTTTGTTGCTTGCCGGTATTAAGCCTCCTTCCCATCTGTTAATTAAGTAGTTGTCAAACTCAAATCGAATAAAACTAAATTGTTTTGACTTTAATTTGCTAACTAATCTTAAATATAAGTAACCAAAATCTTTATTTACACCCGAGTGGTGACTATTTATACCCAGACTGGTTTTATTATATAGGTCTATAAAATTCATGAAATTAAGCGGCCAGTTAAAAAACAAGTCCATTGCTTTTTGAAATACTTCAATATCATTATTTTCTACACTAGTAAACTTTACAGTACCAGAAAAAGAAAGTTTATTAACTATTGTTGAAAATACAATTAATATGTATAAGCAATTACTAAAACTAAGACTATTGAAGCATTCTATCTCTGTATTAAATCCTAATAACTTGTTGTAAAGGAACTTTTCAAGGCTACGAAATTCTATCTCTTTTGAATCACCTTTAGTTAATTTATAGCCACATTTGCATTCAGTCATTGAATCGAAGTTAGAATATAATGTGCCATTACAGCTCGGGCACTTTTCAACCATTAAGATATTATGAATGTGACAAACAGTATATAATCCAATCGCCCATACTTTGCGAATATACTTGTATTCTTGAACACATTTGGGACAAATTTTAGCTTTTAACAAGTAAACCCCTTTCATTTTCACTAAATTATCTATCTCTTTATTATTCCCCTCGAATATATCTAAGAAGGTAAGTTTTCGTAATTTCTCAACTTCTACACCGGATAGTTCACTTAATCTTTGCAAACAGTTATTATTAATTCTCTCTTTAAATGTGTTTTTTGAGATTCCAATCATTGCAAAAAAACTAGAAGTTTCTATGTGATTTGCATCCGCTAACCGCCGGATAAAGCTATCTATACTTTCATCGAAAATTATTTTTTTTCTGACTGGAAGTTTTAAAAACAAACAACTCACCTCCTTATTCCATGTTTGTTTTAAAATTATCTCCAAATGATTCATTAAGTAAACTTTTTATTTTTAGAGAAGTGCTTATTCGTCATCCATGGCGTTTAGAATACAATCTCAGTCCATGATATTTGTTAGATTGTTCGCTGTTATCAGCCCTATAGTGCCAATGGAGATCAGATCCTTGAAATCAGATCCCTTATAATCGCATTCATTGTCGTTTTGAAAACGAAGTATTGTAGATTAATGCGCCAAATAAAAAGAAGAGCAGCCATCAGGCGTGCTCCTCTATGAACTTCTCTGTAAGTTCGTATCCATTACAGGAGTTTTATAAATAAATTATATCACCGCGATTATATCCATTCTCCTTAAAATAATAATTCGGGTCAACAGCTATCTTCCCTTTGTCTTTGGAGATGTATTCTAAGTTGTGACGCGCCATTCCATCGTTATGATTTTCAACAGTAATTAGGCCCTGTTTCAATTCAACTCTCTTTGGCGACTCTATAGTGATTGAGTCAGTAATGTTTTGTTCACTGCAGCCAAAGAACAAAAAAAAAAAAAAAAAA